>NZ_CAMPKE010000005.1 GCF_946887195.1 uncultured Halomonas sp.
AATAAACTGGCCGCTTAGATGCGGTCATTTGGACAACTGGGTTGAAAATCGCCGCGCTGCTCAGGGGCAAAGAGCATACGGTAATTATTCGCAGGTAATGGCAGGGGGAGCGTATGAAGGACCGTATTAGTGTCTGCAGCCAGAGCCTCTAGATCCAACAAGCGAACAATTTCGTACTCTCCTTGCTCACCAAAGTGAGGTGGGCTGGTGTTGCCAGAAACGATGGCAGCCGCCCATGGCGCTGGCTCTTCTCCTCCAGGAATCCGGCCGATGACAACAAAATTGCCATCTTGGTCCATGATTTCGCTCGGTGGGTATAGCGGACCTTGCGTAGTTACGCTCAATGAGTAAAGTTCAGCAGCCATCTCAGTCCCCTTCGTTATGATCCAACCACTTCCATGGGAGGGGCAGGCTGACGTAGTGCCAATAACATTTCATTGGTAACAACGGTAGCCATTTCGGCCTCTTTGGCAGCAATCACACCGGCTGGATAGACAGTGAAGACGACATTAGAGGCGGCGCACTCCGCGCCATTCTGTATGACTGCCATTTCGACTTTGAAGCGAGCACGACGCTCGTTTACATCGCGATTAATGATTCGATAGTTAATATGTGCACGAAGAGGGAATACGAAACTTTGAAACTCGTTCGTCATTTGGTTGATGACGAAATATGTTTGTTCCCATGCTTCATTCGGAAAATATGCTTCAGTCACGGCTAAGAATGATTGGCGGAAGGCTTCGACAAGCAACATGCCCTGTATATGTTGGCCCGTTTGATGGTCTCCCATGAGTTCGCAACGCTCATCGATGTTAAGAGATATATTGAACTCACTTTCGCTTCGTTGTCGAGGAACACCGATCAATGTGTTATGTGATATACGCTTGTGACTAATATTGCTTCCGGCTCGGTCTTCAATCCGCATCAGATCCGATATAATAAAGCGAGCGGATCGCTCAGAGTCGCTATCATGTGCTTGTAGTAATGGAAGAACTTGCTCTTGGCGAACCCCCTGGCCCAGCAGTAGGACGTTGCGAGAGTTCATGAGATGGCATGGAAGGCCAAACAAGGCATCAAGCTGCTTCAGTGTCAGGACATCTTTTCCATTCGCGAATTCTTGGAATTGGTCGCCTACGACGAAAAAATAGCGGTCATCCATTTCTTTACTCCATTGATGGTTTCTGGGGTGGCCATACAATAGGAATGTGTAGCGAAGTGCTTATATGCTGGTTCAGGCGGCCAACTTTCGCGGCCGGGCATATAGCCGGGTGTAAAGGCCCTCATTGCCGCCAGTGATGTAGCTAGTACCGGCCTGTTGCACAATATCTTTATACCGAGGACTGCTGAATATTTTCTTATAAGCCTCAGAGTCACCAGAGAAGCCAGCAATGAACATGACGCCAGGATGACCACTGATCATGGAGTGATACGCGAGGAAGGTATCGACCTCATCGCTCTCTCGGACGACTTCAAAAATCGTATTTTCTCGCCATTCGCGGTATGCTGGCATGCATTGCGGAGGAACCTCTACATGGCGCAGCTGAATGAAATCAGTGTCGGGCAGTAGCGATCCACAGGGCTTAGGAGCTTCAACGTACCTAAGGAGCTCCCGTCGAACATCACCCGCCATGTATTCAGAAAACCGCTCCCAGTCAGCATCCAGTTCATCAGCTTGGATGGTGAAGCCTTCCAGGTCTGAATACGCCCGGAGCTGGAGTAGTTCATGTTGTTCCATGTCAACCAAGTATCGAGTGTCGGCTTGATCTTTCAACTGCTGGTTCAGCGAAGGCATTGCACCTGTTTGGATCGGAAATCGAGAGATAAGAATAATATTAGCGGCCATGGGTTATTCCCGTAATGTTAGATTGTCGATCTATGCTGCAACGCAATAGTAATTTTGCTGGGTGCGATACAGAATTCCTAATTTTGTAATACCCTTTCAGTATCATCAGTTGCGTTATGGGCGATGACCCAAGCATAAGAATTGATTCGCCCGGATCGGCCTGATGCCTTACCAATAAAGGAGCCCTGTTGTGTCAATCCTTTCGGGACGTATGCCGACCATTAAGCAGCTGCAATGCTTCGTCGCTGTCGCGCAGGAACTCAACTTCCGCCGGGCGGCGGATCGTATGAACATGTCTCAGCCCCCTTTGTCGCGGCAGATACATAGCTTGGAGCAGCTGCTGCGCATCAAACTAATCGAGCGCGACACGCACAACGTAAGTCTGACTTCAGCTGGAGAACGTTTTGAGCGAGAAGCCCACACCATCCTAGCTACTCTGGGAGCTGCCATGGAGGCATTGCGTCGAGACTGTAGAGCGGAAGAGGCCGATGTTCGTCTTGGGCTAACTAGCGTCATCGACTTCAGCTTCGTCGAGGGCATTCGCGATGTGATATGCGATCCGGAATTTTCGACCGAGGTGCGTATTGAGCGTGCCTACTCTAAGCACCTGCTTGAGCGTTTGAAAACCGGAGAAATTGACTTAGCCTTGGTTGGTGATATTCCAGTTCAGAGAGAAGGGCTCGAAATAAGGCTGATAGCGAAGGATCCGCTCATGGTGGCCTTGCCTGACTACCATGAAGCGTCAAGACTGGAGAAGGTCTCGTTTGATGACCTGGAAGGTACTGTGCTCTTTTGGTTCCCGCGCAATGACAATCCGGTTTTCTACGATAACTGCGCGGCCGTATTCAGTGACTTTCGCTACGATCCACCTCGTCGGCCAGAACCAGACGACCATGTGGCGTTGCTGTCGAGGATTGCTGGCGGAGAAGGGATTGCCTTTTTTCCAGCGTCCATGCGCGCGGCAAGCCGTGTCGGAGTAACTTATCGGCGGTTCATTCCTGAGATTGAAGCTCGAATGGATATCGAGCTTCTGCTGGCTTGGAGACCTAGCGAGACCCGAGCGGAAGTTCTCAGAACGGCTGAGCTATTGCAAAATGTGGCCACAAAAGGCTGATGGCTTTCTTTATCTGCGTTAAACGTTGATGCCCTTCATGCCTTCTTCAGTGTAGCGAGCGCCATGTGCTGCATTGATAGGCAGAAAAGCCTCGAGATCCGACAAATCATCTGCGGATAAGCTCAGATAGAGCGCTCCAATATTTTCTCGTAGGTAGCTAGAACGCCGTGTGCCTGGGATGGGCACAATATTGTTATCCTGCGCGAGTAGCCAAGCAAGTGCGACCTGGCCGGGGGTAGCGTTGTGGCGATCGGCCACCTGCCCCACCTTTTCCACCAAACGGAGGTTGTGCGTAAGGTTTTCGCCTCGAAAGCGAGGATTATTACGGCGGAAGTCATCCTTAGCCAAAGCTTCTGTAGATGTGATCCGACCAGTAAGGAATCCTCGGCCCAAGGGAGAATAGGGAACAATGCCAATACCGAGTTCCCGGGCCATAGGCAGAGAGTCAGCCTCTATATCACGGGTCCACAGAGAATATTCCGTCTGTAAGGCTGTAACCGGGTAAACGGAGTGCGCTCTGGAAAGCGTATCCCCAGAAACTTCACATAAGCCTACGTGCTCAATTTTTCCCTCTTTGACTAGCTCCGCAAGACACTCCATGGTTTCGGCTATGTCTGCTTCCGGATCTATCCGGTGGATATAATATAGGTCGATGCGCTCAATGCCGAGACGCTTCAGTGAGGCTTCACAACACGAACGAATATAAGCTGGATGGTTATTGATTGAGCGGGCATAGCCAGCATCTCTTCGATCGATCCCACACTTTGTAGCAATTTTCAGCCGATCATTTGCTAGCTCAGCCCTACGTGTTGCGATAAACCTCCCAATCAATTCTTCGTTGTGTCCCTGACCATACATATCGGCGGTATCGATCATGGATATGCCTGAAGCTTCCACTTCCGCAAGAAGATTAAGCGATGCAGCATCGTCGGATGGACCATAGAATTCGCTAATTCCCATAGCGCCATAACCCAAAGCCGAAACCACTAGGTTTCGTCCCAGCGTTCGCTGTGGAAGTGAAACGGTTACCGTTTTGTCATATGTCATAACTATGCTCCCGATAGCATCTTGCTGGTATGGATGATGAGATGACAGCGCACAGCTGTTATGCTTCGTCGCATCCGATAGGGTGCTGGATAGGGCGTAGCTAAGGAATATCGTTTCTAGTAATACAATTTAGGTATCAGCAATAGAAGGAGTGACGCGGCTCTGTCAGGCACAAATACTTCATAAATGTGTATTTGATCATCCCGGGCGCTGGATAGAGAGTTTGGATGCTAGGTCTTTGGCCTCGCTACGCCGTGTCGGGGTCTTGGCACGCTCGCGGGCAGCCGGTTATTAAATGTCATGCTCCGCTAGAAGTCTTGCAGCACAGACTTAGCGCTTCAGACGCCGTCTGACTTCCAGCACTAGCCGTCCTTCCCCTAAACGTGCGCTGAGTTTCTCGCCCGGCCGGGTGTCCTCGGCGCGCTTGATTACCTGCCCCTCGCTGTTTTCCAGAATGGCGTAGCCGCGCCCCAATACCGCCAACGGGCTGACCGCATTGAGTTGGCGTATCACCGCGCCGAGCCGGCTTCGTTCGTCTTGCAGGCGGCGTGGCATGGCTTGATGCAGCCGGCGTTGCGCCTGATCGAGCCGACCGTGTGCCAGGGCAACCTGGCGGGTAGGGTCGCAGGCGCTCAAGCGCTGCGCCAGATGCGCGTAGCGCTGCCGCTCGATGCGCTGCCGATGCCCCATCGCACGCTGCAATCGATCATGCAATTGATTCAGGCGCTGGCGCTGCTGACCGAGCCGCTCGCCGGGGTGGCGCAGCCGGGCGCGCAGATGATCGAGGCGCTGGGTTTCGGTATCGAGTCGCGCACGCTGGCAGCGAGCCAGCCGCAGCAGGGCATCGCTCAAGCGTCGGGAGAGCTCGCGGCGATCCGGCACCAACTGCTCGGCGGCGGCGGAGGGTGTCGGCGCACGCACGTCGGCGGCGAAATCGGCCAGCGTGACATCGACCTCGTGGCCCACCGCCGACATCACCGGAATCAGCGAGTGGAAGATCGCGCGTGCCAGATGCGCGTCGTTGAAGGCCCATAGATCCTCGAGACTACCGCCGCCGCGGGTGATCAACACGGCATCCCGCTGAGGGTCGAGATTGGGGTTGCGGTTGGCCAGCGCCAGGGCGCGAACGATCGCCGGCACCGCATCGGAGCCCTGCACCGGTACCGGCAGCAGGGTGATATCCAGCATCGGCCAACGCGCCGCCAGCACCGCCAATACATCGCGAATCGCCGCGCCGGTGGCCGAGGTGATCACCACCAGCTTGCGCGGCGGGCAGGGTAGTGGACGGGCGTTGGCGAACACGCCTTCGCTGGCGAGTTGTTGTTTCAAGCGCTCGAAGGCCGCCAACAGGGCGCCCTGGCCGGCGGGCTGCACCGCTTCGACGATCATCTGATAATCGCCGCGCGGCTCGAAGATCGACACCCGGCCACGCAGGCGCACGTGATCGCCATTGCTGAACGGCGCGGCGAAGCGCGCACGGGTGCGGAATAGCGCGCAGCGCAACTGGGCGCGATCGTCCTTGAGGGTGAAATAGCAGTGCCCCGAGGCCGGTTTGGCCAGCCCCGATATCTCGCCCTCCACCCAGCAATCGCCGAAGCCGCGTTCGAGCATCAGCCGAGCCTGACGGTTGAGATCGCTGACGCTCAGCGTTTCGGCGGGAGTGTCATGCATGCCGGCCCTCACAATCGGAAAAAACCAAGCCAGTTTAGCATCTCGATTCCAGGCTTCTAGCTGCTTCCATAGAGAAACTGAGCGAGCGCAGCCAGTTGCCTTGCATTGCCCGCAGCTTGTTCTAACCGCTATAATGGTCGATTAACTTCTCAACACACCCCATCCCCACCATCTGCTCATTGGGTGTTTACGATATGCTACGTATGGCGCAAGAAGCTCTTACGTTCGACGATGTATTACTCGTCCCCGGCTACTCGGATGTCCTGCCCAAGGATGTCAGCCTCAAGACCCGCCTGACCCGCCGCCTGACCCTCAACATCCCGCTCGTTTCCTCCGCCATGGATACCGTGACCGAAGCGCGCCTGGCCATCGCCATGGCCCAGGAAGGCGGCATCGGCATCATCCACAAGAACATGACCGTTGCCGGCCAGGCCGCGGAAGTGCGCAAGGTCAAGAAGCACGAGAGCGTGATAGTAAAAGACCCGGTGACGGTCGGCCCCAAGGCCAAGCTGCAGGATCTGCTGGCGATGGCCGACGAGCATGGCTACTCCGGTTTCCCGGTGGTCGAGGGGGAAACCCTGGTCGGTATCGTCACTGGTCGCGACATGCGCTTCCAGCCCGATTACAGCGACAGCGTCGAAGCGATCATGACCCCGCGCGAGAAGCTGATCACCGTGCCCGAGGGCACCTCGCTCGACGTGATCAAATCCCAGCTGCAGAAGAACCGCATCGAGAAGATCCTGATCGTCGATGACGCCTTCCGCCTGCGCGGGCTGGTCACGGTGCGCGATATCGAAAAGGCGCGCACCTATCCGTTCGCCGCCAAGGACGCCGATGGCCGTTTGCTGGTCGGCGCTGCGGTGGGTACTGGCGCCGAGACGCCGGATCGCGTTGCCGCGCTGGCCGAAGCCGGCGTCGATGTCATCGTCGTCGACACCGCCCACGGCCACTCCAGCGGCGTGATCGAGCGGGTGCGCTGGGTCAAGGAGCATTTCCCCGACATTCAGGTGATCGGCGGCAATATCGCCACCGCCGAAGCCGCCAAGGCACTGGCCGAAGCGGGTGCGGATGCGGTCAAGGTCGGTATCGGCCCCGGTTCGATCTGCACCACGCGCATCGTCGCCGGTGTCGGCGTGCCGCAGATCACCGCCGTTTCCAACGTCGCCGCCGCGCTCGAGCCATTCGACGTACCGCTGATCGCCGATGGCGGCATTCGTTTCTCCGGCGACGTGGCCAAGGCGATCGCCGCCGGTGCCAGTTGCGTGATGATCGGTGGCCTGCTGGCCGGTACCGAGGAAGCGCCGGGCGAGGTCGAGTTGTATCAGGGCCGCACTTACAAGGCCTATCGCGGCATGGGCTCGATGGGCGCCATGTCGCAGAGCCAGGGCTCTGCGGATCGCTACTTCCAGGACAAGACCGAAAACGCCGAGAAGCTGGTGCCCGAAGGCATCGAAGGCCGCGTGCCTTATAAGGGCATGATGAGCGCTATCGTCCATCAGTTGATGGGTGGCGTGCGCGCCTCGATGGGCTACACCGGTTGCCGCAGTGTCGATGAAATGCGCACCAAGCCGGAGTTCGTCAAGATCACCGGTGCGGGCTTCGCCGAGTCCCACGTTCACGATGTGCAGATCACGAAAGAAGCCCCCAATTATAGAGTGGGCTGATCATTTAGCTTGATGCATGGCGGCGGGCACAGTCCCGCCGTTCGCTTTTGGATTTGGCTCAGCCTCAACGAGATGCCTACATGACCGACATTCACGCCCACAAGATCCTGATTCTCGATTTCGGCTCCCAGTACACCCAGTTGATCGCGCGTCGCGTCCGCGAGATTGGCGTCTACTCGGAGATTCGCGCTTTCGATATCACCGAGCAGGAGATTCGCGACTACCAGCCTAATGGCATCATCCTCGCCGGTGGGCCGGAGTCAGTCGCCGAATTGGGTTCGCCGCGCGCGCCGCAGTGCGTGTTCGAGATGAACCTGCCGGTGTTCGGCATCTGCTACGGTATGCAGACCATGGCCGAGCAGTTGGGCGGCCGGGTGGCGGGCTCCAACAAGCGTGAATTCGGTTATGCCCAGGTACGCATCGACGGCGACGATGCGCTGTTCAAAGACATCAAGGACCACGTCGACTCCGCCACGGGCAAGGCCCTGCTCGATGTGTGGATGAGCCATGGCGACAAGGTCGCCGAAGCGCCTGCCGAGTTCACCGTGACTGCCTCTACCCCGAGCTGCCCGATCGCCGCCATGACTTGGCCCGAGAAGCGCTTCTACGGCGTGCAGTTCCACCCCGAAGTGACCCACACCCTGCAAGGCCAGCGCATTCTCGAACACTTCGTGCTGGATATCTGCCAGGCTGAACGCCTGTGGACCCCAGCCAAAATCATCGAAGACCTCACTGCCCGCGTGCGCGATCAGGTCGGCGACCGCCACGTGCTGCTCGGCCTATCCGGCGGCGTCGACTCCTCGGTGGTCGCAGCGCTCTTGCACAAGGCCATCGGCGATCAGCTCACCTGCGTGTTCGTCGACAACGGCCTGCTGCGCAAGAACGAGGGCGACCAGGTGATGGAAACCTTCGCCAATCATATGGGCGTGAAAGTGATTCGCGTCGATGCCGAGGAGTTGTTCCTCTCCAAGCTGGAAGGCATCGATGACCCCGAAGCCAAGCGCAAGGCCATCGGCAACACCTTCATCGACGTGTTCGATATCGAGGCCAGCAAGATCGACGGCGTCGACTTCCTCGCTCAAGGCACCATCTACCCCGACGTGATCGAATCTGCCGCCAGCAAGACCGGCAAGGCGCATGTGATCAAGTCGCACCACAACGTCGGCGGCCTGCCCGAGACCATGAAGCTCAAGCTGGTCGAACCGCTGCGCGAACTGTTCAAGGACGAAGTACGCAAGCTCGGCCTGGAGCTCGGCCTGCCGTATGACATGGTCTACCGCCACCCCTTCCCGGGGCCGGGCCTCGGCGTGCGCATCCTCGGCGAGGTGAAGAAGGAGTACGCCGACATTCTCCGCGAGGCCGACGCCATCTTCATCGAGGAACTGCACAATGCCGACTGGTACCACAAGACCAGCCAAGCCTTCGCCGTGTTCCTGCCGGTGAAGTCTGTCGGCGTGGTCGGCGACGGTCGCCGCTACGAATGGGTCATCGCCCTGCGCGCCGTTGAGACTATCGACTTCATGACCGCCCGCTGGGCGCACCTGCCCTATGAGCTGCTGGAGAAGGTCTCGAATCGCATCATCAACGAGATCAGTGGTGTGTCGAGGGTGACGTATGACGTGAGCAGCAAGCCACCCGCGACGATTGAGTGGGAGTGATAGGTACAGTGAGAAACTCCTAACTCCGGTACTACTAGCGCTGCCAGCAAGGTATATCGGATTGGGGCAAAAAGTCGCCTGGTGCGATCAAGCCACATCTGATAGGTAGTGTAAGGATGAATAACGAATGGATAATGTTAGCCCATCACGCCGTTCGGAAATTATGAAGCGTGTTCGCTCACGTGATACTAAGCCCGAGATGGTGGTCCGTAAGCTTATTCATGGGATGGGCTATCGTTACCGGCTCCATGCTAAAGAATTACCGGGAAAACCCGATCTTGTGTTTAGGCCTCGTCGAAAAGTCATCTTTGTCCACGGTTGCTTCTGGCATCGCCACTCAAATTGTGTCTTGGCTCGTTTACCGAAGTCGAGGGAAGATTTCTGGCTGCAAAAATTGGAAGCCAATCGACAGCGAGATATAAGAAATAAGCATGCGCTTCAGGAGGCTGGTTGGTGGATGCTGACCATATGGGAGTGTGAGCTTGGTGATATGGACAGGCTCAAATATAAGATCAAGGAATTTTTGGATGCATAGCGTCGAGCTTTTTGCTGGAGCCGGAGGGCTTGCCATTGGTATGGCCAATGCGGGGTTCCAACATGCCGCAGTGATCGAATGGGATCATAATGCGTGTGAAACCTTTCGGGAGAATCAACGACATCATGCTCATGCGGTGGAAGGTTGGCCGGTTCATGAGACAGATGCGCGTTGTTTTGACTTTAAGGCGTTGCCAACTGATATCGCTGTCGTTTCAGGAGGGCCGCCCTGCCAACCGTTTTCTATGGGAGGGAAGCACCGTGCGCAGCTCGATGAGCGCGATATGTTTCCGGAGGCGGTCCGCGCTGTCCGGGAGTTGATGCCCAAGGCTTTTATTTTCGAAAATGTAAAAGGATTAATGCGGGAGAGCTTTGCCTCCTACTTTTCATATATCCACCTTCAGCTGCAGTATCCTGAGCTGGCTCGTCGTAAAGATGAGCGCTGGCTACAGCATCGTTCACGCCTGGAACAGCACCACTCCGCGAATAATAATGCACCGACATATAATGTCCTTTTTGACTTGTTGAACGCTGCTGATTATGGTGTGCCCCAGAAGCGTGAGCGTGTCTTCTTCGTGGGATTGCGTTCCGACCTTGGCGCTCATTGGTCATTTCCCCAGAAAACGCATTCCGAGGATGCGTTGCTTATATCTAAATGGATCGAAGGAACGTACTGGGACGAACATAAAATCGACCGAAAGCGTGTGTGCGTTGTACCCAATCGTTACGCGAAACGAGTGCAGCGCCTTCAATATAACCTTCCTTTGATCGAGATGGAGCGGTGGCGCACAACCAGAGATGCGATTAGATATCTTCCCGATCCGGAAGCTTGTAGAGTCAGTACCATTGCCAATCATTTATTTACGCCTGGGGCTCGCATCTATATTGGTCACACCGGGAGTGCCCTCGATGAACCCTCGAAAACATTAAAAGCTGGATATCATGGTGTGCCTGGCGGAGAAAACATGCTTGTGAAAGAGGATGGCTCCGTTCGCTATTTCACAGTACGCGAAGCGGCGAGACTGCAAACGTTTCCTGATGAGTACGAGTTTCGCAGTTCTTGGAGTCAAACCATGCGCCAGTTGGGCAATGCCGTTCCAGTTCAGCTAGCTGAGGTGGTGGCAAGATCGGTGGCGGCCAGTTTGTCAGCAGTAGAACACAAACACAACGTAAGGCGCAGGAGGCTAAAGTGACATGGGCATCACCGAATTTGACTTGACCCCAGATCCCCGAGTCTTACAGATATTAGGTGAAATCAACCTTGACCAGTGGAAATGCTTGGCAGAATTAATCGACAATAGCGTTGATGCATTCATCAATGCGCGTCGAAACGAGAACAAGATCGAAGCCCCCTCCGTTGTGATTAGTCTTCCAACTCAGGATAAGGAAGATGCTAGTGTTACCATCAGAGATAATGGTGAAGGCATGACGCTTGAGCAGTTGGAGCATGCGGTTCGTGCTGGCTGGAGTGGCAATAATCCCTTGGATAGCCTTGGGTTGTTTGGTATGGGGTTCAATATTGCTACAGCGCGCTTGGGCATGGTTACTGAAGTATATACCACCCGTGCAGGTGACCCAGAATGGGTTGGTCTAAGAATAGATCTCAATGAACTGCGTCGAACCCAAACCTACCATACACCTCGTTTAACAAGACCCAAATCCGACCCTGCGACACATGGGACAGAGGTCAAGGTTCTTAGGCTTAAGGCGGACCAAAGGATCTATTTCTCCAAAAGTGCGAATCTTGGAAAAATTCGTCGTCAACTTGCTCGCGTATATGCCCCTTTATTATTATCTAAAGACTCTTCGTTCACTCTTCAAGTAAATGGCCAAAGCATTCAGGCAAAGCGGCCTTGCCATTGGGATCCGGATCGTTCGGTTTTAGGGAGTGACGGTAAGCCCGTCCATGCCGTTGAAACGTTCGATTTTAAGTTGCCTTCGCGTTACTACTGCCTGACCTGCATGTTGTCTTTTTCTGGCACTCAGAATTGCCCAACGAATGGTTCTGAGTGCAAAGCGGTAGAGGTAAAACGTCGTTTGCATGGTTGGGTTGGCCTACAAAGATATATGCACGAGGATGACTTTGGTATTGATGTTATTCGGAACGGGCGTGTTATTGAAGTACAGAATAAGGATCTTTTTGTTTGGAATGGAGAAGAGAAACCAAAAAGAGAATACCCCATCGATGATCAGCGTAACCGTGGACGATTTATTGGCGAGATACATCTCGATCACTGCCGTGTGAGCTATACAAAAGATCGTTTTGAACGTGACGACACTTCTTGGTCGGAAATGATCTCCCTTGTAAGAGGGGAGGGACCATTACAGCCGAAGCTGGCTAAGGCGATTGGGTTTGAGCCTCAAAGTGCACCTTTGTATCGCCTGTTTCAGGCCTTCCGCCGGAGTAGCCCACAGGGTAAGACTGGCCGCTGGGCTCGTATTCTCGCAGTTAAAAATAATGAGCGTGCCATTGAGATGGCCGACCTATTTCATAAAGGGGACCCAGAATACCAGGCGGACGAAAAATGGTATGAACTAGTTGAGGAGGAGGACCGTGGTATTGTGGGCGCGATACCAACGGCAACAGGCCCTGGCTCAGTCTCGCCATCGATCCCCGGCGGGTTTCTTGATGAGGGGAGCGAGGGACCCCCAGTCAATGGCGGTGAACGGGCCCATGAAGTGCCTGCTGATAAAGAGTCAACCGCCAGTTTCGCCACGCCGCTGCGGCAAAAATTCCATGAATTATCGCGTGTCTACAAGCACCCTTTGCTTAAAGTTGAATTCACAGTTGAAGCGTTTATTGTCGCCTCAGACGATTCTGATTTGCCAGGAAAAGCGCCTTGGGCCTTGAGAATGGAGGACCCAGGAACGAGAACCTTTCTTTTTTTATTCGATGCGGACCATCCTGTTTTTTGCTCTGTCACGATGACGCCGCTAGATGCATTGCTGTCTGAATTGGCTTTTAAAACTTATGAATTTTTGAGGGAGGTAAGCCCGAGTTCGGCAATATTTTCTACTATCCTCTCTGATCTAAGAGGCGTTTACTCAGAGGAATCAAGGCTGGACCCAAAGGGCATCATTACGTTCGCAGAAAAGTCTCTTCATGAAATCGCACAGTCGATTAGTACATCCGAGAGTGGCCAATCGTTCGAAGAATTATTCACTGAATTACCACAATCAGCCCAGGATAAGATAAGAAGAAAAATTGCCTCCGCAGGTATGGCGACCGCCCAAGCTGTAATTGAAACGGGGGAGTTTCTCTCATATGCAGAGGCTCAAGATATTAGATATTTTGTCCGGCGTCACCCGGAACTTTTCTTTGATGGTAAGTTCTGGGCACAGCCTTATACGTCTCTGGATTATGGAGACGCTAAGGTAAACAAGGAGGCGCGCGAATCCGTATTGGAACGCTACGGCGCCTATTTGGCAGATACAGCCTGGCTAGCGTCACAGAGTCCCCGCGATCTTGAACGTTGTGACCGTGACGAACTTATCCGTGCGACACTCTCCGTGCGCCTTCTCGGTCAGGATGGGAATATGTAAATGGAGGGTTACTTTCTTGATTCCCGACGCTTGTTGAATGGTTCATGGCGTGCCTTCGAACGAGACGTGGCACGGTTGTTAGTACAAAATGCATTTGAAGATGTACGAATTGTCGGTGGAACAGGAGATCGTGGAGCGGATGTGCTTGGGGTAAAAAATGGTGAACTCTGGGTCGTTCAGTGCAAATTTACCAGCGATAGTTATCCCGATCCGCACGCGGTGGACGAGGTTGTGGAAGCATCGCGCTTCTACGAGGCTGATCGGCTCGCCATAGCTACGTCGAGGGCGTTTGGCCCTGCTATGTATGCAGCTATAGACCGGTGGGCTCGACTCGGTATCAGGATTGAAGCGATGCCCCCCGCGACGCTACTAGAAATGATGCATCGAAGCCCGGAATATCCTAGGGCACGGCGAAAGCTTCGTGATTACCAAGATGACTGTGTACAACAATTAGGTGCGGCGCTGCGTGAAACAGGTCGTGGCCAGCTGGTGTTAGCCACTGGCTTGGGGAAAACAGTCGTAATGGCTGAGACAACCGCACAATTGTTGCGTGATGAGGTTATAGACTCAGGGCGTGTGCTGGTGCTCGCCGATAAACGTGAGCTAATTGACCAATTGCAGAGGGAGTTTTGGCAGCAGCTGCCTAAAAATATCCCAACTCATTTGCTCATCGGCGGAGAGCAGCCAACTTTTTGGGACGGAATAACTTTTGCCACCGTACAAAGTGTTCTACCAAGACTGGATGCATTACCTGAGTTCGGCCTTATTTGGGTGGATGAAGCTCATCATATTGGGTCCGGGAGCTTTCGTCGCGTTATTGACGAGTTGGGCGCGCCAATGGTTGGTGGAGCTACCGCTACGCCATGGCGAGGGGACAGTTTCGATATTGACACAGTACTGGGCCAACCAGTGGCCAGGATTGGTATTGACGAGGGGCTGCGGAGAGGCTTTTTATGCGAAGCGGACTATAGGCTCTTGGCTGATAATATCGATTGGGAATTTGTCAGAAAGCAGTCTCGCCATGAATATTCGATAAAGGAGCTTAATACCCGTCTTCTCATTCCAACTCGTGATGAGGAAGCAGCTCGTACCATAGCAGATACTTTTAAGAATGAGTCGCGCCGTAGCCTGATAGTGTTCTGTGCTGGTGTGGAACATGCCAAGGCATTTTCTGCCATGTTGAAGCTCTATGGTTTCAGCTCCGAGTATATTACTGGGGAAATGGATCCTCGCGAGCGCGAAAAGATTATGGCAGGATTGCGCAGAGGAACAATAAATGCTGTAGCTACTGTTGATATTTTTAACGAAGGTGTTGATGTTCCTGATGTGGATATGCTCGCTTTTATGCGAGTTACGCACAGTCGTCGTATATTTGTACAGCAGCTTGGGCGCGGGCTTCGCCTAGCACACAATAAGGATAAGGTAGTGGTGCTTGACTTTGTCAGTGACTTGCGCAGAATTTCTGAGGTAATAGACTTGCAGAAATCCATATCCGGCGATCTTGAAAGGCTCGATATGGTAGAGCGTATAGTACAGTTCTCCGATCACGGCGCTGGTCATTTCATGCTTGAATGGATGCTTGATCAAGCCGACTTGTTCAATCGGGAAGGAGACGCAAAATTGGAACTTCCCGAGTTTAATTTTCCACTGCCACCAACCCCAGGAGCGGTTCAATGAGTATGGCGGTGCCTAAGGAAATTCGAGATAAAATCCGTCAAAAAATATGGGCCAAGGCGGATGAATTAGGCTGGCCAGGATTATCTGACCTGGATAGGGCGGCTTGGTATGAAAGCTGGTCAAAAGATAAAGATATCGGTGGTGTCCTAGCTCATTTTATGGATGCCCGGAAGGTGCGCGTTTATATTAAAGATTCCTTGCTTAAATCTTATTTGCGTAGCCGTTTGGAGATCAATACAGACAAAGTTCTACTTGCTGTAGGGTTGGGGCAAGGCGGAGCAATGGTGCGCAAGAGTTATGACAAACCTCATGGTTGTCTTTTGCTTGATGGCAAGGTTATTTGCTGGGGAAGTAGCCGAGATTGGAAGCTAATACTGATTTCGGTATTCGAGCGAGCATATTGCTTGGATTCGGGAATACCTTACGCTGCGGTGCTCGTCGAAACGGGAAGAACAGCTAATGATGGCAGACGGGAAATGATTGTAGATGCAGGAATAAAATTAGGCTTAAACAATGTTTTTTGGCTAGACTAGCCTTTAGACTTATAAGAATAGTGTATATAAGCGTCTTAATGCTAATAGTAAGCACTATTGACTTACCATTCGCCGCTGACGTTATCGCGATGGCATTCAAGGCCGCTTGCATGTCGATGAATGTCTCGCGCAAGCACGAGTTGGTTATCCATTCACATGGATAGTCATGGCAGGTCTCGCGTCTTCTGCTTGCAGTTCTGACGCTCTAGCATCGGTAGCCATCAACGACGCAAGAGGCCGAATCGATGAGCAAGCCCGAGTTTTTCATCACCCCCGGCTACGGGGAGAAGGCGCTGGATCTGCTGTATTACTCGCAGGTGGTGAGGGTCGATGACCGCGTGGAGATTTCCGGGCAGGGCGGTTGGAATGATGACTTCGAGATATCTGAATCGCTGGTGGAGGAGATCGAGCAAGCGTTCCGTAACGTCGAGCGAACGCTCGAGACTGCTGGCGCCGGCTGGGAGCACGTCATCCACGTCAACTCCTACCACGTCGGCGGTTTTCCGCCGGAAGTGAACGAGACGATGACGCGGCTTTACCGGCACTACATGCCGAACCACGCACCGATCTGGACGCAGACGGGCGTCGAGGCGCTGGGCCTGCCGACGATGCGGGTCGAGATTCGTGTGACGGCGATCACTTGACTGCCGAGTGACGCGCGTTGCGCGACAGACTCAACTGGCGGTCGGCTTGTCGCCGAAGGTCGCCAGTAGCCACTCGATGAATACCTTCAATCTGGCGGTCTGGTGTCGGTTGGGCGGGTAGAGAATGTGGAACGGCATGCCGGGGCGGTTCCACCCTGTCAGCACCGGCACCAGTTCGCCCGAATCGATATGCGGCTGTACGCAGCGCTGAAAGTGCTGACCGACACCGAGCCCGGCGAGTAGCATCGCCATCAGGCCGTTGCCATCGTTGGCGGCGTAGTCGCTCTCGCTCATCGTGAATCGCTCGCCTGCCTTCTCGAACTCCAACGGTATCGGTTTGTTTGTTGCCGCGATGAAGTAGCCGAGCCGCGTATGGCCGGTTTCGAGCGCGGTGGGGTGCGATGGCATTCCCCGGCGTTCGAGATAGCTTGGCGCCGCGCAGGTCACGTAATCCAGTTCGATGAGGTGACGCCCGACCATCGACAGCTCGTCGAGTCGACCGGCGCGAATCACGCAGTCCACGCCTTCCCCGACGAGATTCACCGCTCGATCACTGATGCCCAGCGCCACGGTTATGTCAGGGTACTCGCGCTGAAAGTCCGCCAGGGCCGGTATCAACAAACTGGTCGCGAAGGTGGAGGGCGCATCGACTCGCAAGTGGCCGTTGGGCTTGAGTCTGTTACCCCGCATATCGCTGTCCAACGAATCCACCTCGGCCACCAGCCGCGCCGCGTGCTGATAATATTCCAGCCCATCCGCCGTCGCCGCCACCACGCGGGTGGTGCGGTTCAGCAGTTTGATGCCGAGGTGGCTCTCGAGGTCGGAGACCAGCTTGCTCAGCGTCGAGCGCGGTAGCGCCAGATGATTCGCGGCCTGGCTGAAGGAGCCCGTTTCGACGACGCGCACGAAAGCCCGCATGGCGAGTAGTTGATTCAAGGTCGCCGATTCCTGTTGCGGGTGATAGGCCCCGCGTTGGCGAATGCTCTCATGTTGGTCAGCCTATCGTCGTGATGTCGAGAGTTGGAATAGACCGAGCGGACCCCAATTTCCGCGAATCATTCTGCCGCCTTGATGAACTCCAGTACCTCGCGGAAGCGTGGATGCTTGCAGTCAGCCAGCCACTCGAACAGTACCATGTCATGGGTCACGATGGTGGCTCCAGCCTGCGCCAGACGGTTCATGGCGGCGGCGTGATCGTCGGCGCGGCGCGAGCCACTCGCACTGGCGACGACCCACACCTGCTTGTGGGCTCGAAGCAGGCCCAGCGCCGTTTGCAGCATGCAGACATGGGCTTCGCAACCGGCGATGACGACCTGATCACTCCCTTTTCTTGCCTCCCCCAACGCCTCGAGCAGCCCATCCGCGCAAGCGTCGAAGTGCGTTTTGGCGAGGGTGCGGGAGCATTCGGATTTCACCTGCGCCACAGTCGGCCCAAGCCCTGGCGGATTCTGTTCCGTCCCGAGCACCGGAATGCCGAGCGTTCGGGCGGCCCGGGCGAGAAGCCCGGCATTGGCCGAGACCTTCGCCGCATCGTGAATTGCCGGCATCAAGCGTGCTTGATAATCCACTAGCACCAGCGTGCTCGATTTCGCATCGATCGTATTCATCGTTATTTCCGGGAAGTCGATTCGGCCCGAGCGACCAACTGGCTCATGGGAACACGATTTTAGCGCGGCATGAGACAGGCGCGGGTAGTCTATTCTTGCTCACAAGAGTTCGGCACATGCAGCCGAAGGGATTTCTCAACATCGTAAAGCCTACGGCCGATAGGCTGGTATATCTTTCATGGATGCCCGGCGGGTAGTAAACATTTCAACCGCTTGATTAGAGGAGGCGCAGCATGGACCGGTTCACGGGCGGTTGCCTTTGCGGCAACGTTCGCATCGTAGCGACGGGGCGCCCATACCGGGTCGGCCTTTGTCACTGTCTCGATTGCCGCAAGCATCATGGGGCTCTTTTTTTCGCGGCCGCCATCTTCCCTCAGGATGCGGTGACGATCGAAGGCGAAACACGCGACTACGCCGGGCGGTTTTTCTGTCCAAACTGCGGCTCGTCCGTCTTCGCGCGCAGTGCAGACGAAATCGAAGTGAATCTGGGGTCGCTGGATGCTCCTGACCAACTGATGCCAACCTATGAAAGTTGGATCGTCCGTCGCGAATCCTGGTTGCCGCCGTTTCCACTCACGAGACGATACGAGCGCGATCGTGACGACACGGGGCGCTTTGCTGGCCGCCCCCATGCCGATTAGACATCAACCTCACTGATTGCCTTCCCGGGTCACTCGCCAGACGATGTTGGAGAGATCATCGGCAATGATGACCGACCCATCCGGCGCAACGCTCACGCCCACAGGCCGACCGCGCGTTTTGTAGTCTCCCGTGAGGAATCCGGTAACGAAATCGATAGGGTCGCCGGCGGGCTCGCCGTTCTCGAAGGGAACGAAGACCACCTTGTAGCCAGCAGGGTTCGCGCGGTTCCAGCTGCCGTGCTCGCCGATGAACACGCCTTCGGTGAATTGCCCGCCCACTTCCGAGTTGGAGAAGTCGAGGCCGAGCGGTGCCCTGTGCGAGCCGAGGCTGTAATCGGGCGCGATTGCCGATTCCACCTTGGCAGGGTTCTGCGGGCGCACACGCGGGTCGACGTGCTGCCCCCAGTAACTGTAGGGCCAGCCGTAGAAGCCGCCTTCTTGCACGGTGGTGAGGTAGTCGGGCACCAGGTTCGACCCGAGTTCGTCGCGCTCGTTGACCACCGCCCAGAGTTGATCCGTTCCGGGCTGAATGGTCAGCGCGGTGGGGTTGCGCAGGCCGGTGGCATAAGTCTTGTGCGCGCCGGTCTCGGCATCGACCTGCCATATTTCGGCCCGGTCGACCTCCGCCGCCATGCCGCGCTCGGTGATGTTGCTGTTGGAGCCGATGCCGACGTAAAGAAATTCCCCGTCCGGGCCCGCGGTTAGCGACTTGGTCCAGTGATGATTGATTCGTGACGGTAGCTGCGTGATTACCTCGGGCGGGCCGCTGGCCTGAGTCTGGCCTTCCTCGTAGTCGAAGCGCACCAGCGCATCCTGGTTGGCGACATAGAGATCGTCATCGATCAGGGCCAGCCCATAAGGCGCGTTGAGGTTCTCGGCGAAAACCGTCTGGACTTCATAGGTGCCGTCATCATTGGCATCGCGCAGTAGCGTCAATCGGTCACCGCTCTCGACCGACGTAGTCCCTTGGGACTTGATAAAACCGGCAATGAAGTCTTTCGGTCTCGTTTTGGGGGCGTGACCACCGCCTTTACCCTCGGCTACCAGAATATCGCCGTTGGGCAGCACCAGGGTCTGGCGCGGCACTTTCAAGTCGGTGGCGATGGCGGTGATCGAATAACCATCGGGCACCGTGGGTTTCTGGTCGCCCCATGGCGCCGGCTCGGGGATCGTCATGTCGGGCAGCAGCCCACGCTGCGGCTCGGGCAGGATCGGGTTGGGGCCGTACACCCGCTCTGGTTCCGCGGCGTTGACGCCACCGGCAATCAAAAGGACCGAGAGGGGAACGGCGTAACGGATGCTGAGAAACTTCATGGCTTGCCTCCAGCGCTGAGACGGGCAAAACCGAGCCAGGCTGCCGCGCATGCCAGCAAGGTAATGATGATCGAAAGAACGAAACCCATGGGCATCACGCCCCAGGCATCCTTGGCATGAATCAGCGCGTTGATGAAGCCGAGTATCCAGGTGACCAGCAGTAGGAAGAAATAAACGAGGGGGAGGCCACGACGGCCGTCGGCGCGGAAGAGCCCGGCGATCGCAAACAGCAGCGCGAAGCCGTTGAACACGAGACCGCCGGCGATCAACCAGGACGCGAAGTGAGTCCACTGTATTTGGTAAGTCGAGGCGTAGGCATAGTCGCTAAGCGCGGCACCCAGGAAGAGCGGGAAGGTTCCGGCAAGCAAGATTCCATGAAGCGGGTTCAGCCCGCTTCGATACATTGGTGCGGCTGTGGCTGTCACGGCAAACTCCTTTTGCTGATCGAGCGGAGACATTACATCCGGGCGGCTCGGATATTCTCCGGCTGGTAACACGAGCATTCGGCCGAAGTGTAGTTGACTCGCTGGGCCTTCACCAAAGAGAGCAGCCACGGTGCCGAGTTGGCCCATAACGCTTTTGATTGAACGGCGATAATCTCCCTGCCGCTTGCCTGGCTGAAAAAACAATGTCCCGCAACGACGATTCGCGTTTCAGAATTCCCTCACCGAAGCTCGCCGAGTGAGCCCACCGCTGATGTTCAGCGTCACGTCAATCTTCATACGGCAGGCGTATCTCGGTTCGTCGATATTGCCTGGCGGTTGTCGCCGAAGCGTTCTTCATAGAGTGCGATCACCCAGTCGAGGAAGACCCGGACCCGTGGTGAGAGCTGGCGTCGCTGCGGGTAGACCGCGTACAGGGGAAGCGACGGCTTTTGCCACCCGGGCAGGACTTCCACCAGCTCACCGCGCGCGAGCTTGTTTTCGACGCTAAAGCGCGGCAACTGGATCAGTCCACACCCCTGGAGCGCGGCAACCACATAGCTGGAGGCGTCATTGACCGTCATCCAGCCGCTGGCCTCGAAAGACTGAACGCGATCGTCGACGATCACATCGAGCGTGCTGTCTGTCGCATTGTTACCGGAAAAGAAACGTACCACCTGATGCTCATGGAGTTCGTCAGGGTGGTTCGGGTACCCGGCGCTCTCCAGGTATCCAGGGCTGGCGCAGATCACTTGCGGTAGTTCAGCCAGCTTGCGAGCGATCAAGCTAGAGTCGTTGGGCACGCCGCCGCGCAGGGCGCAGTCGACGCCTTCTCCCACCAGATCCACACGGCGATCGCCGCTGGTCACGATCAGGTCCAGACCGGGATAGCGTTGGCGAAACGCTCGAATGTGCGGCAGTACGATCAGCCGGGCGTGAGTGCCGTGCATCTCGACGCGCAAGACGCCCGCCGGATTGCTGGCTACCGGCCGGAGGGTGGCTTCGGCGTCCTCGAGTTCCGCCAGTAGCTGTACGCAGCGTTCGCAGAATGCCTGGCCCTCCGGCGTGGGGCGCACCTGGCGCGTGGTGCGCTCCAACAGGCGTACACCCAGTCGGCGCTCCAGTTGCTGGATGGCCAGCGTGGCGGTCGCGCGCGGAATATCCAGCGCATTGGCCGCTCTGGTGAAGCTGCCGCTTTCGACGATGCGCACGAAGAGTGTCATCGCATCGAATCGATCCATTGTTTAGTCCTGGTGGATAGTGTTCGCAGATTAGCTGATTTATCTGTCTGGTTGGAATACCGATACTGAGTGCACTCACTCAAAGAGGAATCGACTCATGACGAACACGACACACAAGGTCGCCCTGGTCACCGGCGCTTCCCGCGGCATCGGCCGCGACACGGCATTCAGGTTGGCCGCCGACGGCTTCGCGGTGGTGGTCAACTACGCCGGCAATACCGCGCTTGCCGAGCAGGTCGTCGCTGATATAGAGACCCAGGGCGGACGCGCGCTGGCGGTGCAGGCCGACATTGCCGATCCGGCCTCCGTCGCCACCTTGTTCGCACGCACCCTGGAGACATTCGGCCGGCTCGACGTGGTGGTCAACAACGCCGGCATACTGCAAATGGCGAAGATAGCGACCGATAGCCTCGAGTCTTTCGACAAGACGCTTGCGACCAACCTGCGCGGTAGCTGGCTGGTGATGGCAAAAGCCGCCGAAACCCTGGGCGAGGGCGGTCGCATCATCGCGTTATCGTCGTCGGTATTGGGCAAGTCGTTTCCCGGTTACGGCGCCTATATCGCCAGCAAGGCCGGGGTCGAGGGGCTGGTCAAGGTGCTGGCCAACGAGCTGCGCGGCTGCGGGATCACCGTCAATGCCGTGGCGCCGGGGCCGGTCGCCACCGAGCTGTTCTTCGCCGGCAAGAGCGAGGAGCAGGTCCAGACGATCGCCAATATGGCGCCGTTCGAGCGCCTGGGCCAGCCGGAAGAAATCGCCGACGTCGTGGCGTTTCTGGCCGGGCCGCAGGGCGGCTGGGTCAATGGCCAGATATTGCGCGTCAATGGCGGCATGGTCTGAAACCGACTTTTTTCGAGGATAGAAGCAATGCCATTTGCCAACTACAAGTTTCCCGAGGGCATCCTCGATCACGCCCGCAAGGAAGAGATCATCCACCGCACCACCGACCTGTTCGTCGAGTATTTCGGCGAGGCGGTGCGCCCCTACACCATGGTGCTGGTGGAGGAGGTCGCCGATGGCGGCTGGGGGCGCGCCGATGAAACGCTGACGCTGGAAAAGATGGGATTGCCGCCCGACCGGGCGTGACCCGCCCCGCCCGCGAGTGAACCCATGCCGCCGGTCGCGACCGGTGGCGTTTTCCTGGGTTCGTACGACCCCACTGCATTTCCAGCCGCTCGAGATTACCGCGCCGCAACACCCGACGGATCTTGGCATGATCGTCTACAACCCGGTCACGGCAGAGAATACCGAAAAGATTCGCTCCCTCATGCGGGAGCGCGAATGCTACGCGCGCTAGAATCTCGAATATCACGATCTCCGCTTCCTCGACCACGGGTGATGGCATGACCGAACAAGAGCTTTCCAGCCTCTACCGACGCTATATCGCGTGTCTCAACGAACAGGATTGGCCGAATCTAGGTGCATTCGTCGCTGACGACGTGCGCCACAATGGCCGGCGACTCGGGCTCTCGGGTTACCGCGAAATGCTGGAAACGGATTTTTCGGAGATCCCCGACCTGCGTTTCGAGATCCAATTGCTGGTCGCTGACGCGCAAGGCGTCGCGAGCCGGCTGGGCTTTCACTGTACGCCCAAGGGGCACTTTCTCGGCCTACCGGTGAACGGCAAGAAAGTGCGCTTCACCGAGAATGTCTTCTACACCTTCAAGAACGGCAAGATCGCAGAGGTCTGGTCGATAATCGACAAACTGGCGATCGAGGCTCAGCTTTGAGGGTGGGCGAACGGCCAAGCGCTACGCCCAGGCTGGGCTCTCGCTCTCGCTCTCGATGTCGGGCGTGGTGATCTGCAGCGCGAGAGTGAACGTCAATGGCCGGGGCTGCGCGCCCGGTCCTGAATGATCAGACGCGCGGCGATCGCCGCGGCGGCAATGCCGGATGCGGCGGCGACGGCCATGGCCCAACGCGGGCCGGCGTGATCGGCGAGCCAGCCGACGATGGGCGCGCCGATCGGCGTACCGCCCATGGTGACAGCGATGCGCAGGGCCATGATCCGTCCGCGCATCGTCGGTTCCGTGGCAAGCTGCATGAGAGCCGTGGCGGCGGTATTGAACGTTAGCGCGGCAAGCCCGGTCAGCATCAGCGCAACGGCAAACAGGAATTCGTTGGGCGCGAGGGCGGCCAGGGCGCAGAAAACGCCAAAGCATAGGGTCGCGAGGCACAGCAGGCGCATGCGCGGCTGTTCGCGTTTGGCGGCCATCAGCGCGCCTATCACCGAGCCGACCGCCAGGCAGGACGTCAAAAGGCCATATTGACCGGCGTCGCCGTGAAAGACGCTCACCGACATGGTGGAGATGTAAATCGGGAAATTGAAGCCGAAGGTCCCGACCAGAAAGAGCATCAGCAGCATGGCCTTCAGGTCGCGACGCTGCCACACATAGAGGAAGCCTTCGGTCAGGCCACCGGCCTTGCGTGCCGGGCGTTTAGCGGTATGCAACTCCCGAACGCGCAGCAGACATAGCGAGCCCAGAACGGCGGCGAAGGACGCCGCGTTGATCAGAAACACCCAGCCGGTGCCGATCACGGCGATCAGTAAACCGGCCACGGCGGGGCCGACCATGCGAGCGGTATTGAAGGACGTCGAGTTGAGCGCCACGGCATTGGACAGATACTTTTCACCGACCAGGTCGTTGACGAAGGTCTGCCGCGCCGGCGCATCGAAGGCGGTGACGCAGCCCAGCCCCAGTGCGAAGGCATAGACCTGCCACAGCGTGACCACGCCGGTCACGGTCACCAGCCCGAGCCCCAACGCCAGCAGGCCGAGCAGCGCCTGCGTCAGCATGATCAAGCGGCGGCGATTGAAATGGTCGGCGGCAAAGCCGGTCAGCGGCAGCAGCAACAATTGCGGCCCGAACTGCAATGCCATGGTGATGCCGACGGCGCTGGCGTTGTGATCGGTGAGAAGGGTCAGCACCAGCCAGTCCTGGGCGACGCGCTGCATCCAGGTGCCGACGTTGGAGACCAGTGCGCCGGCGGCCCACAGCCGGTAGTTGTAGATTCGCAGTGAGCGAAAAAGCCGGGTGTCGTTCATGCGTGGCGAGACATCCGGCTAGCGAACGCGCCGCCGTCACGGGGGTGAGAGCGGATCGATGGCGGGGCGATGTCGGCCTCACGGTAAATGCTGATCATGGTATTCAGCGGGTCCCTTATCTCATCGAGTTCCTGGATAACACGTTACCTTACCCTCGAACTTGAATCTTTATCACGCTATCTTTCCTGATACCAACGTTGCCGGGGCATCACGCAATCGCTTCGGCCCGCCAAACATCGAACCCTTCAGGAGGCTGCATGAGCCAAGAGACCGAGTACACACCGCCGAAAGTCTGGACCTGGGAGAAGGAAAGCGGCGGCCATTTCGCCAGCATCAACCGGCCCATCGCCGGGCCGACTCATGAGAAGGAGCTGCCGATCGGCAAGCATCCGTTCCAGCTCTATTCGCTGGCCACGCCCAATGGGGTCAAGGCCGGTGTGATGTTCGAGGAACTGCTGGCACAAGGCCATGACGCCGAATACGACGCTTGGCCGATCCAGATCAGCGATGGCGATCAGTTCGGCAGCGGTTTCGTCGGGGTCAACCCCAACTCCAAGATTCCGGCGCTGATGGATCACAGCACGCCCGAGCCGACACGGGTGTTCGAATCCGGCGCGATTCTTCTATACCTCGCCGAGAAGTTCGGCGCCTTCCTGCCCAAGGAGCACGCCGCGCGTACGGAAGCGCTCAACTGGCTGTTCTGGCAGATGGGCAGCGCGCCCTATCTCGGTGGCGGTTTCGGCCATTTCTACAACTACGCGCCGATCAAGATCGAATACGCCATCGATCGCTTCACCATGGAGGCCAAGCGCCAGCTCGACGTGCTCGACCGGCGCCTGGCCGAAACGCGCTACCTGGCCGGGGATGAGTACACCATCGCGGATATCGCCAACTGGGCCTGGTATGGCCAAGTGGCGCTGGGACGCGCCTACGATGCCGCCGAGTTCCTGCAGGTGCAGACTTACGAGCATGTGCAGCGCTGGGCGCAAGAGATCGACGCCCGCCCGGCGGTGAAGCGCGGGCGCATCGTCAACCGCACCTTCGGCGAGCCGCATGAACAGCTCCACGAGCGTCACGACGCCAGCGATTTCGAGCTGAGGACGCAGGACAAGCTCGAAGCGCAGGGGTGAGGTTCACTTCCCAAGGCTCGGCGGGTGATCGATTGCCTTGATCGGCGGGTTTGTGTCCGGCATGCAGGGCAATCGATCGGAGCGTGCTAAAACCATACCAAGGCAATAAGGGCGACCATGAGTATCACCCCCTTCCAGGCGCTGGCCTGCCCGCTGGATGGCGATCCGCTACAGCAAAACGGCAGTACGTGGCGCTGCGCGAGCGGCCACAGTTTCGATATCGCTCGTCACGGGTACACGCATCTATTGCCGGTACAGAACAAGCGCTCACGCGATCCGGGCGACAGCAAGGAGATGGTGGCGGCGCGGCAACGCTTTCTCAATGCCGGCCATTACCAGCCGATCGCCGAAGCGCTCAGCCGGGCCGTGCTGACGGATCTGCCCGCCGATACCACGGCCAGCTGTCTCGATGCCGGCTGCGGGGAAGGCTACTACCTGCGCGAACTAATGAGAGCGACCCTTGATGGGCAATCACTGGCCCTGCTGGGGCTGGATATCTCCAAGTGGGCGGTGCTGGCCGCTGCAAGGCAGGATAAACGCGCCAGTTGGGTGGTAGGCAGCAACGCCAACCTGCCGGTGCAGCCGGGCACGCTCGATCGGCTGCTGTGCCTGTTCGGCTTTCCCGTATATAGCGAGTTTGCCCGGGTGCTGAAGCCGGGCGGCCTGCTGTTGCAGGTGGATGCCGGGCCGGACCATCTGCGTGAACTGCGCGAAATCATCTATCCCACGCTGAAGCCGGAGCGCACGGGCGATGCCCTGGTGCCGGAAGGCTTTACGCGCCTTTCTACCGACACCGTTCGCTATCCGCTGGAAATCAACGGCGCGGATCAGCTTGTCGATCTGCTGAGCATGACACCGCATCTCTACCGTGCCAGCGCCGAAGGCCGCACCAGGGCGGCGGCACTGACGGCGTTAACGGTCAGCGTGGATGTCAGACTCACGCACTTTGCGCGCAATACGGCTGGCTGAGGTACAGAGCCGAGTAGGAATTACAAAAGGCTTGTGGCCTGAGCGAAGAGAGCCGTATTGACCGAGGGGCAACTACCGAGGGTTCCTCGGTAGTTCAATGCTTTAGCTCCGGCCAGCGAGAAGCGATCAACGCTCACGCGACTGCGCCAATTGCTGCCGCCGATACTCGCCCTGACGCTCGAACATCCAGCCCGGGTATTCGGATGGCAAGGCACTGACGGTCTCGAGACTGGCGAGCTCATCATCGCTGAGTCTGACGTTCGTGGCGGCGATGTTATCGTCGAGCTGGTCGATGCGCTTGGCGCCGACGATCACGCTGGTAACGGCCTGCTGATGCAGCAACCAGGCCAGCGCGATCTGCGCGACGCTGACGCCATGCGCTTCGGCGATCCCACGCATCGCATCGATGCAGTCATAGGCGCGCTCGACATCCACTGGCGGGAAATCGAAGGTGGTGCGCCGGCTGCCTTTCTCGGCCTGGCCGTCGCGACTGTACTTGCCGCTCAACAGACCGCCGGCGAGCGGGCTCCACACCATCAGGCCTAGATTCTCGCTCTGCAACAGTGGAATGAGTTCGCGTTCCAGATCGCGACCGGCGAGCGTGTAGTAGGCCTGTAGCGATTCGAAGCGCGCCAGGCCGTGGCGCTCGGCGATACCCAGCGCCTTCATGATCTGCCAGGCCGCCCAGTTGGAGACGCCGATATAGCGCACGTGGCCATGCTCGACCAGGGTGTTGAGCGCCCGTAGCGTTTCCTCGATCGGGGTTGCCGGGTCGAAGCCATGCACTTGATAGAGATCGATGTGATCGAGCTGCATGCGCTTCAGGCTGGCTTTCATGCCCTCCATGATGTGATAACGCGACGAGCCCCGCGAGTTGGCGCCCTGCGCGCCGGTCTCGCCGAAAACCTTGGTCGCTACCACCACGTCGTCGCGAGGCACCTTGAGATTCTTCAGCGCCTGGCCGGTGATGACCTCCGACTGGCCTTGTGAATAGACATCGGCGGTATCGATGAAGTTGATACCTGCCTCGAGCGCGCGGCCGATCAGCTTGTCGGCATCGGCCTGTTGTAGGTCGCCGATCTGGCTCCACATCTCGCCTTCGCCGCCGAAGGTCATGGTGCCCAGGCAGAGTTCCGACACGAATAGGCCGGTGTTACCGAACTTCCTGTAACGCATGGTTGGACTCCTGTCGTTGCGTGTTCAGCATGGCGGGTCGGCCTGCTCGATATGCCAGGCCATACCCTGCATGAGTGAACTATAGGACGATAGGTGAACTAAAGGGTTTCATCGAAGAGGGGCTAATAGTTCGACCTGGCTATGATAGAGATCGAGGGAGAGCATTTACCCCCGTGCGCGCTATCCACCACAATTGGTTCATCAAGGACGAGGAACCCGCATCATGACGTCAGAATTTCTTCATTTCACACCCTTCGATGCCGATTCGCCGATATGTCGCGAACCGCAAGCAGGAGGCGGCCGATGAAAGCGCTTTGGCATGGCTACCTGAATGCTTCGCTGATCCTGCGGGTCAGCATCGCTCTGGTACTCGGCGTGATCGTGGGTCTGCTGGGCGGGCAGCAAGTCGCCGACTGGCTGGCGCCGTTCGGCGACTTGCTGCTGCGGTTGCTCAAGTTCCTCATCGTGCCGATCGTGCTGCTCACGCTGATGGTCGGTATCAATCAGGCGAATCTCGGCAGCATGGGGCGTATGGGCCGCAAGCTGCTCGGCTACTACGTCGCCACCTCCGCCCTGGCAATCGTCGTCGGGCTCGCCGTCGCCACGCTGTTCGAGCCGGGCAGCGGCATGGCGCTGGACGAGAGCGCCCAGTTCGAGGTGCCCGAGAATCCCGGGTTCGTCCGAGTATTGCTGAGCATCGTGCCGGACAACATCGTCACGGCGTTTGCCGAATTGAACCTATTGGGCATCATCTTCACCGCCATCGTCTTCGGCATCGCCCTGTTGAAGCTGCGCACTTCAGAGCGCAATGCCGAACTCGGCGAGCATCTCTACCGGGTGATCGAAGGGCTCAGCAATATCACCCTCAAGGTCATGGCCGGCGTGCTTCAGTACGTGCCCATCGGTGTCTTCGCGATCGTCGCCGAAACCGTTGGCGAGCAGGGCATGGCGACGATCCTGTCGCTGGGCGATATGGTCGTGGTGCTCTATATCGCGCTCGCCGTTCACCTGGTCATCTACTGCGTCCTGATGCGCCTGTTTGGCGTGCAATTGGGGGCCTTCTTTCGGGAGGCGCGCACGCCGATGGCGACGGCCTTCGCCACTCAAAGCAGCTCGGGTACCTTGGCATTGACGCTGGACGCCGCGCGGCGCCTGGGGTTGCCGCAAAGCCTGTACGGTTTCAGCCTGCCGCTGGGCGCCACGGTCAACATGGACGGCGCGGCGATTCGCATCGCGATCTCCGCGGTCTTCGCGGCGAACGTGGTGGGAGCGCCGCTGGATTTCACGAGCATGGCCGAGATCGTGTTGATCGGTACGCTCACCTCGATCGGCACCGCCGGCGTACCCGGCGCCGGGATCATCATGATCGCCACCGTCTTCGCCCAGGTGGGCCTGCCGATCGAGACGGTCGCCCTGTTGACCGCCATCGATGCCCTCGTCGGCATGGGCTGCACGGCGCTCAACGTGACCGGCGATCTGGTCGGCACAGCGATCATCGCTCGCTCCGAGCGCAAGCACTCGGTGGAGTCCGACGCTCTGACATGAGTCTGCTGCTCGCTTTCATGAAATCGCAGGTTATTTTTAAGAAAGAATCATCGCTTCCCCGCCGGGAGAAACGCCATCATGCATCCGCTCCGAGCCCACCGCCCGCTTGCTCTCGGGTTCCTTGCATTGACGCTAACCGCTTGCGGCGAGATGGCGAGGTTGCCGGTTTCCGCCGGCATCGGCCCCGATCCCACACTGCCCCCGCCCAATGAATCGTTGATCCCCACGGTGAATATCGCGCCGGCCACGGGCTGGCCCCTGGGCGCCACGCCACAGGCCGCACCCGGTACCGAGGTAGTGGCGTTCGCCGCTGGCCTCGATCATCCGCGCTGGCTTTATGTGTTGCCCAATGGCGATGTGCTGGTGGCCGAGACCGACAGGCCACACAAGGAGGCCGGCGGACTCAAGGCATGGGTTACCCAGTGGTTCATGAAAAAGGCGGGCGCCGGCGGCAAGAGCGCGAATCGCATTACCCTGCTGCGCGATACCGACGCCGATGGCGTGGCGGATAAGCGCTCGGCATTTCTCACTGGCTTGAATTCGCCCTTCGGCATGGCGCTGATCGGCAGCGATTTCTACGTGGCCAATACCGATGCCGTGCTGCGCTTTCCCTATAAAAAGGGCCAGACCCGGATCGCCGCGCCGGGCGAAGCGATCGTCGAACTGCCCGCCGGGCCGATCAATTACCACTGGACCAAGAGCCTGGTCGCGAGCCCGGATGGGGAGCATCTTTATGTGGGAGTGGGTTCGAACAGCAACGTGGGCGAAAACGGTCTGGAACACGAGCGGGGCCGCGCCGCGATCTGGGAGATCGACCCGCAGACCGGCGAACATCGCATCTTCGCCTCGGGGCTGCGCAACCCGGTCGGCATGGCCTGGCAGCCCAAAAGCGGCGAGCTCTGGGTAGCGGTCAACGAGCGCGACGAGTTGGGCAGCGATCTGGTACCGGATTACATGACTTCCGTCCAGGAGGGCGGCTTCTACGGCTGGCCCTACAGCTATTACGGCCAGCATGTGGATGAGCGAGTCGAACCGCCCAGACCCGAACTAATCGAGCGCGCCATCGTTCCCGATTACGCCCTCGGGCCGCATACCGCCTCGCTGGGCCTGACTTCCGCCGAGGGCAACAGCCTGCCCGAACGCTTCGGAAACGGCATGTTCGTTGGCCAGCACGGCTCCTGGAACCGCAAGCCGCGCAGTGGCTACAAGGTGATCTTCGTACCGTTCGAGGGCGGCATGCCGAGTGGTACGCCGATCGATGTGCTAACGGGGTTCGTCAACGAGGAGGGCGAAGCGCTGGGCAGACCGGTGGGTGTGGCTATCGCCCAAGACGGCGCGCTACTGGTAGCGGACGATGTGGGAGACGTTATCTGGCGGGTGAGCGGCAGCGACTGATTGGCCATAGAACCGGAACGCCATCAGCATGTCGGCGCTGACGGCGTTCTATCGATCCTACTTTCACGACTTCCTGTTGTGCTCGGGTTTGTCCTTCTGCGAGGTCGAGGCCATCTTCTCGAGCTCCTCCTCGCTCATGGAGTCGTACATCGACTTCGAGGCGCCCTCGAGTTCGCTGACTTTCTTCTCGCCACGCTTAGCGGAAAGCGCGGCCCCGGCGGCCATCTGCTGGGATTCCGATTTGGCTGGCATGGTTTCAACCTCCTGTTGGTAGCGGTGCCGTTCCCGCGGCACCTCGCTATGATGAAATCGCCTTATCAGAATAGTCAGTACGCTTTGGATAGGCCAAACGCAGCGTCGCTGCGGGCCTCGCCTAGCCGCTATAAATCTGGCGCGGTAGCCACAGGGCGATTTCCGGGAAGATGATGCACAGGGCTAGCCCGGTGGCCTGCAATGCAATGAAAGGCAGGCTGGAGCGATAGATGGTGGCCATGGTCACTTCCGGCGGCGCCACGCTCTTGAGATAGAACAGCGAATAGCCGAAGGGCGGACTCAGAAACGAAATTTGCAGATTGACCATATAGACCACGCCGTACCACAACGCGACCTCTTCCGGGGCCACACCGGGCAGGCCGAACACGCCGTCGAACGGCAGCGACGCGATCAGCGGTACGAAGATCGGCACCGTCAGCAGCAGGATGCCGACCCAATCCAGGAACATGCCGAGAATGACCAGGATGAACATCATGATCAGCAGGATGCCGTAGGAGCCCAGGTCCGTGCCGAGTAGCATATTGGCGACGAACTCCTGGCCGCCGCTGAGGATGTAGAAGCCCACGAACACGGTGGCGCCGAACACGATCCATAGCACCATGGCCGTTGCCTTGAGCGTGGTCAGCGCAGCGTCGCGTACCGCGCCGAGGTTCAAGCGCCGATGCAGCGCCGCGACCACCAGCGCGCCGAAGGTGCCGATACCGGCTGCTTCCACCGGTGTCGCGATACCGGTGAAGATCACGCCCAGCACCAGCGTCACCAGAAAGATCGGTGCGATCATGCCGCGCAGCAGGCGAATCTTCTCGCGTACGCTGACCCGCTCCTCGACCGGCAAGGGCGGCCCGAGGCTCGGGTTGATGGTGCAACGGATGGTGATGTAGACGATGTACAGGCCGGACAGCAGCAGGCCGGGGATGACCGCGCCGATGAATAGCTGGCCGACCGATTGCTGCGCGATGACCGCATATAGAATGGCCAGAATGGACGGCGGAATCAGGATGCCCAGGGTGCCGCCGGCCAGAATCGAGCCGCACGCCAGGGTCGGTGAGTAGAACCGTTTGAGCATGGCGGGCAGGGCGATGATGCCCATGGTGACTTCGGTGGCGCCGATCACACCGGCCATCGCCGCCATGATGGTGGAAGCCACCACCGCCGCCGTGGCCAGCCCGCCACGCAAGCCGCCGAGCATCTTGTAGACCATGTCGAACAGCTCTTCGATCACGCCCGCGCGTTCCAACATGGTCGCCATGAAGATGAACAGCGGTACCGCCGAGAGCTGGTAGTTGGTCATCATCGGGAAGATGCGCGACGGCAGGATATTGAGCATCGCCGCATCGCCGAACAGAAACAGGAAGATGCAACCGAGACCGCCGGTGGCGAACCCCAGCGGCAAGCCGGCCATGAGTACGACGATCAGCGATAACGACATCCACAGGGTGAGCCACCCGATACCGATTTCCCAACCCATGAGCTAGCCCTCCCCGCGCTTGAGCATCAGAACGTTGCGCACCAGATCCGCCAGCCCCTGCAGCAGGATCAAGGCAGCACCGACGGGCATGGCCAGCTTTATCGGCCAGTATTGAATTCCCCATTCGGTGAACGACACTTCACGCACGCCGAACGAATCGCTGAAGAATATCCAACCCGTCCATAGCAAGGTGCCGGCGAAGATGAAGAAGAAAACCGACGTGGCCACATCCATGACGGCGCGCCCGCGCAGCGGGAGGTAGTTGTAGAGCACATCCACGCGCACATGCGAGCCTTCACGCAGCGCGTAGGCGCCCGAGAGCAAATACTGCATGCCGAACATCAGAAACATGCTTTCGTGCACCCAGTTGGTGGGCGAATTGAAGACGTAGCGGGCGATGACTTCGTAGTAGTAGGCGAACACGGCGATGACCGACCACAGCGCGACGAACTCGCCGACCGTGGTATTCAGGCGGTCGATTCGGTCGGCGAATGGCGAAACGGTATTGACGCCGGGAATGCGTGGCTCTCCGGATTCATAGCTTTCGCGATCCGAGCCGGGATCTTCGATCGGCGGCTCGCGAGCGGCGCGGCGGCGCACCATGCCGGGAAGCTTTACCGCATCCACCAGCAGAAGCACCAGGATGATCACGCCGCAGACACTGGCGACCCAGTGCCAGCGGCGGTAGTCGGTGGTGCCGCGCTCGAAGGCGGCTTCGGCCTCGCCAAGCTCGGCGCGCGCCTGCTCGGCCAGTTGAGCGGCGGTATCGTCGCCCGTGGCCGCGGTGGCTTCGTAGCGCTCGACCTTGAACTCGGCGATATCGACCTGATTGCGTGCTGCGGAAATATCGATGCGTGCTTCCCGATCCTGCATGTTGGCCAGCAGGATGACGAGAAACAGCGGGATGAAGATGACGCCCAGGGCACTGCGCAGATAGAAACGGTGCAGGCCGATGAAACCGCCGGTGATCAGCAGCATATAGGCGATGCCCTGGGTGACGCTCGAAGGGCGCTCCAGCGGGGGGCGTCGGCGCACCAGATACAACGCAATCAATGGAAACACCAACAGCCCCACCCAATAGACCCAGTGGGGCAGTTCGAACGTCAGGTTAGGCATGGCATACGTCTCCCACCAAGCCCGGCCCCGGTAATGCCGGGGACCGGGTGCGCTTATCAACGATCGCGTATTGGCTGATCACACGTTCAGGGTCTGGCCCTTGACCATGTCCGGCGTAACGTAGCCGGTCTGTGGGGACATCATGTAGTCGAGCTGGATCTGGAAGATGCGGGCGGCGTCCTTGCTCTTGTTGGCCCATGCGTACCAGCGTGGTACGGCGATTTTGGTGAATGCCACCACGTCCTCGGCGGATAACCGCGTGACGAGGGTGCCGGCTTCCAGGAATTTATCCCACGCTTCCATGTCCGCCTTCTGAATCAGGGCATGATGCATGTCCGAGTAGACATGGACCTCCATTTCAACGAACTGCTTCATCTCGTCGGAGAGCGCATTCCATGATTTCATGCCCACGGTCAGATCCATCAGATCGACCGGTTGATAGATGGACAGGAAACCCGGCGGGCCGGTAACGATGAAGTCGGTCACCTCGGCGAAGCCGAGAGCCCAGTTGACCGCCGGACCGGTATAGTCGGCCACGTCGATGGTGCCTTTCTCCAGTGCCGGAAATATCTCGCTACCGGGCAGTAGCGTGGTTCGGGCGCCCGCGCCCTGGAAGACTTCCGCCACCATGCCACCGGGCACGCGCATCTTGCGCCCGCGAAAATCCTCTATCGAGCGGATCGGCACCTTGGAATGGATGATATTGGCATCGTGCTGGATCGGGCCTACATAGTGCATTCCCTGCTTCGCGAATAGTTCGCGGGCGATTTCCAGGCCGCCCAAGGTATAGAAAAAGGTGTCCCATTCGGAGGGCTTGCGCAGCCCCAGTGGATAGGAGGTGAGGAAAACCGCGGCCGGCATGCGTCCGGCCCAGTAGATGGTAAATGGATTCATGGCGTCGAGTACGCCATTCTTGACCGCATCGAAGAGCTGGAAATCGCCAACGATGGCTTGAGCGCCAAAGCCTTCGAATGCCAGCTCGCCGCCGGTTTTCTCGATGATGGTCTTGCACCAATCCTCGAATATTTTCAGGCCGATGCCGCCCGGCCACGATGTCTGGATTTTCCAGGTGGTGGTCTTGCCCGTCTGGGCATTGCCGATATAGGGAAAACCGAGCGCCGCGGTGGCACCCAGCGCGGCGCCGGCCTTGAGTAGCTTACGACGCCCGCCATTATCGGGATTGCCGGTGGATGTGACGGAATCTGTCGGATTGATCTTGTTATTCATCATGCCGTCCTTTCATGTCGAGGCGGGAATCGTGCGAACTCTGCACGAAGGCCGCAGGCGTGGCGTGGCGCCACCCAGACAAGTTCCTTCGCTACCGTCTCCGAACACTTTCATGGCGCTGTAGAACAGGCTGTCCGGAGCGGTGAGTACGTGGCCTTCATATCGGCGACAAGCGAGCAGGCCGAATGCCGGCGCGTCGGCGGTAGCCGACATCACAATCGGACGGAAGTGTATGGATTCACTCTTGCGTGACGGTTCCCCCGGAACTTTTATCGTTATTATCAAGGCCGCTGCCACTCGCTTTGGTGAGCGAGTCCGGATCGGCAACTCTAATTTTGTATAGTGTCTGGCCCGAGGAAGTGCAAGGCGGCGGGAGCCAACGTTCAAAGGCTTTCTGGGTGTGTCGGGCAATGAGAAAGCGTGATATCTGCAATTTAGAAATTAGATTTCATTATTTTAAATTATTCTTATAGATAAATATTTCATTGATATTCAATGGAATTTCAAGATCGGCCAATAAAGAAATCGTTCGTTGGCTTTGCCTATGACGTGGATGGCTGGTTTTCATGAAAAACCAGAATTAGAAAGTTGGATATTACTTATTTACTATTCCGCTGCGAAAAAGAAGGGGTGTTTTCCTATTGGGTGCGAAACATTTCGCTTCTTTCCGGTGAAACAGCAATAAGGTATTGCTGGCTTTAAAGATTTGTTCGCAGTTATTGAGCCAATTACTCATAACCAATGAGTCGGTAGGCAAGAGCATTCGCTGAGGATAATCAGAAATTTCACGAATCACTCATCAAGAAAGGCATCCGTGGATGCTTGGGCGATAGCGCAGCGGACCGGCCGATCGGCCGGTCCGTCTGAATCAGGCGGGTTCGGCGTTATGGTAGACGTTTTGTACGTCATCCAGATCGTTGAGCATATCCAGGAATTTCTCGAACAGCGCCACGTCATCGCCTTCGACCGGTGTGGTGGTCTGCGGCAGGAACTGAATTTCATCCACCTCGAAGTCGGTCTCGCCAAAGGCATCGGTCAATGCCTGCTTGGCCTTGGCGTATTCCGTATGCGGGGCGAATACGGTAATCAGGCCGTTCTCGCTTTCGATATCGGTGACATCGACATCGGCTTCCATCAGCGCTTCGAGCACCGCTTCTTCGTCTTCTCCATGAAACGCCAGAATGGCGCAATGATCGAACATATGGCTGACGCTGCCCGGCGTGCCGATCTTGCTCTTGGTCTTGGTGAAGCACGAGCGCACATCGCCGAAGGTGCGGTTGGAGTTGTCGGTGAGGCAATCGACGATCACCATGCAGTTGCCGGGGCCGAAGCCCTCATAGCGAGCGAGGGAGAAATCCTCGCCGCCGCCGCCCTTGGCCTTGTCGATGGCTTTCTCGATGACATGCGACGGCACCTGGTCCTTCTTGGCGCGGTCGATCAGGCCCCGCAGGGTCAGGTTGCCTCCCGGGTCGACACCGCCAGCCTTGGCGCACACGTAGATTTCGCGTCCGTATTTGCTGTAAACCTTGGCTTTGGCGTCGGCCGTCTTGGCCATGGATTCCTTGCGGTTCTGGAAGGCCCTACCCATATCGCTGTCCCATCGAATCGTTATCAAAGGGCGAATTTTACTGAACAACGCAAAGCGGTAACAGGTTTAATTGTCGGCTGCCGATGCAGCGCACCGCTGGATTCGAGCAGTAGCGTTGGCCCATTCGGCGATCACGGTGCTGTTGCAAGCCGTTACCGAATGCGCGATAAAAATGCTTCGGCTGACGCTTGGAACGGCGTCCGACGCCGAATACGCAAATTTAGCGGGAGTCGTTACGTGTCTTCTTTCAAGCTGGCTCAATTAAATATTGCTCATCTGTCGGCGCCAATCGATTCGCCTGCCCTGGCCGATTTCGTCGCCAATCTCGATCGCATCAATACGCTTGCGGAGCGATCGGCCGGATTCGTCTGGCGTCTTCAGACGGACGACGGCGATGCCACCGCCATCGATTACTTCGGTGATGACATGATCGTCAACATGACTGTCTGGGAAGACATCGAATCCCTGCACGATTACGTTTATCGATCTGTGCATGTCGAGATCATGCGTAGAAAGAAGGAGTGGTTTCATAAAATGCGCGAAGCGCACATGGTCTTATGGTGGGTGCCCAAGGGGCATTATCCATCACTCGAAGAAGCCGATGCGAAGTTATGCCATCTAAGAATGCATGGGCCGACAGCCGAAGCCTTTACCTTCAAGAAGGCGTTCCCAGCGCCGGATGCAATCGATATGCAGAGCACGGCGAATCTCGGAGAAACTTGCCCGGCACCGTGATAAAGATGGGGAGTGGCGTCGATGTAACGCGACGCCTTCACATCGGTTCGTTACAGATACTGATAGCGCAGCAGGCGGTGCTTGATGTTCTCCAGCAATACCTGATCGATAACGGCGGCGAGCACGGCGATGACCAGGATATTGGTCATCACGCCGGTCATGTCGGCGATTTCCCCCGAATAGGATAGCGAGCGACCGAGCCCGGCGCTGAAGCCGACGATCATCTCGGCGGAGATGAGCGCCCGCCAGGCGTTGCCGAAGGCCAACTGGGCACCCGTGATCAGCTCGGGCGTCACCGCTGGGAAATAGACCCGGCGCAGCAACTGCGAGCGTGAGGCACCCATGACCCGAGCGGCCGAGATATGCACTTTCTCGACACTCTCGGTGGCGTTCATGACGCTCAGCGCGGTGGGGAAGAACGCGCCGATGGCGACCACGACGATGATCGGCAGGTTGCCGAAGCCCATCAGAATCAAAAACAGCGGCACCCAGGCAATCGAGGGGATCGATTGCAGGATGATGATGGCCGCCTTGAGCGGGCCGCGCACCGCATTCAGGGTACCGCCCAGCAGACCCAGAGCGATGCCGAACAGCAGCGCGCAACCATAGCCGATACCGAGTCGGCTCATGCTGTTGGCCAGGCCCGCGTAGAACTCGGAGCTATTGAGTTCCTGCCATAGCCGAACGAATGCCGCGGGTACGTCGGGCATCAGAAAGTCGGGCAGGAACCACGCCGCCACCTGCCAGAAGAACAGGATAACGACGATGGCCACCAGGTAAGCGCTTTTGCTACGTACGCCACTCGCTTGGGGGGCACTCATGGATCGAGACAACTCTTCAAGTAGTGAGCCGACGAGCGTGACCGCAATGGCCACGCTCGCTACGGCGGATTAGATTTCGCGCGCCTGCTGCCAGGACAGGTCCAGCAGGGCATCGACATCGAACGGGCCATCGGAGGCCGGCAGGATTTCCTGCTCCTGCATGATCGCGGCGAGCTCCTTCATGCGGGCGATATCCTGCTCGGTCAGCTTCGCACTGAAATCCTGAGTACTGATGGCTTGCTCGATAACGGCTTCACTGGCGACCTCGCCTTGCTCCAGCGTGTTCAGCGTTGGCTCGGCGATGAAATACTCGGTGATCAGCGGCGCCGCCTCGGCGGGCTTGTTCTCGAGCATCTGGATGGCGTCGCGCTGGGCATCGAGAGCGGCCCAAACGGCCTCCTCACGATTTTCCAGTGTCTCGCCCGAGGTAATCACGACCATGCAGGGGAAGGGCCAGACTTCGCCAATCTGATAGATTTGCTCGACCGGCGCCACGAGCTGCGCAATGCGGTCGTAAGGCTCGAACAGAAACGCGGCATCGACCCGGCCACCGACCAGCGACTGCACGGCAACGGCCGGCGCCACGCCCATGATATTGAGATCGGAGGGTTCGAGGCCGGCATTTTCCAGCATCACGCCCTTGAGTACGATATCCGCCGTGCTGCCCTGCTTCTGCGAGGCGAGGCTCTTGCCTTCGAGATCGGCGACTTCCTCTATGCCGGAATCGTCACGCACCAACAGCGAGTGGTAGCCGCGTTGGGCGCCACCGACGATCTTGAGATCGGCACCGCGCGAAGCCCAGGTGAAGGCGTTGGAAAACCCCAATACGCCGATGTCCAGGCTGCCGCCGACGATCGCCTTGATCAGATCGGTGCCGGAGCTGAATTCGATCAGCTCCGCATCCAGGCCATACTTTTCGTAGAGGCCGGCTTCGTGAGCGAGCATGACCTGGGCATCGTCCATGACGCGAACATAGCCGACCCGGAAGTCCTCGGCGGCAAAAGAGGGCATTGCCAGCAGAGCCAGCAGCGGTGCGAGAATCCAGCGTTTCATGAGTTCACTCCTTCAGTGTTGATGTTCTTCTTCGTGGTGCCGGCATCGATACCCAGCAGCTCGAGGACTTCCCGGCGCTCATCGGCAAAAGCGGAGAGATCGTGGGTCTTGGAAATGTGCCCCAGCTTGACTTCCTTGAGCACGCTCGCCGGGCGCTGGCTGAAGACCAGCACGCGATCGGCCAGATAGAGCGCTTCATCGACATCGTGCGTGACCAGCAGCACGGTCGGGCACTCCTCGGCAATGAGCTCCTTGAGCACACTTTGCAGCGTCATGCGGGTCAGTGCGTCGAGGGCGCCGAACGGCTCATCCAGCAACAGCACCTGGGGGCGGGCAATGAACGCGCGGGCGAGTGCCGCGCGCTGGCGCATGCCGCCGGAAACCTGATGAGGGTAATAATCTTCGAAACCGGCGAGTTGGACCCTCGCCAGCCACTGCTTGGCTTCCGCCCTGGCGACCGCCCGTGGCCGGTTCTGGAATTCGAGTGCCAGGGCGACGTTGTCGATCAGCGTCAGCCAGGGGTAGAGGGCGTGCTCTTGAAAAACCAGCGTGCGTTGCGGAGACGGCGATTCGATCGCCGCGCCATCGGCGCTCAGGTTTCCCGATGTCGGCGTTTCCAGCCCGGCGACCATATGCAGCAGCGTCGACTTGCCGCAGCCGGAGGGACCCACCAGCGCAACGATTTCGCCGGTCTGTATCGTGTTGTCGAATCGCTTGATGACGTCGAGGCTGCCGAAGGTCTTGGCAACGTGTTCGAAACGCAGCTCCATATAACCATCCCGAATAATTTTATATTCGTATAAAGAATACTATTCAGGAATTTTATAACTTTTTGAACGCTAAAAGAAGTGGCAAACGCTTAGCCAATGGCTATCGCGATCATCGCGACAATGCATTGGCTGCATAATTAGGGGGCGAATAGGCTGACTGTGTCTGGCGGCCAACCAGACGAGCATCATCCCTGATGCGATCAAGCTCCATCCCTACCTCGACCCGCGTTCCCACGCGGGTTTTTTTCGTCTCATGACGCTGAAACCGGCTATCGTCAGGTCTTTTCGTGGGTTTCGGGCTTGACCTCGTAATCGCCCTCCAGCACGTCCTGCCGGTGAAGATTGCCATTTCGCCGATGGGCGTCGTTTGAATGAAAGCCGCCGCCGATGTCGTGTGCGTGCTGCGCACGAAAGGCTTCGGCGCGCTTTTTCATGCGATGACGCAGCAGCGGCAGCATCAGCCAGCCGACCAGCAGGAAGAACAGGCCGAGCACGGTACCGACGATCATCATTGCGCCGAACAGTAGCCAGGTCAGGACCATTTTCGGGCCGCTCATCCTGGCGGCGGGGCGTGCCTGACGGGCGCGCTCCTGCCAGTGGCGGGCGGCCTGCCAGGCGGCGTTGTCTTGGTGGCGGTTACGTTGTTCAGTCATTCGTTACTCCGGTGACCGAAAGATCGTCGCGGTTGAGGCGTAGTTCGATCTCGCGGTTTTGGGCGTTGTATCCCTCGATTTCAATATGTCCCCGTTCATCGACATCGAGCTGATCGAAACGTTGCAGGCCCGCTTGGCTGGCATTGGTCAGCGCCTGGCGTACTTCGTCGGCACTCAGGCTCCAATCGGGAATCTGGCTCTTGCGCTGCTCTTCGAGCACCAGGGTGCCGTCTGCGATCAGCATATCGACATCGAGCTGCCAACCGTCATCGCGCCAGCCTTCGAGTTCGAGGCGCGTGGCGTCGTCCACCGAGATCTCCTGATAATGGCTGAAGCCGTAGCGATCGGCCTGGGCAAGCAGCGCCTGCAGTTCACTATGCGACAGGCCGCCTTCATCGGCCAGCGCCATGCTGGAAAAACCGCCGGACAAGGCGACGGGAAGCATGCAAAGACGTAACGTTTTCATGGTTTCACTCCTTGTGAGTCCTGCCATGCCTGTGAAGGCAGTGTCTTGCCGATGTGTGTCATCGACGTTAACCCGCGCTACCTTGCGGGAAGCTGAAGGCGTCGTTCATTTGGCGTTCATGTTTCGCCTTTGGTGTTCGCCATGTCGTCATTCTGCCCAGCGTTTTCTTGCCATGGGCTGAACGCGACGTTCATGGCGCGTTCATCGAGGCTTTGGCAAGCTGGGCACATGAAGACTTTCAAACGCATCATGATGGTCGTGTGGCTGGCGCTGGTCAGCGTAGTGGCTACGCCGACGGCGGTCGTTTACGCCGATGACGATGATTGGCGCAATCTGCACGAGGAGGTTCGCGCCGGGCATTTCGTCTCGTTGCCCAGCGTGCTGGACTGGCTGGAGGCGCATTACCAGGGCCAGGTGCTGGGCGTCGAGCTGGAGCGCGATGAAGGCATCGCCCTGTATGAGGTGGAGATGATCGGCCCACAGGGGCAACTGGTCGAGTTCGAATTCGACGCCGCGAGTGGCGAGCTCATCGGCATCCAAGGCGTCAATATCGAGGGCATGAAACGCCCATGATGGGATTGCCATGAAAGTATTGCTGGTGGAGGACGATCAGGCGCTGGCCGCCGCGCTCGGCGATGCGCTGCGTGATGCCGGGCTGCTGATCGAAGCGGCCCAGAACGGCGCCGATGCCGACTTCCTGGTGCGCACCGAGCGCTACGATGCGGTGATTCTCGATCTCGGCCTGCCCGATGGCGACGGCACGCGCTGGCTCGCCCAGTGGCGCGACGACGCCATCGATCTGCCGGTGTTGGTGTTGACCGCCCGCGAGCGCTGGTCGGACAAGGCCGCCGGTTTCTCCGCCGGCGCCGACGATTACGTCACCAAACCGTTCGAGACCGCCGAGGTGCTGTTTCGCCTGCGCGCGCTGGTGCGCCGCAGCCATGGCCACGCGCACCCGGTGCTGAGCCTCGGCTCGTTGGCGTTCGATACGCATGCCGGCAGCGTCACCCTGGCGGGGCGGCCGATCACGCTGACCGCGCAGGAGTCGCGCCTGCTGGCGTATCTGATGCATGCCGCGCCGCGTATCGTCAATCGCATCGAGCTCTCCGAGCACGTCTACGACCGCGACCATGAGCCGGATTCCAACGTCATCGATGTGCAGATCAGCCGCCTGCGCCGCAAGCTGGGCAGTGCGCGTATCGAAACGCTGCGCGGCCAGGGCTATCGCGTGGTGGCGCCCGAGGATGACGAGTGAAGCGGCATCTGCGTGCGCTGGCCGCGCGACCCGCCGGCTGGTCGCTGGGCTCGCGGCTGCTGGCCGTCGCGCTGGCGCTGGTGCTGCTGGTGGTGCCGCTGGCCGGCGTCGGGCTGGCCTATAACTTTCGCGAATCCGTTACCGCCGCCTTCGATCAGCGCCTGGCATCCTTGCTGCAGGTGGTGCTCGCCGATCTCGAATACGACGCCAATGCCGAGCGCCTGATCGTCAGCCGCTCGCTGGGCGATGCGCGCTTCAGCCAGGTGTTCTCGGGCTGGTATTGGCAGGTGACCGATGAGCGCAGCCTCACGCGGGTCTCGCGCTCATTGTGGGATCAGCGCCTGCCGGTATCGATGGCCGAGGGCGCGAGCGTGCGCAACATCGCCGGGCCGCGTGGCGAGCCGCTGCGGGTGATCGAGCGCGACATACGCTTGCCCGGCCATGCGCGCCGCCTGCATGTCAGCGTCGCTGCCTCGCGCGGGCAGCTCGACGCCGAGGTGGCGCGCTTCGAATGGCTATTGGCGTTGTCGCTGTTGACGCTCGGCGGGCTGTTGCTGCTGGGTCTGGCAATACAGATTCGCTGGGGGCTGGCGCCGCTACGCCGCCTGCATGGCAATCTCAAGGCCATCGAGGCGGGCGAGAGCGAGCGCCTGGATACCCGCTTGCCGGGTGAGTTGAGCGAACTGGCCGGGGCGATGAACGAGGTGCTCGAACGCGACCGGCGGTTGATCGAGCGCGGCCGCGCCGCCGCCGGCAATCTGGCGCATGCCTTGAAAACACCGGTCAGCGTGTTGCAGACGGTGTCGGATCGCCTGCCCGAGGCGCAGCGTCGTCAGGTACGCGACGAAGTGGGGCGTATCGACGCTGCCGTGCGCCACCACCTGGCGCGCGCCTCGGCGGCCGGTGGCGCGACATTGGCTGGCCGGGTGCGTCTCGAAGAGGCCGTCGCGCCGGTGGTCGATGGCCTGTCACGCCTGGCCAGCCGTCGTGGCATCGTGCTGGAGCGCGATATCGATGCCGCGCTCAGCGTGCGCATGGACCCGCAGGATCTCCAGGAACTCATCGGCAACCTGCTCGACAACGCGCTGCGTTGGGCCGAGAGCCGCGTGAGCTTGAGCGTGGGTGCCGAGTCCGGCGGGGTGTGCCTGCGCATCGAGGACGACGGCCCGGGAATGACCGCCGCCCAGCGCGAAGCGGCACTGGCGCGCGGTGTGCGACTCGACGAGCGCCGCTCTGATTCCCGTTCTGGTTCCCATCCTGATTCCCGTTCTGGCTCGGGGCTCGGGCTTGCCATCGTCGAGGATCTGATGACGCTGTACGGCGGGCAACTGGTGCTCGACGAGTCGCGCCTGGGTGGGCTCGCCGTGCGGGTCTGGTTGCCCGGTCCGGCGCTTGCGCCGGCTCCCTCGCCGACTTCCTCATCACTACGGGGTCCCGGCGCGTGAGTGCGGGTCTCGCCAGTGCCTCCGGCTGTTCTGCGATACGCGCGTTCGCCGGCGCCATGTTGTGAATTCGCGGCGTGCTTGCGATGATTCCTGCCACTATCTGCAACCGGGGATGCTCGCGCTCGTGGATAAATTCGAGTTGAAACGGGATCAGGCCGCGCGTGCGGCGTGGCTCTCCTACGTCGGTGGACGCACCCAGGACGAGATCGCCAGCCAACTCGGCGTTTCGCGCCCCGGGGTGCAACGCTTGCTGGCGCTGGCCCGCCAGGAAGGCCTGGTCAAGGTGCACATCGACCACCCGCTATCCCACTGTATGGTCATGTCGGATGCCATTCTCGAGCGCTTCGCGCTCGACTTCTGCGATGTCGTTCCCGCCGACCCCGGCGCCATCGACAGTGGCGCGCACTACCTGGCGGTGGCCGGCGCCGAGCGCCTGGCACGGCTCGTCGATCGCCCAGAGCCGCTGACCCTGTCACTGGGCACGGGGCGCTCGGTGCGCGCCACGGTCGAGGCGCTGAGTCGCATCGACCGCCCCCGCCATCGCTTCGTCTCGCTGGTCGGCAACATGGCGCGCGATGGCTCGTCGAATCGCTACGATGGGGTCATGGTGCTGGCCGACAAGACCGGCGGCGAGCGCTTCCTGCTGCCCGCGCCGGTGGTGGCCGGCACGGTCGAGGAGAAACACGCGTTGCTCGGCCAGCGGCTGTTCCAGGCCATCGCCGAGGTGGCGAAAGAGGCCGAGGCGGGGTTCATCGGCATCGGCCGTATCGACCGTCAGGCCACGCTGTTCCAGGATCATTTCATCAGCGAGGCCGAGCTCAGGGAGCTATTGGATCTCGAAGCGGTGGGCGAGCTGCTGGGCTGGCCGATGAACCAGGCCGGCGAGTTGATCGACTGCTCGATTACCCGCCGCGTGACCAGCCTGCCGCTGGAAATGCTGCGCGGTCAGCCGCTGGTGGCGTTGGCGGGCGGGCTCGACAAGGGGCCGGCCATTCTTGCTGCGCTACGTGGCGGTTGGCTCAAGGGATTGGTCACCGATGAAAACGCCGCACGCTATATCGTCGAGCACGGCATCGGCTAGGCTTCATCTGGAAACTGGCTACGCTCGGTCATACGGCGTTAAAAACCAGCTCAAAATACTCATTTACACTACGTAAACTCGTGTGCGAGCCCAGTCCGTTTTTCGCTGATTTTTGCCTTGTCTGATCTTTGCTCGCCGACTTTCCAGACAAAGCCTAATAAGTTACCGAAAAGTCTAATGCCCGAAGCTTTGCTTTTTTTGGCGTTCTATTCGATCATTTGATCGATAGCTGAGTAGATTGATCAAAAAACAATTTCAAGATTTTCCCTCAAGGAGCATGCCATGAGGTTATCCCACGCATTCCCGATGGCTGGAATAGCGGCCCTCATCCCTCTTTCAGCCAGCGCCGAAACGATTACCGTGGCCACGGTCAACAACGGCGACATGGTCATCATGCAGAGCCTGACCGATAAGTTCGAGCAGGCCTACCCGGACATCGATCTCGAATGGATCGTGCTCGAAGAGAACGTCCTGCGTCAGCGCATGACCGTGGATATCGCCACCGGCGGCGGCCAGTTCGATGTCATGACGATCGGCACCTACGAGGTACCGATCTGGGCCGAGCAGGGCTGGCTGACCGCTTTCGACGACCTGCCCGCGTCGTATAAGGTCGATGACCTGCTCAAGCCGGTCCGCGACGGCCTGAGTTACGAAGACACCCTGTATGCCGTGCCGTTCTACGGCGAGAGCTCGATGCTGTATTACCGCAAGGACCTGTTCGAGGAGCAGGGCATCGAAATGCCCGAGCAGCCGACCTGGGAGCAGGTACGCGAGTGGGCCGGCAAGATTCACGATCCCGCCAACGATCTTTACGGCATCTGCCTGCGCGGCAAGCCGGGCTGGGGCGAGAACATGGCCTTCGTGTCCACGCTGGTCAACACCTTCGGCGGGCGCTGGTTCGACATGGAGTGGCAGCCCGAAATCAATTCGCCCGAGTGGCAGGAAGCGATTAGCTTCTACGTCGAATTGCTGAACGACTACGGCCCGCCGGGCGCGAGTGCCAACGGCTTCAACGAGAACCAGGTACTGTTCGCAACCGGCAAGTGCGGCATGTGGGTCGATGCCACCTCGGCGGCCGGCAAGATATTCGATCCCAGCGAGTCCCAGGTAGCCGATGTGCTCGGTTTCGCGCCGGCGCCGGTGGCGGTGACGCCCAAGGGCTCGCATTGGTTGTGGTCATGGGCGCTGGCGGTTCCCAGCTCATCGGATTCCAAGGAAGCGGCCCAGACCTTCGCCAGGTGGGCGACCTCGCAGGAGTATGTCGAGCTGGTCGGCGAAACCGAGGGCTGGACCAGCGTGCCGCCGGGTACCCGCCAATCCACCTATGAAGATCCGCGTTACCAGAAGGCGGCGCCATTCGCGGACTTCGTGCTCCAGGCGATGAAGACCGCCGATCCCACCGATTCCACGCTCGAGCCGAGCCCCTACGTCGGCGTGCAATTCGTCGGCATACCGGAGTTCCAGGCCATCGGCACCCAAGTGGGCCAGATGATCGCCGCGGCCCTGACCGGGCGAATGACCGTCGAGCAGGCGCTGGAGAGAGCCCAGACCTCCACCGAGCGCACCATGCGCCAGGCCGGCTATTACGACTGAGCGTGAATCGCCAGACAGGCCGGGATTCGCCGGTCCGTCTGGCCCCTCCCGATCGTCAAGGTTGGAATGACAATGCGTACTAGAGCTTCTGGACGGACCGTCGGAGGGCTGCGCACGCTGTCCCTGCAGGCGCCCGCGGTCACGCTGCTGCTGTTATGGATGCTGATACCGCTGTGCATGACCGTATGGTTCTCGTTTCAGCGCTACAACCTGCTGATGCCGGGCATGGGCGGTTTTGCCGGGTTCGAGAATTACCGCTATCTGCTCACCGACCCGGCGCTATGGTCGGCCATGGGTACGACGCTGGTGCTGGTCGGCAGCGTGCTGGCGATTACCGTGATCGGCGGCGTTTTGCTGGCGGTACTGTTCCAGCAGGAATTCTTTGGACGTGGCATCGCGCGGATTCTGATCATCTCGCCGTTCTTCGTCATGCCGACGGTCAGCGCGCTGATCTGGCAGAACATGATCATGCACCCGGTCAATGGGGTGCTGGCCTGGCTGTTCGGCGTATTCGGCCTACCATCCATCGAGTGGTTCTCGGAGCTGCCGCTGGTCTCGATCATCATCATCGTCTCGTGGGAGTGGCTACCGTTCGCGCTGTTGATTCTGCTGACCGCGCTGCAGTCGCTGGACGAGGATCAGGTCGAAGCGGCGCGCATGGATGGCGCCGGCCCCCTGGCGATCTTCTTCTTCATCACCTTGCCGCATCTCAAGCGCGCGATCAGCGTGGTGATCATGATCGAGATGATCTTCCTGCTGACGATCTTCGCCGAGATCTTCGTCACGACCTCGGGTGGCCCGGGCCTGGCGACCACCAACCTGGCCTATCTCATCTACATCCGCGCCCTGTTCGATTTCGATGTCGGTGGGGCGTCGGCCGGGGGCGTGATCGCGATCATTCTCGCCAACATCGTCGCCATCTTCCTGATTCGAACCGTCGCCAAGAATCTGGAAAATTAAGGAGCCATTCATGACGTTTCTCGCCTCCAAGCGGTTATGGCTCGCGGTGCTGGCCTGGAGCATCACCCTGATCGTGTTCTTCCCGATCTTCTGGATGTTTCTGACCGGCTTCAAGACCGAGGCCGCGGCGGTGTCGACGCCGAGCCTGATCTTTTCGCCGACGCTGGAAAGCTATGCCGTGGTACTCGAGCGCACCGACTATCTCAAGTTCGCCATCAATAGCGTGATCATGGCGTTCGGCTCGACGGCGCTGGCGCTGCTGATCGCGGTTCCCTGCGCCTACTCGATGGCCTTTCTTCCCACCCCGCGCACCAAGGGCACCCTGCTGTGGATGCTGTCCACGAAAATGCTGCCGCCGGTCGGGGTGCTGATGCCGATCTATCTGATATTCCGGGACACCGGGCTGCTCGATTCACAGCTCGGCATCGTGATCATCTATACGCTGATGAATCTGCCGATCGTGGTGTGGATGCTCTACACCTTCTTCAAGGATCTGCCGAAGGACATTCTCGAGGCGGGCCGCATGGACGGCGCCGGCACCTCTCAGGAAATCGTCTATCTGCTGCTGCCGTTGACCCTGCCGGGCATCGCATCCACCGGCCTGCTGGCGATCATCCTGAGTTGGAACGAGGCGTTCTGGAGCCTCAACCTGACCTCCTACGATGCCGCGCCACTCACGGCTTTCATCGCTTCGTTTTCCAGCCCCGAGGGCCTGTTCTGGGCCAAGCTTTCGGCCGCTTCGACCATGGCCATCGCGCCGATTCTGATCTTCGGCTGGCTGAGCCAGAAGCAATTGGTGCGCGGCCTGACCTTCGGCGCGGTCAAATAAGGAAACCGACATGGCAACTCTACAGCTTAAACAGGTCGTCAAGGAGTTCGGCGGTACCCGCGTCATCAAGGGTGTCGATCTGGACGTACACGATCGCGAATTCGTGGTCTTCGTGGGGCCTTCCGGCTGCGGTAAGTCGACTCTGCTGCGCATGATCGCCGGGCTCGAAAGCACCTCGTCGGGCGATATCGTCATCGATGGCGAGCGTATCAACGAGGTGGCACCGGCCGATCGCGGCCTGGCCATGGTGTTCCAGAGCTATGCGCTGTATCCGCACATGAGCGTCGAGGACAACATGGGTTTCAGCCTACGTCTGGCCAAGGTGCCCAAGGCCGAGCGGCGCGAAAAGGTACGCGAGGCGGCGCGCATCCTACAATTGGAACCCCTGCTCGACCGTAAACCCAAGGCGCTGTCGGGCGGGCAGCGCCAGCGCGTGGCGATCGGTCGTGCGATCGTGCGCAACCCGAGCATCTTTCTGTTCGACGAGCCGCTCTCGAATCTCGATGCCGCGCTGCGCGTGAAGATGCGCATCGAGCTGGCGCGCCTGCACGACGAACTCGACGCCACCATGATCTACGTCACCCACGATCAGATCGAGGCCATGACCATGGCCGACAAGATCGTGGTGCTGCAAAGCGGTCTGGTCGAGCAGGTCGGCTCGCCGATGGAGCTCTATCACCATCCGCGAAACCTGTTCGTGGCCGGGTTCATCGGTTCGCCGAAGATGAATTTCCTGGAGGTCAGCGTGGTCGAATCCGCTCCCGGCGGCGTCACCGTCAAGCTGCCCAGCGGGGCGACATGCGAGGTGCCGGTCGCAGGCGATGAGGTTGTCGCCGGCTCGCCCCTGACGCTGGGCATTCGCCCCGAGCATCTCAGCGAGAGCGAGCAAGGCATGGTGGAGGGCGAGATCGTGGTCATCGAGCGCCTGGGCGGCGAGACCTGCCTGTATCTCCAGGCCGGCGACGCCTCGATGACCGTGGTCACCGACGGCGATGTCGTCCACCGCGTGCATGACCAGGTGCGTCTCGGCTTCGATCCGCTCCGCGCGCATCTGTTCGACAGCGAAGGCCGCGCCTTGCCCAGCCTGCATCGTCATCCGCTGGCCGCGATGACCCGCGATCAGAGCCGTGATTCCTCCACTACCGCCCCGGACGACCGGTAATTCGAGGAGCCGCGAATGGAAACCCTGATATTCGATTGCGATGGCGTGCTGGTCGATAGCGAGTCGATCGCCGAGGCGGTGATCGTCGAGCGCTTGGGCGAATGGCTGCCTGATATCCAACCGGCGGTCATGCTCCGCCAGGCGTTGGGCATGACCACGGCCGCGATACTCGAGCACATCGAGCGGCGCAGTGCCCATGCCTTGCCCGACGATGCGCTGGTGCGCATAGAGAGTGCCATCGAGGCGCGTCTCGAGCGCGAATTGCAGGCGATCGAAGGGGTGATCGAAGCCGTCGCCGAACTGCACCTGCCGCTGGCGATCGTTTCCAACAGCAGCCGCCGGCGGGTGCGCGCCTCGCTGGCCAGTACCGGCCTGTCGGACACCTTGCTCGGCGAGGCGCCGTTATTCACCGCCGATCAGGTCGCCAATCCCAAACCCGCCCCCGACGTTTATCTGCTGGCCGCGCGCAGCCTGAACAGCGAGCCGCGGGATTGCCTAGTGGTGGAGGACAGCGTGTCCGGGGTCACGGCGGCGTATAGCGCGGGAATGACGGTGATCGGCTTCATCGGCGCCAGTCATATCGAGCCCGATCATGCCGAGCGGCTGAAGCAGGCCGGCGCCTGGCGAATCCTGACAGGAATGCACGAGCTCGATGAGTTGATACGCCACTGGCGGGACACGCGAAATCCTGCCGACGAACGCGGCCATTCATCGTGATGAGTTTTGATGGCAAATAGGATCGATCAATGAAACTGACTGACAAGACTGCCGTGATTACCGGCGGCGCGCGGGGCATCGGCTTGGCGATCGCCCGCCGCTATCTGGCCGAAGGCGCCCGCGTGGTGATTGCCGACATCGACGATGCGAGTATCGATGCGGCCGTCGTCGAGTTGCAACGCGAAGGCGACGATTCGGGCAAGCCGCTGATGGGCATCCAACTGGACGTTTGCGAGCGGGGCTCGGTGGAGCGAATGATCGACGCCGTCGAACGACGCTTCGGGGCCATCGATATCCTCGTCAACAACGCCGCGGTGTTCGACATGGCGCCGCTGCTCGAGGTCAGCGAGGCGATGTACGACAAGCAGTTCGCGGTCAACGTCAAGGGGATGTTCTTTACCTTGCAGGCCGTCGCGCGGGCGATGGTCGAACGCGGGCAGGGCGGCAAGATCATCAACATGGCCTCGCAGGCGGGGCGCCGTGGCGAAGCGCTGGCCAGCATCTACTGCGCCACCAAGGCGGCGGTGATCAGCCTGACCCAATCCAGCGGGCTGGCGTTGATCGAGCATGGCATCAACGTCAATGGCATTTCGCCCGGCGTGGTCGACACGCCGATGTGGGACGAGGTCGATGCGCTGTTCGCGCGCTATGAGGATCGCCCGCTCGGCGAAAAGAAGCGCCTGGTCGGCGAAGCCGTACCCTACGGGCGCATGGGCCTGCCGGACGATCATGTCGGCGCGGCGGTGTTTCTGGCCAGTGACGATAGCAACTATATCGTTGCGCAGACCCTCAATGTCGATGGCGGCAACTGGATGAGCTGACGATAAATACCTGCGCGGGCGAAGCTCTGTGTTGCCCAAATACTCGAAGACTCGCCTAACTATCAGTTATGTCTCGTCTTCTGCGTTTTGGGCGCCTTGATCTTCACTCCGCTCGGACATTTATCACATCGAGGCATGACTCGGGAGAACGATGATGAACCCGGATATCCATGACATGGCGGCGAACATTCTACGCGCCGCAAGCGATAGTCAGCGCTTCATCGTCGCCCTGGCGGGGCCGCCGGGTGCCGGCAAGTCGTTTCTTTCCGAGTTGCTGTGTCGGCGCCTCAACGAGTGCGAGACCGGGGTGGCGGAAGTGGTGCCGATGGATGGCTACCACTTCGACAATGCCGTGCTCGAGCCGCGCGGCCTGCTGCCGTTCAAGGGCGCGCCCGAGACGTTCGATATCGATGGACTGACGCAGGATCTGCGCCGCATTCGACGTGCCGACCGGGTCGTCGCCGTGCCGGTTTTCGATCGCCCGCTGGATCTGGCGCGTGCCGGCGGGCGGCTGATCGCACCCGAGCATCGCATCGTCATCGTCGAAGGCAATTATCTGCTGCTGGACCGGCCGGACTGGTCCGGGCTGCGGTCGCTGTTCGATACCACGATCCTCATCGAGGTGTCCGATGCGGTGCTCGAGGCGCGCCTGATTCAGCGTTGGCTGGCGCTGGGCCAGGACGCGGCCGGGGCGCTGGAGCGCGCTCGCCACAAGGACATGCACAACGTCAGGCTGGTCAAAAACCATTCGGTGACGCCCGACACGGTGTGGCGTTGACCGGCCAAGACCACCCAGACCTGCCAACAGGAGATTTCATGATCGCCCTCAATGATCGATCCCTTGAAAGCCTCGATGCTCGCATCGCCATTCCGACCTATGACAGGAACGCCATCAAAGCGGGCATCGTGCATATCGGCGTCGGTGGCTTTCATCGCGCCCATCAGGCCATGTATGTGGATACGTTGATGAACCAGGGCCAGGCGCTGGAGTGGGGCATCGTCGGCGTCGGCCTGATGCCCGGCGACCGGCGTATGCAGGAGGTCATGCGCGCGCAGGATAATCTCTACACGTTGGTGGTGAAACACCCCGATGGCCATTACGACGCGCGGGTCATCGGCTCGATCGTCGATTACCTGTTCGCCGCCGACGACCCCGACGCGGTCGTCGAGCGCATGGCCGATCCAGCGATTCGTATCGTCTCGCTGACCGTGACCGAGGGCGGCTACAATTTCGATCATGTCAGCGGCGAATTCGACCTCGACAACCCGGATGTACGCCACGATCTGGCCAATCCAGGCATGCCGAAGAGCGTGTTCGGCCTGGTGAGCGAGGCACTCAAGCGCCGCCGCGAGCGTGGCGTCGCGCCATTCACGGTGATGTCCTGCGACAACATTCAGGGTAACGGCGAGGTCGCTCACAAGATGTTCCTGGCCTTCGCACGTGCGCGCGATCGGGAGTTGGCCGAATGGATCGCCAGCGAAGTGAATTTCCCCAACTCGATGGTCGATCGCATCACGCCGGTCACCACGCCCGCCGATATCGCCGAGATCGAGTCGCGCTTCGGGCTCGACGATCGCTGGCCGGTGGTCTGCGAGCCGTTCACGCAGTGGGTGCTGGAAGAGCGTTTCGGCCAGGGCCGCCCGGCGCTGGAGCGGGTCGGCGTGCAGGTGGTCGCTGACGTCATGCCGTATGAGCTGATGAAGCTGCGCCTGCTCAATGCCAGCCACCAGGCACTGGCCTACTTCGGCTACCTGGCGGGCTACCGCTATGCCCACGAGGTCTGCCAGGATCCGCTGTTCGTCGATTTTCTACTCGCCTACATGGACCGGGAAGCGACGCCGACACTGGCGCCGTTGCCGGGTGTCGATCTCGACGATTACAAGCACACCCTGATCGCGCGTTTCGCCAATCCCGAGATCAAGGACACGCTGGCGCGGCTATGCGCCGAGAGCTCGGACCGCATTCCCAAGTGGCTGCTGCCGGTGATTCGCGAACGGCTCGATTGCGGCGGCGACATTCGGCGTAGCGCGGCGGTGGTCGCCAGTTGGGCACGCTACGCCGAGGGCATGGATGAGCAGGGCGAGCCGATCGCGATCGTCGACCGCTTGAAGGATGAATTGATGGCCGCCGCCAAGGACAATCGCATGCATCCCACCGCCTTCATCGACAATCGGCGCCTATTCGGCGATCTGGTCGATGACGCGCGCTTTCGCGACGCCTATCTCGACGCCTTGAAGCGACTGCATACGCAGGGCGCACGTGGTACCGTCGAAGCCTTGCTGACGCATTAACGGGTAGGTGGCATGTATATCGGTATCGATTGCGGCACGCAGAGCACCAAGGTGGTCGTCGTCGATGGCGGCAACGGCCATATTCTCGGTGAGGCCAGCCGGCCGCACCGGCTGGCACAGGGCGATAACGGTCGCCGCGAGCAGGACCCCGCCGAGTGGATCGCGGCCTTTCGCGGCGCCTTTCATGAGGTGTTGAGCAAGGCCGGTATCGATCCGTTGGCGATTCGCGCCATCGGGGTTTCCGGCCAGCAGCATGGCATGGTGGCGCTGGATGCCTGTGATGAACCGGTATACCCGGCCAAGCTGTGGAACGATACCGAAACCGCTCATTACAATGCCGCGCTGATCGAGACGCTGGGTAGCGACGCCGGCTGTCTCGACAAGCTCGGCCTGGTGTTGCAGACCGGCTATACCGCCTCCAAGCTCGCCTGGCTGCGCGATACGCATTTCGACGCCTATCGGCGCATCGAAACACTGCTGCTGCCGCACGATTACCTGAATTTCTGGCTGACCGGCGAGCGGGTCGCCGAGTGCGGCGATGCCTCGGGCACCGGCTATTTCGATACCCGCGCCCGCCGCTGGCGTGAAGACGTGTTCGGCCTGATCGCGCCCGAGCTCGACCCCAGCCGCGTGCTGCCGCGCCTGATCGATTCGCGCCAGCCGGCGGGGCGGGTGCGCCCGGCATTGGCGCGCGAGCTGGGGCTGGCTGATAACGTGATCGTTTCCAGCGGTGGCGGCGACAACATGCTCGGGGCGATCGGCACCGGCAACATCGCACCGGGGCTGGTCACGCTGAGCCTGGGCACCTCCGGCACGGTATGCGCGCACAGCGCCGAGCCGGTGATCGCCGACAACGCCATGGTCGCCAATTTCTGCGCCAGCCACGGCGGTTGGTTGCCGTTGATCTGCACCATGAATGCGACCTCGGCGACCACCACCATCCGCAACCTGCTGGGGCTCGACCTGGACGCGTTCAATCGGGCGCTGGCAAGTGCCCCGCCGGGCGCCGAGGGCGTGACGCTGTTGCCGTTCTTCAATGGCGAGCGCGTGCCCGCCCTGCCGCATGCCTCGGCCAGCCTGTTGGGCCTGACCGGCGCCAATACCACGCCGGCCAATCTGTGCCGCGCGGTGGTCGAGAGCGCGACGTTCGGCATGCGCTACGGTCTCGAACTGCTCGGGCCACTGGCTTCGCAGGCCAATCAGATTCGCCTGATCGGCGGCGGCGCGCGCAGCGCGGTATGGCGCCAGATCGTCGCTGACATCCTCGGCGCCGAGGTGGTCTGTCCCGAGGTGACCGATGCCGCGGCCCTGGGTGGGGCCATTCAGGCCATCTGGTGCGAGCAGCCGGCACTCGAGCTGGCGTCGATCTGTCAGCAGTGGGTGCGTCTGGACGATACGACCCTGGCCTCGCCCCAGGCCGAGCTCGTGACACGCTACCATGATGGTTATCGCCGCTATCGCGCGGCGCTGGCCGAGCATCACGGTGTCGTATGATGGCGTTTGCCATCGTGAATCATGCCAACAGACAAGGAGACAGCCATGCCCAGCCAACTCGAAGCCCTCAAACGGCTTTCACTGGTGGTCGCCGATACCGGCGATCTGGAAGCCATTCGCCGCTACCAGCCCCACGACGCCACCACCAATCCATCGCTGATTCTCAAGGCCTTCGACCTGGCCGGCCACCAGGCGCTGATCGACGACACGCTCGCTGACATCAAGCGCGAAGTCGATGGCGTCGATGAGCGCGTCTCGCAGGCCGTCGACCGGCTCTCGGTGGCGATCGGCAGCGAGATCGCCGGGTTGGTGCCGGGGCGGGTGTCCACCGAGGTCGCGGCGCGTCTTTCCTTCGATCGCGACGCGAGCATCAACAAGGCGCATCAGTTGATCGAAATGTACGAGCGGCGCGGCATCGGTCGCGAGCGGGTGCTGATCAAGCTGGCTTCGACCTGGGAGGGCATTCGCGCCGCCGAAGTGCTCGAACGCGAAGGTATCCAGTGCAATCTCACCCTGTTGTTCAGCGAGGCTCAAGCGCGCGCCTGCTTCGATGCCGGCGTGCATCTGATCTCGCCGTTCGTCGGTCGGGTCACCGATTGGTACAAGCAGGAAACCGGTAAGGAGTACGCGCCGGACGACGACCCCGGCGTGCTGTTCGTGCGCAGCGTCTGCCGCACCGCCAGCGATTACGGCTACGACACCGTGGTGATGGGCGCGAGCTTCCGCAACACCGGGCAGGTGCTGGCGCTGGCCGGCTGCAACCGGCTGACGATCTCTCCGGCGCTGCTCGAAGAGCTGGCCAGCAGCGATGGCGACGTGGCGCGCCGGGTCAGCGATATCGGCGAGGGCGCAAGCCGGCTTGCACCGCTGGATGTAGCGGCGTTCCGCTGGGGGCACAATCAGGATGCCATGGCCAACGACAAGCTGGCCGAGGGCATCCGACGCTTCGCCGCCGATCAGGATGCGCTCGAGAAGCGCCTCGCCGAACGACTGGCTTAAGCCGGCGTTCGCCACACCTCGGCGAGAATCTCGAAGGAGCGTTTGCGATCCTGCTGATCGTAAACGTCGGTGGCGATCATCAATTCGTTGGCACCGGTCGCTTCGAGAAAGCGCTCGAGGCCGCTGCGCACCGTGTCGGGTCCGCCGATCACCGCGGCGCCGAGAAACTGCTGTACCGAGGCGCGCTCCTGCGGCGTCCAATCGAGCTGTTCATCGGGTGGCTGGGCGCGGGTGCTCTGGCCGCGAATCAGGTTGAGGAACTTCTGCTCGGCGGTCGTTGCCAGCAAACTCGCCTGCGCGTCGCTGTCGGCGGCGACCAGCGGCATGCCGACCATCGCGTAGGGCTCGTCGAGTATCGCCGATGGGCGGAACTGCTCGCGATACAGGCGCAGCGCCTCGAGCAGATAACCCGGCGCGAACTGCGCGGCGAAGGCGAAGGGCAGACCGAGGCGCGCAGCGAGCTGGGCGCTGTAACCGCTGGAACCCAGTAGCCAGATCGGCACATGCGTACCTTGCCCGGGCATCGCGCGCACGCGCTGGCCGGGCTGGGCCTCACCGAGATAACGGCGCAGTTCATCGAGTTGATCGGGAAAATCGTCGACACCCGCACGCGGGTTGCGCCGCATGGCGGCCATGGTCACGCCGTCGGAGCCGGGCGCACGGCCCAGGCCCAGGTCGATGCGCCCCGGGTAGAGCGTCTCCAGCGTGCCGAACTGCTCGGCGATCACCAGCGGCGGGTGATTGGGCAGCATGATACCGCCGGCGCCGACCCGGATGCGCTGCGTCGCCCCGGCGACATGACCGATCAGCACCGCCGTGGCGGCGCTGGCGATGCCGTCGATATTGTGATGCTCGGCCAGCCAGTAGCGATTGAAGCCCAGCGCTTCCACATGGCGGGCCAGGTCGACGCTGTTTTCAAAGGTCTCGGCGGCGCTACCGCCCTGGCGGATCGGTGCCAGGTCGAGCACCGAAAGCGGCGTGTCGGAAAGTCGGCGCATGCAGCCTCCATGATCATCGTTCTGGGCGAATTCGTTAGCGCCCTTATAGTTCCCTCAGGTTGGGCCGAGCGCAGGAAATTGCAAGGTTTGAAAGCCGCGACCGGTTGCTGGGTCTGCGAATAACGATGCCTTGTTGATGATGACGTAACGCGGCGAGAGCATTTGCAGCCTCGGGCTGTTGGGTGATAGAAGCAAAGGAGCATGGAGCATGCTCGAACGCTGACGCGATATTTTTGGTAAAGGAGTCCTGCATGGCCAATTCTGGAAGGCAACGTGTCTTTACGGTATCCGCGCTGATTATCGTCGCCCTGGTCGCGGTGGGTGCTGCTTTTCCCCAGCGATTCGGAGACGGCGCGGAGCTGGCGCTCAATACGGTCAGCCGGCTATTCGGCTGGTTCTATATGTTTTCGGTATTCGGCTTCGTGGTCTTCCTGGTGGCGCTGGCACTGAGTAAATACGGCAAGATTCGCCTGGGGCCGCAGGACTGCAAGCCGAGCTATTCGTTCTTCTCCTGGGTCAGCATGCTGCTGGCGGCGGGCTTCGGCGTTGGGCTGGTCTTCTACGGCATGGCCGAGCCGATGACGCATTACCTGAACCCGCCGTATGGCATGGTCGAGCCGGAGAGTACGGCATCGGCGCGCCTGGCGATCCAGTACAGTTTCTTCAATTGGGGTATCCACCAGTGGGCGGCGTTCTCGGTGGTGGGGCTGATCATCGCTTACTTCCAATTCCGCAAGGATCAGCCGGGGTTGGTCTCGGTCGTCATGCAGCCAGTCATCTCCAAGCGTCCCAAGCTGCGTAATTTCGCGCCGGCGCTGGATGTGTTCGCGGTGGTCGCCACGGTCATGGGCGTGGCGACATCTATCGGCCTGGCCGTATTGCAGATCAATGGCGGGCTGAAAGCCGTCTTCGGCGTCGAAGAGAGCATGCTATGGCAGTTCATCATCATGGGCGCGATGTTCCTCTGCTACATGGCATCGGCCTGGGGCGGGCTGGACAAAGGCATCAAGCGCTTGTCCAACCTCAACATGGTGGTGTGTTTCCTGCTGATGTTCTATGTGCTGTTTACCGGCCCGACGTTGGCGATTCTAAAGACCTTCACGCTCGGCATTGGCGATTATCTGCAGAACTTCATCGGCATGAGCCTGCGCACGTCACCCTACGAGGGAAGCGATTGGGCGACATCGTGGACGATCTTCTACTGGGCCTGGGTGATCGCCTGGTCGCCGTTCGTCGGCACCTTCGTGGCGCGTGTCTCGCGTGGCCGGACCATCAAGGAGTACGTGTTCGGTGTACTGTTCGTACCGCCGCTGCTGGCTTGTCTGTGGATCGGCATATTCGGCGGCGCGGCGCTCAATATGGAGCTCACCGGTGACGTCGGCCTGGCCGCGGCCACCGAAGAGAACATTACCGGGGCGCTGTTTCAGATGTTCGATCTGATGCCGTTCACCGATGTGCTGTCGATCGTCGCGCTATTTCTGATTTTCATCTTTCTGGTCACTTCAGCCGATTCGGCAACGTATATCGTTGCCCAGATGACCGATGGCGGCTCGCTCAATCCGCCGCTCGCCAAGCGCATCACCTGGGGGTTGCTGATCGCGGCGATCTGCCTGACGCTGCTCATCGCCGGCGGTCTCAAGGGGCTGCAGGCGGCGGCAGTTCTTGCGGCGCTGCCATTTACCTTCATTCTCTACGGGATGATCTATGTGCTGGTGAAGGAGCTGCGTGCCGACCGTAAGGCCATGCTCACGGCGCTGTATCGCCGTCATGACGACACGCCGGTGGGCGCCGACGCCTTCGAGGCGGAGCTGCTCGCCGAGGAGGACCGCTATCGCCGCGCGCCGAGCGTGGTCAATCGGCGTATCAATACTTGATGGGCGAGGAGAAAACGCGAACCTTTGAAAAGATCATCCCGGCGCTCATTGGGAGCGACACGCCGCACCGCTGCCTCGCCCGATCGCTGGCTCGATCGGCTACTCGATATCGCCGTGCTGTCCGCTCTGGTGGTGGGCGGCGCGGCGTTGCTGGTCTCGTTGATCGTTCATTAGCGGTCAGTCGTTGGCGCCAGGCCGGGTAGCATCAAGCGTGCGAAGACCAGCGTACCCACGCCCCATGCCGCGTTGACGATGAAGCCGATCGGCAACACCGCCAGATTGATGCCGCGCCCCTTGAGCGGAAAGACCACCAGCACCGCGACCAGCGTCGGCGCGATACCGCCGAACAGTAGCGCCTTCCACCACTGGCCGCGCACCCGAAAATGCGAGAACAGCCACAGCATCGCAATGCCCCAGATACCACCCCAGAAACTCGCCGAGAACCACTGAGGCACGTTCAAGGGCGGCACTGCCGCCGTACCATACGGCGCCGAAGGGATCACCCCAACGGCATGCAGCAAGCCCACGGCGGGCTGGTGAAAGCAGATGACGCCGAGAAAGCCGGCGATGAAGGCAAGCAGGATGAAGCGCGTCATGGAGCCTCCTGGCGAGGGGCGTAGATGAGCAGTATGGTTGCATCCGTGGGCGAAAGAAACGTTTTAGCGAGTGAGCCGAAACAATCCAACCCGAACGCAGGAGAGCAGCGCATGAACGAATTGGATGGCAAGCTGGATCCCAAGGGCATCGCCACCCGACGCGAGGTACTGGGCGATACGTATGTCGACAACTCACTGAATGGATCCGATGAGTTCAGTTGGCCGTTGCAGGAACTGGTGACGAGCCATTGCTGGAGCGATTTGTGGGCCCGCCCCGGCCTGCCCATAGCGACTCGCAGCCTGGTCGTCGTCGCCATGCTGACCGCGCTCAACCGCCCGCACGAGTTGAAGACCCACCTGCGCGGCGCCTTGAACAACGGCTGCACTCCCGAGGAGATCCGCGAAGTGCTGCTGCAAAGCGCCGGTTATTGCGGCTTTCCCGCCGCCCTCGATGGCTTCCGCGTGGCGCGCGAATTGTTCGCCGAAGAGGGCATCGAGTTCACCAAAGTCTGAGCGGCCATTTAGCGCCGCAAGGTCCCTCGGCCGACAATGACCGATCGGCCGGCGATACGGATGGCCGTGTTGAGATTGGCGTCGCGCTCTACCTCGCCAAGAATCCGGCTCGGTCGGCCCATCTCCACACCCTGATCGATCCGGCACTGCCATTTGCCGGCACCGGGCCGATGAGTCGCCAGAACGCCGACGAGCGCGGCGGCAGCACTGCCGGTCGCCGGGTCCTCGCGCAGGCTACCCTCCATCGAGAACATGCGCGCGCGCAGCGTATCGCCTCGTTCGTTGTGCGCAGTCGACACATAGAGATAGAGGTTGTCGATACCGCTGGGCGAAACCGAGCGTGCCCAGGGCGCCGGGGCCGGCATCGCCTGGCCCAACGTCACCAGTGAGTCGAGTTCGATGAGATGATAGGCCAGCCCGCAGGAAGCGAGAACTGGCTCGCCGACGATCTGGCTCTTGTTCAAGCCCAATAGCTCGGCCGCCGCGACGCGGTCGAGCGTGCTGATGTCGATTTCCACCGGGCGCGGCGTGGTGAAGCGCGCCAGCCCGTCTTCGAAGCGTACCTCGAGTGGACCGGCTTTGGCTTCCAGGATCAGTGGCCACTCGCGGCTGGCCAGTTCGAGCTCGGTCAGCAGGTGCGCCGTACCCACGGTAGGGTGGCCGGCGAAGGGCAGTTCCTGGGCCGGCGTGAAGATCCGCATCGGATAGCGGTTCACTTCCTGCATCCGATCGACGAACACCGTCTCCGAGAGGTTCAACTCATTGGCGATAGCCTGCATTCGGCCGGTATCCAGCTCTTGTGCATGCGGGAACACGGCGAGTGGATTGCCGGCGAAGGCGCGCTCGGTGAAGACGTCGAGCAGGTAGTAATCGAGACTGTTGGCGAGCATGGCACATCCCCTGGCGAGTAGTAGGATAAAGCTTACGTTTTCCAGAACGATTTGCTGCTTTCACGCTGGACGTCGGCGCGCGTCAGTCCGATGTCCTTGAGCAGGTGGTCATCGAGCGTTAGTAACCGCTGGCGTGAGCAGTGGCGCTTCTGGTAATGGCAGATGGCGACGAACAGGCGATTGAGTCGGGTGAGAAGCATGGCGGTTCTCCTCTTTAGGATGCTTCCCGAATAGGTTACGATTGGCACAGTTTGCAATACAGATTTAGAATAATTAATTTTTACCAGTACAGCTTTGCTATGCAGGCATCTGTATCGCGTTTTTTTCGCCGATCTGTAACGCTTATTGGCTGAGAGGATGGAGAACTGTCATGAAGCGTTATGAGCAGGTGGCACAGGCGCTGCGCCAGCGCATCGAGCATGGCGTCTACCGGGTCGGCGACCGCTTGCCGTCGATACGTGCGCTATGTCGTGAATTCACGGTCAGCGTCTCCACCGCTCAGGCCGCCTATGCGCGGCTGGAGGATGCGGCGTTGATCGAGGCGCGACCCAAGTCGGGCTATTACGTGCTGCCGCGCCAGACGCCCTCGTTGCTGCCGGCGGTGACGCGCCCGGCCCAACGGCCGCTGGATGTTTCGCAGTGGGATCAGGTGCTCGAACTGGTCGGCATGCCACGCGATGACGGCATACTGATGCTGGGGCGCGGCATTCCCGATCTCGAGAGCGTGACGCTCAAGCCACTGCAGCGCCTGCTGGCCGGCCTGCACCGGCGCGGTGACATCCATGGACTGAATTATGACGCGCTGGTCGGCAGCCTTGAGCTGCGCCGCCAGATCGCCCGTCTGGCGACGGGCTCCGGTTGCCTGCTGCATCCCGACGACGTGCTGATCACCACCGGTTGCCAGGAGGCGCTGGCGATCGCGATTCGCACGCTGGCATCGCCGGGCGACGTCATCGCCGTCGACTCGCCGAGCTTCTACGGCACCATGCAGATATTGAAGGCCAATGGTTTGAAGGCGTTGGAGATTCCCACCGATCCACAGACCGGCATCAGTCTCGAGGCGCTGGAACTGGCGCTGGAACAGTGGCCGATTCGCGCCATCCAGGTCACCCCGACCTGCAACAATCCGCTCGGCTACACCATGCCGGAGTCGCGCAAACGCGCCTTGGTGGCGCTGGCCCAGCGCTTCGACGTGGCGATCATCGAGGACGATATCTACGGCGACCTGGCGTTCGCCACGCCGCGGCCAAGATCGCTCAAGGCCTTCGATGACGATGGCCGCGTACTGTTATGCAGTTCGTTCTCCAAGACGCTGACGCCAGGATTGCGGGTCGGCTGGATCGCGCCGGGTCGCTATCGCGATCAGGTGATGCACATGAAGTACGTTTCCACCGGCGCCTCGGCGACATTGCCGCAGCTGGCGGTCGCCGAGTTCATCGTCAAGGGGCACTACGAGCGCCATCTGCGCGAGATGATTCGCCAGTACCAGCGCCACCGCGACATTCTGCTCGGCTGGATCGAGCGACATTTTCCCAAGGACACCGGTGTCAGCTACCCGCAAGGTGGCTTCCTGCTGTGGCTGGAGCTGCCGGGCGGTGTCGACTGCGTGCGCTTGAACGATCGCTTGGCAACGTTCCACATTCGCATCGCGCCGGGTTCGCTGTTTTCCGCCTCCGGCAAATATCGCCACTGCCTGCGGCTCAACTACGCCTCGCTGTTGACACCGGCGGTGGCCTCGGCGATTCGCACGGTGGGTGAGACAGTCACGGCGATGCTCGAGGAGCAGGCGGCACTGCACGACGAATCCACGATCGTGCCGTGAGTCACCTAGCCCAGTAGCTGCTCGGCAATCCGCAACCCTGCGATCCAGGTGCCGGCCGCCGAGCCGATCGTCGATAGCAAAAACACCAGCAGCGTGCGTGCGACGCGGTTGCGCCACCAGCCCTTGACGGAAGCGACGTCGTGACGCAGCCGCGAGAAATCGCGAACCTTGGGCCGACGCAGAGAAAGCTCGACCCCGGCGGAAACCATGCCGACGCCGATGGTTGGGTTGAGCGAGGTCAAGGGTGCGGCGATAAACGTCGCCACCACCGTGAGCGGATGAGCAAGGGCAATCGCGGCGCCGAGTCCAGCGAGCACCCCGTTGATCAGAATCCACTCGACGATCAATTGCCAGCCGAGCCCGATATCGCGTGAAAAGCCGATGGCGAAGCCGATCAGCACCAGCGCGGTGATCAGCCAAGGAATGGCCTTCCACCAGCGCGAGCGTTGGCGTATCGCTTCGAGACTCTCGCGCTCGCTGCCCGGCGCTTCGGGAAGCGGTCGCTCGAGATGCCCGCTCAGCCCCTTGAGGTGGCCGGCGCCGATCACCACCAGCACGTTACGATAGCGGCCAGTGGGATTGTCTTCGGCCAGGCGCAGCGCCATGTAGCGATCACGCTCGGTGATCAGCGGGGTATACAGCGATTCGGATTGCTCGGCGAATTCGCTGAAGGTCGATTCCAGCACGTCGCCTTGCTTGAGGCGCTCGATCTCCTCGCTGGAGACCTTCTGGCGCGATAGCAGGCTGCCGAACAGCCCGGCGATCAGATTGGCACGCTGCCACCAAGGCACGTTGGCGTAGATGCGCTTCAGGGTAATGCCGACATCACGGTCGATCAGCAGCAGCGGCAGCTCGGCGCGCTGGCATTCGTCGACTGCGGCGCGCATCTCGGCGCCGGGCTCGATGCCCGACTGCTCGGCGACGCGCTGCTGAAAGGCGCCTAGCGCCAGGCTGGCGGCGACCATGCCGGCCTTGCCCTGGCGAAATACCTCGAACAGATCCTGATTGGCCAGCGCATCGGGTTCGGTCAGGCTCTTGTGGCGCGCCGGGCAGAGCTCGATGGCCACGGCATCGAACTCACCGGAGCGAATCAACTCGCTGACTTCGTCGGCGCTGGCGCGAGAGACGTGGGCGGTGCCCAGTAGGGTGTAGCGGGTATCGCCGCTGTCGATCACCTGGCGAGGGCCGTGTGTGGCGTCCTCGGCGATGATGTCCTGGCTGTCGGTCATGAACGCTCGCAGGCTGGGGAACCAAGCCCTCGATTATCCACGAAGGTATGGGGCAGGCCAAACCCGGCGATACTGTCTCGGCGGGCCATGACGTCCGTTAGCGTTTAGAAAAACGTCAATCCGACCTGAAACAGCCGCTCAACATCGCGAATGCGGCGTTTGTCGATCACGAACAGGATCACGTGATCGCCGGATTCGACCACTACGTCGCCGTGCGCGATCAGTACCTCCTTGCCACGCACCACGGCACCGATGGTGGTGCCGGCGGGCAGGTCGATCTCGTCGATCGTGCGCCCGACGACTTTCGATGAGCGCGAATCGCCATGTGCGATGGCTTCGATGGCCTCGGCGGCGCCGCGCCGCAATGAGTGGACGTTGACGATGTCGCCGCGTCGCACATGGGTCAGCAGCCCGCCGATGGTGGCCTGCTGGGGCGATATGGCGATATCGATCTCGCCGCCCTGAACCAGATCGACATAGGCGGCGTTGTTGATCAGGGTCAATACCTTCTTGGCGCCCAGCCGCTTGGCCAGCATCGACGACATGATGTTGACCTCGTCGTCGTTGGTCAGCGCGCAGAAGATATCGCAATCCTCGATGTTCTCCTCGATCAGCAGGCGCTTGCTGGTGGCGCTGCCGTGCAGTACCACGGTGCGATCGAGACGCTCGGAGAGCAAAGTGCAGCGCTCGAGATCATGCTCGATGATCTTGACCTGATGGCTGTGCTCGAGATGCTCGGCCAGGCGCTGGCCGATGTTGCCGCCGCCGGCGATCAGGATGCGGCGAAAATCGCGCTCGACCTTGCGCAACTCGCCCATCACCGCGCGAATATCGCGCCGCGCGGCGATGAAGAACACTTCGTCGTCGGCCTCGATCACCGTGTCGCCATGCGGAATCATCGCGCGATTGCGGCGGTAGATCGCCGCCACGCGGGTGTCGGTATTGGGCATGTGACGGCGCAGGAAGCCGAGTTCCTGACCCACCAATGGCCCGCCATAATAGGCCTTGACGGCAACCAGCTGGACCTGGCCGCCGGCGAATTCGAGCACCTGTAGCGCACCGGGGTACTCGATCAGGCGGCGAATATGGTCGGTGACCACTTGTTCGGGGCTGATCAGTACATCGACCGGAAAAGCCTCGTTGGAGAACAATCCCTTGCGCGTCAGGTAGGCGGCAGCGCGCACCCGGGCGATCTTGGTCGGCGTGCGAAACAACGTATGCGCCACCTGGCAGGCGACCATGTTGATCTCATCGGAACTGGTCACGGCGATCAGCATGTCGGCGTCTTCGCCGCCGGCCTGTCGCAACACCACGGGGTACGAGGCCGTGCCGATCACGGTGCGAATATCGAGGCGGTTGTGCAGCTCGCGCAGTCGCTTGGTATCGATATCGACCACGGTGATGTCGTTGTCTTCGTGGGCCAGATGCTCGGCCAGCGTGCCGCCGACCTGGCCGGCGCCCAGAATGATGATCTTCATCGATGAATCCGCATGCTGATGGTCCGTTATGACCGGCTAGCATAAACCAGGCGCGGCGGTGGGGGACAGCGCTGGAGGGCGTAGCCAGGGTCCGGCGAGTCCGGGCCCTGGCCGTCGCGCCGTCATCGCAATGTGAAGCCGACCTTGATGGTGACCTGCCAGTGGCTGATGCGGCCATGCTCGATATGGCCACGCGTATCGACCACCTCGAACCAGCGCATGTCGTGCAGGGTTTCGTTGGCCTTGGCGATGGCTTGCTCGACGGCATCCTCGATGCCCTTGGGCGATGAGCCGGTGAGTTCGATGTGCTTGTAGATGTGCTGGGTCATGGGCAACTCCTATCGATGATCGTCTGCCGTTAGCAGTATAGAAGTTACCCGCGAGGGGTTGTCTACTCCTTGGCCTTGACCAGCCTGGCATAGAAGAAACCGTCATGCCCGCCGGGCTGTGGCAGCAACTGACGCCCGGCTCCGGCGACGTGGCCCCAGGCGGCGTCTTCGGGCGTGTTCGCCGAGGCATCGGCGGTGCGCGCCAGAAAGGCATCGATCGCATCAATGTTCTCCTCGGGCATCACCGAGCAGGTGGCGTAGAGCAGGGTGCCGCCGGGGGCCAGCGTCTGCCATAGCGACGCCAGCAATTGGCTTTGTAGCGCCGCCATGTCGCGAATGTCGCTGGGTCGACGTAGGCGCTTGATGTCTGGGTGACGGCGAATCACGCCGCTACCGGAGCAGGGTGCGTCAAGTAACACGGCATCGAAGGGCGTGCCGTCCCACCAGTCGAGACTGCTGGCATCGGCATGCTCGAGCCGCGCATCGAGCTTGAGGCGCTCGAGGGTCGCCGCGACTCGCGCGAGGCGTGCGGCGTCGCTGTCGATGGCGGTCATGTCGATATCGAACGCCTCGAGCAGGTGCGCGGTCTTGCCGCCGGGCGCGCAACAGGCATCCAGCACCCGCGCGTTGGTGCGCCCTTCGAGCGCTGGTGTCAGGAGTTCGCAGGCCAGTTGGGCGGCTTCGTCCTGTACGCTGATCTGGCCATCGGCGAAGCCGGGCAGCTCGGCGATGTCGCAGGGCTCGGCGAGGGTCAGGCCATCGCGGGCATAAGCGCAGGGGGTGGCGGCCTTGTCAGCCGCTGCCAAGCGCTCGAGATAACCGTCGCGATCGAGTTGGCGACGATTGACGCGCAGCGTCATCGGCCCCGGCTGGTTGTTGGCCTCGGCGATGGCGCGCCAGTCGTCGGGCCAGGCACGACGCAGCGCCTTGAGCAGCCAGGCGGGGTGCAGCAGGGCAACGCTGGCGTCGTGATCGACACGCGCCTGCAGGGCGACCGATTCGCGCTGCAGGCGGCGCAGGCAGCCGTTGAGTACGCGTGTCGCCCACTCCTTGTCGAGCAGCCGCGCGGCGCCGGCGGTTTCGCCGACGGCCGCATGCGCGGGCACGCGCAGATAGAGCAATTGATAAATGCCCAGCAGCAGCAGCGCCTGAATATCGGCATCACGAGCCTTGAAGGCACTGCGCAGCAACTCCTGAGCCAGCGCTTCCAGGCGCGGCAGGGTACGGCACACGCCGTAACATAGCGCGCGCAGAAAGGCGCGGTCGCGCGCGGCCACGCTTTTGTCGTCGAGGCTCGCCAGAGAGCCCTTGCCGGTGATGACCGGCACCAATGCACGCGCCGCGGCGACACGAACGCCCTGACCACTGGGAGCATCGTTCATGCGCGGTTCTCCTGATTGATGTTGCCAAGGCAGGTGCCGGGTGTGAGGCGCTCGGCACGTGAGTTGAGCAGATCGCGCGCCGCCAGCGGCTTGCCGCCAGGCAGCTGCGCTTGCGTGACGCGCAGCACATCACGGCCCTCAAAGCCGCAGGCGATGCGCAGCGCATCACGGGCGGGTTCGAGCAATTCTCCGGGGTGATGGCTCGTTGTGCCAGCGTCACTGCCGGCATCAGCGAGCCCCTGTTTTTCAGCTAGCCAGAGCCGCAGAGGCTCGCCGTTTAGCGTGGTCCAGGCTACCGGCCAGGGGTTGAAGGCGCGGATGCGCGCGGCGAGCTCGGTCGCCGGCCGGCTGAAATCGAGTTCGGCCTCGGCCTTGGAGAGCTTGCCGGCGTAGCTGGCGCCCTCGCTGGGCTGCGGCGTTGCCGTAAGCCCTTCTCCGGCCAGCGCATCGAGTGCCGTGACGATCGCCTCGCCACCAATCCGGGCTAGTTGGTCATGCAGATCACCGCCGGTGGTGGTGGCATCGATCGGCGCGGTGCGGGCCAGCAGCATGGCGCCGGTATCGAGCCCGGCATCCATCTGCATGATGGTCACACCGGATTGGCTATCGCCGGCCTCGATGGCGCGCTGGATTGGCGCCGCGCCGCGCCAGCGTGGCAACAGCGAGGCATGCACGTTGAGACAGCCCAGGCGGGGAGTGTCGAGCACTGCCTGGGGTAATAGCAGGCCGTAGGCGACGACCACCATGACATCGGCCTTCAATGCCGCCAGATCGCGCTGCGCGGCGGCATCCTTGAGCGTAGCAGGCTGATGAACGGGTATACCGTGCGCCAGCGCCAGCGCCTTTACCGGGCTGGGCTTGAGCTTGCGCCCGCGACCGGCGGGGCGGTCCGGCTGGGTATAGACGGCAGCGATAGCGTGGCGGCTGGCCAGCAGCGCGGCAAGGCTCTCGGCGGCGAAATCCGGCGTGCCGGCGAACACCACGCGCAAGGGGTGGGACATGAACGGCATCCGTAATCAGAAAACGTGAGACACATGATAACGGAGGGGGCACGAAGCTGAAACGCCGAAGGCCACCGGTTGGTGGCCTTCGCGGGAAGAGATGATATCAGGCGCTCTGGGCCTGCTTATGCCGTTTCTGCATCTTTTTCATGATGCGATCGCGCTTGAGCGGCGAGAGGTAGTCGACGAACAGCACGCCCTCGAGGTGGTCGTGCTCGTGCTGGATGCAGTGAGCGAGCAGTCCCTCGGCTTCCAGCTCGTAAGGCTGGCCGTTACGATCCAGCGCCTTGAGATTGACGCGCAGTGCGCGCGGCACTTCGGCGAAGTATTCGGGAATCGACAGGCAACCTTCCTGCATCGGCTCGCGCTCGTCGCCGATGGGCGTGTACTCGGGGTTGATCAGCACCAGCGGCTGCGATTGATCGTCGCTGACGTCGATCACGATCACCCGGCGATGCACGTCGACCTGAGTGGCGGCCAGACCGATGCCGGGGGCGTCGTACATGGTTTCGAGCATGTCGTCGACCAGAGTACGCACCTCGTCGTCGACGCTATCGACCGGCGCTGCCTTGGTGCGCAGACGCTCGTCGGGAAACTCGAGGATTTCTAGCTTGGCCATGGCGTTGAAATTACCGTTATTCAGTAGTGCGACAATAGTCTTCATATTGTAGAACGCAGTGGCGGGTAACGGAACCGTCATCCTCGTCATCATGACGATAGCATTCGGCTATCGATTAGTACTTTCGACAGGTGCTTTCGACAGGTGCTACTACCGATAGCCGAGGTAGATGCGCCATACTTGATAAATCCCACTCGATGGTATGACACCGCTCCATCGCGTGAGGTTCGTAGTCGAAAGCAGATGGCACGAAAACATAAGATCCAAACATCAGGGACGCCGGGGATGAAACGACTAACCAACCATGCCATTGGAATGCTGCGTTGCGCGCTGCTGAGCGTGGCGTTGTGCGCGCTATCGACGACGCTCGTCATGGCGCAGCCCAGCGCCCTGCGCGACGATGCGCCTAGCCGCTACACGGTCACCGAGGGCGATACGCTATGGGATATCGCCGGGCGCTTTCTACGCGCCCCCTGGCAATGGCCCGAGGTATGGCAGGTCAATCCGCAGATTCGCAATCCCGATCTGATCTATCCTGGCGATAATATTTATCTCTATTACCGCAATGGCGAGCCGCGTCTGGGCCTCGAGCGTGGCCAGGGTGAGGTCGTGCATCTATCGCCAGAAGTGCGCCGGGTGCCGCATCGCGAGGCGATACCCCCGCTGCCGCTGGATACCGTGCAGAACTTTCTCGATGCCAATCGTATCGTCGAGCCCGGTGCGATCGACGCCGTCCCTTACGTGATCGCCGGTGACGACCGCCGTATCGTCAGCGGGGCCGGCGATCGAATTTATGTACGCGGCGATCTACCTGCCGGCGAGCGCTTCGGGCTCTATCGGCCGGGCCAGCGCTACGCGGATCCCGCAACCGGCGAGTTCCTCGGCCTGGAGCTGGTGACGCTGGGCGAGGCGCGCTTCGTGCGTCGGGAAGGCGACATCGCGCTGCTCGAGATCACTTCGTCGCGTCAGGAGATTCGCGCCTCGGATCTGGTGCTGCCGTTGGAGTCGCTGCCGGTGACCGCGGCGTTTCTGCCACGCGCGCCTTCGAGCGAGCTCGAAGGACGCATTCTCTCGGTGCCCGGTGGCGTGCGTTTCATCGGTCGGCTGGACGTGGTGGCGTTGAATCTGGGCCGCCGCGATGGCCTCGCACCCGGCCATGTGCTTGCTGTCGAGCAGCTCGGCGAGCAGGTCGTCGATCCGCTCACCGATGAATTGCTGCGCCTGCCCGGCGAAGATGCCGGATTGGTGATGGTGTTTCGCGTTTACGATCGGGTCAGTTACGCGCTCGTCATGCATGCGACCCGCAGCCTGACGGTCGACGATCGCGTGCATGCGCCGCAAGGCGCCGCCTTTCTGGCCAACCGTGACGGCGATTGAGCGCATGCCGATGACCGCCAGGGAGTGGCTGGTTTTGTCGTCTCTGCCGGGTCTCGGTCCGCGCCGTTTGATGGCACTGCGTGAACGCCAGCCGGATTGGCCGCATGGCTGGCTGGCGCTACTGCCTGCCGCCGCGCGCGACGGCCTGCGCCTATGGCTCGAACACCCCTCGCGCAGCCCTCTGCAGCCGAAGGTCGAGCGTGCATTGGCCTGGGAGGCCGCGAACCCTGCGCATCGTCTGCTGTATCCCGGACATGCGGTCTGGCCGGCGCTACTCGATGAGCTACCCGACCCACCGGCGCTGCTCTGGGCGCATGGCGACCTGAACGCATTGGCGATGCCGGGCGTGGCCATGGTCGGCTCGCGGCGACCGACCCGCGAGGGGCTCGGCAATGCGGCACGCTTCGCCGCCGATCTTGCCGGCGCCGGGCTGTGCGTGGTCAGCGGCATGGCGCTGGGTATCGATGGCCGCGCGCATCATGCCGCGCTGCAGGCCGGTGGCGTGAGCATCGGCGTGCTGGGCTGCGGTATCGATGTGATCTATCCATCGAGCCATCGCGATCTCTACCGGCGCATGCTCGATCACGCTGGGTTGCTGCTCAGCGAACACGCACCCGGCACGCTCGCCAACCCGGCGTTCTTCCCACGCCGTAACCGCATCATTACCGGGCTGTCGCTGGGTGTGCTGGTGGTCGAGGCGGCCGAGAAGAGCGGCTCGCTGATCAGCGCGCGGCTGGCCATGGAGCAGAATCGCGAGGTGTTCACCTTGCCCGGGTCGATCAACAATCCTCAGGCGCGAGGCTGCCTGGCCCTGCTGCGCCAAGGCGCGACGCTGGTCACCTGCCTCGATGACATGCTCGCCGAGCTCGGTCATTGGGCGCTTCCATCGGCTAGCGCGGGTGGCGCCGTTGAAACGCCTGACGCCCCGCAGGATCCCCTGCTGGATCTGCTCAGCGATTCGCCGACACCGCTGGATTCACTGATCGAACTGACCGGGCAGGGCTTCGCGCATTGCCAGCAGCGGTTGCTCGAGTTGGAGCTCGATGGTTGGGCGGCCCAGGCGCCGGGTGGCTGGGTGCGCCTGCCGCGGTAGTGATAAATGCCTGCACGGGCTCGGCGCCCCCAACGAATTGCTGCGTTGCGCGATACTCGAAGACTCGCCTAACTACCTGTTATGTCTCGCCTTCTGCGTTCCGTGCGTCTTGCCACGCAGCGGCGCCCGCTTCATTCCGTTCGGCGATTTATCCAGCGATTCCTTCTGGATCAAAACCGACAGGCTCCTGATTGACTAACATGCTAGAATTCGCGGCGTTCTTATTGAGTCGGAGTCCGCTCGATGACCGATCGCCATGCTATCGATGCCGCTATTGCCGCCCTGCGTGCGGGCGGGCTGATCGCCTACCCGACCGAGGCGGTGTGGGGTTTGGGTTGCGATCCTGACAATAGCGCAGCACTCGCGTCATTGATCGAGCTGAAGCGTCGCGATCCGGCCAAGGGGGTGATATTGGTCGCCGGCGATATCGCTCAGTTCGAGCCCTGGCTGGCTGGGCTCCAGGATCTGCATCGCCAGCGCCTTGCCGATAGCTGGCCGGGGCCCAATACGTGGCTGGTGCCGGATAACGGTCGCTCGAACCCACTCGTGCGCGGCGAACATTCCAGTGTGGCGCTGCGTGTCAGCGATCATCCCCTGGTCGCCGATCTGTGTGCCGCCTTCGGCGGTCCCATCGTTTCCACCTCGGCCAACGTCGCCGGTGAGGCTCCGGCACTCGATGGCGATGCAGTGCGCCGCTGTTTCGGCTCGGCCCTTGCGGCGATCGTCGATGGCCCGCTCGGCGGCCATGATCGGCCCAGTACGATCCGCGACCTGATCACGGATAGGATCCTGCGCGACTGACGCGACCGTCTATCGCCGAATCATCCAGGGATCGCCGCCCCAACCCCGCGATCCACCGAGTATCAAAGGAGACGCCCATGGCGCATGACCTGCTCGATGACGTCAAACGCTATCTGCTCGACTTGCAGGATCGGCTCTGCGAGGCCTTGGCCGCGGAAGATGGCGGTGAGTTCCGCGAGGATGCCTGGGAGCGTAGCGAAGGGGGCGGTGGGCGTTCGCGGGTGCTCGAAAACGGGGCGCTCTTCGAGAAGGGTGGAGTCAATTTCTCGCATGTTCATGGCGCCACGCTACCGGCATCGGCCACCGCCGCGCGCCCTGAGTTGGCTGGGCGTGGCTTTCATGCCGTCGGCGTGTCGTGGGTGATGCACCCGCGCAATCCGCACGTGCCGACCAGCCATGGCAATGTACGCTTCTTCATCGCCGAGAAGCCGGACGAACCGCCGGTGTGGTGGTTCGGTGGCGGCTACGATCTGACCCCGTTCTATCCCGTACTCGAAGACGTGATGCATTGGCATCGAGTTGCCCATGATGCCTGCGCGCCGTTCGGCGACGAGGTCTATTCGCGCTTCAAGGCCTGGTGCGACGATTATTTTTATCTCAAGCATCGCGACGAAACGCGCGGTGTCGGCGGGTTGTTCTTCGACGATCTGAATGACTGGGATTTCTCGACCTGCTTCGACTTCCAACAAGCGATAGGAAACAGCTTTCTCGAGGCCTATTTACCGATCGTACGGCGGCGGCGCGGGGTGAATTACGGCGAGCGCGAACGCGCCTTTCAAGCCTATCGGCGTGGGCGCTACGTGGAGTTCAATCTGGTCTGGGATCGCGGCACGCTATTCGGCTTGCAAAGCGGCGGCAGAACGGAGTCGATTCTGATGTCGATGCCGCCGGTGGCCGAGTGGCACTATGGCTGGGCGCCCGAGCCGGGGAGCCGCGAGGAAGCGCTGTACCGCGATTACCTGCACCCGCGCGACTGGCTGGGGAGAGAGCCCAAGGAGAGCATTCGATGAGCGACCGTTATTGCGTATTTGGCCACCCCATCGGCCACTCCAGGTCACCGCGGATTCACGCCGCCTTCGCCGAGCAGACCGGCGAGGCGATGCATTACGAAGCCATCGAAGCGCCGCTCGACGGTTTTGCCGGTGCCTGGCGCGCGTTCGCTGCGGCCGGGGGGCGCGGTGCCAATGTGACCGTGCCGTTCAAGGAAGAGGCCTACCGTCTCGCCGCTGTGCTCAGCCCGCGCGCCCAGCGGGCCGGCGCGGTGAATACGTTGATGCTGGGCAAGAACGATCGCCTGTATGGCGACACCACCGATGGTGTCGGGCTGGTCCGCGATCTACAGGCGCATGCCGCGCCGATCGAGGGCGCGCGCATCCTGCTGCTGGGTGCCGGCGGTGCGGTGCGCGGCATTCTCGAACCGCTGCTCGCCGCCAATCCGGCGGCACTGATGATCGCCAATCGCACCGCCGCCAAGGCCGAGCGTCTGGCGTCGGAGTTCGCCGATCTGGGCGAAACCACCGGCGGCGGTTTCGACGCCGTGGCCGGCACCTTCGATCTGGTGATCAACGGCACCAGCGCCAGCCTGGGCGGCGAGCTACCGCCGCTGCCCGACGATCTGTTCGCCGATGAGGCGCTGGCCTACGACATGATGTACGGCGCCGAGCCGACGGTGTTTCTGCGCTGGGCGGCCGAGCGCGGCGCACGCACCGTCGATGGCCTGGGTATGCTGATCGAGCAGGCCGCGGAGTCGTTCTTCCTGTGGCGCAACAAGCGCCCCGATACCGCGCCGGTACGCGAGCTGTTGCGCGGCGCGCTGTAGTGCCTCATCTACGTACGTCGCCCAATTCCCGGAAATACGATTCCAGCAGTACGACGATGGGTACGACCGGCGCCAGCGCTCCCCAGCGGGCCATCAGCCGGGTGCCTGGCAGCTTGGCCGCTCACCGGCGGCGCGAGCCTGCTCATACAGCGCCACGGCCTCGTCCATGTGCGCCTGCAGGCCTTCGATACGCTGGCCATGGCTGGGGTGAGTCGACAGCCAAACGGGCGGCTGCCCCTGACTGTTGGCCGACATGTTCTGCCACAGCTCGATGCTCGCGCGCGGATCGAAGCCGGCCTGGGCCATCAGGTTCAGCCCCAGGGTATCGGCCTCGCTCTCGTGACTGCGCGAGAAGGGCAGGATGATGCCGTATTTGGCACCCATGCCGAGCAGCCCCATCAATTGCTGACCGCCAGCGCCGTTCAAGCCAGCGGCGGCTTGCAGCACCGATAGTCCGGTCTGTGTCGCTGCCTGGGTGGAAACGCGCTCATTGGCGTGGCTGGCCAGCACGTGCGCCACCTCGTGGCCGATCACCGCGGCCAGCTGGTTCTGATTGGTGGCCACATCCAGCAGGCCGGTGTTGACGCCGATATGCCCACCCGGCAGAGCGAAGGCGTTCGCCGAGTCGTCCTTGAAGACTTTCACCTCCCAGGTTTCACCAGCGCTGAGTTCACCCGTGATCGCCGTCGCCACGCACTGCACGTAAGCCCCGACCTGGCCACCGATGATCGGCAACTCCTGTTCGTACTGCGTAAAGCTCTGCGCGCCCATCTGCTCGAGCTGCTCCTCGGAGAACAGCGTCAATTGCGAACGCCCGGTAGGCGATTGGCTACAGGCCGCAAGGGTTAGCGCCAATGCACCGATGGCGATGCGTCTCATCCCTTTCATCGTTAACATCCTTTGCTGTGCGTCTGGACCATGAATACGATCGGCTCCAAGATACCCGGATACCCCTTGGGGTCAACCATCGCGCGCTTCATCAAATCATAACCATCGGGAGACTCATCACATGGATGCCGAGCTGACTCAGCGTCTCGTTCTACTGCTCGACCGCGTCGAGGCCTGGCTGCCCGACGAGCCGCCGCGGCTGGATTGGACACGCGATGTCGCCGCGCTGTGGCAGCGCCACGCACTCGGCGGCCAGTTGCTGCCGGTGGCGGTGCGCGATGCGCTCACACTCGACGATCTGCTGGGCATCGAGCGCCAGAAACAGGCGTTGCTGGACAATACGCGCGCTTTTCTACGCGGTTTGCCGGCCAACCATGCCTTGCTGTGGGGCGCGCGCGGCAGTGGCAAATCGTCGCTGGTGCGGGCCCTGCTCAATACCCTGGCGGGTGAGGGGCTGCGGCTGATCCAGGTCGACCGTCACGATCTGATTGGCCTGCCCGGGCTGGTGCAGCAACTGCGCGACGCGCCACAGCGCTTCGTGGTCTATTGCGACGATCTATCGTTCGAGGGCAACGACGATGCCTACAAGGCGCTCAAGAGCGTCCTCGACGGCACCCTGACCGGGCCACCGGAAAACGTCCTGCTGTATGCGACATCCAATCGTCGCCATCTACTCCCCGAGTCGCTCGACGACAATGCCGATACGCACCTGGTCGGCGACGAGCTGCACCACGGCGACGCCGTCGAGGAGAAGATTTCGCTCTCCGACCGCTTCGGGCTATGGCTGGCTTTCCATCCCTTCAACCAGGCGATTTATCTGGATGCCTGCGCCCATTGGGTCGCTCGATTGAGTGACAACGATGGCTGGAACGCAGAGGCGCGTGAAGCGGCGATTCGCTTCGCCACGCTGCGCGGTGGGCGCAGCGGTCGTGCCGCCTGGCAGTTTGCCTGCCAGTGGGTCGGGCAGCGGGGGCTGGAAAAAGTCTAAAAGTGTCTGGGCCTCGCTCGCCGACTTTTAAGGCAACTTAACGGCGCCGGTTCTTGCGGGCTTCCTTGGTGCGGCCGAGTTCGCGCTTTTTGGCCTTCTCGCGGTCGCTGGCGCCGGCATTGCTATCGAAAGGGTTATCGCCCGAGCGGAATTCGAAGCGCATCGGCGTGCCACGCACCTTGAGCACCTTGCGGAAGGTATTGGTCAGAAAGCGCTTGTAGGCTTCCGGCAGCGAGCCGGTCTGATTGCCGTGTACGACGATGATCGGCGGATTGGTGCCGCCCTGGTGCGCCATGCGTAGCTTGATGCGCCGGCCGTGAACCAGCGGCGGCTGATGCTCGCTCACCGCGTCCTGCAGAATGGTCGTCAGGCGATTGGTCGACCAGCGCCCGGTGGCGGCCTTGAAGGCGCGCTCGATGGAAGGGTAGAGATCGCCCACCGCCGTGCCGTGGAGCGCGGAGATGAAATGCAGATCGGCGTAGTCGGCGAAACCCAGACGGCGCTTGATATCGGCACGCATCTTGTCGCGCTGTTCGCTCTCCACGCCGTCCCACTTGTTGACCGCCAGCACCAGCGCGCGTCCCGAGGTCAATACGTAATCGAGCAGATGCAGATCCTGCTCGACCAGACCGCTGCGCGCATCGAGCACCATGATCGCGACATGGCACTCCTTGATCGCCTCGAGCGTCTTGACGATCGAGAACTTCTCGGCGATTTCACTGACGTTCTTGCGCCGCCGCACGCCGGCGGTATCGACCAGCACGTAGGGATTGCCGCGCCGCTCGAAGGGGATCTCGATGGCGTCGCGGGTAGTGCCGGCCTCGTCGAACACCACCACGCGCTCCTCGCCGAGCAGGCGGTTGACGAGCGTCGACTTGCCGACGTTGGGGCGACCGATCACGCCGATGCGAATGCCTTTGTCGGTGGCCGGCACATAGCCTTGTTCGCGCTCGGGGAATGGCGCCAGCACCTCATCGATCAGCGTCGTGACGTTGCGCCCGTGGGCGGCGGCGATGGGATGCGGGTCGCCAAGCCCCAGCGTCCAGAAGTCGGCCATCGCCGAGTGCTCTTCGAGCCCATCGGTCTTGTTGACCACCAGCCAGGTCTTCTTCTGATTGACGCGCAGGTGATTGGCGATGGCTTCGTCGGCGACATTGAGTCCGGCACGGGCATCGACCAGGAACAGCACGATATCGGCTTCATCGATGGCCACCAGCGATTGCTCGGCCATGGCGGCATCGATGCCATCCTCATCACCGCTGATGCCGCCGGTATCGATGACCGTATAGGTCTTGTCGCCGAGCTGGCCGTTGCCGTATTTACGATCCCGCGTCAGACCCGGGAAATCGGCCACCAGGGCATCGCGCGAACGCGTCAGGCGGTTGAAGAGGGTCGATTTGCCGACATTGGGTCGGCCGACCAGAGCGATTACGGGATTCATGGGGTTCCGTCAGTGGACTCCAGCCGGTAGGCATCGAGTTCGCCGTCATTGGTCATGACATAGAGACGCCGTTCGCCGGCCAGCAGCGGCAGGCTGACGGTATCGCCGACTTCCTGGCGTCCGACGATTTCACCGCTGTCGGCATCGAGCAGATGTACATAGCCTTCATAATCGCCGAGGGCGATGCGTCCGTCGACGAACACCGGCGCGGTCAACGAACGACCCTCGAGGGCGGCGGATTCCCACATCACGCGACCCGACAGGGCATCCAACGCCAGCACATGGCTACCCTCGGTGACGGTATACAGGGTGTCGCCGACCAGCAGCGGGCTCAGATAGCTCGACGTCTCGCGCTCCCAGAGGATCTCGCCGCTGGTGGCTTCCATCGCCAGCAGGCGACCATTGTAGCTAGTGATGTACAGGCGCCCGTCCTGGGTCAGCAGCGGCTGACCATCGAGGTCGACCAGACGATCGACTTCGGTACGCCCGCGCGGCACGGCGACACGCATGTCCCATAGCGGCTGACCGCTACGGTTGTCCAGCGTGACCAGACGACCGTTGGCGAAGCCGGCGAAGGTGACCGGCTCGATCACCCGCGGCGTGCCGGTACCGCGCAGGGTCAGCGCCGGCTCGCTGCTGGTATAGACCCAGCGCTCTTCGCCGGTCGCGCGATCCAGCGCGGTCACCGCGCCGTCGACGCTCTGCACCACCAGCAGGCCGGTGTTGGCCTGGGGCGGTGCCAGCACCTCGCTGGAGACCGGCGCCCGCCATAGCACGTCGCCGCTCTGCTGGTCGATGGCCAGCACTTCGCCGTTACGGGTGCCCAGGTAGAGTCGGCCGGCGACTGCGGTCAGGCCGCTGGAAACCGGAGTGTCGAGCTGGATCTCCCATAGCGTCTCGCCGCTCTCGGCATCCATGGCGCGCAGCAGGCCGGAGCGGTCGGCGGCAAATAGCCGGCCGTCATCCAGCGCCGGGGTGATCGGATAGCGGGCGATGCCCAGGCCGTCGCCGATGTCCTGGCTCCAGACGGACTCGAAGTCGACGCTGGCATCGAATGCGGTAAGCGGCTGGGGGGGATATTCCGGCTCGACCTTGCCGGCGCAGCCGACCAGTAGCGTCGCCAGCAGGGCCGGCACGATCAGGTGGGAACGTTTCATAAGGTGGCATCCTCTGCGCCGAGATTGTCGAGCTTGAGCTGCACGCCATAGACTGGCTGGCCGGTTTCCCGTGACAGGGTCATGGCCGTCCGATAGGCCTCGCGAGCGTCGTCTTCGCGACCGAGCGCCAGTAGCACGTCGCCTCGGGTATCGGCGCGCTGGGCACCGAGTGAGTCGGGTACGCCGGCCTCGAGCGAGGCCAGAGCCGCCTCGGCATCACCCTCGGCGAGTTGCAGGCGGGCCAGGCGCAGACGGGCCAGCCCCTTGAGATAATCGCGCTGGGTGCGCTTGATCAGCGTCTCCAACGCACCGATAGCCGCTGCGTTATCGTCCTCGACGACCATCAGGCGAGCCTCGATCAGCGTAGCCAGGTCGGCATATAGCGTATCGCCGTTCTCATCGTTGATCTCGCCGATGAGCTGCTGTGCCTGCGCCAGCGCATCGCCTTCCAGGCTCGGCTGGGCGGCCAGCGACAGCAACTGCTGATAGCGCATCGAGGCGGCCTCGGCCTGATTGGCCTGGTAGCTTTGCCAGGCTTTCCAGCCGACGACCGCGACAATGGCGATGACCACGCCGACGATCAGCGAGGTGCCGTTTTCCTTCCACCAGCGTTTGAAGGCTTCGAGCTGTTCTTCTTCGGTTCGTAACTCCGCCACGGGCGGTCTCCTCTAATGAATCAGTGCAGAAATTCCTGCAGCCGCTCGATGGCGGACGCGCGCGGCAGGGTCTCCTGCTCGCGCTCCTCGCGCAGATACTTGAGACCCAGCGTACCTTGGGCCGCTTCGTCGTCGCCGAGGATCAGCGCGAAGCGCGCGCCACTCCTGTCGGCCTTTTTGATCTGGCTCTTGAAGCTGCCGCCGCCGCAGTGTACCTGCAGTGCCAAGCGGGGTAGCACATCACGCAATTGCTCGCCGAGCAACAGCGCCTCGCGCTCGGCCCGCTCGCCCATGGCCAGCAAGTAGACATCCACGTCCCGCTGGCTTTCGATCGGCACCAAGTCGAGGGTTTCGAGCAGCAGAATCAAGCGCTCGATGCCCATGGCGAAACCCACCGCCGGCGTCGGCTTGCCGCCGAGCTGCTCGACCAGGCCGTCGTAACGGCCGCCGGCGCAGACCGTGCCCTGGCTGCCGAGTGCCGTGGTGGTCCATTCGAACACACTGCGTGAATAGTAATCGAGACCGCGCACCAGTCGCGGATTGATGCGGTAATCGATGCCGGCGGCATCGAGCAGTGCGGTGAGGCGCTCGAAGTGCTCGCGCGATGGCTCATCAAGGTGATCGAGCAGTTGCGGTGCGCCGGTGAGCATCTCGGCCATGTCGGGGTTCTTCGAGTCGAGGATGCGCAGCGGATTGCTGCTCAGGCGTCGCCGTGAATCCTCGTCGAGCACGTCGAAATGCATCTGGAGATAGTCGACCAGTGTGTCGCGATAGGCGGCACGAGCCTCGAGCGAGCCCAGCGAATTGATCTCGAGGGTGACGTGTTCGAAGAGCCCCAACTGCTTCCACAGCCGTGCCGAAAGCAGGATGAGCTCGGCATCGATGTCCGGGCCCTCCATGCCATAAGCCTCGACGCCGACCTGATGGAACTGACGGTAGCGGCCTTTCTGCGGGCGCTCGTGGCGAAACATCGGGCCCTGATACCACAGCCGCTGGGTCTGGTTGTGCAGCAGCCCATGCTCCATCGCCGCACGCACGCAGCTGGCGGTGCCCTCGGGGCGCAGCGCCAGATTGTCGCCATTGCGGTCCTCGAAGGCGTACATCTCCTTCTCGACGATATCGGTGACCTCGCCGATGGAGCGGGCGAACAGCGCGGTCTGCTCGACGATGGGGGTGCGGATCTCGCGGTAACCGTAGCGCAGCATCAATGCCGCGACCTGGCCTTCGACGTACTGCCACAACGGCGTTTGTTCGGGCAACAGGTCGTTCATGCCACGAATGGCCTGGATTCTCTTGCTCAAGGGGTTGCTCCTGATGCCAAGCGGCGCGGCGCCCGGCGAAAACGAAATCTCAGCCCTGGCGGGCGATCATATCCTGCTCGGCGGCCTGTTTCTCGCGCACCTTGTCGCGGATCAGTCGCTCGAGATCGTCGACCAGGTGGTCGTTGCGCAACTTGGTGGCAGGCTTGCCATCGAGGTAGACGAGATTGGCCGGGCTGCCGCCGGTCAGGCCGATATCGCTCTCCTTGGCTTCGCCGGGGCCATTGACCACGCAGCCGATCACCGAAACGTCGAGCGGCGTCATGATATCCTCGAGGCGCTCCTCGAGCGCATTCATGGTGCCGATTACGTCGAAGTTCTGGCGCGAGCAGCTCGGGCAGGCGATGAAGTTGATGCCCCGCGAGCGCAGCCGTAGGCTCTTGAGCATGTCGTAGCCGACCTTGACCTCTTCGACCGGATCGGCGGCCAGCGACACGCGAATGGTGTCGCCGATGCCATCCATCAACAGCATGCCGAGGCCGATGGACGACTTGACGGTGCCCGAACGCAGGCCACCGGCTTCGGTAATCCCCAGGTGTAGCGGCTGCTCGATCAACGTGGCCAACTGGCGGTAGGCCGCCACGGCCATGAATACATCCGAGGCCTTGACGCTGACCTTGAAGTCGGGGAAATCGAGGCGCTCGAGATGATCAATGTGGCGCATCGCGGATTCGACCAGCGCCTCGGGCGTCGGCTCGCCGTATTTCCGCTGCAGATCCTTCTCCAGCGAGCCGGCGTTGACGCCGATGCGGATCGGAATGCCGTTGTCGCGGGCTGCCGAGACCACCGCATGCACGCGATCCTCGCGGCCGATGTTGCCGGGGTTGATGCGCAGGCAGTCGACACCGAGCTCGGCGACACGCAGGGCGATCTTGTAATCGAAGTGAATGTCGGCGACCAGGGGAACCTGGACCTGGCGCTTGATGCGACCGAAGGCTTCGGCGGCGTCCATGTCGGGCACGGAGACGCGCACGATATCGGCGCCGGCGGCTTCCAGTCGCTGGATCTGCGCCACCGTGGCGGCGACATCCAGCGTGTCGGTATTGGTCATGCTCTGCACGGCGATGGGCGCATCACCGCCCACCGCCACCGAGCCGACGTGGATCTGGCGCGATTTGCGCCGTTGGATCGGAGACTGAGCGTGCATAGCGGCTAGTTCATTCTCCCAGATTGAAGCGGGCGACGTTGTTGCCGCCCGTGTAGGTGGCCAGATCGACCGGCTCATTGCGATAGGTCAGCTCGACGCCGGTGGCATTGCCGATGGTCAGGCGAAAGGGCGGTTCGCCCTCGATCGTGACCTGGGAACCGGCGGGCTGCAGGCCGACCAGAATGCGCTCGTCGGTAGCATCGAATATCTCGGTCCAGGATTCCTCGTCGAAGACCAGCGTCATGCTGCGCTCGTCGACCACCGGCGCGGCTTCCTGCGACTGTGTCTGGCTCGTGGCGGTATCGGTGGCTGCGGCGCCGGCGCCGGTGCCGATCGAATCATTGGCCTCGGTCGGCATGGCGGCATCGGCCGTCTCGCCTGCGGTGGCGGCCTGGGAATCGCCTGTGGAAGGCGTATCGCCGGTACCGGTTTCGCTCACGGCGGGTTGGCCGTTTTCGGCAATCGCATCGCTCGTCGGCTGCGCCGAGGCATCGCCGGCGTTCTCGTCGACCAATCCCAGGTCGCTGTCCTGCTCGGGCAAGGGCGGCAGCGCCGTGCCGGTTTCATCGCTATCGATGGCCGTGTCGTTGCCGATATTCTCACCTGCCGATTCGCCATCGAGCGCCTCCATGGCGGTGCCGCCAAGATCGCCGAGGCCGAGCAGGTCGTTACCCTGGCGGCTCTGCCACCACAGAAGCGTCAGGCCGATCAAACCCAGGATGACCAGCAGCGTCACCAGCTTGAAGATCCAGGCGCCCACGCGCGAGGGTGGCTTGGCGGCATGCACGGGGGTCAGCTTGCGTTCGACATCGTTACGCCCATGCTGGGCGTTGTAGGCATCGACCACCCTGGCCTCGTCGATGCCTACCAGGCGAGCATAGGCGCGCAGATAGCCACGTCGATAGGCGGCAACGGGGACTTGATCGTAGCTGTCGGCCTCCAGGCCGGTGACTACCGCTGGACGCAGGTTGAGCTGCACCGCGACCTCATCGAGGTTCATGCCCAGGCGTTCGCGCTCACGCTTGAGCATCTGACCGGGCGATGGCTGGCCGGCGGTGTCGAGGTGGGCTTCCTGTCGTTCCTGTGCTTCGCTCATGACTGAGCATTCCTCTTGAATTCGGTGGTCAGGGGGCGCCTTTGGAGCCGTCCAGTTGCCGTGAGTAAAAGGCGGCGGTGGCGGCATCCCCACGTGCATTGGCGATCTTCTCGGCCAGTTGCAGGCTGGCGGAGTCGGTGCCAGCCAGCCGGATATACGATTGCAACTGGTCCCAGGCGCGCTCGTTATCGCCCTGCGCATGATTGATCTCGGCCAGCGTATAGTAGCTGCGTGCGCTGCGCGGATTGATGTCCTGCGCGCGTTGCAGGCTCGCGCGCGCCGCCTCGAGATTGCCCAGTTCGCGCTGGCACAGCCCCAGGTTGGTGAATAGCTGAGCCCGGTCGTCGTATTCGATATTTGCCGTGGCCCGCTCGAGCTGATCGCAGGCCTCGGCGATACGCCCCCGACTGTACAGGAATGCCGCGTAATTGTTACGTGCGCGGGTGAAATTCGGGGCGGCGCTCAAGGCGCGCTCGAACAGCGTATTGGCCAGTTCATTTTCGCCCTGGAGTTGATAGATCAGCGCGCGAGTCTGCAGTGCGTCGGGGTTGCCGGGATCGATCGCCAGCGCCTTGTCGAGCTTGTCGTGCGCACGAGCCAGATTGCCCTGTTCCATGTACTCGATGCCCATCTTGACATTGAGCGCTACCGCCTGTTCCGGATTCGTCCGGGTAGCCGGACCTTCCAGTGTGGTCGAAACACAGCCGGACAGCCACAGCGCGCCGAGCATGACGGCGCATGTGAACAGCGGTGACGAACGGCGTAGGCGAATCATGCGCTCCTCTCGATGAAGATCCTTGCGATCGCATCGCGGTCGCCTCGGCGGATACCGATAATGCAAAGCGTATTCATCAAAGCGCCGTGACCGGTTGAAGTCAAGATCGCGCCCGGCATTCAATCGGCATCCAACTGAATCGATTGAATATAGCGCTCATGCCGGCGGGTACGATCCTTGACTCGACCGACCAACTGGCCGCAGGCGGCGTCGATGTCGTCGCCGCGCGTGGAGCGGATCGGCGCGGTGTAACCCAGATCATACAGCCACTGCTGAAAGCGCATCGTCTGGTTGCGCGAGGGCTTTTCGTAACCGGAATGGGGAAACGGATTGAACGGAATCAGATTGATCTTGCAGGGCAATTCGCGTAGCAACTCGGCGAGTTGCTCGGCGTGGTGACGCTGATCGTTGACGTCTTTTATCAAGGTGTACTCGATGGTGATCATGCGTGTGCTATCGCATTTGGCGAGATAGCGCTGGCAGGCATCGAGCAGGGTTTGAATGTTGTACTTGCGGTTGAGTGGTACCAGTTCGCTGCGCAACTCGTCGGTGGCGGCATGCAACGAGATGGCGAGACTCACGTCGAGCTCGTCGCCGAGCTTGTCGATCATCGGCACGACGCCGGAGGTCGATAGCGTGACGCGACGCTTGGATAGTCCATAGCCGTTGTCGTCGAGCATCAGCCTCATTGCCGGCACGACGTTATCGTAGTTCAGCAGCGGCTCGCCCATGCCCATCATCACCACGTTGGTCACCGGGCGATTGGCGGTGTCGCGGCGTGGCCCACCACTGCGGCTGGCCACCCATACCTGGCCGATGATCTCGGCGGCGGTGAGATTGCGCTGGAAACCTTGCTTGCCGGTGGAGCAGAAGCTGCAATCCAGCGAGCAGCCCACCTGCGAGGAGACGCACAGCGTGCGGCGCTGGCCGTTCTCGGCCGGGATCAGTACGGTTTCGACGTAGCTGCCATCCTCGACTTCCAGCACCCACTTGCGCGTGCCATCGCTCGACGTGCCCTCATAGACCACGCCAGGACCGCGAATCTCGGCCACCTCAGCGAGCCGCGTGCGCAGCGCCTTCGACAGGTTGGTCATGGCGTCGAAGTCGTCGCAGCCATCCTGGTGAATCCACTTCATCACCTGGCTGGCGCGAAACTTCTTCTCGCCGATGGAGAGAAAGAACGCTTCCATCTGCTCTCGGGACAAGCCGAGCAGGTTGGTGAGGGGGCCATCGTTGAGAGCGCGAGCGGATGAAGTCATGGGAGTTCAAGCATCGAGAGAACGAAGGCGGGAGCGTATAGGCCCCCGCGAATTTGGATCAGGCGATCAACGTGAGCAGATTTCATCGTTGCCGAAGAAGTAGGCGATTTCACGCTCGGCGGATTCCGGCGAGTCGGAGCCGTGCACGGCATTGGCATCGATGGACTGTGCGAAATCGGCGCGAATGGTGCCCGGTGCCGCTTCCTGGGGATTGGTGGCACCCATCAGGTCGCGGTTCTTGACGATTGCGTCGTCGCCTTCCAGCACCTGAACCAGCACCGGACCGGAAGTCATGAAGCCGACCAGTTCGCCAAAGAAGCCACGCTCCTTGTGCTCGGCATAGAAGCCTTCCGCCTGCTCTTTGGAAAGGTGCAGCATCTTGGCGGCGACGACCTTGAGGCCGGCCTTCTCGAAGCGACCGATGATCTCGCCGATCACATTCTTGGCGACGGCATCGGGCTTGATGATGGACAGGGTGCGCTGGCTAGCCATTCGGCGTTCTCCATAACGGGTGATTGTGTTCAATACGGCTGCGCGCCGCAGAGGCGGCGCGCAGAAAATGGCTCGGCGAGACGGGCCTGGAACGGGGACTCATGCCCATCGCCGAAAATCGCGCCATTATAGCGCCTAGCCCGGCATAGCGCACCCTGTTCTGGCGGGTCTCGAGGCAGATTACACGCTGAAGCTTTCGCCGCAGCCGCATTGGTCCTTGACGTTGGGATTGTTGAAACGGAAGAAGCGATTGAGACCTTCCGAAACGTAGTCCACTTCGCTGCCATCGAGCATATCCAGTGCCTGCGGCGCGACGAAGACCTTGGCGCCGTGCTCCTCGAAGGGTACGTCGCCACCCGTCGCCTGATCGGCGAAATCGAGGACGTAACTATAGCCCGAGCAGCCACTGGGTTTGACGGTAACGCGCAAGCCAAGGCCATGCCCGCGTTCGTCGAGTACCTGACGAATCTGCTGGGCGGCGGCGGGGGTGATCGAAACGTGCGCCATGCTTAACCTCCTGAATGAATGCGGCCATTTACCTAGCGGCGAAGCGCCGTTACGGCGTGGCGTATCTCGGCGACGGCGGTGTCGATGTCGGCCTCGGTCGTGAAGCGTCCGAGGCTGAAGCGTAGCGACGTCAGCGCTCGCGATCGCGGCACACCGATGCCCTGTAGTACATAGGATGGCTCGACGCTCGCCGAGTTGCATGCCGAACCGGTGGAAACCGCGATACCGCGCAGCGCCATGAGCAGTGATTCGCCATCGACGCCATCGAAGGCGAGATTGATGATATTGGGCACCGCTACCGTGGTGTCGGTGTTGCGGTGGATGCCTTCGATGTCGTCGAGACCATCGAGAAAGCGTGTGGCGAGGGTGCCGGCCTGTGACTGGTCGGCCTCGCCCTCGGCCTCGGCCAGCGCGCAGGCCTCGCCCATGCCGACGATCTGGTGGGTCGGCAATGTGCCGGAGCGCATGCCGCGTTCATGGCCGCCACCGTGAATCAGCGCCTCGACACGAATATCGGGGCTGCGTCTGACGTACAGTGCGCCGATTCCCTTGGGGCCGTAAACCTTATGGCCCGACAGCGACATCAGATCAATGCCATGTTCGACGACGTCCAGTGGAATCCGCCCAACGGCCTGGGCGGCATCGACATGGAATGCCGCGTCGCGTGCATGCGCCACTGCGGATAGCGCCGCCAGATCGTTGATCGCACCGAGCTCGTTATTGACCGCCATCAGCGACACCAGCACGGTATCGTCGCGCATCGCCTCGGCCAGTCGGGAGGGGCTGATGCGCCCGTCCTTGCCTGGCTTGAGCCAGGTCACGTCGAAGCCTTCGGCCTCCAGGGCACTGGCGGTATCCACCACCGCCTTGTGCTCAATGATCGAGGTAACCAAGTGGCGTCCACGCGCGCGATTGGCACGCATGAAACCGGTCAGCGCCAGGTTGTCGGCCTCGGTGGCGCCGGAGGTCCAGACGATCTCGCGCGGGTCGGCAGCGATGATATCGGCGACCTGGCGGCGCGCGCCCTCGACCGCCTGTTCGGCCTGCCAGCCTGGCATATGGCTGCGCGATGCCGGATTGGCGAAGACGCCATCCAGGGTCAAATGGCGACTCATGGCCTCGGCGACACGCGGGTCGACCGGAGTGGTCGCGGCATAGTCGAGATAAATGGGTGCGTTCATGGCATACGGTCTGTCTGAAAAATGTCTGCGCTTGCCCAATACGGCGTTAAAAATCGGCTCAAGCTACTCATTTACGTCATGTAAACTCCGTTTTGGACTCGCAACATCCATGTTGCTCGCTCTTCGAGCAGCGGAGCTGCCCAAATCGGCTATCCTGCCGATTTGTCGCCGATTTTTGCCTTGTCTGGCCTTCGCTCGACGATTTTCAGACAAGACCTAAGCCTCCATCCTGCAGCAGTCGGGTTGCGATCAGGGCGTAGCCAGGGCAATGGTGTCATCGTCGACGCGCAGACGCTGGCGGGCGGCGATGCTGCGCACCTCATGGCGATTGACCAGATCGTGCAATGTAATGCCATTGAGGAAGCCGTGAATTTCTTGTGACAATTCACACCATAAATGGTGAGTAAGACAGATGTCGCCCTTCTGGCAATCCGACAACCCCTGGCAACGCGTAGCATCCACCGACTCATCGACGGCATCGATGACTTTAGCCACCGATACCTGCGCCGGTGGTACCGCTAACAGGTAACCGCCGCCTGGGCCGCGTACGCTCTTGACCAGCCGGGCGCGGCGCAGTCGCGCAAAGAGCTGCTCGAGATAGGATAGCGAGATCTCCTGGCGTCGTGAGATATCGGCCAGGCTGATCGGCCGCTGATCGGCATGCAGGGCCAGATCGAGCATGGCGGTGACGGCGTAACGTCCTTTGGTGGTCAGGCGCATAGGCTAGTGAACGCATCAGCGTCGGTCGGATGGCCGAAAGAAGCTCAGGACCGCGATGGCATCGATAGTCCTGACGCGATATGCAGGCCATTATGGGAAAACCTAGTAGAACGGTCAACAATTGGTGCTCAGCGCTCGCCGCCGGAGCGCTTGCGCAGCGGCGCCTCGGTAGATTCCGCCGTCGTATGGCGCGGTATGTCATCGGCGCGGGGCGTCTCGGTCTGCGAGCAGCAGCTTTCGACATCGGCGAGAATCTCGGCGAAGTCCTCGTCGCGCAACTCGGGTAACTGGCCCTTGCGATAGCTGGCGTCGAGCTTGCACAAGGTATTGCACATCAACTCGATGCGCTGATCGACGGCATGCATGTGATCGAGCATGGCCTGCATCGAGCGGGCCACCGGATCGGGCATGTCCTGGCTGACGCCGTAGGCGTCGAAGCCGAACTTCTGGCGCATGGCTTCACGGCGCTCGGGATCGAAGACTGGCGGCTCCTCGGTATCGGGCTCGGCACGCTTGACGATCTTGCCGGGGATGCCGACCACCGTGGCGCCGGCCGGCACTTCCTTGGTAATCACCGCGTTGGAGCCGATCTTGGCCCCGGCGCCGACCACGAATGGGCCGAGGATCTTGGCGCCGGCACCGACGATGACGCCGTTCTCCAGCGTCGGGTGACGCTTGCCTTTGCTCCAGCTGGTGCCGCCCAGAGTCACGCCCTGATAGAGCGTGACATCGTCGCCGACCTCGGCGGTCTCGCCGATCACCACGCCCATGCCATGATCGATGAAGAAGCGCCGGCCGATGCGTGCGCCGGGGTGAATCTCGATGCCGGTCAGCCAGCGGAACAGCGTAGAGATGCTGCGAGCCAGCCACTTGAGATTGCGATGCCAGAGCCAGTGGCTCAACCGATGCGCGAGCAGGGCGTGCAGACCCGGATAGTTGGTCAGCACTTCGAGGAAATTGCGTGCCGCGGGATCGCGGTCGAATACGCTGTTTATGTCTTCACGCAGGCGGCTGAACATGAAGCGGTCCTTATGGCAATCCGAGTGCTGGTTTGTCTCGATGACCCCATAGTATTAAGGCGCTAACGACACCCTGCAAGTCAGCGGCTGCCTGCGGTCTTCTTTTCCACGGCGCTGAGAATGCCGCGCAGGATATTGATCTCCATCTGATCGGGGCGCGCCCGTAGATAGAGGCGCCGCAGGCGTGCCATCAACTGGCGCGGATTGTCAGGGTCGTGAAAGTCGATGGCGATCAGACTTCGTTCGAGGTGCTCGAAGAAGCGCTCGAGATCGGCATGGCTGGCCAGTGGGTTGTCCCAGGCGGTACCGAAGGGAGTGTCATCGCCAATACGCTCATTGCTGCCGGATTGCCGGTTCTCCTGTGCAGCCAGCCAGGCTTGGCGGCACTCGTAGGCGAGCACTTGCACCGCGGCGGCCAGGTTCAGCGAGCTGAAGTCGGCGGCGGTGGGGATGTGTACATGCCGATGGCAGCGCTGCAGTTCGCCGTTGGTCAGCCCGGTATCCTCGCGACCGAACACCAGCGCCACGCGGCTATCGGTGGGTGTCAACTCACTGGCAAGCGTCTCGCCGAACTGACGTGGGGTGATCATCGGCCAGGGCAGCGTGCGCGAGCGGGCGCTGGCGCCGATGGTCAGGGTGGCATCTGCCACCGCCGCATCGAGCGTCGTATGGATCGTCGCCGCCGCAATCAGATCATCCGCACCGGAGGCCCGCGAGATGGCCTCGCTGGAGCGTGCCTCGCAGCGTGGCGTCACTAACGCCAGATCGCGCAGCCCCATGTTTTTCATCGCGCGGGCGACGCCGCCGATATTGCCGGGATGACTGGTGCCGATGAGTACGATGCGAATGCGCTCGAGCATGGGGCCTGGGCCTGCGGGTTGCGAAGAAAGAGAGTCGGGATTCTAACATGTTGGCTCCGGGCTTCGATGGCGGCTATCGATAAAATCTGCTAGGATGCGCGCCGGACAGTGCTGCCCAAACCGCCTGTTCTCGTTCTTTAACAGTTACCGACTCCTCAAGGTCCGATCATGCATCCGATGATCCAATTTGCGTTGCGCGCCGCGCGCAGCGCCTCCGAGCAGTTCGTGCGCATTCGTGAGCGCATCGAGGTCGCACATGAAGATCGCAACCTCGATGGCTTGCTGGAGGATGCCGCGCGCAACGCCGAAACACTGATCGTCCGCCAACTCGCCCGCGGTTATCCTCAGCATGGCGTCGTTGGCCGCTATACTCCGCATCGCAAGGGCGAAGACGAGGGCCGCGACACGCTCTGGAAAATCGAGCCCTTCCATGGCTATTCCAATCTCGGTGTGGCCGGCAACGCCTTTGCACTGTCGTTGGTGTGTCTGGTCAAGGATCGCCCCGAGCACGCCGTGGTGATCTGCCCGTTCAGCGACGATGAGTACCTGGCCAGTCGCGGTCGTGGCGCCCAGCATAATGGCAAGCGTATCCGAGTGACCAAGTCGACTGCGGTCACCGGCATTCGCGCCGTCATGGGGCTACCGGATAGCGGCCTTCGCTCGCGTTTTCTACCCGCTTATATGAACGTGATTCAACAGCTTGGCCCCCAGGTCGATACGCTGACCAGCAGTGGCTGCCCTCTGCTGGATATCGCCGAGATGGCCGCCGGGCGCGCCGATGCGGTGTTCGTGTTGGGCCTCGAGGAGCAGGACAGCCTGGTCGGCACACTGCTGCTAAGGGAGGCCGGTGCCTTGATGGGTGGCCCGGATGGCAGCCCCAACGTAGCGATAGATGGTCCGCTGATGGCTGCCGGCCCTCGTCTGTACAAGTCGCTGGTGCAGGTACTCAAGCCGCACGTATAAGATTGAAGAGTCTAGAAACGCAAAAACCGCTCGATCGAGCGGTTTTTGCGTTTGATGGGGGAAGAAAAGATCAACTTATTCTTCCTGCTTCCGTCTCAGGGCAGTTCATCTTCCTCGGCATTTTCCTTCGGTGCCGGAATCATGTCCTCGCGTCGGAAGCCAACCGCCAGCAGCAACGCCGAGGCGACATAGATCGACGAAAAGGTGCCGATACCGACGCCGATGATCAGCGCCAGGGCGAAATTATGGATGGTGTCGCCACCGAGCAGCAGCAAGGCCAGCAGCACCAGCAGCGTAGTGCCCGATGTGGCCAGGGTGCGGGCCAGGGTCTGGTTGATGGCTTCGTTGAAGATCGCCGCCATGTCTTCGCTACGCGACTTGCGGATGTTCTCGCGGATGCGGTCGAAGATGATGATGGTATCGTTCAACGAATAGCCGATCACCGCCAGCACCGCCGCCAGCGCGGTCAGGTCGAAATCGAGCTGAAACAGCGAGAACACGCCGAGCACCACGATGACGTCGTGGACCAACGCCACCAGCGCGCCGAGGGCGAACTTGTACTGAAAGCGAATCGCGACGTAGAGCGCGACCCCGGCCATGGCCACCAGCATGCCCAGGCCGCTCTGATCGCGTAGCTGATCGCCGACCTGCGAGCCGACGAACTCGGCGCGCACCAGATCGACGCTCTCGCCGCCCTGGCGCAGGGCCTGCACCACCTGCTCGCCAACGCCGGGGTCGAACGCCTGCTGCAGACGTACCAGCACATCGGTAGTGGCACCGAAGGTCTGCACCGAGACGTTCTGATAGCCGGCGCTCTCCAGCAATTGACGTATCGTATCCAGCGCGACGGGTGTGGCGTAGCGCACCTCCACCAGTGTGCCGCCGGTGAAGTCCAGCCCCAGGTTGAGCTGCTGAAATAGCAGTGTCGCTATGGAAATCAGTATCAGCGCCCCGGATACAAAGAAGGCCAGACGGCGCTTGCCCATGAAATCGAACTGTCGCATCGCGTTAGCCTCTTAAATCCAGAGTTTCTTCAACGGCTTGCCGCCGATGCTCAGGTTAACCATCGCCCGCGACACCATGATCCCGGTGAACATCGAGGTCAGGATGCCCAGTGACAGGGTCACGGCGAAACCCTTGACCGGCCCGGTGCCGATCGAGAATAGAATCACCGCGACCAGCAGCGTGGTCAGTTGGCCATCGAGAATCGATGTGAAGGCGCGTTCGAAGCCGGCGTGTATGGCTTGCTGAACCGGCATCTTGGCGCGTATCTCCTCACGTATTCGCTCGAAGATCAGCACGTTGGCATCCACCGCCATGCCCAGGGTGAGTACGATGCCGGCAATGCCCGGCATGGTCAGCGTGGCGCCGAGCATCGACATCAACGCGACCAGCAATACCAGGTTGACCATCAGTGCCAGGTTGGCAATCAGTCCGAAGGCTTTATAGCGCGCCAACATGAACAGCACTACCAGCAGCAGGCCGATCTGTACCGAGAGGATCCCGCGTTCGATATTGGCCTGGCCCAGGCTCGGCCCGATGGTGCGTTCGGCGACGAAGTAGATCGGTGCCGCCAGCGAGCCGGAGCGCAGCAGCAGGGCCAGCTCATCGGCTTCGGTGGGTGAGTCCAGCCCGGTGATACGGAAACGGTTGCCCAGGGCGCTCTGGATGGTCGCCAGACTGATGATGCCGCGTTCGACGTAGGGAATGCGTTTTTCGACCTGCTCGCCATCCTCCATCACCATGCGCGTGCGGGTCTTGTTGTCGATATAGATCACCGCCATGCCACGCCCGATGTTCGAGCGGGTGGCGCTGCTCATCAGCGTGCCGCCGGTGCCATCGAGATTGATGTTGACCTGTGGTCGGCCATTCTCGTCGAAGCTGGTGCTGGCACTGGAAACGCTGTCGCCGGTAATGATGACGTCGCGCATCACCTCGGCGGTACGCGCTTCGTCGTTGCGAAAGGCAATGGTCTCGGTTTCGGAATCCGGCGTATCCGGGCGCGCCGCGAGGCGGAACTCCAGATTGGCGGTGGCACCGACCACGCGCTTGGCGGCGGCGGTATCCTGAACGCCGGGCAATTCGACGACGATACGATCGGGGCCCTGGCGCTGGACCAGTGCCTCGGCTACGCCCAGTTCGTTGACGCGATTGCGCAGAGTCGTGATGTTCTGGCTGATCGCGTAGTCCTGAATCTCGTCGATCTGTTGCTGCGTCAGGCTCAGTGCCAGCACGGCGGTCTGCCCGCCGTCGCGATTCTGGTACTGGAAGTTGGGAAACTGAGCGCTGATCAACTCGCGCGCCGCGCTGCGATCTTCGTCGTTGGCGAAGGCCAATGTCAGGGTATTGCCGTCGACCTGGGTGTCGCGATAACGAATGTTTTCATCGCGCAGGATGTCACGAATGGCGCTGGCGTTGACTTCGAGGCGTTGAGTCAGTGCGGCCTGCATATCCACTTGCAGTGCGAAATGTACGCCGCCGCGCAGGTCGAGGCCCAAATTCATCGGGGTCGCGCCCAGACTCTCGAGCCAGGCTGGTGTCGACTCGGCCAAATTCAGCGCCACGGTGTAATCGTCATCGAGCAGGCCGGCGACGATATCGCGGGCTTCGAGCTGATCGTCGGCGCTGCGTAGACGAAACAGCGCGCTGTTGGCGTCGCTCTCGACGCGCTTGATGGCAATGTCCGCTTCGCTTAGCGCGCGACTCAGGCGTTCGACTTGGCTTTCATCGAGAGTGGCACCGCCGGCGCTGCTGACCTGAATGGCTGGATCCTCGGGGTAGAGGTTGGGAAGCGCATAGATCAGGCCGACGACGAGCACGCAAAGTATCAGCAGATACTTCCACAGGGGGTAACGGTTGAGCATGGAAGCCCTGTCCTTGTTGCTGACGCGAAGCCGCCGCCGGACGAGCGACCGGCGGCGATTGAAGGAAAATCAGAGGGACTTCAGGGTGCCCTTGGGTAGAACCGCGGCGACGGCGCTCTTCTGCACGTTGACCTCGGTACCCTCGGCGATTTCCATGGAGATGAAGTCGTCGGTCACCTTGGTGACGCGGCCGATCAGGCCGCCGCCGATGACGATCTCGTCGCCCTTGGCCAGCCCGCCGATCAACGCCTTGTGCTGCTTGGCGCGCTTGGATTGCGGGCGCCACAACAGGAAGTAGAAGATCAGCACGAAGCCGACCAGCATCACGATCTGGGCGATACCGCCACCCGCGGCAGCACCACCTTCGGCATGCGCCTCGGAAATGAAGAAATCCAGCATGGGTTGTCGTCTCCCGGACAAGTTACTTAAGGTTGCGAAACTGGGCCGAACGCCAGGCGTCCGGTCGATAAACGGGTTCTGTTCACCAATTAGTTCGGCGCATCGGGTACCGGCATGTTGCGACGCGCATAGAACGTTTCCACGAAGTTCGCCAATGTACCCGCTTCGATAGCACCGCGCAAACCGCTCATCACACGCTGGTAATAGCGTAGATTGTGAATGGTATTGAGCATTGAGCCGAGCATTTCGCCACAGCGATCCAGGTGATGCAGATAGCTGCGCGAGAAGTGCCGGCAGGTATAGCAATCGCAACCCTCCTCGATCGGTCGAGTGTCATGGCGATGCTTGGCATTGCGAATCTTGACCGTGCCTTCGGCGCTGAACAGGTGGCCGTTGCGGGCGTTGCGGGTCGGCATCACGCAATCGAACATGTCGATGCCGCGGCGCACGCCCTCTACCAGGTCCTCGGGCTTGCCCACGCCCATTAAATAGCGCGGTGTATCCTCAGGCATCCACGTGGGCAGATAGTCGAGCACCCGAATCATCTCCTCCTTGGGCTCGCCCACCGACAGCCCGCCGATCGCCAGGCCGTCGAAGCCGATTTCCAGCAGGCCCTCGAGCGAACGTTCCCGCAGTTCGGGATACATGCCGCCCTGGATGATTCCGAACAGTGCCGAGGGCGAGTCGCCATGCGCGATGCGCGAACGCTCGGCCCAGCGCAGCGAGCGCTCCATGGAGTGCTTCGCTTCTTCTTCGCTAGCCGGGTAGGGCGTGCATTCATCGAAGATCATCACTACGTCGGAGCCCAGCGAGCGCTGCACGGCCATCGACTCCTCTGGTCCCATGAAGACCTTGGCGCCATCCACCGGCGAGCGGAAGTGCACGCCCTGCTCGGTGATCTTGCGCATCGCACCCAGCGAGAACACCTGGAAACCGCCGGAGTCGGTGAGAATCGGCTTGTCCCATTGGGCGAAGTCGTGCAAATCGCCATGCGTTTCGATGACCTCGACGCCGGGACGCAGCCACAGGTGAAAGGTATTGCCGAGAATGATCTCGGCGCCGATCTCCTCGACGCTCTGCGGCGTCATGCCCTTGACGGTGCCGTAGGTGCCCACCGGCATGAACGCCGGGGTCTCCACCGTGCCGCGCGGGAAGCTCAGCCGGCCGCGGCGGGCGCGCCCGTCGCTGGCCAGGCGCTTGAAACTCATGAAGCAGTCGTTACGCATGGGGTTCTCAAAATTGAACCAAGGTGTGTTGAAGAAGAGCAGGCAAGGCAAACGCTGACAAAAAAGCGGACTGGGCTCGCACGCGAGTTTACATGGAGTAAATGAGTATTTTGAGTCAGCGTTTAACGCAGCATGATCGAATTCAGCGCAGCTTGCGGGTCAGGAACATGGCGTCGCCATAACTGAAGAATCTATAGCGCTCATCGACCGCGGCGCGGTAGGCGCGCATGACGGGCTCGAAACCGACGAACGACGATACCAGCATCAACAGCGTCGACTCCGGCAGATGGAAGTTGGTCACCAGGGCATCGACGCAGCGCCACTCATAACCCGGGTAGATGAAAATATCGGTCTCGCCGCTGTAGGGAGCGATCCCGCCATCGGGGCTGTATAAACAAGCGCTCTCCAGGCAGCGCACGCTGGTGGTGCCTACCGCGACGACCCGGTTGCCACGTGACTTGGCGGCACGCACCTGCTCGCTCACCGTCTCACTGACCTCGAGCCATTCGCTATGCATATGATGCTCGCGGATGTCGTCGACGCGTACCGGCTGGAAGGTGCCGGCGCCGACATGCAGGGTGACGAAGGCGATATCGATGCCGCGTTCGCGCATCGCCTGCATCAGCGGCTCGTCGAAGTGCAGCCCGGCGGTCGGCGCGGCGACGGCGCCGTCACGGCGCGCATAAACGGTCTGGTAGCGCTCGCGATCGGCGAGTTCATCCTCGCGGGTGATATAAGGCGGTAATGGCATGTGGCCATGGCGTTCGAGCAACTCGATCAGCGGTGTCTCGCCGAGAAAGCGCAACTCGAACAGCGCATCGACTCGACCCTCGACCACGGCGTGGACATCACCCTCGAAGATCAGTTCGGTGCCCGGCTTGGGGGATTTGCTGGAGCGGATGTGCGCCAATCCGCGATGCGCATCCAGTGGGCGTTCGAGCAACATTTCCACGCGCCCGCCGCTGGCCTTGTGGCCATGCAATCGCGCGGGAATCACCCGGGTATCGTTGAATACCACCAGATCGCCGGGAGCGAGCAGTTCGAGCAGATCGGCGAAGCGGCGATGCGCCAACTCGCCGCTCTCGCCATCCACGCACAGCAGCCGGCAATCGCTACGCTGCTCGGAAGGGTAACGAGCGATCAGCTCGTCGGGTAGATCGAAATGGAAATCGGCGCGCTGCATGAACGGTAATTGCCAGTAGCGGTTGGGATTCGGGGTTAGGCTCAGGCCAACGGTCGGGCAGACCAAGGCCTGGACCGTTCGGACAAGGCGTACATGATAGCCGAGCTGGGCGGCGAAGTCAGGTCGGCATTGACGCGGCGGCGAAGCCCCGTATAATGCGTTTCCGCTGCCCGGGTGGCGAAATCGGTAGACGCAGCGGATTCAAAATCCGCCGCTGGAGACAGCGTGTCGGTTCGAGTCCGACCCCGGGCACCATTTTCAAATCAAGTGCATAGCGGTTCCTTTCTTGCTTGATTCCTACAGCAATATCTTAAGTGTTCACTGTTCACTGAGTGACCGGGGGCAAGCTATGCATAGCGCATAGTCGTGCACTCACGGTTGGCTGATGCAATGCTGAAATCGAAAGGCCTCGACACCGAGCTGAGGCCCCTCTGGATTCTGAGAGATCAGAATGCATCGCCGTTCTCAAAGAATTAGTTGGCAGCATGTATTGAGTATGCTGAGTTTTCAGCTCAACAAAACACTACCTTCTGCAAAAGCGAATTCTATAACGTTCTCATTCTGGGCATTCTGTAGAAACCGTAGGAGAACAAGACATGGCTACTCGTGCCCAAGAAATTCTTGCCAAGAACAGGACTTGCATATCATGACGGCGCTCACGAGAGAGCAAGATATGGCAATGCTCCCAAACCCTTTCATCAATCTCATCGGGGCTCGGCTGACCGAATGGGAATGGGGGCGATGTGAATGGGCCCTTGATGTGCAACCACAACATCTTAATACCCAAGGATCGCTCCACGGTGGGATTATCGCTACCTTACTGGACGTGGCGTGTGGGTACAGCGGCTTCTGCTCCATGAACGATGGTTCCGAGGCGCGAGCAGCCACGATTTCCTTAACGGTGCAGTACATGGCCAAGGCAAGCCAGGGAAAGTTATTTGCCAGGGGCCGCCGCACAGGTGGAGGTCGACGGATATTCTTTGCTGAAGCGGAGCTGATCAGTTGTGGATGTGATGCCGTCATTGCATCCGCCATTGGGAGCTTTCGTCTTCAATATCCCGAGCAAGCTGGGTAAAACAAGTACCGTACGCCAAACAATGAGGAAATCATGAAAGTACTCGTCGCGGTCAAACGCGTCATCGATTACAACGTCAAGATTCGCGTCAAGGCCGATCACTCCGACGTTGATCTCACCAACGTCAAGATGGCCATGAACCCGTTCTGCGAGATCGCCGTGGAAGAGGCGGTGCGTCTGAAGGAAAAGGGGGTGGCGAGTGAGGTCGTCGTCGTCACCGTTGGCCCCAAGGCCGCGCAGGAACAACTGCGCACCGCCCTGGCGCTGGGCGCCGACCGCGCTCTGCATATCGAGACCGACGAGCGTGTCGAGTCGTTGGCGGTGGCCAAGCTGTTCAAGCGCGTCGTCGAGGACGAACAGCCCGGGCTTACGATTCTCGGCAAGCAGGCCATCGATACCGACAACAACCAGACCGGCCAGATGCTCGCCGCGCTGACCGGCATGGGCCAGGGCACCTTTGCCTCCCAGGTCGAGGTGCAGAGCGACACGGTCAACGTCACCCGCGAGATCGACGGCGGTCTGCAGACCGTATCGCTCAAGCTACCGGCCATCGTCACCACCGACCTGCGTCTGAATGAGCCGCGCTACGCCAAGCTGCCCGACATCATGAAGGCCAAGAAGAAGCCACTCGACGTCAAGACGCCGGCGGAACTCGGCGTCGAGATCGTCGCCAAGCTGACTCAGCTACAGGTCGAAACCCCAGCCGAGCGCCAGGGTGGCATCAAGGTCGCTTCGGTGGACGAACTGATCGACAAACTCAAGAACGACGCCAAGGTGATTTCATGAGCCTACTGGTACTCGCCGATCATCACGACGGCCAGCTCGCCGCCGCTACCGCGCATGTCGTCGCCGCGGCCCGTAAAATCGCGGGCGACACCAACGCCGATATCGACCTGCTGGTCGCCGGCGAGAGCGTTCAAGCGATCGCCGAGGCGGGAGCCAAGCTGGACGGCGTGAGTCGCGTACGCGTCGCCGACAGCGCTGTCTATGCCCACCAACTCGCCGAGCCGATGGCCGATCTGCTTGCCCAGCTGGCCGACGATTACAGCCACATCCTGGCCAGTGCCTCGACCACCGGCAAGAACGTGCTGCCGCGCCTGGCCGCACTCAAGGACGTTTCGCCGCTCTCCGATATTCTCAGCGTCGAGAGTGCCGATACCTTCAAGCGACCGATCTACGCCGGCAATGCCATCGCCACCGTGCAAAGCGCCGAGTCGCTCAAGGTGCTGACCGTGCGCACCACGGCCTTCGATGCCGTTGGCGAAGGTAACGGCGCACCGATCGAGGCCGTCGAAGCGAGTGTCGACAACACCTTGTCGACCTTCGTCAGCGAAGAACTGGCCCAGAGCGAACGCCCCGAACTGGGCGGTGCGCGGGTGGTCATCTCCGGCGGGCGTGGCATGGGCAGCGGCGAGAACTTCAAGCTGCTCGAGGGCATCGCCGACAAGCTCGGTGCGGCGATCGGCGCATCGCGAGCGGCGGTCGATGCCGGCTTCGTGCCCAACGACATGCAGGTCGGCCAGACCGGCAAGATCGTCGCGCCGGAACTGTACATCGCGGTCGGCATCAGCGGGGCGATCCAGCACCTGGCGGGGATGAAGGACTCCAAGGTGATCGTCGCCATCAACAAGGACGAGGAGGCGCCGATCTTCCAGGTGGCGGATTACGGGTTAGTCGGCGATCTGTTCCAGATCCTGCCCGAGCTCGAGCAGAAGCTGTAGGAAGATCGCAAACAGAAAAGACCAGTAAAGTGCAGTGTGATGGCTGCAAATTACTGGTCTGGAAGGAAAAGAGTTTTGGCACGTACTGACAGCGATCAAAATCCGCCGCTGGAGACAGCGTGTCGGTTCGAGTCCGACCCCGGGCACCATATCAAATCAAGGGTTTGGCGGTTCCTCGCTCCTCCCCATTTCCTGCGCTTGTTTTCGATCATAGAATGCCGCTGCGACTCATTTCCGGGGACCGTTGCCCGGCGTAGAACCCTTGCGGTTCTGGTACTTGCCCCAAAGCTTTCTGGCCGTGCGCTTCGCTTTCTCGCGGTTTTCGGGTTTTCTCAACCAATTGGCCACTGCCGCCCCGATAAATCGTTTCATATTGACCTCCTACGCTCGGTCCGCTGCATGTTGATCACATGGAGTCTATCCGTCGCTAAATCAAGCTTAGGCAGGGCTCGGCAAGCCTGCGCGACAACGCACGCCTCATACGCATAAAAACCTGCATTTTTGTTTAAGTAGCTGCTGGAAAGGGCCTTTTTCTTGGCTTTGCATGAAAGGGCAATGGATAGAATGGACGTTGCTAGTCATAGAGTTTCCTTTGCCCGGTCGCCTAATCAGCGCCGGGCCTTTTTTATCGACCGGTCGGTAGAGCCATTCATTCTGGCGGTTAAGACTTTGGTCGTATTCCAGGCGTCTTACCGTCGCTTTCATTAAGGCTTATGATCAACGTTATCTTCGAATCATGACCGCAGTCCTTCACCTCTTGCAGGCGAAGGACTGTTTTTTCTGTCTATTGCCATGGGTTACTACAGAGAAGGAGTCTCTATGCAACGCCCTGTGATTACCCTCAGTCGGCTGGATGCCGAGCGCTTGCAGCGGCTGATCGATGCCGCCACGGAGAAGGATCGAGCCGTGGCCGAGGCACTTGAAACCGAGTTGGAGCGTGCCGAGGTGCTCGACCCCGAGGACATGCCGGGCGATGTGGTCAGCATGAATAGCCAGGTGCGTTTCACCGAGCTATCGCGTAACAGCGAGCTGACGCGCACGCTGGTCTACCCTCACGCACTGGCGACCACCGAGGATGGCCTATCGGTGATGGCCCCGGTGGGCGCAGCGCTGCTCGGGCTGCGGGCCGGCGATACGATCGACTGGACGCTGCCGGATGGGCGCACCACGCATCTGCGCGTCGATGCCATTCTGTGGCAGCCCGAGGCCGCCAAGCAATATCACCGCTGAGGAGCCGATCATGCCGCTGTCACTCTGGCTATCGTTGGCCGCCGTCTGCGCGATGGGGGCGATGTCGCCGGGGCCGAGCCTGGCCATGGTCTTGCGGCACACACTGGGCGGTGGGCGCGTGCCGGGCGTGATCGCGGGCATCAGTCATGCGCTGGGTGTCGGTCTGTACGCGCTGCTGACGGTGTGGGGATTGGGCGCGGTCATCGCTCACCAGCCATGGTTGTTTACGCTGATTACCTGGGGTGGAGCCGCTTACCTGGCGTGGCTGGGCATCAGGGCGCTGCGCGCCGGCCGGGGTGGTGCCTTGAGAGCGCATGCGGTGGCTACCAGCCATTCTCAGGCGGCGCGCGACGGTGTGCTGGTAGCGCTGGCCAATCCCAAGCTGATTCTGTTCTTCGTCGCCCTGCTCAGTCAGTTCGTCAGTGCCGATATGCGTTGGGACGCCAAGGCATTGATCGTCGCCACCGCCACACTGATCGATGGCGCCTGGTATGTACTGGTGGCGATGGCACTCTCGAACTCGACGGTATTGCCCTGGCTGCAGGCTCGTGCGCATTGGATCAATCGCATCACCGGGGTGCTGCTGATCGGTGTGGCTCTGCAGGTGCTGCTGGGCTAGCCACTCTCCCTCTTCTTTTTCAGTGCCGATGGCCGTCGCTGCCACTCTCGCCGGCGCGATGTACCCGCACCTCGATTTCCACGCTGTCGTGATTGGCGAATTCCAGCGTCATCGGGAAGGTATCGCCGATTTTCAGCGCCTCATCCAGCCCGATCAGCATGAAGTGTGCACCGCCGCCGGGGCGCAGCTTTACGGTTTCCCCGGCTGGCACCTCCAGGCGATCGAGACGGCGCATGCGCATGGTGCCGTCATCCATCGACATGCTGTGAATCTCCACCGCCTCGCTGACCGGCGAGGCGGCGCCCACCAGGCTGATCGAGTCGCCCTCGGCGCTGATAGTCAGATAAGCGGCGCCATTGGGCGCGCCCGGTGGCGTCGGGGTGGCGAAGGGATGGGCGATATGCAGCCCCCGTGCACTCGCCTCATGGGCCTGGGCCGCGGGCGCCATGATCAGCGCGGTTAGCAATGACAACGCAAACAGACGCATATCGTTCCATCCTCTCGTCGAGCGATTTTGGCAACGGCCTGGTCCGAAGGGCCGGTCAGCCAGCTCAGGGGGCGATGCGCGCGAGAATCGCTTCCAGCGGCGTATCGAGCGGCAGCACGCCATAGGCCGGGCTGACGTCATCGCCCAGCCGGCTGCGGCAGAATGTTTCGGCGACCTGGCCCGGTGCATGACGTAGCAATAACGACGCCTGCAGGCATTGCGCCATGCGCTGAGTCAACCAGCGTGCATTGGCCTGCAGCGCCTCGGCGGGCTGGCCGAGTGCCTGCTGCAATCGGTCGATGGCAGTGTCGTATTCGCGCGAGCCGCCGCGTGCGGCGTGCAGTTCGGCACGCAGCGCTTCGATGCTTTCCGGGTGGCGGCCCAGCACGCGCAGCACGTCCAGGCACATCACATTGCCCGAGCCCTCCCAGATCGAATTCACCGGCGCCTCGCGATACAGTCGCGCCAGTGGGGTCTCCTCGACATAGCCGATACCGCCCAGACACTCCATGGCCTCGGCCATGAAGCCGGGACCACGCTTGTTATGCCAGTATTTGCCAAGTGCGGGAGCGAGTCGCGCCAAGGCGCGTTCATGTTCGTCATCGATGGAATCGAAGGCGCGCGCGGTGCGCATCGCCAATGCCAGGCTGGCTTCGGTTTCCAGGGCCAGATCGGCGATCACCCGGCGCATCAGGGGCTGATCGCTGAGCCGCTGGCCGAAGGCGTGGCGCTGGCGAACATGACTCCAGGCTTCGAGCAGCGCCTGGCGCATCATCCCGGCTGGGGCGGTGGCGGCATCCAGGCGGGTCTGCTGAACCATTTCGAGGATGGTCGCGATGCCGCGCCCGGGTTCGCCGATGGCTTCGGCGAAGGCGCCGCGATACTCGATCTCGGCCGAGGCGTTGGCGCGGTTGCCGCACTTGTCCTTGAGGCGCTGCAACTCGATGGCGTTGCGCTCGCCGTCGGGCGTGAAACGCGGCACCAGAAAGCAACCCAGGCCATCGTCGGTCTGCGCCAACGTCAGAAAGGCGTCCGACATCGGCGCGCTGCAGAACCATTTATGGCCGGTGAGCAGGAAGCCATCGCCTTCGGCAACGGCCTGGGTGGTGTTGGCGCGCACATCGCTGCCGCCCTGTTTCTCGGTCATCGCCATGCCGAAGGTGACGGCCGGTTTTTCCCAGGCCGGCACCGCGCGCTCGTCGTAATCCCAGGCCAACAGCCGTGCACTCCATTCATCGAAGATACGTGGCTCGCGGCGCAGCGCCGGCAGCGCGGCGTGGGTCATGGTCAACGGGCAGCAAAAACCCGGCTCGGCCTGGGTCAGCAGATACATCGCGGCGATATGCGCCTGATGACCGCCGCGATGTTCCTCTTCCCAGGCGACGCTGTGCCAGCCGTAATCGAAGGCCAGATGCATCAATTGATGGTAGGCGGGGTGATAGCTGACTTCATCGAGGCGTCGGCCGTGGCGATCGAACAGGCGCGGTTCGGGCGGGTAGCGGTTGGCCTCTTCACCCAGTGCCTGGACCTCGGCGCTGCCGACCGCGGCGCCGAGTGGCGCGAGCCGGCGAGCGACCCAGTCCGGCGCCTCGCGAGCCAATGCGTCGCGCAGCGGTTGGTCGAGAGCGAGAAAATCGCGATCGCCGGCGGGCAATGGCTGGTTGTCGACGCGATGGGTCGCCAGTTGGCGGCGTGGAGCACGGTCGGTCATAACGCAAGCACTCCGGCTGGTGAAACAGGGCTTTCGACGGCGCGAAGGTCGGATGAATACTAGGGTTCCTAGCGTTGAGCATGGCGCGACGCCTCACGCCGGTCAATCTCGGCATGACGTAAAGTACGTTGGGTGGCGTGGCTGGCATGTTATTGATGGACATGGCATCTTTTCGCCCAGACACTCGCGAAACGGCTCGTTATGCCTATCTACGATCAGGACTGCCGCACGCAGAGCGGCGAACCTTTCAACCTGCGTGCCTTGCGTGGCCAGGTGCTGTTGGTCGTCAACGTTGCCAGCCGTTGTGGCTATACGCCGCAACTGGCCGAACTGGAACGTCTGTACCGTCGCTACCGTGACCAGGGGTTTACCGTGCTGGCGTTTCCCTGCAACCAGTTTGCCCGGCAATCGCCGGAATCCGCCGCGTCCTTTGCCCAGTTCTGCGAGCGCCACTACAGCGTGACGTTTCCGCTGATGGAGAAGGTTCGCGTCAATGGCCGTGGCGCACATCCCCTGTTCGTGCTGCTGCGCCGTCAGGCGCCGGGCATACTCGGCAGCACGGCAATCAAATGGAATTTCACCAAGTTTCTGGTCGGGCGTGACGGTCAGGTCATCCACCGCTTTGGCCCTCGCGCCACTCGTCGGCGCATGGCGCCGGCGATCGAGGCGGCGCTGGACACGCCATTCTCGGCTTGAGCGTCGATCTCAAGTGGGTGGCGTTTCGCCACGCGCCATCATCAGCCGTGCCATCAGCAGGTTCCAGCGGTGGCGCGTCATCATCGTGGTGAGTCCGGAAAATAGCGTCCAGAAGCCCTTGCGCCAGCCACGCAGGCGGCGGTAATGGCCGACCAATTGGCGCAGCAGGCGATCTTCGTTGAAGGCTCGCCATTCGCCGGCCACCGACATCTGGTGGCGAGAGAGCACCGGTGCCAGCTCCAGGCGAAATATCCACTCCAACTGATCGAGGCTCAGCGCGTGGCGCTCGATGACAGCCACCATCTGCGCATAGTCGGCTTCGGAGGGCTCGCGCTCGAGCCACAACGAGGCCAGTGCCAGCCATAGATCGAAGCGCTCGGCGGCCAGCGTCTCGATATCCATCATGGTGATGCTCCCACGCCGTTGACGGCTGGCATCTTCGAACAGCGAGACAACGAACACAAGGCACGCAGGGCGGACAGTTCGTCAGTGAGCCGCTAGAATAGCCGCATAACTCGCTCCCGATATCCGGGAGCCAAGTCTCTGGCAAGTCTACATAAAGTCGAGGTCTGACGTGATCATCAAACCCAAGGTCCGCGGTTTCATCTGCACCACCACTCATCCCAACGGCTGCGCGATGAACGTGCTCGAGCAAATCGAAGCCACCCGTGCCGCGCTGGCGGATGCCGACACGAGCCAGGGGCCCAAAAAGGTATTGGTGATCGGCGCCTCCAGCGGTTACGGCCTGGCCGCACGCATCACCGCCGCCTTCGGTTACGGCGCCAGCACGCTTGGGGTGTTCTTCGAAAAACCCGGCAGCGAGAAGAAGCCGGGCACCGCGGGCTGGTACAACTCGGCGGCATTCGATCGTTATGCCAAGGAGGACGGCCTCTACAGCAAGGCGATCAATGGCGATGCCTTCGCCCACGCCACTCGCGAAAAAGCCATCGAACTGATCAAGCAGGATCTCGGCGAGATCGACCTGGTGATCTACTCGCTGGCCTCGCCGGTGCGCAAGCTGCCCGATAGCGGCGAGCTCAAGCGCTCGGCGCTCAAGCCGATCGGCGAGACCTACCGCGCCACCGCCATCGACACCAACAAGGACACCATCATCGAAGCCGAGGTCGAACCGGCTACCGAGCAGGAGATCGCCGACACCACCCAGGTGATGGGTGGCGAGGATTGGGAGCTGTGGATCGGCGCGCTCGACAAGGCCGGCGTGCTGGCACCGGGTGCCAAATCGGTGGCCTTCAGTTATATCGGCACCGAAATCACTTGGCCGATCTACTGGCATGGCGCGCTGGGCAAGGCCAAGGAGGATCTCGACCGTGCCGCCAGTGAAATCGACAAGCGTTTGTCGGAGAAGGGCGGCGGTGCCAACGTCGCGGTGCTCAAGTCGGTGGTTACCCAGGCCAGCGCGGCAATCCCGGTGATGCCGCTATATATCGCCATGGTCTACAAGGTGATGAAGGAGCAGGGCCTGCACGAGGGCACCATCGATCAGCTGAACCGCCTGTACCGCGATCGCCTGTATGCCGACGAGGCGCCCGGGACCGATGACAGCGGTCGTCTGCGCCTCGATGATTGGGAGCTGCGCGACGACGTCCAGCAGGCCTGCAAGGATCTGTGGCCGAAGGTAACCACCGAGAACCTGTTCGATATCACCGACTACGCCGGTTACAAGCACGAATTCCTCAAGCTGTTCGGCTTCGAGCGTGACGATGTCGACTACGATGCCGAGGTCGATCCGGTGGCCGATTTCGATGTCGTACAAATGTAATCGTCAGTAGATGCCACCCGACAGCAACCATCCCGCGGTTCCCCGACAGGTCGGCTTCGTGCTGCTGCCGGGATTCTCGCTACTGGCCCAGGCGTGCGCTCTGGAGCCGTTGCACATCGCCAATCTGCTCGCTGGCGAGCGCCTTTATACGCCGCTGACGTTCGGGCTGGATGGCCGCGCGGTGAAGAGCGCCGCCGAGCTATCGCTATCCCCGCATAGCGTGGCCGGTAGCGATGCCGGCGAATTGGATATGCTGTTCGTGTGCGCCGCCAGCCAGCCGGGTGGCGATCACTCGACGTTGCTCGCCTGGCTGACGCGTCTGGCGGGGCGTGGCGTGGCGTTGGGCGGCATTGCCGGCGGCACCGAAGTGCTGGCGCGCGCCGGGGTGCTCAACGGCTATCGCGCCACGCTGCCCTGGCAACGCAGCGAGTCCTTCGCTCGTGCCCATGCGGCGGTTCGGGTCAGCAACCATCTGTTCGAGATCGACCGCGACCGGCTGACTTGCGGCGGTGGCACCGCGGCGATGGACATGATGATGACGCTGATCGCCCAGCATCATGGCCAGCGCCTGGCCGAGCGCGTCTCCGAGTATTTCGTCTGCGAACGCATTCGCATGGGCGATGAACCCCAGCACGTACCGCTGCGCTCGCGCCTGGGACACGCGCCGCAAAGCCTGATCGACGCGGTGACGCTGATGGAATCGAATATAGAGGAGCCGCTGACCACCCACGAACTCTCCGAGCATCTGGGCATTTCGCGGCGCCAGCTCGAAAGACTCTTCAAGAAATACCTGCAGGCGGTGCCTAGTCGCTACTATCTGGATCTGCGTCTGCAGCAGGCCCGCAAGCTGCTGCGCGAGACCGACCACGCGGTGGGCGATATCGCCTTGCAGACCGGGTTTTCCTCCGGTGCGCACTTCTCCACCGCCTACCGCAACCATTTCGGCATGACCCCGCGCGAGGAGCGGCTGACATGAGATCGCGCATGCGGTGCAGGCAACTCAAACCGGGCTATAGGTGACTTCTTGATGGCCGTTGCAGGCAACGACACTCGCTTGAACAAATTCATCAGCGAGACCGGCATCGTCTCGCGGCGCGAAGCGGACCGCCTGATCGAAGAGGGTGCCGTCAAGGTCAATGGCCGCAAGGCCGAGATGGGCATGCGAGTGTCCGACGACGATCGGATCACCGTGCGCGGCAAGCCACTGCGGGCCAAGCCCAAGGCGGTGTATATCGCCTATAACAAGCCGGTCGGCATCACTTGCACGACCGACCCGGCGGTCGCCGGCAATATCGTCGATGCGGTGAAATATCCGCAGCGCATCTTCCCGATCGGCCGCCTCGACAAACCCTCGCAGGGGCTGATTCTGCTGACTAACGATGGCGATATCGTCAACAAGATACTGCGCGCCGGCAATGCTCACGAGAAGGAGTATCGCGTCAGTGTCGATAAGCCCATCGATGCCGATTTCGTCCATCGCATGGCGGCGGGGATTCCCATCCTGGGGACCGTTACCCGGCCGTGCCGGGTCAACCAGACCGGCCCCAACAGCTTTACCATCGTGCTGACACAAGGCCTCAATCGCCAGATTCGGCGTATGGCGGAGTACCTGGGTTATAACGTCACCCATTTGAAGCGCGTGCGCTTGATGAATATCGGCCTGGGCAAGTTGCAGGTCGGCCAATGGCGTGAGTTGAGCCCGGCGGAGATGGGCGTGCTGGACAAGATGCTGGCTCATTCCAGCAAGACCGAGGAAGCCTCGGCCCCTCGACGCAAAACCACGCAGCGCTCGAACAAGCCCTCTGATAAGCCCCGCGATGCCAACCGGGGGGCGGGCAAGCCCAGCCACAAGAAAACCGCCAAGCCCGGTGCCTCGCGGGGCAAGCCGCGCCCCGGCAAGCGAGCGAAGTCCAGGCGCTCCTGATCGACGACGTGTTGGCCGAAATTGTCCGCATTGGAGCCGGATCGTGCCTCGTCGTGCAATGATGGCGTCGCTACTCTATCGACTCGTACCGCTCGTTCATTGGGAGACCGTTTCGATGCGTACCGCACTGCTGTTGATCGATATACAGGCATCCTTTCCCGCCCGCGATTACTGGGATGAGGCGCTGGCCGCGGCGTGGCGTGAGCGTCAGCGCGCGCTGATCGATGCCGCCGTTGCCGCAGATATACCGTTAATTCGTATTCTTCACGAGGAGCCGGGGAGTGCTGGCCCATTCGATCCCGCTCATGGCCTGATTCGTCCGCTTGAGGATTTCGAAGATGCTAGCCAAGCGACCTTTCGCAAGCGGGTGCATAACGCTTTCACCGATACGACGCTGGAAAGTTGGCTACGCGAACGTGGCATCGATCGCTTGGCGATCAGCGGCATTCGTACCGAGCAGTGCTGCGAGACCACCACGCGAGTCGCCGCCGATTTGGGATTTACGGTCGATTTCGTCAGCGAGGCCACGCTGACCTTTCCCATGACCCGGCATGGCCGCACCTGGTCCGCCGACGAGATTCGAGCAAGAACCGAGCTGGTGCTGGAAGGGCGCTTCGCACGCATCGTCGAGGTGGCGACGTTGGTCGGGGAATGGCGTCGCAATGCGGCATGAGCCGTGTGAGCCGACGCTGCAAGTCGGCGTATTGATGCTACCCGGCCAGGTGCCGCTGGATCTGATCGGGCCGTTGCAGGTGCTGCTCAGTGCCGAGCGCATCGCCGGTGGTCTAGCGATTCGCTATTTCGGCCCCCGCCCATCGCTCGATTGGCTGGGCGCACTGGCGCTGTCGGGCATCGAGCCATTGTCGCAAGTGCCAGACGAACTCGACCTGCTGCTCGTGCCGGGCCAATACCGCAACGCTATCGAACCGGCGCTGCAACAAACGTGCGCCAATTGGCTGCGCGAATATTCCGCTGGTGCAAAAACGGTCATGAGCGTCTGCTCGGGAACGCTATTGCTGGCTCAGGCCGGCTTGCTGGATGGCCTGCGCTGCACGACACACCATGCGTTACTCGAGCAACTGAGCCAGATAGCGCCAGCGGCGCGGGTGCAGGGCGATTGTATTTTCATCGAGGATGGCCGCTACCTGACCAGCGCCGGGATCTCCACTGGCATCGATACCATGCTGCACTGGTTGATGAAACATAGTGGTCATGCATTATCGTTGGCGGTTGCGCGCGAAATGGTGCTGTACCTGCGACGTAGCGGTCATGAGCCGCAGCTGGGAAGCTGGCTGGAGGGGCGCAATCATGTCGACGCACGCATTCACCATTTGCAGGATACGCTGAGCGCGAGCCTGAAACGGCCCTGGACGCTGCCGGCGATGGCCGCCGAAGCGACCATGAGCGAGCGCCATCTGCGCCGTCGATTCAGGGCATTGACCGGACTCTCGCTGAACGACTACCTGACTCGGCTGCGGTTGCAGCTGGCGCGGCAATTGATGCAGGAAACCGTCTGGAGCCTGGCACGCATCGCCGAGGAGGTGGGGCTGGGCGAGGACCGCCAGCTGCGCCGCGCCTGGCAACGCTTCGAGAGCGGCTCGCCACACACGTGGCGCCAGGCCCATCGCCAGGCGGACGCGTCACGCTGACGGGCCGCGATGGCTCGGTTCTTCCGCCTTTCTCGCCAGCAAGGCCCTGAATAGCGAACCCATCATCACCGGCTCGTCGCGCTCGACGATGAACCCGGCATCACGCAGCAGCGGCCCAGCCTGGCGAGTGATATCCGTGGCGATGGCGGAAGTGACGAGATTCAATGCGCGACGCCGCCAGCTCGCGCGATGCGAATCGGCCTGGAACTTGTCCATCACACAGAGTTGGCCATCGTCGGCTAGCACCCGGTGAGCCTCGGCAAGCCCGCGCTCGGGGTTGGGCATCACCGCCAGGATCAGGTGCATGATCACCACGTCGAAGTGGCCATCGGGATAGTCGAGCCGCTCGGCGTCCATCACTCGAGCGCTGAAGTCGAAGCCGAGACTCTCCGCGCGGGCGCGAAAACGCGCGACCATGGCCGGCGAAAGATCGCTGCCGTGCAGTTCGATACCGCGCGGTAGATAGCGCAGGTCGAGCCCGGTACCGGCGCCGACGATCAGCACCCGCTGGCCCGGCTTCCAATCCACCGCATCGAGCGAACGCCGCCGTGCGCGACGAAAGGCCCGGTCGGCGACCAGGTCATAAACCGGCGCGTAGAGGGTATAGCGTAAGCGGTTCCAGGCTGTAGTATTGAGCATGGCGTCGTTTCTCGTGGGCGGCTTTATCCAGCCAGTCTAACCACATTCCATGCGTGAGAGATGCCACCCCCTTAACGCTGCGCTTATGCCATGCTATCGACGATGCCCCCTTCCACGCGCAGCGCGGCGCCGGTCGTGGCGCTGGCCTGCGGCGAGGCGATATAGACGCACATATGAGCGACTTCGTCGGGCGTGGCCAGGCGCTGGATGATCGAGGAGGGGCGGTTTTCCTGAATGAAGCGCGACTCCATCTCTTCTGGCGAGACGCCTTCCTTCTCGGCGGCTTGCTTGATCATGTCGAGCACGCCCTCGGAGCGGGTCGGCCCCGGTAGAATGGCGTTGACGGTAACTTGAGTGCCGGCCAGCGCCTTGGCCAGACCGCGCGAGATCGACTGCACCGCGCTCTTGGTCATGCCGTAGTGGATCATCTCGGTGGGAATGTTGAGTCCCGACTCGCTGGAGATGAACTGCACGCGGCCCCAGTCGCGCTGCTTCATGCCTTGGGCGTAGTGACGCGACAGGCGCACCGCGCTCATCACGTTGACCTGGAAGAACTGCTCCCAGGTTTCATCCGCTATATCGAAGAAATCCTGCGGGCCGAAGATGCCCAGGTTATTGATCAGGATATCGGCCTCGGGGCGGGCATCGATCAGCACCTGGCAGCCCTCGGCGGTGCCTAGGTCGGCGGCTACGCCACTCAGCGCGGTATCGGGATTGTCCTGCTTGATGGCATCGATCGCCTGGTCGACGCGCGCCTGGGTACGGCCGGTGATCGTCACCTCGGCGCCGGCATTCGCCAGCCCCTGAGCGATGGCGAAGCCGATACCGGCGGTAGAGCCGGTGACGATGGCATGCTTGCCGGAAAGATCGATACGCATGGCACACTCCTTGTCTTGCGATTGGCGAGCGATCTCGCCGAAGGGATTTCATAGTCTGCTAAAAAGATGGGTCGGATCGTCGATAGTTCAACCGCTTTTTCCGTAAAGCCCGCAACCGCTTTTCATAATTCACCGTCCCATCGCTGAAAGCCTTGTGCAGCCGCTCTCCTTATACTCGTTGCACTACCCAATCCTTCAGTCACTCCCTCAGGATGGAAAACGACATGGCCTATACCCCGACTCGCGAAGATTTCGATCGTTACATGGTGCCCAACTACGCGCCGCAGAAGACCATTCCGGTGCGTGGCGAAGGTAGCCGCCTGTGGGATCAGAATGGCAACGAGTACGTCGACTTCGCCGGTGGTATCGCCGTCAACTCACTGGGCCATTGCCATCCGGTGCTGGTGGGTGCGCTCAAGGAGCAGGCCGACAAGCTCTGGCACCTGTCCAACGTCTACACCAACGAGCCGGCATTGAAACTCGCCAAATCGCTGGTCGAACGCACGTTCGCCGACAAGGCATACTTCTGCTCATCGGGCGGCGAGGCCAACGAGGCCGCGCTGAAGCTGGCGCGGCGCTGGGCGCACGACAATCATGGCGAGCAGAAGCACAAGATCATCTCCTTCCGCCAGTCGTTCCACGGGCGCACGTTCTTCACCGTCAGCGTCGGCGGGCAGCCTAAGTATTCCCAAGGCTTCGGGCCGGTGCCCGGCGGTATCCAGCACGCCGAGTTCAATAACCTCGACAGCGTGCGCGAGCTGATCGACGACGATACCTGCGCGATCATGGTCGAGCCGCTACAGGGCGAGGGCGGCATTTTGCCCGCCACCCAGGAGTTTCTCGAAGGCCTGCGCAAGTTATGCGACAAGCACAACGCGCTGCTGATCTTCGATGAGGTGCAATCCGGCATGGGCCGCCCCGGCACCTTGTTCGCCTACATGCGCTATGGCGTGACCCCGGACATCCTGACCAGCGCCAAGTCGCTGGGCGGCGGTTTTCCGGTCGGCGCGATGCTGACTACCGAAGAGATCGCCAAGGTCTTCGTCATCGGCACCCATGGCTCCACCTACGGCGGTAACGCGCTGGCCTCCGCCGTGGCGCTGGCGGCACTCGAATACATCGACACCCCGGAAGTACTCGACGGCGTGCAGCGTCGCCACGAGCTGATCCGCGAGCATCTCGACATCATCAACAGCAAGCATGGCGTCTTCAGTGACGTGCGCGGCATGGGCCTGCTGATCGGTGCCCAGATGGCGCCCGAGTACGAGGGCCGCGCCAAGGACATTCTGCCGCTGGCCATCGAAGAGGGCGTGATGGCGCTGGTCGCCGGCCCCAATGTGCTGCGCTTGGCGCCGTCGCTGGTCATCCCCGAGGAGGACATCGCCGAGGGCATGGCGCGCCTCGAGCGAGCCATAGCGCGTTTCGTCGAGAACGCGTGACGTCGATGCCTGACCGGGACTCAACAAGAGGGAACACCATGCTGGTCGTTCGTCCTGCCAAACCGGCGGATCTACCCGGGCTGGAGCGCCTGGCGGGGTCCGCCACGCCACGGCTGACCAACCTGCCCGTGCACCGCGACCGCCTGGAAGAGCGCATCACCCGCTCGCAGCGGGCATTGGCGCGTGAAATCGACTTTCCCGGCGACGAGAGTTACGTCTTCGTGCTCGAGGATCTGGAGCGCGGCGAGGTGGTGGGTACCGCCACCATCCGTGCCCAGGCCGGTGCCCAGGAAGCGTATTACACCTATCGCCAGGAGACGCTGATCCACGCCTCGCAGCAGCTCAACGTGCGCCGCGAGGTACAGACGCTGTCGCTCTCGCATGAGGTGTCGGAAGCCAGCCTGCTGTGCGCGCTGTCGCTCGATTCACGCTACAAGGGTACCAGCGCCGAGAGCCTGCTGCGCCGCGCACGCTTGATGTTCATCGCCCAGTATCCCGAGCGCTTCGCCGAGATCCTCGCCGTGGCCTTTCCCGGCTATCTCGATGCCGATGGCGAATCGCCGTTCTGGAACAGCGTCGGCCGCCACTTCTTCGTGCGCGGCTATCAGGAGATCAACCACCTCGCCGGGGTGCGCTCGAAGAGCTTCATCGCCGAGGTGATGCCGCAGTTTCCGCTGTATCTGTCGCTGCTTACGCCGGCGGCGCGCGCCGCCATCGGCCGCGAGCACCCGGATCATGAGATTGCGCTGGGCGAGATGCTCGCCGAGGGCTTCGTGCGTTCGCGCCACGTCGATATCTTCGATGCCGGCCCGGTGATCAAGGCCGAGCGCGAGCGCCTGGAAACCTTCCGTCGCAGCACTTGGCATCCGGTGCGTATCCGCCCGGCAGCGGCGCTGCCCGATGCCGAGCCGGCGATGATCGCCAATCAGAAGCTCGATGGCTTTCGCTGCGTGGTGGCGCGTTATGCGCTGTCGCCCACCGGCCAGTTGATGCTCTCGCCGGAGCATGCCGCACTGCTTGGCGTGGAAGAGGGCCGCGCGGTGCTGGCCGCGCCGCTGGCGCTGTCCGGAGAAGATGGCTTCGATGAGAGCTACGACGAGGGAGAACTGTAATGCGCATTCGACCGATCGCGCGCGGCGACCTGAATGGGCTGCAGCAACTGGCTCGCGAGACCGGCGTCGGCTTCACCTCGTTGCCCGACAATCGTGAATTCCTGGCCAGCAAGATCGAATCCGCGGCGCGCGCCTTCGAAGAGCGCACCGCGGTCGACGACCGCCTGTACTTCTTCGTCCTCGAAGACGAGGCCAGCGGTGAACTGGCCGGCTGCTGCGCCATCGAGGGCCAGGTGGGTCGCGAGGTGCCGTTCTATCATTACCGGCTCGGTACGCTGGCGCACTCCTCGGTGCAGCTCGATTTGCACCGCACCATCGATACGCTGTTCCTGAGCTCGGATCACACCGGCGATGCCGAGGTGGCTTCGCTGTATCTGCGTCCCGAGTATCGTAAAAACCGCAACGGCGCGCTGTTGTCCAAGGCGCGCTGGCTATTCATGGCCCAGTTCCGCGACCGCTTCCCCAACAAGGTGCTGGCGGAAATGCGTGGCGTGTTCGACGAGAACGGCGTCAGCCCATTCTGGAAATGTCTGGGCAGCCATTTCTTCCCCATGGATTTCAACGAGGCCGACCGCCTCACCGGCATGGGCCAGAAGAGCTTCATCGGCGAGCTGATGCCCAAGTTCCCGATCTATACCACCTTTCTCACCGAGGAGGCGCGCGCCTGCATCGGCCAGGTCCATGAGCACACCCGCCCGGCGCTGGAGATGCTCAAGAAAGAGGGCCTGCGCTGGGAAGGCTACGTCGATATCTTCGACGGCGGCCCGACGGTGGAAGCTTACATCGACGATGTGCGTGCGGTGCGTCTTTCGCGTCTATGCCAAGTCGAGATCGCGTCCCACCTCGAGACCGGCGAACGCCCGAATTGGCTGGTCTCGACCACCGAAATGGTCGGCTTCCGTGCCGCCTGGGTCGGTCGTGGTCCCGGCGAAGACGGCACTTTGGCATTGAGCGAGGAAGAGGCGCGGCGGCTGGACGTCAGCGCGGGCGATACGCTGCGCATCCTCGAGACTTAGGAGAAAAATATGCAAGCCAAGCAACAGCTACTGATCGGCGGCGCCTGGGTCGACGGCGACGCGGAGCGTTTTGCCAAGCTCGATCCGGTGACCGGAGAGACTCTGTGGCAGGCCAGCGCCGCCAGCGCCGCGCAGGTCGAACAGGCCGTGGCCGCTGCCCGTGAAGCGTTCCCCGGCTGGGCACGTCTCGGTTTGACCGAGCGTCAGGCAATCATCGAGCGCTTTCGCGACCAGCTCGAGGCGAATCGCGAGGCGCTGGCCCGGAGCATCGCCCATGAGACCGGCAAGCCGCTATGGGAGGCGCGTACCGAAGTCGGCGCGATGATCGGCAAGGTCGCCATCTCGGTGACAGCCCTTGAAGACCGTACCGGCGAGCGCGGCCGCGATGTGGCCGGTGCGCGCGCCGTGCTGCGCCATCGCCCGCACGGCGTGCTGGCGGTGTTCGGCCCCTACAATTTTCCCGGCCATCTGCCCAATGGGCATATGGTTCCCGCGCTGCTGGCGGGCAACTGCGTGGTCTTCAAGCCCAGCGAGCAGACGCCGATGACCGCCGACCTGACCCTGCAATGCTGGAAAGCCGCCGGTTTGCCCGATGGGGTGATCAACCTGGTGCAGGGCGCCGCGCCGGTGGGCCAGGCGCTGGCCGGTGCCAGCGATATCGACGGCCTGCTGTTCACCGGCAGCGCCAAGATTGGCAAGTTGCTGCACGAGCAATTCGCCGGCCAGGTCAGCAAGATCCTGGCGCTGGAGCTGGGTGGCAACAATCCGCTGGTGGTCAAGGACGTGCCCGACCAGGACGCCGCCGTACTGACTATTCTGCAATCGGCGTATCTCTCCGGCGGCCAGCGCTGCACCTGCTCGCGCCGCCTGATGGTACCCGAGGGTGAAGTCGGCGACCGCCTGATCGACGCGCTGACCGATGCCATCGCCAAACTGCACGTTGCCGCGCCGTTCAGCGAGCCGGCGCCGTTCTATGGCGGTCTGGTCAGCGTCGAGGCCGCCGACGGCCTGCTCGAGGCCCAGGACGAACTCGAAGCGATGGGCGGTATCGTGCTCTCGCGCATGCAGCGCGTGGTCGATGGCACCAGCCTGCTCACCCCGGCGCTGATCGACGTCACCGGCCTCGAAGTGCCCGACGAAGAGCACTTCGGGCCGCTGCTCAAGATTCACCGTTACCGCGACTGGGACGAGGCAATCGCCCTAGCCAACGATACCCGCTACGGGCTTTCCGCCGGGCTGATCGGCGGCGAGCGCGCCGACTGGGACGATTTCCTGCTGCGCATTCGCGCCGGTATCGTCAACTGGAATCGCCAGACCACCGGCGCATCAAGCGATGCCCCGTTCGGCGGCATCGGCGACAGCGGCAATCATCGCCCCAGCGCTTATTACGCGGCGGATTACTGCGCCTATCCGATCGCCTCGGTGGAGGCCGATTCGCTGGCCATGCCCGACAAGCTGCCGCCGGGAGTGACTTTATGAGCGAAACCCTCGACGTTCGCGAAGTCAATTTCGACGGCCTGGTTGGCCCGACCCACAACTATGCCGGGCTGGCGCATGGCAACGTGGCCTCGATGCGACATGGCGGGCTGGATTCCAATCCCAGGGAGGGCGCACTGCAGGGCCTGGCCAAGATGAAGGCGCTGAAAGACGCCGGCTACGCCCAAGGTGTGCTGCCGCCGCAGCAGCGGCCCGATCTCGGCGCGCTGCGCGATCTCGGCTTTTCCGGCAGCAACGCCGAAGTGCTCGAGCGTGCCGCCCGCGAAGCCCCGCAACTGCTGCGCGCGGTGTGTTCGGCATCGAGCATGTGGACGGCCAACGCCGCCACCGTGACGCCAAGCCGGGATGCCGCCGATGGCCGTACGCACTTCACCCCGGCCAACCTGCAATCGAGCTTTCATCGCTTTCTCGAGCCGCAGACCACCGGGCGCGTGCTGGCGGCGATCTTCCGTGACGAGGCGCGCTTCGCCCATCACCCGGCGCTGCCGGCGACTCCGGCGTTCTCCGACGAAGGCGCGGCCAATCACACCCGGCTATGCGGTGAGCATGGCGAGGGTGGCGTACATCTTTACGTTTATGGCCGCCAGGCGTTTGGTGGCGGTCCTGGCGAGAGTCGAGAGCCGAAACGCTTCCCGGCGCGTCAGACTCTGGAAGCCAGCCAGGCGGTGGCGCGTCAGCACGGGCTGTCTGAAGCCCAGACGGTGTTCGCCCAGCAGCACCCCGACGCCATCGACGCCGGCGTGTTTCACAATGACGTGATCGCCGTGGGCAATGGCCCGGTGCTGCTCTATCACCAGATGGCCTTTCTCGACGAGCAAAAGACCCTCGATGAGCTGCGCGCCAAGATGGCCACACCGCTGATCCCGGTGCGCGTGCCGATCGAAGCCGTGAGCATGGACGATGCCGTGGCCTCATACCTGTTCAACTCGCAGTTGCTCACCGATCCCGACGGCTCGGGCGCCATGACCTTGGTGGTGCCCGGTGAATGCCAGGAGAACGAGGCGGTGTGGCGCACCATTCAGGATCTGCTGCTGGCTGGGGCCAACCCGATCAACGACGTGGTGGTCAAGGACGTCAAGCAGAGCATGCGCAACGGCGGCGGCCCCGCCTGCCTACGCTTACGTGTGGTGCTCAGCGAGGCAGAGCGCGCTGGCCTGAGCGGGCGCGTACTGCTCGACGACGCCCTGTACGGCGAACTGACCCAATGGGTCGAGAAGCACTACCGTGACCGACTGGCGCCGGCGGATCTCGCCGACCCGCAGCTCGCCGAGGAAACCCTCACCGCGCTGGATGAACTGACGCGGATACTACAGATCGGTAATGTCTATCCGTTTCAGTTGGTGTAGAAGAACGCGAAGCCCTGGACGGTAGATTCCAAGGCTTCGCGTTGCGATCATCGATCACCCGAACGTTTCATTCTCGCCCATGTCCGGCGTGTCTTTCTTCACGTTGGCCTTGGCGATCTCGTAGAGCTGAAAGGCTTTGCTCTCCTTCGCTTTCCAATGCTCGCCAAACTGGATCTTGATTTCCAGAAGCGCGACATCGGGGTCGTCCTTGCCGTCCGGAAACCAGGCAGCCACGAACGGGTTCCAGTATTTCTCGATCAGTTCCCGGTTTCTGGTCAACGCGGCTTTGCCGGAGAGCGACACATAAGCGCCCGATTCCTGATCGGAGAAGCTCAGGCAGACATCGCGATCCGCTTGGGCCTCGAAGACTTTTTCGGCACTAGCGCGGGTAAAGAACCACAGCGTCCCATCGTATTCGTCTTGCACCAGATGCATGGGGCGCGCCCTTGGCATGTCGTCATCCAGTGTGACCAGCATGCCGACTTTCATCTCCTTGATCATCTTCCAGATTTTCTGCTTATGCTCGGGGCTTGACATAAGATAACGCTCCTTGTTTACGCCATGGATCTTCGAACTCAGCCTATCGCCGCGCGTTCGAAAGCGAGGAAATGCTTGTTCGCGGCTGGCCGAATCCCTCTCATCGATAGTGGTATCGCAGCCGACTGTCTTCAACCGCAGGTTGCGAAACAGGTCGTGATGGTCTGGCCTGCCTTTACCAAGCCCGTGCCGCCGGTCTATGACCCAAGGTGCACGGCCCGCGCTCGCGGCGACGATCGTCGGCGGGGCTGCACTCGGTCTCTGCCTGTACCGTTACCGCCACAAACATCGCTGAGCCGTTCTGTATAATGGCCATCCTTCGCACCCAAGGATGACGTTCGGCATGACTGACACACCGGCGATTGTGCCGCTGACCCCCGACTCGCCGCATCTGGAAACCATCGTAGGTTGGCAGCAAGACGCCTGGGGGCATTTGAACCCGACGCTCGGCTTCGCAAGCCGCCGCGAAGAAGTGCGCGGTGAATGCGGGCCAGGCGGTGTACCCAGGGTATTCATGGCGATGAGCGGTGAGACGCCAGTCGGCACGGCGAGCCTGACCGTGGACGACATGGACACTCGTCCCGAACTCGCACCATGGCTGGCCTCGGTGTTCGTGCTGCCGGAATGGCGCGGGCAGGGCATCGCCTCGCGCCTGGTACGTCGGGTCGAAGAGGAGGCCCGCGAGGCGGGCATCGCAACGCTTTATCTCTACACGCCGGATCAGCAGGCGCTGTATCGCCGGCTGGGCTGGGAGGATCGCGAGGTTCTGAACTACCGTGGCGAGGACGTGACCGTGATGCTTCGCCGCTTGGCTGGCGCCACGTAGCCGATCGACCCAACCCAATTCGAGCCCGTTGCGCTCATCTATCGCCGGTGGCGCAGCCGCCGGTAGCGCGGCTTGCGCGCCTTGGCGCGGCCGGTAAGGGCGGTAAGGGCGGTAATGCCGAACAGCGTGCCAGCGATCAACGTCGCCGTCAGCGCGGGATGCAGCGTCGCCCGCGTGTAGATGCTCGATTTCGAAACATGATGCCCGTAGCGCGCCCGCTCGCGCAGATCGGTCGCCGGATCGTGCAGCGCGAAGCGGTGGCGATGCTCCGGACGCCCCGATTTCTGCTGGCGAACCATGGTAGCCTCCATGATTCGATCCGCCAGGCGCGGCGCGTATTGCCCCAGCGCGGCAATCAGCTTGCCGCCACCACCGACATACACGTCACGCTTGGGCACTTCGGCGCAGTGCAGAATCGCCCGGGCAACCACCTTCGGATCGTAGAGCGAGGGCGGCAGCGTCGGCTCCTCTTCCAGGTAGTTCTCGGCGTGTTGCGGAAACGGCGTGGCGATGCTGCTCGGCTTGATCAGCGTGACCGCGACCGGTGCGCCCGCCTCCTCGAGTTCCATTCGCAAGGCATCGGTGAAGCCTTTGACGGCATGCTTCGAGGCGGAGTACATGCCCTGGATCGGCAGGGCGCGGTCCGAGACCACCGAGCCGAGGTTGATGATCACGCCACCGCAGCGCTCGCGACGCCCCTCGAAGTGACGCGCCGCTTCCAGCGAACCGTGCACGACGCCCCAGTAGTTGGTCTCGAACAGGCGCCGATGATCTTCGGGCTTGATGTCGAGCATCCTGCCGAAAATGGAGGCGCCGGCGTTGTTGATCCAGGTATCGAAGGTGCCGAAGCGCTCGCGCGCGGTGCGAGCGATATCGCGTACCTGCTCCGCATCGCCGACGTCGGCGACGACATGAACGGCGTCACCGCCGGCCTGGTCGATCTCATCGACGAGCTGGCGCAGCGCGTTCTCGTCGCGTGCCGCGAGTACGAGTTTCGCGCCGCGGCTGGCCGCCAGGCGCGCGGTCGCCAGGCCAATGCCTGTGGTCGCGCCGGTAATGACGATGATCTGCTCTCTGAGTTTCTTCAGGCGTAGCGCCATTATCGCTCTCCTTGCCCGCCGTCGCGACCGGTCATCGCTGGCCGTGAGCGGCTCGGCATCCATTGCCATTGCTGGGGTGTGCCCCCTCAGGATAGCCGCCGCGCGAGGATTGCGAAAAAAATTGCGTGGCGCTTGTCTCAGTGGGCTTCACGGCCGATATGCAGCGCCACCGCACCATTACTCGGCACGTCAAGCCGCGCCTGGCCATCGGTATCGACGGTAATTGGCCGGCTACAATCGTTGGCCAGGACGTCGCAGTAGTGCCCGGGCGGCAGAGAGGTTTCGAGGGTCGCTTGCCAGGTATCGTCGCTGCGGTTCATGGCCAGAAAACCGCGCTCGCCACGGGCGAAGGCGATGTGCGATTCACCGTCCTGTTGCCAGTGCGCAACCGGCGCGTCACCGACCGTATCGCGAAAACCGACCATGGCACGGACCCCCGGCCAGCGGTGCTCGCAGACCCAGCCGCGTTGATCCAGCGAATCCGGCGTCAGGCAGCCCAGACCGCTTTCCCCATGCACTCGGGCCGTTTGCCAGCCACCATCGCTGGATACCGTAGGTGGGCCCTGGTCACTGTCATCGAAGGTGTAGCTCGACATGATACGCGGCGTGCCGTAGGGCCAGGCGAGCATGAACACCACGCCGAGTCGGTAGCGCTCTCCGAAGGCGTGCATCATTACCGCACCGGCGCCATGGCCGCGCTGGTTGTCGTGGTTGTCGACGAATACCAGTGCACGCGCGTCGGGCACCCAATGCTCGGCGCTGCCGAGCGTCTTCAGTTGGGCCAGGTCGCCGCTCATCATCGCCCGCGACAGTTCGCGACCGTAGCGGAATTCGGTGACGTCGCCGTTAGCCAGGTAATCCTGCACCGTGATCGGCTCGCCGCCCAGGTCGATCACCTCCTGAAAAACATAAGGATCGCCCTCGACGCCGTCTAGTATCGCGGCGATGTCCTCGGGTGGAATATGCTTGGCGGCGTCGATGCGAAAGCCGGCCACGCCGATGTCCATCAGCGATTGCAGGTAGCCGCTGAGCCGCTCGCGAACCGCCGGTTTTTCGGTGGCTAGATCGGCCAGGCCGAGCAGGTGGCAATGTTGCACTTCCCAGCGATCCTGATAATCGTGAATCTGGTCGTCGTCATGGCGCCCGCAATGGTGAAAGTCGCCTTCGGTGTAAAGGTCGCCGTAACGAAATGGCGTGAAGCGGGTGCCGGCGATGCCTTCGCCCTCGCCGATGCCGGCCATGTGATTGATTACCGCGTCGACCACGATGCCTACGCCGGCGGCCCGGCAACGCTCGACCATGGCGATGAACGCGGCGCGATCGCCGCTGCGCGATTCGAGCCGGTAGCCGACCGGCTGATAGCGTGCCCACCAGGCGCCATCGACATCGCCGAGGGCGATGTGTTCATTGGGCGGCGAAACCTGCACGGCGTCGATACCGCTGGGGCCTAGCACGCTTTCGCATTCGGCGGCGATGTCGTCCCAACGCCACTCGAACAGGTGGACCATGACCGTTCCCGGCGCCTCGAGATCGATTCTCGGAGGCTGGTCGGCGGCGATGACGAATGGACTGGCGATGGAGAGCCCGGCGGCGGCGAGGGTAGCCAGGCACGAAAGTCGGCGGTTGCGCATCGTGGTTTCCTTTTCGCAGGATTGTCCGGCCATGCTAGCGGGGTGTGCCGGTGCTGCCCTCATCCCATTGGCGTGTCGCTACGCCCTGCCCATACGCCGGCTACGCCCCCGCCGGGGATGAGCAACCCTTGGCGCGGATTGGCGAGTCTTGTGGCCTGGGCAAGCCCGGCGGCTCGAATCGCCGGGCGACATACGAAGACAACAACAAGAGGCATGCTAGTGATGAAATCACGCCAACGACTCCTGCTTCCCCTCCTTGCCGCCGCCGTCGGCGCGGGGCTTTCCCTGCCTAGCGTCGCCGCCACCGAGGAGGGCAAGCTGGTCATCTGGATCAACGGCGACAAGGGCTACGATGGTTTGCAGAAGGTCGGCGATCGCTTCACCGCCGAGACCGGTATTCCGGTCGAGGTGGCGCACCCCGATGGGCTGACCGACAAGTTTCAGCAGGCCGCGGCCAGCGGCAACGGCCCCGACATCGTCATTTGGCCGCACGACCGGCTGGGCGAATGGGCACAGAGCGGTCTGCTCACTCCGGTGTCGCCATCCGCCGAAGTCTGGGGACGTATGTACGACTTCACCTGGGATGCGGTGTCCTGGAACGGCGAGACCTACGGCTACCCGATCGCCGTCGAGTCGCTGGGCCTGATCTACAACAAGGCTCTGGTCGAGACGCCGCCGGAGAGTTTTGAAGAGATCATCGCGCTGGATGCGAAACTGGCCGAGCAGGGCAAGGAAGCGATCCTGTGGGATTACGGCACGCCGTATTTCAGTTGGCCGCTGCTGGCCGCCAACGGCGGCTATGCCTTCAAAAAGACCGAAGACGGCTATGACGTCACCGATACCGGCGTCAACAACGCCGGCGCCATCCAGGGCGGCAAGCTGCTCGAGCGCCTGATCGAAGAGGGTGTGATGCCCACCGGCGTCAACTACAGCGTCATGGATTCGCGCTTCAACAAGGGCGAAGTGGCGACCATGATCAACGGCCCGTGGGCCTGGAGCAATCTCGAGAAGAGCGGCATCGACTTCGGTGTGGCGCTATTGCCCAAGGTTGGCGAAGAGCGCGCCAAGCCGATGGTCGGCGTGTTGACGGCGATGATCAGTTCGGCCAGCGCCAACGAGTTGCTGGCCACCGAGTTCATCGAAAGCTACCTGCTGACCGAGCAAGGGCTGGAGACCGTCAACGCCGATGTGCCCCTGGGCGCCGTGGCGCATAAGGCCTACATGCAGACGTTGTCCCAGAACCCCAACATCGCCGCGACCATGGCCAACGCGCGTCTCGGCGCGCCGATGCCCAACGTGCCGGAGATGGGCGCTTTCTGGTCGGCGATGGAACCGGCGCTGAAGAACATTACCTCGGGGCGTCAGGATGCCGAGGCGGCGCTTGATGCGGCCGCGCAGCGCATCGTCAACTAAGCCGCCCACAACGATAGCCGCAATGGCCGATGCTAGAGCATGGCATCGGTCAGCGGCCGGACTTACGCATGTACAAGACGCTTCTCTCTCGCGCGTTACTCGGCCTGATCGTCGTGGCGATGCTATGGCTGGTGATGGCCTTCTATGCACAGGGCCAGTGGATCTTCGCGCTGCTGTTTCTGGTATTGGTCACGGCGCTGGCCGTGGTTTTCACCAAGCGCTCGCTCAGCCGCCATCGCTACATTTTCCCGGCGCTGGCCGGCATGAGCCTGTTCATCCTGTTTCCGCTGGCCTATACCATCGGCATCGGCTTCACCAATTACAGCGGCAGCAACCTGCTCTCGGAGGAGCGGGTGCGCGAGATACTGCTGTCGCGTACCTATCAGGAGGAAAGCGGCGAATATGCCTTCCGGCTGTATCCGGCGGGCGAATCGTATCGGCTCTATCTGGAGAGTGGAGTTAACGGTGGGGCTCGTTTCGTCTCGTCGCCGCTGGATCTGAGCGATGCCGAGCCGCGCCGGGTCGGAGTGACCTCCGCCGCCGCACCGCCCGCCGGCGAGCCGGCCAGCTTGCGTGAGGTCATTGCGGCCAAGGGCGCACTCGGGGAGTTGACGCTGATCACGCCAAGCGGCAGTGAGCTGACGCTGGCCAGCCTGCGCAGTTTTGCACCGATCCTGCCGCGCTATGTGGCCAATGACGATGGCACGCTGACCGATCGTCAGACCGGCGCGCTGCTGACGCCCAATCAGGAAACCGGCTTCTTCGTCACCGCCGAGGGCGAGCGCGTCTATCCCGGCTGGACCGTGGCGATCGGCTTCGACAATTACCAGCGCGTGCTGACCGATCCATCGGTTCGCGGACCTTTCCTGCAGATATTCGCCTGGACGCTGGCGTTCTCGCTACTGACCGTGGCGTTCACCCTGGCGGTGGGCATGGTACTGGCGGCACTGCTGCAATGGGATCAGCTTCGCGGCAAGGCGGTCTATCGCACGCTACTGATCCTGCCCTACGCGGTGCCGGCGTTCATCTCGATTCTGGTCTTCAAGGGGCTGTTCAACCAGAACTTCGGCGAGATCAATCTGATTCTCGAGAGCCTGTTCGGCGTCAAGCCGGCGTGGTTCAGCGACCCTTGGCTGGCGCGCGGCATGCTGTTGATCGTCAATACCTGGTTGGGCTATCCCTACATGCTGCTGTTGTGCATGGGATTGATGCAATCGATTCCGCGCGATCTCTACGAAGCCTCGGCGATGGATGGCGGCGGCGCGATCACCAATCTGCTGCGCATCACCCTGCCGCTGATCATCAAGCCGCTGGCGCCGCTATTGATCGCCGCTTTCGCATTCAATTTCAATAACTTCGTGCTGATCATCCTACTCACGGGCGGTGGGCCGGACATTATCGGCGCAAGCACCCCGGCGGGTACCACCGACCTGCTGGTCAGCTACACCTACCGCATCGCTTTCCAGGATACCGGCCAGAACTTCGGGCTGGCGGCGGCCATTGCCACGCTGATCTTCCTGATTGTCGGTGGGCTGTCGCTGCTCAATCTGCGCCTGTCGAAGGTCAAGATATAGGAGAACGCGCATGGCCATGGTTCAACCCCGCTCGATCCGCGCTCGCCGGCTGGGCGCGCATCTGATGCTTGCATGCTTCATCGCGCTGATCGTGTTTCCGCTGTTGTTGGTGATTTCGATCTCGTTTCGCGAGGGCAATTTCGCGACCGGTAGTCTATGGCCCGAAGACGTCTCGTTGCAGCATTGGTCGCTGGCGCTGGGCATTCCCTGGGAAAACCCCGACGGCAGCGTGGTGCAGCCACCGTTCCCGGTACTGCTGTGGCTGTGGAATTCGGTGAAGATCGCCAGCGTGTCGTCACTGCTGATCCTGCTGCTGTCGACCACCAGCGCCTATGCCTTCGCGCGCATGCGTTTCGCCGGCAAGTCGCCGCTGCTCAAGGGGATGCTGATCTTTCAGATGTTTCCGCCGGTGCTCTCGCTGGTGGCGTTGTATGCCCTGTTCGACAAGCTCGGCAACTTCGTCGGCTGGCTGGGCATCAACAGCCACGGCGCGGTGATCGTCGCCTCGCTGGGTGGCATCGCGTTGCATATCTGGACGATAAAGGGCTATTTCGAGTCCATCGACGGCTCGCTGGAGGAGGCTGCCATCGTCGACGGCGCCAGTACCTGGCAGGCGTTCTGGCACATTCTGCTGCCATTATCGGTACCGATCCTGATGGTGGTGTTCATCCTGGCTTTCATCATGTCGATCATGGAGTACCCGATGGCCTCGGTATTATTGCTCGACGTCGAGCAACTGACCTTGGCGGTGGGCGCGCAGCAGTATCTCTACGAACAGAATTATCTATGGGGCGATTTCGCGGCGGCGGCGGTGCTCTCGGGACTGCCTATCACGTTGATGTTTCTGCTCTGTCAGCGCTGGATCGTCGGCGGGCTCACCGCTGGAGGCGTGAAAGGGTAAGCGAATACAGGTTGGTTCCGCAGCCGTCACTGAGCATGGCGCTGCATTGCCCTCGCCATCGGCGAGGGCTTTTTTTGGCGCGCGGTACCGGCCATCGCGGGGCTACGCCCCAACGTGGCATGCCTACGCCCCCATGCCCCGCCTCGATCGCATTCGTCAGGGATGGCCCCGCTGGATCGCGACTGCGAGAGAGTAGCCATGAGGCGCTGAAGGGCGCCGATCAACACAAACGCTGGGTCTTTCGGGAACGGCACAATAACAAGAGGATCGACATGCGACTTTCACGTCATACCCCATTCACTCTCTCCACGCTGGTCGCCGCCATGGCATTGAGCGTGTCGGGAACCGCTCAGGCCGTCGATGCCAATTTCCATGGCTATGCGCGCTCAGGGATAGGCGCCACTGCCGGTGGCGGCGATCAGGCCTGCTTCCAGGCACGCGGCGCCAGTGCCAAGTATCGTCTGGGTAACGAATGCGATACCTATGCCGAGCTGGGGCTCGGTGCCACGCTCTACGAAAAGGATGGCAAGACTTTCTATTTCGATAGTCTGGTGGCCTACGCCAATGAGCAGGGCAACGATTTCGAGGCGCTGGACGCTTCCAGCAGCGATGGCAATACCATCGCCCTGCGCCAGGTCAACGTGCAGGCCACCGGTGTGGTCGAGGCGCTGCCCAGCGCGACGATCTGGGCGGGCAAGCGCTTCTATCAGCGCCACGACATCCATATGAACGACTTCTACTACTGGGACGTTTCCGGTCCCGGCGGCGGTATCGAGAACATCGATCTGGGCTTCGGCAAATTGAGCGTGGCCTGGTTGCGCAATACCAGTACCGACAACGATTTTCCCGATGACGATCAGAATCTCGCCAACGACACCCTGGACATCCGCCTGGCGGATATCGCGACCAACCCCGGCGGCAAGCTGGAGATCGGTTACGACTATGGCTCCGCGACGCTCACCGAAGCCCAGGAAGATGCCGACGTCGATCCCGAAAAGGGCCATTTGATTACCCTGGAGCACACCCAGGGCAACTGGTTCGGTGGCTTCAACAAGTTCGTCGTGCAGTACGGCACCGATGGCATCATCGGTAGCGCCGGCAAGGTCAATACGACTTCCACCGTGCCCGAAGGCAGCATGTTGCGCGTCATCGACCATGGTCTGGTGAACCTCTCGCCCAATGTCGACATGCTCTACGCCGCCATTTACGAGGACCGCGATCTCGACAACGGCAAGGGCCAGACCTGGATGTCCACCGGCGTTCGGCCGACCTATTACTGGTCCGACACCATGAGCACTGCCTTCGAACTGGGCTACGATCGTGTCGAGCCGCAGGAGTCGTCGATGGATACCGCCTATCTCACCAAGCTCACCCTGGCGCAGCAATGGTCGGCTGGGCGTGGCGCCTACGCACGTCCAGTGATTCGTGCCTTCGTCACTTATGCCGACTGGAACGGCGAGGTCTATAACGCGGCCAGCGAATCCATCGAGAACGGCGAAGGCGATGGCCTGACTTACGGCCTGCAGATGGAAGCCTGGTGGTAATCGAGAGTTCACGCTAGCGGTTCGATCGTTTTGCCGGTGCCCCGTGTGGCGCCGGCGTTTTCATTGGAGGGATTCCCATGCAAGCACGGCATGTCATCGCAGCGCTGATGAGCGCTGCGTTACTCGGTGGCTGCGCGTTGCCATCGAACCAGGGCGCCAGCGCCTTACCGCCCAGCGATGTCTGGCTGAACCAGGCCGACGATTGCTGCGTCTCGCTGGCCGCATTGCCGACGACGGCATTGGCGCCGCGTCAGGATCTGCTGCTGGCCTTCGGAACACGAACGCCGGTTCATGCCTTCGCTACCGGCAAGAGCCCGTTTCATGCGCTGACGTTGCCGCGGCAGGTCGGGCCGCTGAAGCTCTCCTGGATCAGCGACGTGCAACGCGCCGCCGACGGCACGCTATCACTGTTCGCGCCGAGCGTATTGCTGCTCGATGCACAGGGCAACGTGCAGCGCCGCTTCGACTGGCGTGATTTCAGCTACCAGCCGGCACGCGGCCTGGCTCCCGACCGGTTGACGTTGTCGTTCGGTGTCATGCCCGGCGACATGGCCGACCGCGTGGTGGTGATGACCAGCGCGCAGGCACTCGACACCGGCACCGAACTGCTGCACCCGGCGCGCGCTCATGCCCGAGCCCGTAACCTGGTCGAGCCCGACGTGCAGAACCCCGTCGCCACGCATCGCGCCAGTGGCCAGGTCATGCTGGAAGTCCGCCCGCTGGGAGAGGCCGATGGCCTGCTGGCACCATTGATCGGCTCGGCCCGCACCCCGCTGGTCGCGCCACGCGAGACGCTCCCCGCGACGGCCATGCCGGTCGCGGCGCCGGTGCCCACCGAGGATCCGCTGGGCGATCTCGGCGATCTCGACTACCGCCGGCTGATGCAAGCCGCCTTGAAAGCGCAGGACATCGCCTTGGCGATGAAACTCGCCGAACGCGCGGAGCGCACCGGTGACAAGGGCGCCAGGGCGTGGCTGGCCGAGCGCTTGCGGGTGGAGTGAACGAGGTCAAACCCGCCTGTCGAGTACAGGCGGGTTAGGCTCGTCGATGGCTTCAAGCGCATGGCAGATTTCCTGATTGGAGGCGCTAGCGCCTCGCCACGCCAATCTCCACCTGGCGCTGGCAGGCACTGCCATCCTCACGGAATAGATGGCAATGCTCGCCATGCAGGCCGAGCGATACCGCTTGGCCCTCGTGCAGCGGCGATAGGCCATCGAGGCGTTGGGTAAGAATGGCATCGACGCCTTCGACCGTCAGGTGCGCCAGGGTTTCGTAGCCGAGATGCTCGACCACGTTGACGGTAGCGGCGAGGGTGGCATCGGCTTGCATGGCATCGACGAAATCCTCGGCGCGCACGCCAAGCGTGGCGGGCTCTCCCTCGCTCAGCCCCTCGCCGCTGACCGCCACTGGCAGCATGCCGCCGCCGGGCAGGCGAACCTTGACGCGCCCAACGGCGATCTCGATGACCTCGACGGGCAGGGTATTGATGCGCGGCGAGCCGATGAAGGCGGCGACTTCGAGACTCTCGGGGTAATGGTATAGCGTCAGCGGCGCACCGACCTGGGCGATGTGCCCGCTCGAGAGCAGTACGATGCGATCGGCCAGGGTCATCGCCTCGACCTGATCGTGGGTGACGTAAATCATTGTCGCGCCGAGGCGCTTGTGCAACTCGGCGATCTGCACGCGCATTTCGACGCGCAGCGCGGCATCCAGATTCGATAGCGGCTCGTCGAACAGGAACACTTGTGGCTCGCGGACCAGGGTGCGGCCGATGGCGACACGCTGACGCTGGCCGCCGGAGAGATCCTTGGGCTTGCGCTCGAGCAGTGGCGTCAGGTGCAGGATCGTTGCGGCATGCTCGACGCGTTGACGTATCTCGCTCTTGGCGACCTTGGCCAGCTTGAGGCCGAAGCCCATGTTCTCCGCCACCGTCATGTGCGGGTAGAGCGCATAGGACTGGAACACCATACCCACGTCGCGTTCCTGGGGCGGCACCTCGTTGATGCGCTTGCCGTCCAGGCACATCTCGCCGGCGCTGATCTCCTCGAGCCCTGCGATCATGCGCAACAGCGTCGACTTGCCGCAGCCGGATGGCCCGACGAAGACGACGAACTCGCCGTCTTCTATGGTCAGATCGATGTCGCGAGAGATCTCGACGTCATCGTATGCCTTGCCGATGCCTGCGAGGGTCAGACGTCCCATATGGCCTCCCTTGAGCAACTCGCGATGGCGATGCCCTGGGCGGGCAGCGCCAGGCTGCCATTGTGCCATTCGCCATTGACCAGCGTCGGCGCGTCCGTCAACGCGGCGGCCTCATTGGGCGCGGCAAGCGTGCGTGGCTCGCTCGAGAAATTCAAGGCGATCAACAGGCGCTCGCTGGGATGATTGGCGGGATAATGTCGCTCCAGACAGAGTACGCCGTCGCGCACCGGGTGATAGCGCACCTCGCCCTTGACCAGTGCCGGATGCGCGCGGCGAAAGGCGAGAAAGGCGCGATAGGCATTGAGCAGCGAGGTCGGCTCGTCGCACTGGCGATCCACCGCGCGGGTAAGGTGCGATTCGGGCACCGGCAACCATGGCGCGACGTCGGAGAAGCCGCCGTTGTGCCCCTTGGCCTGCCACGGGTGCGGCGTGCGGCAGCCGTCACGGCCCTTGAAGTTGGGCCAGAAGGCGATGCCATACGGATCGACCAATTCTTCGAAGCGCAGTTCGGCCTCGGCCAGTCCCAACTCCTCGCCCTGATACAGGCAGACGCTGCCGCGCTGGGTGAGCAGGAACGCCATGTACAGGCGCAGTGCGTCGTCGTTCTCGGCCCGCCAGCGGCTGGCCACGCGCACCACGTCGTGGTTGCCGATCGCCCAGCACGGCCAGCCATCGTCCAGCTTGGCTTCCATGGTGGTCAGCGTGTGATGCAGAAAATCGGCGTCGCCACGCTCGGTGAGCAGGTCGAACGAGTAGCACATGTGCAGGCGCTTGCCGCCGCGGGTGTAATCGGCCATCACGTCGAGCGCATTGTCGTCGCCGACCTCGCCGACACTGGTGGTACCGGGGTATTCATCGAGCAGCGCGCGCAGGCGTTCGAGAAACACCAGATTCTCCGGTTGGCTCTTGTCGAAGCGGTGACGCTGAAAGCCGTAGGGATTGTCCGGGCGCACGCCGATCGATGCCTCCAGCACCGTTTCGGCCGCTGGGTTGTCGCGCAGTTGGGCATCGTGGGTACAGAAGTTGATCGCATCGAGGCGAAAGCCGTCGACGCCGCGCTCCAGCCAGAAGCGTACCTCGCCGAGAATCGCGTCCTGCACGTCCGGATGGTGAAAGTTCAGGTCCGGCTGGCTGGCCAGGAAATTGTGCAGATAATACTGGCGGCGACGGCTGTCCCACTGCCAGGCCGAGCCACCGAACACCGACAGCCAATTATTGGGTGGCATGCCGTCGTCGCGCGCCTCGGCCCATACGTACCAATCGGCCTTGGGGTTGTCGCGGTCGCTGCGACTCTCCTGAAACCAGCTATGTTGATCCGAGGTATGCGAGAGCACCTGATCGATGACAATCTTGAGACCGCGTGCATGCGCCGCTTCGAGCAGATGATCGAAGTCGTCGAGGCTGCCGAACAGCGGATCGACGCCGCGATAGTCGGCGACATCGTAGCCGAAGTCCTTCATCGGCGAGGTGAAGAACGGCGATAGCCAGATGGCGTCGACCCCGAGCTCAGCGATGTAATCGAGCCGGGCGAGCACACCGGGCAAATCGCCGACGCCGTCGCCATTGCTGTCCATGAAGCTGCGCGGATACACCTGATAGATGACGGCGCCGCGCCACCAATCCTGGCCGCGGGTACCGGCCGGGGCGAGAGGTCGAGTCATAGCCTGATCCTGTTGTTCTCGAAGGCATGCGGCACCGTTCGTCATCGATCGGGCGCACGCGGTGTCAGGCTATGGTCGCCGCCTTCACCGACGAGCGAATCATCCCGGCTTGTAATGGCTAGGCGTAGGCCGGGGGAGGAGAGAGCCCGGCACAGGCGCTGCCTACTCCCCCTGAATGCGGCTGAGAAGATCCTTGGCCAGAGCGATGGCCTCTTCGCGACGGCGAATGTTCTGCTTCTGGTAAAGACTGCGAATGTGAGTCTTGATGGTGGTGGGCGCCACGCTGAGCTGTTCGGCGATCTGCTCGTTGGAGAGCCCGGCATGAATCAGGCCGAGAATCTGCCACTCGCGGCGCGTCAATGGCGAGGTGCGGATCAGTTCGGGTACATCGGGGCGCGCGACGATATCGGCGATGACCGTGTCGTCGAGAATCAGGCGCACCGCTTGGCCGAAATCGCGCTGACGGCTGGCCAGATCGATCAGGCGTTCGGCCCGCGAGCGCGACAGGGCATCGGGCTCGCGTTCGCTGAGCAGCGCCTTGAGCAACTGAATCAATGGCTTGCCCAGGCGCAGAAAGCTGCCGATCAGTGCGGTGCGACTCGCCAGTTCCAATGCCACGCCGAGATGATCCAGCGCCGCCTGACGCTGCCCGCATTCCCACTCCAGCGCCGCCAGGCAGAGCCGATTGCGATTGGCGTCGGTGACCAGACCGAGCCGCTCGGTCTGACGCTCGAGAGCGAGCAGTATCGTTCGCGCTGCGTCGAAGCGACCCAATTGCGTCAACGCGCGGGCGTGGTTGCGGGCATTGCACTGGGCGAAGTGGTTGCTTGCCGTCGATGGCTGGGTCGGCGGCGCCTCCTGCAGCCAGCGGGCCACGGCGTCGCGGTCGTCGATGGAGTGCCACCAGGCGAGTAGCGTGGCATGGGCGTTGGCCAGCCAATCGATGTGGTAGTCGCCTCCGGCAAGGATCTTGCGGATACGCCGGATATGATCGGCGCACTGCGCCTGGTCGCCGCGCGCCTGGGCGACCTTGGCCAGGCTGATATGGCACTGCAGGGTCCAGCGCTCGCCTTGGTTGTCGAGCACGGCGATGCCGCCGAGCGCGGCCTGCTCGGCTTCATCGAGATGGTGCCATTCCCAAAGTAGTTGGCTGCGAATGCGGAACAGGAACTCGACGATCGGTAGCTGGCCCAGGCCGCTATGCTCGACATGTGCGAAGGCGCGCTCCTGAACATCGAAGGCGGCCTGCAACCGACCCTGGGCGACCAGCGCCTCGGACTGCTGACATAGCGCCCACAACATCAATTGTGGGTCGCCGATATGCGTGGCCTCGCGCTCCACCTCGCGCATGCGTTGCAGCGCTTCGTCGAGATGACCGAGTACGAAGCGCGACTCGCCGAGAATCGAGGCCGCACTGACCGGCGTGGCGGCCAGGTAGCGGAAGGGCAGGGTCAAAGCTTGTTCGGCCAGCGGCGCGGCGCGTTCGGCGTCACCCTGATTGATCGCCAGTTGCGCGCGCAGGGTGGTGAATTCGGCGTTCAATGCCTGCCATTCGCTCTCGCCATGCTGGGCTTCGGCCCAGCCCAGCGCCCGGGAGACTCGATCGAATTGGTACTGCGAATGCGCGACCCAGCCATACACCAATGCCAGATGCGGTGCGCTGGCCAGGCGTGGCTCGCCGAGGGTCTCCAATGCCTGGGCGAGCAGCGCGAAATGGCCGTTGGCCAGTAGATGTGCACCTTGGCTCTCGAGCAATGTGGCCAGCGCCTCGGGGTCATCGGCATCGATTGCCTGAACCAGCGCCAGCGAGGCCTCGCCAAGCGCCAGCCAGGCCTGGCTGGCACGACGATGCAGCGCGCGCTGGGCGGCGGGGTCGAGTTCATGGCGGCGATGGCGCAGGTAGCGATCGAACAGGGTATGAAAGCGACACCACTGATCGTGGGGATCGAGGCGGTGAATGAACAGCCCGGCACCCTCCAGTGCTTCGAGGCGCTGCGAGGCGGCGTTGCCATCTAGCAGGCGAGCGACCAGTTCCGGCGAAAAGCGCGACAGTACGCCCAGTTGCAATAGCAACTGGCGGTCGCCATCGCCAACCGTTTCACTCAGCAAATCGTCGAACCAGGCGACGAAATCGGGGTGTGCACCCCCTAAACGCTCGACCAGCGCATCGAAACCGGCGCGGGTGGTAGTGCGCTCGATCAGCCAGCCGAGCGCCATCGCCCAGCCCTCGGTGCGGCGCACCGCACGCTCGAGGCTGACCCGAGTCGGCGGAAAGGCGAGTTGCTCGGCACATAGCGTCTGCGCCTCCTCGAGGTCGAGAGCCAATTCGTCGAGGCCGATCTCCTCCAGTTCGCCACGCAAGCGCAGCGCTGGCAGGCCCAGCGCCGGACGAACTCGCGACAATAGCGTCAGCGTCAACCAGCGCGGCTGATGGCGTAGCCAGTGAGTCAGCCCTTCGAGGATCAGCGGATCGCGTAGGTGTTCGAATTCGTCGATCACCAGCCGGCAGGGCGGCGCTTGCTCGGGCAGGCTGGCTAGCCAGTGCTCAATGGCGCTGTCGAAAGCGATGTCGGCCGCTAGTGCCGGTAAATCGAGCTGCAGGTGCTCGGCGCATAGCTGGCGTAGCGTTGCCGCAAAGTAGCGTGCAAAGCGTTGTGGCTGGTTATCGCGGGCATCGAGACGCAGCCAGGCCGCCGGTTGTTCCAGTGCCGGCAGCCGTTCGGCGACCAGCGTGGTCTTGCCGTACCCGGGCGGCGCCTGTACGACCAGCAGGCGAACCCGCTCATCGAGCACGAAGCGATCGTTCAGGCGTGGGCGTGCCACCACCGCCTGAGGCAAGGGCGGTGGGGCAAGCTTCTCGCCGATCAATGGGTCGGGGATGACATCGAAGCTGGCGTTCATCGGTTACCGTTGGGTCTGAAACGTTTCAGGCTAGTGACAGTATGCCGATTTATGACGGTTGGCGGGGCCGGCTGCGACCAAGGTGGTAGAAGACGGCAGCATTGCCTGGCGCCGGCGATGCCAACTGCTATCGTCAAAGATGGATGAAGCCCACGAACAGGAGATAGCCGCCATGATTCACGATCCCGCAGGGCGCATCAGCCTGCATCGCAACCCCGAGCGGATCCGCGTATGGGCCGGCGATACGTTGCTTGCCGATACCCGGGCGGCTATCGAACTGCGCGAGACGGACTACTCGCCTCGCCAGTACATTCCGCGCGAGGATGTCGTCATGGAGCACTTGAAAGCCTCGCCAACGCATACGAACTGCCCCTTCAAGGGCGATGCGAGCTATTTCTCCGTCGATCTGCGCGAAGAGAAATTGACCGATGCGGCCTGGAGTTACGAGCGCCCCCTCGACGCCGTGGCCGAGATCGCCGGTTACCTGGCATTCGATACCCGCGTGGTGACGGAAACCGCGGGCGAGGATGCGACAGATTAGATCGAATGCGCGTAAGGCACGGCGACGAACCAGATCATGTAACTCAGCGTCGCGAACAGCAGGCCATCGATGCGCTCCAGTTGCTTGGTGCCATGCCGGGACTGGAACAGCAGCAAGCCGAGGCACAGCGCGGCATGCGGCAGCACGAGATAGCTGATCCCCGAGAATGCGCCGGCGGCGATTGCGGCACGCTCGAAAACCAGCGCCAGCACGGCGGCGATGACGATCGAGACGCCGGCCAGCAGCATTGCCGTGCGATTGCCGAAGCACTCGGCCAGCGTATGCTTGCCGGCGCTGGCATCGGCGGTGCGGTCAGGTATGCCGGCCAGGATGATCGCCGGCAGAATGGCGAAGAACAGCGGCAGCCCCAGCAGCCATGGCAAGGTGGCATCGAGCGTGCCGCCCTGGAGGAGATACCCTACCCATAACACCATCGCGCTATGCGTGAAGGCCACGTCCAACTCGCCCAGCCCACGATAGCTCAGCTTCAGCGGCTTCACGGTGTAACCCAGCGTCAGCACGACCGCCAGCGCCAGCCATAGCACCGAGCCGAAGGGCGAGAGCGATGCTTTCACGGCGAACCCCGCCGCCATGAAGGTCAGGATGAGCATGAGGCCGATCGCCAGGCGTAGCGTGGCGAAGCCGATTTCGCCGCTCACCAGGACGCGCGAGCCACCGGTGAAGGGGCCATGGCAACGATTCGTCCGATCGCTGGCATAGTCGTGGTAATCGTTGCTGAACACCGTCGCCGCTTCCAGGCAGAACAGGCAGAGATAACCCCACAGGTAGGCCGCCCAGTGCAGTCCGCCGCTCGTCGCCGCGGCCAGCGCGCCCAAGGTGTAGGCGCCCCAGGTCATCGGGTAGAACTGCAGGCGCAGCGCCTTCAACCAGGGGCGCACGCGCTGCCAGACACGCCCCGCCGGCGTATGTACGCCATTACGCAGCGCGAAACCGGTGTGGCGCGCTCGCTCGATCCATTGCCGGCGCTGGTCCGGCGTCGAAGTGCGCACCGAACCGGCGACCAGAGTATGTACCGGCTTGACGCCGCAGAAACCGAGCGTGGCATCGCGCATGGCATGGGTGCCCGGCGCGCGAAAGAGCCATTGATAGATCGGCGGCGGCGTGTCCATGGTGGTGATCAGTTGCGCCGATTTGCCGCGCCACAGGCCCTGCCACTCGGTGGCGCCGGGGCCGTAGAAGTGAAAGGCGACGCCGGGCATCACCAGGCGGTCGAGAAAGCCCTTCATCAGCGCCGGCATGGTGCCCCACCAGGTGGGGTAGACGAACACCAGATGCTCGGCCCAGGCCAGCCAATCCCCGGCGCGCTGCAAGTCCGGCTCGAGGGGCTGATTTTCCGGCGAGTCGGCATGCACGTGCGGGTCGAAGCTCATCTCACTCAGCGCCAGCAGGCGCGTCTCGGCGCCGGCTTGCTGCGCGCCGTCGCGATAGGCCTGTGCAAGGACGCCGCACAGGCTCTCCCGACGAGGGTGTCCGAGGATGATCAAGACCCGCATGGTACTCCCTTATATTAGCCAACCGTCGCTTTAGGGATAGACCATTTGCTCTGCACGTGCGTTACAGTGGTGCCATCAATGCGTCGCTTTTCAGCTAGACTCAGGGGCGCAAGCCGGGGGGCATGGAGTGCGCCTTCGCTGCGGCAGCATAAATACAGTGACACTAGTGATGGTTTCTTCAGGTACCAGGACACGCATGTTTCTCGACGATTTCCATACATGGGACACCGGCCGGATTCGTATTTCCGCGAGCCAGGCCAGCCATTTCGCCAAACGCATGGCCGGCGACTACAACCCTATTCACGACCCCGATGCCCGGCGCTTCTGCGTGCCGGGGGATTTGCTGTTCGCGCTGGTACTGGCGCGGCATGGTCTATCCCAGCGGATGACGTTTCACTTTCGCGGCATGGTCGGCGGCGACGTGCCGCTCGGCATTCATGAACGCGATGACGCCTCGCTCAGTGTGCAGGACGATACCGGCAAGGAGGTGCTGTTCGTCGAGCGCGGCGGCGAGACGACCCGCGACCCCGCGGTGACCGAGGCCTTCACCCGGCGCTATATCGCGTTCTCGGGGCGTAACTTCCCACACTATTTGAAACCGCTGATGGAAGAGCGGGGCGTGATGTTCAATCCCCAGCGTCCGCTGGTCATCTATGACAGTATGGGTTTCACGCTGGACTCGCTGGATATCGCCGCGCCGGCGGTGGAGTTCGCCGGCTCGTCGTTCGACATCAACGGCAAGCGTGGCGAGGCGCATCTCGAGTTTCGCATGACCTCGCGGGGCGGGCCTGTCGGCAGCGGCTCCAAGAAGCTGGTGGTCAGCGGGCTGCGCGATTACGACGCCGCCGTCATGGATGCCTTCGTCAGCGAGTTCACCCAGCGCATGGCATGCGACGAGACAACCGACTGAGAGAGCGAGAGAGACTCCTATGACACTGGCCATTGCCCTGCATCTACTCGCCGCCGTGATTTGGGTCGGCGGCATGTTCTTCGCCTATGTGGCGCTGCGCCCGGTCGCGGGCAGCCTGCTGGAACCACCGCTGCGGTTGCCGCTCTGGGCGAAGGTGTTCGAACGCTTCTTCCCCTGGGTATGGGCCGCCATAGCGGTACTGCTGGTCAGCGGATTCTGGATGATCTTCGCCGGCTTCGGCGGCATGGCCAACGTGGGCATTCACGTTCACTTGATGCTGGCGCTGGGCATCGTGATGATGCTGCTGTTCGGGCACCTGTATTTTGGCCCCTTTCGCCGTCTCAGGCAGACCGTGGCGAAGGCGGCCTGGTCGGACGGCGCGGGCAGTCTCGACAAGATTCGCCATCTGGTCGCGGTCAATCTCGTGCTGGGTCTGCTGGTGGTGGTGATCGCCTCGGCGGGGCGTTATCTGTAGTACCCACGCGTTTGCGTGGGGGCGACACGCTGAATGAATACGCGTGTCGCCGAGCCATTCCCGTCTGAAAACGGCGTTACATCGGATCAGGGCGTGAGATCGCAGCGCGCCTTGCCGCTCTCCATGTCGAACGGCGCCGAGAAATGCTCGTGCGTCACCCGCCACGTGCCGTCCAGCTTGCGGTAGCAGACGGTGCCGCGCATCCAGCAGGCCTGCTCCTCGCCCTCGTCGTTGGTTCCACCGCAGTGGCTCAGTGAGTGGCTGAAGGCCACCTCCTCGCTCGCGGTGACGGTCAGTTCGTGAAGCTCGAATTTCATCGGCCCCTGGCAGAAGCCTAGGCAGGTTTGCCAGTGGTCGCGGTAGGTTTCCTTGCCCTTGAACTGCAGGGCGCTGATGGCATCGAACGCCACGATATCCGGCGCATAGTGCGCCATGATGCCGTCCAAATCCTTGGCCATGAAAGCGCGGGTCCAGTCGTCGATCAGCGCGCGGATCTCGCTTTCCGCCTGGGATTGCTCGGCTGGCGTCGTGGCATTGGCAGTCGCGGTAGTCATGATGAGCTCCTTTTTCGCAACGGCTAGTGGGTGGTAACACCTTCTAATCGTCTGGCGTGCAGCGAAATCGACAACGCCTGGAAAATTTTTGTCATGATCGCCAAATGCAATCCGAAACCTGCGAAGCAGGGCGGCTACGCTTGAAGGGTATCTCGACGACACGGGCAAAGAGCGTCAATGGAAATCATCTTTCTGGGAACCTCCGCTGGGGTGCCGACGAAAGCGTATGAGCAGGAGGCTCGCCAATGAGTGCATCGACCAGCGTATGGGATATGTCGCTCGCGGCGTTTCGCGATGCCATCGAATCGCGTTCGACGCCCGGCTGCGGCGCCGCGGCGGCAACCTCCGCCGGCTTCGGCCTGGCGCTGGTACTCAAGGGCCTGCGCATCAGCCAATCCAAGGCGCAAGACGCCCGCCGCGCCGCCCTGATCGAGCGGGCCGATGCGCTGCTGGGCGAGTTGGGCCGTTACGCCGACGAGGACGTGCAGGCTTTCGATGCGTATGTGTCGGCCATGCAGTTACCGAAGGAATCCGTACAGGAGCAAGCGCAACGCGAGCGGGCGATAGAGACGGCGGCGATCAGCGCCAATCGCATTCCGCTGGCGATGGCGGAAACCTGCCTTGCGGCGTTGGAACTGGTCGAAGCTTCGTTGCCGCTTACCGCATCGACGCTACGCAGCGACACGCTTGCCGGTGGCTTCCTGCTTCACTCGGGCCTGAGCTGCGTGCTGTTGAATGTCGACGCGAACCTGTCGAGTCTCCACGATACGGCCGAGCAGGAGGCGGCGGCGCACTCCCGCGACGCGCTTCAGCAAGCGGCCGAGCGCAAGTTGCGATGGCTCGAGCGGCAGGCCGGCAGTCTTTAGTACAGCGCTGGCGGGTCCGCTTATGCTTAACTAACGGAACAATCTTTATAGAGGACGACCCATTGGCCGGAGCCAGCCTGCTTACCCTGATCGACGATATCGCATCGATACTCGATGACGTATCGCTGATGACCAAGGTCGCCGCGAAGAAGACCGCCGGCGTGCTCGGCGACGATCTGGCGCTGAATGCGCAGCAGGTCACCGGTGTCAACGCGGATCGTGAGTTGCCGGTGGTCTGGGCGGTCGCCAAGGGCTCGCTGCTCAATAAGTTGATTCTCGTGCCGGCGGCACTCGTGATCAGTGCCTTCGCCCCATGGGCGGTGACGCCGCTGCTGATGGTCGGCGGTGCCTTCCTGTGTTTCGAAGGCGCCGAAAAACTCGCGCATCGGTTCCTGCACGACAAGCACGCCGACGTCGAAGCGCATGCCGGGGAGGTGCAAGCGCTGAACGATCCCAGTGCGGACATGGTGGCGTTCGAGAAGGGCAAGATCAAAGGCGCCGTGCGTACCGACTTCATTCTCTCGGCCGAGATCATCGCCATTACGCTGGGCACCGTGGCGGGGGCCAGCTTCACGCAGCAGGTCATCGTACTGGCCGGGATCGCATTGATCATGACCCTTGGCGTCTATGGGCTGGTCGCCGGCATCGTCAAGCTGGACGACCTGGGCCTGTACCTGAGTAACAAGAGCGCGTCGATTGCGCGTGCGATCGGTAACGGCATCGTCAGCGCCGCACCCTACCTGATGAAGAGCCTTTCGGTGATCGGCACCGCCGCCATGTTCATGGTCGGTGGCGGCATCCTCACCCACGGCATTCCTTTTCTGCACCACGCCGTTGAGGGCGCCGCCCACGCCACCGGGGGCGTGCCGGGTGTCGGCGCGATCCTGCCGTCGCTGAGCGCGACGCTGCTCAACGCGCTATTCGGCATTCTCGCCGGCGCCGTGGTGCTGGCCGCGATCAAGGCCATCGGCGCGCTCAGGCGTAGACTGGCGCCGAACCGGTAACATCCGTGACCGAGCGGGCCTTAGCCGTGGGCGACGCGACTATCGGCCGGCGCCTGATCGCGCGCCTCGAGCCCATAGTCGCGCATCACGCCGGCGATTCTCAGCCGGTAATCGTTGAAGACGCTGGCGCGCCCCGCGGCCTGTGCCGCGCGATGCACTTCCAGTTGGCGCCACTGCTCGATGGCCGTTTCATCCCGCCAGAAGGAGAGCGACAAGATCTTTTCGGAGTCGACCAGGCTCTGAAAGCGCTCGATGGAAATGAACCCATCGATCTCGCTCAAGCGGGGCTTGAGCTCGGCGGCGATGTCGAAATAGCGCTGGCGCTGGGCCGGATGCGGCCAGGCTTCGAATATCACGGCGATCATGGTGTCTCCTTTCGTTGCCAATCAGACGACCGAGCCCTGCTGGCGCAGGGCTCGGTCGAGAGCGCACTCAATCCGGCAGGGCGTAGGAGACGACCTGATCGCTGACCTTCGGCAGCAGGATCGAATTGCCGCCGACGATGAAGGTCACGTACTGCTTGCCCTCGTACATGTAGGTCGCCGGAATCGAGACCGCCGGCGCCTCCACGAGGCTGCGCCACAGCACTTCGCCGGTCTCGAGGTCGAGCGCACGCACGCGCGAATCCATCGAGGCGCCAATGAAGATCAGCCCCGACTTGGTGATGACCGGGCCGCCGATGGTCACCGAGCCCCACGATTTCGGCATGTAGAAGCCATATTTCTGCACCTGACCGAAGGGGTTTTTCCACAGCCGCTCGCCGGTGGTGAGATCATACGCCGCGATCGTGCCGTAGGGCGGTTTCCAGCACGGCATGCCCGCCCAGTTGAGGAAGGTCTCCAGGTGGAAGCCGTAAGGGACGCCCTCTTGGGCATAATAGCCCGAGGTCTCGCCCGATTGCTCCTTCTGCTGGAACTCATCGCGCGGTACGAGTTGATAGATCTGCACCACGCTGTTGGAGTTGACGACGAAGACGCCGGTGTTCGGGTCGACGGCGCCGCCGCCCCATTGCGAGCCGCCCGTGGTCGGCGGGTAGGCGAGGGTGCCTTCGAGGCTCGGCGGGGTGAAGCGGCCCTCATAGCGCAGCTTCTCGGCGGTACGGCTGCATTGGCCGAAGCTCACGATGTCGGCGAGCGTCGAGACGCCTGGCCACTCGTCGGGAATTACCGGTGCGGGTTTCGCCACGTAAGGCTGGGTGGGCGAGGCCTCCTCTCCCTCGATGTCGGAGGCCGGCACCGGGCGCTCCTCGATCGGGTAGATCGGCTCTCCCGTCATGCGATTGAGCACATAAAGGAAGCCCTGCTTCGAGACCTGAACGAGCGCGGGGATGGTCTTGCCATCCTTCTGGATATCGACCAGCGTCGGCGGTGCGACGGTATCGTAGTCCCAGATGTCGTGGTGGACGAGTTGGCGGCTCCAGACGACACGCCCCGTCTCGGCGTCGAGCGCCGTTACGGAGGTTGCCAGCGGCAGCTCCTCGGTGCGGTTGCCGCCGTAGTAGTTCGGGCTGGGCGAACTGATGGGAATATACAGAAGCCCGGCTTCGGGATCGATCGACATCGACGCCCAGACATTCGCCGTGCCGGTACGCTGGATCACGTCCTTGGGTAGCGAGTGGAACATCCACTTCAACTCGCCGGTGCGGGCATCGAGTGCGAAGACCGTGCCGGGAGGGGCGGCCGAATTCGTCCAGTCCTTGCCGGCCCAACCGAGATAGAGCGTATCGTGATAGACCGTCGGCGGCTGCAGCAGCGAGAGCGGCCATTTGTCGTTGATGGTATTCCACTGGTTGACGTTGACCATGCCATTCTCGCCGAACTCGGCGCAGGGCTCGCCGGTGTCGGCATCGACGCCGTAGAGCTTGGCATCCATCGTACCGATGTAGACGATCTTCTGGCACGCCTGGCCTTCCTCCGGATTTTCGGCCTGCCAGTAGGCCACGCCGCGGTTCTTCATATTCGGCTGCGTGAGCGCCTTGAGTACTGCATCCGGGTCGAAGGTCCACTTTTCCTCCCCGGTGCCGGGGTCCAGCGCAATGATCCGGTAGAAGGGCGTACCGATATATAGAGTCTCGTTGACGAACAGCGGCGTTGCCGACCACACCGACATCGGGATATCGCCGCTGCCATCCGAAACGTCGCCGGTATGATACTCCCAGGCCTTCTCGAGATTGGCGACGTTCTCCGGTGTGATCTGATCGGCAACCGAGTATTTCTGCGACTTCAGATCGCCGTTGAAGGTGGCCCAGCTATTCTCGGCCTGCATCCAGGCATCCGGCCCTTGCCGTGGCGGCGTCACGCCCTGCGCATCGGAAGGCGGCTCCCCGGCGGGGCCCGTGGTGACGCGCCCGCCGGGACCGGTGGGTACGGTCGGCAGAGCGCTGAGGGGCACCTTCTCGCCCTCGCTTGGCGTAGCCGTGTCTTCACTCGTCGTCTCGCTCTGGGGCTGGTCGCCGCTCTCGTCACCGTTTTCGGTAATGCCTTGGGGTTGGCCACCGGTCGCTCCGGGAGTCGCGTCCTCGCCCTGGTCGACCTGGGCATGAGTGAAGCCGGCGGAGCTTGCCAGCAGTAGGGAGGCGGTCAGTGCGATGGTGTATTTGCTGGTCATGATGGCATTGCCTCCCGGTTGGCCGCATGGGATTTCTTGCCGCTGGCAGGATCGGCGAAGAGATGAATGAGCCAGGCGATCAACCCCACTCCCATGAGTGCGAGAAGCCAGTAGGCCAACAGGAAATAGGCTGCGGCAGCCGTGCCCAGCAGGTCGAGCAGTACCAGGAAGAGGATGATCCCGCTCAGCCACCTCGGCATGCCGCGCAGGAACGTGATCAACAGTGATGCCACCAAAAGCAGCGCGGTGGAGACGAGGACGATATAAGCCCCGAGCGAGTAGGCAATGCCATTGCCTTCATTGAATGTATTGATGGCTGCCACTATCAGGCCGGCGAGCGAACTCGCCAGTAACAGCCAAGCGCCGTAGGCGACGCCACGACGAGATGTCGTTGCCATTGCTGCGTCCCTTCCATTGAACGTGTGTGAATTCCGTTTTCATAACCACGACTGCAAGTATAGGCAAAAGCAGGGATTCTTCCTGAAAAACCCGAGCCATTCCCGCCCACCGATCTCCTTTCGCACAGGAGAGCGCTTAGGTCATCCCGGTGAGCTGATTAGCCCGACGACGCTGACCGCGATCAGTACCGCGCCGAGCACTCGGAAGAAGACATACGTCTCGGCGGTGAGCATATAGCGGTGGGCACGCTCACCGAGCAGATGCCCGAGAAAAGCGCAGGGGAGTAACCATAGGTGATGGATCAGTTGCAGATCCACCCCGGCGATGATGAACGACACCATCTTGATCACCACCAGGATGAACCAGAGCACGAACAACGTGTCGCGTAGCTGATGTTTCGCCACGTTGGTGGCGAATACCGAGACGATCAACGGTGCTCCGATCAGCGACGTGCCGCTGACGTAGCCACCCAATCCCAGCATCAGGTAATCGACATACTTGTTCTTGCTGCGAAACGGCCTGTTCAGGACGTAGCTGATGCCGTAGATGATGACGATGATGAAAATGATCGTCGTCATGACTTGGGCTGGAAGGGTCAGCAGACCTATCACGCCGATCAGCTTCGGCACGATCATGATCTTCAGCGCCTTGAACAGATAGCGCCAGTCGATATTGCTCTCGCTAGGCTGCGAAGCGCCGATGACGGCCTGCGCCCGCCGATGGCCGCGCCAGGCGATCCAGCTCGAAAAGATCATCAAGTGCACGGCGATGATCGGCAGGAAAACCAGGGGCTCGTTGAGTACCAGCAACAGAAACGGCAGGGCGAGCACAGCGCCGCCGAATCCCAGGCTCGCGCGGACGAAGCCGCTCCAGGCGAAAATCAGGCCGATGAGTGCGTACTGGTACCACAGCAGATCCGCCATAAGCTCCCCGTCAACAAGCGATCATTGAAATAGCGAACGCCGACTATAACGCGAGTCGCGCTGCGATGGGGCGGGGAGCGGTCACTGCCGTTGAAAATCGACGCAGGCTTTTAGTCGTAGGAGGGCATAATCGAGCAATGAACCGGATTGCGCAGAACCCGGTTCATTGTCATGGTTATTCGAGCGCAGGCAGTTTTCGAATAGTGCCTAGCCGGTCTGGCGCCCCTTGAGCTTGTCCATCAGCCGGTCGACCATGCCGACGCCCGGCCCGACGCTCTTGTGGAACATTTCGGAGTGGGGCGCGCTGGGGTGCGGGCGGGTCGGTGCCAGCTTCTTGGCGTTCTCGACCTTCTCGCCTAGCTCGACGAGCTTCTCGGCAGGGAAATGGGCGCGTAGTTTCGGGAACTGATCACTCTCCTCGTCATCCGCATGGTGGCGCAATTGGCCCTCCAGCTTGTGGACCAGTTCCATGAACTTCGCATCGGAGGCCTCGACGTCTTCCATCTGCTTCATTACCTGGACGATCTCGTCGTGCTCCTGCTTGTCGTGTTCGACCTCTTCCTTGCCGTTCGGTATGTGTTCCTCCATCGCCGGGTAGACGTACATTTCCTCGGCGACGGCGTGACGCATCACTTCCGCAATCACCGTATCGGCCAGGTCCCGACGCTTACTGGTATCCGGCGTGGTCTCGATCTGGCCGATAAGATTCGTCATCTCACGGTGATCCGTGGTGAGGATATCGACGACATCCGAACCTGATCCACTAGCGTTGTACTCGGTCATGACGCCCTCCTTGGGTCGTTGCCCTGAATGTCGGTACGAATTTCAACTCAGTACGAATTTCAACGGTACGAACATCAACATAGTACCGCCGGGCAGTCAGGTCCAAGCCGGGCGAAGCCCGCGCTATCGCGTGATAGCCGTATGATGACAAGCCAGTAGGAGCGAGGCGGGCAACAAAGCATGAAGCAAAATGCATCATTTGTAGTAAACTACCACAACTTGAAGCGGCATTTTTTCAGGAGGGTCACTGATGAGTACGGCAAGCGTTCGCCTGGATCACGAGTTGGTTGAGAAGGCCACCATCATGGCCAAGGCCATGAACCGCTCCACGCCAAAGCAGATCGAACACTGGGCCAAGATCGGCGAAATGATGGAGGACAACCCTGACCTGCCTTATGAATTCGTGCGCCAGGCCATCATCGCCCAGGCAGAGTGGGAAGCCGGCAAGCTCGAACCCTACGGATTCGGCTGAGCCATGCAGGTTCTCCAAACTCCTACCTTCAGAAAGGCGGTCAAGAAACTCCATGCCAACCAGAAAAGTGACCTGGACAAGGCTGTTAGGGCGCTTATCAAGAATCCTCTCCTTGGGAAAACGAAGAAGGGCGATCTGGCATTTCTTAGCGTCTACAGGTTCAAGATGGCCAAGCAGTTGATGTTGCTTGGCTACCATTATGACGACGGCGCCATCGTACTGACTCTGATCGCGTTGGGCTCGCATGAGAATTTCTATCGCGATGTGAAAAGCCGCTAGCACGGCGCTTCATATATGATGCTCGCGGCGCAGCGGATCGAGTAGCGGGCTCAGGCCGTTGTGGTCGATCTCGTGCATCAGGTGCAGTAGCTGGCCGATCTCGCCGGACGGAAAGCCTTCACGGGCGAACCAGTTCAGGTACGGCCCCGGCAGATCGGCGATCAGCCGGCCTTCGTACTTGCCGAACGGCATGCGTCGGGTGACCAGTTTCTCCATATCCTCGGGTTTCATTGGCGGTGCCTCTGTCGTTTGCGTGTGTTGCTATGCGAACGTTAACGTTATTCGGCTCATTCCATGAGCCGAATAGCATGCGTAATCGGCTCACTCAGTCACAGCTCCCCGCGGTCTGGGTCGATGTCTGCGTGGTGTGGTCTCATCTGTACCCATTTCAGCAATAATGTCCAAGCCTGCGGCATGATGGTGGACCTAAGCTAGGCCTGGTCAGCGTTCAACGGGGAGGAGGTGGGGCATGGCGAAACGATCCAGCCAGTTTCAATTCTTCAAGAGCCGGCATGTGCCCGAGCTTACGGTGCTCAAGGCGGCGATGAGCGATTTCAGCTATGTCCCCCATGCCCATGAGGAATACGCCTTCGGCGTCACCCTCGCCGGGCGTCAGGATTTCTTCAGTAGTGGCCGGTTTCACCGCAGCCCACCCGGCAACGTCATCCAATTCAATCCCGAGGAAGTGCACGATGGGCATCCGGGCGGCGAAAGTGCGCTGGGCTACGTGATGGCCTACGTGTCTCCCCGGCAGCTCGAGGCGTTGTTCGCCGATGCGGCCGGGCGCGAGAGTGCCGGTAGCTTCAGAAGCAGTGAGACCCTGATATCGGATCCGGCCCTATGCCAGGCCATCCTTGAGCTGGTGCGCCTGGTGACCCATCGGATCGGCAGCCGCATCGATCAGGAGCAGGCCCTCTACCAGGTGGCCACGCGGCTCGTTCAGCGTGCCGGCAAGTTCCAGCCGGGCGGGACGTCGAGCCGGCCCGATGCGCTGCTGAAGCTTGCCAAGGAGTACATCCTCGCGCATCTGGAGGAGGACGTGTCGCTGGACGATATCAGCCAGGCCGCGCATCTCTCGAAATACCATTTCCTGCGCCTGTTCCGTCAGCAGGTCGGCATGACGCCGCACCAATACGTGATCAACCGCCGAATCAATGCCGCACGCAGCGCTCTGGACGCAGGTGCCGTGCCCAATGACGTCGCATTCCGTTACGGCTTTGCCGACCTGAGCCACTTCAATCGCCGATTCAAGCGTATCTACGGAATGACGCCCTATCAGTACCGGCGCAGCGTCACTGCCTGACCGAGGTCCTCCATGTTAGCGATCATCGCCTATGCCCTGGGCGTCATGTACACGCCTGGGCCAGTGAACCTGCTCGGCCTGAATGCCGGGCTCAATGGCCAGGCCAAGGCCTCACTCGGCTTCTACCTCGGGGTGGGGCTGGCAATGCTCATACTATTCATGGTGTTTGGCTGGGCCGGTGCGGCCTGGGTACGCGGCGATATGCTCGCCGTGGTGGGGGCGCTAGGTTGCGGATATATCCTCTATCTCGCCATCAAAATCGCCAGATCGAGCATCGACCTCGGCGCCGTGCGCCAGGCGCCGCGCGTGCTGCGTTTTCGCGATGGCTTGATCATGCAGCTATGCAACCCCAAAGGCATGGTAGCGACGCTGCCGATCGCGACGATTCAATTTCCCGCCGTGGGGATTCACGGCATCAGCCTGATGCTCTGGTCGCTTGGATTGGCCGTGCTGGCGGTCGGGGCGCCCGGCAGTTATGCGCTGGTCGGCGCGCTGCTGGGCAAGCGCGTCGAGAACCCAACCATTCTCAAGGGCTTCAGTCTCGCGATGTCGGCGCTGCTGGTGGCCGTCTCTCTTTCGATCGGGTATGAGCATGTCTGGTTGCCGCTAGCGTCGTAGTCAGTTGACCGCAAAACCCTCCCATCGATGATCGATTCCCGAGTTGGACACTAAGCCAACCGTGGGGATCGGTTCATTGAGGGAGGGGTAGACGTTCACATTAAAGGGGAATCAGTCGTCGTTGACGACCATGGCGCGAGCCTCGTCGGTGCGCACTTCATCCCAGGCCTGGTCGAGTGTGTAGCCCTGGCGAGCATCGATCGTATCGAGTACCTCGACGGCCTGCTGCAGGGAGCCGCCGCTGGCTTTCAGAGCGACCACCAGCTTGGCAAGATCCCGCTTGCTGAAGGTGCTGGCGATCAGGTCGGCTTGCTGGGTCAGTTGAGTGCAGTTCATTGTTGAATCCTCATGTAAGGTCATCATTCACCCTGGGTAATCCCGTTTTGGGCTGCCATCACCGATGGCGTTCTGGTGCCTTAGCTACTCATGCTGGGCCGGGTAGCGCCCAATGCTCAACAGCGACAGGGTCACAAGCGTTCCAAGACCTTCGCTTCTGGCGCCTGGATCAGTCATGCACGGCGCTCAGGTTGTAGCCGAACGTGAGGGCAGTGAATCGAGGTAGCGATACCTGCCTCACGTTGTGATTTCACTATGGGGCAGGGCGAGATACCTCACAAAGCGCCATTAGCCGCATGGCTCGTTGTAGCTCAACTACAAGGCGCGTATTCGGCATCGGGGCAGGTAGCGATACTACGGGAGGGGGAGAGTAAGGTTGCTGATCAGCCTTTGTGCTTGCCGAAGGGATATATCGGATCGCGCTTGTCGCGCGCATTGCGGCGTGCTTCAGCCATGATCGTTATGCCCACGATCTAGGCATCGGGTTCATGGCAAACCGCTTCGATGTTGTGCCCATCCGGACCGATAATGAAGGCTGCGTAGTAGTTGGCGTGGTAGTTCGGGCGTAGGCCAGGTGCACCATTGTCTTTACCGCCGGTCTCCAGGGCGGCGCGATAGAAAGCTTTGACCTGCTGACGTGTGTCGGCCACGAACGCGATATGAAGAGGCGTGGGTCTTTGTGTGGCTTGGTATAAGCACAGCGAAGAATCGTTGCTGCCGCAAAGCTCGATACCATAAAACGGCTCACCCTCGGAACCAGCCGTGACACCCAGTGGCTCAAGCGCGCTCAGGAAGAAGCTCTTACTTTTCGCATAGTCGCTGGCTCCGAATTTCACATGGTCAAACATGCGCTCTCCGCTCTGGTATGGATTGGTGCGAGACCTAACCGTGAGTAATCACTCTAGCCCAACATTTTGATGCGTTCATTGCAGACAGCTCAAAACGGGCCGATACAGCTCAACCAGCGAAATCGTTCGTGCAGGCTTGCGTCTGCTCGAAGAGTCCGAGACCCGCCTGATCACACTCCGTAAACTGCTCAAGGAAGGCGAAGAGAGCGGCTTGGAAGACTACTCCTAATGACCCGTTTATTCGTGAGCTGGACAACGAAGAGCGCTGATACCCAATTCAGGCTTTCCAGAAAGGCCAAAGCTGACCTCAAATCTATTGCTCTGTACACGGAGCGTAGATGAGGCCGAGATCAACGTAACCACTGTATTCTCCAGTTCAATCTGCCGTGCGAATCAGTTGAGCTAAGTGCCGAGTAGGAGGCAGCGATCAGCCGACGCTCCATTGCATGGAGTTGGTAGCTTGCAAATTCCAATGATTGCAATTTTTACTACCGCTTTCGGCCAAAAGCGGCCATTGAGGATATTCTTCTGTATAACGGCTAAGCGAACCGTCGGCGCAGCTTTCCGAGTTGCGCGACTTGTTATATGCTGACTGCTTATGCTAAAACGCTTAACGTTAAATCATGTAAAAGTCCATTAATAGGAGTCCAAACAAGCTTGCTTGACTGCCTCCTGCCACTTGTTAGCTTTACGCAAATCGACAAAAAAGCGGATCTACATTTTCATGATGGCCTAGCTATTGCCTCTCAGCCATCTTTAGCCATTCATTGATGGAATTAACTCCCAGCGATAACAGTAAGTCTTGCACTGATACCACGCGCTTAAGCATCGCACCGTGATCGGATTCTTCCCGTTCCTCGGCTTCGGCGAAAAGCCGGGTCACTAGCTGCACAAGTTGATTGTCATGATCGTAAAAATAAGGCTTGGCATGACTAAAATAGGCCAGGTAAGCTTCTGCTGCGGCCAAGGCGAGATCGGGGTCGCGTTGTGAAATAGCGTTCAGCCATTCGTCAAACCCAAATAACCGGTGATGTTTGTTTTCGCTATCGACTTCTAACACGGTAAAGCGCAGTTGGATCAATTCTAACGGGATGGAGATAGGTGGCATTGTGTCTCGAAAGATGTTATTAGTATGACGAGCAACCACCGCCGCATGACGTCTGTCTGTTTTTAGCCCCGCCTCGATACCTGCAAGGCATTGCTCACGATGCTGTTTGATATTTCCAGTATGGGTCCAAACGCTTGCTGCTCCCTGCCAAGCTTCGGTAATATTTAATGTGTTTAATTCTCTTAGCAAGTCGGAAAATTTAATATGCCCCGTTAGGGCAGACAGTGCTGAGATGCGACCCCAAGTTTCCATGTCTTCCTTGCTTCCCTCGCGGCGGGCGCGCTCAAGCAATGGGGCAACTTTCTCAAAGTGATCCCGATAGACGTGATACAGACAACGTTCTGCGGATTTCCAAAGACCCACGGAATCCCGCATGGCATGGTCAAACAGATCCCAGCCTAATTGGGGGTGCCGGCTTTGGAGGTACGGCAGGCGTCGTAAAATTAGAGCGCGGATTGCGGGGTGTTCCTTGCTGGCAAATAGAAGTAGTGTTGGTGGCAACAGCTCGGGTAACTCAATGCTATTCTCTTGAAAGTTGTTGACTAAAATCATTAAGGCTTCGGCAATATTACCGGTCATCATATTGATACCAGTGGTGAGCAAATCGACCGGATCCCCATGGATGGTGCTTTCTTCCCTAAGATGTCCAAAGCTTATCGATAAGAACACCAGTCGCTCGGCGGCTTGTGTGTCCTGAATGACATATGCACAGGCCTCCAGAACCTTGGCTGCGGAGCGATTAAGTTGCCAGTGAGCGGGATGTCTTTCCAGTTCATCAAGAATTTGGTTCGCTAAGTTAGGTACATCAGGCTCATCAATTGGTACCCAAGTAGCGTTCGTTTGCAAGTTGCCATAGCGATGTGCCAAGTAGCTGGCGATACCGTCCATGATGTCGTTGCAAAATCCTGATGAAATATTTGCCCAATGGGATGTCAGCGATCCCAAAAATCGCGATGGGTGGCGAGATGAAGCCTCGCGTAGCTGCCAACCAACCTCTCGTTCACCTCCGACCAAAAAGTCATCGAAACCTTGGCCATATCCAGTGTAGTGCAAAAGCAAATGAAGTATTCCACCATCACTGGAATTGAGGAACACCTCATATGAAAATGGGGCGGCGACAATGCCGCCTCTCATGCCGATGTGTGGCTGTCGATATAATGTCCCACATAACTTTTCGCAAGCATCTAGTACCGCTTGTGTTTCTGATGAACGCAGATGGCAAGGGATCGTGGAGATATATTCAGCTCGGTTCTTAAGGACCCATAACCGTGTTTCACCATCCGTTACCGACTCACCCTCCCACAGGGTCTTTATTGTTGCCATTACTGTATCTTGTGTATGGCTATCCAGGTGAACAAAAGCAGTCTTGATCAGTTCCCCTAGTTCATAGGAGAGTTCGAATTCGAGTAAATTTCTGTCGCATAATACGCGACCGATCAAGTCTATATTTTCCTCAGGGTTGCTGATGAAAGCGAGGATGGCGAAATAAACTAATGCCCCTTCGTGGTTAAAGCACAAGCGTTCCCGGTTATCCTTCCACCAGTCAGAGCTATTTTGGGCGTGATCGAAAATGGCTGCTTCGACAGCATCTAGTAAAATCCGTTTACTATCTATGTGTTTATGATCGTTTTGCGTGTGAATGTCGCTACAAGAGCTGTCATTCAGGAAACCACTGCGATAGCCTATTCGGGTAACGCCATAACGCGTTGACCGGATTTGGCTCCATTGTTCGATTGACCCCAGTGCTAAATCGAGTAAAGCAGTGGATTCCACCATCCTCTGCTTCAGGAAATTTTCACCCTTGCCACCAAACTCATGGGGTTGGCAATGCAGCTTGTTGTCAAAATTAAACTTCATTACTTCATCATCGCTGATCTCGCCAGTGATATAGCTCCATAGAGCTTTGTCATCAATAGCGCCAGCGGTGACACAACGTGCAACAGTACGCCCTAACAAACTATGGTCTGGTTTCGGCACATTGAGTAGTCTTTCTAGCAAGGGGGCGACGAGTGGTAAGTTCTCTGTCCGTAAATCGGATAGAGAAAAAACTAATTGTTCTGAAATTCTATTGCCGTCCAGCCACTCTAAAGCAATTGCATCCATCCAGAATGCCAATACGCCAGCAGCATCTTCATTTGCCCACTGCGCTATGCGATGAACATGTGTTGTCAGCCCCTCTGCATCGTGCATTTCCTTCAATGCGGGCACCAGATGAGAAAGCCAAAAGTGATGCCACTCAACCAACGCTGCTTGGTTGTAAATCACCTGAAACACCTCGCGATGGCTGGTATGTAAATCTCTTATCAGCGGCCAGTCATCATCTTGAGGTATCAGTCGGGCAAATGATTCGGCAATCAGGCGACGGATATGGAAGGCGGAGCTGCCTGTCAATACTGTCCGCAGTTGCTTCCTAAATTCGCGGCGCTCTCCCGTCGCCAACTGTGCAACAAAGCTACGTATGCTTGGTCGTACGAAGGGCACGGGCGGCAAGCCTTGGATGAATTCATTGAGCGAGACGCCCCGGCGCAAGGCGCCACTAATCACCAGTATATCTAATAGAGTTTGATGACCAAACGTAATTTTACCATCATGGGTATCGAGAAGAACATTGAGACTGTGTAGTCGTCGCAGGATGTCCTGTGAAGCATTGAAGCGTTGATTTGAAATAGACAGGCTACGAGACTTCAGCATTGCATCGGCAATGTCTTCAATTGCTTGTATGGCTGGGTCTCCCAGTGTGGGATCGGCCTTCACGATGGTGTCGAGGTACCGTTGCCCCAGTGCTTGGCTGGTCACTACGTTAAAACTGCCTTCATGCTGAGCTAGTTCGACAAACAGGGCAAGTTCGCGAGGGTTACGGATCAGTTCACGGGTGGCGGCATCGATATTCGTCGAAATTATTTCAAGCTTGTTAAGAAGGGGTACAATTTCGGCTTCCCAGTCCAACGGCAGGCACTGCAATTCGCAGTCCCATTGCCGAGCAGTAATGCGTCGATCGTATTTACGGTCGAAATCGCGGCACGCTGTGATAACGGTAATATTAGGAATTAGTAGCAACTGGTCAATTTGTGCCAGAAAGTACGTCAATATGGTGTGCTCGCGAGCGATGGACAAGACATCGAGTGAGTCGATAACTACGACAACATGCGCGTCTTCAGCTAAACGGGAAGCCTGTTCTACCCACTGCTCTGGCAGGCCCTGTGCCTGGCGATCCTGCGCCGTTGCTAGGTCGGCGAATTCACGTGACTGGATAAAGAGTGGTACTAGGTCAGATCGAGCTTGCATACGCTGTTCTAGTTCTTCTTGCAGGCTCAGCATCACACAGGTTTTTCCAGAACCTGGTAGCCCCGTAAGCAGCACAGCACGTTTCTTGGCATCGATAGCTGCTAGAAGTTCGCCCACAACTGGGCTAGACATGCGTTGCCCGGCAATGTCCCGATGCCAATGCCTGCCAATGACCGAAATGCTGGAAAACGATTTTCTTACCTCAGAAATGTCCATATTCGGAACGATTATTGCGCCCGAGCAATGAAGAATGTCTTTGATGTCGTCTTTGGTCAGTCGATATTGGGTTGAGGCAGACAAGTTGCAGTCCTTTACGCGACCACCAAGTTTATCGAGGTGGATGCAGAGAGCGTTGAAGGCGGCATCTGAGTTGCTTGCTATTCGGCGCAAACGTTCTCGAAGTAAAATTTCCATGCGATCAAAGTCTGGGCTGATCTCGAAGGAGGTACGGTTTAGGAATTCATACGTCGAAAGACCGGGCACCTGATCGATAACGCGAGCGTCTAGGTCACTATTTGTTTTTTTATGCTCTTGGGTCAATTCCGCAATATAATCGCCCTCATTACCATGGAGGACACTGTACTCACGCAGTTTAGCGAGTGAGCCAAACTCGCTACGCGAATAGAAGCGGACTTGGGCTTTTTTATTTCTAGCCAGTTCTTGAGCCGCCTTGTCCAACTCATCCGAAAGATCCGATATCGACCATGCCCTGAAATTGGGTTGGTTTTTTTTGCATTGGCAACAAATAAGGGAGCCGTCAGATTTTCCAATAACAACATCATCTACAAGATAGGTTGTCGCATCTATCTCAAGCCATTGGAATTCGGGATCGGACAGGACAGTTAATGCCCAGTCGAAGGCAACAAGTGTCTGATAAATATCGCCACGATTGGAGAGTATTCCTGCGATGCTCATTTAATCGACTGCCATTTTTTCATTTAAACTCTCTACTTCAGAAGCTTTTGGTGTAGTTTTTTAACCAGTTATTAGCGACCGAATCCCTGAATATCTCAGCCTCTTTTATTACACGCCGATGTCAATCGATAGCAGATATTGGGTTTGCACTAACAGGTGTTAGACTGCACGATTGACATTCAACTTGAAAGCCCAAGCGCTTTCAATAATGTTATGCTGCACGCTCGACCACCTCTTATCTTATTTGAAAACTAAGGGAATCAAATATAGCTTGGAAATATAACACCGTTCGCCATGCCACATACCCCCAATGAACGAGCATGGAGCCATTGCCGGCACGTCCGCTTTGGGTCGTTACCAGTCACTCAATAATCCCCAACCCACTCACTCTCGTCACTTCCCGCAATACCGCCTCATCCAATATTCCTCTTCCGCTTTCTACTAATGTAAACCAATCCTTAGCTCGTGTAACACCCGTGTAGACCAATTCTCTAGTCAGAATCGGGTTAGGCGCATCCGGCAGCAGCAGGGCGGTGTGGGTGAATTCCGAGCCTTGGGATTTGTGAACGGTCATGGCGAATACGGTTTCCACCGCTTGCAGGCGGCTGGGTAATACCCATTTGATGGGTTTGTCTGTGTTGGCCGTAGGAAAGGCGACGCGTAGCACGTTTTTATTCGGTTCCTGCGGGTGTGGCAGGGCGAGGGTGATACCGATGTCGCCGTTCATCAGGCCGAGGCCGTAGTCGTTGCGGGTAACGAGTACGGGGCGGCCCTGATACCAGCCTCTGTCGAGTTCTTTGTCGCCAGCGTCGATCAGTCCGTGGCGCTTGAGTGCGGCGGCGATGCGCTGGTTAAGGCCTTCCACGCCCCAGGGGCCTTTACGCAGGGCGCATAGTAACTGGAAGCGGTTATGGGCTTTGAGTACGGCGAGTGCCCAATTATCAAAAGGCTCTTTTTGTCGGTCGACCGATGCCTCGACCCAATCATCCTGTCCGGGACGCTGGCTATGGAGCACGTCGAGATAATGCCGATAGCCGGTGGGCGGGGGCAATTCGCCATTGCGTGAGGTGCGGCCACGCCCGCCGTTCAGGAAGTCCGCAGGATTGCCATCGACCACCAGGCGGTCGAATGCCGGGTCGTCGATGTCGTTCAGGCGCAGATGGGCGATATCGGCGTAGCGCTGTTGCGTGCCCTCGCCGAATACCTGGCGCACGGCGCGCTTCTTGTCCTTGGGTTGGTGGGAAGCGCTCAGCGGTCGGTTCACGGCTTGGGCGAGCTGGCCGATACCGCTTTCGGCATCAAAGCGGTGGCTGACACGCAGCATGGCGATGGCCTGATCGAGGGGCTTCCCGGCGTCGTCTTTATAGTCGTCAGGAATCGGTGTGCCGCTGATACGTTCGAGCCAGTCGCAGGTCGCTGGGGTGTAGTGGCCGCCATCGGCGCGCTGGCATAGGTCGCCGAGCACGGCGCCGGCCTCCACCGAGGCGAGCTGGTCCTTGTCGCCGAGCAGAATAAGCCGCGCGCGTGGCGGCAGGGCGGCGAGCACGGCGGCCATCATTTCGATATCGACCATCGAGGCTTCGTCGATCACCAGCACGTCGAGTGCCAGACGGTTGCCGGCGTGGTGGCGAAAGTGGCGGGTGTCGGGGCGCGAGCCGAGTAGCCGATGCAGCGTGGTGACTTCCTGCGGAATGCCCAGCGCTACTGCGCTCGATGATGCGTCGTTGAAGTCTTCCTCAAGCTGCTCATTTACGACTTGTAAACTCCGCGCTTTCGTCGTCCTTCGCCTTGCCTCGTCATCGCTCGTAACGCGCTGATCAAGCCCGCAGCGCGCCATTAAGTCGTCCAAAGGTAGGTTCGCGACCTGGCCGGCTATCGATTCATTGAGCCGCGCGGCGGCCTTGCCGGTGGGCGCGGCGAGGCGGATGCGCAGCGGGCGGTGGACGTGGGCCGGACTTTTCTCAAGGGCTAGCGATTGCAGCAGGGCGAGCAGCTTGACCACGGTGGTGGTCTTGCCGGTGCCGGGGCCGCCGGTGATCACCGCGAAGCGCGCACGGGCGGCCAGCGCACAGGCGAGCTTTTGCCAGTCGGGCTCGCGCGAATTGTTCCGGCTGGGAAATAGCACATTCAGCGCGGTGATAAGGGCGCCGGATGCTTCGGCCTGTTCGCTGGGCGTCTCCAGGCGATGGCCAATCTGCTGGCGGATGTCCTGCTCGTATTGCCAGTAGCGGCGCAGATAGAGGCGCACATTACTGGCACTCTCGACACGTACGAGGGGGGTATTGCCGGGCTGGTTGTCGCGGCCGTCGGCGATCAGGCCGGGGTGATCGAGCGCGGTTTGCCAGGTTTCCAGTTTCAGCCCATCGAGCACCTGGCTGGGCAGTGGCGGCGGGTCGCTCAAATCGTCGCCCTCCGGCGGCAGTGAGAGCGCCAGGTTGGGCGCGGCCAGCGTCTGGGCGACATCGAGGCACACATGGCCACGGCCGAGCTGATGGCTGGCCAGCGCAGCGGCAAGCAGCAATAGCGGTGCGCCATCGTTCACTTCGCGATGCAGGAACACCGCCAGCGCGCGATCGAGCGAGCGCAGCCAGCCGCGTTCCACCCAGCGGTCGAGCAGGGCGAACAACGCATCGAGATCGTGAAGCGCCGCCGGCTCGTGAAGCCGAGGTGTGCTTGGTTCGTCGAACAGATCCAGCGTGCCGTCGCTCATACCGGCGTCTCCGTGTCGGTGGTAGCGATTCTGGCCGCTTGGGTATCGCCCTGAAACAGTCCATCCATGGCTTCGATCAGCTCGCAGGGCGGGCGCTCGGCATGGACTCCACGGCTCTGGGCTTGGGTACCGCGTAGAAACACGGTAAGCGAGCCGCCGATGTGGCGGTCGTAGTCATAATCCGCCAGGCGCGATTTGAGCAGCCGATGCAGCGCCAATAGATACAGCGAGTACTGCAGGTCGTAGCGTTTGCCGAAGACCGCCTGACGCATGGCTTCATCGCTGTAGGCGGTGTCGTCCGGCCCCAGGTGATTGGATTTCCAGTCGGCGACGTAGTAGCGGCCTTGGTATTCGAATACCAGATCGATGAAGCCCTTGAGCATGCCGTTGAGAATGTCGGCATCGAGCGCGGGGCGTTGGGCGCCCGGAAGTAGGTAAGTACTTACGAGGGCGTCCAGTCGGCGCGTATCGACGCCGCTGGCGGCGAACCAGAACTCCATCTCGACCTGATAGGTGGCGAGTGCGTCGAGGCGGAATTCTCCCGGTGCCTCGCCTGGGGCGGGCAGCGGCAGCGGGGTAGTCAGCAGCGCGCCGAACCATTCGTGCAGCGTGGGCAACCACTGCGTCCAGCCGCGCAGTTGGCAGCGCCGTGCCAAGGTGTCTTCACGAAGCGCTGCATCCGCCGCTACACGGGCGAAGCCCTGCGCGCCGGCCCACTCCAGCAGGCCGTGTAAAAACGTACCTGGCCCCGGGCCACGAGGGAACTTGTGAAGCGAGGGCATATTCTCCGCCGTGGCTGCGTTGTCGCGTGGCTCGGTGAGCACCTCCAGCGCGGTGGCTTCGAGCGCGGTGGCGGGCTCGGGCTGGCTCGTTCGCTCGGTCACGCTGGTGTCAGCGCTCTCGGGTAAGTCAGCACTTACTGGGGCGGGGGCGATGGGGTCGAGTAGCGGCACTGATTGTGCCGAAACGCGCATTGCCGAGTAGCTGGCGATCCACCAGTGTTCGCGGGCGGCGCGTGTGGGCGCCTGCGCTTCGCCGAGCGGCTCGTCGGCTTTCGTCAGTTCGATGACCTGTGCGTGGGCTTGCGGGGCGGGGGCGATCTCGATGGCGCGGCAGCCGCCCTTGAGGCGTTTCAGTGCTTCGCCGAAGCGGGCCGGGTCGATCTCGGCGCCATTGTCGAGCAGTTGGCCGATGGCGCTGCCTTCAATGCCCTTGAGCGGTGCCATGCCCAGCCAGGTGGCGTGGCGCGCGCGGGTCAGGGCGACATAGAGCTTGCGCAGGTCTTCGCCCAGGCGCTCGCGATCGACGATGGCGAGCGTCTCGTCGTCGGCTTCCAGGCTGATGCGCAGCCGCCCATCGGCGTCGTGCCAACGCAGTGGCGAGTCGTCCGGCTTGGTGGGGCGGTGGCTGCAAATGAACGGCAAGAACACCAGCGGATATTCGAGCCCCTTGGATTTGTGGATGGTGATGACCTGCACCAGATCGGCGTCGCTCTCCAGGCGCAGCTTGTGGGTATCGTTCTGGCCTTCGGGGTGAGCGATGGATTCGGCCAGGAAACGAATCAGCGCGTGCTCGCCGTCGAGCTCCTGGCTGGCCTGTTGCAGCAGTTCACCGAGATGAAGGAGATCCGTCAGTAAACGTTCACCCTCGACGAATGTCTGCACGGTCGAATCACTGCGTTGCTCGGTGCTCGTCCGCTCGCCTAACTTCTCGTTATGTCTCGCTTCCTGCGCGCCTGGCGCCTTGTGCTTCACTCCGTTCGACGATTCGTTAACTGGCGTTTGCGAGAGCAGTCGCGTGGCGACACCGAAGTCGTTGACGATGCGGCGCACCAACGGCAGTACGCCCTGGCTCTGCCATAGGCGGTGATAACCGCGAAACCGCATGACCTCGGCTTCCCAGGCGAGTTCGTCTGCGTTCAACGTATCCAGCGTGGCGATATCCAATCCCAGCGCCGGCGTGGCCAGCGCGGTGCGCAGCAGGCGGTCCCCCTCGCCAGAAGTGGAGCCGGGCTCGGCGCAGGCACGCAGCCAGGCGTCGAGCTGGGGCGCCATTGGCGAGGCAAACACGTTGTCCTTGTCGGAGAGATAGACGCTCTTCACGCCGCGCCGGGCCAGCGCCTGGCGGATCGCGCGGGCCTCGTTCAGGCCATTCACCAACACGGCCATATCGGAAGGCTTGAGAGGCGTGAATTCGCCCTCGCCCTGGACCCCGGCCCTTCCCTGCTGGCTCTGTTTCAGCAGATCGACCATGGCGGAGGCGCAGCGCTCGGCCATTTCCCCATGATAGGTGCCCTTGGCCAGCGGTTCGTCGCTGTCGAGCTGCCATAGGGTCATGGCGGGTAATGGCTGGCCGTTCGCGATGAGTGAGTCCTTGCGGCCTTTGGCAGTGACCCCCACGAAGGGAACAGGGTTGGTGATAAATGGCTGCGCGGACGAACCACCGTGTTGCACGGTACTCGGAGGCTCACCTAACTCACGGTTATGTCTCGCTTCCTGTGCGCCGTGCGCCTTGTGTTTCATTCCGCTCGCCGATTTATCCGATGATTCACTCTGCCGGTTGATCTCGCGAAATAAAAAGGCGCCGGGCGGGTGCGCTTCGGCATGCGTGAAGCAGCGGTTGACGGCCTCGACCATGGCTGCGCTGGAGCGAAAATTGGTGCCCAGGGTGACATGGCGGCCTTGGGTATCGCGGCGCGCACGCAGGTAGGTGTGGATATCGGCACCGCGGAAGGCGTAGATCGCCTGCTTGGGATCGCCGATCAGGAATACGCCGGTGTCGCGGCGATTCTCGTGGATGCGATAGACGCAGTCGAAGATGCGGTACTGCACCGGGTCGGTGTCCTGGAACTCGTCGATCAGCGCCACCGGGAACTGGCGGCGGATCTGTGCGCCCAATGCCTCGCAGTTGGGGCCGGCCAAGGCGCGATCGAGGTGGGTCATGAGCTCGTTAGGACCCATTTCGGCACGCCGCTCCTGCTCGCGGTCGAGCCGTTCGCGGCACCAATGCACGGCATGGGTGAGCAGATCGGCGTGCGGGTCGGGCAGGGCGGCGAGCGCTTCCTGCAGTTCGGCCAGGGCCACCCATGCCTCCGGAACCGGCGGCTCGCCCTCGAGCCAGATCTCGGCCATGCCCTGCGGCGTCAGGCGCTTCCAGGCGGCGGAAGTGAGTTCGGGCCATACGCCATCGCCCTGACACCACTTACGCAGCGCGCCCAGCCAGTTGGTGCGGCTTCGGGCATTGAAACTCTGACCCTTGAAAGCCTTCTGCCTGGCAGCCTCCTCGAACGACGCTTCGCACTCGTCGACCCAGGCGGGCCACGGCGCCTTGAGTGCCGCCAGGCGCTCGGCGGTTTCGCGCTGTGCCTGGGCCACGGTCTCGTCGGGTGGCGGGGCATGCTTATCCAGCGCCTCGCATTCGGGCATCAGGGCGCGCACCGCCTTGTGCAGCGCTTCGGGGGTTTTCCAGTGGCGCACCACGGTGGTGAGTTCGTCGGTCGTCAGCGGATAGTAGAAGCTGCGCCAGTAATCGCGGACGACTTCGAGTTCGAGCTCGGTCTGATCGTTCTCTAAATCGAGCGAGAACAGGCTGCCGCTATCGAAGGCGTGCTCGCGCAGCATGCGGTAGCACCAGCTGTGGATGGTCGAGACGGCGGCTTCGTCCATCCATTCGGCGGCGAGTTGCAGGCGCCGCGCGCAGGCGGGCCAGGTGGCCGGGTCGTACTGCTCGCGCAGGGCGAGGAGTAGCGGGTCATGTACGGCAGCGGCTCTGGGGCCTGCCCCCGGCGCCTCTCGGTCAGTCCCATTGGCGGTCGGCGCGGCTTCGGGTGCCTGTAAAAAGACATCCGCCGCTTCCACCAGCCGCGAGCGAATGCGTTCGCGCAACTCCTGGGTGGCGGCGTTGGTGAAGGTCACCACCAGAATTTCCGGCGGCGTCAGTGGGCGGACGAAGGCATCGTCGTCGTCCGGCGAGCGCGCGCCGAGCACCAGGCGTACGTAGAGCAGGGCGATGGTGAAGGTCTTGCCGGTGCCGGCGCTCGCTTCGATCAGGCGGCTGCCGTGCAAGGGGAACGCCAGTGGATTGAGTTGTGTTACCTCGCTCATGACTTGCCCCCCGCTTTCTTCTCACTCTCTTTCCTGCCCCGCTCTTTTTTATCTCCTTTGACGGCCTGATGCACCGGTGCCAGCAGCCGCTCGGTGAGTTCGGCGAAGCCGAAGGCGTCGTGACGAGCGGTGGCCAGCGCCGTGAAGCCCGGCCAGCGGTGGGCGAGATAGGGATTGCGGCCCACCTCGCCGGCATTGAAATCGTCGCCATCGTAGGCGCTGGCGGCGGCGCGCCAGGCGTCGCTATCGCGCTCGCTCTCCGGCGTGCCCAGTTTGGCCAGCCAGGCGAAGGCGGCGCCCGTGGCGAGAGGTAGCGGCGCGCGCATGCCGGCCTGCCAGGCGGCGATCAGTTCGATGAGATGCCTGCGGGCGGTCTCGGGTTCGAGCGGCGGCAGCGTCATGTGGCCGGCCTTGGAGAGCAATCGCGTGGTCAACGGCACATGGTCGAGGTGCCCGGCCAGGTGCGCCACCCATGGCCGCAATAGATGGTGCCAGTGGTACTTGTTCTTCTTGATCAGGCTGCTGCTGGTCAGCACCAGGCGGCAGCGGTTGCCTTCGGCATCCAGACGTAGCTCATCCAGCCAATCCTCCAATGGCGGCGACCCGGGCACGGCAAGCTGCACCGGCTCGGGCTCGTCGACCGCATGCGGCCATTCTTCCAGTGCCGCCTCGTAGGCTTCGAACAGGTCATTCATGGGCTCGGCGAGCTGTTCGCGCATGCGGCTGCCGAAGGCGCCCATGGCCAGCACGCCCTGGCCTTGCAATCGTTCCAGGGCGTCGAGCATCGCCGGCTCGCGGGGGCGGCCCTCATCGATGGCGCGCCGCTGCACCTGAATCAGCAGATCCTGTAGCTGCCAGTTCGACAGGCCATCGAGAGCGAAGGGTTCGTGGTCGAGGCTGACGATGTCCTCGCGCTCGAAAAACACCTTGAGGCGAGTATTGAAGAAGGCCTTGGCCGGGTCGCGCAGAAAATTGCCGAGTTGAGCGAGGGTTAGCGGGCTCTCCTGGGTGAATTCACCGAGTTCGCCGGCTTGCGCTGGTGCGGCGGTGTCGCCATGGGCTTCGCGCCACTCGTGAGCGTAGGTGACGAGGCGCTGGGCCGAGACGCCACGCGCAATGAGCTGCGCCTCGGTCGGGAAGTAGACGCGGCTGAACGGCTGCAGCGGATGCTCGGTGGTCAGCGCGTCGACCAGATCATTACCATCCGCACTGCGCCAGCCGGCATGGAGATGATCGCGCAACTGGCCGACCAGCACCGAAGGCGGCTTCTCGGTGTTGTCGACGATGCTGCGCCCCACCCAACTGACGTAGAGCTGCTCGCGGGCCGAGAGCAGCGCTTCCAGAAACAAGTAGCGGTCGTCCTCGCGGCGCGAGCGGTCGCCGGGGCGGTAGTCGGCGTTCATCAGGTCGAAGTCCATCGGCGGATGGCTGCGTGGGTAGTCGCCGTCGTTCATGCCCAGCAGACACACGCGCTTGAAGGGGATCGCGCGCATCGGCATCAGCGTGGCGAAGTTGACCGCGCCGGCCATGAAGCGCTGCGACAGGCTGTGTTCGTCGATCTGCGCCAGCCAGTGTTCGCGCACCACCGAGAGCGGCAGCTTACGCATCAGCCCGGCTTCCTCGGCGCTCTCCTGCCACGCCTGCAGTTTCAGCTCGAGCTGGGCCAGCATCAGGCTGTCCTCGGGTGCATTGGCGAGAAAGCTGGCCTCGAGCAGTTCGCGCAAGCGCAGCACCCAGCCGCCCACATCGGTGGGCTCGCGCAGCGTGTGCCAATGGCGCTCCAGAGTGTCGAGCAATGTGGCCAGTGGCCCGGCCAGCTGCGCTTCGAGCCCGCCGATGTCGTCGAACGGCTCGATGCCCTGCCACGGGCCGGAGGCGGCCTCGCCCACGGTGTAGCCGAGTAGCAGTCGGCGCAGGCCGAAGGCCCAGGTGTTCTGTTCCATCCCGCCGGGCAGATCGAGGCTGCCGCGCTGCTCGCCATGCAGCCCCCAGCGGATGCCGGCGCCCTGTATCCAGCGGCGCAGGGTCGGCAGATCGGCTTCTTCGATACCGAAGCGCGCACGCAAGGCCGGGACATCGATCAGGTCGAGCAGATCGCTCACCGAGAGACGCAATTCGGGCAGGCGCAGCAGCTTCTCCAGCGCGATCAGCAGCGGCTGGCGATGGCGGTCGCCCTGATCGGAAAGGGTGAAGGGAATGTAGCGCGGATCGCCGCGCTCGAGCCGGCCCTTCTCGTACTGGCCCCTTTCATACTGACTGAAGACGGCCTGAATATGCGGCGCGTAGTGGTCGATGTCCGGCACCATCACGATCACATCGCGGGGTCTCAGCTCGGGATCGGCGCTGAATGCGGCGAGCAGTTGGTCGTGCAAAATCTCGACTTCGCGCTGAGGGCTGTGGGCGACGTGGAAGACGATGGAGTCGTCGTGGCGCGTGTTCACCGCCGGCCAGCGTTCGCGGGTCTCGGCCAGCGGGCGCAGTTCGCGGATGTCGTCCTGCAACTGATGGAGCAGGCATGCCTCGCCCAATGATTCGAACAGGTCGATGCGCAGCGAATCGGCGGCGAACAGGCCGGCGTAGGCCTGGGTGTCGTCGTGCTCGTCGAGCAGGCGCAGGTAGTCGCGGCCCTGCTTGCCCCACGCCGCCAGCAGCGGCTGGGCGTGCAGGTGCAGGCTCTCCTCGCCGTCACCGTCGCCGAGTACATCGAGGCGCGCGGGCATGCCGCTCTTGCGGCGCTGACGGTAGCGTTCGGCGCGTAGCAGATCCTTGTGCTCGATGATGTCGGCCCAGTAGTGCTGGCAGGGGTTGTGCACGCACAGCACCACCTGGCAGCAGCGGGCGATGGCGGCCAACGCCTCGAGCGCCTGCTGGGGCAGCGAGGAGATGCCGAATACCATGACCCGGCGCGGCAGGCCGGGCGGGCGGGCGTTCGGCATGAGCGATGGAGCGGCGGCGAGAAAGCGCCGATGGACCATGGCGCGGCTGGAATCGATGCCATCGGCGCCGACGTCGTCAGCGACGCTTTCACGGACGGCCCGCCAGAGGGCAGGCTGCCAGCGTTGCTCATCGGCTAGCGGTGTCGTTTGGCCGCGCGCATCGATCAGTACATCCTCGCCGCGACCCCAGGCATCCAGCCAGTCGGCGCGGTAGACCTGATACTGATCGAACAGATCGGCGAGGCGCTCGGCGAGCTGATGATGCTTGCGCAGGTCATCATCGCCATCTAGAAACTGCCTGAGCGGGGCGAAGGCCTCTTGAGTCATCAACTCCGGTAGCAAGCGCAGCAGCCGCCACAGCAGCCGCGATTTATCGAATGGCGAGGTCGCCGGCACCGCTTGCGGGTCGTGCTCGACATGGATAAGCACCGCGCGATAGGCCTGCCATAAGAAGCGCGCCGGCAGCGTCACATCGAGTGCTGCGGCGATGCCGGAGCCGCCATCGCTCGCATCCGCGGCCAGCGCCAGCTTCAGCCACTGGCCGATGCCGTTGCTTTGCACCAGGATCGTCTCGTTCTCCAGCGGCGCCAGCGGGTGGCGTTTCATCCACTCGACCGCCACGCTACGCAGATCCTCCAGGCGATTGCCGTGGATGACCATGAAGCCGGGCTGAAGATCGGACGTGGTGGCTGCGGGCATGGCGATTCCTTGGCGGCGGGCAAGCTAGGCAGAGCGCTATTATGTTGCCCGAGTGGCCGGCTCAAGCAAAGGCACTACGACCAGCGCCAACGATGAATCGCCTCGTCGATTTCAACTGCCGTGTCGATGAAGTGCGACTCGCTTGGCGGGCCGTTCCAGCAGGTTGCCGGTGAGCCGATAGAGCAGGTACAGAAACGCCAACGGGAATAGCATCGTCTGGACGATGAAGATCATGGTCAGGTCGATGACCCGATCGGTGATGGCGTCGAAGCGCTCGGTCATGCCTTCGACGGGATTGCCGACCAGGTCGCTGACGCTGTCGGTCAGGCCGTCCCACCAGCCTTGCTCCTCTTCATCGGCGGCATCGCGGCTGGCCAGGCGATCCTCAGCCAGGGCTTCCAGTTGCCGCTGGCTGTTCTGTAATTCCTGCATGGTGGTATCGCGCGGCTCCTCCAAAAAGGCTTTCTCCGCCGCGCCGCTGGCCAGGGCAACGATGACCACGGCGAAGCGCAGAAAGGCGAGCACCAGGGCGGCGTTGAGCGCCATGCGCTGCCAGCGCTGCCAGCGCATGGCGAAGACACCGGCGGCGATCAGGCAGGCGAGGCTCAAAAGGCCCTTGACGATGGCGCTCGACGACATGCCGAGCAGCAGTTTCTGCAATGCCAGCGATCCGCTGGCGGCGAACATCACCCACGAGAAGCGCTCGATCATGTCGTTGGCCGGGTCGAGCGCCTCGCCCACCGAGAGCTGGAACACCTGGAAATCCAGCGTCGAAGATTGCAGCACGGAGATCGTCGCATTCAGTGCCTTGGCGATAGCGAAGGCGGAAAACGCGCTGCCCAGCGATTCATCGAGGGTGATCATGGCCAGCGACTGCGGAAAGCTCAGCCAGGAGAGCGCAGCGACAAGTAGCAGGGCAGTGATGGAAAGTGTGCGTCGGGTCATGGCGATACCTGGAATCGTTGTCATCGAGGCGCCTCGGCATGAGCTGCGTCCATGCGCTGGATTACCTCGTAAGCGTTGCGGTAAATCTCATCGCGCCAATGCTCGGGGGCCAGCACCTCGACACTCGCGCCCAATCCCATCAACCACCATAGCGTCTGTTGATCGTCGGGCACGCGAGCCTCGAGGCGCTGCCAGTCGCCTTCGGCCTCGGGCGTCAGGCGCTGCTCGCGGGCCAGCGGGGTTTCCGCCAGCAACCAGGCGACTTGTGGCGAAACGCGTGCTTGTAACGTGATATCGCCGGGGCTTTGGCGGTAACCGAAGGCGCCGGTCTTGATGTAATCGTCGAGATCGAACGCCGCCACCTGGCGCAGTGGTGTCTCGGCGAGCGTGGCGCTGCGGATGCGATGCAGGGCGAAGTGGCGAATATCCTCGTAATCGTTCGCCATCGCCAGCAGATACGTCACGCTATGCCGGCTGACCAGCCCTTGCGGGTGAAGTGTCATGGCTTTCTCATCGCCGCGGCTACGCGATAGATAACGTACCTCGAGTGCCTCGCCCTGCATCAATGCCTGCGTCACCACGTGCCAGATGGCGTCGTCGAGTGGCGCGGGCAACAGCGCCTTGCCGTTGGGAATGGCGCGTACCCGCCGCGCCCACTGGCCAATGCCGTTGCCCTCGAGATTATTCAGCCATTGGCGCGCGGCGCGAAATTGCGGGTCCAGCCGGCCCGCCACGGCGGGCGGCAACAACCCTTTCAGGTACTCCTCGGTCAGCACCAGCGTCAGCGCGCTGGCGGTATCCAGCGCCGGCAGGTTGCAGTGGTAATCGCGATCGAAATACCAGCGATAGGGGCGTTCGCTGTCATCGCAGATCAACGGAAAATGCAGGGCGAGCTTGTCGCGCAGGTCGCGTTGCAGCGAGCGCATATCCACGCGATAGCCACGTTCGTTGAGCTTTTCGAGCAGGGTGGTGGTGGCGATCCGGTGCGGATGACGCGGGATGAGCTGCAGTAGCGTCAGGTAACGAAACGACGTGTCACGGGTATCGATCACGTGGGTGCCCCTGCATTCATTAACGTTTTCGTAGAGGCTACCGCATCGCCCCGCTGTGTTGCGACACACATTGTCGTCTCCCCCTCGTAATTTGATGACTCATGGAACGCGAGGGAAAGATCATGAAATCGGCACAACGAATCGAACGTTCGCAGGCTTGCCTGTTCGGTGGGGCGATTGGCGATGCGCTGGGCGCACCGATCGAGACAATGGATTGGCCGGCGATTCGCGAGCGCTTCGGCGAATCGGGCGTGCAAACGCTGGCCTCCACGACCGACGGACCGGGGCGCGTGACCGACGATACCCAACTGACGCTGTTCACCGCCGAAGGCATGCTGCGCGGCTACGTGCGCATTCAGGAACATGACATTTACGCGCCGACATCGACGATCCACCATGCGTTGCTTCGCTGGCTGACGACCCAGGGCATGCCCACGGCGGTACCGTGCATCGACCGTGACGCCGGGCTGATTGGCGACCCGCGCCTGCATGCGCGCCGTACGCCGAGCGAGGCCTGTATCGAGACTCTGGCGCAGGCACCGGCGTTCGGTTGGCAGCCGCGCGCTACCCGCCGTGGCGACGGCGCGATGCGGGTGGCACCGATCGGTCTGTTTCCTTGGGCCGAATTCCTGCTGCGCTACCGCGAGCGGGCCTTTCTGGTGGCTTGCGAATCGCTGCGCTTGACCCATGGTCACCCCGGCGATTACCTCGCCGCCGGCGTGTTCGCCTATCTGGTCAGTGGCCTGTTCGAAACCGAGCGCCCGCTGACGGCGCTGATTCTCGACGCACTGACGTTCATGGACAGTGGCGGCGGCATCGGCTTTGCCCTCGGTGACGACGAGCGTCGCGAGCTGCCACGCAGCCAGGCGCGGATTCGTTATCTACTCGAAACGGTGCGCGACTTTCATCATCGCGGTATCGCCCCGACGCCGCAGGGCATCGACGTTCTATGTGGCGATCGGGGCAGTGAAGAGAGCCTCGCCATCGGAGTCTGGTGCGCGCTTATGGCCGGGAATTATTCGCAAGGTGTGCTGTGGGCGATCAATCATGGCGCGGCCAGCGCCGCCGCCGGGCTGGTTGCCGGCCACTTGCTGGGATTGCGCTTTGGCCTGGAAGGACTGCCGCCGGCCTGGCTCGAGGCGCTGGAGCTGCGCGACTGGCTGGATCTCGTGGCGCACGATCTACAGTGGCTGCCGCGCGCCTATCGCGGGCGCGGCGTCGGCGCTCATGACGCCGAACTTCTCGCGCGCTACCCGGCGTGGTAGGTGGGTGCGCGTTCGGCCTGGGCCGGGGGCATGGTCAATTCTCCATCGCCCCGGCCGAGTAGAGTTTCACGGTTGATCTCGATGGCTTCGCGCAGGAAATCCCACAGCAGGCGCACCCGCGAGAGCTGGCGCTGCTCCTGGCGCGCGGTGATCCAGAATTGCCGGTGGATGTCGATCTCACCACTCAGTAGTTCCACCAACCGCGCATCGCTGCGGGCCATGAAGCACGGCAGGATCGCCAGCCCGGCTCCATGGCGGGCGGCACTGTACTGGGTGGTGACGCTGGTGCTGCGCAGACTGAAGCGAGGATTCTCGACGCCGGTGACGCCGGGGTCGAGCAGCGGATCCAGGTAACAGAGCTGCTCGCTGAAGATCAGGTCGTCGATATAGCCGATCAGGCTGTGCCGGCCCAACTCGGCCAATTCATGCGGCGCGCCGTGGCGTTGCAGATAATCGCGGCTGGCGTAGAGCCGCAAGGTATAATCGCACAACCGCGAAACCACCAGCCCGGCGCTATCCGGGCGATCGACGGTAATCGCCAGGTCGGCCTCGTGGCGGCTCAGATTGACCAGGCGTGGCAGCGCCAGCAAATCGACGGTGATACCCGGGTGCCGCGCGCAGAACGCCGACAGCAGCGGCGCGATCACCCAGGTGCCGAAGCCTTCGGTGACACCCAGGCGAATCTGTCCGCTGGCCTGATGATTGTGATCGATCAGGCTTTCGCGCGCGCCGCTGGCATGGCGCTCCATCTCCTCGGCATGCTGCAGCAGTTGCTGGCCGGCTTCGGTGAGGTGATAGCCGTGCGTGCTGCGCTCGAACAGTTGCGTATTGAGGCGATCCTCGAAACGCCGGGTGCGCCGCGAGACGGTCGAGTGATCGAGTCCCAGGCGGCGCGCGGCATCGGTCAGGCGTTCGCAGCGCGCGACTTCGAGAAACACCTGAATATCCTGCCAATCGAGCACGGCCAGCCCCTTGTGCAAAAACGCACAAGCAATGTGCTGCGTTGCCGATTGTCTGTCAATGCGGCACCTGACTAGACTCAAGGGATACGCCAATAACCACAACATCCCGAGGAGTCAATTGCCATGTCAGTCAGAGACATCGCGCTATATATCGATGGCCAACCCGTCGCGTCCGAGTCCAGCGAGTGGCGCGATGTCGTCAATCCGGCGACCCAGGAGGTGGTGGCACGAGTGCCGTTCGCCACGATCGAAGAGGTCGACCGCGCCGTGGCCAGTGCCAAGCAGGCCTTCGCCACCTGGCGCAAGGTGCCACTCGGCAAGCGTATGCGCATCATGCTCACGCTTCAGGCGCTGATTCGCGAGCACACCGCCGAAATCGCCGCGCTGATCAGCGAGGAGCACGGCAAGACCCTGCCGGATGCCGAAGGCGAAGTGGGGCGTGGCCTGGAAGTGGTCGAGCACGCCTGCTCGATCACCTCGCTGCAGCTCGGCGAGATCGCCGAGAACGCCGCGACCGACGTCAACGTCTACTCGCTCAACCAGCCGCTGGGCGTGGGGGCTGGCATTACCGCCTTCAACTTCCCGATCATGCTGCCGTGTTTCATGTTCCCGCTGGCCATCGCCACCGGCAATACCTTCGTACTCAAACCCTCCGAGCAGGATCCGTCGTCGACCATGCGCCTGGTCGAGCTGGCGCACGAGGCCGGCATTCCGCCCGGTGTACTCAACGTGGTGCATGGCGGGCCGGACGTGGCCAACCGGCTGTGCGATCATCCCGATATCAAGGCGCTGTCGTTCATCGGCTCGACGCCGATCGGCACGCATATCTACGAGCGTGCGGGCGCGGCCGGCAAGCGCGTACAGGCGATGATGGGCGCCAAGAACCACTGCGTGGTGATGCCCGACGCCAACCGCAGCCAGGCGATCAACAACGTGCTCGGCTCGGCCTTCGGTGCCGCCGGCCAGCGTTGCATGGCCAACTCGGTATTGCTGCTGGTGGGCGAGGCGCGCGAATGGCTGGATGAAATCGTCGAGAAATCACGTGAAATGAAGGTCGGCCCCGGCACCCAGCGCGACGCCGATCTCGGCCCGCTGGTATCGCCCGCCGCGCGCGATCGCGTGGTCAAGCTGATCGGCATGGGCGAATCCGAAGGCGCGACACTAGCGCTGGATGGTCGTGGCATCAGCGTCGACGGCTATCCGGACGGCAACTTCGTCGGCCCGACCATCTTCAGCGACGTGACCGATGAAATGGCCATCTACCAGGAGGAGGTCTTCGGCCCGGTGCTGTGTGTGGTGAACGTCGAGACGCTGGACGACGCCATCGCCTTCATCAACGCCAATCCCAACGGCAACGGCACCGCGATCTTCACCAACTCCGGCTGGGTGGCGCGGCGCTTCGAGAGCGACATCGACGTCGGCCAGGTCGGCATCAACGTGCCGATTCCGGTGCCGGTCGCCTACTTCAGCTTCACCGGCTCGCGCGCCTCCAAGCTCGGCGATCTCGGCCCCAACGGCAAGCAAGCGATCCAGTTCTGGACCCAGACCAAGACCGTCACCGAGCGTTGGTTCGAGCCCGAGAATATCTCTGGGGGAATCAATAGCACGATTTCGCTGTGAGGTAATGAATAGCGGAGGAAAGGATTGCAGCCCCGTCTCGTTAGAGGCGGGGCTGTTATTGTAAGTGGACTTGTTCGTTGGGAATGGTTACACCATTAATAAGTATTCAATTTACCAAAGGGTATATGGACCGAGGGCAAGATATCGCTAGTGGCGGTCAGGTGGGATTCTTGATCATCGAAGAAGATATGCGGTTTGATAATTCCCAGCACGTGTTTTTTGGCAATCCCTCCCAGGAAATATGCTTCATTGACTATCACTCCCCAGCTACGCATGGTGTGAATAACGCGCTCATGTGCTGGGGCGTTGCGTGCGGTAACGATGGAAACGCGTACTCGGGGGTGATATCGGCCGTGGGTATCTTTCTCGCGCTGTTTTTCCAGATGTTGGATCCGGGCCAGCTTGCGGAGAAAATCGGCAAGCAAGCCAGGTTCGGCTGGTACGTGCGCATTCTCACGCTCATGTACTCGAAACGCCTCGATACCTTGTTGCTGATATATGGTTTCGGACTCATCCGAGGCCAGTACACCGTCAAAGTCAAAAGCAATGCGTAGTTCGTCCTCTTCTGTCAGGTCAAAGGCGCTGGACGACAGAACCTGGCCGGCCGGATTACCCGCGAGAATCGCTTGATCGACATCCTGTTTATGTGCAGACAGGAACAAGCTGATGTTCAATGCGGGAATAAAGCGGTGTGGATAGCGACCCTGCAGGAAAATGGCACGGGTAATTCCCAGCTGATGATGCTCGATGGACTTCATGACGCGCAGACCCGTTTCCGGATCGTTACGCGATAGAAGCATCACTTCAATGGGCGGATTATCCGGGTCGAGCTCGTTTAGTGACAACAGCCGCTTGATAAATGGATAGGCCACGCCCGGTGTAAGTGGTGAGTTTTCATGTTCACGTTGATATTCTCGATAGCTCGCTTCGCCTTGCTCGCGAAAAACCTTGTCCGATTCATCCAGGTCGAACAGCGCACTCGAGGCGAGGCCAATTACCAGACGCTCGCTAAGATCATAAGACATGATATTACCTTTTATTTAAGCAACCGCTTTTCTTGACCTACTCGCTCCAAAGAGGACGATTCCGCCAGCTCTCGGGGAAGCCCATGTGCTGCGGGTTGATATCATAGCGGATAATCAATTCTCGAAAATGCTCGCGAAAACGGTGGTGCGTGCTGATGCAATCAAGCAGGTACAGCAATGTGGTCAAAGTATTATAAAGTTTGCGCTGAGCCGATTCCCCGGTTTGAGAAATCAGGCTATTTCCCAGCGTGCGAGGGTCGCGTGGCAGCACGAATTTTAAGGCCAGCTCGCGATTCCATAGCCGCGCATGATGGGCGCAGTGGTTACGCACCACGCTGAGATGATGCAGAAATGAAATTAGCAGGCGCTCATCCAACCCATACACTCTTGAAATGATGTTGCGGTCTTCCCGATGTGCTAGATGGCTAATCCATTTCGAGAGTTGACCGAAGCTCATGATTTCGACGGCGGCCCAAATGGGTGGCAGTGGCTCTTGGTATTGGTCGCGAAAATGCTTGATGAAGACTTCGCGGTTGCTCTGAACGTCGCGAAGTAATCCGGCAAGGCCATTGCGATAGTTCCAACGGTTGCTGTCGGTGAACAATGTGCTCTGTAGAAGCGCATGGGGGCCATGTCTGCTGCCTATTTGGTAGGCAAAATGGCCGCGTACCGAGACTTCGACGCGCTCGATGGCATCAAGTAGCAATAACCTCAGTTCCCGGTCAAATAGATAGTGGTCGAGTACGGTTTCAAAACGTGTACCATCCCTAAAACGATGGCTGGCATGGTCATCTTCGAACGGTAACCAATACGCTGCGAGGCGATAGTAATTCAAGTGTGCCAAGTAGTGCAGCGCTCGCGGTTCGTCATCCACTTGCATGCCGCGTTCTGTTAGACGGGCGAGTTGTTCGGAGTAGGTTAGGGCGGGTTTGTCGTATTTTAGGGTCGCCACGAAAAAGTAACCCCCCACGGTGCGCTGATCTGACGGGAAGCGTGGGGGGTGTTGTTACTGCTTACTTTAGCGACGCGCCTGGGCGGCGTCAATATTTGGTATATAGGGTAATCGATATCCATCACTGCTCCGTTACCAGTGACGCCGTTAGTTTTACAGGTTGTCGCTCATATAGCTTTACACATCCGAGCCTTAGCGTGAAGATACCCGTCGCATGGCGCCAACCAAGCCGTGCCACCACAACCCAATCACCCACTGTCGCCAGGGGTGTCCCGCTTGCCGAGCGAGCGGGGCTGAGAGTGCGTTTCCCATTAGGAAGCGCTGACCCTGGAACCTGATCCGGATCATACCGGCGGAGGAAGCGCGACATGTTCTATACCACCCTGGCTGCGCTGGGCGCGGCCTTGTTGCTGTTTGCCATTCTGGGGCTGCGCGCGAGCCGCGCCGATGCCCAACTCGACGACTATGTGACCGCGCGCAATTCCCAAGGCGCTTCGACACTCGGGCTGTCGTTCCTGGCCTCGGGCATGGGCGCGTGGATTCTGTTCGCGCCACCCGAAGTCGGTGCCTTCGTCGGCCCGATCGCGCTGGCCGGTTACGCCATCGGTTCGGCGTTGCCGTTTATCGTGCTGGGCCTGTGCGGCCCGTCGATCCGTCGCCATTTGCCACAAGGGCGCAGCATCGGCGAGTTCGCCGAGTCGCGTTTCGGCGCTGGCGTGCGCCGCTACGTGTCGCTGATATCAGTACTTTACATGGCCTGCTTCCTGGCGGCGGAGTTGACCGCGATCGGTGGGATTACGTCCTTGCTCACCGATGTGCCGGGTAGCGTGGCGGTGATCGGCGTGGCGATGACCACGCTGATCTACACCACTTGGGGTGGCCTGCGAGCGAGCTTGGCCACCGACCGCTGGCAGGCGCTGCTGTTGATCGGTCTGCTCGCGGTGGTGGGTTTCGTGGCACTGGATCGTTTGCCGGCGCTAGCTGCCGATGTCACGGTCCCCGGCGCACCGATGGGCAGCGCGCTGGGTGTAGCGCTGACGCTGGTGATCGCGGTGACCGCGGCCAATCTCTTCCACCAGGGCTACTGGCAGCGCGTATGGGCGGCCGAGAGCGGTGCCGCACTAGGGCGTGGTGCGGTATTGGGCGGTGCGACGACCGTGGTGGTGGTCGCCGTGGTCGGTGGGTTGGGCATTCTCGCCGCGATGAGCGGGGTGGCGCTTGGCGAGCCGCCGTTGCCGTTCTTCGCCCTGCTCGATGGGGCGCCTGAGTGGTTGACGCTACTCGCGCTGGTGCTGGCGGTGACACTGGTGGCATCGAGTGTGGATACCCTGCAGAACGGTATCGCTTCGCTGGCGGTGGATGAGGGCGATGATCCATCAAACTCGTTGTCCAGGCGAAAGCGCTCGCTTGGCGGGGCGCGGCTGATCACCGTATTGCTGATGGTGCCGGTGATTATCGTCGCATTGCAGGGCGTTTCGGTGCTGCGGCTATTTTTGATCGCCGATCTGCTGTGCGCCACGGCGGTGGTACCGGTACTGCTGGGGCTGTGGTCGCGCATGAGTACCCTGGCGGCGGTCAGTGGCGGTGTGGCGGGGCTGATCGGCGCATTGCTGCCGGGTTGGATCGCTCAAGGTAGTCTGACGGCGGGGCTGCTGGCCGCCAGCTTCCCCGGCGGCGTGCCGACGCTCGGCCCCTTCGTCGGCGCGCTGGCGGCGTCGACGCTGGTAAGTCTGTTGATCGCTCTGGCCAGGCCGCGCATGACGCATCAGTACAGCTAGTTGCAAGCCTCGAGCTCTGGTTCCAGACTCGATGGTAGTCATCGAGCCGCTACAGGGAGCCATGCCATGAGCGAAGGAAGCCAGCAGGACGAACGCCGCCGCCATTCCGCTCCGGTCGTCGACGGTCCCGGCAAGGCCGCCAGCCGCGCCATGCTGCGCGCGGTGGGTTTCAGCGACGCGGATTTCAGCAAGCCGCAGGTGGGTATCGCCTCGACCTGGAGCCAGGTCACGCCGTGCAACAGCCATATCGACGAACTGGCCGATCAGGCGCGCCAAGGCGCCGATTCCGCCGGCGGCAAGGGCGTGATCTTCAATACCATCACCATTTCGGACGGCATCGCCAACGGCACCGAGGGCATGAAGTACTCGCTGGTATCCCGCGAGGTAATCGCCGATTCCATCGAGACGGTGGCCGGCTGCGAGGGCTTCGATGGATTGGTGGCCATCGGCGGCTGCGACAAGAACATGCCGGGTTGCCTGATCGGCCTGGCGCGGCTGAACCGCCCCAGCGTGTTCGTCTATGGCGGGACCATCCTGCCGGGTGCGAATCACACCGATCTCGTCTCGGTGTTCGAGGCCATGGGAGCGCACTCGCGCGGGGATATCGACCGCATCGCGGTCAAGCAGATCGAGGAGACGGCGATTCCCGGTCCGGGCTCGTGTGGCGGCATGTATACCGCCAATACCATGGCCTCGGCCATCGAGGCGCTGGGCATGAGCCTGCCCAACTCGTCGGCGCAGAATGCCGTCTCCCAGATCAAGCGCGACGATTGCCGCGCCGCCGGGGCGGCGGTGCTCGAGCTGCTCGAGCGCGATCTCAAGCCCAGCGACATCATGAGCTTCGCGGCGTTCGAAAATGCGATTACCGTGGTGATCGCGCTGGGCGGCTCGACCAATGCCGTGCTGCATCTGATCGCCATGGCCAGCGCGATCGGCGTCGAGCTCACGCTGGATGACTTCACCCGCATCGGTAAGCGCGTACCGGTGGTCGCCGATCTGCGCCCCAGCGGCCATTACATGATGTCGGAACTGGTGGAAATCGGTGGCATCCAGCCGCTGATGAAGACACTGCTCGATGCCGGCCTGCTGCATGGCGATTGCATCACCGTGACCGGAAAGACGCTGGCCGAGAATCTTGCCGATGTGGCGCCCTATCCGGACGGACAAGAGATCATTTTGCCGCTGGACAAGCCAGTGAAAGGTGAGAGCCATCTGCGCATCCTCTACGGCAACCTGGCGCCCGGCGGGGCGGTGGCCAAGATCACCGGCAAGGAGGGCACCCGGTTCAGCGGCCGTGCGCGGGTATTCGGCTCCGAAGAAGAGGCCCAGGCGCGCATCGACGATGGCAGCGTGGTCGCCGGCGACGTGGTGGTGATTCGCTACGAAGGCCCCAAAGGCGGCCCCGGCATGCGCGAGATGCTCACACCCACCTCGGCGATCATGGGTCGCGGGCTGGGCAACGAGGTGGCGCTGATCACCGATGGGCGCTTCTCCGGCGGCAGCCACGGCTTCGTGGTCGGCCATATCACGCCCGAGGCCTTCGAGGGCGGGCCGCTGGCGCTGGTCGCCGAGAACGACGAGATCACCATCGACGCCGAGGCCGACACGCTGACCGTAAACATCAGTAGCGACGAGTTCGAGTTGCGCCGTGCCGCCTGGTGTCAGCCCGAACCGCGCTACACCCGCGGCGTGCTGGCCAAGTATGCGCGCACGGTGAGTTCGGCTTCGTCAGGCGCAGTCACCGACCTGCCGGAATAGCCGATGAGCATTCCAACGCTCGAGATCGCCTCACCCATCGGCGTGATCGCCGACACCCACGGCAAGCTGCGCGACGAGGCGCTGAGTATGCTGGAAGGCTGCGAGTTGATTCTGCACCTGGGCGATGTCGGCGGCAAAGACCATGACCAGGCAATTCTCGAGCGACTCGCCACGCTGGCACCGCTCTTCGTTGTGCGCGGTAATATCGACACCCCGACATGGGCCGAGCGACTACCCATGACGCAGGATCTCATCGTCAATGGCTGGCGGCTGCATCTGGTACACGATATCGCCGATTTCGATGGGGATACGCCGTGCGATGCCGTGCTGCATGGCCACTCCCACAAGCCGCGCAACGAATGGCGCGACGGGCGGCTGCTGTTCAATCCCGGCGGCGCCGGTAAGCGCCGCTTCAAGTTGCCGATCAGCGTGGGCAAGCTATGGGCCGACGCGCGCGGCCTGCGCGGCGCGATCGTTCACTTGCCGTTATGAACTCAATGTGAAATCCCTGTGTGCCTGTTCGTGGCGCAGCAGCCACTGCTTTCTCTCCAGCCCGCCGGCATAGCCGGTCAACTGACCGTTGCTGCCGATCACCCGGTGGCAGGGCACGATGATCGATAGCGGATTGCGGCCGTTGGCGGCGCCCACGGCGCGATGGCTCCTGGGGCTGCCGATGCCGCTGGAGATCGTCGCGTAACTGCAGGTCTCACCATAAGGCACATCGCGCAAGCGCATCCACACGCGCTGTTGGAACGCCGTCCCTTGCGGCGCCAGCGGCACGTCGAACGTCCGTCGACGGCCTTCGAAATAGTCCACGAGCTGGGTCTTGCAGCGCTCGATCAGCGGGTGGCCGCGCACCGCTTCGCCCCGCTCGTCGACGAACAGGATGTGTGTGATGCCTTCGTCGGTGGCGCGGATTTCCAGCAGGCCGATGGGCGCATCTGCGGGTGGGGTGAAATAATCGATAGTCATATCAGCGGTTCCATAGTTGAAAAGTGAGATAGCTCCGCCACGGCGAGGCATCGGTAGGGCTGGCATCGCCAAGCTCACCGAGGGCTTTCTTCACGCCGAGATCGCCGCCCAGCCAGATATCCGGATGGCTGGCACCGCGCATGCGGGCGTAATCCACCGTCCACTGGCCGATGCCCTTCAATTCCAGCCATTGGGTGGCGTCCCGTGTGTCTGGGTTGTCCAGATGCCACTGCGCGAGCCGACGCAAGGTATCGCGCCGTGCGCCGGGCATCTTGAGGAAGGCAAGATCGCTGGCCGCGATGCTCGCCGGCTCGGGAAAACGTCGGCGCTCGCCAGCCAGCGGCTCGCCGAGATGATCGACCAGTGTCTGTGTCAGCCGCCGCGCGGCGGCGATCGATACCTGTTGGCCGAAAATCGCGCGAATGCCGGCTTCGAACTGGCTCCAGATACCCGGCAGGCGTAGCCCCTCGATCAGCGCCAGGCCAGGGGTCGCCTGGGCCAGGTGCGCTTCGATCGCACGGGTGTCGGCATCCAGGTCGAGAACCCGGCGAATGTTGCCGACCACGGCTTTCATGGCGGCCAGTTCGTCGATTTCCAGTGCGACCAGAAAGCGGTGGCGTTGGGGATCGTGGGTGGCGGTGAAGTGGCCCTTGGCGCGTTGCCAGACGAAACTGCGGCCGTAACGGTCGTCGCCGATCCACTCCAGGCCGTCGATCAGGCGCTGGGCCAGAAAGCCCTGCAGCGTTGCCCAGGCGTAGGGCGGGCGATAGGCGAGTTGCAGCACCAGTTCGCCGCTATCGGGAGCCGAAAGCCTGCGCAACTGGCTGGGGCTGAGACCCATGTGCGTCTTGAAGCAGTCGTTGAAGCGCCGGATGCTGCGAAAACCGCTGGCGTAGACCACATCGGTGACCGGCAGGTTGGTCTGGTGCAGTAGCTGCTTGGCGAACAGACACTGTTGATAGAGCGCATAGGTTTTCGGCGATACGCCGAAGCGAGTCTGGAAGAGCTGACGCAGGTAGCGGTCGCTGATGCCCAGACGCTCGCTGAGCCGGGCCAGCGAATCGTACTGCAGGGCGCCTTCGTCGATCAGCCGCAGGGCGCGCTCCAGCGTGGTATCGACGCCCTTCCAGGCCGGCGAGCCGGGTGCACTGTCCGGCCGGCAGCGCAGGCAGGGCCGGTAACCGGCTTGAGCGGCTTGCATGGCGCTGGCGAAGTAATCCACGTTGCGCTCATGCGGTGGCGTGGCCGGGCATACCGGGCGGCAATAGATACCAGTGGTCTTCACGGCGGTGAAGAAGTGGCCGTCGAAGCGGGCATCCCGCGACAGGCGAGCGCGATGGCAAGTCTCTCTGTCCAGCACGGTAGCGATTCCCAGCAATGAATATGCCACCAGTGTAGAGTGCCAGGCGCGAATGACTAGCCGGAATCGGAACTCAATGGAGAGGTTGACGTCATATCGCAGGCATAGCGCTTTCCGGCTAGACTGTCGGCCTCTTTCGATTCGCCGGGAAGCCTGTCATGGCACTGTCCGCCACACCGTATAAAGTCGAACTCAGTCTCACCGATCTGGATCGCGCGGTCTACGAGACGTTGCGCTTCACCGTGGCGCGTCATCCCTCCGAAACCGAGGAGCGGCTCGCCGCCCGCCTGCTGGCGTACGCGCTGTGGTATGAAGAGAATCTGACGTTCGGGCGCGGTCTGTCCGACGTCGACGAGCCGGCGTTGTGGGAGAAAAGCCTCGACGGCCGCGTGTTGCACTGGATCGAGGTCGGCCAGCCGGATGCCGAACGCCTGATCTGGTGCTCGCGACGTGCCGAGAAAGTCTCGCTGCTCGCCTATGGCAGCCTGCGCGTGTGGGAAGGCAAGGTGGTGCCGGCCGTTGGCGCACTGAAAAACCTCACTATCGCGGCGCTGCCGCAAGCGCCGTTGGCCGAGCTGGCCAAGGACTTGCCGCGCGCGATCAAGTGGGCGGTCATGATCAGCGAAGGCACGTTATACGTCAGCGACGAACGCGGTCAGCATGATGTGCAACTCGAATGGCTGCTGGGCGACCGCTAATCGGTGGCGGGTTAGTCGCTCAAGGCGTCAGCTCACCATCTTCCACGGTTTCGCGTAGCGCTTGAAGCTCGTCCACCGAGAACTGTTCGAGACGACCAGCGAGTAGATCGCTGATACGTTGGGTGGGAATACCGGCACGTCGGGCAATTTCTCGATTGCCCAGCTCCGAAACGGCGATGCGGCGTGTGACTACGCGCATCAGGCGGCTGCGTTTCTCCATGTCTCTGATATCGAAATCGCTTTTCGCCTTCGTCGACTGTGCGGGGGATGCACAGCCGCTCATCTGTCGTACCGCGTCCATGAGGCTCCAGTTGCCTGACTGTCGATGCGTCTCAGCATGCGTAATTTTGGCGGGTTTCGCCAGCGTGAAATCGACCTATCCGCCCACTTTTTTGTAACAGCCGGTTGGTGGCCTATTCGACGGCTGGCGTGGGGCGCACCAGAATCTCGTTGACATCTACATGGGCGGGTTGCGCGACGGCGTACAGCACGGCGTTGGCGATATCGCGATCCTGCAGGGCATGCTCCGGCGGCTGGTCGAAGAAAGCGGTATCGACCACGCCGGGTTCGATCAGGGTGACGCGGATGCCACTGCCGCGCAGCTCCTCGCGCAGGTTGTAGCCGATACCGCTCACCGCCCATTTGCTGGCGCTGTACATCGAACCGGGAATGGTCGTGCGCCCGGCGGCCGAGCCGGTGAGGAGGATATGGCCACGGCTTCTGCGCAGCGCCGGCAGCGTGGCCTGGATCGTCAGGCCGACGCCGTAGACATTGGTCATCAGCATGTGGCGCCAGGCTTCGTGATCGGCTTCGCTGAAGCCGCCAGGAGAGCCGCCACGACCGGCATTGGCGAATACCACGTCGATGCGCCCGAAGCGCTCCAGGGCTTGCTCGACCATGGCTCGCTGATCGTCCATGGACGTGACGTCGCAGGAGACCGCCAGCACGTCTTCGGGGCCGAACTCATGGGCCAGCGCCTCGAGTTTGTCGGTCGAGCGGGCGGCCAGCACCAGCTTGTAGTTTTCGCGATGGGCGGCGCGGGCGGTGGCGGCGCCGATTCCGCTGGAGGCCCCGGTGATCAAGAATACGCGATCGTTCATCGTCATCTCCTCACGGTCACGCCACTAGCATGGTAAGTAACCGGGCGTGATGCAATGTCGTTATTTCGTCGAAATGAGGCTGAACGTCGTCATGCGGGTAGGCGCCTACGACAATGCCCGCAGAGTCGGCAGCCGGGCCGACCCTGCGGGCATCGTTGTCAGCGTATGTCGCTGCTTACATCAGACGATCGGTGCGCAGCACACAGGCGTCGCTATCGTCCAGAGCGTCCTCTTCAGCGTAGCGCTGGGCGCCGGAGCGCAGACGAGTGCTGATGGCGTTCTGCTTTTCCTCGGTCTCGGCGGGCAGCAGGTGCTCGACCGCGGCCTTCTCCTCGAGCAGTTCCTGCTCGGTGGCCTTCATGCGTTGCTGGGCGTCGTCGTCGATGGGCAGGTTCTGAACGATCTGGTAGCGCCCGAAGCGGCAAACCACCGGGAACGAATAGACGATGCCCTTGGCGATGCCATAGCTGCCATCGGAAGGAATGCACATGCTGACGAAGTCGCCGGCGGGCGTTCCCATTACCCAGTCGCGCATATGGTCGATGGCACCGCTCGCCGCGGAGGCTGCGCTGGACTGGCCGCGCGCGGCGATGATCTCGGCGCCGCGCTGCTGAACGCGGGGAATGAAGGTCTCGGCAACCCATTTGGCGTCGAGGTTGGGCATCACCGGCTCACCGAACGCTTCGGCGTTGCGCACGTCGGGGTACTGAGTGGCGCTGTGGTTGCCCCACACCGCGACGCGGGTGACGTCGCTGGGGTTGGCGCCGATATGGTTGGCGAGGCTGCCCTTGGCGCGGTTGTGATCGAGCCGGCTCATCGCGGTGAACTGTGACGGCGACAGGTCCGGCGCGTTGCGGCTGGCGATCAGCGCGTTGGTGTTGGCCGGATTGCCGACCACCAGGACCTTGACGTCCGGGTTGGCGTGATCGTTCAGCGCACGCCCCTGGACACTGAAGATTTCGGCGTTGGCTTCGAGCAGATCCTTGCGCTCCATGCCCTTGCCACGCGGCTTGGCGCCGACCAGCAGGGCGAAGTGAACCCGGCTGAAGCCCTCTTCGGGGTTGTCGTGCAGGCGCACCGCATGCACCAGCGGGAAGGCGCAGTCTTCGAGCTCCATCGCCACGCCGCGCAGGGCTTCCATGGCTTCGGGGCGCTCGATGAGTTGCAGAATCACGGGCTGATCGGGGCCGAGCATGTCGCCGGCGGCGATACGAAAGATCAATGAATTACTGATGCTACCGGCAGCGCCGGTGATAGCGATACGAACAGGGCGTTTCAATGCGTGGTCCCCCGAGGGTCGGTTAAGACAACGACCGCCATTCCCATCCCGTCGCGGACAGGAAAATAGGGCCGCGCGACAATCGACGCAGGATAACGCACGTTAATGCGCTTCCTCGTCGTTCGGCAATGATAGCAGGGCTAGCGACAAGAAAGGCAGGGCATCGCCTCTCAATCGGACATTTTGCGACTATTTGCCGACCGGCGGCGCTACCTAGGCAGCGCCGCCTGGGTCTTGACGTAGGGGAAGGTGGCGTCGAGGTAAGCCGAAACGTCCTTTTGGGCGGTGCGGCCGAACGAGGCGGGCGGGCACTGCTCGACGATATGCCGGCAGTGCTGATTGAGCCAGCCGAACTGGAGCCGACTGACGATGGCGACCCGTTGCGGGGCGGCATCGGCGTCGAGCAGATCCGCGACCAGATAACTCGGGTGACGACGCAGCAGACGCAGATTCAGGCTGAAATCCTGCGCGCCGTCCAGGTACAGCACATTGAAGAATTCCAGCGACAGGATCGACTGCCCGGTCCGTCGCGGGATGGCGCGCGTGACGTAAACGGGGGAGTAATAGGACTGACCGCACTCTTCCCGGTAGCCCGGCAGCATCTGCCAGGCATACCAGCGATGTGGTTCGATCAGCAGCCCTTCGGCTTGCGTGCCTGCCGTGCATTGCATCTTGAATGGCGCTCCTTGCCGGGCATCGTGTCAGTATGCTTAGCGTGTCTGATCGCTGGCAATACGAAATGCCTGAGCCGAACGAACCATAATGAATGGCGAACCCAATGATGTATTGCACCTTTTCGTTTTATCGACGTAGGTTGGTTTCATTACTCGAACCACGCTCGGCGGCCGATATCTGTCGTACGACAGGCAGGGTAGACCCTATGTGTGATACGACGCGATCAACAAGGAGTGCGCATGTCAGCCTTCCTTAGGCGCCTCGAGGCGGTAACCGGGTCCTATGGAGCGGGCAAACAGCAGCGCATCGTGCGCCGCGAACAGATCAGAATGCTCTATGACGGGTTATGGCAGCCGATGTCGATCAGCCTCGTCGCTGCCCTGCTGCTGGTTGTCTCGCTATGGTGGGTGATCAATCGCGACGTTTTGATCGCTTGGCTGGCGACCAGCGTCGTGGTGGCGCTGTTACGGCTATGGTTGGCGGTGCGTTTCAATCGCCAGGCGCCGAGTGCCCAGGTGCGCACCCATTGGCTCGGATGGTTCGCGCTGGGCGCGTTCGCGTCGGGATCGGTCTGGGGTGCCGCCGGCTTGCTGCTGTTCTCGCTGGAACATGTCGAGCATCAAGCGGCGCTGGCGATCATTCTGGCCGGGATGGGCGCCGGCGCGGTGACCACGCTCTCCTCGGTATGGGGCGTGGCGGCGCTGTTTCTGATTCCCACCATTTCGCCGTTGATGGTGCAGTACACGCTGGTCGGTTCGCCGGTCGCGCTGATCATCGCGTTCACCATGACGCTGTTTCTGTTGATGATGCTGGTCGCCAGCCGCCGCCTGAGTCTGATCATCGAGGACAACATCCGCCTGCGCGTCGAAGTGACCGAGCGCGAGGCCTCGCTGCGCGAGAGCGAAAATCGCTACCGGACGATCTTCCAGTCCTCGCCGTTGGGGCTTTTGCATTTCGATCAGAACGGCGTTGTCGTCGATTGCAACGATAAGTTGCTCGGCATCATGAGCGCGCCGCGCGAGGCTGTGATTGGCCTGGACATGCTGCGCCGATTGCCCGACGAGCGCGTCAAGCACGCCGTGGGAAACGCACTGAGCGAGGGCTTCGGCTATTACGAAGGCGATTACGTGTCGATGAACAGCGGCAAGAAGATGCCGCTGCGGGCCTTCTTCAACGGCGTACGTAACGTGGACGGCGATATCGTCGGTGGCGTGACGGTGATCGAGGACTGCACCGAGCGCAAGCAGGCCGAAGCGACCATCCATTATCAGGCCTATTACGACCCACTGACCGACCTGCCCAATCGCCGTCTGCTGCTCGATCGGCTGTCGCAGGCCCTATCGCAATGCCGACGCGATAGCGACTTGGGCGCGGTGCTGTTTCTCGATCTCGATCGTTTCAAATCGGTCAACGATTCGCTGGGCCACGCGGTGGGCGACCGGCTGCTGTGCGAAGCGGCGAAGCGACTGACCCGTTTGTTGCGCGGCGGGGATATCGCCGCGCGGTTGAGCGGCGATGAGTTCGTGGTCATGCTGGCCAATCTGCAAGGTGGCCGCGAGCAGGCCGAGCACGCCGCACAGGCCGTTGCCCAGCGCATCATGGATGCGCTATCGGCGCCTTACCCGCTTTCCGGACGCACGCTCAAAGTGACGCCGAGTATCGGCTTCGTGCTGTTTCCACGCGCCGGGGAAACCGCCACCGACCTGCTCAAGCACGCCGATACCGCCATGTATCAGGCCAAGGCCACGGGGCGGGCACGTATCTGCGGCTATCTGCCCAGCATGCAGGCCGAAGTGGAGCGGCGCGTGGCGCTCGAGCAGGATCTGCGCCGCGCACTGGAGCACAATCAGCTGCTGCTGTACTACCAGCCCCAGGTCGATGCCTCGGGGACGATCGTCGGCGCCGAGGCGCTACTGCGCTGGGAGCATCCACGCCGCGGCATGGTCTCGCCGGGGGAATTCATTCCCCTGGCCGAGGAGAGTGGGCTGATCGTCGAACTCGGCGAATGGGTGCTCGATGAAGCCTGCCAGCGTTTGCGACAGATCGACGCCAGGAGCCTGCCCCGGCTATCGGTCAATATCAGCCCGCGCCACTTCAACCAGCCGGATTTCGTGGGTTACGTCGAGGCACTGATAGACACCGCCGGCGTCGCTCCCGAGCGGCTGCTGTTCGAAGTCACCGAGGGCGTGCTGATCGACAATCTGCTCGACGCGGTGGCTACCATGCAAGCGCTCAAGCGGGTCGGCGTGGGTATCGCCATCGACGACTTCGGCATCGGCTACTCCTCGCTTTCGTATCTCAAGCGATTGCCGCTGGACGAACTCAAGATCGATCGCAGCTTCGTCGAGGACATCGGCGACCCCAACGATGCGGCCATCGTGCAGACGATCATCGCCGTGTCCCGGCATCTCAAGCTGGATATCGTCGCCGAAGGCGTCGAGACCGCCGAGCAACTGGCGTTTCTGCATGACAACGGCTGTACGCGATTCCAGGGCTACTGGTTCTATCGGCCGATGCCGCTGGCGGAACTGACTCAGGCGCTGACGGCAAAGCCTGCGGGTTCTCGGGAAAAGCCTGAGTCCTAGGTCTTGTCCGAAGAGTCGACCATCGGCACGGGTCCGGTCGACTCCCTGAGTACCAAGGGAGCATCGAGTAGTTGGCGATGGGGCGAAGTCTCCCCACCGATACGTGCAATCAGGGCATCGGCTACCTGGACCCCGATCTCGCCTGCCGGTACGGCGACCGTCGTCAGCGGAGGCGTCATGAAGCGTGCCTGGGGCAGGTCGTCGAAGCCGGTGATCGATAGTTTTTCAGGCACAGGCACCCCCGCTCGCTGAGCGGCCAGCATGACGCCAAAGGCCAGGGAATCGTTGCCGCAGAGAATCGCCGTTGGCGGCGTCGCCAAGCCCATCAATCTTTCGAACGCCTGGGCGCCTTCGGCAATTCCATAATCTACCGTGACGATCCGTTCGGGCGGCACAGGACACCCCATCGCGCTGGCCGCCTGGAGGAAGCCTGCCAGGCGCGCCCGTGCCCGGTCGTTGTCCGCGACGGGCGCGCTGACTACCGCGAGGTGGCGATGGCCCTGCTCCAGCAGATGCTCCGCCAGACTCCGTGCCGGAGCGGCGTTGTCGAAACCGATGCATGGCCAGTCTGGATCGTCTTCGGCATGCCAGCAGGACAGAAAGGGGAGCCGCCATTTCTGCAGCAGGGTCAGAATCGCCGGGTGGTGATCGTGGCCGATCATGACCACCCCATCGACTCCTTGCTGAACCAGGGTTCGAAGGGCCTGGAACTCGTCATCGAGATCATACCGATAAGTGGCGATCAATAGCCGGCAATCGTGGCGTTTGAGGCGTTGCTCCAGACAGTCGATCATCGTGCCGAATATGGGGTTGTCCAGCGTCGGCACCAAAGCGCCGATGGCGCCGATGCGACTCGAGGCGAGCGCCCGAGCGGTGCCATCCGGCACATAGCCGAGCTGGTCGATGGCGGCTTCGACCTTCTTGCGCAGCCGCTCGCTGACATGGGGGGCCCGGTTGAGAACTCGCGACACGGATGCCGTCGAGACCCCGGCCTCCCTGGCCACGTCTTCCAGCAGCGTTCGCTGCATCTCTTTGCTCATGGTTCCTTTGCCTCTTCAGCGGCCCTGCATCCGCTCACGATGATACGCATCATCATGCATGATAATTTTGCTGGACAAGTCATATATAGGAGTCTAGGTTGATGACATATGGAAATTGTAAGCGCTTACAAATTGCTTGAAGTATTAACTCCAAAACGTGGGTTGGCAAGTATTGCGCTACGCCAAGGAGTGGTGGGTGAGCCTCGGGCCACCGCCGTAAAGCTGACAACAATGATTCGCTGGAGCACTGAGACATGACGAATTCTCCACGCAGAACACAACGACTCGGAGCCAATGGCAGCCTGATGTGGTGGGCACTTGGACTGTTCGCCGTATTCTTTTTGAACGTTGTCTTGCAGCGTTTCTGGTCAGGGTTTCCCGATATCTCCGCAGCTCAGGAAGCGACACTATTGGTGGCCGCGACCGCCTGTTTCATCTCCGCCTGTCTCAGGCTCGAAACACGACAGTCTCCCGGGTCATGACCCTCGTCATGGCCGAGATTCAACAACAATCACAAGGAGCATGCTGATGTCCTCATTCAAGAATCTCTTCACCCATGAGCCCCAAACCGCCAACGAACCTCGACGGCCAGAACGTCGCCAGTTCTTGAATGCCGTGGCGCGCTACGGCTTCAGCGCCGCGGTAATCGGCGCCATTGGTGGCAGCCTGTTTTCACAAAGCGCCATGGCCGCTACCGCTCAGGAAGAGAGCGAGCGCGAGGCAGCCGCCGAAACCACCCTGGTGATGGCCACCGGTTACACGCTTGGAGCCTCGCGGGCTTATCCCATCATGCAGCTCAACTTCAAGGAGAACCTGCAAAATTTCACTGGCGGCAGGCTCTACGTGAAGCTGGCGCCCGGTGGGCAGTTGGGAACGGGCGGTGGCCTGATCACCAAGGTGCAGAACGGTACCATCGCCATGGCGCAGCACTCCATCTCCAACCTTTCTCCGTTCGCCCCGGTGGTGGATCTGATCAACATTCCCTATTGGTGTGGTGGGAATCAGCATCTGGTCAATCTGGTCACTTCGCGGACATGGCACGATGTCGTCCACCAGAAAGTCGAGGAGCGCGGCTTCAAGGTGTTGACCTACATTTGCATCGATCCACGTACCGTGGCGGTGCGAGACGGTCTGCTCGACGGCCCGGTGCGCACCCCTGAGGACATCGCCGGCATCAAGTTCCGGGTGCCTTCCTCGGAGATTCTCCAGAAGGTCTATCGCCTGGCCGGTGCCAACCCTACACCGGTGGCCTGGGGAGAGACCTCTTCGGCCATGAAGCAGGGCGTCGCCGATGCCCTGGACCCTAGTGTCCAGGCGCTGCTGGTGTTCGGCTTCACCGACGTGCTGTCCAGCATCTCCACCATTCAGTCGGTGCCCGACGCCCAGGTCTACACCTGCAACAAGGCATGGTTCGATGCCCAGCCAACGGCAATCCAGGAAGGCATTCTGGAGGCTGCCGATGTCACCTTCCGCGAGAATCTGGCCAAGGTACCGGCGGCGCGGGCCTATGCCTACGATCAGATGCGCCAGGCTGGGGTCTCGATCTACACGCCCAGCGAGGACGAACTCGCCCAGTGGAAGGCAAGCTGCGGCCACCAGTTGCCGGCCTGGGACGATACCAAGCGGGAGTTGGCCGGATCCCTGGACGTATTCGAGAAGCTGCTAGCGGCGACGGAGGTGACGAATGGCTACTACGTCGACAGCAATGCCTAAGAAACACACTTGGCACGCCTTTCGGCTGCGTTGCGACCGCATCGACCGCAAGGGCGAGCGCTGGCTGTTGCTGACCTTTTATGCGCTGATCATCCTGACGGTCGCTATCGAGGTCATCCGCCGCTTCGCTCTGAATTACTCGTCGGTGTGGGGCGAGGAGCTGGCTCGCTACGCCTTCATCTACCTGGTCTGGATCGCTGCCGCGGCGGCGGTCCGGGACCGTGCCCATATCCGCATCGATGTGCTGGTCAATCTGGGTGGCCCGCGAATGCAGCGCCTGGCCTGGTGGCTATCGGACATTGCCACCCTGGTGTTGGCCGTGTGGGCGCTGTGGCTGTCGATCTCGCCGGTACTGACGTCGCTGAACTTCGGTTCGGTGACTCCGGGGCTGCGGCTGTCCCAGGCGCTGTTTCTGGTGGCGATCCCCATCGGCTTCCTGCTGATCGCGCTTCGGGTGGTGCAGACGATGCTGGCGGATTTTCGTCGCATGCGTCGCGGCGAACCGCCCTTCGACGGCCATAAGTTATTCGACTGAGGAGGTCTGTCATGGAATTTCTGGCAATTCAGCAGGCCGCAGCAAATCTGGGCTGGACTTTTTATGGGCCTCTGGCGGTGCTGGCTGGGATGATCGTGCTGGGCGTGCCGATCTGGGTGGCCATCGGCCTGGGTACCCTGGGCATGCTGACGATGACCGAGACGCTGCCATTGTCGCTGTTCGGCGAGTCGTTGTTCGAAGGCATCAATGCCTTCGCGCTGATCGCCGTGCCGCTGTTCATCCTCACCGGCGATGCCTTGGTGCGCTCGGGGCTCTCCGATAAGCTGCTCGATGTTGCCGAGGCGACCGTCGGCGGCATGCGCACCGGGCTCGGCAGCTCCACCACGCTCGGCTGCGGCTTCTTCGCCTGCATTTCGGGTTCCGACGCCGCTGGGGCGGCGGCGGTGGGGCGCATGACCATCCATCGTCTGGTGGAGCGGGGCTATCCCTTGCCGGCGGCCTGTGCGCTAGTGGCCTCCGGCGCCTGTACCGGCATTCTGATACCGCCCTCGATCGCTTATATCGTGATCGGCCTGGTGCTCGGCATGTCGGCCTCGACCCTGTTCCTGGCCGCTGCCATCCCCGGGGTACTGGTGATGCTCTCGGTAATGATCACCAATGTGATACTCAATCGCCTGAACGGCTTCGAGGGTGACCGGGCGCGCTTTTCCTGGCGCCGCTGGGTGGCCACGGTATGGGATGCCCGCTGGGCGCTGTTCGTGCCGGTGGTCATCCTCGGCGGCATCTATTCGGGTCTCTTCACTCCCACCGAGGCGGCCTCGGTAGCCGTCGTGGTGGTGGTGTTGATCGGCCTCCACCAGGGGCGACTGACCCTCGGCGATATTCCACGCATGCTGGAGTCCTCGGCACGGGTGTGCGGGGTCATCGTGCCCATCATCGCGGTGTCGCTACCCCTGGCGCAGACGCTCGCCAGCCTGGATATCCCGCAGACGCTGGTGAGCGGCATCAATGAACTGACCGACTCGCCGGTAATCATCATTCTGCTGATGATCGGCATCCTGATCCTGGCGGGCTGCGTGATGGAAACCACGCCCAATATCGTGATCCTGGCGCCGTTGCTGCTGCCGGTAGCCCAGCAGGCGGGAATGAACGACTTCCATTTCGCCATTCTGATGGTGACCACCTTGGGGCTGGGTTTCATCACACCACCGCTGGGGCTCAATCTGTTCGTGGTCTCGGGGCTGACACGCTGTTCGGTGCTGTCCATCGCCCGCTATGCCTTCCCCTTCGTGCTGGGCATGCTGATGGTGGTGCTGCTGGTCGCCTTCGTGCCCTGGTTATCGACCTGGGCGCTGTAGATGCCGAGAAAATCAACGTCGTTCAGGCAAAATTGTAAGCGCTTACACCATCAGGTGGCGTAGTTAAATTCAGGCCCATCAGGGTGAAGTGGGCTTACGACAAGCAAACCCAAGCAAGAGGAAACGAAATGGCGATCGATTACTACAAGAAGGCCGAGAAGAATGCCTCCACCGGCTACGACCAGACTCAGGAGACCGTCTCCCGCATGTTGGCCGAGATAGAGGCCGAAGGGGAGGCCAAGGCGAAGGAGTACTGTAAGACCCTGGACGGCTGGGAAGGGGATATCGTGGTCAGCCGGGAACGAATCGAGGCCGCGAAGGCCAAGGTGCCCGAGCAACTCAGGCGCGACATCGACTTCGCCTACGAGCGGGTGAGCTGCTTTGCCACTAAGCAGCGTGACAGTATTGGCGAATTCGAGACCGAACTCTCGCCGGGGCTGTTCGCCGGACAGAAACTGATCCCGATGGAAACCGCCGGTTGCTATGTGCCCGGTGGGCGTTATGCGCATATCGCCTCGGCGATCATGAGCGTGACCACCGCCAAGGTGGCAGGCGTCAGGAATGTCGTGGCCTGCTCGGTGCCTCGTGACGAGCATGGCATTCACCCGGCGATCCTGTATGCCATGGACCTGGCCGGGGCCGATACCATCCTGCAGATGGGCGGCGTGCAGGGCATCGCTTCCATGGCTTTCGGGCTCTTCACCGGCAAGCCGGCCGATATCCTGGTTGGCCCCGGCAACCGCTTCGTGGCGGAAGCCAAGCGCCAGCTCTTCGGCCGTTGCGGCATCGATATGTTCGCGGGCCCCACCGAGATCGGCATCATCGCCGATCAAGATGCCGATCCGGCGATCGTCGCCGCCGACCTGGTGGGGCAGGCCGAGCACGGCCCCGACTCGCCGGCATGGCTGTTCACCACATCCAAGGAGCTGGCCGATGCCGTCACGGCACGCATTCCCGGTCTGATCGAGGCGCTGCCCGAGACTCAACGCAAGGCGGCGGATGCCGCCTGGCGCGATTACGGCGAGATCATCCTCTGCGATACTCGGGAGGAGGTCGTCGAGGTCAGCGACCGCTATGCCTCCGAGCATCTGGAATTGCAGGTCGCGGATCTCGACTGGTGGATGGAACGTCTCACGAGTTATGGCTCGCTGTTCGTCGGCGAGGAGGCCACCGTGGCCTTTGGCGATAAGTGTTCCGGCACCAACCACATCCTGCCGACCAAGGGAGCGGCCCGCTACACGGGCGGGTTGTGTGCGCAGAAGTTTCTCAAGATCGTCACCTATCAACGCCAGAGCCGTGAGGCCACGCGTACCGTGGCGGCAACTACCGCGCGGCTTTCACGCTGCGAGGGCATGGAAGGGCATGCGCGTACCGGTGACGTTCGGCTGGCCAAATATTACCCGGACGAGGCCTTCGACCTGGTGATCGCCGAGGAGATTTGAGATGTCACCCTCTTTCGATCTCGACGGCCAGGTAGCCCTGGTCACGGGGGGCAGCAGTGGCCTGGGTCGAGCCATGGCCATTGCCCTGGCCGGCGCCGGTGCCCGGGTGGTGGTCGCCGCCCGGCGGCGCAAGGCCCTCGACGCGAGCGTCGCGGCCATCGAGGCGCAGGGAGGCCAGGCGAGCGCGCTTGTGGTCGATCTTGCCGATCCCGGCGCCCTGGATGAGACTGCCCGCCAGGCGGCCGAACCCTTCGGGTCGGTGACAATCCTGGTCAACGCCGCGGGTGTCAATCTGCGTCAGCCCATCGAGGAGGTCGACTTGGCTTCCTGGCAACTGACGCTGCAATTGCACCTGGGCACCCCTTTCTTCCTAGGCCGCGCACTGATGCCCGGCATGAAGGCCAACGGCTATGGACGCATCATCAACCTGGCCTCGCTGCAATCGCAACGGGCCTTTCCCGATAGTGCTCCTTACGGCGCGGGAAAGGGCGGCATCGTGCAGCTGACCCGGGCCATGGCCGAGGCTTGGTCTCGCCATGGCATCAATGCCAACGCCATCGCCCCGGGCTTCTTTCCCACCGAGCTGACGGCGCCCGTCTTCGACGATCCCGCCTCGGCCGAGGCACTGGCCGCGCGCACCGCCATCGGCCGCAACGGCACCATGGCCGATATCGGCGGCCCCACGGTTTTCCTGGCGTCCCCCGCCGCGGCCTACGTCACCGGGCAGACCCTCTACGTGGATGGCGGTTTCACCGCGAAGTGAGCTTATTTCACTCAAGGAGATTGCATCATGCAGGCACTCTATTACGTCGGTCCCGAGCGGCTCGAGCTCCGCGAGGCCGAAGAGGAACCACTGGCGCAGGGCGAGTCGCGGGTACGCATCCAGGCCACCGGCATCTGCGGCTCCGATCTGCACGCCTACCATGGCCACGATCCGCGTCGCCAGCCGCCGCTGATCCTCGGCCATGAGGCCGCCGGCATGGTGGTGGAAGGAGCCCTGGCCGGCAAGCGCGTGACCATGAATCCGCTGATCGTCTGCGGCCACTGCGATTACTGTCTGAGCGGCCGGCAGAATCTCTGCAGCAATCGCACGATGATCGGCATGACCCGGGCGGGTACCTTCGCCGAGTCCTTGACCATTCCCGATCACTGCCTGATCGAGTTGCCCGACACCCTGTCGCCGGTTGCAGCGGCGCTGACCGAGCCGGCGGCCACCGCCCTGCATGGCATTCAGCGGCTCGAACGCACGCTATCACGCTCCCTGGCCGATGCCCGGGTGCTGGTCATCGGCGCCGGGGCGGTTGGGCTGTTGGTGGGGCTGATGCTGCGTCAACGTGGCGTACGTACACTGCACTTGGCCGACACCAATCCATTAAGACGCCGGACCGCTCAGGAGGCGGGACTCGAGACCTTCGATCCCCGCGACCAGGTGCCGGAGGAAAACAGCGTCGAGGCAGTTTTCGACTGTGTGGGTGCGTCGCCAACCCGGGACATGGCCGTGCGTGCCGTGCGACCCGGCGGCGCCATCATGCATCTCGGGCTCCAGGATAACGAGGGTGCGCTCGACGTGCGCGCCATAACGCTCAAGGAGATTACCTTTCTCGGCGCCTATACCTACACACCAAGCGATCTCAGGGCTACGGTTGCGTTATTGGACTCAGGCGCGTTGGGCGATCTCGCCTGGGTGGAGACTCGCAGCCTACGCGAGGGGGGAGAGGCATTCGCCGATCTGGTGGCTGGCCGCACCGCGGCAGCCAAGGTGGTATTGCTGCCGTAGTCATCGTGCGCCTTCACCCCGGCCAGTGCAGCAGCACGGCGATCGCCGCGAAATGGCCGGGGTACCAGGCCAGCCATAGCTTGCGCGGCATCTTGACCGCAACCGCCGGCACCCGGCGGGCGGCGCCGGCGGCCAGTATCAATACCAGCAGGCAGGTCGCCACGGTGAACGATTTGGCCATCTCGGAGCTGTTCATCAGCCCGGCGACGAGCAGTACCGGCAGCGCCGCCAACAGCGTGCCGAGCCGCTCGGTGATATCGCCGGCTGGCTGATTCAACGCTTGCAGCGCAAGCATGTAGAGAGGAATCAGCAGCAGGCCGCGATGGCCATATTCCACCCAAGGGCCGATCAGCCACCACACCACCAGCGAGGCTGCCACCGCCAGGCCGGCGCCGGCGGCGTTTTTCGCCGAGCCGTTCTCCGGCAGCGCCGCGCGGCGTAACAGCGCCTGGAGCAGCGTACCCCAGCACAGCCCCAGCGCCAGGGTGAAGCAGATATTCAACTGGAAGCCGTCGCGTGGCATGGTCATATAAGGCAACTGGGCGAACAGGCCGATGACCAGGATACGCCGGGCGTAGCGAATCGGGTCGCGGGTATTGTAAAGCCCATGCCAGGCGACCATGGCGGCGAACAGCGGAAAGGCGATGCGCCCGATCGACGAGCTGGCCCAGCCGACATCCCAGCTATAAGGCATCAGGTAGCGGGTCACGTGATCCACGGTCATGGTGATCAGGGCCAGCCACTGGCCCCAGCCGGTCCAGGCCGAGGAGGGGCGCGGTGTGTCTGGCGCGGTGAGGGCGGATACGGGCATCGACATTCTCCGGGCGTGCGTCGTTGACGGGCGGCTTGCCCAGCTCGGCGACAATCGCGGCTACGATAGCGATCATTGCCGGCAATCGCCAGCGGGCCATGTTCGGGGCCCTCATAAAGAGAGGATGCACGATGCGAGGGGCGTTCGGTTTCGATCTGCGCAGCATGGAAATCTTCGTCGAGACGCTGGAGCGCGGCAGCCAGACGGCGGCGGCCGAGAGCCTGGGGCTCAAGCAGTCGTCGGTATCGCAGAGCTTGGCGAATCTCGAAGAGGCGCTGGGTACGGCGCTGCTCGAACGTCACTCACGCCCGCTGGAGCCCACCGCCGCCGGGCGGCTATTCTACGACCGCGCTCGCAAGATGCTTGCCGAGGCGCGCGCCATGCGCCGCGAGCTGAGTCGCCGAGGCCCCCAGCAACTGCATCAGGTGCGCATGGCGCTGGTCGATTCGCTGGCCACCGCGGTGGGTAAGCCACTGATCGAGGCGATCAAGCGCCACACCACCGGCTACACCCTGACCACCGGCCTTTCGCACATGCATGGCCATGCGCTGCTGACGCGGCATGTCGATATCATCATCTCCGACGACCGGCTGGAGAACTACGACGGCCTGGAGCGTCACGCCCTGGTTACCGAGCCCTTCGTGCTGGTGCTGCCGGGCGATTGGTCCGGCCCGCTGGATAATCTGCGCTGGCTGGCGCGACGGCTCGATTTCGTGCGCTACACCCCGCAGTCGCTGATCGGCCAGACCATCGAGCGCCATCTGCGCCTCAATCAACTGGAGTTGCCTGCGCGGTTGCATCTCGACAACACCTTCGCCTTGCTGCGCCTCGTCGATGCCGGAGTCGGCTGGACGATCACCACGCCGCTGTGTCTGTATCAGGCTGGATTCGATCGCTTGAAGGTACACGTGGCGCCGTTGCCTATCGCGCCGCTAGCGCGCGAATTGACGCTGGTGGCGCGACGCGACGAGCTTGGCGATCTACCCGCGCAACTGGCCCGCGACAGTCGCCGCTTGCTCGAGGCGCACTATCTGGCCGAGTTGCAGCGCCATTTGCCCTGGTTGCATGGTCAGGTGCGCATTCACTGACCGCCTGTGGCCCGCCATCACCAGTATCGATTTTTTCGATAGTGCGAATGTCAGCCCGATCGATGCCGCTTGCCGAATCGTCATCCTGCCAACCAGACTCTCGATACTGGTTCGATCGTGTTCAATCGTTTCGCCCCTGAACAACAACAATGCGGCGTCATCGGCGACCGCATCCGGTGGAGAAGAACATGAACAAGAGTGAGAGCAGCATCCGCTATAAGCACGAAGATGCCTCGTATTTCGAAAAGCGCGGCCTGCGCCGCCATGCCGGGCCATGGTCGCTCTGGGCGCTGGGTGTCGGCGCGGTGATCTCCGGTCACTATTCGGGCTGGAATCTCGGCCTGTTATCGGGCGGCTGGGGCGGCATGCTGATCGCCACCATCCTGATCGGCATCATGTATCTCGGCCTGACGTTCTGCATCGCCGAGATGTCGCCGGCATTGCCGCATACCGGCGCGGCGTACTCGTTCGCGCGCTCGTCGATGGGGCCGTGGGGCGGCTTCATCACCGGCTTGTGCGAGAACGTCGAATACGTACTCACGCCGGCGGTGATCGTGTTCTTCATCGGCTCCTACCTGACGGGGATCTTCGAGACCGGCACGGCGTTTCAGCCGATCTGGTGGATCATCGGTTATATCCTGTTCGTCGGCCTCAACATCGTCGGCGTCGAGCTCTCCTTCAAGGTCACGCTGACGGTGACGCTGATGGCGTTGACGGTGCTGGTGATCTTCTGGATATCGGCATTTGGGAATATCGATTTCAGCACCTGGGCGCTGAATATCGGTTCCGACGGCCAACTGCTGGAAGGCGGTGGCGGACCCTTCCTGCCGATGGGTATCGGCGGTGCGCTGGCCGCCATGCCGTTCGCGGTATGGCTGTTCCTGGCGATCGAGCAGCTACCGCTGGCCGCCGAGGAGTCCGTCGATCCCAAGAAGGATATGCCCAAGGGCATCATTCTGGGCATGGTCACGTTGATCGTCTCGGCATTCATGATTCTGTTTTTGAACCCCTCGGTGGCCGGCGTCGGTTCCTACGCGCTGGGGCAATCCGGCGAGCCGCTGCTGGATGGCTTCAAGGCGATCTTCGGTGGCGGCACCGCCAAGGTATTGGCGCTGATCGCCATCGTCGGGTTGATCTCGAGCTTTCATACGATCATCTTCGCCCAGGGGCGGCAGGTCTATTCGCTATCGCGCGCCGGCTATTTTCCGACCTTCCTGTCGGTGACCCATGGCACCCGCAAGACGCCGCATATCGCCATGATCGGCGGGGCTCTGGTCGGACTGACGATCATGCTGGTGTGTTTCTTCACGCTCGGCGCCGACAAAGGCTCGGCGATCATCGGTGGCACGCTTTTGAACATGGCGGTGTTCGGCGCCATGTGCTCCTACGTCGCGCAGGCCGTATCCTTCATCCTGCTGCGCAAGAACTATCCGGCCATCGAACGGCCCTATCGCAGCCCATTCGGCACCTGGGGCGCCTGGACGACCATCGTCATCGCGCTGGTCACGATCTACTTCCAGCTCAGTGACAGTGTTTATCGCGCCGGGATTCTCGGTGTGGCGATATGGTTCGCCGTGGGCATCATCTATTTCGCGCTGATCGGGCGCAATCGCCTGATCCTTTCGCCGGAAGAGGAGTTCGCGATGGAGCACAAGGCGAAAGCAACCGAGACACTGGCGCCAAAATAATCACAATCGGACGCGAGGAACGCTCGATGAGCGCGATGCAAGCGAGAGACGTCAAGACCATCGAGGACGCCAGGCGCCTGATCGAGGCGCGAGGCCTGACCCACGTCAAGGTCGGCATGTTCGATATCGATGGGGTGATGGTCGGTAAATACATGTGCAAGAAGAAGTTCCTCGCCGCACTCGAGGAGGGCTTCGCATTCTGCGACGTGGTGCTGGGCTGGGACAGCAAGGACGAGCTCTACGACAACGTCACCTATACAGGTTGGCATACCGGCTATCCGGACGCCGCATTGAGAATCGTTCCCGAGAGCTGTCGCGACGTGCCTTTCGAGGGCGACATGCTGCTGTTCCTGGCCGAGTTCGATGGCCCGGCGGGGCGGATCTGCCCGCGCGGGCTGCTCGAAAGGGTGCTGGCGCGCGGTCGCGAGATGGGCTTTGATGCCTTCGGCTCGCTGGAGTATGAATTCTTCCTGTTCCAGGAGACGCCGGAGTCGATCCGCGAGAAGGGCTTTCGCAACCTGAAGCCGTTGACGCCGGACATGATGGGCTACTCGATGCTCAGAAGCTCGGTGCATAGCGAGCTCTATCATGAACTGCTGAAGCTGGCCGAAACGATGGATTTCCCCATCGAAAGCCTGCATACCGAGACCGGCCCCGGCGTGCTGGAGGCGGCAATCGGCGTCGACGATGCGCTGGCCGCCGGCGACAAGGGGGCGCTGTTCAAGACCTTCACCAAGGTCTGGGCGCAGCGCCGCGGGTTGATGGCGACCTTCATGGCCAAGTGGTCAGCGGACTATCCCGGCCAGAGCGGGCATATCCATCTCTCGCTGCGCGAGCGTGAATCCGGCAAATCGGCGTTCTTCGCTGCCGACAAGCCCTACACGATGAGTGATGTGCAGCGTCACTTCGTCGCCGGCCAGCAGAAGCTGATGCCGGAATTCCTGGCCCTGTTTTCGCCGACCATCAACAGCTACACGCGGCTGATTCCCGGCTTCTGGGCGCCCACCGAGGCGACCTGGGGGGTGGAGAACCGCACCTGCGCGCTGCGCGTGATTCCTGGCTCGGATAAATCCCAGCGCGTCGAGTATCGGCTGGGCAGTGCCGATGCCAACCCCTACCTGGCATTGGCGGCGGCGATCGGCGCCGGGTTGTACGGCATCGAGAACAAGCTCGAGCCCGATGACGAGGTGAAGGGCAATGCCTACACGCTGGAGCACCCCGCGCACCAGGCGCTGCCGCGCACGCTATGGGAGGCCGCCCAGCGGCTCAAGGCCTCGCAGCCCGCGAGGGAGCTGTTCGGCGATGACTTCGTCGAGCATTTCGCGGCGACGCGGGAGTGGGAGGAGCGCGAGTTCCGCAAGCACATCACCGATTGGGAGCTCGATCGCTACTTCGAGATTATATAGGGGCGCACTGGCTGCGCGACTCGCAGGCTGTGTTGAAGCGGAACATCGCGATGCTCATTGACTACGTGTCAACTCCGCTCGCTCGTCCCGCTTCGCCTTGCCTGCAAGCCGCTCGCTCAGTTCTTAGGCAGTGGTAGAGCGTTAGCGGCGCCGGGGGCAGACATGAGCGAAGCTCATTCTTCATGGATGAAGAATGGAGCGCCCAGGGAGGGGTTCACAGCGTCTTCGCGAAGGCCTGTCGCCGGAACAGCCGCGTGCCGGAGCATGGCTCCCGTTACTGAAAGGGAAGAAAATAGCATGGCCATACAGAAGACGATTTCCCCGGTCGATGGCTCGGTCTACGTGGAGCGCGAACAGGCCGACCCGGCGCTGATCGAGTCGACACTGGCGCGGGCCCGGCAGGCGCAGCGCGCGTGGCGCGAGGTGCCGATCGCCGAGCGGGCGCGGCTATGCTCGGCGATGGTCGATGCGTTCGTTGCGCGGCGCGATGCGCTTGCCGAGGAGCTGACCTGGCAGATGGGCCGGCCGATCGCCGTGGCGGGTGGCGAGATCGGCGGTTTCGAGGAGCGGGCGCGGGGCATGATCGCGCTGGCCGAGGCGGCGCTGGCACCGATTCGCCTGGCCGACAAGCCGGGCTTCACGCGCTATATCAAACGCGAGCCGCTGGGTGTTGCATTCATTGTCGCGCCCTGGAACTTCCCATTCATGACGGCGGTGAACGCGGTGGTGCCGGCGATCATGGCCGGTAACGCGGTTATTCTGAAGCACTCGGCGCAAACGCCGCTATGCGCCGAACGCATGCAGCAGGCGTTCGATAGCGCCGGGCTACCCGAGGGCGTGTTCCAGCATCTGCATCTGTCGCATGATACCGCCGAATCGGTGATGCGCGATTCACGCGTCGCTTATGTCTCCTTTACCGGCTCGGTGGGCGGCGGTGAGGTGGTCGAGCGCAGCGTTGCCGGGCGCTTCATCGCTACCGGGCTGGAACTGGGTGGTAAGGATCCAGCTTACATCCGCGCCGATGTGGAACTCGACGATGCCGTGCCGGGCGTGATGGATGGTGCCTTCTTCAACTCGGGGCAAAGCTGCTGCGGTATCGAGCGCATCTACGTGCATGAAACGATCTTCGATGCCTTCGTCGAGCGCGCCGTGGCCTGGGTCAAGCAGTTGAAGCTGGGCAATCCCACCGATCCCGAAACCACGCTGGGGCCGATGGTCAATTCACAGGCGGCCGATTTCGTGCGCGGGCAGATCGAGGAAGCGGTGGCCGCCGGCGCCAAGGCCTGGATCGACCCGACCGACTACCCGCTCTCCACTCCCGGCAGCGCTTATCTGGCGCCGCAGGTACTGACCGGTGTCGATCATGCGATGCGCGTGATGTGCGAGGAGAGCTTCGGCCCGGTGGTCGGCATCATGCCGGTGGCCGATGACGACGAAGCCGTGCGGCTGATGAACGACAGCGCCTTCGGGCTGACCGCTGCGGTGTTTACCCGCGATCTCGATGCCGGCGAGGCGATCGCCCAGCGCTTGGAGGCCGGCACGGTATTCACCAATCGCTGCGATTATCTCGACCCGGAACTGGCCTGGACCGGCGTAAAGCAGTCGGGGCGGGGCTGCTCACTATCGCGGATTGGGTATGAGACGCTGACACGACCCAAGTCATTCCATCTCAAGCACGGGTGAACTGGCTGCGCTCGGCCATACGGTGTTGAGTCCCGATTCGAAATGCTCATTGACTTAAGTCAACTCCGCTTTCTCATCGAGCCTCGCCTGGTCTGGCCTTCGCTCGCTCAGTTCACCTGCAGAGTCGCCAAGGAATCTGGAGATCACGATGACATTCGATCGCTTCACCACTACCTGGAACTATCCGGCGCAGATCCGCACCGGCGCTGGGCGCATCAAGGAGCTGCCCGAGGCGTGCCGGGCACTCGGCATGCGTGCGCCGCTGCTGGTCACTGATCCTGGCCTGGCGCGGCTGCCGATGGTCGATGCGGCGGTCACCGCCTGCCGTGAGGCAGGCCTGCACTGCGCCGTGTTCAGCGAGATCAAGGGCAACCCCACCGGCAAGAACGTGCTCGATGGCGTCGCGGCGTTCCGCGACGGTGGCCACGACGGGGTGATCGCCTTCGGCGGCGGCTCGGGGCTGGACGCCGCCAAGGCGGTGGCGCTGATGGCCAACCAGCGCGAGGGGCTGTCACTGTGGTCGCTGGAGGACATCGGCGACAACTGGCAAAACGCCGATGGCGAGGCCATCGTACCGATCGTTGCCGTGCCCACCACCGCCGGCACCGGCTCCGAAGTGGGGCGCGCCTCGGTGATCACCGACGAGACGGAGCACGTCAAGCGCATCATCTTTCACCCGGGCATGATGCCGGCCACGGTATTTCTCGACCCTGAGTTGACGGTAGGCCTGCCACCCTCGATTACCGCCGCGACCGGCATGGATGCGTTGTCACACTGCATGGAAGCGTGGTGTGCGCCCAATTATCATCCGCTGGCCGAAGGCATTGCCGTCGAGGGCATGCGGCGGATCCGCGATTATCTGCCGGCGGCGTTCGCCAATGGCCAGGATATCGACGCGCGTCAGCAGATGCTGGTCGCCTCGATGATGGGCGCGACCGCCTTCCAGCGCGGCCTGGGCGCCATGCACGCCCTGGCGCATCCACTGGGTGCGCTGTACGACGCCCATCATGGAACGCTCAACGCCATCTTGATGCCCTACGTGCTGCGTGCCAACGAGTGCGCCATCGGCGAGCCGATGGTGCGCCTGGGGCGCTATCTCGATCTGCGCCAGCCGGGCGTCGGCGCGGTCATCGATTGGGTGCTCGATCTGCGTGAGCGTTTGGGCATTGTGCATACGCTGAGCGAGATCGGTATCGACGCCACTCAGGCCGACAAGGTCGGGCAGATGGCGGTGGTCGATCCGTCGTCGGGTTCCAACCCGATCGCCTTCGCTGCCGATCAGTACCGCAACCTGTTCATCAACGCCGTGGATGGGCGGTTATGAACGAAAAATGCACCATGGAGGCAAGCACATGCTGATCGGTCTGCTGCAGTGCGACGATGTGGCGGAGGAGTTGCAACCGCGTCATGGCAATTATCCCGAAATGTTCGAGCGGTTGTTCAAGGCGGTCGATCCGACTCTCGAGTTCCGGGTCTGGCGCTGCCTGGATGGCGAGATTCCCAACGATATCGATGCCGTGGATGCCTGGATGACCACCGGCTCCAAGTACGGCGCCAACGACGGCGATGACTGGATCGAGGCGTTGAGCGGGTTCATACGCAAGCTGTGGGCCGCCGGCAAGCCACTGGTGGGTATCTGTTTCGGTCACCAGTTGATGGCCAGGGCGCTGGGCGGCGAGGTGGTCAAGAGCGAGCGCGGCTGGGGCGTGGGCATGTCGTTCAACCGGCTCAGCGAGCGTGCCGAATGGATGGTGCCCTGGCAGGAGGAACTCGATCTGGTGGTCAGTCACCAGGATCAGGTATTACGCCCACCGCAAGGTGCGCGGATTCTCGCCCAAAGCGATTTCTGCCCGATCTACGTGATGCAACTCGGCGAGCACTTTCTCGGCGTTCAGGGCCACCCGGAGTTCGGCAAGGCCTACTCGGCGGACTTGATGGAGCGGCGCCGCGACAGCATTCCCGACGAGCGATTGCGCGAGGGCCTGGCCTCGCTCGATGCCCCGGTCGATGACCGGCTGATGGCTCGCTGGATTCTCAACTTCCTGCATCAGGCGCTGCGGCGTCACGAGGCGACCAGACACTGACTCTGTGCGGGCGGTATACGGCTATAGCCAATTCTTGTGCTTGAAGTACAGATACGGCGAAATGCCGGCCAGCACCATCAGGCCCAGTGCGAACGGGTAGCCGAACGGCCAGGCGAGCTCGGGCATGTGCGCGAAGTTCATGCCGTAGATGCTGGCGACCAGCGTCGGCGGCAGGAACACCACCGCGGCGATCGAGAAGATCTTGATGATCTGGTTCTGCTCGATGTTGATGAAGCCCTGGGTGGAGTCCATCAGGAAGTTGATCTTGTCGAACAGGAAGGTGGTATGCGCCATCAGCGTTTCGACATCGCGCATGATCTCTCGCGAGACTTCCTGCGTTTCGCCGTGGCCACGCAGGTGACGCATCAGGAACGACACCGAACGCTGGGTATCCATCAGGCACAGGCGAATCTTGCCGTTGCTGTCCTCGAGCTTGGCCAGTTGGTCGATGGCCTCCTCGAGATCGGCGCCTTCCTCCTCCAGCACCAGGTGGCTGACGTCTTCCAGCTTGCGGTGAATGTCCTCCAGCGTATCGGCCAGGTTCTCGACCTTCTGCTCGAAGATGGTCAGCATCAACGCCTGTACCGAATCGGCTTCCACTTGGCCGCGTCTGGCGCGCATGCGCAGCAGGCGGAAGTCGGCGAGCTCGACGTCGCGAAAGGTGATCAGCCGTTCGGGCTGGAGAATGAAGGCCACCGTGGTATTGCCGTGACGTCCTTCGCTCTGCGACAGGAATAGCGAGTGAACGTGAATGCCATCGGCATCGACGAAGTAACGCGCCGAGGATTCGATTTCCTCGACGTCGTCGGTGGCCGGCAACTCGTCGGCGAGGAAGGCGTTGAGCCGCTCGCGTTCGTCGTCGTCGGGTTCATGGGCGTCGATCCAGGCGGCGTTGGTGAGACGCTGCGCCAGGCTCGGCGCTTCGCCGCCGTCCTCCGCGATGGTGTGACGGTGAAACTGGAAGGTGCGGATCATCGACGTCTCTGCCTGTGGTTTTCAGTCCGCTCAAGGGTAAGGCGTTGCGCCGGCTACGCCAACCGCTGGTGCGCCTTACCCACGTTGATACAGGCGCTGTCCACCCGCCCAGACCTCGTCGATGGCCCAGCCATCGTCGGCGAGCACCAGTAAATCGGCATCGCCGGAAGTGCGCAGGCGTCCCTTGCGGGGCAGGCGCAGCGCATCGGCGGCATTGCGCGAAACGCAAGGCAGCGCTTGTTCGAGCGGCAGGTTCAGATCGTTGACGCACTCGCCCAGCGTCTCGAACAGGCTGGCCAGGCGTCCGGCCTCCAGGCCGAGGAACTGGCCTTTGTCATCGAAACGCGGCAGCGAGGCGTTGGCGTCCGAAGACAGGCTCACCCGGCTCATGTCCAGGCGCGCATGGCGCGCCCGATCGATCGCCTCGGCAGCCGGGACTTCGCCATCATCGAGCATTTCGGGGGTGGTGCTGGCGGTGAAGTCGATGCGCCCGCCCTCGCGTACCAAGCGCAGGCCATCGTCGAATAGCTCGGCGGTACGATTGATGTGCGTGGGATAGAACTGCCCGAGCGGAATCGCGCTGTGGCGCGCGACATCGCGCAGCGGCTCCAGCAGGGTCTTGGCGTCGCCGACGTGTACGAAGACGATGCCCGATTTGCCGGCCAGCATACCGGCGGTGCGTGCCTCTGAAGCCAGCCGGGCGAGTTCCTGCCAGCTTGGTTGCGAGCCGCGATGATCGCTGATCGCCACCTCGCCGACGCCGATGAATTCGGTGACGAACACGATATCGCCGTTGACCGTGCCGGTCAGCGTCGCCGGTGGCAATTGATACGAGCCGGTGTAGGCGTAGGTGCTCAGCCCGGCGGCGGCCAGCTCACGCGCCTTGCCGAGCAGATTGGCCGGCGTGCGGGTCAGCGCATCGGTGCCGAGTGCGCCGATCAGCGTGGTCACGCCGGAACTCAATGCATCGGCAAGCGTCAGTTCGGCGGTGCGCGTTCCGAAACCGCCTTCGCCGCCACCGCCGATGAAATGCACCAGCGGGTCGACCAGGCCGGGAATCACCCGGCGCCCACCAAGATCGATCTCGGTGACCAGTGGCCCACTGGCCAGTGGCTCGCCGGCACTGGCGATGGCGGCGAGCCGGCCATCGGCAATCAGCAGATCGCACAATCCGCGTGGTTCGGGAACGTAGAGACGGGCATTGCGCAATAGCGTCAGCATCGCAACTCCTCGTAAAGGCGAATGTCCCCGGCCAGGCCGGGGACGAAGGGCGTTCTCTGCAAGCGGCGCAGGGCGCGCCGGACTTATAGCTTCACGTCATACGTGAAGTACTTGTGCATGATCTCGTCGTAGGTGCCGTTCTCCTTGAGCGTGGCCAGCGCCTCGTTGAACATCTCGGCGAGCTCTTTATCGCGCTTGCGGAAGGCTACGCCGACTCCCTGGCCGAAGTACTTCTTGGGCTCATGTATGAAGCCGCTGATGCGCTTGAATTCGCTCTCCTCGGTGCCGATCTCGATGGTCGCCTCGGCGATCGGGTAGTCCATGAAGGTCAGATCGAGACGCCCGGTGCGCATATCGGCGACCACGTCGTCGGCGCTGCCGTAGCGGCGAACGTCGAGAACATCGCCATACAGATCGGTGACGTAGCGGTCCTGGATGGTGGCGCGCTGTACGCCGACGGTTAGCCCTTCCAGGTCGGCCTTGTCATGAATGTCGATGTCGTTGCCCTTGGCGGTGATCCAGGCGCTCGGCGTGGTGTAGTAGGGCTCGGAGAACAGCACTTGCTGGGCGCGCTCCTCGGTGATCGCCATCGATGACATGATGGCGTCGTACTTGCGTGCCATCAGGCCGGGAATCATGCCGTCCCAGGCTTGCACGACCCAGGTGCACTCTATCTCCAGATAATCGCAGACGGCATGGCCCAGATCGACCTCGAAGCCGGTCAGCGTGCCGTCGGGCTTCCTGTATTCGAAAGGCTCGTAGGGCACGTCGACGGCGATGCGGATTTCCTCGTAGTTGCCACGCTGGGCCAGCGCAGGGAAGGCTACCAGGGACGCTCCGAGAGACAGGCCGAGCACGGTGGTGAGCAGCAGGCGTGATTGACGCATGGTAATTTCTCCTTGAAAGGAAAATGTGACGGTATGAAGCATTGATCGAAATGGCTGGTATCGCATGCGTTCGATGACAAAGCGTGGCGAGGCATGGCGATGGTCACTGCATCGAATGGCACGGGCGTGCCGCGATAGCCGGGAGCGGCCATCGGGAAAGGGCTATTCGTCGAACCACTCGCTCAGATAGAAGGGCTCGACAAAACAGCGCTCGATCGACAAGCAAGGCTGGGCCGGCAAGTCGTTGTGCTGCTGGGAAGTTGGAATCGTCATGCTCATGCTCAAGACATGGCGATGCGCCCCGGCAAGCCGGGGCGCAACCGATCTCACTTGGCCGCTTTGCCGAAGTACTTCTCGAACAGCTTGTCGTAGGTGCCGTTCTCTTTCAGCGTCGCCAGGGCGGCGTTGAATTTCTCGGCCAGCGCTTCGTCACGCTGACGGAAAGCGATACCGAAACCGTCGCCGAAGTACTTCTTGGGTTCGGTGATCATATCGCCGACCACCTTGTATTCATTCGCTTCGCTATCGAGCAGGGTGGACTTGCCGACCGGGAAATCGAGGAAGACGATATCCAGGCGGCCCGCTTCCATGTCCAGCACCATGTCGTCGGCGGTGGCATAGCGGCTGATATCGGCGACATCGCCGAACCGATCGGTGGCGTAGTTATCCTGCAGGGTGCCGCGCTGCACGCCGATGTTCTTGCCTTCGAGGGTTTCCTTGAAGGCCGCTTCGATCTCGCTGTCGGCCGGGGCGAACCAGGCGGACGGCGGCGTGAAGTACGGGTCGGAGAACAGCACCACTTCGCGGCGGTCGGGATTGATGGTCATCGATGACATGATGGCGTCGTACTTGCGCGCCATCAGCCCGGGGATGATACCGTCCCAACCTTGTACGACCCACTCGCATTCGATGCCGATCTCGGCGCACAGGGCGTTGCCGAGTTCGATGTCGAAGCCCGTCAGTTCGCCACTTGGCAGGCGATACTCCATCGGCTCGTAAGGCACGTCCACGCCGATACGAATGCTTTTTTCTTCGCTGGCCTGAACGGTGCCGGCGAGTAGCGCCGCGCCCAGTAATGTGACAGTCAACAGTTTCTTCATGGAGTAGAATCCCTGTTTATTGTATGAATCCGCCGGATTGGCGATTGACCCAGCTACGTTAGCGCACCATAGCCCTGGCCGGAAGGGAATGGCTGCATAAATCCCTACGCGAACGAATCACTGCGTTACTCGGTACTCGAAGACTCGCCTAACCTGATGTTATGTCTCGTCTTCTGCGTTCCGGGCGCCTTGTGCTTCATTCCGCTCGGCTATTTATTCAGCGATTCCCAAGAGGGAAAAGACCCCTTATGAAGGTCCTTTCCAACGCTCGTTTGACGCTCGTCATCGTCAGCTTGCCGGCCTGAGGTGGGCCAGCAGGCGTTTTTCCAGATAGCGGAACAGATACAGAATGGCGAAGGTCAGGCACAGATAGATCGCGGCGACGAACAGAAAGGCATCGAACGGCGCGTAATAGCGTGCGTAGACGAAGCGCGCCGCGCCGGTCAGGTCCATGATCGTCACCACGCTGGCGATGGCGCTGGCGTGCAGCATGAAGATCACTTCGTTGCCGTAGGCCGGCAGGGCGCGACGAAAGGCGCTGGGCATGATGATACGGCGCATCATCAGGCTACGCGACATGCCGTAGGCACGGGCCGCTTCGATCTCGCCCCTGGCGGTGGCCTTGATCGCGCCATGGAAGATTTCGGTGGTATAGGCCGCGGTATTCAGCGTGAACGCGGCGAGCGCCGGATAGAACGGCTCCTTGAGGAAGTACCACACCCAGGTGTCCTGGATGCCATCCAGAAACACCACGCCGTAATAGATCATATAGAGCTGAACCAGCAACGGCGTGCCGCGAAACACATAGGTGTAGAAGAAGATCGGCAGCTTGATCCACTTGTGCCTGGAACCCCGCGCGACCGATAGCGGCACGGCCATCACCAGGCCGATGACCAGCGACAGGAACACCAGTTGCACGGTGTTGACGAGGCCTCTGCCGTAGAAGGTCAGCGTATCGAAATTGAAGACGGTATTGTCGGCCAGCGCATTGCTGAGCCAGGCAAATAGCTGTTCCATTATTCCGCCTCCCCGAAACCGATGTTGTAGCGTTTCTGCAAGCGGGCGAAGAACCACTCGGAGACGCTGGCGATGAGCAGGTAAATGACCGCCACCGGGATCATGAAGGTAAACGGCTCATGGGTCGCTTTGGCGGCCTCCTCGGCGACGCGCACCATGTCCACCAGGCCGATCACCGAGACCAGTGCGGTGGTCTTGAGCAATACCATCCAGTTGTTCGAAATACCCGGCAGGGCGTGGCGCATCATCTGCGGGAAACGAATGCGGCGGAACATCAGCCCCTCCGACATGCCGTAGGCGCGTCCGGCCTCGATCTGACCGTTGTCCACCGCCATGAAGGCGCCGCGAAAGGTCTCACCCATGTAGGCACCGAAAATCAGGCCGATGGTGACGACCCCGGCAATGAATTCGTTGACGTTGATGAAGATGTCGATGCCGAACTGGTAGTAGAGAAGGTCGGTGACCTGGTTGATGCCGATCTGGCCGCCGAAGAACAGCAACATCATCAATACCAGATCGGGAACGCCACGAATGATCGTGGTATAGAGCGTGCCGATGCGATGCGCCAGCCAGCTTCGCGACATCTTGGCACTGGCGGTGAGTAGCCCCAGGATGATGGCCACGATCAGCGATAGCACCGCCAGTTCGATGGTGACGAGGGCGCCTTCCAGCAATCGCGGGCCGTAGCCTTGCAGGTCGATCATGAGTCTCTCCGGCTCAGTGCTTGGGGGCCAGGAACTGCTTCAGGCGCTCGGAACTGGGATTGCCCAGCACCTCGTCGGGCGGTCCCGCTTCTTCGACTACGCCCTGGTGCAGGTAAATGACCTGGCTGGAAACGTCCTTGGCGAAGGCCATCTCGTGGGTGACCACGATCATGGTGCGACCTTCCTTGGCCAGGTCGCGCATGACCTTGAGCACATCGCCGACCAGTTCGGGATCGAGCGCCGAGGTCGGTTCGTCGAACAGCATGACTTCAGGGTCCATGGCGAGTGCGCGGGCGATGGCGCCACGCTGCTGCTGACCGCCCGACATCTGCGCCGGGTAGTAGTCGGCGCGCTCCAGCAGACCGACCCGATCGAGCAGGGCGCGGCCCTGTTCGATGGCTTCCTTGCGCGGCTTCTTGAGCACGTGAACCGGCGCTTCGATGACGTTCTCCAGCAGCGTCATGTGCGCCCACAGGTTGAAGCTCTGGAATACCATCGACAGCTTGGCGCGCATGTTCACGACCTGCTGCCAATCGGCGGGCTCGCGGCCATGGCGAGTCTCCTTGAAGCGGATCGATTCGCCATGCACGATCAATTCGCCCTCATTGGGTTGTTCGAGCAGGTTCATGCAGCGCAGGAATGTGCTCTTTCCGGACCCGGACGCACCGATCATGGTGATCACATCGCCCTGATGGGCTTGCAGCGAAAGGCCCTTGAGAACCTCGTTGTCACCGAAGCGCTTGGTCAGATTGCGCACTTCGAGCGGTAGGGGGGTGTCGGCCATGGTCGGGCTCCATAGGTGGCTGGCGCAGCGCGGCTGTCGCAAAAAGGCAGCGATTCTAACAGGCGTTTGGCGGCGGATCAGGGGTCGCTGTGGGAACGGGAGTGCGACTTTGGTCGATGCGGTGTTGCCGGCTGCATGAGAAATTCCTCTAACTTGTTGTTGTATATAGTTCTTTTGACTTGATTTTTGCTGTTGAGCGATCATGTCGCCTCAACGCTGTTTAATCGGGCAGCGTCGTCTCGCGTATCAGCAGGGCGGCACGGGCGCCGATTTCAACGTTGGCATTGGGAAAAACCACCGCCAGCGGCGCATCATCGACGATGAAATCGCCGGCCACGGCATCGCTTGCCAGTCGGGTGCCCACGGCAAATTCGCTGAAATTCGGCGTGTCGTCGGCGAAGCACAGGGCAAACTGCTCGGACTCGCGCATCAACTCGTGCTCGACGCGAAAGAAAGCCATGTCGGCTGCGTCGCCGCCAGGTGGCTCGCGGCCCTCGATCAAGGCCTCGAGCAGGGCACGCAGCGGGCGCAGCGCGGCCATGTCATTGTCGCCGAACGGATGTACCTTGCCGAGTTCCAGCGTGAATGCCTGTGCCTGATGATAATGCTTGGAGTAGTGCGAGAAGGTCCAACTGTGCTGATGCTGATGCAGTACCGCTTGCATCCCTGCGGCGGCCAGCCAGCGCCACTGCGCGGCGTGAATGACGGTATCGGCGAATGGCTCGACGGCGAAACGCGGATAACGGCTATCGCGGATCGCGGTATGCAGATCGTAGTGGATGCGCTCGGCATCGGCATGACGCGTGTAGAACGCATCGAGTGCATCCATCAGCTCGCGGGCCCGCCTGGGTTCATGGCCCGACGGATCGCCGCCCGTTAGTTCATCGACCTGTGTCGATAGCTCACGTCGGAACAGCCGATTGAGATTGGTCGCGCAGAAGCGCTGGCTGGCACGCATCGCCGGCAGGTTGCCGAGCAGCACCAGCGTCGGCGCACCCAGACGAATCAGCCCGGCTTCGAGCCGCGCGAGTAACTCGCCGACGAGCTCGATGGGCGCCGTTTCGTTGCCGTGAATGCCCGCCGAGATCACGCAGGCTCTGGCCTGCGTCTGGCGTGCGCTCGGCAGCAGTTCGAGAATCCCCGGCCCATGCAGGATATAACGGCCAAACGGCAGGCGCCCTTCGTGAGCGGCTGGCGTCTCATCGTCGAGGGTCAGGCTGAGCCAATCAGCCAGCATGCTTGCCGCCGCGAATGTCGGTCGATTCGAAGATCTTGTCGGCGCTGGCGGCGACGAAGCCCTGATACAGCTTGCCGTCACTATCGTTGTAGCGCTTGGCGAATTCGTAATAGCAGGTGGGGATCTCTTCGACCTGGCCACCGGCGAAGGTGAAGGGCGCACGGTCGGCGAGCGTCGAACCCTGCTCCAGCAGCACCTCGGGCGTGCCCTTGATGCGGCCGCCGGAGGCGTTGATGCCCAGGCCCAGCGACTCGACCTTGGCGAGCACCTGCTCGACGCTGTCGTAGGTACGGAACTGATTGACACTGATGGTGAAGTGATTGGCGCGCAGGCCGATGATCGACAACCAGGCGGCGTATTCGCTCTCCGCCATCAGCGTCTGATAATCCTCGAAGCTGGGCGCTTGCCATAGCCGACCGGCCCACATCACCTCGGGTGTCTTGACCTCGTTCGCATCGATTTGCGCGACGAGGCCATCGATGATGCGCTGCGCGGCATCGGAAAGCCGGTCGCACTCGAGCTCGGAGAGAAACACGCGGGGCTGATCGTCGGAGGGCGGCAAATAGCCATAGGCGCGTAGCTTCTTGGCTTCGAACTCATAGGGCTCGAAGCGCGTGTATCCCAGCGCCAGCAGGTGCGGTTCGAGATCGGCCAGGGTAATCGGGCCGCGATCGAAGGTACGAAAGGCGACGTGATCGTTGACGATGGTTTCGCCCTCGGCCACGAAGGCATCGTGGATCCGCTGGGCCTGTGGGGTCATGGCGGTGTAATCGTCCCACAGCTTGGCGAAGAACTGATCGATTGTCATTGGGCGCCTGCCTGTTGTTCTGGAATGACTGTTCTGAAGATGACCGAAACGGCGTTCGTGCGCGACCGGGTAGCAGTAATGGGAATGCCCGATTAGCTACCGCGATAGGCCCAACCTTCCGGCGACAATCGATCAGCGGCAAGAGCCCACGTCGGGCTGATGAAAATGGCGGGTGCGATAATGAAAACCCATGGCCTGCTGGCGGTCAGGCATTCGAGAGGGAAATCATCGGTTCTCAAGTTCCTCGTCGATGCGCCGATATTGGGGCGGACCAAACGGGTCGAGATTCGGATACGAGGACAAGCGGATGGCAGTCAGTGGCGCGATGGTGGTTCATGGCAGTACTCGTAAGAATGCTTCCACGGTGACGTCCAGCGGTTTGCCCTCCGGTCTGGGAGGCTGGACGCTCAAGAAGAAGATGTGGCTGACACTGGCTCTGATGTGGCTGGTGATGATCGGTATCGTCGTCAGCATGGCCTGGGAGGGCCGGCGCACGATGTACGAAGACCGCCAGCGGTCGCTGTACGACACGATCGGCATGGTGCATACGTTGCTCGATGGCTATGCGACGCAGGTCTCCGCAGGCACGATCGATCGGGCAGAAGCCCAGCGACGGGCCATCATGGCACTGGATGCGATGCGTTTCGGGGAGAAGCGTAACAACTACGTATTCGTGTTCGACAAGAACGTGGATATCGTCTATCACCCACGCCGGGAACCGGGCTCCGGCATGAGTGATTATCTGGATCCCAATGGCGTGGCGGTTTATCGCGATCTCGCCAGCCTGGCCGACCAGGGCGGCTACCTGAACTACCATTCGCAACGCAGCGCCGCCGATAAAACGCTGCTTCCCAAGCTCAGCTACGTCGAGCGCTTCGCGCCCTGGGGATGGAGCATGGCGGCAGGCGTTTATACCGACGATATAGAGGCGGCATTCGCTAGCAGGCTCTGGCAATATGCCATCATTCTATTGATAGCGGGCGGTGCTCTGACGGCGGTCTTCCTGCTGTTGATCCGTAACGTGTATCGCAGTCTCGGCGGCGAGCCCAGCACGGCGGTCGATGTGGTCGGACGCATCGCCGATGGCGACTTGACCCATTCAACGCCGCTGCACGGTGGCGATACCCACAGTCTGATGTATGCCATCGAGCGTATGCGCGGCGAACTGGCGACCACCATCGCGCGGATTCGTCGTTCCAGTGAGTCGATCGATACCGGCACCCGTGAGATCGCCGCTGGCAATAACGACCTTTCCGCACGCACCGAAGAGCAGGCGGCGTCGCTGGCCGAAACCGCCGCGAGCATGGAGCAATTGACGTCCACCGTCAGTCAGAACGCCGACAACGCCGGGCAGGCCAATCGCCTGGCCGCTCAGACCACCACCTCCGTAATCAACGGCCAGGAAGTGATTTCGCGGGTCGTGACCACGATGGGCGATATTCGCGAAAGCTCCGGCAAGATCGCCGACATCATTACCTTGATCGATAGCATCGCCTTCCAGACCAATCTGCTGGCGCTCAATGCCTCGGTGGAAGCGGCTCGCGCCGGTGAGCAGGGTCGCGGTTTCGCGGTGGTCGCCAGTGAGGTGCGCAACCTTGCCAGCCGCTCGGCCAAGGCAGCCAGCGACATCAAGGCCTTGATCGAGAGCTCGGTCGAGCAGGTCAATACCGGGACGACACTGGTCGACCAGGCGGATAGCGCGATGAGCGAGATCCGCGACAGCGCGCAGCGAGTCAGCGACCTCATGGGGGAAATATCCGCGGCTTCGCATGAGCAGTCGGCGGGGATCGAGCAGATCAACCTGGCGGTGACGCAGATGGATCAGGTGACCCAGCAGAACGCCGCCTTGGTCGAGCAAGCGGCGACCGCGGCGGGCTCGTTGGAGAATGAATCCGGCCAGCTCTTTGCAACGGTGGTGCGCTTTCGCGTTGCCGGCGGCGCCTGAGCGAAGCCCCGTGGCACCTCAAGAATTGGATACCTGTCCAAATTTTTGGGGTGTTTTTTCGAGTGGCGGCTCGGGGCAGACGGCGGGATCCTGTTCCACCCGAATCAACTCATCGACGGGAAAATCCAGTTCGCGGGCGCGTTCGACCAGCGAACGGTAGGTTGCCTCGCCGATTTGCGGTTCGCGGGCGAGAATCCATAAATAGTCGCGATCCGGCCCGGCGACCAGCGCATGGCGATAGTCGTCGTCCAGTTCGAGAATGTTGTAGCCACCGTAGAACGGCCCGAAGAAACTAACCTTGAGCCTGCCGACACTGGGTTCCTCGATGAAATACGCCTTGCCCTCGGCGATATCCCATTCGCCTTCGCTTAGGTTATAGCCACGATTGACGACCCGAACGCCACCGTCGTCGCGCTGTGTATACGTGGCGGTAACGCAGGATAGTCCCTCTTCGAAGCCATGCGGCAGGCGGGCGATTTCGTACCACTGCCCCAGATAGGGCTCGAGCCTGAAATCGGTGACCGCCCTGGTGCCGTCAGGAATACCGGTGCAGCCGGCCAACAATGAAAACGGCGCAAGCCAGGTGAGGCGGGGAAACGACGGTAAACGCGTGGCGATGGCCATGGTCGGGATGTCCTTATCGAGGCGGCATACCCTCTTTGTGATAGGGGCATCGGAGAAAAGTTGCAAGGACAAATCAGTGAAAAACGAACCGCTCAATAAATGAACGCTGTACTAAAACATCACCAGACCGCTCTGGGTCGATCCGGTGACGTTTTTGTGTCGAAAGTCTGACAGTCAAATGACCCGACGAACGGTTATTCGGCGTGAAGCGCCTTGGCAATGGCCTCGCCCAGCGATTGTGTATTGCCCTGGCCCTTGAGATCCGGTGTCAGCACGTTCTTGTCGCCTGTGGCCAGCACACTCTCGATGGCATCGACGATGGCCTTTCCGGCTTCATCGTGGCCCAGGTGTTCGAGCATCATCGCACCGCTCCAGATCTGGCCGACCGGATTGGCGATGCCCTTGCCGGCGATGTCCGGGGCGCTGCCGTGGACCGGCTCGAACATGCTCGGAAAGCGGCCTTCGGGGTTGATGTTGGCCGATGGGGCGACCCCGATGGTGCCGGTACACGCCGGTCCCAGATCGGAGAGAATGTCGCCGAACAGGTTGCTGGCGACCACCACGTCGAACCAATCCGGGTGCATGACGAAATTGGCGGTGAGGATATCGATATGGTACTGATCGACGCTGATGTCCGGGTAGTGCTTGGCCATTTCCTTCACCCGCTCGTCCCAGTACGGCATGGTGATGGAGATTCCATTGGACTTGGTCGCCGAGGTCAACGAGCGGCGTGGGCGCTTGGCGGCCAGCTCGAAGGCATACTTGAGCACCCGGTCGACGCCGGTGCGGGTCATCACGGTGTCCTGGATGACCACTTCGCGCTCGGTACCCTCGAACATCTTGCCGCCGATGCTCGAGTACTCGCCCTCGGTGTTCTCACGCACCACATAGAAATCGATGTCGCCGGGCTCGCGGTCGGCCAGCGGGCTCTTGACGCCGGGAATCAGCCGGCACGGGCGCAGGTTGATGTACTGATCGAAGGCGCGCCGGAACTGCAGAATCGATCCCCATAACGAGATGTGATCCGGCACCTTCTCCGGCCACCCCACCGCGCCGTAATAGATTGCATCGAACTTGGAGAGAGTTTCGAACCAGTCGTCCGGCAGCATCTGGCCGTGTTCGAGATAATAGTCGCAGCTGGCGAAGTCGAAATGTTCGAAAGCGAGTGCGATGTCGAAGCGCTCGGCGGCGGTTTTCAGCACGCGCAGGCCTTCCGGCATGACTTCCGTGCCGATGCCGTCACCGGCGATGACCGCGATCTTGTGACTCATGCAATTCTCCCGTTCATGATGACCATCGTTTTCTCAGTCTAGTCGCTGGGCGGTACGAGATAATCAGGGTAAAATGCAACTTACTGTTGCGAGTAAGTGGAGAATCGCGTGGCGCACCTCGACGACCTGGCCTTCTTTCAGCGCCTGGCGCAGTGCGGCAACCTGACCGCAACCGCGCGCGAACTGGGGCTATCGCTGTCGGCGGTGAGCAAGCGCTTGAGCCTTCTGGAGGCGCGCCTGGGCGTGCAGCTGGCCAGCCGCACCACACGCCGGTTGACCCTCACCCCCGAAGGCGAGCTGTACAATGCGCGTGGCGCGGCGATTCTCGATGAGCTAAGCGAGCTAGAGGGCGAACTGAGCGACCGGCAGGGCGAGTTGACCGGGCGGTTGCGCATCAATGCCACCTTCGGTTTCGGCCGGCGTCATGTGGCACCGCTGATTTCAGGATTCACGGCTCAGCATCCACGACTCGAGCTGTTGTTGGAGCTGACCAATTTTCCCCACAACCTGGCCGATCATGGCTTCGATGTCGGCATCCGCGTCGGCCGTCCGCCGGATTCGCGCCTGGTGGCGCGGCGTATCCTGCGCAACCGGCGTGTGCTCTGTGCCGCGCCGGGCTATGTAGCGACCCTGCCAACGCTTGTCACGCCACGCGAACTCGGCACTTGCCAATGTCTGGTGGTGCGCGAGAATGACAGTGACTACGCCTTGTGGCGCTTCGTGCGCGGCTCGCGCGAAATGTCGGTCAAGGTCGGTGGGCGGCTGGCCAGCAACGACGGCGAAGTCATTACCCGCCTGGCGCTGGATGGTCATGGCATCATGCTGCGTTCATGGTGGGATGTGTATCGTCATCTGCAAAGCGGTGAACTCGTCGTCGTGTTGCCGCAGTGGCAGGGACTCAGCGCCGATTTCTATGCCGTGTATGAGCAGCGTCGACACGTGCCGACACGCTTGCGGGCCTTCATTGACTATCTTGAAGAAGCCCTGCCGGGACGCGTGCCGCAGCCACCGGTATAGTGGCAGGCACGGATGTCGATGGTGCGGCCCGGGATAGGGTTCGTTTCAATTGCCAGGGGGGCGATGGCTTGAATATTCTCATGTTTACCAATACCTACCGCCCGATCGTCGGTGGTGTCAGCGAGTCGGTGCAGCGGCTCAAGTCCCGGTTGCAGGCGGAGGGGCATCGGGTATTGGTCGTGGCGCCGAAGATGAAAGGGCAGCCGCGTCATGAGCCCGATGTGGTCCGCGTGGCCGCCATGCAGCGCTTCAACGGCAGTGACTTCTCTTTGCCGGTGCCGATCCCCGGTCAGCTCTACGAGATCATCGAGAACTTCGATCCGGATATCATTCATTCCCACCATCCCTTTCTGCTCGGAGACACCGCTGCACGCGCGGCCGAGACCTATGGCCTACCACTGATTTTCACCCACCATACGCTCTACGAGCACTATACCCACTACGTACCCGGCGACTCGCCACGCATGCAGCGTTTCGCCGTGGCACTGCCCACCGAATACACGCGTCTTTGCGATGCGGTGATCGCGCCGAGCGAAAGCATTCGCGACCTGATGCGCCAGCGCGGGGCCAACGACTCGGTGCATGTGGTGCCCAGCGGCGTCGATACCCGGCGCTTCTCGCAGGGCAGTGGCACGCGGCTGCGTGCGCAGTTGGGTATCGCACGCGATGCCTACGTGGTCGGGCATGTCGGCCGGCTGGCACTCGAAAAGAATCTGCCATTTCTGGCCGAAGCGGTGACGCGTCTGCTGCGCAGGTCCCCCGATGCGCATTTCCTGGTGGTCGGCGATGGCGGCGCCCGCGATGCCATGCGCGCGGTGGCGATCCATGCCGGCGTCGCCGAGCGGGTTCATTTCACGGGCAAACTTCACGAGCAGGCGTTGATCGATGCTTACCATGCCATGGACGTATTCGCGTTTGCCTCGCACAGCGAGACCCAGGGCATGGTGCTGGTCGAGGCGATGGCCACAGGCTTGCCGGTGGTGGCGGTCAATGCCAGCGGGGTGCGCGAGGTATTGACGCATGGCGGCAACGGCCTGCTGCTTTCCAACGACGATGCCGATACCTTCGCCGATAGGCTGGATAGTCTGCGCGACGTCCGGCAACGCGCATCGCTGCGCGATGGAGCGCTCACCACGGCGGCCAATTTCGACGAGGCGCGCTGTGCGGCGCGTTGCCTTGCGGTTTATCGCCAGGCGATCGCCGCCGGTGGGCCGTTCAGCCATGCCGACGATGGCGCCTGGGAGCGGGTGCGCGGTCGCCTGGGGGCCGAGTGGCAATTGCTGCGTCATCGCGGGCGCATATTACGCTGGGTCTTTCAGGACGAGCCGGTGATCAGCTTTCAGCCCGATGAGTTCAAGGAGCCGCAGAAGTGATCGGGGCTTGCTGCATCAGGGTCGATCCCCGGGGCGCCGCTGGCGGCGCGATGCAAAACGTCTGAGGCCGATCAGCAAGAGCACGCCGAGCACGACCCCGCCCAACGACACCAGCAACTCGACATGATTTTCGGCGGTCAGCAACTCCCTGACTTGGCTGCTCAATAGCGTCAAGCCCATGACCCAGGGAACAATACCCACCAGCGACCCTGCCAGGTAATCGCGAAAGCGCAGATGAAAGGCGCCAGCCATCATGTTGGTCAATGGGAAAGGCGCCAGTGGCAGCAGGTTGATGATCGCCATGGTACGAAAGCCGCGCCCGGCGAGGCGCCTGGCCAGGCCGTTCAGGCGCCGTCCACCATGGCTCAGCAGCGCTTCACGGCCCAGCCGACGGCCAATCCAGTAGGTGATGATCGAAACCGCCAACGTCCCGGCCATGGCGTAGACGAATCCCCATAGCGGGCCGAACACCAGCCCAGTCGCCATGCCCAGAATACTCATGGGAAAGACCACCAGCGAGGCGCCGGCGTAGATCGCCATGACCACCACGATGGCCCAGGGCGAATCGCGCCAGGCCAGCGTGTAATGCAGCAAACGACCGGGTGTCAGCGTGTCGCTCATCGCCAGCCATTGCCATAGCAGGCCGAGCGAAACCAGCACGACCGCCAGGATGATGACGATAACCAGGGAGCGGGACATGAGAATAGGAGTATCCGGATCGCGTCGGAGTTCGCGCCTAGGATACGCCCACGCCAGGCGGCGGCCAATGCCACTGGCCGCCGCCGGTTTTAGTGAGGAGAATGGCGTGCCGCGATTACAGCGAGAGCGCTTCCTGCACCGCCGGCCAGGCCGGCTGGCCATCCTGGGTGGTCACGCCGTCGAGCATGGCCTTGACCCGCTCGGGATTACGTTCGATCCACTCCACGGCAACGTCGGTGGCCGGGCGCTCTTCCTGGGCGAACCCCTGAATCATCCAGCTCTGCTCCTCGGCGCTGAACACGAACTGCTCGAAGAACGTCACCAGGTTGGGGTGCGATTCGGCATAATCGCCACGAATCAGCGTCAACACATCGCTCTGGCCATTGTTTTCGCCGAACAGGTTCTTGGGATCCTCCAGGTAGCGCATCGGTAGCTCGAGGTTCATCCAGTGCGGCGTCCAGCCGACCCAGATGATCGGCTCCTGACGTGAAATGGCGCTCTCAGCGGCGCCGAGCATGCCGACGATGCTGGTATCGACGATGCTCCAGTCGCCGAGCCCCCAGGCATCCTCGTCCATCGCGGCGAGCAGGATCTCGCTGGCCGCCGAGCCTGCGCCGAAGCCGTAAATCTCGCCCTTGAACATCTCGCGATTGGGATCCAGGTCGGCGAAGCTCGTTATGCCGTTTTCATAGACATACTCCGGTACCGCCAGGGTCATCTGTGCGCCGTCGACGTTATTGACGACACGCACGACCTCGCCGCTTTCCTCGAGTGGCTCGAGCATCGCCTGCTGAGCCGGCAGCCAGCCACCGAGGAAAACATCGAGATCGTCCGCACCCAGCGCCTGGTAGATCACCTGCAGGCCGAGTTCGTGACTCTGCGTTTGATAACCGAGAGGCTCGAGCAATTGCACGGCGATCTCGTTCTTCACGGTGATACCGGGCCAGGCGGGCACGCCGAAATCGAGCGTGGTGTCGTCGGCCTGAGCGGGTAGCGCGATGGCGGCAGCCAGCGGCAGAGCGAGGAGCGTTCTGGGCAGTGAGTGAGGCATGGGTTGCTTCCTTCTGCTGGATCGAGACAGTACCAATGGATTGTTATCGTCATTGTGGGCACGGGTAGGCTATCGAGAATGACGCCTGGCCTCGGCGTCGGCAAACGATTAATCTGAGGACTATGGCCAAGTTTAGCTTATATCTTGCTTACTCATGACACCGTTACCGCCGGTTCTCTGGCTGCAGGCCTTCGAGGCCGCGGCGCGTACACTGAGCTTCACCGAGGCTGGCCTGGAGCTGGGCGTGACCCAATCGGCGATCAGCCAGCGCATTCGCCTGCTCGAAGATCGTCTCGGCCAGAAGCTGTTCGTGCGTCACCCGCGCAGCCTGACGCTGACACCGGCGGGGCAGGCCTGGCTACCCAGCGTGCAAGAGGCCTTCACGCGCTTGGCCGAGGGCACCGCCGAAGTGTTCGGCCCGCGTCCCGAGGCGCCGGTGACTCTGCGCGCCACGCCGGTCATGCAGCAGAGTTGGCTGGCACCACGGCTGCTGCGCTTTCACCGCGCTTATCCGCACATCGCGGTGCGTCTGGTCAGTGCCATCTGGGCGGCGGATTTCGGTCCCGAAGGCGCCGACCTGGAGATACGCTACGGGCATGGCGATTGGGTGGATGTCGACGCGCTCTCGCTGGGCGATGAAGCGATGCTGCCCGCCTGCACGCCGGAGTTGGCCAGCCGCTTGCAGCGGCCACGGGATCTGGCTGGCGAGACGCTGCTGCATGCGGTGGGTTTTGCCGTCGGCTGGCCGGCCTGGCTCGAGCATGCCGGCGTGGCGGGGCTGGATCGCGATTGCCGCACGCTGTCCTGCGACAATCAGGTGATGACGCTGGATCTGGCGGCACTGGGCGGCGGCATCGCCTTGACCCACCGGGGATTGTTGGCCCAACGCAACGATCTTGTCGCTCCTTTCGAATTGGCGTTGCCCAGCGACGAAGGCTTCTGGTTGGTGCGCCCGGCAAGGCGCCAGCTTCGCGAGCAGGCGGCATTGTTATGGAATTGGCTGGCGCGAGGCCTGGAACCGACGGGCGATGGCCGTTTCGACTAGGCTGATAGCAGTCAGCGAACGTGGAAGAGATGCGATGAAAACGGTACGACATTCGATCGCCATACTGCTCGGGTCGCTCGCGATGAGTGCTTCGCTGGGTACCCTTGCCGACCGCGACGACTGGCATGGCGATCGCGAACACTGGTATGGCGGGCACGATGATTGGCGGCAGCACTATCGCCCCGAACCGCAGATCGAAGTGATCGTCGATGGTTTGCGTATCGGTGGTCAGGACCGGCCCGCCGAGAACGGTGCCGAAGCCGAATCGGGCGCATCCATCTGCCACCAGGCCGGCGGCACGACCTGGTCGACACGCGAGATTCCTTGCGAGGAACCCACGCCGCCCGAACGTTCGCGGGTTTGGAGTACGTCGCCTTGAGCCCGGCTCAGCGACACGGCCGGCCGATATCCTGCTCCGGGCGGTAAATTGCCGCCGTCACATCCATGATTCCCAAGGCGGTGTGGAACAGGTTGGCCTGGCTATGAGGCTGGTCGGCATGCGCCTTCAGGCAAGCGGAATCGATGCCCGTGCGGCGTTGCATATCGGCGGATAGCCACCACACCAGAGGCACGTGCGTTTGCTCGTCAGGGGCGATGGCATAGGGCAAGCCATGCAGATACAGGCCGTGCTCGCCCAGCGATTCGCCATGATCGGACAAGTAGATCAGCGACGCCGCGAAGCGCTGCTGCCGGTCGAGGAAGTCGATGAGCTGGGCGAGCAGATTATCGGTGTACAGGATGGCGTTGTCGTAGCTGTTGACGATCGCTTGCTGGCTGCATTGGCTCAGGTCGGCGGTGTCACACGCCGGTGTGAAGCGACGAAAATCGTCGGGATAACGCTGATAATAACTCGGGCCGTGATTGCCCATCTGGTGCAGCACGATCACCGTATCGCCGTCACCCTGCTTGACGCGCCGCTTCACTTCTTCGATGAGTGCTTCATCGAGGCAGCGACCATCTCCACATAATGCGGGGTAATCGCTAGGCGTGATCGAGTGGGTTTCGACCCCAGCGCAAACGCCCTTGCAACCCGACTGGTTGTCCAGCCACAGCACATTGAGGCCGGCGTGTTCGAAGACATCGAGTAGCGATTCATGCTGCTCGATATAGGCCTCGTCGTAATCCTCGTGGCCCAGCGGGGAGAACATGCAGGGCACCGAGACGGCGGTGCTGGTACCGCAGGAAGCGACGTCCGAATAGTTGATCACGTCGCGCCGAGCCAGTTGCGGCGTGGTCTGTCGCGCATAGCCATTCAGGCCCCAGTTCGCCGCGCGTACGGTTTCCCCCACCACGATGACCAGCAGTGCAGGCTTTTGGCCCTGGTGCGCGGCGACGCTGGCATCGCTGCCGAGCGGCAAACGCTGTGTTGGCGCAACGTCTTCGCTGGCGGCGAGCACGCGCTCCATCGACACCAGATAGTTGCCCGGCGTGACCAGATAGCGCAGTTCGGGCTGGTTGCGCATCAGCGCGGACAGGCTGTGATAGGTCAGCAGTACCGAGCCGACCAGCACGATGGCGGCGAGCGATAGATGGATTGCACGGCGCACGATGGCGCGGCGCCAGGAGACCTTCGGAACGACCACCCGCGACAGCAGTGCGATCGGCAATACCGCGAAAATCGTCATATGCAGTAGAAAGCTGCCGGTCAGCAACTCACTGGCTTCCCGGGTATCCGTCTGCAACACATTGTCGATCATCGTGGTATCGAAGTAGGTGCCGTAGTAACCGGTGAAATAACTCACTGCGGCGGCCACCACGATCAGCAGCGCGAGCACGGGCTTGACTGTCATGCGGCTGAGGAAGAATAGAAAAACCACGTACTGCAGGCTGGTCAACACGACCGCATAGCCCGCTGCCAAAGCCCAGTTGGCGGGTACGGCCAGCGCCTGGTCGGCAAAGGCTTTCTGCCAGAACGGGATGTTGTAGAAGAGCGTGAAGACGAGTGTGGTCAACAGGGTTAGGCATTCCGGTCCCAGGCGGGGCCGATACGCTCGCAGTTGGACCAGCGTGCCGGGAATACTGAACGTCATTGCAGTGGTCTCGCGGTAGGGCTCGAAGTGACGAGGAACGAGGCGTCGCGGCTCGAGCTAGCAGGCGCAGACATCAGGACGTGTGCAAGTAGCGCGCTGCTCGTCCAGCAGATCATCAGTGTCCACAGGTCGTGGGAGAGAAAATGCGCACCGCGCAACTGTTGGGCGATACCGAAGGCCAGACCCATCGAAAGTCCCGCCGTCAGACCCCACCAGCGCCACCGCGGCAGCGTCGCCTTGAAGAAGAAGTACAGTGCTATCCATGCGTAGCCGGCGCTGGCATGGCCGGCGGGAAAACAGGCGGCGTCCGGTAATCCGTCGGGGCGTTGTTCGAATAGGCCGATGAAGGGCATGTCGCCACCGTAGCGGGCAAGATCCCACGGGCAGTCCATGCTTACCCACTGCTTGAGAATGGCCACGCTCACTGTCGAGACCGCTAACGCCGCTATCAGATAACCCAGTGCCCGACGCCAGGCGCGTAACGGCGAGCCCATCAAGCTGGCGGCGAAGCCCAGAATAGCGAGAGCGCCCAGCGCTTCACTGACCGCGCGTCCGCCGTTATGCAGAATCGACTCGGTGACGATGTGATGCTTGAGCGACCAGTCGCCGCCTTCCCAGCGAAATAGCCGATCCGCCACGGCGAAATCGATGCCATGGCGCTGGAAGAACAGCATCAGTAATACGAAGCCTAACCAAGCCGGCACCAGCGGTGACAACGGCTTCGCGTTGCCACTATAAGGAGTTGCCATCGACTATTCGCACTCTGCCTGGAATGTGGCTTGGCAGTGTGGCGATATCGTCTTAACGAAGACTTAATCGGATGGCGAGAAACGAGGAAAGGCGATCTAGGTTTCGTGGCGGGGTGAGATGGCCGTTTTAAGCGGAGCGTCATGCCGGCGGGAATAACGCGCGAGCGGCGCCTGGCGAAAGTAGCGACCGAGCAGGTCGTAGAGTTCAGGGTATGCTTCGCTGAGAACGTCCGGCGCGCTGAAGAAATACTCGCAGCAGACCGCGAAACATTCGCCGGGATGGCTGGCCGCGTAGTCGTCGATGGGCGGCACCTCGTTACGCGCCAGATGCGCCTGAAGATCGTCCCACACCGCGCTGAATACGCGGTGCCAATCGCCAGCGGCAATGTCGCGCGGCAGCGGCGGGAAGCCATCGACATCCTGCGAGTTGCCCATGTCGATCTTGTGGGCGAGTTCGTGAATCACCACGTTGAAGCCGCTCCAATCGCCGCTGGCCATCACATCGGTCAACGACACCACCACCGGCCCCTGATACCAGGTCTCGCCGGTACGCTCGTCATGGTATTCGTGCATCACGCCGGCCTCGTCCATCTCCTCTACCTTGCGCCGAAAACTATCCGGCAGCAGCAGGATCTCATGCACGTTGGCGAAGGCATCGCTGGCATCGGCATCGCTCCAGCCCAGCGTCAGCAGGCCGGCCTGCGCCATCAGACCGAGCCGCGCGGCGAGATCGAAGTCGAGCCCGTCGGGGACGGTCAGGCGCTTGACATGCAGCAGGCGCCAGGCGCGCTGACCGAGGCGCCGGGCCTCGTCGTCGTCCAGCGCCGCCAACAATGGCAGCAGCGCACGCGCTTCATGCCAGGCCTGATCGGGAAATGGATGGCGGGCATCGAAGCGTTCGGCCCGCCAGTCGCGCCACCATCTCATACGCTAGGCCTCAGTTGTCCTCTTGCCTGCCCCCAGACTTCCACGACCAGTCGCGCAGCCGCAAGTCGAACAAGTCCTTGCGGCGATCCTTGAGGTTGGTCACCGAGCCCTCGCTGCGTACCACCTTGAGCCGGGTCAGATCGAGATCCGAGAACATCACCATCTCGGTATTCGGGGTGGTTTCGGAGAGCACCGCGTCGTGGGGGAAGGCGAAATCCGAGGGCGAGAACACCGACGATTGGGCGTACTGGATATCCAGGTTCTCGATCGAGGGCACGTTGCCGACGCTGCCGCACAGCACCACGTAGCACTCATTCTCGATGGCGCGCGCCTGCGAACAGTGACGCACGCGCAGGTAGCTGTTCTTGGTATCGGTCCAGAACGGTACGAACAGGATATCCATGTCCTGATCGGCGAGTAGGCGTGGCAATTCCGGAAATTCGACGTCGTAGCAGATCAAAATGCCGATGCGTCCGGCATCGGTCTCGAACACGCGCAGATCGTCGCCGCCTTCCACGATCCAGTCGCGGCGCTCCTGGGGCGTGATGTGCAGCTTGGCCTGACTCTCGATGGTGCCATCGCGGTGGCACAGGTAGGCAACGTTGTAGAGCTTGCCGTCGTCGCCCTCCTCGACCATCGAGCCGGCGATGATATTGATATTGTAGGACACCGCCATGCGTGAGATTTCGGTCTTGAAGCGCTCGGTGAAACCGGCCAGGAAGTGGATCGCCTGAATCTGATCGGACTGATCGGTCAACCCCATCAGCGGCGTATTGAACAGCTCCGGGAATACCGCGAAGTCGCTCTGGTAATCGGACAGCGCATCGACGAAATACTCGACCTGCTGCAGCACCGCTTCCACCGAAGCGAATTCACGCATCTGCCATTGCACGGCGCCGACGCGCACCTGGGTCTTGCGCGTCTCGAGCACCCGTTCGGCGGGCTCGAAAAGGATATTATTCCACTCCAGCAGCGTGGCGTAGCCCTGAGACTTCTCGTCCTCCGGCAGGTACTTGCGCATCAGGCGCTTGACCAGGAAATCGTTGGCCAACTGGAACGACAGGATCGGGTCGTGAACTTCCTTGCGCGCCACCGCATCGAGATATTCGCTGGGCGACATATCCTCGGCGTACTGATGATAATTGGGGATACGCCCACCGGCGAGAATCGCCCGCAGGTTCATCGAGCGGCACAGCTCCTTGCGCGCTTCGTAGAGACGCCGGCCCAGGCGATAGCCGCGATATGCCGGGTCGATCAGCACATCCAGTCCGTACAGCGCATCGCCATTAGCGTCGTTGAGAATGATCTCGCGATGGCCGATCAGGTCGTCGTATTTATGCGGATTGGAGAAGGCGTCGTAATCGACCAGCGCGGTCAGCGCCACACCGACGACGCGCTCATCGTCTTCGATCAGGATCTGACCGTCGGGAAATTCGCCGATCAGCTTGTCGATGGTCGGCTTGGGCCAGGCGCCGCCGATATCGTCATAAACCGCATCCATCAGCACCTTGAGCTGCGGATAGTCGTCCGGCGTGAGGTTGCGCAGGTTGAGGTGGAGATCGTCGAGGGACATGGGCGTCTCGGGTCGGAAATGTGAGCAATGCAGCCATGGTAACACGCACCATGACGGCCCCAGGACGAGCATTGACCGCAGGTGCCGCGAGACGTTCCCGGCATCATTAGTGAAGCGTTGGAACTGCGAAGGGCGAGCGCGCAATCATCTACTACATTCGATTCAGCGCAACTGGCTATCCTTGCTACCACGCCGGTTGTAGCCGCTGAAGCTGGATTGCCGCTTGTCGCGCTCGCTCTGGCAGGCAATGCACAGACGCACGCCGGGGATCGCTTCGCGGCGCGCCTGGGGAATCGGCTCGCCGCACTCTTCGCAGTGGCTGAGGCTCTCGCCGCGCGGTAGCCGGCTGCGCGAACGCCGTACCGCATCTTCGACCGTGCTGTCGATCTGATCCTGCACGGCGCCATCTCTCGACCATCCGCCCGCCATATCGGCCTCCCTCGGCTCACCATGAGCCGTCACGCCATTATCTTCTCATTTTGAGACATGCGCTGGCGCTTGGCCAAGCAAGTACAAAGCAAGCGTTCGCCTGTCGCTTGCTCCATTTCAGCCGAAGCGCTCGAGGAAGACGAGCGTTCGACCGTGGGAAAGCGCCGCGGCATGGCGGTCATAGGCGCCGCGTGCCCAGCAGTTGAAGCCGTGATCGGCCTCGTCGTAGACATGCACCTCCACATCGTCGCGCCCGGTGAACGCTTGGCGGGTCTGCTCGATGTGCGCGTCGGTGATGTGCTGATCCTGCCCGGCGAAATGAAACTGCACGGGCACGTTTACTCTGTCGGCTTTATCGAGATGATTGGCGATACCGCCCGGGTAGAAGCACACCGCCGCATCGACACCGGCATTCAGCGCGTTGCGATAGGCGAGAATGCCGCCCAGGCAGTAGCCCAGCGATGCCACGCGACCCTCGCACTCGGGGCGCTCGCGCAGGGTCTTGACGGCATCGGCGATATCGTCGACCGCCTGATCCGCATCCAGTGCCTTCATCAGGGCCATGGCCTTTTCCTTGTCGTCGCCTTCATAGCCAAGCTCCACACCCGGCTCCTGGCGCCAGAAGATATCCGGGGCCAGCACCACGTAGCCATCCAATGCGTACTGCTCGGCGACGCTGCGGATATGCGCGTTGATGCCGAAAACCTCCTGGATCAGCACGATGCCGGGGCCTCGGCCCGCCGGCGGCAGTGCCAGATAGCCTCTGAAATTGCCGCCGTCTCGGGTGGCGATATCGATCCACTGCGTTGCCATGCCAACTCCTTGACCGAATCATGAATGACGAAGGACCGTTGCGTCCCGAGTATTTGTCAGTGAATCCAGTCTAGGTGGCCCGGCGTTCATATGGCCAGTGCCGAATGGGGCGCGTTTACTCGGCCACCCAGGTTTTGGTCAGCGTACGCGCTTCGGGGTCGTACCGATAAACGCTGATGCCGCCGTCGTCGCGATGCCCGGTGACCAGCACATTGGCCTGGGGCGAGGTGGCGATGCTGAGGCTGCGCAAATACGAAGACGTCGACGGCCAGGGCTCGGTGCCCAGATCGAAATACTTCTGCGGCCAGGGATTGCCGGCCTCGAACAGCGCGACCCAATGGCTATAGGTGCCGAAACGCAGGAACTCCTCGCTGTCGTCGATAAAGGCCAGGGCGACGGTGGTGTTTGTGACCACGCTGCGATCACCCCAGCGGTCTGGCTCATCGGCTAGAGGCACAGGAATTAGCTGGCTTTTGTCCCATTGTTGATTGCTATCAGCCCCAGGTGGGGCATCATCCAAAAAAATACCATGGTAGTAGCTGGCCATGCGATAGCGATCATTGAGTTGGTCGGTATTCCAGTACAAACCTATGGTGTTTTCATCGCCACTAACGACCCATTGGCCATTGGGGCTGATTACTGCATCCACCTTATAGTTGTTCCCGGGCAGATTGGCGATAGGATCAAGCGTGCCGAGATTCCAAAGGACGACACCCCCGTAATAACTGAAGAGTTGATCGTCCAGGATAGAGGGTTGCTTTGTTGCATCGAATTCCTCGTCTCCCCCAGAACCCGCAGAGACAAATAGCCCGGCTTCTTCGGATAGGGTTAGGTGCATTAGCTTACCCGAGCCCAGAAAGCTCGGCGAGGTACCATCCCGTTTGATGGGCTGCGTTTCTTCACCATGGGCGTAAAAGAGATTCCAGTTCTTATCGGAAGCGATGTAATGGGTTAGCGAGGTATCCATGACATTCCCGTACGTTGGGAAGTGCTGGAACTGCTTAATGACTTCACCTTCGACCGTCTGTACCCGCACGGTATCGTTAAGGTCTTGCCACAAAAACGCATCGCGATCATGGATAAAATACGCGCTGTAGATATTGGCGTTGGTGGAAAGAATACTTCGGCTGTGCTGCTGTAAATCCCATAACACCAGATGCTGGGATTGGTGCGTACTGACGGCATAGCGCCCATCGCTGGAGACACCGATGACCATCGCCAGGCCTAATTCACCACCGGGTTGCGAGCGATGCGACGAACATGCCGTCATGAATACGGTAAGGCCCCACATACAGAGCATCGTTATACATCGCTTCACTGTCTTGCAGTTAATAGCGGCCAAAATTCGAGTTCCCTTTTATTTTCTTCATGATGCCGTCCTGATAGCTTTTGATAAAGATTTCTTCAGTGGGGTATTTCATTGCCGAGTGGGCGAACAGCCAGGTTGATTGATCGACAGGATAGAATACATTCGCATTAATCCTCCGCTCGAAAAACTTCTCCTCCTTCACCTCATCAAACCCCACCAATCCCAGCGCCGGTCGTACCCGCCGATCGCGTGGCTGCCAGTTGTCACGCTGGCCCAGCAATCGTAGGCGTTCGGCGAAACGTGCCGCCATCAGCTCGCCGATCTTGTAGTGGTGCGAGAGCGGCTTGAGCAGGTCGTACTCCGGCAGGGGGACATCCGGGTCGAGCGGGCCGGCGGGGGTTGCTGCCGCCACGCGGCGCGCTTCGTCGAGTATCGCTTGGGTGAGGGCATCCCAGGCGCGCTCGATGCGGTATTGGATAGGGGGCTCGTCCCGGGCGCGCTGTTGCAGATGGACCAGCATCGCCGCTTCCCAGTCGCCACCCAGTGCGCGAGCACGCTCGAAGTAGTACTCACGAAAATAGCCCAGGCCACCGGCGAGCAGCGGTGGGAAGGTCCACCACTTCTTGGGGTAGGCTGGTTGCTATTCGCCCACCCATTCCTTGGTCAGCGTGCGCGCCTTGGGGTCGTAGCGATAAACCGTGATGCCACCATCGTCGCGATGCCCAGTAACTAGCACATTGGCCTGTGGCGACGTCGCGATACTCAGGCTGCGCAGATACGACGACGTCGACGGCCAGGGCTCGGTGCCGAGATCGAAGTATTTCTGCGGCCAGGGGTTGCCGGCCTCGAACAGCGCGACCCAGTGGCTATAGGTGCCGAAGCGTAGGAATTCCTCGCTGTCGTCGATAAAGGCCAGGGCGACGGTGGTGTTATCGACCAAGTAGTCACGGTTGCCCCAGCGATTCGGCTCATCGGCAAGGGGCACAGGTATCAGCCCGCTCATGTCATAGTTTCTTGGATCGTCGATACCATAAGGGGAGTCTTCCAGGAAAAGTCCTCCCGAATACCGCGCCATACGGTGACGATTTTCGGGATTTTCGGTATTCCAAAATAAGCCGATGCCCGCCTCGTCGCCGCTGATGACCCATTTGCCGTCGGGGCTGATGACCGCATCGACTTTCGAGCTATTACCAGTTAATTGAGCAATAGGTTTAAGCTTATCGAGGCTCCATAAAAAGACTCCGCCATAATTGCTATATATCTGGTCTCCTACAATAAGAGGATATTCTTTATGGTCGAATCGACTGCGGCTATCAAAACCAGCCGTTGTAAAAAACCCTTCCTCTTCCGAGAGATTAATATGTAATAATTTTCCTGCCCCAACGACACTGGGTACCTCACCATCACTGAGGATGGTTTGCATCGCCTCGCCGTGTCCATAAAAGAGATTCCATTCGTCGTCTGAGGCAATGTAATGTGTCAGCGAGGTGTCCATCACATGGCCATAGGTGGGGAAGTGTTCGAACTGCTTGAGTATTTCGCCATCGACCGTCTGCACATGAACGATATCGTTAAGGTCTTGCCATAAAAACGCATCGCGGTCGTGAATAAAGTAGGCGCTATAGATATTGGCGTTGGTCGAAAGAATCTCTCGCTGGCGCTTCTCCAAATCCCAGAGCACCAGATGCTTGGATTGATGGGTGCTGATCGCGTAGCGGCCATCGCTGGAAACGCCAACAACCATCACCGGGCCGAGTTCTCCGCTGGGCTGCGATTTCTGCGACGCGCACGCCGTCATGAATACGACGAGAGCAATGGTACACGGCATGATTAAGCTGCATCTTGCTATCTTGTATTTATTAATAGCGACCAAAATTCGAACTCCCTTTGATTCTGTCCATGATGCCCAGCTTATAGCTTTTGATAAAAATTTCCTCGGTGGGGTATTTCATCGCCGAGTGAGCGAACAGCCAGGTCGATTGGTCGACGAAACCAAAGATATTCTTTCCTAATTTTCGGGCGAAGAAGTCTTCTTGCCTGACCTCATCAAACCCCACCAGCCCCAGCGCCGGTCGTACCCGTCGATCGCGGGGTTGCCAGTTGTCACGCTGGCCGAGCTGGCGCAGGCGCTCGGCGAAACGTGCCGCCATCAGCTCGCCGATCTTGTAGTGGTGCGAGAGCGGCTTGAGCAGGTCGTACTCCGGCAGGGGGACATCCGGGTCGAGCGGGCCGGCGGGGGTTGCTGCCGCCACGCGGCGCGCTTCGTCGAGTATCGCTTGGGTGAGGGCATCCCAGGCGCGCTCGATGCGGTATTGGATAGGGGGCTCGTCCCGGGCGCGCTGTTGCAGATGGACCAGCATCGCCGCTTCCCAGTCGCCACCCAGTGCGCGAGCACGCTCGAAGTAGTACTCACGAAAATAGCCCAGGCCACCGGCGAGCAGCGGTGGGAAGGTCCACCACTTCTTGGGGTAGGCTGGTTGCTATTCGCCCACCCATTCCTTGGTCAGCGTGCGCGCCTTGGGGTCGTAGCGATAAACCGTGATGCCACCATCGTCGCGATGCCCAGTAACTAGCACATTGGCCTGTGGCGACGTCGCGATACTCAGGCTGCGCAGATACGACGACGTCGACGGCCAGGGCTCGGTGCCGAGATCGAAGTATTTCTGCGGCCAGGGGTTGCCGGCCTCGAACAGCGCGACCCAGTGGCTATAGGTGCCGAAGCGTAGGAATTCCTCGCTGTCGTCGATAAAGGCCAGGGCGACGGTGGTATCAGTGGTCAAATGTCGCCCGCCCCAGCGATTTGGCTCTTCTGCCATGGGTACGGGTATTAGCCCGCTCATGTCATAGTTTCTTGGATCGTCGATGTCGTACGGAGAGTCCTCCAGAAAAAGACCGCCTGAATAACGTGCCATTCGATGGCGTTTTTTGGGGTTACCGGCATTCCAAAATAAGCCGATGCCCGCTTCGTCGCCGCTGACGATCCATTGTCCATCGGGGCTGATTACCGCATCGACCTTCGAGCTATTGCCAGGTAGTTGCGCGATGGGCTCAAGCGTGTCGAGGTTCCATAAGACAGGCAGCGCGTAATTGCTCCAGCGCTGCTTGGGGGCAAGAGGCGGATACTCTTCGATGTCATAGCCATCATGTGTCGTGGACCCGGCAGAAACGAATAGCCCTTTTTCTTCCGAGATACTGAGATGCAATAGCTTCCCGGTACCTAGAAAACTTGGTGAAATGCCATCCTCTTTAACGGGCACCATCTCATCGCCATAGCCTGCAAAGAGGCTCCATTCATCATCCGAAGCGATGTAGTGAGTTAACGAAGTATCCATGACATGGCCATAAGTAGGGAAGTGCGCAAATTGCTTGAGCACTTCGCCATTGATCGCTTGTACTCGAACGATATCGTTAAGGTCTTGCCACAGAAAGGCCTGGCGATCGTGAATAAAATAGGCACTATAGATATTGGCATTGGTGGAGAGAATCTCTCGGCTGTGCTGCTGTAAATCCCATAACACCAGATGCTTGGATTGGTGCGTGCTGATCGCATAGCGACCATCGCTGGACACACCGATGACCATCGCTGGGCCTAGCTCGCCACTGGGTTGTCTGCTCTGGGACGCGCACGCCGTGATAAATACGGCAAGGCCCAATACATAGAGCCTTGTTAAACATTGCTTTATTTTTCTGCGGTTAATAGCGGCCAAAGCGTGAATTCCTTTTGATGCGTTCAACAATGCCGTCTTGGTAGCTCTTGATGAAAATTTCCTCGGTCGGGTACTTCATTGCCGAGTGGGCGAACAGCCAGGTCGATTGGTCGATGGGCTCGAATATATCCCGATCTATCCTTCGTTTGAAAAACTTCACATCCTCTACCTCATCAAACCCCACCAGCCCCAGCGCCGGTCGTACCCGTCGATCGCGGGGTTGCCAGTTGTCACGCTGGCCGAGCTGGCGCAGGCGCTCGGCGAAACGTGCCGCCATCAGCTCGCCGATCTTGTAGTGGTGCGAGAGCGGCTTGAGCAGGTCGTACTCCGGCAGGGGGACATCCGGGTCGAGCGGGCCGGCGGGGGTTGCTGCCGCCACGCGGCGCGCTTCGTCGAGTATCGCTTGGGTGAGGGCATCCCAGGCGCGCTCGATGCGGTATTGGATAGGGGGCTCGTCCCGGGCGCGCTGTTGCAGATGGACCAGCATCGCCGCTTCCCAGTCGCCACCCAGTGCGCGAGCACGCTCGAAGTAGTACTCACGAAAATAGCCCAGGCCACCGGCGAGCAGCGGTGGGAAGGTCCACCACTTCTTGGGGTAGGCTGGTTGCTATTCGCCCACCCATTCCTTGGTCAGCGTGCGCGCCTTGGGGTCGTAGCGATAAACCGTGATGCCACCATCGTCGCGATGCCCAGTAACTAGCACATTGGCCTGTGGCGACGTCGCGATACTCAGGCTGCGCAGATACGACGACGTCGACGGCCAGGGCTCGGTGCCGAGATCGAAGTACTTCTGCGGCCAGGGGTTGCCGGCCTCGAACAGCGCGACCCAATGGCTGTAAGTGCCGAAGCGCAGGAACTCCTCGCTGTCGTCGATAAAGGCTAGGGCGACGGTGGTGTTATCGACCAAGTAGTTACGACTCCCCCAACGGTTCGGTTCATCCGCTAAGGGCACGGGGATAAGGCCGCTATCGTCAAATTTTCTCGGGTCGTCTAGGTCGTATTCGGAATCTTCCAGGAAAATGCCATTGTAATAGCTGGCCATCCAGTTCTTCTTGGATGGATTATCCGTATTCCAGAAAAGCCCGATATTATTTTCATCGCCACTAACGACCCATTGGCCATTGGGGCTGATTACTGCATCGACTTTGACGCTATTACCGGGCAATTTGGCAATGGGTTCTAGTGTATTAACATTCCAAAGCACCACGCCGGCATAGTTCGATGAAAAACGTAGATCATCCAGCGGCCTGACGGTTGGGTGCTCATCAATTGACCGCTGATCGACTTCTCTAAAGCCGGACCCTGCGGAAACAAAGTAGCCGTTCTCGGCCAAGCTGAGTTTGAGCACTTTTCCGCTACCAAGAACGCTGGGGCTGTGGCTATCACGCAACACAGGTTGTAATTTTTCGCCGTGCCCGTGATAGATGTTCCATGTCGCATTCGCAGAAAGGTAATGGTCCAGATTTTTATCAATGACATGGCCATAGGTTGGGAAGTGTTCGAATTGCTTGAGTACCTTGCCATCGACCGTCTGTACCCGGACCGTACCGCCAAGGTCTTGCCATAGGAACGCATTGCGATTACGGATAAAATAAGCGCTGTAGATATTGGCATTGGTGGAGAGGATATTCCGTTGCTGTTTCTCCAAGTTCCAGAGCACTAAATGCTTTGATTTATGTGTACTTATCGCATAGTGCCCGTCGCTAGAGACGCCGAGCGCCATGACGGGCCCAAGTCGGCCACCGGGTTGAGAACCGCTGGTTACACAACCTGCCAGCAATATGGCGATGGTCATAGCAAAAGCGAGTCGTGTGCAGCTATCCCAGAAAGTTTTTTTGCCGAAATTTTTAATAACGTCCAAAGCGCGATCTCTCCTTGATTCGATTGATGATGCCTTCCTTGTAGCTCTTGACGAATATCTCTTCGGTCGGGTATTTCATCGCCGAGTGGGCGAACAGCCATTTTGATTGATCTACAGTATCGAATGTTTCCGCAAATAACTTTCGCTCGAAAAACTTCACATCCTCTACCTCATCAAACCCCACCAACCCCAGCGCCGGTCGTACCCGTCGATCGCGTGGCTGCCAGTTGTCGCGCTGGCCGAGCTGGCGCAAGCGCTCGGCGAAACGTGCCGCCATCAGCTCGCCGATCTTGTAGTGGTGCGAGAGCGGCTTGAGCAGGTCGTACTCCGGCAGGGGGACATCCGGGTCGAGCGGGCCGGCGGGGGTTGCTGCCGCCACGCGGCGCGCTTCGTCGAGTATCGCTTGGGTGAGGGCATCCCAGGCGCGCTCGATGCGGTATTGGATAGGGGGCTCGTCCCGGGCGCGCTGTTGCAGATGGACCAGCATCGCCGCTTCCCAGTCGCCACCCAGTGCGCGAGCACGCTCGAAGTAGTACTCACGAAAATAGCCCAGGCCACCGGCGAGCAGCGGTGGGAAGGTCCACCACTTCTTGGGGTAGGCTGGTTGCTATTCGCCCACCCATTCCTTGGTCAGCGTGCGCGCCTTGGGGTCGTAGCGATAAACCGTGATGCCACCATCGTCGCGATGCCCAGTAACTAGCACATTGGCCTGTGGCGACGTCGCGATACTCAGGCTGCGCAGATACGACGACGTCGACGGCCAGGGCTCGGTGCCGAGATCGAAGTATTTCTGCGGCCAGGGGTTGCCGGCCTCGAACAGCGCGACCCAGTGGCTATAGGTGCCGAAGCGTAGGAATTCCTCGCTGTCGTCGATAAAGGCCAGGGCGACGGTGGTGGTGGTTGCCAGTTGTCGATTTCCCCAGCGGTCTGGCTCGTCTGCCAAGGGTTCAGGGATGAGGTGACTCTTGTCCCACTGCTGACTGCTATCAGCCCCAAGTGGGACATCATCCAAGAAGATACCATGGATATAATCCGCCATCCGATGGCGCTCTTGAGGATGGTCGGTATTCCAATACAGACCGATGGTATTTTCATCGCCTGTGACGACCCACTGGCCATTAGGACTGATAACCGCATCGACTTTGTTGTTATTGCCGGGTAACTGAGCGATGGGCTTTAGCGTATCCAGGCTCCACAAAAAAACACCGCCATAGTTTCCGAACGATTGACCTTCCACGATTGGGGGGTGTTTTTTCAGGTCGAAGCGCTCACGGTTATCATATCCCGCCGTGACAAAAGTCTGGTCGGCTTCTGACAGACTGATGTGCAGTAGCTTTCCTGCGCTTATGACGCCGGGCACATCACCATCGCTGAGGATAGTCTGCATCGCTTCGCCGTAGCCATAAAAGAGATTCCATTCATCATCCGAGGCGATGTAGTGGGTTAGCGAGGTGCCGATTACATGGCCGTAGGTCGGGAAGTGCTCGAACTGCTTGAGTACCTCGCCACTGATCGTCTGTACCCGAACAATGTCGTTGAGGTCTTGCCACAGGAAAGCATTTCGGTCGTGAATAAAGTAGGCACTGTAGATATTGGCGTTAGTAGAAAGAATCTCTCGGCTATGTTGTTGTAAATCCCAAAGCACCAAGTGCTGGGATTTATGCGTGCTGATGGCGTAGCGCCCATCACTGGAGACACCGATAACCATGGCTGGACCCAGCTCGCCACCGGGCTGTGAGCTATGCGTCGCACAGGCCGCCAACATGACGCCAGCGAACACGATGATCGCCGTTCTCATAAAAGACCGGGCTTTGAGTTTATCCCCCTTTGTCAGCCTAGTTGTCCAGTTGGCAGTTTCGCCTGAATTTAACCAAT
>NZ_CAMPKE010000006.1 GCF_946887195.1 uncultured Halomonas sp.
AGTCAAGAATCAATCAGGCATGCAGCGAGGGTCGTGAGCGGGAATGCACGCGAGTTAAATATGTCGAGTATGGCGGGTTGGTCACAAGAACTGCTCTGTCCGCAATAGGCGGTGGTGCAGGGGGAGTTTCCGGCACCAAAATTTGTCTTGCAGTATCTATCGCTCCGCAAGGGCGAATAGTGTGCAGTGTTATCGGGGCTGTTGCAGGCGCAGTGGCTGGCGAGCAGGCAGGAGACAAGGCAGGAAAAGGGATAGGTACAATGTTGTTCAAAGGTATCTACGGATGGAGAGAAGCCCTTGGAACAGATTAAATTTGCCTTGGCCATTGGAGGGGCTTTTTTTGGAGTCCTTACGCTTGTGCTCCTCGCAATCGCCTGCATTGTCGCTCTGTTCAAGATCGAGGAGGCCGATCGTTACTATGGCACCGGACCGATGGGAGGAGAGCGTCTTCAGCTAACTTTCTTGCCGTGGAGCATGTGGCGAATGACCGAGTACGGCATGATCATTGTGTTCGCTCGCACGCGCTTCGTGCAGCGATTCTGGAGAGAGGATCTGGAGGCGATTAAGACCAATAACCCGCCCAAACGCTTGGAGCGCCTACTGGTTTGGCTCTATGCCAGTTGGTTTCTGTCTGGTATCGCCCTGTCACTCCTAGGCGGCCTGTTACTGTTATTGCTTGAAATAACGTGAATCAATGATTGTTCTGCGCTTGATTTCCACACTGAGGTATATACGGCTAAAAGACTCATGGAACAAATTAAATTTGCCATGCGTCGGAGTGCACCATGCCAGCGTTCGCCAATACCCCCGAGCCGCCGTATTACGCGGTGATCTTTACTTCCGAGCTTACCCAAAGACACGATGGCTACGCCGAGATGGCCACACGCATGGTCGAGGTGGCCGCCGGGCAGCCGGGCTTTCTCGGCGTCGAATCGGCCCGCGATGAATCGCTTGGCATCACCGTTTCCTATTGGCGCGACGAGGCGTCGATTCGCGCCTGGAAGGCCGAGATGGAGCACCGCGAAGCGCAGCGGCAGGGAAAAGAGCAGTGGTATCGCGGTTACCGGGTGCGCGTGGCCAAGGTCGCGCGGGATTACGCCTTCGCCCGAGCCGAGCCTGAGAGTCCGATTGCGGACGAAGGCGTGTTGCATCCCGCCGAGCGTCAGCGCACGAGCTGGGATCGCAATGCCCGGGCCTGGACACAAGCGATACGCGAAGCGCGTATCGAGAGTCGCCGGGTGAGCGATGCCGCAATCGTCACGGCGGTGACGAGCCATACGCCTGGCCGCGTGCTGGATTTGGGTTGTGGCGAGGGCTGGCTGAGCCGTGCGCTGGCGGCGTGCGACATCGATGTCGTTGGCGTCGATGCTTGCCGGGCGCTGATCGAATCGGCTCGTGAGCAAGGAGGCGACTTCCACGCCCTGGATTACGCCACCCTGGCAAGCGCGCAACGCGCCGATCTACCCACCGCACTGCATGGCGATTTCGATATCGTCGTGGCCAATTTTTCGCTGCTCGACGAGGACATCGGCGCGTTGATGCGGCGCATCACCGAATGGCTGGCGCCGGGCGGGCGGTTGCTGATCCAGACCCTGCATCCCTGGACCGTGCTGGGTGATGAGCAATACCGCAGTGGCTGGCGTCGCGAGGATTTTCAGGCGTTCGGCGGCGACTTCGCGGCCTCGATGCCCTGGTATTACCGCTCGCTCGGCGATTGGCTGACATTGTTGAGCGGCGCCGGCCTGTCGCTGGCGCGTCTGGAAGAGCCGCTAGAGCCCAGGACTCACCGGCCGCTATCGATGCTGATGCATTACCGGTCGGCTGGTTGAGCGCGATGCGAGCCGGCTCCAGCGCAACGACTTCAGCGCAGCGATTTCAATGCAATAAGCGCGCGCGAAAGCGCTTGCCCTTGATGCGTCCTGCCTGAATCTGGCCGAGCGCCTGCTTGGCGACCTTGTTATGCACGGCGACGTAGGTGGCGGTGTCGAATACGTCGATCTTGCCGATCTGCTCCTGGGTCAGCGCGCCGTCGCGAGTCAGTGCGCCGACCACGTCGCCGGGGCGCAGCTTGTGCTTGCGGCCACCGTCGATATCCAGCGTGACCATCGGCGCGTAGCGTTTGGCGTCACGATCCGAGGCACTGGCGTCGAGCGCCGCCGTCGGACCGTTCTCGATCGGGCTGCCCTGGTACGCTTCGATGCGCTCGCGGCGATGGGTTTCGCGGGGCGTGAACAGGGAAGCCGCCAGCCCGCTTTCGCCGGCGCGCCCGGTGCGTCCTATGCGGTGCAGATGGACCTCGGCATCCGGTGTCGGGTCGACGCTGATCACCATGCCGAGACTGGCCACATCGAGACCGCGCGCGGCGACATCGGTAGCCACCAGCAGGTTGACGCTGCGATTGGCGAAGCGCACCAGTACCTGATCGCGCTCGCGTTGCTCGAGATCGCCATGCAAGGCCAACGCGCTGAAACCACTCCTGCTCAGGTGCGCCGCCAGCGCATCACAATCGCGCTTGGTATTGCAGAACAGTAGCGCCGACTCGGGCTGGTAATGGTGCAGTAACGCGATCACCGCAGCGGGTTTAGCGTCTTTATCGACCGTGAAGGCCCACTGTTCGATCGCTGCCTGAGCGGCGGGGGCATCGACGACGATACGCTGTGGCTGATGTTGAATCGCCGCGCTCAGCGCCTCGATATCGTCGGGGAAGGTCGCCGAGAACAGCAGTGTTTGGCGTTTCTCGGGTAGTTCGGCGACGATACGCTCCAGGGTGTCGCGAAAGCCCATGTCGAGCATGCGATCGGCTTCGTCGAGCACCAACTGGCCGATGCCGCCAAGCGTCAGCGAGCCTTTGCGCAGATGGTCGTCGATGCGTCCCGGCGTGCCCACCACGATATGCGCGCCATGCGCCAAGGATGCGAGCTGCGGCCCGATCGGTACGCCGCCGCATAGCGTTAGCATCTTGACGTTGGGCAGCGCACGCGCCAGCCCACGCAGTGCCTTGGTGACCTGATCGGCCAACTCACGAGTGGGGCACAGCACCAGCGCCTGCAACTCGTTTCGCGTGACATCCAGCGCCTGCAGCAGGCCGAGGCCGAAGGCCGCCGTTTTGCCGCTGCCGGTGCGCGCCTGAACGATCAGATCGCTGCCGGCCAGCAGCGGTGGCAAGCTCGCCGCCTGAACCGGCGTCATTTGGGTGTAGCCGAGCGTATCGAGCGCCGTGAGGAGCGCAGGGCGCAGGGCGAGCTGGGAGAAGGTGGAGTCGGTCATTGCGGCGCTCGAGGCTGAATCGAAAACGGGACATGCAAACATGAACCCGCCATGATACCAGCAACGCGATTGTGACTGGTTCCCTAAAGAGGTATTGCTTTGGAAAAGCCATTGGAAAACGTGGCGATCCTGGTCGATGTGCAGAACATCTACTACACGACCAAGCAGATCCACGCTCGGCATTTCGATTACAACGCCTTCTGGGCCGAGGTAACGGCCAATCGCCAGGTGGTCGCGGCGATCGCCTATGCGGTGGATCGCGGCGACGAGAAACAGCACCAGTTCCAGAACATTCTTCGCGCGATCGGCTTTCAGGTGAAGCTCAAGGCATTCATTCAGCGCAGCGATGGCTCCGCCAAGGGCGATTGGGATGTCGGTATCGCCCTCGATGGCATCGAACTCGCCGCGCGTGTCGATCGCCTGGTGCTGGCCTCCGGCGATGGCGATTTCGATCTGCTGGTGCGGCGAATCGGCGAGCGTTTCGGCATTCCGGTAACGGTGTATGGCGTCGAGCGCTTGACCGCCGAGTCGTTGAGGCGCGTGGCGTCGCCCTTCGTGCCGATCGAGAGCTCGCTACTGCTCGCGTCCAAGCGGCGTTGAATCGCTGAATGACCCCGCTATGTAAATATCATCGATTCAGAGGTTGATTAGACTAACGTTGCAGGCCGGGGTGGCTGACGCCGAGCGCGCTATCCTCTATCTTACGTTAACGTCAACTTGCAGTGCCGCCATACCCAGGCGGCGACACCACGGCGTGTCACCCAGGTAGGAAATGGCTGCCCATAAGGCACCAGCGTGGTCTAACGCGCACGCATCTCCGCCCACGCTTGCATCTCCACCCACTACCCTTGGGATGAGAGACAAGGAAAAGAGAAACCATGAGCACAACGACAAAAGCGCCCATCGTCCATACGCCGGATTTCATGAACGGCGACGAGTTTCGCATCCCCGTCTTCAAGCTGCTCAAGCAGGACGGCTCGCCCTACAAGAACGCCAAACTGCCCGATCTCGACCGCGACAAGGCACTGCGCATCTACCGCGCGATGCTGTTCACCCGTGTGCTCGACGAGCGCATGCTGGCCGCCCAGCGTCAGGGCCGGTTGAGTTTCTACATGCAGTGCATCGGCGAGGAGGCTTCGGTGATCGGAAGCACTGCGGCACTCGATGATGAAGACATGATCATGGCGCAATACCGCGAGCAGGGGGCGCTGGCCTATCGCGGTTTTGGCGTCGATGAGTTCATGAATCAGCTGTTCGGCAACGAGCGCGATTATGGCAAGGGTCGCCAGATGCCGGTTCACTATGGCTCGAGCCAGTTGCATTACATGACCATCTCGTCGCCGCTGGCCACGCAGATCCCCCAGGCCACCGGCTATGCCTATGGCCAGAAGATGTCGGGGCAGGGCCACTGCACGATCACCATCTTCGGCGAGGGCGCGGCATCGGAAGGCGACTTTCACGCCGCGCTGAATATGGCCTCGGTGCATCAGGTGCCGGTGATTTTCCTGTGTCGCAACAATGGCTATGCGATCTCCACGCCGGCTCACGAGCAGTTTTCCGCTGACGGCATCGCCCCGCGCGCCTTCGGCTATCACATGAAGGTGATTCGCGTCGATGGCAACGACATTCTCGCCGTCTACCAGGCCACCGTCGAGGCACGCAAGCTGGCGGTGGAGCATAACCAGCCGGTGCTGATCGAGGCGATGACCTATCGCCTGGCGGCGCACTCCTCCTCGGACGACCCCTCCGGTTATCGCAGCAAGAAAGAGGAGGAAGCCTGGCGCGACAAGGACCCGGTGCTGCGCATGAAGCTGTGGTTGCAGGGCAAGGGCTGGTGGAGCGATGACGACGAGAAACGCGAGCAGGAGAGCCTGCGCCGCGATGTGCTCGAGGCGATGAAGCGCGCCGAGAAGCGCGAACCGCCAGCACTCGATACGCTGATCAGCGATGTGTTCGATGAGGTCACGCCTATCCTGGCCGGCCAGTTGGACGATCTCAAAGCGCATATTCGCAAATACCCGGATGCCTATCCCAAGGGCGCCAAAAGCCTGACCGACAAGAACGCCGGAGGTGCCCAGCATGCCTAAGATGAACATGCTCCAGGCGATCAACAATGCGCTGGATATCGCCATGGCCGGCAACGACAAGGTGATCTGCTTCGGCGAGGATGTGGGTATCTTCGGCGGCGTGTTTCGCGCCACCAGTCACCTGCAGGAAAAATACGGGCGCGACCGCTGCTTCAATACGCCGCTGGTCGAGCAGGGCATCATCGGTTTCGCCAACGGCCTGGCCGCCCAGGGCTCGACGCCGGTGGCCGAGATCCAATTTGCCGATTACATCTTTCCGGCGTTCGACCAGATCGTCAACGAGACCGCCAAGTTCCGCTATCGCTCCGGCGATCTGTTCAATGTCGGCGGGCTGACCATTCGTACCCCCTACGGCGGCGGCATTTCCGGCGGGCTCTATCATTCGCAATCGCCCGAGGCCTATTTCGCGCATACGCCGGGATTGAAGATCGTCGTGCCGCGCAACCCACATCAGGCCAAGGGGCTGCTGTTGGGGGCGATTCGCGACGCCAATCCGGTGCTGTTCTTCGAGCCCAAGCGGCTCTATCGCGCCTCCACCGGCGAGGTGCCCGAGGAGGACTATGAACTGCCGCTGGGCCAGGCCGAGGTGACCAAGCAGGGCGATGACATCACCCTGCTGGCCTGGGGCGCGCAGATGGAAATGGTCGAAAAGGCATCAGAACTCGCCGAGAAGGAGGGTATCTCCTGCGAGATCATCGACCTGCGTACCATCGCGCCGTGGGATGTCGAGACGGTCGTCGAGTCGGTGCTCAAGACCGGGCGGCTGGTCGTTACCCACGAGGCGCCGCTGACCGGCGGTTTCGCCGGCGAGATCGCCGCGACCATCCAGCAGCGCTGCTTTCTCTATCTGGAATCGCCCATTGCCCGGGTGACCGGCCTGGATACGCCTTTTCCGCTCGCGCTGGAGAAGGAGTACATGCCCGATCATTTGAAGGTTTTCGAGGCGATCAAGCACAGCATTAACTTTTGAATCGGGTCAGGAGCACATCATGAGCGATTTCATTCTGCCCGACATCGGTGAAGGCATCGTCGAGTGCGAAGTGGTCAAGTGGCTGATCGCCGAAGGCGACGAGATCGCCGAAGACCAGCCGGTGGTCGAGGTGATGACCGACAAGGCACTGGTCGAGATCACCGCGCCCGAGGCCGGTCGGGTGACACGGCTGTATTGCAAACAGCAGGAAAATGCCCAGGTGCATGCGCCGCTATTTGCCTACACGCCGTTGAATCAGGGCGATACCGATGCAGCGGCTGGAAAAACGCAAGCGGTTGAAGAAAGCCAGCCAGAGCGTGAGCCGGGTAACCGGGACACCAACTCCCCGGCGCTCAGTGCCGCGCCACGACCGCCTGAGTCCGCAACGGAACCGGCGCTGGGCTCCGGGCCGCATGGGCGCATTCCCGCCAGCCCGGCGGTGCGCCGGCTGGTGCGTGAATTGGGCGTAACGCTTGCCGATGTGCCCGGCTCGGGCAAGGATGGCCGCGTGCTCAAGGAGGATATTCTCGCTTTCGAGAAGCGCGGCGGGGAGAGCCCCAGCGCGCGAACGGCTACCGCCGACAAGCGTGAACCCGCCGGCGAAGTCCGCGTCGAACCCATCCGGGGCGTACAAGCGATCATGGCCAAGCGCATGGTGGAATCCGCCACGACCATCCCGCATTTCAGTTACGGCGATGAGATCGACGTCACCGAACTGCTGGCGCTGCGCGAACGCCTGAAACCCCAGGCCGAGGCGCAGGGCACCCGCTTGACGTTGATGGCGCTGATCATGAAGGCCATGGCGCTGGCGGTGCGGGCGCACCCGATTCTCAACAGCCGGGTCGCGGGCGATGGCAGCGAGATTCATTACCAGCCGCACTGCAACATCGGCATGGCGGTGGATAGCCAGGCGGGGCTGATCGTGCCCAACGTCAAACGCGTCGAGCAGCTGAGTGTGCTGGAAATCGCCGCCGAGGTGGAGCGGCTGACCAGGGCAGCGCGCGATGGGCGAGTCAGCCAGGCCGATCTCAAGGACGGCACCATCAGTATTTCCAACATCGGTGCGCTGGGCGGTACCTACGCCGCGCCGATCATCAACCTGCCCGAGGTGGCGATCGTCGCGCTGGGACGTACCCAGCATTTGCCGCGCTTCGATGACACCGGCAACGTCGTATCGCGAGCGATCATGACGATCACCTGGTCGGGCGATCATCGCATCATCGATGGCGGCACCATCGCGCGCTTCTGCAATCTATGGAAAAGCTATCTGCAGGAACCGCAAACCATGCTGTTAAACATGAGATAAATACCTGCACGGACGAACTGCTGTGTCACGCGGTGCTCGAAGAATAGCCTAACTACATGTTATGTCTATTCTTCTGTGCTCCGGGCGCCTTGCATTTCATTCCGCTCGGTGATTTATCAGCGCTTTCTCATGCGAGTGGGCTGATCGTATGTCCCAGGATACGCTGCAGCAGTTCTATATTCCCGAAGAGCAGTCGATCTATCTGCTCAGTCACAACGATGCCAAGAAGCTCAAGGATTGGGTTGCGCTGTGCCAGACCCAGCTCGAGCAGCTTGGTTACCGGAATATCGAACTGGTCGGCAAGGGCGCCTATGGCTTCGTATTCGCCGGGATAACGGCGCTTGATGACCGGTACGTGTTCAAGTTCACGCGGATCACCCTGGCACAGCAGTTTCAGGATCGCCTCGAGGAGGAGGCGTTCATGCTGGAGCAGGTCGATCACCCGCGCGTGCCGCGTCTGATCGCCTTTCAACGCGTGCGCAAGCAGTCGATCCTGGTCATGGAGCGCGCGCCGGGCAGCAATCTCGAGGAGTATTCGCTGCGCCATGGGCGACTCTCGCCGCGTCTGGTGGTGAGTATTGCAGCGCAACTGGCGGATATTCTACGTAGCCTGCGTCGCGAGGCCGGTCCGTCCGGCAAGCCCATCGTGCACGGCGATATCAAGCCCTCCAATCTGGTCTTCGACCCCGTTAGCGAACGTGTGGCGCTGATCGACTGGGGTTCGTCGGTTTTCGCTCAGCTCGATGCCAACCAGCAATTCGTCAATGCCAACGTCATGGAGTTGATGTCCGACAACCTGCAACAGACCAATGCGCGATTGGGCGACGTCTACTTCATCGGCGAAGAGCAGTTGAACGGCGGCTTGTCGTCGCCACGCTTCGACGAGCAGGGCTGTGCGGCGACGCTTTATGCGCTGGCCTCGGCGCAGTCGTGCCGCTTCGGCCATCGGGCCATTCCCGCCACCGCGCTGGGCTTGCCGATGGAGTTCGCTCGCATGCTCGATGCGATGCTCGATCCCGACCCGGTGGTAAGGATGCGGGCCGGCGATTATTTCATCGAGCACATGCCGCGCCTGGCACGCACGGTGATGATCGACCTGCCGGCCAGGCCGGAGGTCGCTCTGGTCCCGGTGTGGGTACGCCCCAGCCAGCGTGAGATCGACACCGTGGTGTACAGCTCGCGCAAAGCGTTTCTACGTGAGGAGGATGGCCGCGATGCGCTGAATGCGATCAACGATGTGCAACTCGACCGCTATTACAAGAATTTCATGCAGGGCATGGGCGAAACCGAGAAGGCGTTTCTCGCCGCGGTCAGCCGATTAGGCAAGTATCCGGTGGTCGGTGGGTTGGCGGTGCGCTGGGAAACCGACGGCGTGTATATCGATACGGTGTTCAATCTGCATGACGCCGGGCTGAAGACGGCCTTCATCGCGGCCGTCAACAATATGGTCGATCTGGCGCGCGCCGTTTATCGCCGTGGGGTCTTCAAGAGCTGCCTGTTCAATGCCCGCGATACGTTGCATATCGATCGCGATGGGCCGGAGTCACCCTTCATTCCCGAGCCAGGCATGACACTGCCTTACGAAGTGAGTGCCGCCCCGGAACTCGAGGACCGGACCCGCGTCCACTCCTACTTCGAGGATGGTCCCGACCCCGAGGAGTTTCTGCAGCTGCCTGGCGAGATCATGCAGTGCCTGGAGGGGCTCAATGCGATTCACCATACCGGACTGATCATTTTCGAGGCATTGCCGACACACCTCAAGATCCACAGCTACTACCGGTTGCTGGATCCGGCCCGCGAGGCCGAGTTTCGCCAATGCCTGAGCGCGATGCTACGCGCGGTGCCGCTGATCCGCGGTCTCGGTGTCTCGGGCTATATGAAGATGCCCTACAAGGACACCAAGGCGTTCTCGCATATCGCGCATCTGCCCGAGCGCTACTATCCCAAGGATCCTCGTGCGGAGAGCGTCTTCCCATCCTGAGGGATGGGAAAATTAACCCTTGATAACGCAGCCACACGACCTAACCCATACCCTTGGTTGGCATGAGGTTCGCCAGGACGACGAGCCGCGACAAGGCGGCGCTGTGCTTGGCGGTCTACCTTGTAGTGATGAGCGATGAAAAGTAGCAACCAAGGAGGAGTTCGCCATGGAGGCGATGCAAGAGACTCAAGACCTGTTTCCGACCCGGCTGGAACGCAAGCTGGGCATGTTCGAGCGCATCGACCCGGTCGTGCACAGTGAAGGCTCGCAGCGCAGCGATGGGCCGCTTAGCGAATCGCAGGTCAACGAGTTCGAGGCCAAGGGCTTCCTCTCTTTCGAATCGTTCTTCGATAAGGAGGAAATGGACGCGTTTATCGAGGAGCTGCGGGACTACGAAGACGACGACGATCTGAAGTCTTCCGAAGGCACCGTGCTGGAGCCGGGCAAGCAGGAGATCCGCTCCATTTTCGGCATTCATGAAGTCTCGCAGCGCTTCAGCCGCCTGACCCGCGACCCGCGTCTGCTCAAGATGGTCCAGCAGTTGCTCGGCGGCGATGCCTACATTCACCAGTCACGCATCAATTACAAGCCGGGCTTCAAGGGTAAGGGTTTCGACTGGCACTCCGATTTCGAAACCTGGCATAGCGAGGATGGCATGCCACGCATGCGTTCGTTGAGCTGTTCGATCATTCTCACTGACAATGGCGAGTTCAACGGCCCATTGATGCTGATTCCCGGTTCGCACAATTTCTTCATCCCCTGTGTGGGTCGTACGCCCGAAAACAATTACAAGGAATCGCTGAAGAGCCAGGAAATCGGTGTGCCGGATGCCAGAAGCCTGACTAAATTGATGACCGAGAACGGTATCGAAGCCCCCAAGGGGCCATCGGGCTCGCTGATCATGTTCGAATGCAACACTCTGCATGGCTCGAACGTGAACATGTCCTGCTGGCCGCGTAGCAATCTCTTCTTCGTCTACAACAGTGTCGAGAATACGCTGCACAATCCTTACTGCGGGAATCGGCCACGACCGGAGTTCCTGGCTAACCGGAAGGATTGGAGTCCGCTCAAGGCTTTCGAGAAGACGGAGGCAACGGAGAGCGCTTGATTAGCGGTAAATCATCATGGGTAATCACCGCCCCTGGCCTTACAGGGGCGGCGTAGGCGTCGCTAGCGTTTGGCGCTGGCGTCCGACTCTTCGCGCTGTAAATATTGATGAATGGTTCCTGGCATGTGTTCCGCTAGCCAGGAGGCCATCGCTTCCTCCTCCTGAAGTATCTCTTCACAGACACGCTTGGTTTCCGAATCGCCAACCAGTTCCGCAGTTGCGATCAGCGTCTTGTAAGAAGCGATATCCATGTGCTCGAAGGTATAACTCGCTATCGTACCCTTGATGATCTCATCACCGGTGAACATGCCACCGAGTGCTTGCCCCATGGCCGTCATCTTGCCCGCGGTATCCTTCATCGATGAGGGCTCCTTATCGTAACGGGCCATGCAACTTTCGATCCTCTTGGCCTGGTTGATGGTCTCCTCGATATGTTGCTCGATGCGTTGCTTGACCTCCGGATAGTGCTCGATGCGCTCGGCCTGGCCTTTCAGCATTTTCTCCGCCTGCTGTTCCATGGCATGGGCATCTCGTAGCCACTCGATCAACCGCTCTTTCGCAGCTTCCATTTCACACTCCTTGGGATCGCCGGCTTACAGGCTTCCTTAACGTGCTTACGCTATTAGCCCAGTTATAGAGACACGCTTCACCGATCGTAACGGCTCCACTGGTTTTGACCCTTCGGCACCGCATCCTTGATCTGCTTGCTACGCAGTTCGCTGACTTCCCGGCTCTTCCGGTCGGCTCCCTCCCGCGTCATGGCACTATCCATCGGCTCCTGATCGGTTAGGCCATTGGTTTCCCTTACATGAGCGTCGGGATCGTCGATATACTGCCAAGGTTCGCCCATTTGCGGGCTATCGCCCTGATTCCAGGGACCCCTGGCTTCCTCACCGCGCGACAGATTGAAATAGAGATTGCTATAGCGAGGATCGCCCTGCATCACGCCCGGCGGGAAATTGGGTTCCAGCGTGGCTAGTGCGGCCTCGAACATTTGCTGGTGGGCGACTTCACGGGTCATCAGAAACGAGAGCGTCTCCTTGACATAAGGATCGTCGGTGAATTGCATCAGATACTCATAAACGATCTTGGCACGAGATTCCGCAGCGATATCCGAACGTAGATCGACGGTCAAATCGCCATTCGCATCGACATAGTAGCCGGACCAAGGAACCCCTTGGCTATTCGTCACGGTTGGGCCACCGCCGCTTACCGCCAGGAACATCGGATTGACGAGCGCCTCGTGAATCATGTTTTCCTTTTCGGCTTTTCCACCGACCAGTTGCATGATTTCCGATTGCTCGGAGATATCTTTCAATTCGCCGTTGACCCCATTCAGCAACATTTGAATGGTTGCGCCGACGATTTCCAAATGACTAAATTCCTCAGTCGCAATATCCATCAACATGTCATACTTTTCAGGGTAGGGCTGACGTACGGCGAAAGCCTGGGTAAAGTACTGCATAGCCGCCTTGAGCTCGCCATTCATCCCTCCAAACTGCTCCAACAACAAACTGGCGAACCTGGGATCGGGTTTGGAGACGCGGGCGTTGAATTGCAATTCCTTGGCGTGGTGAAACATAACGACCTCCTTGTTCACGACTCAAACGGCACGCCGATTGGCGTGGTTCTCTCCAAGATAGGCAGCGCCTCCGTGTACTTCAAAGGCGCTGTGGGAAAAGTTTTTCCTCATACAGCTCATGTTTTATTCGCTGAATAAAAAATCAAAAGCTTATCAGTAATTAAGGCCATTTATTTTAAGTAATATGACATTTTTTCACGTATTGTCACCGGAGCATGCTGAAAGCAATCGCCAATAAACTATGTTGATGGGAAACAACCTTTATAGAGATAGGATGACGCCGCTTGCTGTTTAATGAAAAACAGGAGGTAACAATCGACAAGGAGGAGAGAAGCAATGGCTAAACTTAACGAAGCGAGTGCCAGCCCGAGATGTCACCAAGGGTGTCGGCGAAGTCGAGTAACGAAAATGAGTGATGAGTATGGCTTGGCCACCGGCCAAGCCATATTATTCTTAACTTTCTTTCCTATGCTTGATCGTTTTCAAGTTATTAAATTCCGCGCTTTCGGTCCAGCCAGCTCATCAGTGGGCTCGAAGCCATGCCATGAAAGACGATCGAGATCAACACGGTCAGCCCGATGAATGCCCATGCGGTATCGAGCCGAACGAAGTTGCCTTCGTTGGTGGCGTAGGCGAGATAGTAAAACGAGCCAATACCGCGTATGCCGAATAGGCTGACGATGGTTCGTTCGCTCAGGGACATGCGCGATCCAGAAAGGCCGATCATGCCGGTGATGGGGCGCACGGCAAATAGCACGACGAGTACGCTCAGCACCAACTCCCAGGTTAAATGCTCGAACACCGATCCGGCGAGACTACCGCCGAACAGGACCAGCAAGACCATCATCAAGAGGCGTTCGATCTGTTCCGTAAAGCTATGCAGGTGGCTATGGTAATCGTAGTGATTTTCATGTTCTCGTAGTATTAATGCACCGACAAAGACGGCGATGAAACCATAGCCCTGTATCATTTCGGCGCTTGCGTAAGCGACAAGCGTTCCTCCCAATGACGCAAAGCCCAGCCCGGAGCGGGCAATCGCCATATTGCCCATGCGAAAAATGACGATGCCGAACAGCCTACCGATCAGCCAGCCCGCACCGATGCCTGCCGCCACACGCCATATCACATCGACGGCCAACCAGTGCCATGACCACATGCCCGTAAACGAGCCGTGCGCGGCGATACCCAGCGCCAGATAAACGAACGGGAAGGCCAGGCCATCGTTGAGCCCAGCCTCGGAGGTCAAGCTGAAGCGTACTTCGTCGCTTGGCCCCGCCTTGGGTGGGCCTACCCGAACATCGGCGGCCAGTACCGGGTCGGTCGGCGCGATGACCGCCCCGATCAGTATGGCGGTTGCCCAGGGCAGACCCAGGCCAAAGGCGACCAGCACCGACACGATGGCGATGGTCAGCGGCATGGTGATACCAAGTAATCGGATCGTGCTCATCCATTCACGCCAAACCAGGCGCTGATCGATACTCAAGCCGGCGCCAGCGAGAGAGACGATAACCGTCAACTCCGTCAGCAGTTCCAGCGTTCGCGGATAATCGCGGGGCTGTAAGCCCGTTTCGCCTATCAGTGAGAAGAAGCCGAAGCCGATCAGCATGCAAACGATCGGCAGCGAGATCGGCAAGCCCTTGGTAAAAATTGGGAACCAAGCGACCAAAAGTATCAATAGGCCGAAACCGCCCAAAAAGAGAATGTGTGGCTCCATCGGTCAACCTCCTTGTGACCTTTCAGTGTCTTTGCCTCGCTTTTAAGCACTGACATTTTAGGTTCGCTAAGGATGTGCCACATTATTTTTTACATTAAGCACCTAAGGAGTTTGCATCGTTAGCAATCCCCAGCGTAATGAGATAGGCGATAATGCCGAGTAAGGCCCGCTTGGGAGCGAGGCCGGCCCTAACGGCCTATCCTTCGGCATTGCATAATAAATGCAGATTCATAGGATGCCACGCATCCATGCTCTCCGACCCCGCTAATGCAGCGTGGTATAAGCGGCCAGGAATACCACTAACATGGGTTAATTTTTTTGCGAATTCGACATAAATGCTCATTCAAAACTGACATTTAATTACAAACCGTGATTTGCCCGTTTGCCGTTTCGGTTCTAGCCTAATCAGTGTCACATGACAATGTGACTCAAAGTTGGTTAAGGCAAACGGATGATACTTCTCCTTAATCAAGGCCAAGTATCTGCTTAATTCCTGACTATGGATGGTGAAATCAATGGCTGAACATCGTGGTGGTTCCGGCAATTTTGCAGAAGATCCGAAACGTGCATCCCAAGCTGGCAAGAAAGGCGGCGAGCACAGTGGTGGCAATTTCGCCAACGACCCTCAGAAAGCATCCGAAGCGGGCAAGAAAGGTGGCCAGCACAGTGGCGGCAATTTCGCCAACGATCCGAAAAAGGCATCCGAAGCGGGCAAGAAAGGCGGTCGCCATTAAGGGACCGGCATGATTGCCTAGTTGGAAAATTGACGAGTCATTTAGGGACAGCGCATCCAGCCAAGGACGGCTCTAGAGATGCAACCTGTTATTCATTAGCGGACCGGCAGTAGAGAGCCGGGAAAATCCAAGGTTTCAGCTTCGATTCGGATCGTTATCGAGTGTTTTTTCCAATAATTTCTCCGTCTCTTGGGGTGGCATGGGTGCGGCCAATAAATAGCCCTGTACGAAGGGGCACTGCATGGCCTTGAGCATATCGAGTTGTTCCTGCGTTTCGACACCTTCGGCGACGATTTTTACATCCAACGCGCGCCCAAGACTGAGTATGCTCTGCACGATTGCCATGGTGCGCTTATGCTTCAGCATGCGCAGAATGAACGAACTATCGATCTTGATCGCATCGATCGGATACTTATCGATATATCCCAGCGCGGAGTAGCCGGTGCCGAAATCGTCCAGCGCGATTCTTACGCCCAGCGAGCGTACCTCTTCCAATACCCGGCCGACCGTTTCCGGCTCATGAAGAAAGACGTTTTCTGTGACTTCGATTTGCAACTGACTCGCTTTGAAGCCGCTGGTCTCGAGCAGGGTCTGAAGCTCAGCGATGAATTGATGACGCTTCAGTTCCTTGGCTGAAACATTCACGTTCAGATGCAATTCCAACTCGGGATATCGCTTGGCCCATGCATGCAGCTGTGTACACGCTTCGTTCATGGCCCAACTGCCGATCTCGCCAATCACATTGATCTCTTCGGCGATGGGGATGAACACATCGGGCGATACGTCACCACGCTGCGGATGGTTCCAGCGTACCAGTGCCTCGAAACCCCACAGTTTGAGCGTCAGTGGATCGTAGATGGGCTGATATCGAAGCGAGAACTCACGTTGAGCGATCGCGTGTTTCAAGTCGTTCTGTAGCGATAGCGCTTCGACGGTGTTGGCACGCATCGAGTTGGTGAAGAACATGTAGTGCCCGGCACCGTGGGCCTTGGCGGCATACATCGCCACATCGGCGTCTCGCAGCAGCTCCTCCGGGGCCGTGTAATCCTTGCTAATAGCGACGATACCGATGCTGCAGGAGGTGAAAATATTCTGCCCACTCAGCTTGAACGGGGTTTGCAGTCGATCGATGATTCGTTCGGCCAGGCTGGCCGCTGTCGTTTCGTGCTCTTCGCTCTCGATCAGTATCACGAACTCGTCGCCGCCGACGCGCGCTAGCGTATCGCCGGCGCGTAGGCAGCTTTCCAGACGGCGTGCCACTTCCATGAGCAGCAAATCGCCCGCCCGATGCCCCAGGCTATGTTGACGAGCTTGAAGCGATCCAGGTCCAGGAACAGCACGGCGGCTTGCGGCGGCTGGCCGCTGCGTCTCGGGGCGAGCACTTCATTGAGCCGCTCCATGAAGTAGGCGCGGTTGTACAATTGAGTCAGGTCGTCATGGAATGCGGCATGCGCCAGCGCTGCTTCGATGCGCTGGCGCTCGAGCAGTTTGGCCTCGAGCGCCATTTTTTCGGCCTGGGCGATACGGGCCTGATTGCTGATCTCCTCGGCCTGCTTGCGCTCGCTGATGTCGCGCTGCACCGAGACCCAATGCGTAAACCAGCCGCGCTCATCGGCCACTGGCACGATGCTGAGTTCGACCCAGAATTCGCTGCCATCCTGGCGGCTATTCAGCAACTCCACCTCGACGGGGCGCCACTTCTGAAGCGCCGCCTTGAGCCGGTCGAGCGCCTGACGGTTGGTCTGATCGTTCTGCAGTATGCGCGGTGTCTTTCCAAGCACGTCGGCTTCGCGGTAACCGATGGTTCGGGTGAAGGCCGCATTGCAATAGACGATGCGCGGGCCAGGCAATTCGATAGGCTCGGCCTCGGTAATCAGCACGGCGTCATTGGCGTGAACCACCACCGATTCGAGCAACCGCAGGCGCTCCGAAACCACGCTGTTGGAGCCAGCCGTCTCATGAGCCTTTTGCCAATCGAGCCGAAACGCCAATTGCACGGCGTGCGTGCGCAATACGTAGCGTTGCGCCGTACTCAGGCCGGCATGGGGCTCATGATCGGCAATCAGCAGCGTGCCGAGAACCTCATCATGCTGACCTTTGACCGGGATCATGGCCATGAACCTGACCGGCCATTGGTCCGATAGTTGCAGATCCGGCAGCGCTACCGCCGTCTCCACACGGACGTCGTTGATTACCAATGGATCGCTCTGCTCGCGCGTATCGAGACACCCGACCTTGGCCGAGTCGAGTGGCACAAACCGATGTGGGCCGAAGCAGGCGAGCGGTAACCATTGCCGCCCGTGCTGCTGGTAGAACACGCCCCAGGGGCAGTCGGCCGAATGTGCCGCGCTGCGCACGAGCTGATTCAGGGCGGGCGATTGGTTCCGATCGGCTTCTGCGTTTTCCATGTCATTTTGCCCTGAAAGGAGTGGGAGTCACGGTCGCTCGGCAATATTTCCAAGCCGCGAATCGATTTGTAGCTTACTTGTTATAGCGGCGGATGCTAAGAAAACTTAATCTTATCCGATTTCGATGATGACGATTCCAGGCTCGGGCATGGTTTCGGTCAGTCCTCCCGGCGCTCTTGATTAGCCCTCCCGGTGCTGAGGGGGCTGCGCTGGCGCATCCGGGGGCTTACAATCGCACCCTCTTACTTTCCGCGCTTCAACTGGACCCGATTTTGATTTCAACCGCCAACATCACCATGCAATTCGGGGCCAAGCCCCTGTTCGAAAACGTTTCCGTCAAATTCAACAACGGCAATCGCTACGGTCTGATCGGCGCCAACGGCAGCGGCAAGTCGACCTTCATGAAGATTCTGGGCGGCGATCTGGAACCTTCCAGTGGGCAAGTGATGCTGGACTCGAGCATTCGCCTGGGCAAGCTGCGTCAGGACCAGTTCGCCTATGAAACCGAGCGGGTGATCGACACCGTGATCATGGGCCATGCCGCGTTGTGGCGGGTCGCCGAAGAGCGCGAACGGATCTACTCGCAGCCGGAAATGAGCGAAGCCGATGGCATGCGCGTCGCCGAGCTGGAAACGCAGTTCGCCGAGTTCGATGGCTATACCGCCGAAGCCCGCGCCGGCGAGCTGTTGATGGGGCTGGGCATACCCGAGACGCAGCATTTCGGCCCCATGAGTGCAGTGTCGCCGGGCTGGAAACTGCGTGTGCTGCTGGCTCAGGCGCTGTTCGCCGACCCCGACGTGCTGCTGCTCGACGAGCCGACCAACCACCTGGACATCAACACCATCCGCTGGCTGGAAAGCGTACTGACGGCGCGCCAAAGCACCATGGTGATCATTTCCCACGATCGCCATTTCCTCAATAGCGTCTGCACGCACATGGCGGATCTGGATTACGGCGAGCTGCGGCTGTTTCCCGGCAACTACGACGAGTACATGACCGCCGCCACCGCCGCGCGTGAACGCCTGCATGCCGACAACGCCAAGAAGAAAGCGCAGATCGCCGATCTCCAGGCGTTCGTCAGCCGCTTTTCGGCCAATGCCTCGAAGGCCAAGCAGGCCACCTCGCGCGCGCGTCAGATCGATAAGATCAAGCTCGATGAGGTCAAGCCATCGAGCCGGGTCAGTCCGTTCATTCGCTTCGAGCAGAACAGGAAGATTCACCGTGGCGCGGTCAACGTCGAAGCGCTGACCAAGGGCTTTGGCGAAACGCCGCTGTTCGAGCGTTTCGGCCTGCAGATCGAAGCCGGCGAGCGCGTGGCGATCATCGGCCCCAACGGTATCGGCAAGACCACGCTGCTGCGCTGCCTCGTCGGTGAATTGGCTGCCGATGGCGGCGCGGTGAAATGGACCGATAGCGCCGAACTCGGCTATTTCGCCCAGGAGCATGGCGACGATTTCGCCAATGACGCCACGCTCTACGAATGGATGGCGCAGTGGACCGACGGCGGCGAGCAAACGATCCGCGGCGCGTTGGGACGCATGCTGTTTTCCAATGACGACATCGGCAAATCGGTGAAAGTGATCTCCGGTGGCGAGCAGGGGCGCATGCTGTTCGGCAAGCTGGCGCTGCAAAAGCCCAACGTGCTGATAATGGACGAGCCCACCAACCATCTCGATATGGAATCCATCGAGGCGCTGAACCTGGCGCTGGAACACTATCCCGGCACGCTGATCTTCGTCAGCCACGACCGCGAGTTCGTATCCTCGCTGGCCACCCGCATTCTCGACATGAGCGGCGAGGGCATCGTCGATTTCAGTGGCAGCTACGATGAGTATCTGCGCAGTCAGGGAGTCCTTGGCTGATCGTCTGCCCTGGCGCTCAGCGGCTCCCATACATGGCGCCATTCCCAGCCATCCATCCTGACGTAAGCGAGCAGGAGCCGCTGATGATCCAGCGATTGCAGATAGTCGCGCATTGCCTCGGGCGACTTATCGAAGCCCGGCAGCGCTGCGTACTCATCCAGTGGGGGTATCTCGGGTATAGCTGGCGCCGGATGGATGAAGGCACTGCCCAGCGTCCTGAGAAATTGATCGATCGTGTGCCGAGCGATGATCAGCTGTGTGCGTGACGCAGAGGGAAGGCCTGGGCAGGCGAAACAGACCAGGGCCAGCGCTTGATAGAGTCGCGCCAGAGCCAGGGGGAGCGCGTTATCGCTGTACTCGCCATGAAAATAGTGAAGGATGGGATAGGTCAGGTGCTGCTGGCCCGAGCTGTTGATAATGCTCTGGAGCGTGCGAAGCTGTGAACTGAAACTGTCGAATTCTCCATTGTCGGCGGTTGCCCGGATGATCGAATAGGGACAGTTTCCGAGCGCGCTGATGGAGAGCGCCAGCTGACGCTTCTGCATGACCGCCGACACGATGTTGGCGACGTATGTTATCGACAGTGTGAAGAGGAAGAAGCCGTTGCCGGCTGCCAAAACCGGCGGTATTCGCCAGGCATCGCCACCGGGTACGAAGTCGCCATAGCCCAGCGTGGTGATGGTGTAACCGGTGAAATAGGCCCGCTCCATTAACGTGGCGCTGGCGGATGTGGTCGAATTGACCACGGCCTGGGGCGCGCTGCAAAACAGCAGAAACCAGCCTGCCCAGGCGAGAAGAAACCATAACAGAACCAGCGCCAAGGCGGACCATGGCCCGGCGGCGGAAAGTAGTCGATGACCATGATGCCTGCGGTGATAATGCAGGAGCAGTGTCCAGGCCAGGGAAACCAGACGATTGGTCAGCGGGCCGGATCTGGAGGCGGAAAGGGTCGTTTGAGCGGCGTCATAGATCGCTAGCGAAATCAGCGCGACGCCGATGATCCCCACCAGGGGATTGCCAATCATGTCAGGTTTCCCTCCCCGAGATGAGTGAATGGCCGGCCTTCATTCCGGCATACGTGGATCGATGCGCTTCCTGGCATCGGATAGGGTTGGGTCACACGATAGTGCCATAGAGTAGTTTATGTATTCCCCAAGGGAGATAGCGATCATGACCGAACCTGGCTCGCGTTTTCAAACCGCCATCGAGCGCCTGGATGCCCTGCACGGCGAGGATCCGCGCCAGGAGAACATCGATGGCCGGGAAATTCCTTACGAGTTGCTTTATGCCCGGCGCATGGGCGAGTGGCTCGCACGCGTGGCGCCAAATGCCGGCGAAGCATTGCGATTGGCAGTGTGCGCTCAGCACTTACAGCGCTGGCGTATCCCGCGTGACGACTATCCGCGAGACCGTCCCGGTTATCTGGCCTGGCGCCGCGAATTGGGTCGGCTGCAGGCCGAGCAGGCCAGTATCGTACTGCGCGAGGCGGGTTACGACGCCGACCTTCGCGAGCACGTGGCTGGCCTGATCCGCAAGGAGCGGCTGCGTAGCGATGCCGATGCCCAGGCGCTGGAAGACACCGCCTGCCTGGTGTTCCTGGAGCATTACCTGGATGACTTCGCCGCTGGCCACGACGACGCGAAACTCATGCGCATCGTGCGCAAGACCTGGAACAAGATGTCGCCGCGCGGCCAGGAGCTGGCCGCGACGATCCCCCTTTCCGCCGATACTCGAATATTGGTCCAGAGAGCGCTGGCCTGATTGCTCCCGTATAGTCGAAGGAAGATCTCCCTTTGACACGTCCACCGCTGAGTCTAACTTGAGTAGTGCAGCCCACGGGCTGCGCAAAACGTGACGGCGGTGGGCGGTCGAGGCGAGGACGATTCGCCGGCCCGCCAGGCTAATGATTACAGGAGGTAACATGCCGATGAACGCCATCGAGTTGCTCACGAAGGATCACGACAAGGTTCGCGATCTGCTCAAACAATTGGTGAACACCACGGAAAGGGCCGAGAAGAAGCGTACCGAACTGATTGCCAAGCTCGAGAAGGAAGTAAAGGTTCATACCCAGATCGAAGAGGAGATCTTCTATCCTGCCTTCAAGGAGAGCAATGGCAAGGATAACGACAAGATGTACTACGAGGCCTGCGAAGAGCATCGCGCCGTGGAGGATCTCGTCCTGCCGGATCTCAAGAAGGCGAACCCCGGGGGCACCGAATTCTCGGGCCGGGCGAAGGTACTCAAGGAACTTCTCGAGCATCACGCCGACGAAGAGGAAGAGGAGATGTTCGCTCAGGCGCGCAAGACGTTGTCCGAAAGCCAGCTCAATGAACTCGGCGACAAGATGGCGGCGCGCAAGAAGGAGCTGACGTCGTAGTCGGCGACGCCGGCATGACTCCCACATAGGGCAGGGCGCCCCGGTCGCCATGCGGCTCCGGGGTGCGTTGCGTTCTGCCTGTTCATTCACCCGACAAGAGACATCGATGTTCGGTTATCCGCGGTTTCTCTACTTCTCGTATCTCGCCCTCATGCTCGTTGTCGGCATCCTGCTGGCGATCTGGGCGCCGCTCTGGCTGCTGGTATGGTCGTTCTTCGCCCTGCTGGCCGTAATCGGTGCCCGGGATCTGCGCTCGCGCCACAACGTGCTGCGCAACTACCCGGTGCTGGGACATCTGCGCTATATGCTCGAGTTCATCCGGCCAGAGCTGCGCCAGTACTTCTTCGAAACCGAGCAGAGCGGCCGACCGTTCAATCGCGAGCAGCGTCGAATCGTGCATGCCCGGGCCAACGGCTTGCCGGATACCGCACCATTCGGCACGCGGCGGGATGTCGAGGACGCCGGCTTCAATTTCATCCAGCACTCCATCGCGCCTAAGAAGATCGATCCGAGTTGGGCGCGCATTAAGGTCGGTGGACCGCAGTGCACGGCCCCCTATGATTCGTCCCGCCTGAACATTTCGGCGATGAGCTTTGGCGCGCTGTCGGGCAATGCGGTACTGGCGATGAACAAGGGCGCGAAACTCGGTAATTTCGCCCAGGATACCGGCGAGGGCGCGATCAGCCCCTACCATCGTGAACACGGCGGCGACATCATCTGGGAAATCGCCAGCGGTTACTTCGGATGTCGCCACGATGATGGCAATTTCGACCCCGACGAATTTGCCAGAAAAGCCTGCACCGAGCAGGTCAAGATGATCGAGATCAAGCTTTCGCAGGGCGCCAAACCCGGCCATGGTGGACTATTGCCAGGCTCCAAGGTCAACGCTGAAATTGCCTCGACCCGTGAAATCGAACCGGGCAAGGATTGCCTGTCGCCTGCCATGCATCCCGAGTTCGATTCCCCTATCGGGCTGCTGCGGTTCGTGCAACGGCTACGCGAGTTGTGTGGCGGCAAGCCGGTCGGCTTCAAGCTCTGCCTGGGTAAGCGCGATGAATTCATGGGCATCTGCAAGGCCATGCTCGAAACCGGCATTCAGCCGGATTTCATCACCGTTGATGGTGCCGAAGGCGGCACTGGCGCGGCACCCGCGGAGTTTTCCGATTTCGTCGGTACGTATATCAATGAAGCGCTGCCATTCGTACACAACTGCCTGATCGGTATCGGCAAGCGCGACGAAATACGCATTATCGCCAGCGGCAAGGTCGCCATGGGGTTCGATATGATCACCAAGATTTCGCTAGGCGCCGACATGTGCAACGCGGCGCGCGCCTTCATGTTTTCGGTGGGCTGTATTCAGGCACAACGTTGCCACACCAATACCTGCCCAACCGGTGTCGCGACCCAGGACCCGGCCCGGACCAAGGCGCTGGATGTCGATTCCAAGGCGCAATGGGTGCGTAATTTCCACGACGCCACCATCGCATCGTTTCTGGATATCATGGGTGCGCTGGGTGTCGACAGCCCCGATGAACTGGGTCCGGAGCGTATTTATCACCGGCCCAGTCACGGCCCCGCGTGTACTTATCGCGATTTGCATCCCCAGGTGGGTGCCGGCGACTTCCTGGCTGGCAGAGTTCCCGACGCTTACGCCGAGGACTGGGCACACGCCAGCGCCCAGCGCTTTTAATGCCGCACCGCACTCCCGGGCGATAAGCGGCGCGAGGTTCGATCGCCCAGCGGCTTTTTTCGGCGCGGAATCGATTGAAAGCCGGTACTAGCTGGCTAACGAAATTCCCGGGTACTAGGCTGAAATAGACGGATAGCCAAGCAAGTCGCCGGCAGTCCGCTTGGCACGACATCGAAGCAAAAGGGAGGAAACATGATCATACGCGATCGCAAGGACGCGGAAGCCAATGAAATCAACGAGGAAAAGTGGATCAGTCGTCGCTACACACTTCGTGCGGATGGCATGGGTCACTCGGTGCATGAAACCGTCATCAAGCCGGGTCAGGAAATCCATATGTGGTACAAGAACCACAAGGAGACCGTGCTGTGCATCGAAGGCGAGGGCCAGATCGAGGATCTCACCGAAGGTGGCAAATGGAAGCTGACCCCGGGGGTGCTCTACGCGCTCGATAAGCACCAGCAACATATTCTCAGCAGCGAAAACGGCATGACCGTGATTTGCGTGTTTTCGCCCTCACTGGTGGGGCCGGAAGATCATGACGAGCAGGGCAGCTACCCCTTGCTCGACGACGATGGCACGGTGATCAAGAGATGAGTATCACACGTCACGACGACTACCATTTTCGCATCGCGAGACGCGTGGAAGACATTTCCGCCTCGTCGATATTCCGCATCAATCGGCGCGCCCACGAGTTGATCGAGCAAGGGTACGATATCATGCGCCTCGATGCCGGCGAGCCCGACTTCGATACGCCCGAGCCGATCATCGATGCCGCCAAGGCGGCACTCGATGCAGGATATACCCGCTACACGCCAATCGGTGGCTTGCCTGGCTTGAAGGAAGCGATCCGCCAAAAGTTCAAGCGCGACAATGCCCTGCATTACAACGAGGATGAAATCCTGGTGACCTGCGGTGCCAAGCAGGCATTGTTCGATGCTTGCATGACACTGTTGCAGCCCATGGACGAGGCCGTGATTCCGACGCCCCATTGGGGCAGCTATCCGGCCATGGTCAAGCTTACCTGGGCGCGGATCGTCGAAGCGCGCACCACCTATGACAATGGCTTCATACTGACCCCCGACGAACTCGATGCCAGCCTGAGTTCGCGGACCCGCGTGGTGTTTCTCAACACGCCCACCAATCCGACCGGTCAGGTCTACGACCGTGAAGCACTATCCGCGCTGGGCGATGTGCTGCTGGATTACCCGGATGTTTTCGTGCTCTCGGACGATATCTACGAGCACCTGCGCTACACCGGCGAGCCTTATTGCAACATTCTGAATGTATGCCCATCGCTGAAAGACCGCACACTGGCGATCAATGGGGTTTCCAAGGCCTATGCCATGACTGGCTGGCGCGTGGGTTTCGCCGCCGGGCCGGCCCACTTGATCGCCGAAATGCAGAAATTGCAGGGCCAGAGTACCTCGCACACCGCCGCGGTGTCGCAGAAGGCCGCCGAAGCGGCATTGAACGGCGGTCTGGATACGGTACACACCATGGTCGATCAATTCGCCGCACGCGCCCGCAAGGTCGAGCAAGGGCTGGCCAGGATCGATAGGATCGATTGTCTCCCGGCCCAGGGCAGCTTCTATTGCCTGCCGGACTTCTCCCGCGTGATCGAATCGCTCGACGGCGTCGATGACGATCAGCAACTCGGCGATTGGCTACTCGATGAGCTAGGCATTGCCATGGTGCCGGGGTCGAGCTTTGGCGCGCCGGGTCATATGCGCCTATCGTTCGCCGCCGCCGAAGAAACGCTCGACGAGGGACTGAAACGCTTACAGGATGCGTTCGGCTAGGCGCTCTCACGGTATCGCAATTCGCCCCTCGATAATGCCGCGGCCAGCTCGGTGCCGATGTAACTGCCGGTTATGAGTTGGGCTTTCGTGCTATTGGTCGTATTCCGTCTTCCTCAATCGCGTGCCACGACGTTGCGAATGCGAAAACGATCCTTGGGCGCCGCCGGTAGGTCGGATAGATCCACCGCCAGGTTCTGCCGTGGCACGTCGTATGTCATCGCGGACGTGAGCTTGTCGATGGCGATCTCGATCAATGCGACGGCGACGCCTTCGCCGGGACAACGGTGACCGTTGTAGAGATCGCCGCCACCCTGGGGAATGAACGCATAGCCGGCATCGTTGCCGGAGGCGAAGCGTTCGGGGCGGAAGGCATCGGGCGCTTCCCAGCTTCGTGGATCGTGATTGGTGCCATAGATGTCCAGCAGCACCCAGTCGCCATGCGCGAAGCGGTGATCGCGCCACTCGAACGGCTCGCGAACGCGGCCGCCAATCATCGGAAAGAACGGGTAGAAGCGGCGAACTTCCTGCGCGAATGCACGCCTGGCTGCCTCGCCCCCGCCATGTAGCGACTCGCGCGCCTGCGGGTAGTCATGAAGCGCCAGCGCGGCATAAGCGATGAAACGGCCGACCGCCACGATCGGGCGCAGCACATTGAGCAACTCGACGGCGGCGTCGTTCTCATCCAGCCACCGGCCTTGCCTATCGCGATGATAGGCGATCAGCGCCGCCGGGCTGCCGTCGGCCGGTAATAGCTCGTCCTTGCGAATCTGCCGGATGATCTCCTCCGCCCAGCGCTCGGTGTGGCGGCGCAGCCATAACCCGCGCCAGCTACGCGGGCCGACGGATGCCGCGCCATCCAGCATCGCGGCGAATTCACGCGTTCGTTTTTGTGCCTGCGTGGCGTTCAGCGGTACATCGGCCCATGCGCAGGCGATGCGACAGAGCAGCTCGCGCGCGGCATTCATCAGCACGATCTCATCGTCGCGCTGCCACCGCTCGATGGCTTGCTGCCACTGGCTTGTTGCGATCGTGTGCAAACGCTGCATCTGCTCGGGGGTCATCATCTCCATGAACAGTTGCTTGCGATGACGATGTGCGTCGCCATCGAGTGGCTGCACGCTGCCTTTGTCCTGCAGTAGCCGCATCGTGATGGGCGGCATCGCCCCTTGCCGGGTGAATCGACCGGGATGGTAGAACATGCGCGCGGCATCTTCGCCGAGTACGCAATACGCCGTTTTCAGCATCAATCGGGTGGTGAAGATATCGGATCGATAACGCGCGCAACGGCTGGATATGAAGGTATAACCCTCCTTCAATAGCGCCAGCGAATTATCCAGCCCAGGGTCGTGGGGAATGCCTGCCATGACGTCGGGCCTCCTTGTCCGAACGTAAAACGACCGATCACTCAGCACTCAGCACTCAGCACTCAGCGTAGATCAACGGCGGGGCTTACCGGTAATGGAAAGCAGCAAACGTAATGTCTTGTTGCCAGCGGCCAAAACGGCACCCTCATCGCCTGACGTCATAGCAACCCTGAACTATGGTGATTTCAGAAAGCTTCTAGGTCTCATCGCCGCTTTCGATATTCGCTAGGGCGGTGATGGCGTAACGGGCAGGGATGGTCCCGTTCTATCCTGATGGCGCTAGCATTACGGCATCTGGACTCCGATCAGGGCGCTTCCCTGGCATAGGGCTTGAATCGGCTACAAGGAGGTAGGTATGAAAGCGCTCTGTTGGCACGGGAAGACGGACGTTCGCTACGACACGGTCCCCGATCCCACTATCGAGCACCCACGCGATGCGATCGTCAAAGTCAGTTGCTGCGCGATCTGCGGCTCCGATCTGCACCTTTACGATCACGTCATCCCGACCATGGAATCCGGCGATGTGCTCGGTCACGAATTCATGGGCGAGGTGGTCGAGGTCGGCGCTGAAAACAAGGCGCTCAAAGTCGGCGATCGCATCGTCGTACCGTTTACCATCATCTGCGGTGAATGCGATCAGTGCCGGCGTGGCAATTTCTCGGCTTGCGAACGTTCCAACCGCAATAAAGCCCTGGCCGACAAGGCCTTCGGCCACGCTGGCGCCGGCCTGTTCGGCTATTCCCATCTAACCGGGGGCTATGCGGGCGGACAGGCCGAATATGTGCGCGTTCCCTTCGCCGACGCGACGCACGTCAAAGTGCCGGACAGCCTGACCGATGAGCAGGTGCTGTTCCTCGGCGATATCTTCCCGACGGGCTGGCAGGCCGTCGTGCAGTGCGATATTCAGCCGACCGACACGGTGGTGATCTGGGGCGCGGGGCCGGTCGGCCAGTTCTGCGTGCGTAGCGCGGTGCTGCTCGGCGCACGCCAGATCATCGTGATCGACAACGTGCCGGAGCGCCTCTCGATGGCCGAAGCCGGTGGCGCGACGACCATCAACTTCGATGACGAAAGCGTACTCGAACGGCTGAACGATCTGACTGCCGGCAAAGGGCCCGAGAAATGCATCGACGCGGTCGGTCTCGAGGCGCATGCCACCCGCTCGCTCGACTCCATCTACGATCGCATCAAGCAGGCGGCGATGCTCGAAACCGACCGAGCGCACGTGCTTCGCGAGATGATTTACGTCTGTCGCCCCGCGGGCGTGCTATCGATTCCCGGCGTTTATGGTGGCTTGGCCGACAAGATCCCGGTTGGCGCGCTGATGAACAAGGGCCTGACGGTGCGCACCGGCCAGACCCACGTGAACCGCTGGACCAGCGATCTGCTACACCGCATCGAAGGCGGCCAGATCGACCCTTCGTTCGTCATCACCCACAGCGTCGGCCTCGATCAAGGGCCTGAAATGTACAAGACCTTTCGCGACAAGCAGGACGGCTGCGTCAAGGTCATCCTGAAACCCTGAGCATAGCGACAAGGAGGAGCTATGAGCCATAACAGCATGAGTCATTCGATGAGCGCCAATGATCGGCTCGCTCGCGGACTTGGCTGGTTCAGCCTCGGTCTCGGTCTATTCGAATTGTTTGCGCCACGCAAACTGACCGGCGCGCTCGGCATGCATGGCAAGGAAACGCTGGTGCGTGCCTACGGCGCGCGTGAAATCGTCGCGGGGATCGGTGCGCTCTCGGACAATCCAACGCCGGCAATCTGGAGCCGGGTCGGCGGCGACGCGATGGATCTCGCGACGCTGACGCCCGCGCTCAGCAACGACAATCCCAAGAAGCGCAATGCCTGCATTGCGGTGGGCATCTTGCTCGGAGCAGCGGCGATCGATCTCTACTGTGCCCAGGCGCTCGGTCGCAGGCACGAGCGATTGGCGGGGCCCACGCCGGATTACAGCGACCGCAGCGGTTTCTCGCGCTCGGCCGCTGCCATGCGGGGTGCGGCGAGCGATTTCGAAACGCCCAGGGAGATGCGTCACGAGCTACCCAGTCCACGCTACGAAGGCTAAACGTATGGGCGGCGGCCAAGTTGATAGCGCGCTGCGAAGACCTGCCGCTGGGCACGTCCCTGCCGCTGGACAGGTTCTGGTGTGTGTCCTTACTTCGCGTATGACTCGGATACGGCTTGGCGTGAGCCGCGTTCGATATCGGGCAACCACAGCGCGACGATACCCAGCAGGGGCAGAAACGCGCATAGCTGGTAAACGACGACGATGCTGGTCGTATCCGCCAGATAGCCGAGTACCGCGGCGCCGATGCCGCCCATGCCGAAGGCGAAACCGAAGAACAGCCCGGCGATCAGGCCGACCCTGCCCGGCACCAGTTCCTGCGCGTAGACCACGATGGCGGAAAACGCCGAAGCCAGTACCAGCCCGATGATCACCACCAGTACGCCGGTCCAGAACAGATCGGCATGGGGTAGTAGTAGCGTGAAAGGCGCTACGCCGAGAATCGAGCCCCAGATCACGACCTTGCGTCCGATACGATCGCCGATAGGGCCGCCAGCCACGGTTCCCACGGCTACTGAAGCCAGAAACAGGAACAGATAGAGCTGGGCGCTCTGTACCGATAACGCGAAGCGCTCGATGAGATAGAACGTGAAATAGCTGCTCAGGCTGGCCAGGTAGAAATACTTCGAAAAGATCAGCATGCCGAGGAGACCGAGGGTGACGAGCACCCGGCGACGGCTCAGCGCAACGAGATCGGCGCCCTGGCGCGGCTTGCGAACCAGCAGCGCCTGGTTGCCGGCATACCAGCGTCCGATCTGAAACAGCACCGCGATGCCGATCAGCGCCGCCAGCGAGAACCAGGCCACGCTGCCCTGGCCGTGAGGAATGATCAGCAGTGCCGCCAACAAAGGCCCGAGTGCCGAGCCGACATTGCCGCCCACCTGAAACAGCGACTGCGCGAGCCCATGGCGGGAGCCCGATGCCATGCGTGCCACTCGCGACGCCTCGGGATGAAAGATCGACGAACCGGTGCCGACCAGCACGGCGGCGAGCAGCAGGTAGAGATAGGAGGGCGCTACCGACAGTAGCAACAGGCCGGTGAGTGTGAAGCCCATGCCAATGGCCAGCGAATACGGCAACGGGCGTTTGTCGGTATACAGGCCGACCCAGGGCTGCAGCAGTGACGCGGCGAGCTGATAGGTCAGCGTGATCAACCCGATCTGCGCGAAACTCAGCTCGAAGGTGCCCTTCAGCATCGGATAGATGGCCAGCAGCACCGACTGGATCATGTCGTTCATCATGTGCGCGACACTGATGCCGCCGAGTACCTTGAACGAGGTCGTGGCGCCAGGGGAGCCTGCGGGGCTGGCAGTGGCCTGCGATGTCGGGGCGGTCTTCATGAATTGGCGCCTGATGCAGCGATCGATGTTCCCATACTAGCGTGAATCGCGCTTGCGGGAACGCCGAACCTCATGCGCACGCCCTGTTTTCATATCAGCTTGCTCGCCTTGAGCGCGGTGACCGAGGCGGGGGCATGAAAGGAGTCGGCCCGCGCATTATGCCAATAATTGCGAAACACCACATGCGAGGGCGTGCCGTTCAATAGCTCGCCTGGCTCGAGGAATGCAAACAGCTCGGCAAAGGACTGTATCTCGGTTCTCGAAACACGTCGGAGGACATGCTCCGGCCCCAGTTCGGCGGTGCTCTTGAGTCCTGCCGCGGCGAGCATTTCGGCCAGCGCCTCGAGCGTATTGGCGTGGAAATGGTAGACGCGCTGGCTCTTGTCGGCGACATCGAGTTTCTTGCCGCGTCGCGTGTCCTGGGTTGCCACACCGCTAGGGCAGCGATCGGTATGACAGGTTCGCGCCTGGATGCAGCCCAACGCGAACATGTAACCCCGCGCGGCATTGCACCAATCGGCGCCTAGCGCAATGGTCCGTGCGATATCGTATGCCGTAACGATCTTGCCGGCGGCACCAATCAGGATCCGCTCGCGCAAATTAGTGCCTACCAGCGTGTTGTGAACCAGCAGTAGCGCTTCGGTCAGCGGCATGCCCAGCCGGTTGATGAACTCCAGCGGCGCGGCGCCGGTGCCACCCTCACCGCCATCGACGACGATAAAATCGGGCCGCTCATCGCTTTCGAGCATGGCCTTGACCAAGCCGAACCACTCCCAAGGGTGACCGATGGCCAGTTTGATACCCACCGGCTTGCCCCCCGATAGCTCGCGCAGCCGGGCGATGAACGCCATCATCTCGAGCGGCGTCGTAAAGGCCGAATGCGCATAGGGCGAGATGACATCCTCGCCCACTGGCACGCCTCGCGTCATGGCAATCTCGGGGGTCACCTTGGCACCGGGCAGAATGCCGCCATGGCCGGGCTTGGCGCCCTGCGACAGTTTGATCTCGATCATCTTGACTTGCTCGAGCGTCGCCCCGGCGATGAAGCGCTCCTCGCTGAAAGAGCCATCCTCATTGCGGCAACCGAAATAGCCCGAACCGATCTCCCAGACCAGATCGCCACCTTGGCGATGGTAAGGGGAAATCGAGCCTTCTCCCGTGTCGTGATAGAAGTTGCCGAGCCTGGCGCCAGCGTTCAATGCGCTGATCGCGTTGGCCGATAGCGAGCCGAAGCTCATCGCCGAAATATTGAATACGCTAGCCGAATAGGGCTTGGCGCGGTCTGCGCCGATGGTGATGCGAAAGTCATGCGAGACGATACGTTCCGGCATCAGCGATGGGCTCAGCCATTCATAGCCTTCGGCGTACATATCGTGGATCGAGCCGAAGGGCTTCTTATCGAGCGTATTCTTGGCGCGCTGATAGATTATCGAACGCTGCTCCCGCGAAAACGGCCGCTCTTCGGTATCCGACTGGATGAAGTACTGGCGAATCTCCGGGCCGATCGACTCCAGACCATAGCGAAAGTGCGCCAGAATCGGGTAGTTGCGACTCACCGTGCGCCGGCGTTGCAGCATATCGTAAGTGCCCAGCGCCACCAGCAGGGCGAACCCCAACACTGCCCAGCCCCAATCGGCATCGAAAACCAGGCCCAGCAGCGATAGCGCAAGCCCAGCCAGGCTGGCGAAGTAGACGCAATAACGCAGCGGCACCCGCGATACACGAAGCGAGGCGGCGGAAAGTCTGGAAATGCCATGTAGATCGATCATGGAGGCCTCTTTCAGATAGAGCGATCAGTCAAAAGGACATTCATGATCATTGCAAGCGGCGGCAAGGGGGCAGGCGCTGCCATAAGGCAGAAAGATGGTTTAGTCATAGTGTCATGAAGTGAGTGTTTACTGATTGTCGTCGCAAATCGAGACGAACCATGACCCACATTAACGTAACGTTTGCCATTATCATTATAGATTGCCGGCTCAGGGTTGGGCCTCGTCACCGGATTCCTTCCGATCCGGCGCGTCATGTCAAAAGGAGACGACAATGTCGCATGCACTCGATACCGCCAAGAATATCCTCTTGCCTCGTGAGCTTCTGGTGTTGGCAAGCTCGCACGAACAGCATGAAATGAATCGCTACCGGCGCCTGGCGCTGCGCTTTCTTCCCTTCAATGCCGGCATCGGCCGGCTGCTGGAAGCGCTGGCGATGGAGAGCGAACAGCGCCTGCGCGACATGAGACTGGCCTGCGATCGTTTGCGCCTGCCGAGGCCTGCGCTAACGGTATCGCCACTGCAAGAACGATATGCCGATGGCTCCGAGAGCCACTTTTTCATCGTCAACGAAGAAATGGCCGCCACGGCGCTGACCCAGGCACTGAGCGGCGAGCGTCAATCGCTGCGATTCTATCGCCAACTACTGACCTCCAGCGCGACGCTGGAATTGCATGCGTTGATCGCTGCCTTCATCAAGCAGTCCCAGGCGCAGTGCCGTATTCTCGAAGAGAGCCAGGATCAATGGCTGGCGGGCGCGCAGGGCTTTCCCAAGCGGCGAATCGCCTGAGATATCGGTGCTCGGCTGACTGATTTTGTAGTCAATCTCCTACACGAAAATCAGCGATTGCCTACATTTCTTCGTGACTCCGTCTTATACATTGGAGAATCCAATCGTAGACGGAGATCTCGGCAGTGGATCTGGCTAAAATCGGCGACAAGGTCGTCTGCAAATGCAACGGCGGCCCGCACAAGATCGTCAGCGGCGCTCGTACGGTCTTCGTCGACGATGTCCCGGCGGCGCGTATCGGCGACAAAAGCTCCTGCGGCGCGACGATCGTCACCGGTGCCGACTGGTTCGAGATAGAAGACAGCCCCGCTGCGATCAACGGCAGTAAAACCTCTTGCGGCGGTCAGGTGATTACCGGCTCTAGTGTGACCACCGGCTCGCCGACGAGTATCGAGATCGGCGGGTTTCGCTTTCAGCAAATCGCGCCCGCCGATACCGACACGGCCGATGAAGCCGCCACCGCGCGCTCCGCTACGCCAGCCTCGTCAGTAGTGGCGAGCGATGCCCAGCCGGTCACGGCTGATTCGGCAACGGCAACTACGCCAATCGACGCTGATCATATCAGCAGCGTCGCGCCGGGCTTTCATATCGTCGAACGGCCAATGCTGGGTCCGGAGCTCGAAGCCGAACTACTCGGCCGGGCGAAGCCCGAGGCAATCGACAAATTTCGCACGCTGAATCCACATCTCGCCGAATGGGCCAAGCCTGGACAAATAGCCGTGCTCAGCGATCCCGACAACCTGCAATGCACGGTCGAAGATGCCCGGCTGCGCGACGCGGCGGCCCGGGTCGATGCCGCGCTAGCCTCGTTGAGCGATGAAGACGCCCAGTTCATGGTCGAGAATTACCACGCCATCACCGCGTTTCTCGACTATTCCTCGGCCGGCGTGGGCGCGGCTACCGCTATGGTCGGCAAACACCTGACCACGGTCGAACGCACGCTGCGCAGTATCGAGCAACTCCACCAGCGCAGCTTTGCCGAGCATGGCAACCTCAACAACCCGGAGTTCCTTGCCCAACGACGCCGGCTCTTCACCCAACTGAACAGTGCGATGGGGCCGCTGGTGCGGCGGAGTGTCGGCTTTCCCGACCACCCCTCGCTGCGCCACGCGCTCGGCATTTCGACCCGCAGCCTGACGCACCACTGGCGCGATGGTGGCGTGAGTGGCATTCCCGGCTACGCGACCCACATCGAAGGCGTGGCCAGGGCCGCCAAATACATCCGAGCCGGCGGCTGGATCGGCGTGGGGCTGGGTGGCGTGGCGTCGTATGCCAGGGTTCAGCAAGCCTGCGCCAGCGGGCGCGAAGAGCAATGTGAGCGGATCAAATACACCGAGGCCGGGAAGTTTGTTGGTGGAGTAGGTGGGGGTGCTGCTGGAGGCATTATGGCCAGTAGTAGTGCAGCGGCAGTCTGTGGTGCTATGGGCTTAGCGACCGCTAGCGTGGGTACTCTTGTCTGCGGTCTGGTCGTAGTTGGGCTTGGGGGAATAATCGGCAGTAAAGTAGGTGAGGTATGGGGGGAGCAAGGAGGAGAGCTTATCTATAAGGTAACTGAATGATGATTGAATTTGATTTTAGGTGGCTGTCGGTATTTATCATCGTTGGCTTGTGGCTGCAAATTGCGCTATGGCTATACGTGGCCTATGCAAAACTTGAAGACATTGAAAACCATCTCGCTAACTGCAAAATTGTAAAGAATAACCGTTATATATGGGGAGGTGGGCCAATTGGACGAGCGCATCGACTTGCGCAAATTAATGGAATGCTTTGCTTTCCGAATATAATAGTTAAAAACAGCGAGGCTGATTTGGAAGAAATCATGAGGTTGCCTGTTTCACTAAGGCGCTGGGTAAAAATTCCTTTCGGTACAGGGGCGGTATTGTTTATCGCAATGATTGTCTTATGGGCCTACGGAAAATATATTGGCTGGTTTAATTGATGTGTTTACTATAAATAAAAAAGGAGCAATGTGATGTGGCGAGTTGCAAGAGATACGCTTGTTGTAAAGTTCTTTGAACTGTTTGTCACTTATGACATTTTTTTGTACCTGGATAGGTATGGGATACCGCTACCTATTTTGTCGTCTAGTGTGCTGGCAATGTTGCTTGGTTTTTTAATTAGTGGCCTTCTTGTTCGACATGAGCTGTTTCCTCATTTTTGTAAGGTTGCTGTAGGGGTTTGCCTGATTGAAATTGCAAATTCCTTTTTTACTGATGTGAATGTTGATTATTTGAGAGGTTATGCGCTTGTCGTCGCTGTAACCACTGCGTTAGGATTTGTTTTAAGCATTTTTGTTATAAAGATAATGCAGAAATTTCCTACGGAGCGTTAACATTTAGGGCAGCCATCTGATGGCTGACATGAGGCATAGCAGCGACTGGTGGTTTCTGGCTACCAACCATCGATAAGGCAATCCCATGATCCAGCTCCGCGAACATCGCACCGAAGCGTTCGGAATATCGCTTGGCATTTTTCTAACGCTGCTGATCGCCATGCTCGGCATCTGGTTGCTGCCGGATATCGCCGGGCCTTTCGATAATGCTAGCCGGCTCGCGTTGGCCGCAAAATGCCTGGTGGCGCCGGCAATAATGATGTTGCTAGGCGTGATCGTCGTCGGCCTGACCCGCTTGGGTAGCGACATGCTCGACCCCACGCGTGTGAATGCCTCGACTCAGGGGATGCGGGTAAGCCTTCGTTATCTTGGCAATACCCACGAGCAACTGACGCTATACATCGCCAATAGCCTGGCGCTCGCCGTGTTGCTGCCTGCAGCGTGGCTGAAAATCGTCCCGCTGTATGCGCTGATGTTTTGCCTGGGCAGGGTGCTGTTCTGGGTCGGCTACCGCCTTGATCCGCTCTATCGCGCCCCTGGTTTCGCTCTCACCATCCTGCCCACCATTGCAGCGATGCTGTTCAATTTCGGCGCGCTGATCTTTCTCTAGGCGTACCCGGGTGCATTCCTCATAACGCGACGTTTCACTTGTCTCGGTATTTTTTGTTGTTACAATAAAAATTAAGCTAAGGAAGCTTGTGTGGAGATCGAATACGACGCAGCAAAGGCTGCCAGAACCCTAGAGTTGCGCGGGTTGGATTTCGCTCGGGCAGGCGAAGTACTTAGTAGCGATACATTGGTGTATCCCGATACCCGTGAGGACTACGGTGAGGACCGCTATATCACTTACGGCGTACTCGATGGTCGGGTTGTCGTCCTGGTATGGACTCCGCGCGGCGCGGCTCGTCGCATCATTTCGCTGAGGAAGGCCAATGAACGCGAAACCCAAAGATACTACCAGTACGTGGATTGACCCGGATGACGCCCCGGAGTTAACCGATGAGCAGTTCGCCGAGGCCGACCACTACCGAGGTGAGCGTCTTATACGGCGTGGCCGTGGTAGACCACGCAAAGCGGAGCCGAAGGTGTCGGTCACAGCTCGTTATGATAAAGATGTGGTAGAGGCATTCAGAGAAACGGGGCCAGGCTGGCAAACACGCATGAACCAGGCGCTCAAGCAGTACATGCGCGAGCATGATCTACGCGAACTCGGCTGATCGTAGCCATTAACGCGGCAAAAACAGCACGTCAGAACACCAACGCAGGGATTTCACGCGATGACTCAGGCCGTTGACGCCTTTATCGCCCGCTGGTGCGATGCCGGTGGCAGCGAGCGGGCCAATTATCAACTTTTTCTCACCGAACTCTGCGCGCTGTTGGAACTGCCCCAGCCCGACCCATCGGGCGACGACACCCGCGACAACGGCTATGTCTTCGAGCGTCGGGTAATTATCCGTCATGCCGATGGCAGTGAGCGCAACGGCTATATCGACCTGTACCGCCGCGATAGCTTCGTCTGCGAGGCCAAGCAATCCGGCAAGACGCTGGATAGCTCCGGCTGGGACAAGGCGATGCTCGCGGCGCATAACCAGGCCGATCAGTACGTGCGCGCCTTGCCGGCTGGCGAAGGGCGTCCACCGTTCATTCTGGTCACCGATGTGGGTCGCAATATCGAGTTGTATGCCGAGTTTTCGCGCTCCGGCGCAACCTATACGCCGTATCCCGATCCGCGCAGCCACCGCATCCGCCTGGAAGACCTGCACGACGAAGCCATTCGCCGTCGCCTCAAGGCGGTATGGCTCGACCCGCAGAGCCTCGACCCGGCTCGCCAATCAGCCCGCGTCACTCGCGATATCGCCAATCAACTGGCCAGGCTCGCCAAGTCGCTGGAAGCCGGTGGGCATAGCGCCGAGCACGTCGCGGCCTTTCTGATGCGCTGTTTGTTCACCATGTTCGCCGAGGATGTCGGGCTGATTCCCCGGCGCGGCTTCACCGAACTGCTCGAAGGCCAGCGCGAGCGGTTGGATACGCTGGCGCCGATGCTCGAAAACCTTTGGCAAACCATGAACAGCGGCGGCTTCTCGCCGATTCTCGGTATCCAGGTGCTGCGTTTCAATGGTGGCCTGTTCGCCGATGCCTCGGCGATTGCACTCAACCGCGACCAGCTCGATCTGCTGATCGATGCCGCCAAGGCCGATTGGCGTTACGTCGAGCCGGCGATTTTCGGCACCCTGCTGGAACGCGCCCTCAACCCGCGAGAGCGCCATAAACTGGGTGCTCACTACACGCCACGCGCCTATGTCGAACGGCTGGTACTGCCGACCATCATCGAACCGCTGCGCAGTGAGTTCAAGGAAGTACAGACCGCCGCGCTGGCCTTCGAGCAGCAGGGCAAGCACAAGCAGGCCATCGAGGAGGTGCGCGCCTATCATCGCCACCTGTGCGACGTGCGGGTGCTCGACCCGGCCTGCGGCAGCGGCAACTTCTTATATGTGACGCTGGAACACATGAAGCGCCTGGAAGGCGAGGTGCTCAATCTGCTGCATGATCTGGGTGAGTCCCAGGGGCTGTTGGAACTCGAAGGTGTGACCGTCGACCCGCACCAGTTTCTGGGCCTGGAAATCAATCCACGCGCCGCGCGCATCGCCGAAATCGTGCTATGGATCGGCTATTTGCAATGGCACTTTCGCACCCATGGGCGCGTCAACCCGCCGGAGCCGGTGTTGCGCGATTTTCACAACATCGAGCATCGCGATGCACTGATCGCCTTCGATGCCCAGGAGATCATCAGCGAGGAAAGCGGCAAACCGATCACCCGCTGGGACGGTATTACCTACAAGCCAAGCCCGATTACCGGCGAGATGATCCCCGATGAGACCGCCCAGGCGCTGCAATATCGTTATATCAACCCACGCAAGGCCGAGTGGCCCCGGGCCGATTATATTATCGGCAACCCGCCGTTTATTGGTGGCTGGAAAATGCGCTCTGCTCTGGGTGATGGATATATTGAAGCAGTCTGGTCATGTTACCCCGGGCGAGGCAGCGCTTCCCTTGATTGCGGCTACATTCGGTAGGCTAGCACCGCTACCGCTGCTGCTACCGAGACTTTTGGCGACAGATGCCAGTTCCTTGGCGATGCTCTTCAGTTCCTCAACGATTGCCTTGGCCTGCTCGGGAGAGGCGTAAAGAAGTAGCATTTTCAGCGCTTCAAGACGCTGTTGCAGGAAGCCGACCTTGTTCATTTTTGCCTGCATCGGCATTTCTTGAAGACGCTCAAGGCTCTCCAGTTTTTCAGCAAAGCGCTCGTTCAGCGAATTTTCTGCGTCGTCGTCCTGGCGAGCCGTCGCCAGTTCACGGCCAAGAGCCGAAATCGTCTGCTGACTGCTGGGCAGCGCGCTAGCAATACCTGCTTCAACTGACGGGTTCGACGCCTGCCCCCTGGGTGCCAGGGGATTGCCCTCCACCCGGGGCAGGAAATTAGGCGATAGCTCGATTGTCATTATTATCCCCCATAGCGAGGAAGCTGAATTTAAACATTAAGCGCAGGCTGGCCGGTCATGCTTTCCAAGTTATTGTTTTTAATGTTTGCGACCGGCAAAGATGATTATGCTCAAACATCGGCTGAGGGTAGAAAATCTTTAATGCACGACAAGCTGGGGCCACGATAGGCAATAACAATTACTGGGGTAGGAAGCGATTCCTTAAGCGGGCATCAATTTCTCGACTGGGGGCTGCTGGCGATGCTGGGCTTGCCATAGGTCATGGGCCGATTGCAGGGCTAGCCAATGGCGAGCCGTTCCCACGCCGGCCGCTTCGAGCCTGACCGCGAGGTCCGACGAAATCGAGGCATGTTCGTGAATCACGCGGGAAAAAGCGACCCGCGACATACCGAGGCGCCGCGCGGCTTCCGTCACGCTGAGCCCCAGTGCTTCGATGACATCTTCGCGTAGCAACTCGCCTGGGTGCGGCGGATTGAACATCGTCATAATGGATCTCCTTAGTGATAATCCTGGTAATCGACTAGTTCCACATCGACGCCGACGAAGCGCCAAGTGACCCGCCAATTGCCGTTCACCCATACGGACCAATAGCCCGAATACCCTCCCTTCAGTGGATGTAGCCGGAAGCTAGGACGGTTCATGTCCTCTGGACCCTGCGCCTCTTGAAGGGCGAAAAGAATCAGACGCAGTTTCTTTACGTGGTCGCGCTGTATGCCTTTGGTCGTTCCTCGCTCATAAAGTCCTTTAAGACCCTTGTGTCTGATACTGAGGATCACCCCTTGGCTCCCGTCAGCGCTAGGTAGACTTAAGCGTATCTCGTATCGTTACGAGATACAATATAGGGCAAATAAACAACCTCCGCGCTGCGTCGGCTAGGTATAGCCACCATTGGCGACACGCGTCTGCTTGACTAGGCTAATCGATAGCACTCCCACTCACGGAAGAGGGGTCTATGGAGAAGCTCGAAGAGTATCGCCGCAAGCGCGACTTCAATCGCACGGCCGAGCCGGCGGGCGAGAACCGTGCCGACTCGACCCTCGGTAATTTGTATGTAATACACAAACACGCCGCCAGCCACGATCACTTCGATCTGCGTCTCGAACAGGACGGCGTTCTCAGAAGCTGGGCATTACCCAAGGGGCCAAGCCTGGCACCCGGCGAAAAGCGTCTGGCCGTTCAGGTCGAGGATCACCCCCTCGAATACGCCGACTTCGAGGGAGTCATTCCCCAGAAAGCCTATGGCGGCGGCACGGTGATGTTATGGGATCGCGGGCGCTGGACATCGACCGGCAAACCCGGCAAGGACCGATTCGATATCGTGTTCGACGGCGAAAAGCTCCACGGCGCCTGGACATTGACGCGCATGGGCGGGAAGAAGAACCAGAGCGGCAAGAACTGGCTGATGATCAAGCGCCACGACGATGGCAAACGCAAGGAGTCCACGGTCAGCGTGGATGACGATCGCAGCGTGATCAGCGGCCGCAGCATGGCGCAGATCGCCGAGGATCGTGACAACACCTGGACCAAAGAGGGTGCAACGGCAACCTTTCCCGATCCGCCCGACCCCTCGCAACTCGAAGGCGCCCATGAACGGCCCCTGGCCGATAGCGACGAGATTCGCCCGCAACTCGCCACCCTGGTTCGCGATGTACCCAAAAGCGATGACTGGATTCACGAGATCAAGTTCGATGGCTATCGGATCATGGCCCGGCTGGAGCGCGGCGCGGCGCGGCTCATCACCCGTAACAGCAAGGATTGGACCCATCGCTTTCCCGATCTCGCCGCCGTGCTATCGCAACTGCCGGTCGAGCGCGCGCTGCTCGACGGTGAAGTGGTGGCGCTCGCCCGCGATGGCACCAGTAGCTTCCGCCGCCTTCAGGAGGCGCTGAGCCAGGGCAATACTGCGGGGCTCGTCTACCAAGTCTTCGATCTGCTCTACCTGGATGGCTACGATCTCACGCAAGTTCCGCTGCTCGAACGCAAACAGACACTCTCGCAACTGCTCGAGGCAGTGGGTTTCATCGGCACGCATACGCATAGCAGTGTGCGTTATTCCGATCACATCGACTCACAGGGGCGGGCCTTCTTCGAGCAGTCCTGTCGCCTGAGTCTCGAAGGCATCATCTCCAAGCGCGGCGCCAGCGCCTATCAGTCGGGACGTAGCAAGCAGTGGGTGAAGGTGAAGTGCGTCAATCACGAGGAGTTCGTGGTCGGTGGCTATACCGATCCCGGCGGCTCGCGTAGCGGCTTCGGGTCGCTGCTGATGGGCGCCTTCGACGAGCACGGCGATTTCCAATACGGCGGCCGGGTGGGCACGGGTTTCAGCGCACGCCAGCTCGACAAGATACACGCCCGCGTGCGCGAGCTCGATGCGCAGGAGTCGCCGTTCAGTGGCCCGGTGCCGGATGCCCGCTCGGTGCATTGGGTGCATCCCGAGTTGGTGATCGAGGTGGAATTCACCGAGCGCACGCGAGACGGCCGGCTACGCCACCCGGCGTTTCGCGGCCTGCGCGAGGATCGCGAGCCACGGGAGATTCACATGAGTAGCGATAAGGACAAGCCGTCCTCGCAGCCTACCAAGGCTGCCAGGAAAACCGACAAGCCAGGTGCATCGACTTCGTCATCGAATCCCGCGCGCGCCGAGGTGCAGGGCGTGCGGCTCACTCATGCCGATCGCATTTTGTATCCCGAGCAGGGGCTGACCAAGCTCGATCTGGCCCGTTACTACGAGGACATACAGGATTGGATATTGCCGCGCCTGGCCAACCGACCGCTTTCGCTGGTGCGTTGCCCCGAAGGGCGAACCCATGAGTGTTTTTTCCAGAAGCATCCACGTGTCGCGATTCCCGCCAGCGTGCCGCGTATCGATATCGCCGAAAAAGAGGGCAAGACCGCGGAGTACGTCTATGTGCAATCGGCGGCGGATCTGGTGGCACTGGTACAGGCCGGCGCCCTGGAGATTCACCCTTGGGGCAGCCGAATCGATGACGTGGAGCGTCCCGATAATATCGTCTTCGATCTCGACCCGGCGCCGGGCGTGGGCTGGGAAGAGATTCTGCGGGTCGCGGGGACGCTGCGCGAGCGGCTGACGTCGCTGGAACTGGAAAGCTTCGTGCGCACCACCGGTGGCAAGGGCCTGCATCTGGTCGTGCCACTCAAACCCAAGGCCGATTGGGACGAGGCCAAGGCCTTCGCCAAGGCTATCGCTCAACAGCACGCCCAGGACGAGCCTGAGCGGCTGACGACCAATATGTCCAAGGCCAAGCGCCAAGGACGAATCTTCATCGATTACCTGCGTAACGGGCGCGGCGCCACGGCCATCGCGTCCTACGGCGTGCGTGCGCGTGAGGGCGCGCCGGTGGCGGTGCCGGTGCGCTGGGATGAGCTGAACGCCGCGCTGCGCTCCGATCGCTATACCGTTGAAAACCTGCGCCGCCGATTGGCGGCATTGCGTGAAGACCCCTGGCAGGGCTTCAGCGAAGCCAGCCGGGCGATTACCACCAAAATGAAGCGCGCCGTGGGGCTCTGAGGAACCACGGGTTCCTTGGGCATCGAGGAGTGACTTATGAGCGACGAATCAGCGCAATCGACACCGTGGTGGCTGGAGCCCGGTGCGCAAACCTGCGATTTCTGCCAGCGCACCTTTCATTACGAGGTGATTCATCACTGCGTGCATTGCGACCGGCCGATCTGCCCATTCTGCGTGACGGAAGTGAGGGAAACGCAGAGCATGGTATGCAGCGAGTGCGATGAGGAGGGCCGGTAAATGGCGGCACGAGCGATGTGGAAAGGCGTGATCCGCTTCGGCGATGCCCAGGTGCCGGTGAAGCTTTATTCCGCTGTGCGCGACCGCAGCGTGCATTTTCGGCTTCTGCACGACAAGGATCGCTCTCCCGTTCGGCAGGCCATGGTCAATCCCGAGACCGATCAAGTGGTTGCCTACCAGGATACGCGCCGGGCCTACGTCACCGACGAAGGTAGCTTGGTCGTGCTCGACAAGGATGAACTCGAGGCGCTCGAGCCCGAATCGTCGCGTGACATCGAGGTCATCGGCTTTTTGCCGGCGGGCCGGATCGATCATCGCTGGTACGACAGGCCCTATTATCTCGGCCCGGATGGCCATGAAGAGAGCTATTTCGCCTTGATCGAGGCGCTCAAGGGCGCGGATAAGGAGGGCCTGGCGCGCTGGGTCATGCGCAAGAAGGCCTATGTGGGTGCGCTGCGCCTGCATGAAGGCTATCCGATGCTGATGTCGCTGCGCCATGCCGAAGAAGTGGTTGCCGTCGATGCGCTCGAAGCGCCGCGCGGCGCGGAGCTCGACGCTAAGGAATTGGCCATGGCTGGGCAGCTCATTTCGATGCTCGAGGCGTCCTTCGAACCCGAAGAGTATCGGGACGAGTACCGCGAGCGGGTCATGGAACTGATCGAGGCCAAGCAGCATGGCAAGAGTGTCAAGGTCACGCCGATTCGCCGCCGCAAGCCATCGGACGATCTTTCCAAGGCGCTGCAGGCGAGTCTGAAGAAGGAGCGCGAGCGTGCCTAGCAAGAAGACGAAGGACAGTGAGCGGGCCGGCAAGAACAAACCAGCCGCAGAGCGGAAGCATCGCGACAGGAACGAGCGTAAGGACGATTCGCAGACCCAGGTTAGCGGGCCGCGACCGTTCTGGTCCGGCACCATCGCCTTCGGCCTGGTCAGCCTGCCGGTGGGGCTGTTCCCCGCCAATCGCTCCAAGCCGGTATCGCTGCGTATGGTCGATGACAGCGGCACGCCGTTGGCGCGGCGCTACTTTTGCGAGAAGGAGGAGCGCCCACTGACCCAGAACGATCTGGTGCGCGGTTTTGAGACCGAGAAGAACGCGTTCATCGTGATAAAGGATCGTGAGCTCGATGAGCTGGCACCGGAGAAATCCCAGGAGATCGACCTGAAGCGCTTCGTCTCACTCGATGAAATCGATCCCATGTATTTCGAGCGTGCTTATTTTCTGACACCCGAGAAGGGCGCCACCAAGGCCTATCGCTTGCTCGCCAGCAGCATGGAGGACGCTGGCCGTGCTGGCATTGCAACCTTCGTGATGCGTGGCAAGGAGTATCTTATCGCCATCGTCGCCGAAAAAGGCATCTTGCGCGCCGAAACTCTGCGTTTTTACGAGGAACTGCGCACGCCAGAGGATGTCGGGCTACCCGACATCGCCGATCAAGAAGCCGACGGCGCTAAGGTGCGCACGTTCGAGAAAAGCATCAAGGCACTATCCAGGGAAGAGCTCGATCGCGATGCGCTCGAGGACCGCCATAGCCAGCAGGTGCTCGAACGCGTGCGTGAAAAACTCGACAAGGGCGAAGACATCATCGATGCACCGCAGGCAGCCGAAGACGAGGCCGAGCAGGGCGGTGAGGTCGTCGATCTGATGCAGGTTTTAAAGCAGAGTCTGGCCCAAGGCCATTCGCCGGTGACCGGCAAGCCGCCCAAACGGAAAACGCCGGCACGAAAACCCTCTGAACAGCAGGCGAAACGCAAGCCCCGCTCTACGGCAAAGCACAAGTCGGCACCGAAAAGCCGGCCTGGCAATGCCAAACTCGCCGATAGCTCCAAAGGCGCACTATACGAACGCGCCCAGCAACTCGGCATCGCCGGGCGGAGTAGCATGAGCAAGGAGCAGCTTATGCAGGCCATTGGCGACGCTGAATAGACCCCGACAAGCTCACCGCTTCGGAAATCCGGAATAATGGATCAGGACGCCAGCTTTGTTGGGCTCGAGTGCATGAAAAACCTTGCGAAACGTAAATGAAGAGAAGTTTTTGTGGGTTTTTTTAACCTATGTTTTCTGCATCCTCCCCAACGTTAACTATCCTTCGATTACGAGATCAGGCGCGCCAGGGACAAGGCGCTAATTGTGGAGTCGATCATGAATGTGATCAGTCAGGAAGAATTCCGCAGCCTGACCTCGTCCCGATTTGGAAGCTGAAATTCATGCATGGATACGAATGATTCGAAAAAAATCAGTCATGTCATAAGGGAGGTAAGGAGACAATGCAGAAGAGTGCTAAAGGACTAACCCTTTTGCCTGAAGATCTACTCATCATGGCCGGCAAGCACGAGCATTTTGAAATGAATCGTTATCGGTTGCTGTCGCTACGTTTTTTGGCCTTCAATACGGGAATTAGCCGTCTTCTGGAAGTTCTGGCTAACGAGAGCGAGCAGAGAGTTCAATCGCTTACCGAAGCTTCCAGAAAGTTTCGCATGGTGGATAAACTGCCTGATTATATGCCGCCTCATCACTTGGGGATTGAAAAGGATTTTCTCCAATTTTTCGTTATCAATAATGGTGTCGCGGTGGATATCTTGATGTGTTCATCGGCTTACGAACAGCGCTCTTTACAGTTTTATTGCCAACTTAGAGAAAGAAACATAACGCCGGAGCTAGATGAAATTATAGGTCTATTCATCGATCAGGCAAGAATCCAATGCCAAATCCTGCAGGAGATACAGGATCAATTGCTTTTCAATGAGCGAGCGTTACCTATGAGCCGAGTCGCATGAGATGATCGCTCTTCACTGCGGCACTGCCAGTACCTGTAATTGTATTTTTACTATATATAGTAATGCAGCTCCAGAACCGCTAAGAAGAGGGGCGTGGTCGTTAGTCACTAGTTAGAAATTCAACAAGTGCGATATATCGGAATCGAGATATTGGGCGGCAAATTCAGCCTCTTTCGCCAAGGCATCGTGATCGGGAAGCTCCACCCAGCAGCGCTTGCGCAGTATCAAGCCTTCTTCGCGAAATTCCCTGAAAGTACGGCTGACATGCACTGATGATAGGCCCAGGAAGTCGCCGATCTGCTGCTGCGACAAGGGGACACGAAACGTGTGTATCGGCAGTGACTGGAAGCGCTGAAGGCGTAGAAATATTTCATAAATCAAGTGAGCGATTTTTTGCCGCGCGCTGCGCTTGGCGAGATTGAGCAAGCGCTCGGTGAGCATTGCCTGCTGGTGCGAGGAAATGGATAGAAAAACGATGGCGAGTGTTGCCGATTTTTGAAATATATCGATCAAATGCCGATGCGGAAAAGGGCAGATAACGCCATCATCGAGCATGACGACGGAGGTCAGGCGCTCCTTGAAGGCGAATTCCCGCAATCCAATGATGTCTCCAGGCAGGAAAATTTCGAATATTTGCTGTGAGCCATCTTCCAGCTGACGATGCGAGCATGCCCAGCCCTTGGAAAGAATGTATAACTCACGGGCTTTATCGCCTTCCGTCCACAACGTGGTTTTTTTTGCGTTTCTCGACAGGGCCGCGCTCCAGATAGAGCAGAAGATCACGATCCGTGGAGGTCAAATCGATATAATATCTGAAACGATCTACGAAGCAGCTCTCTAGCGTGCTCATTGTGAGGTAGGCTCCATCCAATCGCCCGCGCGGATTCCCCCATTGCCGGGCTTCTGCTTAGGTTTTTCTCTCCTTGAGACAGGCCTATCTTGACATACTCCAGGGGCAATCGCAGCGTTTTATTTGGCTATTGGTGTCTATGTTCGAAAGCGAATATTTAACCCAGTTTATTGATAGTTTACGGCTTAATTCGACTGGCCGGTCAAAAATGACGGAACTAGAACGCTGAGCTACTGTGAATTACGAAGGTAGGAAATTGCTGTTTTCATTATTGATGGTTCGAGAACGGATAGCGCAAGCCGTTTTAATATCAGTGGGATAGGAATATGACTTCTTCGCTCGCTCGCACGACGTCGACTCGAAGGCGAACTGATGGACGAGCCCGACGTCGATAGGCAGGCGCATTTCACGGCGCTGCGCGGCTTGGGCCGCATCAATCGGGTAAGCCGAACGGCAAAGACATTATGGCCGTCGATTGCGAGAATCGCTCGTTGTCATCAAGGGGATTCGGTTTCGGTGCTGGATATCGCCACGGGCGGTGGCGATGTGGCCATTGCCCTGGCCGATCGCGCACAGCGTGAGGGCCTTGCGCTGAATGTCGAAGCCTGCGATATCAGCCGGACGGTGTTGCATTTCGCTACCCAGGAAGCCGAGCGGGCTAGGGCATCCGTGCGGTTCTTCCGTTTGGATGCGTTATCCGAGGCGCCCGCGGCTCGATACGATATCGTTACCTGCACGCTATTTCTCCATCACCTCAGCGATGCTCGAATCGTCGCGCTGTTGAAGACGCTTGCCGCGCGAACCAATCACCTCCTTGTCAGCGACCTGCTTCGCAGCCGCAGCGGCTATGGTCTGGCGTATCTTGGCACGCGGCTGCTGTCGGCCTCGCGAATCGTGCACGTGGATGGCATGAGATCGGTACGTGCCGCGCTGACGCTTGCCGAAGCGCGCACGCTTGCCGATGAGGCCGGCTTGGGCGATGCGACGTTCAAGCGTCATTGGCCAAGCCGATTCTTGATGACCTGGGACGCATCGTCATGAATCTCGATGCGTTGCCACGCGAGTGGGATGTGATCGTCGTCGGCGCGGGGGTTGCCGGTGCGATATCGGCCTATCGGCTGGCACGTGGTGGGCTGCGTGTGCTGCTGGTCGAAAAATCGCCGTGGCCGCGCGATAAAGTCTGTGGTGGCTGCGTCAATGCGGCGGCATTGCAGGCGCTTGCAAGGGCGGGCCTTGGAGATATTTCCCAGACCGGCGCCGCCTATTCACAGTTGCGGCTCGCCTGCGGCCAGCGTCAAGTCCTGCTGCCGCTGCCGGCTGGTATGGCAGTCAGCCGACGGCGGCTCGATGCGATATTGGCGGAGCGTGCCGTCGATGCCGGCGCCGAGTTTCTGCCGGCGACCCAGGCCTTGCTCGGTGAGACGCAGGGTCATGGCCGTCGCGTCACGCTCCGCCAGCATCATCGGCGGGTAGCGGTAACGGCAAAGCTGGTGCTCGGCTGCGATGGTCTTGCCAGTCGTCTGCTACGCGAGGAATCGCCCGGGGACATGAACGTCGCGCGTGGTTCGCACATCGGCGTGGGAACCGTCGTCACCGCCCCGCCCGGCGCCTATGAGCCGGGCATGATTCACATGGCCTGCGGATCGCATGGCTATGTTGGGTTGGTAAGCGTGGAGAACGGCGAGCTCAATATCGGCGCGGCGCTGGACCCTGCCTGGGTGAAGCGGCGGGGTGGGCCAGCCGCCGCGGTGGCGGAGGTGCTCCGCACCACGGCGTTTCCGCTATTCGATGCGCTGCATGACGCGAATTGGCAAGGCACGCCGTATCTGACGCGTCGCCGTCATCGGTTGGGGGGTGAGCGCGTATTGATCGTCGGCGATGCAGCCGGTTACGTAGAGCCATTTACCGGCGAGGGCATGGGCTGGGCGTTGGCCGGCGCGGCGGCAGTCGAGCCGTTCGCACTCAAGTCGGTGGATGGTTGGCGGGATGATTTGGTGGCCCGCTGGACCGCGCGACACAACGAATGGATACGCGCTCGTCAGCGTGGCTGCCGAGGCATTTCGATGCTGCTGCGGCGCCCCCGCCTGATCGCGTCGCTGCTGCCTTTGATCAATGCCGTGCCGGGCACGATCGTGCCATTGACGATGCGGCTCAACCGCGATTATGGGCTCGACGCCATGGAGGCCAAATGACACCGGCACGCGCAAGATTGCAGGGCATTGGCGTCGCCGCGCCCGCCGGTACGCTGGATCAGGAGACGGCAGCCGAACTTGCCGAGGCGCGTTGTTGCACCACGGAGAGGCAGCGGTCGTGGCTGCGGCGCATCTATCGGCATAGCGAAGTACACAAGCGCGGGAGTGTCCTGTTTCAGCCCGACGACGGCATCATTGGCAAGGCGGCCGGCTTCGAGGCGTTCTATCCCTTGGCGGCCTCGCCGCAGGATCGCGGGCCGACGACCGCCGTTCGGCTCGAGCGTTATGTCGAGGAGGCCGGCCCGCTGGCACAAGCGGCTTGCCGCGCGGCGCTGACGGATGCCACGCTCGAGCCGGCCGAGATCACTCATGTGGTGACGGTCTCCTGCACTGGACTGGTATCGCCGGGGCTCGATGTCGAAATGATTCAGCGGCTAGGACTTTCGCCGAACATAGGGCGGCTCAACCTGGGGTTCATGGGCTGCCACGGTGCGCTCAACGGCCTGCGCGCGTCGAGCGGGCTGGCCCAGAGCTTGCCCGATGCCAGGGTGCTCTTGTGCTGTGTCGAGCTATGCAGCCTGCATTTCCAATACGGCTGGGAGGCGCAGAAAATCGTCGCCAACGGTCTGTTCGCGGACGGGGCCGGCGCGGCGATCCTCGGCCCGGGCGACAAGCGGGCCGAGGGCTGGCAACTGATCGACACGGCCAGTCGATTGGCGCACGCATCGAGCGATGCGATGACATGGAAGATCGGCGATCATGGTTTCGAAATGACCTTGTCGAACACGGTGCCGAAACTGATTCGCGGCTCGGCGCGCGCTTGGATGGAGAATTGGTTGGCTCATTATGGGCTGACCATCAGCGATGTCGCGCATTGGGCGATCCATCCGGGTGGCCCCGAAATTCTTCGCTCGGTGACAGAAGCGCTGGCGCTACCGCAAGAGGCAAGCCATGCCTCGGCCTCGATATTGGCGGAACACGGCAACATGTCATCGCCGACCGTATTGTTCGTTCTGGATCGCCTCCGCCAGCAGGGAGCGACCGGACCTTGCGTGATGATGGGCTTCGGCCCGGGATTGTCATTCGAGGCCGCGTTGCTATGTTGAGGCAATGCGGCGACACTCACTCCGCGACGTTACTGGCCGGGTAGGTCAGCAGCCCGCCCCGAACGCTGGCGAAATCGGTCAGCGTATGCAGCGTCACCTTGTTGATGGCCATGATGTCGCAGACCTTCCAGCCTCTCACCGTGAGTGCGTCGGCGACCAGCCGCCGATGGCAGCGCCAGGGCACGGCTTCGGAACACATCATCGCGCTGCGGCGCGTGGCGGCAATCAGCATCAGCGCTTCAAGCCCCCGGTCGAACTCCTCGGATTGCATGTGATCGGCATAGGCGGCGAACTGGGCTACACGCCAGCCGGTATTGGGTGAGTCGCTCGCCGGTTTCCCACGGCGCCCGCCAAGTTCCGGCAGGTGCCGGTAAAGAATACCGCGTTGCGCGAACGCATCCGCTAGGGCATCGCGGGCGAATTGCGGCTGACGGCGCGAGCCCGGAAAGCGCCGAATATCGACGACCTGTTCGATGGATGCGCTATCGAGCAGCGCCAGCAACTCCTCCTGGCTGCGATTGGAGTGGCCGATCGTCCAGATCGCCGGTGGCTCGCTATCCCTTGGCATATCGATCTCCTTGCCGGCGGTTTGCCGGTTCGCCATCGTTCTCCGTCAGATCCCTTCGCTCACGGAGGTTTTCATGGCTCGTACTAGTACCCGAGCTTCGTTCCTGGCTTCTCTACTGTTAACGTCTCAAGAGCGGCTGGCAAGTGGCCGATGTAGTAGTAAGGAAATACGCAAGGGGAGCCGAGGAAGCATCGATGAAGCGAATCAAACGAGGGTTGCTGCTGTGTCTATGGCTGCTGTTGCCCATGCTTGGCACGTCAGCCAACGCTACTCAGGGAGAAATCTGGCTATTGGTCGATGGCGCGAGTTCCACACTGCATGTCTATCGCGGTGAGCGGGAGATCGAGCGATTCCATCCGATTGCCTTGGGGCGGGCGGGCATGACCGAGCTGCACTTGCGTGGCGACAGCAAGACGCCGACCGGAGAGTTTCGTATCAACTGGATCAATTACGACAGCGACTTCGATATTTTTCTGGGGCTGGACTACCCCACGCTCGAGCATGCGCGCGAAGCCGAGAAGCGGGGGCTTTTCAGCACCGAAGCGTTCAACGATTATTTGTCCTATTATCGTCGACACGGCAACCCGCCGCAGAATACGGTGCTGGGAGGCAGCATCGGCATTCATGGCCTAGGCGAGGGCGACCCGAGGATTCATGCCCAATTCAACTGGACCGAGGGCTGTGTGGCGGTGACCAATCCTCAAATCGAGAAGCTGGCGAGTTGGGTGGAACTTGGCACGAAAGTCATCATCCGCTAGTTTCTAATAAGAGACGGTAGCGCTTGCCGTGGGTTTGTCGTGAAACGATGCCATGGGAAGTGATATTGAAAGAAAAATTTGTTTTGATGTAAGGCGCCTGCTTAGCAGGAAACCAAAACCAAGGAATGTCCCTCAAGGAGAATACCAATGACGAATGCACTCAAGCTGGCAGCTCTCGGTTTGTCCGTTATGGTCATGGCCGGCTGTGCCGCGAACGGTGGCGAAATGGAAGGCGACATGCACCACGACATGGAGGCGCGCAGCACGGCTCAACAGGCGATGTCCACCGCCGAGCAGGCGCAAATGACTGCCGATCAGGCGCTGCAGATGGCTCAGGAAAATCGCCAGGCGATGGATCGTATGTTCCAGAGCTCCATGCAGAAGTGATCGCCTGTCGCGATACCCGCACTCGCCTGCCTAGCAGGTCATGACAGCGGTGCGGGTTTCGTAATGGCTGGTTCAGGAAGGCCCTGTCATCGACAGGGCTTTCTTGGTTTCGTACCACCAGGCGGGATCGATCACTAACTCCAATTGCTCGTACAGCGGCTTGGGTGGTGGCTCGACGACATGCTGCCGGGAAAACAGGCGTAGTGGCTCCGGCTGCCCGTTGGGGTTCTCGACGAGATGACGCAGGCGTGCGTAGTTGACCGGATACTCGCGGCCTTCGATTGCCGTGGAAACGGCCTTGACCGCTTCGCTGACACGATCGATCGGCTGCTCGTCCTGCTTGGCTTGCAGGGTAGGATAGGACTGTACGTACAGAATGCCATCCGCCGACCAGCCGAGTTTGAGAGGCTCGTTGATCAAACGCACCGGGGTGCCGACCGGCAAGCGAGGAAACAGGCGCTCGATATCCTCGGGCAGCATACGGATGCAGCCGTGGGTGACCCGCATGCCGACACCTTGCGGGCGATTGGTGCCATGAATCAGGTAGCCGGGGATATCCAGCAGCATGGCGTATTCGCCAAGCGGATTGTCGGGGCCGGGCGGCACGACCTGAGGAAGTATGTCGCCGCGTGCCGCATGTTCCTCGATGATCGATTGGGGCGGATACCAGGCGGGATCCACGACCTTGGCCTTGATGTGTGTCGTGCCGAGCGGCGTGGACCAGTCCATGCGGCCCACGCTGATCGGGTAGGTTTCGACGCGTGGCGTTTCGCCCTCGGCGCTCGGCGGATAGTAGTAAAGGCGCATCTCGGCGACATTGACCACCACGCCTTCGCGTGGCCCCGGCGGTAAAATGAACCGCGTGGGTATGGTGACTTCGGTGCCCTCACCAGGTACCCACATGCTCGTCCCGGGGTTGGCGCGCTGCATCTCTTCGTAGCCAACGCCGTAACGATGGCCGATCTCCAGCAGGGTGTCCTCGTGTTCGGCAATCACCGTCTGGATCTCGCCGACGATATTGCCCGCTTCCGGCAAGGGATAATGGCCCACTGGCCGCTGCCCCTCGGCCGCGTGAAGCGTTAGCGGAAACGACAGCGCAAGAAGTATCAGTAGCAATCTACGTCGAACGGTGGACGGCATGGAGATGAACCCTGTCAGTCTAGTGGCGAAAGCCGCTGGAGCTTTCATTCTGATGCATTTGCACGCCGGCGCAAGCGCCTGATGCCTAGGCCGCCTGCGCCTTGCGATTCAGCGTTTCGAGCAATTGCTCCACGCTGGTGAAGCGGGCCTCCTCATTGGCCATGTCGGCCTCGAAGCGCAGGGTGTCGGCGCCATCGAGCCGATAATGGCCGGGGTTGCGCTGGATCAGCGAGACCAGCGTCATCGGATCGACCGCCGGATTGGCGCCGAAGATCACCCGACCGCGCTCATCGCCGGCTTCCAGCCGGACGACGCCCAGACGCTCGGCGCGCTGGCGCAGCCGAGTCTGGCGGAACAGCGTCTTGACCGGCGCGGGCAGCAGGCCGAAGCGGTCGATCATCTCGACCTGAAGCTCCTTGAGATCGGCCTCGTGCTCGGCGTTGCTGATGCGCTTGTACATGATCAGCCGCTGCTGCACGTCGTGCAGGTAATCGTCGGGAATCAGTGCCGGCAGGTTGAGGCTGACTTCCACGCCCTCGTCCAGCGGCGCTTCGATATTCGGCGTCTTGCCGGCCTTGATCGCCTTCACCGCACGATCGAGCATCTGCATGTACAGGCTGTAGCCGATGGTTTCCATTTGCCCGCTCTGCTCGTCGCCGAGCAATTCGCCGGCGCCGCGGATTTCCATGTCGTGGCTGGCCAGCGTGAAGCCGGCGCCGAGATCCTCGGCCTGGCCGATCGCTTCGAGACGCTTCATGGCGTCCTTGGTGATCGCCTTGGGCGGCGGTGTGAGCAGGTAGGCATAGGCCTGATGGTGGCTGCGGCCGACGCGCCCGCGCAGCTGATGCAGCTGGGCCAGGCCGAACTTGTCGGCGCGCTCGATGAGAATGGTATTGGCGCTGGGCACGTCGATGCCGGTTTCGATGATCGTCGAGCACACCAGCACATTGAAGCGCTTGTGGTAGAAGTCCGACATGATGCGCTCCAGCGAGCGCTCGGGAAGCTGGCCGTGGGCCACGCCGACGCGCGCCTCGGGGACCAAGTCGCGAACCTTCTGCGCGCTGAGTTCGATGCTCTTGACTTCGTTGTGCAGGAAGTAGACCTGCCCACCGCGCAGGATCTCGCGCAGGATGGCTTCCTTGATGACCGGCTCGTTGCGCTGCTGAATGAAGGTTTTCACCGACAGGCGGCGCGCCGGTGGGGTGGCGATGATCGACAGATCGCGCATGCCGCTCATCGCCATGTTCAGCGTGCGCGGGATCGGCGTGGCGGTCAGGGTGAGAATGTCGACCTCGGAGCGCAGGCTTTTCAGCCGTTCTTTTTGTGCGACGCCGAAGCGATGCTCCTCGTCGATGATCAACAATCCCATGTTGGGAAACGTTATCGATTTCGACAGCAGCTTGTGGGTGCCGATGACGATATCGGCGCGGCCCTCTTCGATACGCTTGAGTGCTTCGCTCTGGCCTTTGCCGGCGGTGAAGCGCGAGATCAGTTCGACCTGCACGGCGGTGTCGGCGAAGCGATCGCGGAAATTGTCGTAATGCTGCTGGGCGAGCAGCGTAGTCGGCACCAGCACCACCACCTGGCGACCGGAGTGCACGGCGAGAAACGCCGCACGCATGGCGACTTCGGTCTTGCCGAAGCCGACATCGCCGCACACCACGCGATCCATCGGTTGCGATGCGGTCATGTCACCGATCACCGCATGAATGGCGGCGCGCTGATCGGGGGTCTCCTCGAATGGGAAACTGGCGGCGAAACGCAGGTACTCCTCGCCTGGCTCCTCGCAGGCAAAACCCTCGCGGGCCTCGCGTCGGGCATAAACGTCGAGCAGCTCGGCGGCGGTATCGCGAATCTTTTCGGCGGCTTTCTTCTTGGCCTTGTCCCAGGTATCCGAGCCGAGTTTGTGCAGCGGTGCCAGTTCATCGGAGGCGCCGGCATAGCGCGAGATCAAATGCAGGCTATCCACCGGCACGTAGAGCTTGGCGCCGTTGGCGTATTCGAGCGCCACGAATTCGGCGGCCTGGCCGCCGGCTTCGAGCGTCTCGAGACCCTGATAGCGACCCACGCCGTGCGTCTGGTGAACCACCGGCGAGCCGGGTTTGAGTTCCGACAGGTGGCGAATGGCGAGTTCGTTGTCGTCGGTGGCCCTTTCGCGGCGCCGGGTCTGGCGCACGATCTCGCCGAACAGCTCGGTCTCGGTGATCACTGCGAGCGCGGAATCGTCGCCCGACCCACCTAGCCCTGAATCATGTAACCAAAGCCCTTCGTCGAGTTCGCCTTCGGTGATCGCCAGCCGCGTGTCGGTATTCAGAAACGCCTGCCAGCCATCGACATGCGGCATCGTCAAATGCATTACGCCGAGCGTTTCTTCCAGCGCTTCGCGGCGGCCGCGCGATTCGGCGACGAACAGCAGGCGCAGATCGCGGTGTGCGCCAAGAAATGCCTCCAGGCGGGCCAGTGGTTTCTGTGCGCGGGCGTTGATCGCGACCTGCGGCGGGGGCTGGGTCGAGGGCCGATAGGCGTGTGGGTGATCGTCGTCCTCGATGAGCTCGACGCGAGGCTTGGCCTTGATCGCGGCGAACACATCGGGCACCGGGATGAATGCCTGGGCCGGCGGCAGCAGCGGCCGTGTGGGGTCGACACCGAGATTCTCATAGCGGCTGGCGATGGCTGCCCAGTGGTGTTCGGCGGCGTCGTGCACGCCGGGCAGCAGGGCGATCTGCGTACCTTCGGCCAGATGATCGAATAGCGTCGCGGTCTCTTCGAAGAACAGCGGCAAGTATTGCTCGAGTCCCGGCGAGGGGATGCCCTTGAGCGCATCGTTGTACAACGGGCATTGGCGCGGGTCGACGTCGAACAGCGTCTCGAAGCCCTCGCGAAAGCAGGCGATGGCCGAGGGCGACAGCGAGTACTCGTGGGCCGGCAACAGTTCGACGCGCTCGACCTTGTCGGCGCTGCGCTGGGTATCGGGATCGAAGTGACGCAGGGAGTCGATTTCGTCATCGAACAGATCGATACGCAGCGGCGATTCGTTACCCATCGGGAACAGGTCGATCAGTGCCCCGCGCAGGGCGTATTCGCCGGGCTCGTAGACCGTCTCGACCGCACGGTAGCCGGCTCGCGAGAGCTGTTTGCGGAGACCCTCGCGATCGAGCGTCATGCCGACGTTCAGGGTCAGCACGCGTCCGGCGATGTAATCGCTGGGCGGCAGGCGCTGCATCAGCGTATTGATCGGCACCAGTACGATGCCATCTCTGGCGCTCTGCAGGCGACGCAGGGTGCGCAGGCGTTCGGAGACGATGTCCTGATGTGGCGAAAAGCTGTCGTAGGGCAGCGTCTCCCAATCGGGAAAGGGCAGCACCGGCACGCGGGCGAAGAAGCGCAGCGTGCTCTCGAGCCGCTGGGCGCTGGCGGTATCCGGTGTGATGACCAGTAGTGGCGCTTCATCGGCCAGGCGCGCCAGGGCCAGGGCGCTGGCGGCACCCTGAGGGGCTTGCCAGAAGCGCGTTTCGCGAACGCCCGCTGGGCCTGGCGGTGCTAAGGGAGAGAAATTCGGCATGGAAAAGGCACGCGCAGCTTGGTTTACGTTGCGTCAGATCATAACAGGCTCGGCATGTCGGGTGAGTGGCCGTCTGCATTCACGTCCGTTCATGCCTGCATTCGCGTTTGTAGTCAACCCCGCATTTGTGTAGTGCGCTTACAGCGCCTGCGACCATACAGCAATTGCGGTAATCGACGATTGGCAAGGATAATGGCCGCCATTCATACACCATTCGCGATTGTGTAAAGGGGCCTCTACGTGAGTCAGGACAAGCTCGAAACCACCTTTCAGGAATGGCAGAACAACGAGGCGACCGCCGAGGAGATGATTCCGCTGCTCGGCGTGCTTTACCGCAAGTATAACGTGGTGCCCTCGCTGTACGGCCGTTCGCTGATCAACCGCTCGGTGATCCGGATCATCAAGAACCATCGCTATGTGAAGAAGGTCGAGGGTACCGAGCTGTCGGTGTGCGATACCTTCCCGATGGTCAAGGCGATGACCGAACTCGACCTGGGGCCGGCGCACATCGATCTGGGCAAGCTCGCGGTGACCTTCAAGCGCAGCGGTCGCAGCGATGTCGAGGCCTTCCTGCGTGAAGAACTCGCCGAGATCGTCGGTGGCCATGCCGAGAACGGCATGGGCGGCGAGCCCAAGGACGTGGTGCTTTACGGCTTCGGGCGTATCGGTCGCATTCTGGCGCGCATCCTGATCGAGAAGGCCGGCGGCGGCAATCTGCTGCGCCTGCGCGCCATCGTCGTGCGCGGCACTGGCGGGGATCTCGAAAAGCGTGCCAGCCTGCTGCGTCGCGATTCGGTGCATGGCCCGTTCGCCGGCTCGATCAGCATCGACCATGAAAACGATGCACTGATCGCCAACGGCAACTATATCAAGGTCATTTACGCCGACTCGCCCAGCGAGATCGATTACACGGCGCATGGCATCGATAACGCCATCGTCGTCGACAACACCGGCAAGTGGCGCGACGAAGAGGGGCTCTCTCAGCACCTGGCCTGCAAGGGCGTGTCCAAGGCACTGTTGACCGCGCCGGGCAAGGGCAGCGTCAAGAATATCGTCTATGGCATCAATCATGGCGATATCGGCGACGACGATCGCATCGTCTCGGCCGCGTCGTGTACCACCAATGCCATCGTGCCGGTACTCAAGGCGATGAACGACGAATACGGCATCACTCACGGTCACGTCGAGACGGTGCACTCCTATACCAACGACCAGAACCTGATCGACAACTACCACAAGGGCGATCGCCGTGGGCGCAGCGCGCCACTCAACATGGTGCTGACCGAGACCGGCGCCGCCAAGGCGGTGGCCAAGGCGCTGCCCGAGCTATCCGGCAAGTTGACCGGTAACGCGATTCGCGTGCCGACACCCAACGTATCGATGGCGATTCTCAATCTGAATCTGGAGCGCGGTGCCGATACCGATAGCGTCAACGACTATCTGCGCCAGGTCGCGCTCAGCTCGCCGATGCAAAAGCAGATCGACTATGTCGATTCGCCCGAGATCGTCTCCTCCGATTTCGTCGGCAATCGTCATGCCGGTATCGTCGATGCCAAGGCGACCATCATCGATGGCACCAACGCCGTACTGTACGTGTGGTATGACAACGAATTCGGCTACAGCTGCCAGGTCGTGCGCATTCTGCAGTACATGTCCAACGTGAATTTTCTCTACCTGCCCCGCATCCGCTGACTCGGCGAGCGCCCCCGCAGGCACCGTCGCGGGGGCGTTTCACGTTCATGCAACTGGCTGTTCCACTCGGCGAAAGCGATCGCCAACCCGCCTGATACCTAAGCCGAAGTGGCCTTTCGTTACTCTTCTATTTATAATGCTGTGGATTTTTTCGGACGGTTTGGACAACATTTCCATAAAAACCAGACTGGACAGTCAATCTTCTGATAAGTAAAGAATTCGAACATCGTGACGTCGAATCGGGCTAGGTCGGGCCGCGCCGGTCCGCATGGGTTGGCCAATCCGATACGCTGCCGACGTCTCTCGAACTCCTTTCCTGGCAACATCAGATTCGATAACTGGGCGAGATTATGATCGAAGTCAAACGAGGCCTGGATCTCCCCATCGTCGGAGCGCCTGAACAGCGTATCGACGATGTACGGCCGGTGCGCCACGTGGCCGTCCTGGGCACCGATTATGTCGGTATGAAGCCGACCATGGAGGTCCGGGAAGGGGATAGGGTGAAACTGGGGGAGCTCCTGTTCACCGACAAGAAAAACCCCGGGGTACGCTTCACCGCACCGGCCGCCGGTGAGATAACGGCGATCAACCGTGGCGAAAAGCGCCGACTGCTGTCGGTGGTCATCAAGGTCGATGACCAGGAAGAGAGCGTCGAGATGACTGCCCATGGCACCGACAAGCTGGAGAGCCTGGAGCGTCAGGTGGTGGTCGATCAACTGGTCGAGTCCGGCTTGTGGACCGCACTGCGCATGCGCCCTTACTCGCGCTCTCCGGCGCTCGATGCGATTCCCGCCAGCATCTTCGTCACCGCTATCGATACCCATCCGCTATCCGCCGATCCGGCGCTGATCATCAACGAGCAGCCCGAGGCCTTCGCCAACGGCCTCAAGGTGTTGACGCGCCTGACCGAAGGCCAGGTATTCCTATGCCATGCACCGGATGCCAGCCTGCCTGGCACCGAGGTCGCTGGCGTACAGGCCGAGAGCTTCAAGGGGCCGCATCCGGCGGGTCTGGTTGGCACGCATATTCATTTTCTATCGCCGGTCAGCCTGCGCCGTCAGGTCTGGCATGTCGGTTACCAGGACGTCATCGCCATCGGCACGCTGTTCGCCGAGGGCCGACTCGATACCCGCCGGGTGGTCGCCGTGGGCGGCCCGCGCGCCAGCCAGCCGCGTCTGCTGCGCACCCGACTCGGCGCCAGCAGCAGCGAGCTGCTCGAGGGTGAAATCACCGGTGCCGATGACGATACCCGGGTAATCTCCGGTTCGGTGTTCGGTGGCACCACGGCCGAGGGAGCACTCAGTTATCTGGGCCGCTTCGATAACCAGTTCAGCTTGCTGGAAGAGGGCCACCAGCGCATTTTCATGGGCTGGTTGTCGCCGGGTCGCCAGCGGCATTCGGTGTTGGGCATCTATCTGTCGCGTTTGACCGGGCTATCCAGCTTTGCACCGACCACCACGACCAACGGCTCGGAGCGGGCCATGGTGCCGGTGGGTAGTTACGAAACCGTGATGCCTCTGGATATTCTGCCCACCCAACTGCTGCGCTCGTTGATCGTCGGCGATATCGAAATGGCGATGCAGCTGGGTTGTCTCGAGCTGGATGAGGAGGACCTTGCATTGTGTACCTACGTCTGCCCCGGCAAGTACGAGTACGGTCCCATCCTGCGTGACAATCTCACCATGATCGAGAAAGAGGTTTGATGATGGGTATTCGACAGACACTCGACAGTCTCGAACCGCACTTCCACAAGGGCGGCAAGTACGAGAAGTACTACGCGCTTTATGAGGCCGTCGATACCATCTTCTACTCGCCCCCCGACGTGACCCGGGGCACGGCGCACGTGCGTGACGGCATCGACCTGAAGCGCATCATGATTACCGTGTGGGCCTGTACGTTCCCGGCGATGTTCTTCGGCATGTACAACGTCGGGCTGCAGGCCAACCTGGCGATCGTCGACGGTTTCGGCACCATGGATGGCTGGCGCGAAGCGGTTACCCTGCTATTGGCCGGTGGACACGACCCGGACAGCATCTGGGCCAATTTCGTGCTCGGTGCGACCTACTTCCTGCCGATCTATCTGGTGACCTTCGTCGTCGGTGGCTTCTGGGAAGTGCTGTTCGCGATGAAGCGCGGCCACGAGGTCAACGAGGGCTTCTTCGTGACCTCGGTGCTTTATGCGCTGATCCTGCCGGCGACCATTCCGCTATGGCAGGTGGCGCTGGGCATCACTTTCGGTGTGGTGATCGGCAAGGAGATCTTCGGCGGCACCGGCAAGAACTTCCTCAATCCGGCGCTGACCGGCCGCGCCTTTCTGTATTTCGCCTATCCGGCGCAGATTTCGGGCGATGCGGTGTGGGTCGCAGCCGACGGTTACACCGGCGCGACGGCGTTGTCTACCGCGTTCTCCGGTGGCATGCAGGCGCTGACCGATCAACTGACCTGGCTCGAGGCGTTCTTCGGCTTCATGCCCGGCTCGGTAGGCGAGGTCTCGACCCTGGCGATTCTGCTGGGCGCGGCGGTACTGCTGTGGACCGGCATCGCCTCGTGGCGAATCATGCTCGGCGTGATGCTGGGCATGGTGGCGACCAGCGCGCTGTTCAATGCGATCGGCTCCGATACCAACTCGATGTTCGCGATGCCCTGGTATTGGCATCTGGTGGTTGGCGGGTTCGCCTTCGGCATGGTGTTCATGGCGACCGATCCGGTCTCGGCATCCATGACCGATAAGGGCAAACTGGTCTTCGGCGCCCTGATCGGCGTGATGACGGTACTGATCCGCGTGGTCAACCCGGCTTTCCCGGAAGGCATCATGCTGGCGATCCTGTTTGCCAATCTGTTCGCGCCGTTGATCGATCACTTCGTCATACAGGCCAATATCAAACGTCGCCAGAAGCGTGACATCGCCGGCACGATGACCGAGGAGGCCCCCTGATGGCGAGTAACGATTCCGTCAAGAAGACCCTGGCGGTCGCTTTCGTATTGTGTATCGTCTGCTCGGTGGTGGTATCCACCGCCGCCGTGGTGCTGCGCCCGGCGCAGGAGGCGAATGAAGAGCGCGACCGCAAGTTCAATGTGCTGCAAGTCTCCGAGCTCTATGAGCCGGGCGTGAGTATCAATCAGCAGTTCGCTGAGCAGATCACCGCGCGCGTGGTCAACCTCGAGACCGGCGAGTATGCCGAGAACAAGAATCCCGATACGTATAACCAGTTCGAGGCAGCCAAGGATCCCTCTCAATCGCGTACGCTATCCGGCACTCAGGACTTGGCGGGTATCGGTCGTCAGGAAAACTACGCTACGGTGTATCTAGTCGGTGATCCCGACGATCCCGAGCAGATCATCCTGCCAGTGCGGGGCCAGGGCCTATGGTCGCTGATGTCGGGCTACCTGGCGTTGCGCGGCGATGGCAATACCGTGGTGGGGCTGTCGTTCTACGATCAGGGTGAAACGCCGGGGCTGGGTGGCGAGGTCGACAATCCCGACTGGAAGGCACTCTGGGACGGCAAGAAGATCTATCCCGAAGACAGCATGGATCCGGCGATCCGGCTGGTGAAGGGTGGGGTGGGTCCACAGACGTCGAATGCCGAGTACAAGGTGGATGCCTTGTCCGGGGCGACGTTGACCAGCAATGGTGTGACCAACTTGCTTCAATTCTGGCTGAGCGATAGCGGTTTCGCTGAATACTTGGCCCGGTTCCGTGACACGACGCAAGGAGCGTAAGCATGACTGCCTATACGCCCAAAGGCGTGCTGACCACGCCGATCTTCAAGAACAACCCGATTGCCCTGCAGATACTGGGTATCTGCTCCGCGCTGGCGGTCACCAACTCCATGAGCACATCGTTGGTCATGGGGCTGGCGGTTACCGCGGTCACTGCATTTTCGAGCTTTTTCGTTTCCCTGGTGCGTAGCCAGATTCCTTCGTCGATCCGCATCATCGTACAGATGACGATCATCGCCTCCCTGGTCATCGTGGTCGATCAGGTGCTCAAGGCGTATGCCTATGAGATATCCAAATCGTTGTCCGTGTTCGTCGGTCTGATCATTACCAACTGCATCGTCATGGGGCGTGCCGAGGCCTTCGCCATGCAGAACGGTCCGGTGATCAGCTTTCTCGACGGTATCGGCAATGGTCTGGGTTACTCGGTCATTCTGCTGGTGGTGGGGTTCTTCCGCGAGCTGTTCGGCTCCGGTTCGGTGTTTGGCTTCACCGTATTGCTGCCGGCCAACGAGGGAGGCTGGTACGTGACCAATGGCCTACTGTTGCTGCCGCCATCGGCGTTCTTCGTCATCGGCCTGATCATTTGGGGGCTGCGTAGTCTCAACCCCGACCAGACCGAAGAGAACGAATTCCGGATCACCGCCAACACTCAGTCCAGGGAGGCCGTGTAATGCTCGAACAATACCTGAGTCTCTTCATCAAGGCGGTCTTCGTCGAGAACATGGCGCTGGCCTTCTTCCTCGGCATGTGTACCTTCATGGCGGTCTCCAAGAAGGTATCGTCGGCGATTGGGCTTGGCGTGGCGGTGGTCGTGGTGCTGGCCATCACCGTGCCGGTCAACAACCTGTTGCTTCACTATCTGCTCGAGGAAGGCGCACTGACCTGGACCGGCATCGAAGGTGCCGAAAACATCGACCTGACCTTTCTCGGTCTGCTCAGCTATATCGGGGTCATTGCGGCTATCGTGCAGATCCTCGAGATGTTTCTCGATAAGTTCGTGCCGTCGCTCTACAACACTCTGGGTGTCTATCTGCCGCTGATCACGGTGAACTGCGCGATTCTCGGCGCGGCCCTGTTCATGGTGCAGCGCGATTACAGTTTCGGCGAGTCGGTGATTTACGGCTTCGGTGCGGGTGTCGGCTGGGCATTGGCGATTGCCGCGCTGGCTGGCATTCGAGAGAAGCTCAAATACAGCGATGTGCCTGCCGGGCTTCAGGGGCTGGGCATCACCTTCATTACCGTCGGGCTGATGTCGTTGGGCTTCATGTCCTTCTCCGGCATCCAGTTGTAAGCTAAAGAGAACAGGAACTCGACATGGTCGATACATCCATCATCGTGCTCGGCGTGGTCATGTTCACCGTGGTCGTCATTGGCCTGGTGGGCATCATTCTCGCCGCACGGAGCCGCCTGGTCAGTAGCGGTAGCGTCTCCATCCAGATCAACGACGATCCCGGTAACGTGGTGACCACCCAGGCCGGTGGCAAGCTGCTTCAGACTCTGGCATCCAACGGCATCTTTCTCTCATCGGCCTGTGGTGGCGGCGGCTCCTGCGCGCAGTGCAAGTGCCGTATCGCCGAGGGCGGCGGCTCGATCCTGCCGACCGAGGAGTCCCACTTCACCATGCGCGAGAAGAAGGAGGGCTGGCGTCTCTCCTGCCAGGTGCCGGTGAAGCAGGATATGAAGATCCAGGTACCGGAAGAGGTCTTCGGTGTCCGGAAGTGGGAGTGCGAGGTCATCGGCAATCCCAATGTCGCGACGTTCATCAAGGAACTCAACCTCAAGTTACCCGAAGGCGAGAACGTCGATTTCCGTGCCGGCGGCTATGTGCAGCTCGAGGCGCCGGCCTATGACATCAAGTTCTCCGATTTCGATATCGATGAGGAGTATCGCGGCGACTGGGAGAAGTTCGGGTTCTTCGACATTTCCCACAAGAATACCGAAGAGGTGATCCGCGCCTATTCGATGGCCAACTACCCCGAAGAGAAGGGCATTCTCAAGTTCAACATTCGCATCGCCACGCCGCCGCCCAATAGCGATCATGCGCCGGGCCTGATGTCGACATACGTCTTCTCGCTCAAGCCGGGCGACAAGGTCACGGTGATGGGGCCATTCGGCGAGTTCTTCGCCAAGGATACCGATGCCGAAATGGTCTTCGTGGGTGGCGGCGCCGGCATGGCGCCGATGCGCAGCCATATCTTCGACCAGCTCAAGCGCTTGAATTCCTCGCGTAAGATGACCTTCTGGTATGGTGCGCGTTCATGGCGCGAAACCTTTTACAACGACGAGTACGACCAGTTGGCCGAGGAGTTCGATAACTTCGAATGGCACCTGGCGCTTTCGGATCCTCAGCCCGAGGACAATTGGCAGGGGCCCACCGGGTTCATTCACAACGTGCTCTATGAGAATTACCTCAAGGATCATCCGGCGCCCGAGGATTGCGAGTACTACATGTGCGGCCCGCCGATGATGAACGCCTCGGTCATCAAGATGCTGACCGATATGGGAGTCGAGCCCGAGAACATCATGCTGGACGATTTTGGCGGATGATCGAAAGGGTAGCGATCGGGCCGGCCCTCAAGGGGCTGGCCTCGTTTTTATTGCTGACGATGCTGGTGTCGCTTGCGGGCTGCGAGAGTCGGCCAGAGGCGCATCGCTTTCACGGACCCATCTTCGGTACCGGCTATCACGTTACGATATATGCGGATCTGAACGAGGCCGCTCATGACGAGCTTGGCGTGGGCATCCTCGCCGAACTCGAGCGCATCGATGCATTGATGTCCACCTACCGCGACGATTCCGAACTGTCGCGCCTCAATCGGTTCCCGGTGGGTGCGCCGTTCTTTCTATCGCCGACGACCGCCGAGGTGCTACGCGAGTCGCTGCGCATCGCGAGGCTATCCGCAGGCGCTTTCGATGTCACGGTAGGCCCGGCGGTCAATCTATGGGGTTTCGGGCCACGAGAGCGCCCAGACAAGGTGCCTGATGACGCAGCGCTGGCCGCTGCGCTGGCGCGTATCGATTTTCATGCATTGCATCTGGATAATGGCCGACTGACCAAGAGCAAGCCGGTGTATATCGATCTATCGGGCATCGCCAAGGGCTACGCGACCGACCAGGTCGCCGATTATCTGAAAGACCAGGGCATCGAAAATTATCTGGTGGAAGTTGGCGGGGAGATCCGCACGCATGGCGAAAAACCCGATGGCTCGCCATGGCGTATTGCCGTGGAGAAACCGATATCCACCGAACGTAGCGTGCAACGGGTCATCGATCTCGGTAACGCCGCCGTGGCGACATCCGGTGATTATCGCAACTATTTCGAAAGCGATGGCATACGTTATTCGCATACCATCGACCCGCGTACCGGGCGACCGATCGTCAATCGTGTCGCTTCGGTAACGGTCATTGCCAAACGCTGCGCGACGGCCGATGCGTTGGCGACGGCATTCACCGTAATGGGGGCCGATTCCGGTCTCGCCATGGCCGAACGTGAAAACATTGCGGTGTATTTCATTGTCAGAACCGATGACGGCTTCAAAACCCTGATGAGCTCGGCCTTCACGCCCTATCTGGCGGAGCCGGTCGAGAAGGAGAACCCATGACGATCTGGTTTCTAGTGCTGGGATTCATGTTGTTGGTGGTAGCGGCCATGTCGGTCGGCGTGATACTGGGCCGCAAGCCGATTGCCGGCTCGTGTGGCGGCCTCAATAACCTGGGGCTCAAGGAAGGCTGCGAGATCTGCGGTGGCAAGGACGAGATCTGCGAAGAGGAAAACCTCAAGCGCAGCGGCTCGGCGCGCCGTCGGCACGATGAAAATCGCGGCGCGGGTCTCGGTTACAACGCGATCAAGAGGTAGCAGCCAACGGCAACCGCGACGCCCGATCACGGAGGCGCGGAAAGCAAAGCAGGAGTCGAATAACCCAATGGCAGTCCATAATTACGATGTGGTGGTGATTGGCACCGGGCCGGCCGGCGAAAGTGCCGCCATCAATGCGGCCAAGCACGGCAGACGGGTGGCCGTCATCGAGAAACAGCCAGCGGTGGGTGGCAATTGCACCCACTGGGGTACGATTCCCTCCAAGGCGCTGCGTCATCAGGTCAAGCAGATCATGCAGTTCAATACCAACCGCATGTTCCGCGATATCGGCGAGCCGCGCTGGTTCTCCTTTCCCAAGGTGCTCGAACGCTCGCGAGTGACCATCGAGCAGCAGGTCGAGATGCGCACGACATTCTACGCGCGCAATCGTATCGATCTGTTCTTCGGTGTGGCGCGCTTCAAGGACGATCACACGCTACTGGTGCGTGACAATCATGAAGGTGCAGAAGAGCTATGCGCGCAGCGGGTCGTCATCGCTACCGGCTCGCGGCCCTACCGTCCCGCCGATATCAATTTTCGCCATCCGCGCATCTATTGCTCCGACACCATCCTCGGCCTTTCACACACGCCCCGCACGTTGATCATCTATGGTGCCGGGGTCATCGGCTCCGAGTATGCATCGATTTTCTCGGGGCTGGGCGTCAAGGTCGATCTGATCGATACCCGTGATCGCTTGCTATCGTTTCTCGACGACGAGATCAGCGATGCGCTCTCCTATCACTTGCGTCATCACGGCGTGCTGGTGCGTCATAACGAGGAGTACGAGAAGGTCGAGGGCGATGAGTCCGGCGTGGTGGTGCATCTGAAATCCGGCAAGAAGCTGCGCGCCGATGCCTTCCTGTGGGCCAATGGGCGCACCGGCAATACCGACGAGCTGGGGCTGGAGAATATCGGTCTGGAGGCGAATAGCCGTGGCCAGCTTCCGGTCGACGAGCATTATCGCACGGCCATCCCGTCGATCTATGCCGTGGGCGATGTGATCGGCTGGCCGAGCCTCGCCAGCGCGGCCTACGATCAAGGACGCAATGCCAGTGCCGACCTGCTCGATGAACCGTTTCGCCTCGTCGAGGACGTGCCTACCGGCATTTATACGATCCCCGAGATCAGTTCGGTGGGCAAGACCGAGCGCGAATTGACCGAAGCCAGGGTGCCCTACGAAGTGGCCCAGGCATTCTTCAAGGATACCGCCCGGGCCCAGATCACCGGCGACACCGTGGGTATGCTCAAGATTCTGTTTCACCGCGAGACGCTTGAGATCCTCGGGCTGCACTGTTTTGGCGACCAGGCCTCGGAGATCGTGCATATCGGCCAGGCGATCATGCAGCAGGCAGGCGAAGCCAACAGCCTCAGGTACTTCATCAATACGACGTTCAATTACCCGACCATGGCCGAGGCTTATCGGGTCGCGGCGCAAAATGGCTTGAACCGACTATTCTAAGCCCTACGCAGCGTCGCCCGGCCCGCCGCTTGGTGGGCTTTTTCGTTTTTCGTCTTTCATCTCGACAGGGAGGTCATGATGCATAGAGAACATCATGAGGAAACCGGCGATTGGACTTTCACCTTGGGTCGCGAAGAGCTTGTCATACATCGGCGTTATGAAGTGCTGAGCATGGCCAACGATGCCATGCTCGGCATCTGGTTCACGATCGGCAGCTTCTGCTTCTTCTATGAAGGTACCATCAAGACGTTCGGCGTATGGCTATTCGTGCTGGGTAGCATCCAATTGCTGATTCGTCCTCTGATTCGTATGCATCGCTACGTGCGCTTCAAGCGCTTGCCCAACGCCTCGCAGGATTATTGAGAATCGGAGCCGCGATAGCGGAAGACACGCAGGCTGGGCAGGAAGACGTCGTCTTCCAGGCGTTCATCGCTGCGCCGTGCGCGTTGTCGTCCCGCCGGTGGCTGTGCGCTCGGCTGATTGTGATTGGGCAATTGGCCATCGCTAGTGGGGATGAACAGCGGTAACGGCAGATTCATGGCGCGCCGTTGGCGGCCATCGGCGAGCGCTTCCGCGAAGAACAGGTTGGCACGCATCAGCGGCGCCTGGCGCTGTACCTGCGCCAGCGGCTCGGCATCGGGAATGCCGGCAAGGCGCTTGAGCTGGATGCGCACATGGGGCGCTTCGCTGTCGAGTGCCAGCAACTTCTTCTCTGCCTCGCGCACGCTGAGGCGCTTGATCGAGCGCCCGCTGGTATACCAGGCCAGGCGCACCCGCGATAGCGGCGCATCGGCGACGGGCAGATGCCGCCAGCACTGCTTCAGGTGCAAGCGCGCGAGCCCCTGGCCACGCAGGTGATCGTGCAGAACCGGATGCCGGAAAGGCAACACGGCCTTGATCTCGGGAACCAGCGTGGCGGCCTGCTGGCGAATCCGCGCCAGCACATCGGCAAAGCCGGCCTTGGCGGCATTGACCTTGGCGACTTCGCCGAGCAGCGCATCATTCGCCGCGATCAGGCCGATATAGCTATGCGTGGCGCGGCCATCCTGGCCATCCTGATACCAGAAATCGAGCAGGGCGCGTCGCAGCCATTCGCTATCGGCGTGTGCGTTATCCAGTGCCCAGGCGGCGCCGTGGCTGTCCACGTAGACGCCGAGAAGCGCCTCGATGCACTCGATCATATGATCGAACGCGGCTTCCAGTTCGGCGAGCAGGCGATATTGGGGTTCCATCGGTCGTCCCATTCACTTCTTATACCGTTACCGTAGCGATCGGCGAGCGACTTGTCATCGTTCGATCGTCACTCAGGCGCTCGTTTGGCGAGGGTCGCGACCGATAGGATGAGGCTCATTGCGTGCGCGGGCCAGTTCGATCTGCTTCTGGCGTTCGCAGGCGCCGGCACGGGTTTTCTCGGAGAGTGAATCCCAGCAGTGCGGGCAACTGATCCCCGGCGAATAATGCGGCGATTCACGATCTTCGGTGGAGATCGGGCGGCGGCAGGCGTGGCACTGATCGAACTCACCCTCGCTGAGATCGTGGCGCACGGTCACGCGGTTATCGAACACGAAGCAGTCGCCGCGCCACAACGACCGTTCCTCGGGCACCTGTTCGAGATAGCTGAGAATGCCGCCCTTGAGGTGATAGACCTCGTCGAAGCCCTCACCGAGCATGAAGCTCGAGGCTTTCTCGCAGCGAATGCCGCCGGTGCAGAACATGGCGACCTTCTTGTGGCGAGCGGGGTCATAGTGCGCCTTGACGTGATCCGGAAATTCGCGAAACGACGTGGTGCGGGGATTCACCGCGCCTTCGAACGAGCCGATGGCGACCTCGTAGTCGTTGCGGGTATCGATCACCAGCACCTCGGGGTCGGCGATCAGGGCGTTCCAGTCCTGTGGCTCGACATACTGCCCGACCTGGCGATTGGGGTCGGCCGTCGGCACGCCCAGCGTGACGATCTCCTTCTTCAGCTTGACCTTGGTGCGATAGAACGGGGGCGTATCGCAGTAGGATTCCTTGTGCTCGATAGCCGCGAAGCGCGGATCGGCCTTCAGCCAGCCGAGCAGCGCATCGATGGCCTCGCGGCGTCCCGCGACGGTACCGTTGATGCCTTCTTCGGCCAGTAGAAGAGTGCCCTTGATGTCATGGGCCTTGAGCGTGTCGAGCAGCGGCTCGCGCAGCGCTTCGAAATCTTCGAGCGTGACGAACTTGTACAGCGCCGCCACGACGATGGGATGCGTCATGTCAGTCTCTCCAGTGGTCGTCTTCGTAAGAGACGGACCGGAACGGTAATAATGATTCAAGTTGGGCGCGTATTTTATGCGAAAAGGCGCGCCGATTCACATACGCAGGGCTATCGCAGTTGGAGTATGCGGGAGGCCAGGGGCAGGTCGAAGCGAGGGTTTTTTGCCATGGATGGCAAAAGTAGCGCCCAAGGACGGGTTTACAGCGCCCTCGCGAAGACCTGCCGCTGGACAAGTCCGACAATCAGGCTGTCGGTAGTCATCTGCGATTGCCCTGTTCACATACGGCGCACACGTTAACGAGTATTCGCTATCAGCGGTCGCGATAACGCTTGGTCAGATCACCGTAAGCATCGATACGCCGGTCACGCAGGTAGGGCCACATGCGGCGAATATGCTCGCTGCGGTCCATGTCGAGCTCGACCAGCAAACGCTCGGGTTCGTCGCCGGCGTGGGCGAGGAGTTCACCCTGCGGGCCGCAGATGAAACTGCCGCCCCAGAAATGAACGCCTTCGGTCACACCGCTGAGGTCGGGTTCATGGCCGACCCGGTTGGCGACCAGCACCGGCAGGCCGTTGGCCACGCCATGGGCGCGCTGAATGAGCGTCCAGGCCTCCTTCTGACGGCCTTTTTCGGGCAGATCATCGGGCGGATGCCAGCCGATTGCGGTCGGGTAGAGCAGCAGTTCTGCACCGGCCAGCGCCATCAGGCGCGCGGCTTCCGGGTACCATTGGTCCCAGCACACCAGCACGCCGAGGCGTCCCACCGAGGTGTCGATGGGCTCGAAGCCCTGTTCGGCATCGGCGTCGCCCGGCGTGAAATAGAATTTCTCGTAGAAGCCGGGATCGTCGGGAATGTGCATCTTGCGATAATGCCCGACCCGCCCTTGGTCGCGATCCATTACCACCGCGGTGTTGTGATACACGCCGGCGGCGCGGCGCTCGAAGATCGAGCCGACCAGCACGATATTCAATTCGCGGGCCAAGTCGGCCAGGCGCGTGGCGGTGGGGCCATCGAGCGGTTCGGCAAGATCGAACAGCTCGGCATCTTCGCACTGGCAGAAATAGTGCGTGGCATGCAACTCCTGCAGCAGTACCAACTCGGCGCCACGCTCGGCCAGCTCGCGAACGCCGGCCTCGCTCTCGTCCAGGCTGCGCTGTTTGTCTGGCCAGGCAGGCTGCTGGACCAGGCCTACCGTGAGGGTCTTGCTCATCTCAACGCTCCTCGTGAATTGAATGTTACGGGCTGGCGAGCGCCAGGCTACCCTGGGGTAGCTGCATGGTCAGACAGTGTAGGCTGCCGTGCTGGCGGATTACACTGCGACAGTCGATGGGAATGATGTCGCGATCGGGGAAGGCCTCGGCCAGCGCCGCGAGCGCCATGGCATCGGCGGCATCGGCGTAGGTCGGCATCAATACCGCCCCGTTGATGATCAGAAAATTGGCATAGGTCGCCGGCAGACGGTGACCGTCATCCGGGTCGAAACAGGGGCGTGGCCAGGGCAGGGCGATCAGCCGATAAGGCGTACCATCGGCCTGACGCAGCGCCTGGATCTCTTCCTGCATGGCGGCCAGCGCCGGGTAGTGTGGATCGCTGCGGTCATCGCAGCGCACATACGCGATGGTCCGCGCGTCGCAAAAGCGCGCCAGGGTATCGATGTGACTGTCGGTGTCGTCGCCCTCCAGATGACCGTGACGGAGCCAGAGAATCCTCTCGGCGCCCAGGTCTGCACGCAGTTGCGACTCGATGGCCGCTCGATCGAGCTGGGGATTGCGGTTGCGATTGAGCAGGCAGGCTTCGCTGGTCAGCAGGGTGCCCAGGCCATCGGTCTCGATGGCGCCACCCTCGAGAACCAGCTTGCGCGTTTCGATGGGCGCGGCGAATACGCCGGCCTCGCCCAGCGTGCGGGTCAGCGCGTCATCGCGCGCGGCGGGAAACTTGCCGCCCCAGCCGGTGAACGTGTAATCCAGCAGTACGAGTTGGCCATCGCGCTCCACGCCGATGGGGCCATGATCGCGAGCCCAGGTATCGTCCGCCGATGCTTCGACCAGCCACAGGCGCTCATCTTCGACGCCGAGGCGGCGAAAGGTCGCAGCCAGGCGTGCCTGGGTCGCGGCATCGGGTACGCTGATCAGCACGCGCTGATAGCGTGCGATCGCTACGACCATGGCTTCGAGCGTGGCTTCGATACGCTCGATGAGCGCTGCCCAGTCGCTGTCGCGTCGTGGCCAAGTGAGCTGAATGGCATCTTGCGGATGCCATTCGGGGAACAGACGCTGGGTCATGTGGTCTCCAAAGGGCCTGCCCGGATGAACGGCGGCATTTTAGTTGGCTGCCCGCAAGGCAGGCAATGGCTAGTGACGACAGTCGCGACGAAAGCTCGACCGCAACGGCGTACCCGATGCGCCGTGCGACGAAAAACCGTACCATGAGCGCCTGCCGACAAGGAATCGATCTTGATGCTGGACCGTATACCCTTTCTCCTCGGGCTGCGCTATGTGCGCGCCAAGCGACGCAATCACTTCATCTCGTTCATTTCGCTGACCTCCATGCTGGGGCTGACGCTCGGCGTGGCGGTGCTGATTCTGGTGCTGTCGGTGATGAACGGTTTCGATCATGAACTGCGCTCGCGCGTACTCGGCACGGTGCCGCATACCCGCATCGAGGCGCAGGGCGGCATGCGCGACTGGAAGGCGCTTGCCGAGCGGCTGACCCAGCGCGAGCACGTCATCGGCGCTGCGCCCTATGTACAGCAGCAGGGCATGTTCGTGGTCGCCGGCCGTAACGAGGGCGCGCTGGTCTATGGTATTCAGCCGGATTACGAGCGCGATGTGTCGATCATCGATCAGCACATGAAGCAGGGCAATCTTGACTCCCTGAAACCCGGTGAATGGAACATCGTGCTCGGCGGATTGCTCGCCCAGCATCTGGGTGTCGGGGTCGGCGATCGCGTCACGCTGATGATTCCCGAGGCGTCGATCACCCCGGGCGGGGTATTTCCGCGACTCAAGCGCTTCACGGTCAGCGGTACCTTCCGGATCGGGGCCAGCCTCGATGCCAGCCTGGCCTACGCCAATATCGAGGACATGCAGACACTCACGCGAATGGGCGATGCGGTGGGTGGTCTGCGTCTCGAACTCGACGATCTGTTCATCGCCAGCGAAGAGACCCAAGCCATCGTTCAGGATCTGGGATACGGCTATCGCGGCATCGACTGGACCTACACGCACGGCAATCTGTTCCAGGCGATCCAGATGGAGAAACGCATGATCGGCCTGCTATTGATGGTGATCGTAGCCGTGGCGGCGTTCAACATCGTCTCGACGCTGGTCATGGTGGTTACCGACAAGCACGCCGACATCGCCATTCTACGCACGATCGGCGCCACGCCAGCATCGATCATGGGCATCTTCATCGTCCAGGGGCTGGCGATCGGCGTGATCGGCATCGTCATCGGCGTGATACTGGGCATCATCCTGGCATTGACGGTTTCCGACATCATCGCCTGGTTCGAGTCGGTCTCGGGTATCCAGTTTCTCGATCCCAGCGTCTATTTCATCAGCTACCTGCCATCGCAGCTCAACTGGAGCGATGTGGGCCTGATCGTGGTGGCGGCCTTCGGTCTGAGCTTTTTGTCGACGCTCTATCCGGCCTGGCGCGCGGCGCGTGTCCAACCGGCCGAGGTGCTGCGCTATGAATAGAACGATGAACGGGAACGTGAAGGGAGAGCCTGCGATGCGCGCCGAAAACGGCCAGGTCATGCTTGAATGCCGCGGGCTGACGCGGGTTTATCATGAAGGGCCACAGGATGTGACGGTGCTCGACGGTCTCGATCTCGAGGTGCGGGCCGGCGAGCGCGTCGCGGTGGTCGGTAGCTCGGGGTCGGGCAAGACCACACTGCTCAATCTGCTGGGCGGTCTCGATCGGCCCAGCGGTGGCTCGGTGCGCATCGCCGGGCAGGTGCTGGCCGAATTGGGCGATGCCCAGCTGGGACGTTTTCGTAACCGGCAGATCGGGTTCGTTTATCAGTTTCACCATCTGCTGGCCGAGTTCACGGCACGCGAAAATGCCGCCTTGCCATTGATCATTCGTGGTCACAAGCGCCGCGATGCCGAGCGCCGTGCCGATGAGATTCTCGATCGGGTGGGCATGGCTGCGCGTGGCGAACACAAGCCCGGCGAGCTATCGGGCGGCGAGCGCCAGCGTGTCGCCATCGCTCGGGCCCTGATCACCGACCCCAGCCTGGTGCTGATGGATGAACCGACCGGCAATCTCGACCAGACGACGGCCGCCAATATCCTCGCATTGATGGATGAGCTGGCATCGAATAGCGCCTGCGCCTTCGTGGTGGTGACCCACGACCCCAGCCTGGCGGCCCATCAGGACCGTGTGCTGAGGCTGGATGGCGGGCGGTTGTCGCCAGGCTAGCAAGGCCTGCGTGCAGCCTAGCGGTGGGGCTTTTCGTGATGGGAGGACGCCTGGGCGGCGTCTTCATGACGAAGCTCCGCCCGCTGCGCGCGCCGTTGGCGACGCCGGGCTCGACGCTTCCAGCTGCGCGATACCTGCCAACGCCAGATCAGCCGGATGAGTGCGTTGCTGGCGAGTCCGACCACGATCGCCGCGACCAGCGAGCCGGTAAGCAGTGCCGGCAGAATATCGATCATCTGGTTGGCGATCCACTGCGTGCTCATGTGATTGGGCATATGGCGAGGTGGGGTATTCAGCAACCAGGCGCCGATTCGATAGTTACCGTAGAAGATGATCGGCATGGTCAGCGGGTTGGTCAGCCATACCAGGCCCACCGACAGCGGCAGGTTGCAGCGCAGCAGACGCGAGCCGCAGGCGGCCACCACCATCTGAAAGGGAATCGGCAACAGCGCGCAGAACAGACCGACCATAAAGGCATTGCCCACCGAGCGGCGGGTCAGTACCCAGAGTGAAGCATCGCCGATCAGATGACCCATGAAGCGCAGCGAGCGGTTGCGCCTCAAGGTTTCGGGGTGGGGCATGTAGCGCTGAAGCAGTCGGCGCGGCATGGGATCGCTCGCTGGCTCGTATACCGTGCCATTATCCATGGATGCCCGCCGTCCTGCCATGGTCATCCAATAACAAGGGACCGCCCATGGGGCTCGCTTTACCCCTGGCTATTGCCGTCTTGCTCGGCGGCGTACTGGGCGACCTATCGCCACCCGGCCTGTTTGCCGCTATCGCCCTGGCACTGCTGATCTGCCTGGCAAGGGCGCGCTGTGTGGCTGTATTGCTACTGCTGGCGCTATCGCTGAGTGCGGTTCAGGTGCTGATGGCGCGCGGTGCGATACTGCCGAGCGGGTTATCGGGCGCCGACCTGGCGGTTAGCGGAAAAATAACCGAACTCAGCGATGAGGGCCGTTTTCAGCGGCTGCGTCTGGCGGTAGAGACCTGTCAGCCGCTCGAATCCTGGCGATTGGATTGCGACCGGCTGGGTCTGGTGCGAGTCAATTGGTATCGCGCCCCGCCGCTGGCAGTGGGCGAGCGCTGGTCGCTGACCCTGCGCTTGCGTACGCCACAAGGCTTCGCCAATCCCGATACCTTCGACTACGGCGCCTGGCTATGGCGCGAGGGGATCGACGCCACCGGCTACGTGCGCGAATCGCCGTCCCCGCGCCGGCTCGCCCCGTCGCCCGGCACGCTTCGCCAGCGCGCGCTTGCCTATCTCGATGATCATGTCACCGACGATCTCACGCGGCGCTGGCTGGCGGCGCTGACGCTGGGCGCGGGGCAGCGCCTGACCGATGACGACTGGGACTTGCTCAACGCCACGGGCACCACGCATCTGATGGTGATCTCCGGCCTGCATGTGGGATTGGCGGCGGCCTTCGTATTATGGCTGTCGCGCGGTCTGGCGCGACTCGTGACGCCTCGTCAGTGGCGCATGGTGACATGGCCCTGGTGGTGCGCCGGCCTGGCGGCGGCGGGGTATGCCTGGCTATCCGGACTCGAGCCGCCGGCCATGCGTGCAATGATCATGACGCTGATCGCGATGTGGGTGGCTAGCGGGCGCCATGCGCCAGGGCCTTGGCAGGGCTGGTGGCTGGCGCTCACTATCGTGGTGCTGGTCGATCCCTTGGCGCTGTGGCAACCGGGCTTGTGGCTATCGTTCGTCGCCGTGGCGCTGTTGATTCTCATCTGGCAGGGCCGCAAGCGGCCGCGCGGCGTGCGTGGCTGGCTAATCGCACTGCTACGTACCCAGTGCCTGTTGGCGCCGCTGATGGCGGGAGCGGTCCTATTGGCCTTCGATCGGCTGGCGCCGGTGTCGCCCTTGGTCAATCTGTTGGCGGTGCCGGTGGTGGGTAGTGTGATGGTGCCGTTGGGGCTCGCGGGCTGGCTGCTGGCCTGGGCACCGCCATTGGCCACGGTGTGTTGGTCGCTATTCGGCGCCCTGGCGCATGGGGTGCATGCGGGCTTGTCCGCCGCGGCGAATGGGTTGCCGGTCTGGCAGCCGCCGCCCTGGCAACTGCTACCGCTGGTGCTGATTCTGGGGCTGCTGAGCGCGCTCTGGGCGCTGCCGGGGCTTGCCCGATCGCTGCGCTGGGGCGGCAGCGTCGCGTTGATCGTATTGAGCGTGACCTTGACGCCACCGACGCTGCCCCAAGGGCAGTTGCGGGTGCGTGTCCACGACGTGGGCCAGGGCCAGTTGATCGAGCTGCGCACCGCTCATCACCGCTTGCTCTACGACAGCGGCCCACGCTTTGGCTCGGGGTTCATGCCGCTGGCGACGCTATGGCCCGAGGGGCAATATTTCGATGCCGTTATCGTCAGCCACAGTGACAACGACCACGCCGGCGGCATCGCGGCGCTGCGCGACAAGCACACGGTGGCGCGCTGGTGGACGCCCGCTGTCGATGAACTGGGCATCGATGGCACGCCTTGCCGAGCGGGGCGGCGCTGGCAATGGGACGGTGTCGAGTTTCGCTTTTTATGGCCGATCGGCGATCCTGCCGCGCTTGCCAGCAACGATCGGTCCTGCGTGCTCCTGGTCGAGGCCGGCGATCAGCGGCTGTTGATCAGCGGTGACGCCGGGGCGGATATCGAAGCGCAACTGGTGGAATCGCTGCCAGGCGATGTCACGCTGCTGGTGGCCGGGCATCACGGTAGCCATACCAGCTCCTCGGCGGCCTGGGTCGCGGCGACGAGCCCTGAACACGTCCTCTTCAGCGCCGGGCGCGACAATGCGCATGGGCACCCACACGACGAAGTGGTCCGACGCTTTCGTCAGGCGGGCAGCTGTTTGTGGAATACCGCCCTCGATGGGGCGCTGACGCTGTGGTTGGGTACGACGCAGGCCAGCGAGGTGACGACCCAGCGGCCCTTGCCGGGACGGGGCGTTGGTGTCGGAGTGGGCTGCCATGCGGTAGAATCGCCCGCGTCAACGGAGTAAGTCATTGGTGCAGAGCTAACGCAGTTGAAGTATGTGGGAGGCCAGGGGTAGGTCGAAGCGAGGGTCTTTTGCCATGGATGGCAAAAGTAGCGCCCAAGGATGGGTTTACAGCGCCCTCGCGAAGATCTGCCGCTGGGCACGCTCGATAATCAGCCTGCCGGAAGTCATCTGCGATTGCCCTGTCATTGGTGATTTACTGTTGTATGTAGCTGGGTCGAATGCCAGGAGACATGATCGATGGATGTGCTCGACGCGCTGATCGCCGGTGGGCTGCTGATGCTGCCGATTCTCGGCTGCTCGCTACTCGCCACGGTGATCATCATCGAACGGCTATGGAGCCTCAGGGCCTCGCGTATCGCGCCGATGGGTCTCGGCCAGGAGGTCTGCGAACTGATTCACCAGGGCCAGGTCAATCTTTACTGGCTGGAAAGCCATTCACCCCTGGGTATGGTGCTTGCCGCTGGGCTGCGCAACGCGCGGCTTGGTCATGACCAGGTGCGTTCGCGGCTACAGGAGACGGCGACCACGGTGATTCATGACATGGAGCGCTTCCTGAGCCCGCTGGGCACGATCGCCTCGATCACCCCGCTGATCGGTCTGTTGGGTACCGTGGTCGGCATGATCAAGGTGTTCTCGGTGATCGTCAGCGCCAGTGGCGCCGAGCGGACCGCGGATCTGGCCGGTGGCATTTCCCAGGCGCTGGTGACCACCGCGGCGGGATTGACCGTGGCGATCCCGGCGCTGATGTTCCACCGCTATTTCCAGCGTCGTATCGAGGATATCACCGTACGCATGGAGGAGCAGGCCGGCCAGGTGGCCGACTGTCTGGCCCATCATGGCGGCGAATTGACACTGGCCGAGCGACGCGACTCACATGAGCGTCGTGAGCGCCTGGATGGCCGAGACGCGCGGGAGAGCGGGGAGCGCAGGGCGTGAAATTCCCACGTCCACGCCGCGAGGCGGTCGAGGTCAATCTGACGCCACTGATCGACGTGGTGTTTCTGTTGCTGATCTTCTTCATGGTCTCGACGACCTTCGAGACCCGCCAGGCGCTGGAATTGAGCTTGCCGGTAAGCGAAAGCGGCGCGCCGCTTGCGCGCTCGCCGGTTACGCTCTCGGTAACGCAAGCGGGCGAGTACCGCCTTGGCGAGCGTACGTTTTCCTCGACTGGCGCGCTGCGCGAAGCGCTGGCGGCTCGCGCCGACACCGCCCGTGAACATGGCCTGGTCATCGAGGCGGATGCGCAGGCTACCCACGCGGCGGTCGTCGCCGCGCTGGATCAGGCGGCGACGCTGGGCATCGTCAGCGTGCGTATCGCGACTCGCGCCATGCCTGCGAGCGATTCGTCGGAAGGCACGGATTTAACGACACAAGCGGAGACGCCGTGACGCAAGCGACCAGTTTGACCCTCTATCGACGCCTGCTTGGCTACGTCAAGCCACATTGGCAATGGTTCGCCGCGGCCGTGATCGGCTATGCCATTTACGCGGCGTCCAGCACCGCGCTTGCCGAATTGATGAAACGGCTGGTCAATGGGATCGAGAACCCCGATGCGAGTTTTCGGGTGTTTCTGCCGCTGTTCGTGATCGGCATGTTCGCGGCGCGCGGTGTCGGGACGTTTCTCGGCACCTATTGCATGAGCAATGTCGCGCGTAACGTGGTGCATGCGCTGCGTTGTCATGTGTTCAATCATATGCTGCATTTGCCGGGCAGCTTCTTCGATTCGCACTCCAGCGGCCATCTGATTTCACGGGTCACCTATCACGTCGAGCAGGTCACCGGCGCGGCCACCAAGGCAATCACTATCGTGCTGCGCGAGGGGTTGTTCGTCCTCGGTCTGATCATCTATCTGCTGTGGACCAACTGGTTGCTGACGCTGGTCTTTCTCGCCGTCACGCCGCTGATCGGTGGCGTGGTCAGCGTTGCCAGCAAGCGCTTTCGGCGCATCTCACGGCGTATTCAGAACTCCATGGGTGAAGTCACCCACGTCGCTTCGGAAGCCTTGACCGGTTACCGGGTGGTACGCACGCACGGTGCCGAGGAGTACGAGAAACGCCGCTTCGCCGCTGCCAGCGAATACAACCGCGAACAGAGCATGAAGGAGGCGCTGACCAAGGCCACCAGTACGCCGATCATTCAGCTGTTGATCGCTATTGCCCTGGCTGGCCTGGTGTGGCTGGCCATGGCGCCGGAGCTGATGGCCAGCATGAGCGCCGGCGAGTTCGTGGCGTTCATCACCGCCGCCGCGCTGATGGCCAAACCGGTCAAGCAGCTCACCGAAATCAATAGCCTCATTCAAAGAGGCCTGTCGGCGTCCCAGGAGTTGTTCGGGTTGCTCGAAGTTCCCGGAGAGAGCGACGACGGCGAGGTGATGCCCAGCAACATCGAAGGGCATGTGCGTTTTGAGTCGGTACGCTTTCATTATGGCGAGGGCTTGCCCGATGTGCTCAAGGGCATCGATCTCGACGTGGCCCCTGGCGAAATGATTGCCATCGTCGGGCGTTCGGGCAGTGGCAAGTCGACCATGATGGGGCTGTTGCCGCGCTTTTACCGACCCAGCGCCGGGCGAATACTCCTCGATGGCGTGGCACTGGAGGATTACCGGTTATCGCCGCTGCGCCAGCAGATCGCACTGGTCACTCAGCAGGTCATGCTATTCAATGCCAGCATCGCCGATAATATCGCCTATGGCGTGCCCGGTGCCGATCGCAAGGCTATCGAGGCGGCCGCCAAGGCCGCCTATGCCGACGAATTCATCGCGCGCATGCCGCAAGGCTACGACACCGAAGTCGGCGATAACGGCGTCATGCTCTCGGGCGGCCAGCGTCAGCGCCTGGCCATTGCCCGCGCGATCTTCAAGAACGCGCCACTGCTGATTCTGGATGAGGCGACCTCGGCGCTGGACACCGAATCCGAGCGCTACATTCAGAGCGCACTGGAAGAAGTCTGTCGTGGACGCACCACCTTCGTCATCGCGCATCGTCTGTCGACCATCGAACGCGCCGATCGCATCCTGGTCATGGAGCAGGGCGAAATCGTCGAGAGTGGTACCCATGGCGAACTGCTCGCACGCAATGGCGCCTATGCCGCGCTGTATCAGTTGCAGTTTCAGGAGGCGTCGTGAGCCGCTGGCTGGCCGCCGGCTATCGCGACGCGAGCTGGCTCAAGGCGCTGCGTCCGCTCGAATGGCTATATCGCGCCGTGGTGAAGGCCCGGCGGGCCGCCTATTCGAGCGGGCGCAAGCCGGTGTGGCGCGCGCCGGTCCCGGTAATCGTGGTCGGCAATATCACCCTCGGCGGTACCGGCAAGTCACCGCTGGTCGCCTGGCTGGGGCGCTGGTTGAGCGAGCAGGGCTGGCGACCGGGTATCGTCTCGCGCGGCTACGGGGGCAAGGCGCCGCGCTATCCCCTTGGCGTTGGCGTCGATAGTCCGGTGACCCAGTCGGGGGACGAGCCGTTGATGCTGGCCCAGCAGACCGGCCTGCCGGTCGTGGTCGATCCCGATCGCCCGCGCGGCGTGCGGCAACTGATCGCCGCCGGCTGCGATATCGTCATCAGCGACGACGGCCTGCAGCATTATGCGCTGGGGCGCGACATCGAGTTACTGGTGATCGATGGCGAGCGTGGCTTCGGCAACGCGCGCTGCCTGCCGGCGGGTCCGCTGCGCGAACCGCTGTCACGCCTCGATGACGTCGATGCGGTGATCGTCAATGGCCAGCCGAGACACTCGCTTGCAGTGCCCGGCGCTCGCATGCAGCTTATGCAGCTACAGCCGGTGCGCTGGCGTCGACTTACCGATGGCTTTTGTCACCCAGCGCATGAACTGCCTTTCACGGGCCATGTGCACGCGCTGGCCGGTATCGGTCATCCCCAGCGTTTCTTCGCTACGCTTGCGGCATTGGGCGTGGCGTTCGAGGCGCATCCGCTGTCCGACCATCATCGTTTCAGCGCGGCGGATCTCGATTTCGGCGATGATCGGCCGGTGGTGATGACCGCCAAGGACGCCGTGAAGTGCCGGCCCTTCGCCGACGATCGCTGCTGGTCGCTGGATGTCGAGGCCTGCCCCGAGCCGGCTTTTGCCGATTGGCTGCGTGACCGGCTCGACGCGCTGACGGCACCCGATTCACACTTTCAGGCGAGGTAACGATGGATAAGGAACTGCTGGCCATGCTGGTCTGCCCGCTGTGCCAGGGCAAGCTCAAGTACGATCGTGAGCGCAATGAGCTCAAGTGCCATTACGATGGCCTGGCCTACCCCATCCGCGATGACATCCCGGTCATGCTCGAAGAAGAGGCCCGGCTGATGGATACCGACGAGAAGCTCGGCAAGACCTCGGGACCGGCGCTTGATGACCGAAGTGAGGCGAACGGCAAGGGAACGCCCAAGGCATGAGCGATTTCACGGTGGTCATCCCGGCGCGTCATGGTTCCAGCCGCCTGCCGGGTAAGCCATTGCTGGATATCGGCGGTGTGCCGATGGTGGTGCGGGTCTGGCAACGCGCCTGCGAAAGCGGTGCGGCAAGCGTGGTGGTCGCCACCGATGATCGGCGCGTCAAGGCGGCGGTCGAATCCGCTGGCGGCGAGGCGCTGCTGACTGCCGCCGATCACCCTTCGGGCACCGATCGCCTGGCCGAGGTCGCCAGGCGGCTGGGTCTGGCCGACGAGGCCATCGTCGTCAACGTGCAGGGTGATGAGCCGCTGTTGCCCGCGGCACTGATCGATCAGGTGGCGGCATGCCTGAGCGCCGACTCCGAAGCCTCGATAGCGACCCTGGCCGAGCCGATCATCGATCGCGAGACGCTGTTCAACCCCAACGTCGTCAAGGTGGTGTGCAACCGCCTGGGCCGGGCGCTTTACTTTTCGCGTGCATCCATCCCCTGGGACAGGGAGGCATGGAAGGGAGAGCCCTGGAAGCAGGAGGATAAGGCGCATCCTGTGGCCGATGCCTGGCTGCGCCATATCGGCCTGTACGCCTACCGCGCCGGCTTTCTCGCCGATTACGTCACCTGGCAGCCAAGCCCACTCGAACGCCTCGAGCAACTCGAACAGTTGCGGGCGTTGCACCATGGCCATCATATTCAGGTGGCGATGACCGCCGAGCCGCATCCGGCCGGCGTCGATACCGCCGAGGATCTCGAGCGCGTACGGCGCTGGGTCGCGCTCCACGATACGCGGCAGGAACCCTGAGGAAGCATGTATGATCCAGCGTGACGTGGACCTGACCGGTGCCAATACGTTGGCGATGCCGAGCCGAGCCGAGCGGTTCGTCGCCGCCGACAGCATCGACACGGTGCGCGCTGCGCTGCGTCAGGCGACGGAGCAGGGCTGGCCGCTGACGGTGCTGGGTGGCGGCAGCAACCTGATACTTCGCTCCTATCTGCCGGGGTTGACGCTGCAGCCGACCTTCGCCGATTGGCGCCTCGAGGACGACGACGAGGGCGGGGTACGCGTGCATGTCGACGCCGGCATGAGTTGGCACGGGCTGGTCGAGGAACTCGCCGCGCTCGACCTGTGGGGTACCGAGAACCTGGCACTGATTCCCGGCAATGTCGGTGCCGCGCCAATTCAGAATATCGGCGCTTACGGTGTCGAACTGGCGGATGTCGTGGAGCAGGTGCATCTGCTGCACCTCGACGATGGGCGCGAGGATATCCTGGGGCTGGATGACTGCGCCTTTGGCTACCGCGATAGCATCTTCAAGCATGCGCTTGAAAATCGCGTGGTGATCACTCGGTTGGTGCTGCGGGTTTCCCGGAGAGCGCGACCACGCCTCGATTACGGCGACCTGGCCACCCGCCTGTGCGCGACGCCGACTGCCAGCGAGGTGGTCGCCGCGGTCAGCGCGGTGCGCCGCGAAAAGCTGCCGGACCCGGCCCAGCTTGGCAATGCGGGCAGTTTCTTCAAGAATCCGCTGGTGAGCGCCGGGCAGGCTCAGACGCTGCTCGCCGGGCATCCACGGTTGCCGCACTTTCCCCTCGTCGATGGCCGCGTCAAACTGGCCGCCGGCTGGCTGATCGATCAGTGCGGGCTCAAGGGGTTGCGCGATGGGCACATGGGCATTCACGACCGCCAGGCGCTGGTACTGGTGCATCATGGCGGCGGCAATGCCGAGGAGTTGCTGGCGCTGGCCCAGCGCGTGGTCGACGAGGTGGAGGATCGCTTCGGCGTGACGCTGGAACGCGAGCCGCGCTTGGTAGGGCAAGACGGCCCACCCAAATCAGAGCCGACTCGTGCTTGAGCGCGCCTAGGCTGAAACACGAAGCCCGACGGCGATGCCTGTCGGGCTTGTTGGTATCTAGCGCGGCTTTCTATATGGGCTATACGAACTCTACGAATCCGGTGGTGGCTACGCCCTGATTCGAACAGGGGACCCCATCATTATGAGTGATGTGCTCTAACCAGCTGAGCTACGTAGCCACGAAACGCCGCGTATGCTAGCGATAAGTGACTGATGCGTCAAGCATTACACCGCATCAAACGTTGAATCGAAAGTGCATCACATCGCCGTCCTTGACCACGTAGCTCTTGCCTTCCAGACGCCATTTGCCGGCCTCCTTGGCGCCGTTTTCACCGTTGTAGTGAACGAAATCGTCATAGCCGACGACTTCGGCGCGAATGAAGCCTTTTTCGAAATCGGTGTGGATCACGCCGGCGGCTTCCGGCGCGGTGGCGCCGATCTCGACCGTCCAGGCGCGCACCTCCTTGACCCCGGCGGTGAAATAGGTCTGTAGGCCGAGCAACTCGTAACCGGCGCGAATGACCCGGTCGAGCCCCGGCTCCTGCATGCCGAGATCGGCGAGGAACATGTCGCGCTCCTCGTCGTCGAGTTCGGCGATCTCGGCCTCCAGCTGGTTGCACACCGGGACCACCACGGCATTTTCCTCGGCGGCGATCTCGCGCACCACATCCAGGTAAGGGTTGTTCTCGAAGCCGTCGTCATTGACGTTGGCGATATACATGGTCGGCTTGAGAGTCAGAAAGCCGAAGCTTTTCACCTGGCGCTTGTCGTCATCCGAGAGGCCGAAGCTACGCAGCGGTTGGCCCTCGGCAAGGTGTGGCTGGATTCGCTCGAGAATCGCCTTGGTGGCGATGGCGTCCTTGTCGCCGCCCTTGGCGACGCGAGTCAGGCGCTGAATGGCGCGCTCGACGGTATCCAGATCGGCCAGGGCCAGTTCCATGTTGATGATTTCGATATCGGCGCGCGGGTCGACCTGATTGGCGACATGGATGACGTTGTCGTTGTCGAAGCAGCGCACCACATGGGCGATGGCGTCGGTTTCGCGAATATTGGCCAGAAACTGATTGCCGAGTCCTTCGCCCTTGGAAGCGCCCGCCACCAGGCCGGCGATATCGACGAACTCCATGGTGGTCGGCAACACCTTCTGCGGATTTACGATCTCGGCCAGTTTGTCGAGGCGCGGGTCGGGCATCGGCACGATGCCGGTATTGGGCTCGATGGTGCAGAACGGAAAGTTCTCGGCGTCGATACCGGACTTGGTCAGCGCATTGAACAGAGTGGACTTACCGACGTTGGGCAAGCCGACGATGCCGCAGTTGAAACCCATGATTTTGTCCTGAAACGAAATTCGTGAAACGAGAATGGCGGCATTTTACGCCAAGAGACATGCCTCCACTAGCCAAAGCCGTAGTGGGATCAAGATATGAGCAAATAGGCGAGTGACGGCCAGACAAGGCAAAAATCGCTGAGCGAGCGGAGTTTACAAAAGGGTAAATGAGTATCGTGAAGTGGTTTAACGCCGTATGACCGAGCGTAGCCTTTTTCATTAACCCTTGAAGCTATGCAGCCGATTCATCGCCTTGGCCCAATCGCCACGCAGCGCATCGGGCAGGGTGGCGAGGCATTCGTCGATGGCAACATCGATGGCGCTGCGCTCCGTCTTGCCGGGGCGCCCGAGTACGTAATTGGTGACTTGCCTGGCGTCGCCGGGGTGGCCGATGCCGATCCGCAGACGATGAAAGGCGTTGTTGTTACCCAGCGCGCTGATGGTATCGCGTAGGCCATTGTGGCCGCCGTGACCGCCACCTTGCTTGTAGCGGGCGGTGCCTGGCGCGATATCCAGTTCATCGTGGGCGATGAGCAGTTCTTCGGGGGAGAGTTTGAAGAACTGACAAAGCGCGGCGACAGCCGCCCCACTGCGGTTCATGAAGGTGGTCGGGTTGAGCAGGTGCAGCTCGCGACCGGCGAAGTCGGCCTTGGCGTAATGGCCAAGGAACTTCTTCTCCATGCGCAGGGGAGTGAGGCTGTCGCGCGCGATGGCTTCCACCAGCCAGGCGCCCGCGTTATGCCGGGTGTCGGCGTACTCGGCGCCCGGGTTACCCAGGCCGATGATCGCTTTCACTTGGCTCATGCGAACGCCTTGCCGGTGTCGGTCATGAAGATGCCCGCATTACTCGGACTTGTCTTCGCCTTCCTTGCCTTCTTCGCCACCTTCGGCTTCGCCCTCGTCCTCATCGTCGGCGCTGACGACCGTCGGGCGCGTGATGCTGACAACGCCGGCATCGTGCTCTTCGCCATGTGACAGCGCGACCAGCGCTACGCCCTTGGGCAGCTTGAGATCGGACAGGTGCAGCGTATCGCCGATCTCGAGCTCGCTGATGTCGACTTCGAGATATTCCGGCAGGTCTTTCGGCAGGCAGCTGATCTCGACTTCGTTGGCGAGCACGTGAAGTACGCCGACCTTCTCCTTGATGCTCTTGTTGGCGTCTTCACCGGCCACGTGCAGCGGCACGTTGATGGTCATCTCGTGGGTGGCATCGACACGCAGGAAATCGGCGTGGGTGACCAGCGCCTTGAACGGGTGACGCTGCAGATCGCGGATGATGACCTGCTCCTTGCTGCCGTCGACATCGATGTCGATCAGCGACGAGAAGAAGGCTTCGTCCTCGATGGCCTTGTAGAAGGCGGCCTTGTCGACAACGATCGGCTGGGGCGCTTTCTCACCGCCGTAGATGATGGCGGCGACCTGTTGGTTCACACGACGCAGGCGGCGGCTCGCACCTTTCCCCAGGTCGTGACGAACGTTGGCAGTCAGTTTGTAATCGGACATTGGTTAACCTCGCGGGTTTCGAATAAGGAAAGCGGCATCCCCGCGACCAGGCGATGCCGTTTCCAGGAGCCCTTGCGGGCTTCGTATCCCAGCGCTTGTTTCAGTGGAACATCGCGCTGACGGATTCTTCATTGCTGACGCGGCGGATCGCTTCGGCGATCAGCCCCGCCACGCTGAGCTGGCGAATCTTGCCACTGCGGCGCGCCAGTTCGGAAAGCGGAATGGTATCGGCGACGACGAGTTCGTCAAGCACCGAGTTGGAAATATTGTCCACCGCCGGGCCGGATAGGATCGGATGAGTGGCGTAGGCCACCACGCGACGCGCGCCATGATCCTTGAGTGCCTCGGCGGCCTTGCACAGCGTGCCGGCGGTATCGACCATGTCGTCGACAACCACACAGGTGCGGTCCTCGATTTCACCGATGATATGCATCACCTGGGCCTGGTTGGCCTGCGGGCGGCGCTTGTCGATGATCGCCAGGTCGGCATTGAGCTGCTTGGCGATGGCCCGGGCGCGTACCACACCGCCCACGTCGGGAGACACCACCACCAGATCGTCGTAGTTCTGGCGCTCGATATCGTCGAGCAGGATCGGCGAGCCGTAGACGTTGTCCACCGGTACGTCGAAGAAGCCCTGAATCTGATCGGCATGCAGGTCCATGGTCATCACCCGGTCGACGCCGGCTTTGACCATCATGTCGGCGACGACCTTGGCCGAGATCGGTACGCGGGCGGAGCGTACCCGGCGATCCTGCCTGGCATAGCCGAAGTAGGGCACCACGGCGGTGATGCGTGTGGCGGAAGCGCGGCGCAGGGCATCCACCATCAGGATCAGTTCGAGCAGGTTGTCATTGGTCGGGGCGCAGGTCGACTGCAGGATGAAGACGTCCTTGCCGCGGACGTTCTCGTTGATTTCTACCGCGATTTCGCCATCGCTGAACTGGCCGACCGTGGCATGGCCCAACCGGTTGTCGAGGCCCTCGGCCACCTTGCGGGCGAGTTCGGGATTGGCGTTCCCGGCGAAAACCATCAATTTAGACACGCGCAGCCACCTTTGGAATCTGTGGAATCTCGAGAGGGATTCTTGCAGTCGTGCGAACAGGAATATGGCTATCCGATCAATACAGCCCCAGCGCCTGATGGAGGGGAGAGATATTGCAACCGTGTGCCTTGAAAGCCGGCCAGCTCTCGCCGACATGCTGCAATATTCTGTCGGCTTGAAGCTCGTTCGGCACATGACAGAACACACAGGCACCGGTGCCGGTCAATCGGGTCGGGGCGAATTCGGACAATCGGTCCAGCGCCTCGCCAACCGCCGGATAAAGCCGGCGCACCGTCGGTTCGCAATCGTTGCGCCAGGTCTCGGACCCCTCCTGCAGTGCGCGCGCCATACTAATGGGGGGGGTGTCGCGTGTCAATTGCGCGGCACCGAACACGCGGGGCGTGGCGACCGTGATATTGGGGTGCAGAACCACGAACCAGGGCGTATCCAGCGTGACCGGCGTGAGGCGCTCGCCGATGCCTTCGGCCCAGGCGGCTTGGCCGTGTACGAACACCGGCACGTCGGCGCCCAGGCGTAGGCCCAGCGCAGCGAGGCGCTCGAGGCCCAGGTCGAGTTCCCACAGGCGATTCAGCGCCAATAGGGTCGTCGCGGCATTCGAGCTGCCACCGCCCAGGCCACCGCCCATCGGCAGGCGTTTTTCGAGCGTGACCGCCACGCCTCGCCGGCAGCCGGTCTCGGCCTGCAGTAGCCGAGCGGCACGCACGATGAGATTGTCCTGCTCGGCCACGCCATCGATCGCTGGCGTTAGACGTACCTGGCCCTCGTCGTGCCGCTGAAAGTGCAGGGTGTCGCCATGATCGAGAAACTGAAACAGCGTCTGCAGCTCATGATAGCCATCGGCGCGGCGTCCGGTGATATGCAGCAGGCGATTGAGCTTGGCCGGCGCCGGTAGTGTCAACTCGCTCATCATGACCCGCTGGCAGCGTTATCGTAAGCATCGCCGAGAGCGTTGGGGCGCCATTGATTGACCACCAGCGTGGCGCGCAAGTCACCGTAACTCATCACCAGCCGGCTCGGCAGCCACAGGCCATCGGCCAGATTGGGCACCCAGCTCCAGTCGCGGTATTCGATGTTCCAGCCGGCCTGACTCAGGCGCGTGGGAAAGCCGCGAGCGTCGGTTTGCAGCTCATGGTAGCTGCCAGGGGCGGGCAGGCCGCGCACCCAATAGTCGAGCGCCGAGATCGGCAGCGACCAGCCCAATTGCTCCTGCATCAGCTGCTCGGGGGTGGCGGCCTGAAAGCGCCCATCGCCCGTGGTCAACGTGACGTTACCGGGCATGCCTTCGAGCACGCTGCGGCCCGCGCCGAACGGGCCGCTGATCAGCATGCGGTAATGGCGCGGCGTCTGGGTCCAGTCGAGATTGGCGCTGATGGCATCGTCGGGCGTACGCAGGCCGACCTTGCCGGCCAGCCGCCAACGCTCCAGCGTCTGTAGGCGCTCGGCCTGGGCCGACCAGTCGCCACGCTCGCGCGGTGGGGCATCGACGCTGGGCGCACGGCTGGCGCAACCTGCCAGCAGCGCCAGGCACAGGGAAAGGGCGAGCAAACGCATCATGGGGAAATCGTCTCGTCGGTCGAAGGGGCGAGCGCGGGGATGCGCTCGAGTAGATCATTAATCAGCGGGCGCTCATCGAATTGCGCGACAGCCTCGACGATCAGTGCCCGCGCCTCGGCGCGGCGTTCGAGTTGCCACAGTACCTCGGCGAGGTGAGCGGCGATCTCCTGATCCTGCTGGCTGGCGTAGGCCTCGCGCAGATAAGGCAGGGCGCGCTGATCGTCGCCCAGTTTGTGATGGACCCAGCCGAGGCTGTCGAGAATCGCCGGGCTCTCGGGTTCGAGTCGGTGAGCGCGCTCGATCAGCTCGAGCGCTTCCTGGTAACGCGCTGTCCGGTCGGCCAGCGTATAGCCCAACGCGTTGAGGGCCATGGCATTGTCGGGCTCCTGCTCGATGATATGGCGCAGGTCGCGCTCCATGCCGGCCAGATCGCCCCGATCGTAGAGACGCATGGCGCGCATGAAGCGCAGTTGAGTGTCGTCGGGGTGGCTCGCCACCTGGCGATCGAGCAGGGTCATGGCGGCGTCATCGAGGCCCTGTTCATCGAGCAGGCCGACCTCCATGGCGGTGAGTTCGCTGGCCATGTCCGGATGGCGCAGGCGCTCGATATGCAGGAAATCGCGGGCATCGAGCAGCCGGCCGGCATCGATCAGCGTGCTGGCGGCGCGCAGGCGCGATTCGATGAAGCCATCGCCCGGCGGTATCTGACGATAATAGAGCAGGGCGTTGTCGACGTTGCCTTGCTCGGCAGCGATCGTGCCGAGTAGCAGATAAGCCAGCGCGGGTGCCGGTTCGCTGTCGATCAGTGGTAGCAGCAAGCGGCGTGCGGGTGCGCCGTATCCCTCCTCGAGATAGAGCCGGGCGAGTGCCAGGCGCAGCGACGGGGTGTCGGGATGGCGCTCGATCAGTGTATCGAGATGCGCCTCGGCGGATTCGATATCGCCCGCGCGTAACTGAGCCTGGGCCAGCAACAGAATGAAGCGGCTATCGTCCGGTGCCAGTTCCAGGCCGCGCTGGGCGGCGGCCTTGGCATCCCCGAGGCGCTCGTCCTGTAGAGCGATGCGCGCGCGCGCCAGCCATAGCGCTGGCAATTCGGCGTGTGTTTCGGCGAGTGTGGCCAGGCGTGTCTCGGCTCGGGGAAGCTCACCATTGGCGGCTTCGAGCAGTGCCGTGGCGAGGATTGCTTCGGTTGGCGGCGTATGTTCCGTCTCGCTGCGAAGATACTGCCGGAGCCGGGCTATCAATGGCGGCAAGGCTGCGCTCTGCTCGATAGCCGCTTCGGCAAACGCGATCAAATCGCCCTGAGTGGAACGAGAGCCGGCGCGCGATGCCAGTGCCAGGCGCTGCTCCAGGCTGGCCTGCCAGTCGCCGCGCTCCATGGCCAGCGACGCCAGCAAGCGTGCCGGTGCCTCGGCATCGGGTGCCAGTTGCCCCCAGCGTTCGGCGGCGCGCACCAGCAATTTCGAGTCGTCGGTATAGCGTGCGGCCAGTGTCGCGCGTTCGGCGAGCGCTGGCGATTCATAGCGCTCGGCGGCCTGAAGATAGCCGCGAGCGGCGCGCTCGAAATCGCCACGCTGACCGGCCAACTCGGCGATCAGCAACGTCGATAGGCCTTGCGCGTCCAGCCCCTGGGTGATCGGCGGTGCCGAAGCCATGGGGTCGTCGAGTCTTTCCGGCGCCGAGCCGGAGGGCAGACCCTGGCATCCCGCCAACAGGGCGGCTGCCAATGCGGTCGTAACCAAGCGTGCGCGCATGCCTTCCTCGTACCAGAGCCTGAGAACACCCCGCCATTCATCCCTGCGAGGGCGGTAGTGGCATGTCGCTCAGCATACCGGCTTGGCCAGCGTGGGCAAAGCGATGCTGAGGTTTCCTGAGTGCATCACAGTATTTGGGTGCTGTGGTAAACTGGTGTGCCCGAACCGCGCAAAGTCCCGACGATCCCCTGAATGTTAATGACGCCGCAATGACGCTTCTCGCACTCGGAATCAATCACAAGACCGCCGCCATCGATATGCGTGAGCGAGTCGCCTTTACGCCGAGCCAGCTCGAGGCGGCGCTGAGTCAGCTCAAGCGGCTGCCCGAGGTGATCGAGGCGGCGGTGCTGTCGACCTGCAATCGCACCGAACTGTATTGCGTGACCGACGCGACCGGCGAGCGGGCGATTCTGGATTGGCTGGGACGCTTTCACGGCCTGCCCATCGAGCAATTGACCCAATGCGCCTACCACTATCTCGATGAGGCGGCAGTGCGGCATTTGATGCGTGTGGCCTCGGGGCTCGATTCCATGGTGCTCGGCGAGCCGCAGATTCTGGGTCAGATCAAGGATGCCTACCAACAGGCACGCAGCCACCGCGGCCTGGGTGGAGAACTGGAGCGCCTGTTTCAACATACGTTCGCGGTGGCCAAACAGGTGCGTACCGAGACCGGCATCGGCGAGAACCCGGTGTCGGTGGCGTATGCCGCGGTCAGCCTGGCGAGTCGTATCTTCGACGATTTCTCGCGCTCGCGGGCGCTGCTGATCGGAGCCGGTGAAACCGTCGAGCTGGTCGCCCGGCACCTGCGCGAGTCGGGCATCCGCGAGCTAATTGTCGCCAACCGTACCCGCGAACGCGCCGAGCGCCTCGCCGGCGAATTCGGCGGCGAGGCGATCACCCTGAGCGAGATTCCCCAGGCATTGGCGCGCGCCGACATCGTGATCGCTTCCACGGCGTCACCCTTGCCGATTCTCGGCAAGGGCATGGTCGAGCGGGCACTGAAGGTGCGTCGTCATCGTCCGATCTTCATGGTCGATATCGCCGTGCCGCGCGATATCGAGCCGCAAGTCGGCGAACTCGCCGATGTCTTTTTATACACCGTCGACGATCTTCAGGAAGTCATCGAAGAGAATCGTCGCCATCGCCAGGTCGCGGCCAACCAGGCCGAGGCGCTGATCGCCCAAGGTGTGGGGCACTGGCAGCACGAGCGCCGGGTGCGTGGGGCGGGCGATCTGATTCGCCGCTATCGCGAACAGGGCGAGGCGCTGCGCGATGCCGCCGAGGCCCAGGCCATGGCCCAACTCGCGCGTGGCGAGGATCCCGAGAAAGTCATTCGCCGCTTGACCCAGCAACTCACCAACAAGCTGTTGCATGGCCCCACGCTGCGCCTGCGCGAGGCTTCCGGCGCCGAGCGCCACGACATCATCGAAGCGGGCGAGGCGCTGCTGCTCGATTCGACCTCGCTATCGCCCCAAAACGACAATCGGGAACAGGAAGCTCAATGAAAGCGTCATTGCGTCAGCGTCTGGAAAGCCTGCAGGAGCGCTTCGAGGAGCTCTCCGCGCTGCTTGCCGAGCCCGAAGTGATCACCGATCAAGCGCGGTTTCGCGATTATTCGCGCGAATACGCCGAGCTCGAGGCGCTGATCGAGGCCTGGCGCGAGTATCAAGCGACCGAGGACGATATCGAGGCCGCCGAGCAGCTATGCAGCGACAGCGACGTGGAGATGCGCGAACTGGCCGAAGAGGAGCTTTACGCCGGTCGCACGCAGCTGGAAACGCTGGACGAGCGGCTCAAGCAGCTATTGGTGCCCAAGGATCCCGACGATCATCGCAACGTCTTTCTCGAGGTGCGCGCCGGCACCGGCGGCGACGAGGCGGCATTGTTCGCCGGCGATCTGTTTCGCATGTATTCGCGTTATGCCGAAAAGCTCGGCTGGAAGGTTGAAGTCGTCAGTGCCAGCCACGGCGAGCAGGGCGGCTACAAGGAGATCATCGCCCGGGTGCGCGGCGAGGGCGTTTACGCGCGGCTCAAGTTCGAATCCGGCGCGCATCGCGTGCAACGCGTGCCGGCCACCGAATCGCAGGGGCGCATCCATACCTCGGCGTGTACCGTGGCGGTGATGCCCGAGGCCGACGAGGTCGGCGCCATCGACATCAACCCGAACGATCTGCGTGTCGATACCTTTCGCTCCAGCGGCGCCGGTGGCCAGCACGTCAACACCACCGACTCGGCGATCCGCATCACTCACCTGCCCAGCGGCGTGGTGGTGGAGTGCCAGGAAGAGCGCAGCCAGCACAAGAACCGCGCCAAGGCGATGTCGTTGCTCGCCGCGCGGCTCAAGCAGAGCGCCGTGGACAGCCAGCGCCAGCTGCAGGCCGACACCCGGCGTTCGCTGGTCGGCTCGGGCGATCGCAGCGAACGCATCCGTACCTATAACTTCCCTCAGGGGCGACTCACCGATCACCGTATCAATCTGACGCTGTACAAGCTCGGCGAGGTGATGACCGGTGAGCTCGATGAGGTCGTCGCACCGCTGATCAACGAGTACCAGGCCGAGCGTCTGGCCGCGCTACAGGAGGCCTGATGCGCATCGATCGGCTGCTGGTCGCTGCCTGCGAGCGTCTGGCCGCTGTCGGGTCGCCGAGTGCGCGCCTCGATGCCGAGGTATTGCTCGGGCATGTATTGGGCCGTGATCGCACCTGGCTGTACACCTGGAGCGATCGCGAGGTGACCGATACCGACCTGGCGCATTTCGAGCGGCTGATCGTCAAGCGTAGCGCCGGCGAGCCGGTGGCCTACCTGATCGGCGAGCGCGAGTTCTGGGGATTGCGCCTGGGCACGCATGACGCGACGCTGATTCCCCGCCCGGATACCGAAAGCCTCGTCGAAGCGGCATTGGCTCGGGCGAGCGAGCCGAGCGGCCGGGCGCTGGATCTGGGTACCGGTAGCGGGGCCATCGCCCTGGCCTTCGCCAGCGAGCGGCCCGGCTGGTGCGTCTTCGGTGTCGATCGGATACCGGCGGCCGTGGCGCTGGCTCGCGACAATGCCATGCGATTGGGTATTGCCAACGCTACCTTCCATGAGAGCGATTGGTTCGCGGCATTGGCCGGTGAAAGCTTTACGCTGATTCTCTCCAACCCGCCTTATCTGGCCGATGACGACCCCCATCTGGCACTCGGCGATGTGCGCTTCGAACCGCGTTCGGCGCTGGTGGCCGGCGACGCTGGGCTTGCCGATCTCTACCATCTGATTGCAACGGCGCGGGTACATTTAGAGCCGGGTGGCTGGTTGCTGCTCGAACATGGCCTCAATCAAGGGGCGGCGGTGCGCGAAGCACTGAGTGACGCCGGCTACGGCGATGTGGCGACACTCGACGACCTGGGCGGGCGTCCGCGTGTCTCGCTGGGGCGTTTTTGCACCGCGTCGTAACGTGGAAACGTCGGTTGGAGGCGAGCCGGGTGAGTGTGGTAATAGTAGTGCCTCAAGGTTTATCTTGCTGTCTATTTGGGGTGATTTACCGCTGGCGCATCGCTTGCTGCTGTTTCAAATGGCATTGGCAGGCGATCATGCTGTCGTCATTCGGCTGGGAACACGATTACAATGAAAGCCAAGAACCGATCGTTGGACCGTATCGATCTCAAGATCCTGCGCTGCCTGCAGGATAATGCGCGCATCTCCTACGTCGACCTGGCCTCGCAAGTGGGGCTCTCGACCACGCCGTGTCTCGAGCGCGTCAAGCGCCTCGAGCGTTCGGGCATCATCCGCGGCTACAAGGCCGTGCTCGATCCCAAGGCGCTCAAGGCCAATCTATTGGTGTTCGTCGAGATCAGTCTCGAGACCCAATCGCCGGCGGTATTCGATGAGTTTCGCCGCGCGGTGGCCAAGCTGCCGCAGATCCAGGAGTGCCACCTGGTATCGGGCCAGTTCGATTACATTCTCAAATGCCGCATTCCCGAGATGTCCGCCTACCGCCAATTGCTCGGCGACGTCGTGCTGACCCTGCCCGGTGTCAAGGAGTCGAAGAGCTACGTGGTGATGGAGGAGGTCAAGGAGGAGTTTTCGTTGCATGTCCCGGACATCGATCAGTTCGATGACAAGTAAGCGACGACAAGCGAATCGATGACGAGTGAATCCATGAACGACGAGGCCCTGCTGCGCTATAGCCGGCAGATCATGCTGGAGCAGATCGACATCGTCGGTCAGGAGCGCTTGCTCGCCGGGCATGCGCTGATCATCGGCGCCGGTGGGCTGGGTTCGCCGGTGGCGCTGTATCTGGCCGCTGCCGGCGTAGGGCGGCTGACCCTGGCCGATGACGATGTCGTGGAGCTGTCCAACCTGCAGCGTCAGATCGCCCATGGCGAGGCGGACATCGGCCGCAACAAGGCCGAGTCCGCCACCGAATCGGCGCGCGCGCTCAATTCGGCGTGCCGCAGCGAGGCGCTTGGCCGGCGTCTCGATGGCGCGGCGCTGTTCGATGCCGCGAGCGCGGCCGATGTGGTGCTCGACTGCACCGATCGCTTTTCCAGCCGTTACGCGATCAATCGCGCCTGCCTGGCGGCGCGCGTACCGCTGGTTTCCGGGGCGGCGATTCGCTTTTCCGGACAGTTGGCGGTGTTCGATCCGCGCGACGCGCAGAGCCCCTGCTACGCCTGCCTGTACCCGCCGCCGGCTGACGGCGAGCCGCTCGATGACGAATTGCGCTGCGCCGAGAACGGTGTGGTCGCGCCATTGGTCGGTCTGATCGGTACCTTTCAGGCGCTCGAGGCGATCAAGCTGTTGAGCGGCGCCGGTACGCCACATCGCGGGCTCTCCACCTTCGACGGCCTGAGCGGCGAGTGGCGTCGTTTCAATGTGTCGCGCGATCCGGCTTGCCCGGCCTGCGCCGTAACGGCTCGCTGATTCGATGGTCGATCGCCAGTCGGCATCACTCGGGCAGGTCAGCGATTTCGACATTCGCCTGCTGCGCATCTTCAAGACCGTAGCCGAATGCGGTGGCTTCACCGCCGCCGAGGTGTCGCTGGGCATTGGTCGCTCGGCGATCAGCCTGCACATGAGCGATCTGGAGAAACGCCTGGGGCTGCGTCTATGCCAACGCGGCCGCGGCGGCTTCGCATTGACCGAGGAGGGGCGTGACGTCTACCGGGCAGCGCTGACCCTGCTCGCCTCGCTGGAGACCTTTCGCACCGAGGTCAACGCCCTGCACCAGACCCTGCGTGGCGAACTCAATATCGGGATTACCGACAATCTCGTCAGCCTGCCGCAGATGCGCATTACCCATGCCCTGGCCGAGCTCAAGGCTCGCGGCCCCGAGGTGCGCATCAATATTCATATGACGCCACCCGACGAGATCGCTCTGGCGGTGCTCGATGGCGGGCTTCATCTGGGCGTGGTGCCGGAAATCAATCGGCTGGCGAGTCTCGAGGCGGTACCGCTCTACAGCGAGCGGTCGCTGCTTTATTGCGCCGACAGTCACCCGTTGTTCGGTGCCGATTCGGCGACGCTGGATGGCGCTTGCCTGGCACGCCAGGAAGCGGTCGTGCCCAGCTATCCATTGCCGCCCGAAGCCAGAACGTGCCATCAGCGACTCAGCGGCAGTGCCACGGCTTCCGATCGCGAGGGAACCGCCTTTCTGATTCTCACCGGCCGCTATATCGGCTATCTGCCCGATCACCTGGCGCGCCCATGGGTCGATGCGGGCCGCCTGCGCGCGCTGTGCCCCGAGCGCGAGCGATTCACCACGGCGTTCGTCAGCGTGACGCGCAGGGGGCGTCGCCCGCACCGCGTTCTCGAAGCGTTTCTCGAGGCGCTGGCGGCCCAGCCATGAGCGCTCGCAGGCGTATCATTACGCGTTAGCCGTCAAAAAATGCTTCACACTTGTTATTGAATACTTGACATCCAACGGCACTCTAGTGTCAGACTAAGGGCATATGTCGCGGTCAACGCCGCTTCAATGGTGAAAGAATTCAACAACAAACCTGGCCGCGCAGAGCGGCTCGCCAAGCCCGGGAAACCGTCATGAATGCCGCCGCCGATCTGCGTCGTCCCGCGTCCTACTACAACGCCAGCGTTGCCGTCAGCCTGGCGTCGACCCCGCCACTGGCCGGTGAGGAGCGCGCCGATGTCTGCGTCGTCGGTGCCGGCGTGACCGGATGCTCGGCGGCGCTGCACCTGGCCGAGCGTGGCTATCGTGTGGTGCTGCTCGAAGCCGGCGAAGTCGGCTATGGTGCCTCGGGGCGCAGCGGTGGCCAAGTCTTGCCGGGGTTGGGTACGGGGCTGGATGTGATCGAGAAGGCGCTGGGTCTGGAGCGCGCCCGCGATATCTGGGAGATGAGCCGCGAATCGGTGCGCCTGACCGAGCGGCTCATCGAGCGGCACGCCATCCCCTGCGATCTGGCGCACGGTTCCCTGCATGCCGCCGTCAAGCCACGCCACGTGCGCGAACTGCGCGCCTTCCAGGACAGCATGGCCAATCGCTACGATTACCATGCGTTGAGTTTTCTCGACGGCGAGGCGCTACGTGAGCGCGTCGTCAGCGATGCCTATCCCGCCGCGCTGCATGAAAGCGAAGGTGGCCACCTGCACCCCCTCAACTACACGCTGGGCCTGGCGCGTGCGGCGCAACAGGCCGGTGTCAGCATTCACGAGCACAGTGCGGTAATCGATATCAAGCGCGGCCAGCCGGCGCGAATCAGCACCGGACGTGGCAGCGTGAACGCCGATTTCGTGGTGCTGGCGACCAATGCCTATGTCGGCGGTCTAATGCCCGACATGGGCGGGCGCATCATGCGTGCGGCCAACTATATCGTCGCCACCGAGCGGCTATCCGACGCCCAAGTGGCTCAGGTGCTGCCGCAAAACGATGCGCTGGCCGACGCCAACTTCGTGCTCGACTATTATCGCCTGTCCGGTGATCGCCGTCTGATCTATGGCGGCGAGGTCAGTTACGACGGGCGCGAGCCGCGAGGCCTGAAGGCGCGCATGGATGCCAAGATCGCGCGCCTGTTTCCGGTACTCGAAGGTATCGGGATCGACTATCGCTGGGGTGGCGACGTGGCGATCACGCTCAACCGGGCGCCGGATTTCGGGCGTCTGGACAGCAATCTTTTCTACGCTCAAGGATATTCGGGGCATGGCATGTCGCTGGCGGGGCTGGCCGGTCAGCTGTTGTCTGATGCGATCGCCGGGCAAGCCGAGCGCTTCGACGTGTTCGCCGCCATGCCGCACCGCGAATTTCCCGGCGGACGCTGGCTGCGTACGCCACTACTCGTGCTGGCCACCAACTTCTACAAGTTGCGTGACCGGTTGTAAATCCAGCCAATACACCACGATGACGGTACGCCACGACAACAACAGGAGAGTGGTGCGATGAACAATCCCACGGCGGCCCCTGCGGCCGAAGCACATAACTCGGCGGTCAGCCGCGATGGCGAGACACGCGAACGGGCGACCCGCGAGGCGTCGTCGATCGAACTCAAGGGCATGCGCAAGCGCTTCGGCAAGGACACGGTGGCGCTCGATGGCGTCGACCTGACCATCGAGGCGGGCGAATTCTTTACCCTGCTGGGCCCTTCCGGCTGCGGCAAGACCACGCTGTTGCGCATTCTCGCCGGCCTCGAGGAACCCGACGATGGCAGCCTGCTGATCGGTGGGACCGATATCACCGACATTCCACCGCACCGGCGCAGCGTCAATACCGTTTTCCAATCCTATGCGCTGTTCCCGCACCTGTCGGTGCGCGACAACCTGGCCTTCGGGCTGCGCATGCGTGGCGAGTCGGTCGCCGAGCGCGAGCGCAAGGTCGCCGAGGTCGCCGAGTTCATCCATCTCGGTTCGCTGGTCGAGCGGCGTGTGGATCAACTCTCCGGCGGCCAGCGCCAGCGCATCGCCCTGGCCCGCGCGCTGGTCTGCGAGCCCGAGGTGCTGCTGCTCGACGAACCGTTGTCGGCGCTCGATGCCGGCCTGCGCGGTCAGCTACAGGTCGAGCTGCAGCGGATACAGAAGCGCTTGAGCATGACCTTCGTCTTCGTCACCCATGACCAGGACGAGGCCATGGTGATGTCGGATCGTATCGCCGTGCTCGATGGCGGCATCATCCAGCAGGTCGGCACACCCAGCGAGGTCTACGAGCATCCCGCCAATGCCTTCGTGGCACGTTTCATGGGGCATGACAACCTGTTCGCCATTCATGGCAGCCAGGACGATTGGGTGGATACCGAACTGGGGCGCTTGCGTTTGGACATGGCCGAGCAGCGCCCGGATCAGGATGGCTGGCTGCTGATTCGACCCGAGACCCTGGAGCTGGACGTCGAGGTCGCCGAGGACTCCAACCGACTGCAAGGAGTGGTCAAGGAGCGTCTTTATCGCGGCAGCCGCATCGAGTACCGGCTGGACGTCAATGGCCTGACGCTGATGGCGGTCGCCAGCAATCTGGGCCAGCGGCTGCATGGCGTGGGCGATCGGGTGACGATTAACGTATGCCCCGAAGACCTGGTACGGGTCGCGAACTGAGGAGACGACAATGGCTGAATCTTCACAGTTGGCCGCTCGCCATCGTGCCGTGGTCAGCGAAACCCGTCACCTGCTGATCAGCGTCGCCCCGGGGGCGGCCTGGATTTTCGCCTTTTTGGTGCTGCCCAGTCTCTATCTGATGTCGGTGGCGTTCATGTCCAACGGCCCTTACGGCCTGCCGCAGATGCCGCTCTCGCTGGATGCCTTCAAGCAATTGGCCGGTTTCGGCTTTCTCGGCTGGAGCCCGGGCAATCTGTTCACGCTGATACGTTCGCTCTGGCAGACCCTGGTATCGACGCTGCTGGTGGTGATCGTGGCCTATCCTGTCGCCTATTACATCACGACCTGCCGTGAGAGATGGCGGCCGCTGCTGTTGCTGCTGGTGGTGGTGCCATCCTGGACCAATCAGGTGATTCGCGCCTTCGGCTGGATGAACCTGCTGGCGCCGGGCACACCGCTGTCCGATCTTGCCGATGCGTTGGGGCTGATCGGCCCTCACATGGGGCTGTATCCCTCGAATTTCGCCGTCACCCTGGGGCTGGTCTACAACTTCCTGCCGTTCATGGTGTTGCCGCTGTATGCCGCCTTCGAGAAGCTCGACAAGGCGCTGGTGCAGGCCGCACAGGATCTTTATGCCTCGCCGGTACGCGCCTTCTGGCATGCGGTGTTCCCACAGACTTTGCCGGGGCTATTGGCGGGCACGGTGCTGGTGGCGATACCCGCATTCGGCATGTATGTGATTCCCGAACTGCTCGGTGGCGGCAAGGGGATGATGCTGGGTAATCTGGTCGCCAATCAGTTTGCCGCGAGCTCGAACTGGCCGCTAGGGGCGGCGGGAGCGATTCTGATGCTGATCGCAACGTTCATCGGCCTGTATGCCATGCGGCGTATCGGCAAGCGCCTGGGCGGCGGCGAGGAGGTGGTGATATGAGAAAGCGCACCCTGCAACGCGGCCTTGCCGGCATCTGGTGGATCACGCTGTTCTTCCTCTATCTGCCGCTGGCGGTAATCGTGCTGTTCTCTTTCAATGCAGCCAACAGTACCGCTGTGTTCTCGCACTTCTCGCTGGTCTGGTATCGGCACCTGCTGGGCAATGAGTTGATCATCGATGCGTTCGGCAACAGCCTGGTATTGGCGATAAGTTCCTCGATCGTGGCGCTGGTGATCGGCTGCCTGATCGGCTACGGGATGTACCGCCATCGCCATCGCAAGCTGGGTTGGCTGATCGTGCTGATCTATCTGCCGATCGTGCTGCCCGATATCGTCTTCGGTATTTCGGAAATGGCGTTCTTCGTCGAATTCCATCGCCTTACCGGGTTTTTGCAACCGGGGCTCGGCACGATGATCATCGCCCATGTGACGTTCCAGATTCCCTTCGTCGCGCTGATCGTCTATTCGCGTTTCGTGGGGCTGGACCCGAGCCTGTTCGAGGCCGCCAAGGATTTGTATGCCACGCCATTCAAGCGTGCACTGCATTTCTTGCTGCCGACCATCAAACCGGCGCTGATTTCGGCTTTCTTCCTGTCGTTCACCTTGTCGATCGACGACTTCGTGATCAGCTTCTTCACCTCGGGGCCGGAGAGCGCGACGCTGCCGATCTACATCTGGAGTGCGATCAAGAAAGGCATCACTCCCGAAATCAACGCGATCGCCACGCTGATGATCGGCGCCGTGGCGATTGCCGCGATACTCAGTTTGCTGTTCAACCGGCAGGGGCGCCGCTAGGCGCGCTGTCATTACGACGTGGGACCGAAGGAGAGCGAAACGATGAAAACAATGACCACACGAATCGCCGCCACGCTCGGTGGCCTGCTACTGGCCGGGGGCGTTCAGGCCCAGGAGAACAAGCTGTATCTGTTCAACTGGACCCAATACATGGACCCCGCGATCATCGAGGCCTTCGAGGCCAAGTACGATGCCGAGGTCGTGCAGAGCTACTACAACTCGTTGCCCGAGATGTTCGCCAAGCTCAATACCGGCGGGGTGTCGCAGTACGACATCATCGTACCATCCAACTACTACGTGCCGCGGCTGATCGAGACCGGCATGGTGCAGAAGCTCGACAAGTCCAAGATTCCCAATCTGGACAACGTCATGGAGCAGTTCAAGAACCCCAGTTACGATCCCAACAGCGCCTACAGCGCGCCTTATCAGTGGGGCGTGACGGGCCTGGTTTATAACGCCGCGACGTTCCCCGATGCCCCCAAGAGCTGGTCGCTGATGTTCGACCCCGAGATCAACCCGAGCTATCCGTTCGCGCTGATGGGCGATGGCCAGGTCAGCATGGGCGCCGGTTGTGCGTATCTCGGTCATGGTTACGACTGCACCGGCATCGACGCCTGGAAGGAGACCGCCAAGATGCTGCTCGACACCAAGAACCGCAATAATTTCAGCGGTTTCGTCGAGGGTACGCCGGCGCTGCAGCAACTGGCCCGTGGCGTGTCTCATGTCGCGATGAGTTACAACGGCGACTACCTGTTCTACCGCGAGGAGAATCCGGAAGCCTTCAAGGACATCAAATTCATGATTCCCGACGAAGGCACCGAGAAGTGGGTGGACGTGATGATGATCCCCTCCAAGGCGCCCAATCCCGAGCTGGCGCACAAGTTCATCAACTTCATTCTCGATGCCAAGGTCGGCGCGCAGTTGTCCAACTACAACTACTACGCCAGCCCCAACGAGGCGGCGGTGCCCTATCTCGACGAGGTGCTGACCAAACCGCCGGTACTGCCCACCGAGGAGGACCTGGCCCGGCTGAGCTTCACGCCGAGTCTCGAGGGTAAGGAGCTGCAGGTATTCACTCAACTGTGGACCGAAGTGCAGTCGCGCTGATCGCCAAAGCGTCCAGCGCAATCAAGGGGCTGCGGTCGCCGCGCGCGTTATCCCCTTACGCGTCTCCTGTATCATTATCGTACAGGGAGCGGCGAACCGCTCGATACGCCTTGAAGGAATTATGTATGAGTGACTCTCGACGCCATGAGCTCGATGACTGGTTCAGTGCCCACGGCATCACCGAGGTGGAGTGTCTGGTTTCGGATCTGACCGGCATTCTCAAGGGCAAGATCATGCCCGCCAAGAAGTATCTCAACGGTGGGCGACCGCGCCTGCCCGATTCGATCTTCATCCAGACGGTCACCGGCGGTTACCCCGATGACGAGGACATCCGCTTCTGGAACCCCTCGGAACTGGATATGCAACTGGTCCCCGATCCCAATGCCGTGTACCTGGTGCCCTGGGCGGAAGACCCCACCGCGCAGATCATTCACGACTGCTACTACCTGACCGGCGAGCCGGTGGAGTTGTCGCCACGCAGCGTGTTGAAGCGGGTGCTGGAACTCTACAAGGCGCGCGGCTGGAAGCCGGTGGTGGCGCCCGAGGTGGAATTCTACCTGGTCAAGACCAATACCGATTCCGACTATCCGCTCGAGCCGCCGATCGGCCGTACCGGGCGCCAGGAGAGCAGCCGGCAGTCGTTCTCCATCGATGCGGTCAACGAGTTCGACCCGCTGTTCGAGGAGATGTACGACTACTGCGAAGCCATGGATCTGGACATCGACACCCTGAATCATGAAGAGGGCGCCGGGCAGATGGAGGTCAACTTCCAGCATGGCGATCCGTTGATGCTGGCCGACCAGGTGGTGATGTTCAAGCGCACCCTGCGCGAAACGGCGCTGCGCCACAACATGTACGCCACCTTCATGGCCAAGCCGATGGCCAACGAGCCGGGCAGCTCCATGCACATTCACCAGAGCCTGGTGGACATCGCCAGCGGACACAATCAATTCGCTGGTGAAGATGGCCAGCCGAGCCGGCTGTTCCATCACTTCATCGGTGGCTTGCAGCAGTACCTGCCGTCGGCGATGCCGTTCTTCACGCCCAACGTGAATTCCTTCCGCCGCCTGATGCGCAGCGAGACCAGCGGGTCGGCACCGGTGAATACCGAATGGGGCTTCGACAACCGCACCGTGGGCCTGCGCGTGCCGGTCGGCGAGCCGGAAGCCACGCGGGTCGAGAATCGTCTCGCCGGCGCCGATGCCAATCCTTACCTGGCGATGGCGGCGTCACTGGCCTGCGGCTATCTGGGCATGATCAGCCAGATCGATCCGCGCCCGCCGATGGTCGGCTCGGCCTGGTCGGCGGGTAACAAGCTGCCCGACGACGTCGGCCCGGCGCTGGATGCGCTCAGGGAGTGCAAACCGTTGGCCGATCTGCTGGGCGAGCGCTTCACCAATAGCTACCTGGCGGTCAAGCGCGCCGAGCACACGGCGTATTTTCGCGTCATCAGCTCATGGGAGCGCGAGCATCTATTGCTGCGTGTATAGCGTCAACCATCATCAACCTATGATTACTCAATTCTTGGAGACCAGGAATGCCAGCGTCCGAAACTGCGTCCCACGTGGCGTCTTACTATGCCGCTTCGGCTAACGAGAGCGTCGAGCGCGCGGCGCTGGAGGGCGAGGTGTGTTGTGATGTCTGCGTCGTCGGCGCCGGTTTTACCGGTATTTCCGCGGCGTTGCACCTGGCCGAGAAAGGCCATCGGGTCGTGGTGCTCGAAGCGGCGCGCATCGGTTTCGGTGCTTCCGGGCGCAACGGTGGACAGATCGTCAACAGCTACAGTCGCGACATGGACGTGATCGAGTCGCGCTATGGCAGCGAAACCGCTCGCGCGCTGGGCGACATGGCCTTCGAGGGCAATCGCATCATTCGCGAGCGCATCGAACGCTATGACATCGCCTGCGATCTCAAGGATGGCAATCTGTTCGCCGCCTGCAACGCCAAGCAGATGCAGGGGTTGATCGAGCACAAGGCCCTGTGGGAGCGCTACGGCAATCATGAGTTGGAGCTGCTGGGTAGCGATACCTACCGGCGCGAAGTGGGCAGCGATCGCTATGTCGGCGCGCTGCTCGATCACTCGGGAGGGCATCTGCATCCGCTCAATCTGGTACTCGGCCAGGCCGCGGCGCTGGAATCGCTGGGTGGGGTGATTTACGAGCAATCGCCGGTCACCGAACTGACCCATGGCGAACCGGCGCGGCTGCGTACGCCGCGCGGCAGCGTCATTGCCGAGCGCGTGGTGCTGGCCGGTAACGCCTACATGCAGGGATTGATGCCGCAACTCGAGGGCAAGTCGATGCCTGCCGGCACCCAAGTGATTGCCACGGTGCCGCTGGAAGAGACCCAGGCCAACGACATTCTGCCCACCGATCGCGCCGTCGAAGACTCCAACTACCTGCTCGACTATTTTCGGCTATCAGGCGATCGCCGGCTGATCTACGGCGGCGGCGTCAGCTATGGCGGCCAGGATCCCGAGAGCATCGAGAGCGTGATTCGCCCCAAACTGGAGACCACATTTCCACAACTCAAGGGCATTGGCTTCGAGTATGCCTGGAGCGGTACCTTTCTGTTGACGCTGAATCGCCTGCCGCAGTTCGGGCGCTTGAACGGCAACGTCTATTACGCTCAGGGCTATTCGGGGCATGGCGTGACCTGCACCCACTTGGCGGGCCGCTTGATCGCCGAAGTGATCGATGGCGAGAGCGAACGCTTCGATGCCTTCGCCGGCCTGCCTCATCTGCCGTTTCCGGGTGGCCGTCTGCTGCGCGTGCCGCTAACCACGCTGGGCGCCTGGTACTACCGCACGCGCGATGCATTGGGCGTTTAGGTCGATTCCCAAGCCCTTGAAACCGCGAGGTTTTAAGGGCTTGGGATTGATTGTCGGCAATTGCAAACACCCCTGACACAATATGAAAACACTGTTCAAAAACTAAATTCCCGGATTAACCTGCGTTAAACTTCATCCTGTTTCGTTAGCGAAGAAGAATACAGGAGTCGATCATGAGCAAATCCATCGTCATCGGTAGCACTCTCGCAGTTCTGGGCCTGGGCGGCTTGGCATTCGGTGCCTATCAGATGCAAACGGCGCAGCAACCGCAGTACGCTGAAGTGATCAGTGTCGACCGACTCACCGAAACCGTCGAGACGCCGCGCGAGGTCTGCGAGAACGTTGCCGTGACCCATCAGCGCCCGGTTCAGGACCCCAACCGGATCGCCGGCACCGCGATCGGCGCCATCGTCGGTGGCGTACTGGGCAATCAGATCGGCGACGGCAGCGGCCAGAAGATCGCTACCGCGGCGGGCGCCGTGGCCGGCGGCTTCGCCGGTCGCGAGGTTCAGCAGCGCATGCAGCAGGGCGACACCTACACCACCACCGAGCGCCGTTGCCAGACCGTGACCGACTCCGAGGAGCAATTGATCGGTTACGACGTCGAGTACACGATCGGCGGCGAGGCCTACGAGACCCGGCTGGAGCAGGCGCCCGAGGGCGATCGCGTACCGCTGCAAAACGGTGAGCCGCAGTGGCAGGCCGCCGCCGAGAGCGACAGCGCGAGCTCCTGACGCGTACGTTTTATGGCTGATAACGCCAAGAGCCCCGTCGATGATGAACGGGGCTCTTGGCGTTTGGTTGGCAATGGCATCTACACGTGACGCAGATACCAGTCATACTCCAGCGAACTGACGGTCTGCATGGTCTGAGCCCGTTCGCCGAGCCGGTTGGCGTGATAGACGTGATGGAAATCCCGGCCCAGTGATTCTTCCAGCACCTCGCTCGCTGCGAACAGATCGAGCGCTTGCTGCCAGCTATTGGTCAACGTCGGTTCGAGCTGCTCATAGGCATTGCCCTCGATCGGCGTCGGCGGCGTCAGTTCGTTGTTCAGGCCGTGCAGGACCGAAGCCAGCAGCGTCGCCAGTAGCAGGTAGGGGTTGGCATCGGCGCCGGCAACGCGATGCTCGATGCGTCGCGCGGCGTTGGGGCCCGAGGGAATGCGCACCGCCACCGAACGATTGTCATAGCCCCAGGACGGCGCCATCGGCACGTAGAGGCCCGGCTGGAAGCGCCGGAACGAGTTGAGGTTGGGCGCGAAGATCGCCATCGAGGCCGGCATCAGCTCCAGCAGGCCGGCAATCGCCTGCTTCAGTGCCGGTGTACCCAGCGGGTCTTCGTCGTCGTTGGAGAAGATATTGCGCTTCTCGCTGTCGATCAGGCTGATGTGTACGTGGGCGCCGCTGCCGGCCTCGTTGCCGTAGGGCTTGGCCATGAACGTGGCCTCGAAACCGTGATTGAGGGCCACGCCCTTGATCAAGCGCTTGAGCAGCACGGCACTATCGCAGGCTTTGAGTGCATCGTCGCAGTGAATCAGGTTGATCTCGAATTGCCCCGGTGCGCACTCCTTGAGCGCGGTATCCAAGGGCAGTTGCTGCTCGATGGCGGCCTGCTGGATCTCCTCGAGGAAATCGGCATACTCATCGAGTTCGTTGATCGAATAGAGCTGGCTCTGCGTGGCGCGCTCGCCGGTGCCGGGCGAGCAGGGCGGCTGGGCCAGGCCCAGATCGTCGCGACGCCGATCGACCAGGTAGAATTCGAGTTCCAGCGCGACCACCGGCGTCAGACCGCGGGCGGTGAACCCGGCCAACACCCGGCCCAGTACCTGGCGCGGGTCGGCGAAGAAAGGCCGACCGTCGATTTCCTGCATGGTCATCAATAGCTGGGCCTGACGTCCCTCGCGTAGCCAGGGTGTCGGCATCAGCGTACCGGGGAGCGGGCGGCAAACCCGGTCGCTATCGCCGGTCGCCAACCCCAGCCCGGTCTCTTCGATGGTATTGCCATTGATATCGAGTGCGAACACTGACGCCGGCAAGTTGATGCCGTTGCGATACGCTCTGATGAGATTGTCGCGGGGAATGCGCTTGCCGCGTAGCACACCGTTCAGATCGCTGATCAGCAGATCGAAGCTTTCGATATCCGGGTAACGCTCGAGAAAGGCCCGGGCTTCGGCTTGGGCGGGTACAGAGGTCATGAGATTAACTCGTTGTGCCAGTGTTTTTGTCCATTATCGTCATCTTTCCGCTGGTCAGCGATGTTGTCAAATTTTTTACGCCGCCATTGATTGTCGGGCTTCTTGGCGCGTTGCCTGTTTTATATCTAATTAATTGATATTTTTTGATTAAAATGAAAATTGACGAAAAAGGGATGGGCATGTCTTGGCAAGTGCGGTTTGCGGCGTTATGTTGAGAAAAATATAACACCTTTCCGCTTTCGTTCGAAGGAGCCGCTCATGGGGGTACGTCCTCTGGTGGGAGTGATTGCCTGCCGCCGCCAGGTCGAGGGCCATCCGGCCCACATGGTGACCGATAAATACCTGCGTGCGTTGCATGACTACGGCCTCGCTCCTGTGATGCTGCCGGTATGGGAGGATGGCGTCGACACGGCGTTGCTCGAGCGCCTCGATGGCCTGCTGATGACCGGTAGCTACACCAACGTCGAGCCGGCGCGTTATGGCGCCGAGCGCGCACCGGAGAACACCCGCGACGACCGCGATCGCGACGCCGTGGCAATGGCGCTGATTCCCGCCGCCGTCGAGCGTGGCCTGCCGCTATTCGGCGCCTGTCGCGGCTTTCAGGAGTTCAACGTGGCATTCGGCGGCAGTCTCTACCAGGCCGTGCAGACGGTGCCGGGCATGCTCGACCACCGCGAGCCCGAGGGCGACAAGGCCGAGCAATACGCGCCCATGCACGACCTGGTCATCGAGCCCGGCGGCGTGCTGGCCGGGCTATACGACCGCCCGGTGGCACGCGTCAATTCGCTGCACCAGCAGGGTATCGAGCGCCTCGGCGATGGGCTGCGCGTGGAAGGGCGTGCGCCGGATGGATTGATCGAGGCCGTCTCGGTCGTAGATGCCGAGACTTTCGCCTTAGCGGTGCAATGGCACCCCGAATGGCAGCCTGCCGAGCACCCGCTCTACGATGCGCTGTTTCGCGGTTTCGCCGAGGCCTGCCGGGAGCATGCGGCACGCTAAGCTTTGTCTGAAAAATCGGCGAGCGATGGCCAGACAAGGCAAAAATTGACGAAAAGACGGAGTTTACGCGTGTAAATGAGTACTTTGAGCCGATTTTTAACGCTGGATGGACGAGCGCAGGCAGTTTTCAGACAAAGCGTAGTCCCCGATCAATTGGAGAAGTGCATGAACCGGCCCGCCACCCGCGAATTGCAGGCACTCGACCGCGCACACCACCTGCACCCCTTCACCGACTTCAAGGCGCTGGGCGAAGAGGGCAGCCGCATCGTCACCCATGCCGAGGGCGTCTACATCCATGACAGCGAGGGCCATCGCATTCTCGACGCCATGGCCGGGCTGTGGTGCGTTAATCTGGGCTATGGGCGTGAGGAGCTGGTCGAGGCGGCCAGCGCCCAGCTACGCGAATTGCCGTACTACAATAATTTCTTCAAGACCACACACCCACCGGCGGTGCGTCTGGCCGAGAAGCTCTGCCGGCTGGCGCCGGCGCACATCAATCATGTGTTCTTCACCGGCTCCGGTAGCGAGGCCAACGACACCGTGCTGCGTATGCTGCGCCGCTATTGGGCGCTCAAGGGCAAGCCGGAGAAACACATCGTCATCGCCCGCGAGAACGCCTATCACGGCTCCACCGTGGCCGGCATGAGCCTGGGTGGCATGGCGCCGATGCACGATCAGGGCGGACCCTGCGTGCCGGGCATCGAACACATCCGCCAGCCCTATTGGTTTGGAGAAGGCCGCGATCGGACGCCCGAGGAATTTGGCCGGGCCTGCGCCCAAGCGCTCGAGGAGCGTATTCTAGCGCTGGGCGAGGATAACGTGGCGGCGTTCATCGCCGAGCCGGTGCAGGGCGCCGGCGGCGCGATCATTCCGCCCGAGAGCTACTGGCCGGCGGTCAAGGCGGTGTTGGCCAAGTACGATATCCTGCTGGTGGCGGACGAGGTGATCTGCGGCTTCGGCCGGCTGGGCGAGTGGTTCGGCAGCCAGCACTACGGGCTCGAGCCCGACCTGATGCCGATCGCCAAGGGCCTTTCGTCGGGCTATCTGCCGATCGGTGGAGTGCTGGTCAGCGACCGGGTCGCCGAGACGCTGATCGACGACGGCGGCGAATTCTTTCATGGCTTCACCTATTCGGGCCATCCGGCCTGCGCCGCCGTGGCGCTGAAGAATCTGGAACTGCTGGAGGGCGAGGGCGTCATCGATCGCGTACGCGACGATCTCGGCCCCTATCTGGCCAGCCGCTGGGCGGAGCTTGCCGAGCATCCGATCGTCGGCGAGGCGCGCAGCCTGGGGCTGATCGGGGCGCTGGAGCTGGTCGCCGACAAGGCCAGCGGGGTGCGCTTCGATAAAGCGCTCGGCGCCGGCAGCCTATGCCGCGATCTGTGTTTCGAGAATGGCCTGGTAATGCGCTCGGTGAATGACACCATGATCATCTCGCCGCCGCTGGTGATCACCCATGAGCAGATCGACGAACTGGTCGCGCTGGCGCGTCGCGCCCTCGACGAGACCGCGCATCGCCTGAACGAAATCACGACTGTAGGGGAGACAAGGACATGAGCATGCAACTGAGCCACGCCGATTGGCAGAAGCTCGCCGGCGATCTGACGTTCGAAACCCGCGCCTTCATCGGCAACGCCTTCGTCGACGCCGCCAGCGGCGAGCGCTTCGCCACCATCAACCCGGCCACCGGCGAGGTGCTCGCCGAGGTTGCCAGTTGCGATGCGCCCGACGTCGAGCTTGCCGTGCGTCACGCCCGTGATGCCTATAATCGCGGCGACTGGTCGCGTCTGGCGCCGGGTAAGCGCAAGCAGGCGATGCTGCGCCTGGCCGAGCTGATGGAGCGGCACAAGAACGAGCTGGCGCTGCTCGATACGCTGGACATGGGCAAGCCGGTGGGCAGCTCGCTGGGCGATATGGCCGGCGCCATCGGTTGTATGCGCTACAACGCCGAGACCATCGACAAGGTCTACGGCGAGGTCGCACCCACCGGAGAGGAGAGTCTCGGCCTGGTGCTCCGCGAGCCACTCGGCGTGGTCGCCTCGATCGTGCCGTGGAACTTCCCGCTGATGATGACCGCGTGGAAGATCGGCCCGGCGCTCGCCGCCGGCAACAGCGTGATTCTAAAGCCCTCGGAGAAATCGCCGCTCTCCGCGCTGCGTCTGGCACAACTGGCCCAGGAGGCCGGTCTGCCGGAGGGCGTGTTCCAGGTGCTGCCCGGTTTCGGTCATACCGCGGGCAAGGCGCTGGCGTTGTCGATGGATGTCGATTGCCTGTCGTTCACCGGCTCCACCGGCGTCGGCAAGCAGCTGATGCAGTACGCCGGCCAGTCGAACCTGAAGCGCATCTATCTGGAGTGCGGTGGCAAGAGCCCCAACCTGGTGTTCGCCGACTGCAAGGACATCGACGCCGTGGCCAGCCACGCCGCCGAGGCGATCTTCCACAACCAGGGCGAGGTGTGCATCGCCGGCTCGCGGCTACTGGTCGAGAACTCGATTCGCGAGGCGTTCATCGAGCGCGTGCTGGCGCATGCCGAGCGCATGCAGCCCGGCGATCCGCTCGACCCGGCCAGCTTCATGGGTGCGATCGTCGACGATGTGCAGCATCAGCGTATCCTCGATTACATTCGCCAGGGCGTGGAAGAGGGCGCGCGGCTGCGCACTGGCGGTGAGGCGGTGAGTCCGGTCGAGGGCGGGTTGTTCGTCGCGCCGACGATTTTCGACGGCGTTACACCGGAGATGAAAATCGGGCGTGAGGAAGTCTTCGGCCCGGTGCTGTCGGTATTCGGCTTCGATACCGAGCAGGAGGCCATCGCCATGGCCAACGATAGCGAGTACGGTCTGGCCGCCGGGTTGTGGAGCCAGGACATCGACCGTGTGATGCGCGTCTCGCGGCGGTTGCACTCCGGCCAGGTCTTCGTCAACAACTGGGCCGGTGGCGATATGACGGTGCCCTTCGGCGGCGTCAAGCAGTCCGGCAATGGCCGCGACAAATCGCACCACTCGCTGGAGGAGTACTCCGAACTGAAGACGGTATGGATGTCGCTGGCGCACTGATTATGGGCTCAGAGGCACCAAGAGCGGCGTGAAAAATGCTAGCCGACGCTCCTCTTCGTAATCATTCTATTCATGACAGCGCTATCTGACGGCAGTTTGTACGATATCTCCTACAAAAACTGTCGTTAATGGCTTACGAGGCCAACGCCGTTCAGCAGATACAATCGTTACTTATTTGTATCGTTTGGATCTAATAAAAGGTGTTGGCAGCATGGATCTGGCAAAAATCGGCGACAAGGTCGTCTGCAAGTGTAACGGCGGCCCGCACAAGGTCGTCAGCGGCGCGAGCACGGTCTTCGTCGACGATGTCCCGGCGGCGCGCGTCGGCGACAGAAGCTCCTGCGGGGCCAGCATCGTCACTGGCGCCGACTGGTTCGAGATCGAAGACAGCCCCGCCGCGATCAATGGCAGCAAAACTTCCTGCGGTGGCCGGGTCATCACCGGCTCGAGCGTAAGCACCGGCTCGCCGACGAGTATCGCGATCGGCGGGTTCCGCTTTGAGCAGACCGCGCCCGCCAGCACCGATACGAGCGATGAAGCCGCCACGGCGCGCTCCGCTACGTCAGTCTCGCCAGCGGCGAGCGATGCCCGGCCGGCGATGGCCGAACCCGCGCAGGCCGACGAAGACACCGCTACCGATGGCGCCGCGCCGGGCTTTCATATCGTCGAACGGCCAATGTCGGGCCAGCAACTCGAAGCCGAGCTGCTAGGCTGGGCAAATTCCCAGGCGCGCAAGAGATTCCGCACCCTGAATCTGCATCTCGCCGATCGCGCCAGACCCGGCCGATTGGCGATACTCAGCGACCCGGACAATCTGCAATGCACGGTACAGGAAGCCCGGCTCAGCGATGCGGCGGCCCGGGCCGATGCGGCGCTAGCCACACTGAGCGATGAAGACGCCCAGTTCATGGTCGAGAATTACCACGCCATCGCCGCGTTTCTTGGCCACGCCTCGACCGGCGTGGGCGTGCCGGCCACCCTGGCCGGCAAGCACCTGACGACCATCGAACGCACGCTGCGTAGCATCGAGCGGCTGCACCAGCGCAGCTTCGCCGAGCATGGCAACCTCAACAATCCGGAGTTCTTCGCCCAGCGCCGCCGGCTCTTCGGTCAATTGAACGGCGCCATGCGGCCACTGGTGCGCCGCGGCGTCGGCTTTCCCGATCACCCGTCGCTGCGTCACGCACTGGGCATCTCGACCCGCAGCCTGACACATCATTGGCGTGATGCCGGGGTGGGTGACATACCCGGCTACGCGACGCATATCGAAGGCTTGGCAAAAGCCGCTAGGTATATTCGCGCCGGGGGTTGGATCGGCGTTGCGCTCGGCGGGGCAGCGTCCTATGCCAAGGTTCAGGAAGTCTGCGCCAGCGGACGCGACGCCGAATGCGAGCGGGTGAAATACACTGAAGCCGGCGCGTTTGTCGGTGGGCTTGGTGGCGGCGCGGTTGGCGGGAGCGCCGCCGGCCTTGGCGCAGCGGCTGTCTGTAGTGCGATTGGATTGGCGACCGCTGGGGTTGGGGCTATCGCCTGTGGTTTGGTCGTGGTTGGGGCAGGCAGCCTCATAGGAAGCGAGTTAGGAGGTTTGGGTGGTGAGACTGTTGGAAACGTAATATTCGAAGGAATCGCAAATGACTGAGACTGTATATGCATATACATGGGGCTTTTTATTTATACTTATTTACCTAAACCTCAGTGTCTGCCTTTATGTGGCATTTGCGAAACTAGCGAAAATCGAGAGCCACCTCGAAAATTGCAAACTCGTGGAGAACAATCGCTACATATGGGGAGGCGGGCCCATAGGGCGCATGTATCGATTGATGCAAATCGGAGGCATGCTTTTCTTCCCAAAAATCATAAGAAAAAACGGCGAAGCCGATCTTGAAGAAATTCGAAGATTGCCTATTCCATTGAGACGTTGGGTCACATTTCCTGCCGGCACGTTAATAGCGCTATCTGCCGCAATGATCGCCCTCTGGGGCTATGGAGAGTACACCGGCTTGCTTGAATAGATTGCCTCGTCATCAGGGCCCGGTAAGTCCACAAGGTTTGCGTTAGTCACCAATGGACCTATTCGCTGATCGGGTGCGATGAGGCATGCGGTGGCCAACTCTGGAAGCGGCTGCGTCTGCCGCAGCAGCGTCGCTATCAGCCATCCGGAGCACTCTCCGAGCAATCCTTCCTAGAATGTCTTGGCCGGCGTACAGCAACTCACCAGCCGACACGCCACCTTGCCGGGGTTGCGGAAGCGGTGGGGAATGTTGGTGTTGAAGTAATACGCCTCACCGGGGCCGAGCGTGCGCGTGTCGGCGCCGATGGTGATCTCGATCTCGCCATCGAGAATCACCCCGGCTTCCTCGCCCTGGTGGGCGATCATCTCGCGGCCGGTGTCGGCGCCGGCGGCGTAGGTTTCGATGATGAACGATAGCGCGCGGGTCTCTCGAGTGGCGCCGACCAGGCTGAAAATGACATCGCCACTGCCGATGTTGGGCAACTCATCGGCGCGATAGAACACCTGGTTGCGGTTCTCCAGATCCATGGTGAAGAAATCGCCGACGCTGATCGGAATGGCGTCGAGAATCTTCTTCAGCGAGCTGACCGAGGGGCTGACCTTGTTCTGCTCGATCAGCGACAGGCTGGAGTGGGTGACGCCGCAACGCTTGGCCAGCTCGCGCTGGGAAATGCCCCGCAAGGTTCGCAGGGCACGCAGACGTGGGCCAACATCGTCGGACATCCGCTATTCCTTATCCAGTTTCTGCTTCAACAGAACGTTGACCTGCTGCGGGTTGGCGGTGCCGCGCGAGGCTTTCATCACCTGACCGACGAAATAGCCGATCATCTTGCCGCGTTTTTCTTCCTCGGCTTCGCGATACTGGGCGACCTGCACCGGGCTGTCATCGATCACCTGATCGATCATCGCCTCGATGGCGCCGCTATCGGTGACCTGCTTGAGCCCCTTGGCCTCGATGATCTCGTCGGCCGAGTTGCCTTCGCCATTCCACAGCGCGGCGAACACCTGCTTGGCGGCCTTGCCGTTGATGGTTTCGTCGATCACGCGTTTGATCAAACCACCCAGTTGCTCGGCCGTGACCGGGCTGCGAGTGATGTCCAGACCCTCCCGGTTGAGGTGGCCGGAAAGCTCGCCTTGCACCCAGTTGGCGGCCTGCTTGGCATCGCCGCATACGTCCTTGACCGCCTCGAAATACTCGGCCATCGGGCGGCTCGATGCCAGTACGCTGGCATCATAAGGCGATAGCCCCAGCTCGCGCTCGAAGCGCGTGCGTTTCCCGGCAGGCAATTCCGGCAGGTTCGCACGCAAATGATCGACGTAGGCCCGGTCGAGTACCACGGGCAGCAGGTCGGGGCACGGGAAGTAGCGGTAATCGTTGGCCTCTTCCTTGGTGCGCATGCTGCGCGTCTCGTCCGCTTCCGGATCGTAGAGGCGCGTTTCCTGGACCACCGCGCCGCCATCCTCGATCAGTTCGATCTGGCGTTCGACCTCGAAGGCGATGGCGCGCTCGACGAAGCGGAACGAGTTGACGTTCTTGATCTCGGCGCGGGTACCGAACGCTTCCTGCCCCTTGGGGCGCACCGAGACATTGACGTCGCAGCGCATCGAACCCTCGGCCATGTTGCCATCCGAAATGCCCAGGTAGGTGACGATGGCGTGAATCGCCCTGATATAAGCCACGGCCTCCTTGGCCGAGCGCATGTCCGGCTCGGAAACGATTTCCAGCAGCGGCGTGCCGGCACGATTGAGATCGATGCCGGTCATGCCGTGGTAGTCCTCGTGCAAGGATTTGCCGGCGTCCTCCTCGAGGTGGGCGTGATGTACGCGAATGCGCTTGGTATTGCCGTCGTCGAGGCTGATCTCGACCTCGCCCGGGCCGACGATCGGATGATACATCTGGCTGGTCTGATAACCCTTGGGCAGGTCGGGGTAGAAATAATTCTTGCGATCGAATACCGATGTTTCGGGAATCTCGGCATCGATCGCCAGTCCGAACTCGACGGCCATGGCCACGGCGGCTTCGTTGAGCACTGGCAGCACACCGGGCAGGCCCAGGTCGATGGCGCAGGCCTGGCTGTTCGGCTCACTCCCGAAGGCGGTGGACGCGCCGGAGAAGATCTTCGATTGGGTGGCGAGCTGGACGTGGACTTCCAGCCCGATCACGGTTTCCCATTGCATCATGCGCTCTCCCTGGCAATGGCAGGCCGTTGGCGGTGCCAATCGGTAGCCTGCTGGAACTGGTGGGCCACGTTGAGCAGGTGCTGCTCGGCGAAATGCGGGCCGAGGATCTGCAGGCCTATCGGGCGGCGTTCCGCTGGGCGGCACTCCGCCGGGCGGCCATTGGCGAAGCCGGCCGGTACGCTGATGCCAGGGATGCCGGCCAGATTGGTCGCGATCGTGTAGATATCCTGCAGGTACATCGTGACCGGGTCCTTGTTGGCGCCCAGGTCGAAGGCGGGGGTCGGCGTCGCCGGTCCCATCAGCACGTCGACATCCTCGAAGGCATCGAGGAAATCCTGGCGGATCAGCCGGCGCACTTGTTGGGCCTTCTTGTAATAGGCATCGAAGAAACCCTCCGAGAGGGTATGCGTGCCGATCAGAATGCGCCGTTTGACCTCTTCGCCGAAGCCCTCCGCTCGCGAGCGCTTGTAAAGGTCGATAAGATCGCTCGGGTCGTCGCAGCGGTGGCCGAAGCGCACACCATCGAAGCGCGAGAGATTCGATGACGCCTCGGCTGGGGCGATCACGTAATAGGCGGGAATCGCCAGTTCGGTGTGCGGCAGGCTGACCTCGCGCACGCTGGCGCCCAGCGACTCGTAGACCTTGATCGCGTCACGGACCGCGCTTTCCACGGCGGGGTCGAGGCCATCGCCGAAATACTCCTTGGGCAGGCCGATCTTGAGACCCGACAGCGAGGTTTCGAGCTCGGCGCGGTAATCCGGCACGCCACGCACCACACTGGTCGAATCGCGTGGATCGTGCCCGGCGATGGCGCCGAGCAGCAACGCGCAGTCTTCGGCCGTGCGCGCCATCGGCCCGGCCTGATCGAGGCTCGATGCGTAGGCCACCATGCCGTAACGGGACACGCGCCCGTAGGTCGGCTTCAAGCCGGTGATGCCGCAAAACGCCGCCGGCTGTCGGATCGAGCCGCCGGTGTCGGTACCCAGCGCCGCCGGCACCAGGCCCGCGGCGACCGCCGCCGCGCTACCGCCCGAACTGCCGCCAGGTACGGCGGTGAGATCCCAAGGGTTTTTCACCGGGCCGTAGTAGCTGTTTTCGTTGGACGAGCCCATCGCGAACTCATCCATGTTGGTCTTGCCCAGGCACACCGTACCGCTGACACCGAGCTTCTCGACCAGGGTGGCGTCATAGGGCGAAACGAAATTATCGAGCATCCGCGAGCCGCAGCTGGTGCGCACCCCTTGGGTGCAGAAAAGATCCTTCAGGGCCAACGGCAAGCCATTCAGGGGGCCCGCTTCACCCCTGGCGCGGGCGGCATCGGCGGCGTCGGCCGCTGCCAGCGCGTTGTCCCCGGTGACGGTGATGAAGCTGTTGAGCTCGCCATCGACGCGCTGAATGCGTGCAAGCAGCGTTTCGGTCAATTCGCGGCTGGAAAATTCACCGGCGGCCAGGTCGGTGGCAAGCTCGGTCAGTGTCTTGTCATGCATGCGGAGAATGGCTCCCTATATGGCGTTTTCGACGGCGTATCGCGGCATGGGTCATTCGACGACCCTGGGCACCAGATACAAGCCGTCTTCCACCGCGGGGGCGCAGCGCTGGAAGCGCTCGCGCTGATTGCTCTCGGTGACTTCGTCGGCACGCAGGCGCTGCGTGCCTTCCAGCGGGTGAGCGAGCGGTGCCACGCCCTGCGTGTCGATGGCCTGCAGGCGGTCGACCATCTCGAGAATGCGGCCAATGTCGTCCGCATAGTGGGTGGCGTCTTCGTCATCGAGGCCCAGGCGAGCGAGGTGAGCGGCTCGCCGTACGTCTTCGTGTTCAAGTGCCATGCGTCGGCTTCCCTTGAAGATCAGGCAATCGTGTGAGGCGCCGCAATACTCTCGGCAATGCAGCGCCAGGCTAAATAGGCGCAAAAGGTACCACATCTGTGCGCCGCTGGCAGGCATCTCGCTTGCCGCTTTCCCTCGGCGATGGTACCGTTTGCATCCGCACAGGGTTCCGGTCTGGACTAGGTGAAAAGACTTCCATGTTTAAACGTTTAAGGGGGCTGTTCTCCAGCGATCTATCGATCGACTTGGGTACCGCCAACACACTGATTTACGTACGCGGTCGCGGCATCGTCCTGGACGAGCCCTCGGTGGTGGCCATTCGCCAGTCGGGCAACATGCGCAGTGTCGCGGCGGTGGGCGTGGATGCCAAGCGCATGCTGGGCCGTACGCCGGGCAACATCAATGCGATTCGCCCGATGAAAGACGGCGTGATTGCCGACTTTACCGTCACCGAGCAGATGCTTCAGCATTTCATCCGCAAGGTCCATCAGAGTACGTTTCTGACACCGAGCCCACGCGTGCTGGTCTGTGTGCCATGCATGTCGACTCAGGTCGAGCGGCGCGCGATCAAGGAATCCGCCGAAGGCGCCGGTGCCCGCGAAGTGTTCCTGATCGAAGAACCGATGGCGGCCGCCATCGGCGCCGGTCTGCCGGTCGAGGAAGCCCAGGGGTCGATGGTCGTGGATGTCGGTGGTGGCACCTCCGAGATCGCCATCATCTCACTCAACGGCGTGGTCTATTCCGAATCGATTCGTGTCGGCGGCGACCGCTTCGACGAAGCGATCATCGCTTATGTGCGTCGCCATTATGGCAGCCTGATCGGTGAGGCTACCGCCGAGCGCATCAAGGAAGAGATCGGCTGTGCCTATCCGGGCGGCGAATTGCGCGAGATCGATGTGCGCGGTCGCAATCTGGCGGAGGGCATTCCGCGCAGCTTCACGCTCAATTCCCATGAGATTCTCGATGCGCTGCAGGATCCGCTGGCGTCGATCGTCGCTGCGGTCAAGAGTGCGCTCGAACAGTCTCCCCCCGAGCTCGCATCGGATATTGCCGAGCGCGGCCTCGTGCTGACGGGCGGTGGCGCCTTGTTGCGCGATATCGATAAATTGATCGCCGAGGAGACCGGCTTGCCGGTCATCATCGCCGAGGATCCGTTGACTTGCGTGGCACGCGGCGGCGGTAAGGCACTCGAGATGATCGATCAGCACACCTTCGAGTTGCTCTCCAGCGACTAGCGATTCAGGTGCCGGTATTCATGAGATCGGATTCAGCGGCTATCTTTGGGCGATCGATGTATCCGATCGACCGCCCCTGAGGATGGCTGCAAACGATTGTTTGCATCATGCAAATAATCATTCCGGCGATTCGCATCGCCATCAGTGATCTTCATGCATCGTAGCGCCTGGCATGTCTGTAAATGGACAGTGTATAGCCCTCGGGGGGAGGCCTATCAAACCGCTATTCTCGCATGGCCCCGTGCCCGGCTATCGCATGCTGTTTTGCGCCATCGTCGCCTTTGCGCTGATGTTCGCCGAACAGCGCGTTCCCCGCATGACGGAGTTGCGCGCTCATCTATCGACGATAGTCGCTCCCGTGCAGTGGCTGGTCAGCCAGCCTAGCGATGCCTTGTCCTGGGGCGCGCTGGTGATTGCCGACCAGCGTGAACTGATCGAAGAGAATCGCCTGCTGCGCGAACAATTGCTGATGCTCTCCCATCGTGTGCAGCGCATGGCCAGCCTGACGGCCGAGAACGAACGCCTGCGCGAATTGCTCAATGCGGCGCAGCGCGGCGACATTCCCTATATCACTGCCGAGTTGCTGTCGCTCGATTCGGATCCTTTCACTCATCAGATGGTCATCGACCGTGGGCGCAGCGATGGCGTCTATGTCGGGCAGCCGGTCATGGATGCGTCGGGCCTGATCGGTCAGGTCATCTCGGTATCCGCCTACAACAGCCGGGTACTGATGATCGCCGATGCCAGCTTCGCGGTTCCCGTGCAGGTCAATCGCAACGGGCTGCGTTTCATCGTCCAGGGTACTGGCCGCTACGATGAGCTCGACATGTTGCACGTTCCCGATACCGCCGATATTCGTATCGGCGATCTGCTGGTGACGTCCGGTCTGGCCGGGCGCTTCCCGGAGGGCTATCCGGTCGCCAGAGTGGAGGAGGTCATTCATGATCCCGGTGCGCCGTTTGCCGAGGTCGTCGCCGAGCCGGTCGCCCAGACCGAGCGCTCCCGGCAATTCCTGTTGCTGTTCCCGCCACCGCCGCCGGTCGTTTCGGATCAAGCGCTCGATGCCGCTATCGAGCTCGGCAACAGGTTGTTGCCCAGCGGTGAGGAAGCGCGCACTGCCGGCCAGGGGGAGGGAACCTGATGGCGGTAACGTCCTCGCGTGGCCTGATGGCGATCTGGTTGAGCTTGCTACTGGCGCTGTGCCTGCAGGTCATGCCACTCCCCGATGGCTGGTTGATATGGCGTCCGGAATGGCTGGGGCTGACGCTGATCTACTGGTGCGTTTCTACCCCGCAGCGGGTCGGCGTGTTTCACGGTTTCGTGCTGGGCTTGCTGCTCGATCTGATCGAGGGCTCGCCGCTGGGTCAGAACGCGCTGATGCTGTCGCTGTTGGCTTACCTCTCGTTACTCGTTTATCAACGCATGCGTGCCTATGCGCTGGTGCAGCAGGCGGTGCTGGTGTTCGTACTGTTGGGGATCGCCCAATTGACCGAGCAGTGGCTGCGTACCATTTTCGGCCCGTTTTCCATTAGCCTGGCCTTCCTGCTGCCGGCGCTGATCGGTGCGGTACTCTGGCCCTGGTTCTTCACGTTGCTGCAGGCGATGCGCCGGCGCTTGAATATCGCCTGAATGTCTCAAGCACACTCCATTCGACGAGGAAGGTGAATGTCCGCCACGTTACGTCTCGCGTCGGCCTCGCCACGCCGCCGTGAACTGCTGGCCTCGATCGGTTTCGATGAGTCCGCTATCGAGATAGCGCCCGCCGATATCGATGAAACGCCACGCAGTGGCGAAACTCCCCAGGCTTATGTCACCCGGCTGGCACGTGCCAAGGCCGAGGCGGGTGCCGTGGGTAGCTGCCTGCCAACGCTGGGTTCGGATACCGCGGTAACGCTCGATGGTCGCATTCTCGGCAAACCGGAAAATCGCGAGCATGCGCGGGCCATGCTCATGGCGCTATCCGGCCGAACGCACGAGGTGCTGACTGCCGTGGCCATCACTGGCCCGCGCGGCATGCTCGATGCCTGCGTCTCGACGCGGGTCGTCATGCGCGAAATCGGGAAGCCCGAGACCGATGCCTACTGGGCGACCGGCGAGCCCATCGACAAGGCCGGCGGTTATGCCATCCAGGGTCGGGCGGCGATCTTCGTCGAACGCATCGAGGGTAGCCATTCCGCGGTGGTGGGCCTGCCACTCTTCGAGACCGCCGATCTGCTGCGGCGCCAAGGCGTTCCGTTATGGCCGACCGTGGCTGTGTCATAATCCTCTCATGACTCTTACAAGGACTGCGCATGAGCGGTGAAGTACTGATCAACCTGACCCCGATGGAAACTCGCGTGGCGGTGGTCGAGAACGGCGTGCTGCAGGAGGCCTTCATCGAGCGCAGCCGGCGCCGGGGCATTGTCGGCAATATCTACAAGGGGCGGGTTGCGCGGGTGCTGCCGGGCATGCAGGCCGCCTTCATCGATGTGGGACTCGAGCGTGCCGCTTTCATTCATGCCCATGAAGTGATGCCGCCCAATACGCCCAGCGATGAGCAGGTATCGATCAGCCATCTCCTGCATGAAGGACAGCCGTTGGTCGTGCAGGTCACCAAGGACCCGATCGGTTCCAAGGGCGCGCGGTTGACGACGCACCTGTCGGTGCCCTCGCGCTATCTGGTCTATATGCCGGACTCGCCCCACACCGGCGTTTCTCAGCGTATCGAGGATGAAGACGAGCGCGAACGGCTACGGGCGATGGTCGAGGAGTGCCTTACCGAGAGTGGGCAGGACATTCCCGGTGGCTTCATCATCCGTACCGCCGCCGAGGGCGTGGGCAAGGAGGAATTGCTCACCGATATCCAGTTCCTGCTGAGATTGTGGCGCAAGGTCGGCGAGCGCAAGCTCAATGCGCCGGCGCCGAGCCGCATCTACGATGACCTGCCGCTATTCATCCGCACGCTGCGCGACGTCATGCGCGACGACATCGAGAAAGTGCGCATCGACTCGCGCGAAAATTACCTGAAGCTGGTCGAATTCGCCGAGGAATTCATGCCCGGCGTGGTCGAGCGTATCGAGTACTATCCCGGCGAGCGCCCGATTTTCGACATGTTCAGTGTCGAGGATGAAATTCACAAGGCGCTGGGGCGCAAGGTGCAGCTCAAGTCGGGAGGGTATCTGGTCATCGATCAGACCGAGGCGATGACCACCATTGACGTCAATACCGGCGGCTACGTCGGCCATCGCAATCTCGAGGAAACCATCTTCAAGACCAACCTCGAGGCCGCTACCGCGATCGCCCGCCAGCTACGCCTGCGCAATCTGGGCGGCATCATCATCATCGATTTCATCGATATGGAAGACACCGAGCATCGCCGCCAGGTGCTGCGGGTACTGGAAAAATCGCTGGAACGCGATCATGCCAAGAACAAGCTGACCGGGGTCACCGAGCTGGGGCTGGTGCAACTGACCCGCAAGCGCACTCGCGAGAGTCTCGAGCAGACGTTATGCGATGCCTGCCCGACCTGCCTGGGGCGCGGCACGCTGAAGACGCCGGAAACCATATGCTACGAAATATTTCGCGAGATTCTGCGTGAAGAGCGCGCCTACAGCCCGGACACCTACATGGTGCTGGCGTCGCAGGCGGTGGTCGACCGCCTGCTCGATGAAGAGTCGGCGGCGGTGGCGGACCTGGAAGTCTTCATCGACAAGACCATCCGTTTTCAGGTCGAGGCGCACTACTCTCAGGAGCAGTACGATATCGTGCTGATGTAGGTAGTAAGTCCTTTACGAAAAGGCGGTGAGCGATGGCCAGACCAGGCAAAAATCGGGTAAATAGCGGAGTTTACTATTGTAAATGAGTATGTTTAGCCGATTTTTAACGCCGTATGGGCGAGCGCAGGCCGTTTTCGTAAGGACTTGAATTTATGAGCCCGTTTCGTATCGTACTACGCTGGGTGCTGACACTGCTTGCCATGGGGCTCGTGTTGTTGGCGCTGCTGGTTTGCGGTTTGCGCTTCGCGGCCGATCGAACCGATACGCTGCGCGATGACATCAGCGCCATGCTGGCCCGTCAGTTCAATGCGACGATGCGCGTCGAGACGATCGAAGGCGACGTTCGCGGGCTCGATCCGGTGCTGACTATCGACGAATTGCAACTGACGGGGCAGGCGGGCGTCGATAGCGTGCCTCTGCTCGATATCGAACGCGTCGATCTGCGACTCGATACCAGCGCCTCGCTGCGGGCCTGGTTTCCCATCTTCAGTCGTGCCCGGGTGCGTGAAGCCACCCTGCATCTTTACCAGCAGAGCGACGGTAGCTGGCATTGGCCGCAGCCGGCCGAGCTGCCCCCCGAGCTGGTTCCTGAATCGCAATTCGACCTGAAACGTCTCGATTTCTGGATCGGCGTTCTGCTGCGGCAGCGCGCGATGGTCGATGAGTTGCGCCTGGTGCTGCATGGCATCGACGATGACGTCACGCTGGTAGCGCCACGGATATTGATGGTCGGCACGCCCGAGCGGGCGCATGTCGAAGGTCGGTTGTTCATTGAGGGTGCCGATGAGCATGCGTTACGGGCCGTGCTGGAGATCACGCCTGGTGCGGGTGGTGCGGATGACTTCGATGCCCGGTTGCAGGCGCATGTGAATCTGGACAGTCTCGCACGGCTGAGCCGCCTGCTGACCGAAAGATTGCCGGTGAAGGTGGCCGATGTGTCTGGCGAAGCCGAGATATGGGGACGCTGGCACCGAGGCCAGCTGGTGGATGCGCGGGCACGTCTTTCGATCCCTGGGCTGAAACTATCCAGTGCCGATGGCCCGCTGGTCCTGACCGATGTCGGCGCCAGGGGGCAGTGGCTGCGTGGCGAGCAGGACACCTGGCAGGCCTGGATCAACGATCTCTCGCTGCATAGCGAAGCCATCCCGACATCGCCGTTACCGGAGCGCCTGTATTTCGAGGGCGACGAGCGCGGCTGGCAGGCGCGCAGCACACCCATCGATCTCGCTGTGGTGACGGCGTGGAGTCAGCAGTTGCCGTTACCTGAATCGCTGCGTCAGACGCTCGGCACGCTGGCCCCCCAAGGGTCGATCGAGGGGCTCTCCATGGGTCGGCGGCATGGCCAGTGGCAGGCCAGAGCGGCCCTGCAGGACGTTGCGGTATCGCCCTGGCATGAGATTCCCGGCGGTGGGCCGCTGGATGCCTGGGTCGAGGTACATGGTCGTCAAGGGCATGTGCGCTTCGTTGGCCAGTCGGGCATGCAACTGGCATTCCCCGAGATTTACGCCGCGCCCATGATATTGGACTGGGCCTCCGGCGAGGTGAGTTGGGCACTTGACGATACCCGCGATGCGTTCAGCGTGACCGGTGAGCGGTTGAAGGCGATCTGGCGCGGTGCCCAGGTGGAGGGCGGCTTTCGCTTCGCTTCGGCGAGTGGCGCTGCGACCGCAGGCTCGGGCCATGACGAGAGCGGCAAATTCGCGCTGAACCTGGACATGCGCGACGTGAATGCGATCGATACGCCGCTGATGGATTGGCTGCCGGTCAACGTTCTCGATGAAGAGCTGCGTAAATGGCTGGCTGGCGGTATCGCCGGCCGAGTGCCGCATGGCTCCTTGCATTTTGAGCAGACCCTGGACGGCGACGACGATAGCGCGGCTGACGAGTCGGGCGAGGCGAACGAAGCCAACGGCGCAACCGAGGGCGAATCCGAACAAGACGAGTTCGATGGTGAACTGCGACTCGCCCTCGAGATCGAAGACGGAACGCTCACCTACGACCCCGAGTGGCCGGCACTGGAGCGTGTCAGCGGTCGGCTGGAACTGAATAATGAGACCCTGCATGCCACGGTAGACCATGCCGAAACGCTCGGCTTGGCCAGCGAGGGGACCGAGGTTGCGCTGGAAAACGACGTGCTGGATATCGCCGGTCCGGTGCAGGGGCCGACCCAGGGGCTGTTGCGCTTTCTCGCCGCCGCACCCATCGATGGCATGGATACCTTCGCGCAGTGGCAGAGCGAAGGCACCGTCGCCGGTCAATTAGCGGTGGTCGTGCCGATGGACGACGCCGAAGCACTCGAAGTGGATGTCCAGGCCAGCGTCGATGCGCCAAGCCTGCTGTTCTCACAGCTCGATTTGACCTTGGGCAACGTCAATGGCGCGCTGCATTACCGCCATGCCCAGGATACCGATTTCCTGACCGGAGAATTGGGTGCACGTGCCTTCGATGGCCCGCTATTGGCGCGCTTCGATGTAGGCGGCGAGGGCATTTCATTCGAAGGCCGCGCCTTGGCGCGTGGCCTGCTGCAGTGGGCTGGCATGACGCAGCTCGATGGCTTGCTGAACGGCTACTTTCCCTACTCGGCGCAACTGGATCTGGAAGGCGAGGAACCGCAGCTCAGCGTCGATAGCGATTTGCAGGGCTTGGCGATTTCGTTGCCGCCACCATTCGGCAAGCGTCTCGATGAGAAGGTGGCGCTACGTATCGATGCAACGCCGGGACAGCAACTGGCGGTCGAACTCAGCGACCGGCTACGCCTGCGTTGGCGATCGTTGGGGCCGGCTGCGGGGCAAGGGCAGGGTCAGATATGGCTGGAGCGCTGGCCCGAGTCGGCGCAGTGGCCGGGCGATCGGGGCTGGATTGTCACCTGGCGCACGCCACGCCTCTATCTGGGCCGCTGGAAGAGCACGTTGGCAGCGCTGGGCGAGTCGCCTGGCAATTCGGCGGCAGCGGCTTCCCCCGGGCTGATCGCGCAGCCGGGTGCAGCACTGCCGGAACTGCAGCGAGTGTCGATCAGTACCGACTGCCTGCATTTCAGACAGCGCTGCCTGGGTTCGTTAGAGGCCAACGCCAGCCCGTTGGTCGATGGCTGGCAGCTTGCCCTTGCCGGTACCCTGGTGCAGGGTCAGGCCAGCTACCGTCCCGGCCTTGAGATACCCTTGGATATCGATCTGGCGCGATTGAATCTGGATACACTGATGCCGGAAACGACGCAGATGCCGGAGCTGGCCGAGGCGATCGCCACCGCGCCGGAACCCACGGCATTGCCCGGTTGGCTCGATAAGGTGCCCGATGGCGAGATCACCATCGACACCCTGCTGCACCAGGGACGCCGCCTGGGCCCGCTGCTCGCCAATTGGCAGGCCTCGTCGCAACGCCTGCGTGTGGCGCCGCTCGCGCTGACGCTGGGCGAGGTGACGGCGGCGGGTGAGCTGGTTTGGGAGGCCTCGGGACCGCAGGCCAGCCTGACTCGCTCGCGCCTGTCGCTGACCGGCGGCGACCTGGGCTCGGCGCTGGCGGCGCTCGACCAACCGGTGGCGATCCGCAGCGCCACGACCCGGATCGATTCGCAACTGGCCTGGCCTGGCACGCCCTGGCAGTTTGCACTGGAGCGCTCGCGGGGCAGCATCGAGGCAGCGCTCGACGATGGCCGTTTCGTGACGCTCGATTCACCCTCGGCACGATTGATCGGACTGCTCAACGTCGACAACCTGCTGCGCCGGCTGCGTCTGGATTTTTCCGATGTGACCGGCGAGGGAACCGCCTTCGACAGTGTCAGGGGCGAGGCGACGTTGTATGGTGGACGTCTGGAAACGCGTGGGCCGGTTGAAATCGATGGGCCGTCCACCCAATTTACTCTCAATGGCAGCGTCGATCTTGCCGCTCGGCGTCTGGACATGCTGCTGGGAATCACCGTGCCGGTCAGCCAGAATCTACCCTTGGCCGCGGTTCTCGTGGGCGCGCCCTATGTCGGTGGCGCCCTGTTTCTCGCCGATAAGCTATTCGGCGGCTGGCTAGATAAGGTCACGCGAATTCACTACCGCGTGCAGGGTCCATGGACCTCGCCGCAAATTACTCTGGAAGATGCCGAATGACGCCACTCTCCCAATCGCCTCTCGACGAGGCCATCGCCACTTTGCTGGCGCCTGGCGGGTTGGATGCCGAGGCGCTGGAACCCGGTCTGGGTCATGCACTCGGCGCGGGTATCGATTATGCCGATCTCTATTTCCAGCGTAGCTGGCACGAGAGCTGGGTACTCGAGGACGGTGAAGTCAAGGACGCCAGTTACAGTATCGATGGCGGTGTTGGCGTGCGCGCGTTGGCCGGCGAGAAGACCGGCTTTGCCTATTCCAACCAGATTACCGCCGAGGCACTGGCCGAGACGGGCAGCACCGCTGCGAGTATCGCACGCAGTGGCACGCGGCTGGCACTGGCCACGCCGCGCTCGACGCCGGCGGCACTGCGCTATGCCGGTGTCGATCCGCTCTCGGGGCTATCCGCCGAGGACAAGATCGCCCTGCTCAAGCAGGCCGATCGCGTGGCGCGGGCGGCCGATCCCGCAGTCGCGCAGGTCAGCGCCTCGCTCACCGGGGTTCACGAAGTCGTGCTGGTGCGAGCCAGCGATGGCACCCTGGCGGCGGACATTCGCCCACTGGTGCGCTTCAATGTCAGCGTGATCGTCTCCAGGAATGGACGCCGCGAACGCGGTAGCGCCGGCGGCGGCGGGCGCTATGCGATGTCACGGCTGCGCGACGATAATGTCGCCGAGCGCTTCGCCAGGGAGGCCGTGCGCCAGGCCCTGGTCAACCTCGAGGCGGTCGACGCCCCGGCCGGTCAGATGCCGGTGGTGCTGGGCTCGGGTTGGCCGGGTATTCTGCTGCACGAGGCGGTCGGACATGGACTCGAGGGCGATTTCAATCGCAAGGGTAGTTCGGCGTTCGCCGGTCGTATGGGCCAGCGGGTCGCATCGCCTGGCGTCACCGTGGTCGACGATGCGACCCTGGCCGATCGGCGTGGCTCGATGACCATCGACGACGAAGGCACGCCGGGTGCCTACACGCCGCTGATCGAAGACGGCATTCTCACCGGTTACATGCAGGACAAGCTGAATGCACGCTTGATGGGCATGGCGCCCACCGGTAATGCGCGTCGCGAGTCCTACGCGCACCTGCCGATGCCACGCATGACCAATACCTATATGCTAGCCGGTCAGGACGAGCCCGAGGACATCATCAGGAGCGTCAAACGCGGCATATACGCGGTCAGCTTCGGCGGCGGGCAGGTCGATATCACCTCGGGCAAGTTCGTATTTTCCGCCAGCGAGGCCTATCTGATCGAAGACGGGCGCGTCACCTCGCCGGTCAAGGGCGCGACGTTGATCGGCAACGGCCCTGAAGCGATGGGGCGCGTCTCGATGATCGGCCATGACATGGCGCTGGATACCGGCATCGGCGTATGCGGCAAGGAGGGCCAGGGCGTGCCGGTGGGTGTGGGGCAGCCGACGCTGAAGCTCGATGAACTCACCGTCGGCGGCACACAGTCATAACGGCTTACGGCTAGAGCCCGGCGGTATCGCGGATCAGCTTGAACAATTTACGGGCGCTGGCCGGCGGTTTTTCACGCTCACGCTCGGTGCGGGCATTGCGAATCAATTGGCGCAGTGACTGGCGGTCGACATCGGGATACTCGGCGATGAAGGCTTCCAGTGCCGTGTCGTCGGCGATGAGTCGGTCACGCCATTTTTCCAGGCGATGGAAGGCGTGATCGCGACGCGCGCTTTCCTGCTCGAACTCGTCGAAGGCGGCCTGAATGCCGGCGAGATCCTCGCGCCGCATGACCTTGCCGACGTACTGCATGTGGCGGCGGCGCCCTTCATGAGAGCGGATGCGCGAGGTTTCCTCGACCGCCGCCAGCATATCGTCGGATAGCGGCAGCCGTGCGCGCTCGGCATTGGATAGCGCGATGATCTTTTCGCCCAGCGCCTGCAGTGCCTGCATTTCCTGCTTGAGCTGGGTCTTGCTCGGCCGGCCCTGTTGGCCGGCGGGTGACTCGAATGACATGCCATTACCATCAGCATTGGGAGGTGGGCGCAGTATACCAGCCTGCCTCGCGACAAGGAGATCAACATGACTCAGGCTTTCGATGCCGCCGCCCAGCAGAACCTGCTGGAGGCTCGCGTCTCGGACGCTCTGGAGCAGGCGCGCCGTCTGGGCGCCGATGCCTGCGAAGTCGGGGCCAGCGTCGATCAGGGCGCCGAGATCAGCGTGCGTATGGGTGAGGTGGAAACCGTCGAGTTGGCGCGCGATCAAGGCATTGCCGTGACCGTTTATGTCGGCAAGCGCAAGGGTAGCGCCTCATCGTCGGATGCCGGCGAGGCGTCGATTCGCGCGGTGGTGGAAAAGGCCATCGCCATTGCCCGCCATACCGGCGAAGACCTGGCATCCGGCCTGGCCGATGCCGAACTGATGGCGAACGAATTTCCCGATCTCAAGGTGCATCACCCCTGGAATTTGACCACCGATGAAGCGATCGAGCTGGCCCTGGCCTGCGAGAACGCTGGCCGCGCGGTCGAGGGAATCGCCAATTCCGATGGTGCGGGAATGTCCACCGGCGAAGGTGTCCGCGTTTATGGCAACAGCCACGGCTTTTTAGCGGGGCAACGGGGGAGCCGCCATTCGCTGTCATGCATGCTGATCGCGCGTGACGATCAGGGCATGCAGCGTGATTACGACTACAGTAGCGTACGCGATCCCGCCTTGCTGGCCTCACCCGAGGCGATCGGGCGCAGCGCCGCCGAGCGCACCCTGCGCAGACTCGGCGCCAGGCGACCGGCAACCGGCCGCCTGCCAGTCATGTTCGCGCCCGAGTTGGCCGGAGGGCTGGTTGGCCATTTCATGAGTGCGATTGCCGGTGGGGCGCTTTATCGCGAGTCTTCGTTTCTATGCGATAGCCTCGGCAAGCCGCTGTTCCCCGAGTGGTTCAGCCTTGGCGAGAAGCCGCGCGAAATCGGTGCCATGGCCAGCTCATCGTTTGATAACGACGGCGTTTATACTCGCGACAATCGGTTTATCGATGGCGGGCGGGTGGCCAGCTACATGCTCTCGGCCTATAGCGCCCGGCGCCTGGGGATGACCTCGACCGGCAATGCTGGCGGAGCGCGCAATCTGCGTATTCAGGCACCGCTCGCCAGCCAGGCGGAATTGCTGGAACGCATGGGACGTGGCGTACTGGTCACCGAACTGATGGGCCAGGGCGTCAATGGCGTGACGGGGGATTATTCACGCGGTGCCGCTGGTTTCTGGGTCGAGAACGGCGAGATCCAGTATCCGGTCGAGGAATTCACCATCGCCGGCAATCTCAACGAGATGTTCGCCAACCTGCTTGGGGTGGGTGACGATATCGATACCCGGGGCAGCGTGCATTCGGGTAGCTGGCTGATCGACGCTATGACGGTGGCGGGGGGCTAAGTAAGCTGCCAGCTCTAGAGATAGAACACCGTTGCCAGGCCAAGGAAGGCCAGAAAGCCGATCACGTCGGTCACGGTGGTGAGTATCACGCTGCCCGACAATGCCGCGTCGATATCGAGTGCCTTCAGGATCACCGGCAGCAGTGTGCCGCAGAAGGCGGCGAACAGTAGATTGATGACGATGGCGGCGGCGATGATGCCGCCGAGAGCGAGATCGCCGAACCATATCACGGCGATCGCCGCCACGACCAGAGCCCAGAGTAGACCGTTCAGGGCGCCGACGATCAGTTCGCGATTGAGCAGCCAGCGAACGTTGGAGCCCGAGACATGGCCGAGGGCGATACCGCGAATCAGCACGGTCAGCGCCTGTGAACCGGCGATGCCGCCCATGCTGGCGACAATGGGCATCAGTACCGCGAGTGCGGTGACCTGCTGGATGGTGGCTTCGAACATGCCGATCACTGCGGCGGCCATGAACGCGGTGATCAGATTGATGCCCAGCCATACGGCACGCCGGCGACTGGTGCGCCATGCCGGCGCGAAGGTATCTTCGTCTTCGTCGAGGCCGGCCATGCTCATCATCTGGTGTTCGGCATCGCCACGAATCACGTCGACCACATCGTCGATGGTGATCCGACCCAGCAGATGGCCGTCACTGCCGATGACCGGGGCCGAGACCAGATCGAACTTCTCGAACAGATTGGCGACGTCGGTATCCTCGGCGGTGGCCTGAATACTCACCATGTCGGTATCCATGACCTCGCGCACCAGCATCGAGGGCTCGGAAACCAGCAGGCGATTGATGGGCAGGCTGCCGATCAATTTATCGCTGCGCGTCACCACCAACAGGGTATCGGTGGTATCCGGCAGGCGTTCGTGGCGGCGCAGGTAGCGCAGTACCACATCGAGGGTGATGTCGGGACGGATCGTCAGGGTATCCGTATCCATCAAACCGCCGGCGGTATCCTCGGGATAGGAGAGCACCGTTTCTAGGCGCTGGCGCTCCTGGGCTTCCATCGAAGCGAGTACTTCGAGGGTGACGGTATTGGGCAGGCGTTGTAGCAGGTCGGCGAGGTCGTCGACATCGAGCCCCTCTGTCGCCGAAACCAGCTGCTGGGCATCCATGCGGTTGAGGAATTCGACCTGAATGTCCTCGCCCAGATACTGGAGTACATCGCCCTGCAATTCGGGCTCGATCAGCTCCCAGAGAACGTTGCGCTCCTTGGGAGGCGTCGATTCGAGCAGGTGCGCGACATCGACCGGCGCCAGGCCCCGGTTGAGCATACGCCGAGCTTGGTCCAGCGCGCCGCTATCCAGCGCTTCACTGAGCCTGGCCAGCTTAGGCTGAAGCTTCTCGGGGTTCTTGCTCATGGGCGTCGGCATCCTCTGTCGACTAGCGATCGAGCCGCTAGTCTATCATCGCGGCGAGCGGCGGCGAGCAAAAGAAACGCCGTTCGCTAAATGGGTGTGGCAACAAGGGAAACGCAAAGGCAGCATGCACTAACGAACGAGGTGCTGTATCAGGCGTCCTCGTCGAAACGCGCATCGAACAAGGCCTGCAATGCATCGAGCGCCTGGTCGGCCTGGGGGCCTTCGGCGACGACATCCAATCGGCTGCCGCAAGGAGCGGCCAGCATCAATAGAGACATGATATTGGCCGCATCCGCCGCACGCTCCTTATGGCTGACGGTGACGCTGGCATCGAAGCCTTGGCAGCACTGCACCAGCTTGGTGGCGGCGCGAGCATGTAGGCCGCGCTTGTTGGTCAATATCAGCTCACGCTGAGGCATCCATGCGCTCTCCGACGGCGGTGTGTATTCCCAATTCGCGATGGCGCAGGCGCACGCGATAGCGCGTCGCGAAGTGGCGTGCAAGTCGCTCGGTCAGGTAGACAGAGCGATGCTGCCCACCGGTGCAACCGATGGCAACCGTCAGATAGCTACGGTTACTGGCCAGGTAGGCGGGCAGCCAGCGCTCCAGCCAATCGCGGATATCGTCGACCATGGCGATGACGTCCGGATAATCCTCCAGGAATTCGACGATTTCACTGTCGCGTCCGTTGAAGGGCCGTAACCGGGGGTCCCAGTAAGGATTGGGCAGGCAGCGCGCATCGAAAACGGTGTCGGCATCCAGCGGCACGCCACGCTTGAAACCGAAGGACTCGAAGGTCAGGGTCAGTTGCTCGCTGGAGTGCTGGGCGACCTGCTCGGCGATACGCCCGCGCAGATCGTGCACCGAGAGCTGCGAGGTATCGATGACCAGGTCGGCGAGGTCACGGATGCCGGCGAGCGCCTCAACCTCGGACTCGATCGCCTCGGCCAGGGTCATTTCGCTGTCGCGCGTCAGGGGATGACGCCGGCGCGTCGCCGAATAGCGTTCGAGCAGTATCTTGTCTTCGGCGGTGAAGTAGACAACCTGACAATCGATGCCGCGCAGGCGTATTTCCTCGAGCAAGGCGGGAAAGCGCTTGAGCGCCGCAGGCAGGTTGCGTGCATCGATGCTCACCGCAATGCTTGAACGCCGCGCCTCGTCCTTTTGCAACTCATCGATCAGCTCGTCGAGCAGCATGGCCGGCAGGTTGTCGATCGCATAGAAACCCAGGTCCTCGAGCGCCTGCAAGGCAATCGATTTCCCGGAGCCTGATCGGCCGCTGATGATCACGAGCTGCATGGGTGCGGCTCCCGCTATCGATGATTGGCTGGTGAGTGAAAAGGTATCCGTACGAGACATGATGCCCGGCGGTCGCCGTCATTGGCTCCCGTCAGTGAGGCGGCGGATGGCCTGGGTCAGGATATCATGGAGCTCTTGCTGGCTTTCGCTTTTGCGAAGCTGAGCTCGGGTGCCGGCATCGTTCATGATGCTGGCGACTTCGGCCAGTAGCGACAAGTGGGTTTCGTCGGCTTCTTCGGGAACCAGCAGCACGAACAATAGATCGACCGGCTCGCCATCGACGGCATCGAAATCGATGGGTTCCTGCAATCTGAGGAAGCCGGCGATCGGCGTCTTGCAGTGTGGGCTGCGGGCATGGGGTATGGCGACGCCATTGCCAATGCCGGTGCTGCCCAGTCGCTCCCGGCCGATCAACCGGCTGAAGACTTCCTGACTGTCGAGGCTGGGTGTGTTCTGGGCGATGAACGTGCTGAAAAACTCCAGCACGCGCTTTTTGCTTCCCCCGGGCACCGCGATCAGCGTGCGCTCGGGGGGGAGTATGGTTTGCAGAGTCATGGAGAGGATTTACCGGGCACTTGCGCCTTGCGCGCGCGCCTGGGCTTTTTCCTTGTGTTTGACGAGTTGGCGATCAAGCTTGTCGGCCAGGGCGTCGATGGCGGCGTACATATCGCCATCCTCGGCCTCGGCATGCAAGTCGGCCCCGGCGGCGTGCAGCGTACAGGCGGCCTGATGACGCTCTTTCTCGATGGAAAGGGTGGCCTGCACGGTGGTGATGTTGTCGTAATGGCGCTCCAGTCGTGCGAGCTTTTCATTCATATAGTCACGCAATGCATCGGTCAGTTCGACGTGATGGCCGGTAATGTTGACTTGCATGGCACGCTCCTATTGCTGCGGATGGCCTTCCGATTGTAACCCTTTTTCGACCTTAGCAAACCCCTGGGAAAACACCCAGCGCCGTGCGTTGAAAAACGCGATTCAGGCCAGGCGCTTACGCTCGCTGGAGGGTGGAATTCCCAGCGCTTCCCGATACTTGGCCACGGTGCGGCGGGCGACCTTGATGCCATCCTCGGCGAGCAGGTCGACCAGTTTGCTATCCGATAGCGGCTTGCGCGCGGGCTCCTCGCCGATCAGCTTCTTCAGGCGTGCGCGTATCGCGGTGCTGGAGTGGGCATCGCCGTCGCCGACGCCGCCGACATGACTGGAGAAGAAGTACTTGAGCTCGAAGACGCCACGCGGCGTGTGAATGAATTTCTGCGTGGTCACCCGTGAAATGGTCGATTCGTGCATTTCCACTTTCTGGGCGATATCGGCGAGTATCAACGGCTTCATCGCTTGTTCGCCGCGCTCGAGAAATTCGATTTGACGGACCATTATCTCGCGACCGACCCGGAGCAGGGTGTCGTTGCGGCTGGACAGGCTCTTGATCAGCCAGCGCGCCTCCTGCAGATGGTTCTTCATGAAGGTGTTGTCGTCGCTCTTGTCGGCGCGTTTGATCAGCGCGGCGTAATCCGGCTGGATGCGCAGACGCGGCATGGCTTCGGGGTTGAGTTCGATACGCCAGCCGTCGCGGCTGTGGCGCGCCAGCAGATCGGGAATCACATAGTCGTTGCCGCTGTCGTCGTACGCTTGGCCCGGACGCGGGTCGAGCGCGCGAATCAGTGCGATGACGGCGCTGAGCTGCTCGTCATCGAGGCTCAAGCGCCGCTTGAGCAATTTGCGGTCGTCGTTGGCCAGCGCTTCGAGGAACTGGCGCGTCAGCCGCTTGGCCTGGGGGAGTAGCGGCGTTTGCTCGGGCAAGGCGTCGAGTTGCAACAGCAAGCATTCACGCAGATCGCGCGCGCAGACGCCGGTGGGGTCGAAGCGTTGCAGGCGCAGCAATACCCGCTCGACGTCGCTGGCCTTGAGCCCATTGAGCCCCTGGCCGCGGAGTCCATCGGTCAGTTCGTCGAGGCTGGTCACGAGATAGCCATCGACGTTGATCGCATCGATCAGGCTATCGGCGATCAGCCGCTCGCGCTCGGCCAGGTCGATCATGTTCAGTTGCCACTGCAGGTATTCCTGAAGACTCTGGCCGGCGGCGTTGCGCTCGAAATCCGGGCCCTCGTCGCTGCCGCTACCGCTGGGAGTGTAATCCTGGTAAGTATCCGACCACTCGCTATCGAGGGCGAGTTCCTCGGGGATTTCGCTGGTCCAGTCGTCCTCGGCGGGGTCGCTGACGGCTTCTTCGCCATAGTGCTCGTCGAGTTCCAGCATGGGGTTGGTTTCCAACGCCTGCTGGATCTCCTGGCGCAGGTCCAGAGTCGATAGTTGCAGCAGCTGTATGGCCTGCTGAAGCTGAGGCGTCATGGTCAACTGAGTACTGACGCGTAGCTGCAGCGTGGGTTTCATTGCCATAGAGGGGAGCGTTCACTGACGGATTTGTCGACACGTTATCGTCACGCGAACCGCCTTGCAAGAACAAAAGCAATATTCATGCCATTGAATTAGAGATCGGTGCTTGGCGATAGGTTGCATAATCAAGCGCATGTTCGAAGGGCTGATATTCGCTTTTCGATCAGAGCCGAAATTCGTTGCCCAGATAGACATCCCTGACTTTCTGGCTGGCGAGAATGGCCTCGGCATTGCCCTCGGCGATGATCATGCCGTCGCCGACGATGTAGGCGTTATCGCAGATATCGAGCGTCTCACGGACGTTATGGTCGGTGATCAGTATGCCGATGCCGCGATCGCGTAGTTGGCGGATGATGCTCTTGATTTCGCCGACCGAGATGGGATCGACCCCGGCGAAGGGCTCGTCGAGCAGGATGAAGGCCGGCTCGGTGGCCAGCGAGCGGGCGATTTCCACCCGGCGCCGTTCGCCGCCGGACAGGCTCATGCCGAGATTGTCACGGATATGGCTGACATGGAACTCCTCGAGCAGATGCTCGAGATGCGCATGGCGAGCCGCCTTGTCGAGATCCTTGCGGGTCTCGAGAATCGCCAGGATGTTATCGGCCACCGACAGCTTGCGAAAGATCGAGGCTTCCTGCGGCAGGTAGCCGATGCCGGCCCGCGCGCGATGGTGCATGGCAGCGTGGGTCAGGTTCTGATCGTCGATGAATACCTCACCGGCATCGGCGCGCACGAGGCCGACGATCATGTAGAACGAGGTGGTCTTGCCGGCGCCATTGGGGCCCAGCAGGCCAACGATCCGGCCCTGGGCGATCGAGAGGCTGATATCCTGCACGACGCGGCGGTTCTTGTAACTCTTGGCGAGATGGGTGGCGCTCAGCGTTTTCATCGCGTCATGAGTCCTTGCGGTCATTGCTGTGATTGTTTAGGGGTCAGCGTCATGCGGACGCGTTCGCTTTCGCCGCTGCGTGTCTCGGAGCGCGCCTGCACGACCCGGCGATCGAGAAAATACTCGACATAGGCGCCGTTGAAGATATCGCCGCCCTGGTGCAATTCGGCCTGCTCGATGAGTTCCACGCGGCGCTCGGCGGCATGGTAGACAATGGTATTGCCCCAGCCCTTGACCAGCGGATCTTCCGGCGCTGGCTTCTGCTCGATATAGGCGCGCTCGCCTTCGCCGATGGCGGTCACCAGGGTCACTTCGCCCTGTGCGTTGCGTTCGATCTCGACGCGCTCGGCGGTGAGCCGCATGCTGCCTTGCTGCATCTCGACATCACCGGTATAGACGGCGGTGCCGGCGCGATCGTCCAGATCGAGACGATCCGCGGCGACCTTGATCGGTGCGCTGGCATCGCTCTCGAGCGCGATGGCGGGCAGGCTGAACAGGCCGAGCAGAGCCAGACATGCACCGGCAAGCGTGTGTCGCATCATGATCCTCGTTCCTCGCTGATCGGCGGATGAAAACCGTGTACGTTATCGGTCAGGCGCATGCGGCCTTCGTTGATCCAGGCATCGAAGCGCTCGCCGCGTACACGTTGCTCGTACTGGCGCAGCAGCGCTTCGCTCTCGCTCCAGGCATGGCCGCTATTGGCGTCGTATACCAGCGTTTGGGTATCGAGACTCCAGCCCTCCTCGGGTGCCTGGAGCACGGCATTGCCGCTCAATGTCAGCGGATTCCCGCCCGGCCCCAGCGTACCCGTATCGCCGGAGGCGAACCAGATGCGTCCCCGGTCGTCGAGCAGCCGCGCATCGGGGGTTTTCGCACGGGTCACGTCAGTTTCAGGGATATGCACCAGGCGCGGTGTATCGAGCCGTTGATGAGGGCGGCCCTGGGCGTCGAAGCGCGTCAGCTGCACGCCTTCCAGATAATAGTCCGGCTCGCCGGCCGCATCACTGGGAACCGGCCCCGGCAACGTGACATCGCGCTGATCGATGAATGTCAGTACGCCGCCGAGCGCCAGCACGATCAGTGCCAGCCATAGCTTGGGCCAGAACTTGAGAAGGGGACGCGGAATGGATAGGCCCATGGTCAGTGCCTGCCGTGCAGGTAGCTTTCGATTATCGCCTCCCAATGCCCCTGCATGTCGAGCAGGCCATCGCAGATCTCGCGCACCGCGCCGTGACCGCCCGCGCGTTCGGTGATCCAGTCGGCATGCTCGCGAATGTAGCTCGGGGCGTTGGGTACACTGATGCCTAGCCCGGCACGAGCGATGGGAGCCAGATCGGGCAGGTCGTCGCCACAATAGGCGACCTGATCCAGTGTCATGTCCAAACGCTGAATCAGTGTCTGGAGCACGTCAAGTTTATCGTCGCGCCCCTGGAACACATGTTCGATACCTAGCCCGGCGGCACGCCTGGCGACCATCGGCGATTCACGACCGGTAATCAGCGCCACCTCGACTCCGGCGCGGCGCAGCAGTTTCAGACCTTGGCCATCCTGGGTGGCGAAGGCCTTGGTCTCCTGGCCATCGGCCTGGAAATACAGCTGGCCATCGGTCATCACGCCATCCACATCCAGAACCAGCAGGCGAATGGCGCGGGCGCGCTCGGTGATATTGGTGCCGCTGAGCCACGAGTTCATGACGATCTCCTAGATGACGCCGCTGATGAGCAGGTCGTGCATATGCAGCGCACCGATCGGGTGCCCGGCGTCGTCGACCACGGCCAGCGCGGTGATGCGGTTGTCTTCCATCACCTTGACGGCTTCGGCGGCCAGCACATCGGCGCGGATGCGTTTGCCGCCATGGCTCATTACGTCATCGACGCGCAGTGCGCTCAAGTCGGTATGCTGATCCAGTGTACGGCGCAGGTCGCCATCGGTGTAGACCCCGGCAAGCCGGCCGTCGCCATCGACCACGCAGGTAAAGCCCAGCCCCTTGTGGGTGATTTCGAGCAGCGCGTCGCGTAGCGGGCTACCCAGTGTCACGCTGGGCAGGCGTTCGCCGACATGCATCAAGTCCTCGACCTTGAGCAGTAGTCGCCGGCCCAGGCTACCGCCGGGATGCGACAGGGCGAAATCCTCGGCGGTGAAGCCGCGTGCTTCGAGCAGCGCCACGGCCAATGCATCGCCGAGTGCCAATGAGGCGGTGGTCGAGGAGGTCGGCGCCAGATCCAGCGGGCAGGCCTCGCGCTCCACGCCGGCATCGAGATGCGCTTCGGCGTGATGGGCCAGGGTCGAGCCGGGGCGTCCGGTCATGCTGATCAGCGGCGCGCCCATGCGCTTGAGTAGCGGCAGCAGGGCGGTGACCTCGCTGGTCTCGCCGGAATTCGATAGGGCCAGCACCACGTCGCGCGGGGTGATCATGCCCAGATCGCCATGGCTGGCTTCGCCGGGATGCACGAAGAAGGCGGGCGTGCCGGTACTGGCCAGGGTTGCGGCGATCTTGCGCGCGATGTGCCCGGATTTGCCCATGCCGGTGACGACCACGCGACCCTGGCAGGCCAGGATCAGTCGACAGGCGCGATCGAAGTCCTCGGAGAGCTTGCCGATCAGCGCGCCAACGGCCTGCTGTTCCAGCTTCAGGGTGCGCCGCGCGCTGGCGCGAAAGGCGAAATCGTCGTTGGTGGTCATGGCGAAAATGCTGCCCGATATCTTGAGCGAGGGGCGCCCATTAAACGCATTGGTTTGGCGGCTTGCAAGTTCGTGCGCTGCAAGCCGGGCTAGCGGCATTGGGGCGGGTTAGGATACGATGTTCGATAATTTTTCGGGATTGGACTGCGTTGATGAACGACTCATCGCTCGTCGTGGTCGAGGGGTTGCACTTTTCCCGTGGCGAGAAGGAAATTTTCCGCGGTGTCGATCTTAGAATACCGCGCGGCAAGATCACTGCCATCATGGGCCCCAGCGGCACCGGCAAGACCACGCTGCTCAAGCTGATCGGCGGCCAGTTGGCGCCGGATAGCGGTCGCGTGATCATCGATGGCCACGATGTCCATCAGTTATCGCGTCGCGACCTGTTTCGACTGCGTCGGCGCATGGGCATGCTGTTCCAGAGCGGCGCGTTGTTCTCCGATCTCAGCGTGTTCGAGAATGTCGCCTTTCCACTGCGCGTGCATACCGATCTGCCCGAGGCGATGATCCGCGATACGGTGCTGATGAAGCTCGAAGCGGTGGGCCTGCGTGGCGCCCGCGAGTTGATGCCGTCGGAGCTCTCCGGCGGCATGCTGCGCCGTGTGGCGCTGGCGCGCGCCGTGGCGCTGGACCCTGAGCTGATTCTCTACGACGAGCCGTTCGTCGGCCAGGACCCGATTTCCAAGGGGGTGCTGGTGGAGTTGATCAGCAAGGTCAATCAGGCACTCGGGCTGACCTCCATCGTCGTATCGCACGATATCAAGGAGGCGCTGTCGATCGCCGATCATGTCTATGTCATCGCCGATGGCCAGGTCATGGCCCAAGGCACGCCGGCCTCGCTGGATGTGGATTGTGATGCGCACGTCAGCCAGTTCATTCACGGCGAGCCCGATGGGCCGGTACCGTTTCATTACCCGGCGCCGGATTACTTCAGCGATATCATGGCCGGGGGCGCGAGGCGATGAAGCATCGGATCGTCGCGCTCGGTCGTGGCACCCTCGATACGATCGATGCCCTCGGCCGGGCCGGCATGTTCCTGTTCCAGTCCTGCGCTGGCGTTCCATCTCGCGAAGGTTGGCATCTCTGGCTGCGCCAGATGCACTTCGTCGGCGTGCTGTCGCTGGCGATCGTACTGGTTTCCGGCACCTTCATCGGCATGGTGCTGGGCTTGCAGGGTTACACCATCCTGGTCGATTTCGGCGCCGAGGATGCGCTGGGGCAGATGGTCGCGCTGTCACTGCTGCGCGAGTTGGCGCCGGTGGTCGCGGCGTTGCTGTTCGCCGGGCGAGCCGGCTCGGCGCTGACCGCCGAGATCGGCCTGATGAAGGCCACCGAACAGCTCACCAGCATGGAGATGATCGGTGTCGATCCGCTGCGCCGGGTCGTGGCGCCACGGCTGTGGGCCGGTTTCGTGTCGTTGCCGTTACTCACCGTGGGCTTCAGCGTGGTTGGCATCTGGGGTGGCTATCTGGTCGGGGTGCAGTGGCTGGGTGTGTTCGAGGGCTCCTATTGGAGCAATATGCAGGATAGTGTCGACTTCGTTGCCGATATCGGCAACGGCATGGTCAAGAGTGTGTTCTTTGCGCTGGTGGTGACCTGGATCGCGGTTTTCCAGGGTTACGATCTGATTCCTACCTCGGAAGGCATCTCTCGTGCCACGACGCGCACGGTGGTGTATTCCTCGTTGGCGGTACTCGGGCTGGATTTCGTGCTGACCGCGCTGATGTTTGGAGAACTCGGATGAAGCGCAGCAAGATGATGGAGTTTGGTGTCGGCCTGTTCATGTTGGCGGGCATTGTGGGATTGGTGTTTCTGGGATTGAGGGTGAGTGGGCTGGGTATGGGCGTTTCCGGCGAAACCTTCAATCTGCATGCCAATTTCGCCAACATCGGCGGACTCAAGCCGCGTTCGAAGGTCACGCTGGCGGGCGTTCAAGTCGGTCAGGTCACGGACATATCACTCGACCCCGAATGGTTCGATGCACGGGTGACCATGGCCATCGACGGCAGTCTCGAGGGAAAACTGCCGAGCGATACCGCCGCGGCGATCCTGACCGCCGGCCTGCTCGGCGAGCAGTACGTCGGCCTGTCGGTGGGCGGCGCCCCCGATACGCTGGCCGATGGCGATGCCATTCGCAATACCCAGCAGGCGCTGGTGTTGGAAGAACTCATCCAGCAGTTCGTGTCGAACATGGCTAGGGAATGAACGTTTCAGGAGGCTTCGTTATGACATCTTTCTTCTCGCCGGCGGCATGCTGGCATCGTATGGCAGTGGCGGTCTGTCTGATCGTGCTGAGCGGTCAGGCATTGGCTCAGCAGACGCCGGAGCAGTTGATCCGCGATAGCGTCGACGAACTGGTCGGCGAAATCGACGGTCGCAAGGAGTACTTTGCGCAGCACCCCGATGAGCTCGAAGCGTTGGTCGACAATAGCCTCGCCGAGATCGCCGATTTTCGTTACATCGGCGCCAGCGTGATGGGGCGCTATTTCCGCAATGCGACGCCAGAGCAGCGTTCGCGTTTCGCCGAGGTGTTCCGCCAGACCCTGGTCGATACCTATGCCAAGGGGCTGGTGAGCTTCGATTATCGCGAATTGCGCGTGCTGGGTGGCAATGCGGGGCGCTACGAGGAGCAGGCCAGCGTCGACATGGAAGTGGTCGCAAGCGACGGCCAGGTCTATCCGGTCAGCTACACGCTGCGCCAGGACGAGGGCCAGTGGAAGGTGGTCAATGTGATCGTCAATGGCATCAACCTGGGGCTGACCTTCCGCAACCAGTTCGACCAGGCGATGCGCGATCAAAACCGCGACTACGATGCGGTCATCGACAACTGGTCGCCCAAGGTGGACAGCGAGGAGTTGCAGCAAGGCGGCAATGCATGACAGCGCTGCTCGATCAGGACGATGCCCGCCTGGAGGCCAATGGCAACGTGCTGGCCGCCAGTGGCGAGGCCGATTTCGATGCGGCCGCGGCACTGGCGGAGAGTGGCTGCGAGTGGCTGCGTGGGCAGGAGGCGGGCAGTACCGTTCGTTTCGATCTGTGTGGCGTCGACCGCGCCAGTAGCGCGGCATTGAGCGTAATGCTCGAGTGGCTGCGCTGCGCACGCTGGCAGCGCCTCGAGGTCGAAGCGGTGCGCTTGTCGCCGCCGTTGGCGCGTTTGACCGCAATGGCTGGTCTCGATCGGTTGCTGCCGCTGGAAACGCCCGCTCCGGTGCTCTGAATACGGTCGGCATCGCCTTTGCCGGCGCTTTTCATTACCATGGTCGGCATTCACGAATCCACGCCGATCCATAGGAGTCGCCGCGACCCATGCAACCCAGTGACGTCAAGACGCTGCTCGAGTCCCGCATCGAAGATTGCGAGTTCTTCATTCAGGGCGAGGGCTGTAATTTCCAGGTTATCGCCGTGGGCGAGGCGTTCGACGGGCTGAGTCCGGTCAAGCGCCAACAATTGATCTACGGCGCGTTGTCCGAAGAGATCGCCAGCGGTGCGCTGCATGCCGTAAGCATCAGGACTTACACCCCGGCGCAATGGGAAACGGCGCCGGAGAACGCCCAGGGCTGAGCGAACGAACCTAAATGGACAAGTTGATTATCACCGGCAATGGCCCTCTCGATGGTGAGGTATGGGCCAGCGGGGCGAAGAACTCCGCTCTGCCGATTCTGGCGGCCACGCTGCTCGCCGACGAACCCGTGACCATCGGCAATTTGCCGCATCTGCAGGACATCACCACGACGCTCGAGTTGCTGGGGTGCATGGGCGTCGAGCCGGTGATGGGCGAGAAAATGACCATCCAGCTCGATGGTTCGCAGGTGCGTCATTGCCATGCGCCTTATGAACTGGTCAAGAAGATGCGCGCCTCGATCCTGGTATTGGGGCCACTGCTCGCGCATTTCGGCAGCGCCGATGTGTCGTTGCCCGGTGGCTGCGCGATCGGCACGCGACCGGTCGATCTGCACATTCGCGGCCTCGAGGCGATGGGCGCGAAGATCCGCGTCGAGGGCGGCTATATTCGTGCGCGGGTCGATGGCCGGCTCAAGGGCGCGACCATCTTCTTCGATACGATCACCGTTACCGGCACCGAAAACCTGCTGATGGCGGCGACCCTGGCCGACGGCATCACCGTGCTGGAGAACGCCGCGCGCGAGCCGGAAGTGGTCGATCTCGCCGAGTGCCTGATCGCCATGGGCGCGAAAATTAGCGGCCACGGCAGCGACACCATTACCATCGAGGGCGTCGAGCGTTTGCATGGTTGCTACTACGATGTCATGCCCGACCGTATAGAGACCGGCACCTTCCTGATTGCGGGAGCCGCGACCGGGGGACGGGTACGCGTGCGCAATACCCGTGCCGACATTCTCGAAGCGGTGCTCGCCAAGCTGGAAGAGGCGGGTGCCGAGATCACCACTGGCGATGGCTGGATCGAGCTCGACATGCATGGCCGGCGTCCCAAGGCCGTCAACGTGCGCACCGCGCCGTATCCCGCGTTTCCCACCGACATGCAGGCGCAGTTCGTCGCGCTCAATGCGATCGCCGAAGGCACTGGCCGGGTGGTCGAGACGATCTTCGAGAATCGCTTCATGCACGTGCAGGAGTTGATACGCATGGGCGCGAAAATCGCCCTCGAGGGCAATACCGCGGTGGTTACCGGTGTCGAGCGGCTCTCCGGCGCCCCGGTGATGGCGACCGATCTACGCGCCTCGGCAAGCCTGGTGATGGCGGCGATGCTCGCCGACGGTGAGACGCTGGTCGACCGTATCTACCATATCGATCGCGGCTACGAGTGCATCGAAGAGAAGTTGCAATTGTTGGGTGCCAAGATCAGGCGCGTGCCAGGCTAATTCACTTCAAGTAGCGATTTATGAGCAAGCAATTGATCGTCGCGCTCTCCAAGGGGCGCATTTTGCAGGAAACCCTGCCGCTATTGGCCGATGCCGGTATTGCGCCGCTCGAGGATCTCGGCAAGAGCCGCAAGCTGCTGTTCGATACCAATTTGGCAGACGTCAAGCTGGTGGTGATTCGCGCCGTCGATGTGCCCACCTACGTGCAACTGGGCGCCGCCGATCTCGGTGTGGCCGGCAAGGACGTGCTGCTCGAACATGGCGCTGAAGGGCTTTACGAGCCGCTCGACCTGGAAATCGCACGCTGCCGGCTGATGACCGCCGGCGTATCGGGCGCCGAACCGGCGCGCGCCCGGCGCCGGGTGGCGACCAAATTCGTCGATGTGGCACGACGCTACTATGCCGAGCAGGGCATCCAGGCCGAAGTCATCAAGCTGTATGGCGCCATGGAACTGGCGCCGCTGATGAATCTGGCCGACGAGATCGTCGATATCGTCGATACCGGCAATACCCTGCGTGCCAACGGTATGGAGCCACGCGAGTTGATCGCGCACATCAGCACTCGGCTGGTCGTCAACAAGGCGGCCATGACCATGAAGCACGAGCGCTTGAAACCGTTGATCGAACGCTTGCGCGGTGCGGTTGCCGCGCGCCGCGGCGAGACGGCCGCTTCCTGACGGCGCGGGTTACAAACGAGGTTACGCATGTCCGATACGATTGCCGATTTCAAGATGGCGAGGCTGTCCACCAGCGATGTCGATTTCGATGCGCTGCTCGATGCGCTGCTCGATTGGGAAGGCGTCTCCGATGCCGAGGTCCAACGCCGTGTCGAAGCTATCATCGCCGAGGTGCGCACGCATGGCGACGCGGCACTGATCGAGCTATCCAACCGTTTCGACCGGCTGGCGGTCGGTTCGATGGCGGAGTTGACACTGAGTGCGGATCGCCTGCGCCAGGCCTATGACGGATTGCCCGCCGAGCAACGCGATGCCCTGACTCACGCCGCCGAGCGCATTCGCCGTTACCACGAGCATCAGAAACCCGAATCCTGGCATTACACCGATGCCGATGGCACGTTGCTCGGCCAGCAGGTCACACCGCTCGATCGCGCCGGCATCTACGTACCCGGCGGCAAGGCGGCCTATCCCTCCTCGGTATTGATGAACGCGATTCCCGCGCATGTCGCCGGGGTGCGCGAGATCGTCATGGTGGTACCGACGCCGGATGGCGTGCTCAACGAACTGGTGCTCGCCGCCGCGCACCTGGCCGGGGTCGATCACGTCTTCACCGTTGGCGGTGCTCAGGCGGTGGCGGCGCTGGCTTACGGTACCGAGACGGTGCCGCGCGTCGACAAGATCGTCGGCCCGGGGAATATCTACGTGGCCACCGCCAAGCGTGCGGTATTCGGCCAGGTGGGTATCGACATGATCGCCGGACCCTCCGAGATTCTGGTGGTTTCGGATGGCGGTACCGATCCCGAATGGCTGGCCATGGATCTGTTCTCCCAGGCCGAGCACGACGAGGACGCCCAGGCGATCCTGATCGGCTGGGACGCCGAGCACGTTCGCGCCGTCGAAGCGGCCATCGAACGCTTGCTGCCGAGCATGGAGCGCGAGCCGATCATTCGCACATCGCTGGCCGCGCGCGGTGCGCTGATCGTTTGTCGGGATCGCGACGAAGCGCTGGCTCTGATCAACCGCATCGCCCCCGAGCACCTGGAACTCTCGATGGCCGATCCCGAGTCGCTGTTGCCCGAGATTCGCCATGCCGGGGCTATCTTCATGGGACGCTATACCGCCGAGGCGCTGGGCGATTATTGCGCCGGTCCCAATCACGTGCTGCCGACCTCGGGTACCGCGCGTTTCTCATCGCCCCTGGGTGTCTACGATTTCCAGAAGCGCTCGTCGCTGATTCAGTGCTCGGCCGAGGGCGCTTCGATGCTCGGGCATACCGCCTCGATTCTCGCTCGGGGCGAGTCGCTGACGGCGCACGCACGCTCGGCGGAGAATCGCATCATCGGCAAGCGATAGGGTCGGTGCATCGCTGCCGGTTTTCCGGGGCTCAGCTTCCCGGCGGGTTGGGCGTCGGTCGTTCGCCGACCAGGATATCGACGGTCACCGCTTCGCCATCACGTATTATCTTTACGGGCAGGGTGCTGCCGGGTTCGATGTCGGCGATATCGGCCATGGCGACGCGCGGATCGAGAATCGGTTTGCCGTCGATGGACAGCAGCACATCGCCGGGGCGCAGGCCCGCTTTGTCGCCGGGGCCATCCGTTACGACATTGGCGATCACTACGCCTTGGGTGGCGTTGAGACCGAAGGACTCCGCCAGGTTCGATGTGATCTCCTGAACTTCGACACCCAGCCAGCCGCGAATCACTCGGCCGTGCACGATGATCTCGTTGAGTATTTCCCGCGCCAGATTGGTGGGAATCGCGAAGCCGATACCATGAGAGCCCCCCGAACGCGAGAAGATCGCGGTATTGATGCCGAGCAGCGCGCCCTTGGCATTGATCAACGCACCACCGGAATTGCCCGGATTGATGGCGGCATCGGTCTGGATGAAATCCTCGTAGGCCGACAGTCCCAAGTGGTTGCGGCCCTTGGCGCTGATGATACCCATGGTCACGGTCTGGCCGACGCCGAACGGGTTGCCGATGGCGAGTGCGATATCGCCTACTTCGGCGCTCTCCGATTGGGCAAGTGAGATCACCGGCAGGTCGTCGAGATCGATCTTGAGTACCGCCAGATCGCTTTCCGGGTCGGTGCCGATCACCTTGGCCAGGGTCTCGCGGCCATCGCGCAGCGCGACTTGAATCTGGTCGGCACCGCGAATGACATGATGATTGGTCAACACATAACCTTCGGCACTGACGATGACGCCCGAGCCGAGACTGGAGAGCATGCGCTGGCGGCCCGGCGCCTCGTCGCCGAAGAACTGGCGAAAGAAGGGATCGGACATCAATGGGTGCTGTTCGCGTTCGACCACGCGCGACGAATAGACGTTGATTACCGCCGGAGCGGCGCGGTCGACGGCGTCGGCATAGCTGACCGGGCCGCCTGCGCGCGACATCGGCGCGGCATCGCGCAACTGCGGTTCCGGACGCGTGCCGTCATCGGCCTCGTTGCTGCTCTGCGAGTGCTCCGAAAGGGCATCGGGAGGCGTGCCAAGCAATTGGGGAAACTGGTCGAGCAGCACGATGGCCAGCAATACACCGCAGATGACGGGCCAGACTAGCGGCATCAAAAAGCGTCGCATGAGGCGATCCTTGTCAGGGTCTGACGACGCCACGCTTCTCGAAGCGCATGGAGGCAGTCGTTACAATGGCCGGCATTGTATCATTGCCAAACGACGACTGCCCGGAGGTGCCGATGATAACGCGCGATCAACTGGTGCGAGCCTGCAATGCTCGATTGCGGCCCGAGCGCTTCAAGGATTACACCGTCAACGGTTTGCAGGTGGCTGGGCGCGAAAGGGTCGTTAGAATCATGAGTGGCGTCACCGCTTGTCAGGCACTGCTCGATGAAGCCGTCGCCTGGGACGCCGATCTGATACTGGTCCACCATGGCTATTTCTGGAAGAACGAGCCGGTCGAAATCACCGGCATGAAGCGCCGCCGGCTGGCGACGCTGCTGGGTCACGATATCAACCTGCTGGCCTACCACCTGCCCCTGGACGCGCATCCCGAGCTCGGCAACAACGCGCGCTTGGCCGCCGAGTTGGATTTTCGTGTGGCGGGCTGCGTGGATGGTGAATTGGGTGAGGGGTTGGTGTGGTTGGGCGCGCCGCCGGCGGGCCTGGATAGCGTCGGTCTGGGGCGGCACCTGGCCCAGCGCCTGGGCCGTGAGCCATTGATCGTTCCCGCCCATGGACGCGAAATCAAGCAGATCGCCTGGTGTACCGGAGGCGCTCAGGACATGATCGGTCTGGCCGCCGAAGCCGGCGCGGATGCCTTCATATCGGGCGAAATTTCCGAGCGCACGACGCATTCGGCGCGCGAGCTAGGCATCAGTTATTTCGCGGCGGGGCATCATGCCACCGAGCGCTATGGCGTCAAGGCGTTGGGAGAATGGCTGAGCGATGAGTTCGGCATCGAACATCGCTTCATGGATATCGACAATCCGGCATGATCGATGGTTTATCGCAAGCCGCCATGACGGCTTGCCGGGCAGTGCTCAATAACGCAGTGGATGCGTCTGCTGCTTGTCGCTCTGGTTCGCCGTCTCCTGACGCAGGCCGAAGCCTTCGGCCAGGGTGCCGCGATTGCCATCGGCATAATCGCGCGGCATCTGTGGGGTCTCATCGGTATCCGCATCGCCTTCGGGATTGCTGGCCAGCTTGCGCTTGATTTGCAGGTCGTCGCATAGCTTCTCAGCGCCCTGGGCCAGTTGCTGTTCCAATTCCTGGCTCTGACGCTGGATGCTGGTCACCAGATCGGCGGCCCTGGCGAAATGATCGTTGAGCGCATCCTTGACCTGGTTGAGTTCGAGTTCGGTTTCCGCCAGACGCTGGCGAACCTTCTGATTGCGTGCCACGTTGGCATTCAGCAGATGATAGCCCAAGGCGCCGATACCGATGCCCGCCAGGAAGCAGGCGATGGCCAGAATCCAATCGATGTTGCTTTCGTACACGTCGTTCCCCTTATTGCTTCCACCCGGTCGGCAGCCCTGGTCGGCAGGTATGGCTGGCAAGGCATGCGCCGGTACTATGCGCGCAATCAACAATCATGATCGGCGTCGCAGGCGAATTCATTATACGGGGTAGGGCGCGGCCCAGGTCAACGAGGTCGAGGTCGGAAGGCACGACGCGGCTGCGCTCGGGCACGCCATGCGCGAGAGGGCTTGCCGGCGTATAATGGTCGCCAAACGACCGCTACCCGGGATATGCCAGACATCCATGTGCGCAACCACGACCTCTTCCTTGCAGACGGCGAATGCCCCTCGATCCGATACGCCCATGGCTCGCTATCGTGCCGATCTCGCGCGCGAGGATTTCCAGTACGACAGCGCACAGCAGCGAGCCGTCGAACACCTGCAGCGCCTTTATGATGAACTGCTGAGCACACCTCGCCAATCACTCGCCACGAGATCGGCGGACAAGGGCTTGACGTCCAGGGTCGCGAGTCTGTTCGGCAGGAAATCGGCTGCCGTGCCGGAGCCGACCGAACCCACGGTCATGGGGTTGTATCTCTGGGGTGGCGTGGGGCGCGGCAAGACGTATCTGGTCGATACCTTCTACGAGTCGCTGCCGTTTCCCGACAAGATGCGCACCCATTTTCATCGCTTCATGCAGCGGGTGCACATCGAGCTTGGCCATTACAAGGGCGAGAAGAACCCCTTGACGCTGATTGCCGGCAAGTTCGCCAGCGAGGCGCGGGTCATCTGCTTCGATGAGTTCTTCGTGAAGGACATCACCGATGCGATGATTCTTGCCAACCTGCTCGAAGCGCTGTTCGCCAAGGGTGTGGTACTGGTCACGACATCCAACATCGTGCCTGACGAGCTTTACAAGGACGGCCTGCAGCGTGCTCGCTTCCTGCCGGCGATCGACCTGCTCAAGCGCCACTGCGATGTCGTCAATGTCGACTCGGGTATCGATTACCGTCTGCGAGCGCTGGAGCGGGCCGAGATATTCCACTCGCCGCTCGATTCTGATGCGGCCACCGAACTGGCACGCAGCTTTCGTGAGATCGCCGGCTCGGAGGGCGAGCAGGATGCACCGATCGAAATCAACCATCGTGTACTGACATCGCGACGCTTGCACGAGGACGTGGTCTGGTTCGACTTCTCGGTGCTGTGCGATGGGCCGCGCAGCCAGAACGATTACATCGAACTGGCGCGCGAGTTTCATACCGTACTGGTCTCCGACGTGCCGCGATTGGGGCGCGATAGCGAAGACCAGGCGCGCCGTTTCATCAATATGGTCGATGAGTTCTACGATCGTGGCGTCAAGTTGCTGATGTCGGCCGAGACGCCCGCCGAGCAGTTGTACAGCGAGGGCTCGTTGTCGTTCGAGTTCGCCCGCACGCTGTCGCGGCTGCAGGAGATGCAATCTCGCGAATATCTGGCTCTGCCGCATAAACCCTAGCCGCGCTTCGCGCCGAGTCACGGGCGGCGAGCCGCGAGACGAACTCTGCCGTAGCTCGTAGCGAATTTACCCTTAACCTTGGCGTGAGCGTCATGTACAATGCGCGCTCGCTCGACCGTTGTCACCGCGTAGTGTCAAGGTGACAACCAAGAAAAATAGGGATGGTCGATGCCTTAGAGCATCAGGCCCAATATATCGATTGGTGATTCAACCCATGAAGACGTTCAGTGCTAAGCCGCAGTCCGTCCAGCGTGACTGGTATATCGTCGACGCCACGGACAAGACGCTCGGTCGTCTGGCTACCGAAATCGCTCGCCGCCTGCGCGGCAAGCACAAGCCCGAGTACACCCCGCACGTCGACACCGGCGACTACATCGTCGTGATCAATGCCGAGAAGGTGCGTGTGACCGGCAACAAGGCTCAGGCCAAGAATTATTATCGTCATACCGGTTACCCGGGTGGCCTGCGTTCGATGTCCTTCGAGAAGATGATCGACCACGCGCCGCAGCGTGTCATCGAATCCGCCGTCAAGGGCATGTTGCCGAAAGGACCGCTGGGTCGTGCCATGTACACGAAGCTCAAGGTCTACGCAGGCACCGAGCACCCGCACGCGGCACAGCAGCCGCTAGAACTGAACCTCTAAGGGGATATAACGCCATGTCACAGCAGTATTATGGTACCGGGCGCCGCAAGACATCCACGGCCCGCGTGTTCCTGAGGCCGGGCACCGGCAAGATCACCGTCAACAGCCGCGAGCTGGGCGAGTACTTCGGTCGCGTTACCGCGCAGATGGTGGTTCGCCAGCCGTTCGAGCTGACCCAGACCGGTGAGCAATTCGATGCGTATATCACCGTCAAGGGCGGTGGCGGTTCGGCGCAGGCCGGGGCCATTCGTCACGGCATCACGCGTGCACTGCTCGATTACAACGAGGATTTCCGTAAGCCGCTGCGTGAAGCCGGCTACGTGACCCGCGACGCTCGCGAAGTCGAGCGTAAGAAAGTCGGTCTACGCAAGGCTCGCCGTCGCCCGCAGTTCTCCAAGCGCTGATTCTCCTCGCGCGGGGCACGACAACAGCGTCCAGGCTCATTGGCCTGGACGCTTTTTTTTGGTTTCCCATCGGTTGCCGACAACATTAAATCCTTATCATGAAGCGCTAGCTTGTGTTGGGTGGCGCCTTTTCTTAACATGATTGGCATTTGTATCCGTAAGTTGCACGTTCTTGCTTGTAGCGGGTCGGCGCGTGGCGGCCTTGCGGGTAAGTCGATGGGAGAAACCTGAAGATGGCAGATAACGGCGTAAACAAAGGGCGACGCCGTTTCCTCGTAGGTGCCACCACTGTCGTGGGCGCGGTCGGCGCTGTCGGGGTAGCGGTCCCCTTTGTGGCTTCCTGGCAACCGAGCGCGAAAGCGTTGGCGGCCGGTGCTCCAGTGAGTGCGGATGTCTCCAAGCTGGAGGTCGGCCAGCAGATGACCGCTGAATGGCGGGGTCGCCCGGTATGGATATTGCGCCGCTCCGAAGCAATGATCGAGCAGACGAGAAGCATCGACCCCAGCCAGCTTCGCGATCCGCAGTCCGAAGCGCCTCAGCAGCCTCCTTACATTGAAGGTCCGTTGCGCTCCATCAAGCCCGAATACGGCGTTCTCATCGGCATTTGCACTCACCTGGGCTGCTCACCAACTTTCCGGCCCGAGCCGGGCGCCGCCGATCTCGGTGCCGATTGGCCGGGCGGTTATCTGTGCCCTTGCCACGGCTCTCGCTTCGACCTGGCCGGCCGTGTGTATACCGGCGTACCGGCGCCGCTGAACCTGGAGGTGCCGCCGCATCGTTACGATAGCGACACCATAATCGTGGTTGGTGAAGACGAGGAGGCGGCCTGATGGGTAATCCGAATCGCGCCAAGGCGGATAAAGGCATCATGCGCTGGGTTGATGACCGCTTTCCCGCCACCCAGATGTGGCAGGACCACCTATCTCAATATTATGCGCCCAAGAACTTCAATTTCTGGTACTTCTTCGGTTCGCTGGCAATGCTGGTACTGGTCAATCAGATACTGACCGGCGTCTGGCTGACCATGAGCTACAACCCGACCGCGGAAGGCGCCTTCGCCTCCGTTCAGTACATCATGCGTGACGTCAACTATGGTTGGCTGATCCGCTACATGCACTCGACCGGTGCCTCGGCGTTCTTCGTGGTGATTTACCTGCATATGTTCCGTGGCCTGCTCTACGGCTCTTACAAGGCGCCGCGTGAGTTGATCTGGATCTTCGGGATGTGCATCTACCTGGCGCTGATGGCCGAGGCCTTCATGGGCTACCTGCTGCCCTGGGGGCAAATGTCCTACTGGGGCGCTCAGGTCATCATCTCGCTGTTTTCGGCGATCCCCCTGATCGGCCCGGATCTGGCACAGTGGATTCGCGGCGACTTCCTGATTTCCGGCATCACGCTGAACCGCTTCTTCGCTCTGCACGTAGTGGCGCTGCCGATCGTGATTCTCGGCCTGGTGGTGCTGCACCTGGTGGCGTTGCACGAGGTCGGTTCCAACAATCCTGATGGTATCGATATCAAGGACGAGACGGACGAGTCCGGCAAGCCATTGGATGGCATCCCGTTCCATCCGTACTACACGGTCAAGGACCTCTTCGGGGTCGCGGTGTTCCTGTTCGTCTTCTGCGGGGTCATTTTTTACTTCCCCGAGGGTGGCGGCTATTTCATCGAGAAGCCCAATTTCGAGCCGTCCGATCCGCTGAAGACGCCCTCGCATATCGCGCCGGTCTGGTACTTCACGCCGTTCTACGCGATTCTGCGCGCGATCACTTTCGATCTATTCGCACTGCCCGCCAAGTTCTGGGGCGTGGTAATGATGGGGCTGTCGATTGCGTTGCTATTCGTCATGCCCTGGCTGGATCGTAGCCCGGTACGCTCGATGCGCTACAAAGGCTGGATGTCCAAGGTGATGCTTGCGCTGTTCGCGGTGGCTTTCGTCACATTGGGCGTGCTTGGCGTACTACCCACGACCGATACGCGCACGGTGATCGCGCAGGTCGCGACCGGTATGTATTTCGCCTACTTCCTGCTGATGCCGTTGTACACCCGGCTCGAGAAAACCAAACCCGTTCCACAAAGGGTGACTGGCTAATGAAAAAGCAATGTCTTGCGCTGCTCTTCGCGCTGGTGCCCTTTACCGCCTTGGCTGTGGAAAGCCATGTCCACCTCGACGAGATGAATCCCGACCTGCAGGACAAGGCGTCGCTGCAGAACGGTATGAAGTTGTACGTCAACTACTGCATGGGCTGCCATTCGCTCGAATATCAGCGTTTCAGTCGCGCCGCCGAGGATCTCGGCATGCCTCAGGAGCTGGTCGAGGACAACCTGATCTTCGCCGAGAATCTCACCTTCAACGACCAGATGCGGATCGCCATGGAAGAGGAGGATGCCGCAGGCTGGTTCGGCGCCGCACCGCCGGATCTGACGCTGGAAGCGCGTCTGCGCGGCACCGATTGGATCTATACGTATCTGCGTAGCTTCTACGAAGATCCTGAGCGGCCCTGGGGTGTCAACAACACCGTATTCCCGGATGTCGGCATGCCCAATGTGCTGGAACCTCTCCAGGGCACTCAGGAGATGGTCTGCGCGCGCACCGCCGAAGCCGGGTTGCCGGATGCCGAGCTGGACCCGCTTTCGGGACTCTACGAATCCTGTCATGTGCTGCAGATCACCGAGCCGGGCTCGATGAGTCCCGAGGAGTTCGATCAGGCGATGTGGGATCTGACCAACTTCCTCGCCTACGTCGGCGAGCCGGCCAAGTTGCAGGCTCAATCTCTTGGGCCAAAGGTACTGATTTTTCTAGTTATCTTCGGCCTGATCGCCTACCTGCTAAAGCGTGAATACTGGCGCGACATTCACTAGCGGTAGCTTTTCCAGCGGGGGCGTGCGGCTCGGGGCCGTGCGCCCCCGTTGTATGTGGTCGGGTCGCGTACGGCTTGACCACGATCAATCGGATCGCGTGCGGCTCTCGCCCGGCGCATGTCGTGTTATCATCTGGGCTCGAACTGATGCGAGGAAGTGTTACATGGGTGTAGTGGCCAAGCGGTCGTCGATGACCTTCTACTCCGGCAGTGATGATCATTACAGTCATCGCGTGCGTATCGTGCTGGCCGAGAAGGGCGTCGCCGTGGATATTGTCGATGTCACTGAGGATAGCCGCCCCGCCGAGTTGGCGGATCTCAACCCGTACAACAGCGTTCCCACGCTGCTGGATCGCGACCTGGTACTCTATGAATCCAAGGTGATGATGGAGTATCTCGATGAGCGCTTCCCACACCCACCGCTGCTACCGGTATACCCGGTAGCGAGAGCGCAGAGCCGGTTGTGGATGCATCGTATCGAGCGCGAATGGTGCCCGCTGGCCGAAGTGGTTCTGACCGGTAGCAAGAAGGATGCCGAGAAGGCGCGCAAGGAATTGCGCGAAAGCCTGGTTGGCATCAGCCCGATCTTCGAGGATATGCCGTTTTTCATGAGCGAGGAGTTCTCGTTGGTGGATTGCTGCATAGCGCCGATTCTATGGCGTTTGCCAGCACTCGGCATCGAGCTGCCGGAGAAGCAGGTCAAGCCGCTGATCTCCTACATGGAGCGTCTGTTCGCGCGCGATGCCTTCAAGGCTTCATTATCCGAACACGAGCGCGAAATGCGCACCTGAATTCACCGTCGCGTCGCCGCGGTCGGGCTCAACCTGCTCGATCGCACGCGTCGCGCTCAGCCGAAAGGGGGCAAGCTCATGCTGTCCAGCCGTCCCTATCTCGCCAGGGCTTTGTACGAGTGGTTGCTGGATAATCAGCAGACACCTTATATCGTCGTCGATGCCGAACGCGATGGCGTTCAAGTGCCTGGTCAGTTCGTTCAAAACGGTCAGATCGTTCTCAATATCGCGCCGACCGCGGTTCGCGATTTGTCGCTAGCCAACGATGCCGTTACCTTCAGCGCGCGCTTCGGCGGCCAGCCCATGCAGGTCATCGTGCCTTGCGAGGCGATGATCGCACTATATGCCCGCGAGAATGGCGTAGGCATGGTGTTCGGTCACGAGCCGGTGATGCCGGGCTATCAAGAGGCGGCACCAGCCGATGAAACGCAGGACGATGGCGAGCGTCCGGCTCTGGAGAGTGTCGACGGTAATATCGAGTCCGGTAGTGGAGAGAGTGCCGGCGAAGATACACCACGCAAGGGACGGGCTTCGTTGCGCGTGATTAAATAGGGTTTTCGGTACCTTGATTGGAATAAAAAAACGGGTGATTGCAAATCACCCGTTTTTTTTATTGCCAGTCGACAAGCGCTGTCAATCGAGGTATTCGAAGACCTTGACGATGCGCTGGATACCGCCGATCTGCGATACCACGTTGACGATCTGCTGCGCTTCCTGGCGGGTCACGATGCCCATCAGGTAAATGGTCGAGTTCTCGCTGATGACTTCGATGCGGCTCGAGTCGATATTCTCGTTGGTCGCCAGCTCGGTCTGAACCCGCGTTTCCAGCCAAGTGTCGGTCATGCGTTGGCCCAGCGGCAGATTGGCCGCTACCATCAGCTCATTGTGAACCTGACGCACGCGGCGAACGTTCTGGGCGATCTCGCCGGCCTTGTCCTTGAGCTCCTGGCTCGGTACCTGGCCAAACAGCAGAACGATGCCGTTGTAGCTATGAATGCCGACACGTGCGTCGCCGAGGCGGGCATCGGTGCGCTCCATCGTGGACTCGATCTTGGATTCGATGCTCTCGTCCTCTACCTTCATGCCGACGGTGCGGGTGCCGTAATTCTCACCGGTCGAAGGTGGGGTGTTCATCTCGTTGATGGCCGAGCATCCACCGAGGGCCAACGCCAGGGTCAACAGGGCCGGGGTCACTAGTCCTTTTTTCATCGCTCTCACTCGCTGCTGCCGAAAAGTTGTTCGTCGATCAGATCGCACAGGCAGTGAATCACCAACAGGTGTACTTCCTGAATGCGTGCCGTCGACGTCGCGGGTACGCGGATTTCGCAATCGTCCTGGCCAAGCAGGGAGACCATATCGCCACCGTCGCGTCCGGTCAGGGCGATCACCGTCATGTCGCGGTCGTGGGCGGCCTGGATCGCCTGAACCACATTGGCCGAATTGCCACTGGTCGAGATCGCCAGCAGGATATCTCCGGGTTGGCCAAGTGCGCGAATCTGCTTGGAAAAGACCTCGTTATAGCTGTAATCGTTGGCGATCGAGGTCAGTGTCGAGGTGTCCGTGGTCAGCGCCAGGGCCGGCAGGCTGGGGCGCTCGCGCTCGAAGCGATTGAGCAGTTCGGAGGAGAAGTGCTGGCTATCGCCGGCACTGCCACCGTTGCCACAACTCAATATCTTGCCTTCATTGACCAGGCATTGAACCATCATCTGGCTGGCGACTTCGATGAACGGCGGCAATACCTCGCTGGCATAAGTCTTGGTATCGATGCTGTCATTGAAGTGGCCGAGAATGCGTGATTGAAAATCCATGTTGGTGTCTTGGTCCGTTAGCGATCAGAACGCGTCGAAGGCGGCGCGCACCCAAGTGAACTCCAGCTGCGGCGGAGTGCCGGTGACGCCGACCACGTCGAAGCGACACGGACATGATAGCCCTTTGCGTAGTAGATAAAAACGCGCCGCCCGGATCAGGCGGCGCTGCTTGGCAATATTGACGGTCTCCAGCGGATGGCCGTGACGAACGTCGCGGCGATGACGAACCTCGATGAAGGCCAGGGTGTCGCCCTCGCGCATGACCAGATCCAATTCGCCGCCCTTGGCATGCTGGTTGCGATCGACCGATTGCAGACCCTTGGCCTGCAACCAGATTTCGGTGGCGCGTTCGATCGCCTCGCCGCGGGCGCGGGCGTCGCTAGAGCGGACCATTGCCGAACATCGCCTTCTGGCTGTTGCGCAGCGGGGGCTGCGGTACGCCGTTGGTGAATTCCGCCCATGGCAGATCGCGATGAATGCGCCCGTCCGGCGCCGCGCTCAACGCACCGGTGGCTCCGTAGAACTCGGTATTGGGCGCGGCCTCGAGCAGGGGCAGGCGGCGGGCCAGTTCATAGGCATCGACACCCATCGCCTTGAGCTTGAACAGGGCGGGTTCGTCGTCACTGCGTAGTGCATAGTAGCTTTCGACGAAGGGCAGGGCGTTCTCGCCGCCTACCGCGGCCTCGGGAATGATCCAGGGTATCTCGATGAACTGAACGCCATTGAGATCGTGATCGACACGCGGTTGCGGGCGACCTTCGTAGAGATGCGAAGTGGCATAGATCGGCAGTTCGTCGGCGTAATAGTACGCTAGCGTCGGCGGTACCTGGCGTGCATAGCTGGGCAGGGCGAGCAGAAACAGCATATCCATGTCGCGCTGTGCTCGCTCGTTGGTCACGTTGAGCAGTTGCTGGACAGCGCTGGATACCGATGCCTCGGGATCGTAGCTGGTCAGCGCGGCCAGGCTACCGCCCTGTTGCATCCAGGCTTCGCGGAACGCATCGGCGACCCGATCGCCCCAGGCGTTGTCGGGCACCAGCATGCCAGCGCGGCGATGGCCGTCGAGCCAGGCACGTTTGGCGACCTGGCGGGCTTCGTCCTCGGCGGACAGGCCATACTGAAACAGGTTGTCGGCGTTGTTGCTGGGAGCGGTGCCGTAATTGAGCGCCAGAGTCGGCAAGGGCACGCTAGCGCGTTGCTCGAGCCGCGATACCTTATCCTTGTCGAGCGGGCCGATGACCACTTGGGCGCCGTTCATGGTGGCACGAGCGTAAAGGGTATCCAGGTTGCCCCGGCTGGCATCGTAGAAGCTCAACTGCGGTGTCTGCTCGCCCTGGTCGAGGGCATTCATGTGCCGTGTCTGCATGCCTTCGCGGATGGCCTGGGCGACGCCGGCCAACGCGCCGGACTCGGGTAGAAAAACCGCGATATGACGAACGTCCTGGCCGCGCAGTTCGCTCAGCGCCTGCAGATTCGATGGTAGCCGGCGGGTGGCGGGATGGTTCGGGTAGCGGCTGCGCCATTCGTCGATACGTGCGAATAGCCCGGCAATGTCGCCACCGTTGCGCCGCTGCAGCCGAATCAGCTCGACCCAGCCGGTGGCGAGCGGATCGCCCTGGCTGGCCAACTGATCGAGTACCTGGCCACGCAGCCTCGAGAGTTGGCGCCAGATGGCATCGTTGAGGTCGAACGGCGCGTCGTCGCGTTGCAGGTCGATCAGCGTTCGGACGGAAGCCTGGGCTTCGCCGACCAGACCGAGCGCCAGACCGCGCCGGTAACGCAGCGTCATGGCATCGTCGCGCGACATCGGCAGGCCATCCTCGAGCAGCGCGGTGGCCTGAATGACGCTCCAGCCGTCTTCCTGCTCCAATCCCACCTGCGATAGCAGCAACGCCCATTGCACACGTTCGTCGACATCGAGCAGGCTGGCATCGATGCCGGAGGCCACTCGCAGGGCCTGCGAGTAATCGCCACGGCGTGCTAGGATATCCGCCGCCTGGAGTCGGGTGCGGGCCGCTTCCGGGCCGCTCTGGTTCTGTGCCTGGGCCAACAGTTCGGCGGGCTCGGCGCCGCCGCGCAGCGTCTCGACCATACCCTGCTGACCGGCACAGCCAGCCATGAGGAGTGCCACCAAGCCGGCACCTATCAGGCGTCGCAGCGAATTATCCATACGTTTTCATTCCTTGTGTCTGGCCCTGTATTTTCTGGTCCTGTCTGGCTGACCCAGGATGACGAGAGTGGCCATACAAGTCCGGTGGCCGTTATATCGCATCGTCATATCAACCTTCCACCGTTCGGGATCGATTCATGACCGAGTCTAACAAAGGCACATTGTACGTGGTGGCCACACCGATTGGTAACCTCGATGACCTGTCGCCGCGCGCCGCCCGGGTGCTCGGCGAGGTGGCGTTGATCGCCGCCGAGGATACTCGCCATACGTCACGGCTGCTTCGTCATCTGGGGCTCGAACGGCCGATGCTGTCGTTGCACGAGCACAACGAGGAGCGGCGGGTGGATCGCTTGGCGGCACAGCTCGAGGGCGGCGAGGATGTGGCGCTGGTCAGCGACGCCGGTACGCCGCTGATCTGCGATCCGGGCTTCGTACTGGTGCGCGCGCTGCGCGAGCGTGGCGTGCGCGTCGTGCCGATCCCCGGGCCCTGTGCGCTGGTGGCTGCGCTATCCGCCGCCGGCTTGCCGACCGACCGCTTCCTGTTCGCCGGTTTTCTACCGGCCAGGGGCGGGCCGCGTCGTGCCCGCCTCGAGGCGCTGAGTGAGCGCGACGAGACGCTGGTGTTCTACGAATCGCCGCATCGTATCCACGATACCCTGGCGGACATCGCTCTGAGCTTCGGTGAGCGTCGGGTGGTGCTCGCCCGCGAACTGACCAAGACCTTCGAAACCTTCCTCGAGGGGTCGGCAGCCGGTCTGCTGGCACGCATGAAAGACGATCCCGATCAGGCGCGTGGCGAGTTCGTGGTGATGATCGCCGGCGCACCGGCGCGTACAAACGACGCAGCCACGGTCGATGGCCTGGCACTGTTGAGTGCGTTGCTGGACGAGGGTGTCGGCGTCAAGCAGGCTGCCAACGTGGCGACCAAGCTATTGGGCGGGCGCAAGAAATCCTGGTACGCGCAGGCATTGTCGCTCAAGGACGACGGTTGAGGGGCGTCTAAGGCACTGCTATTCTTGCGCGCTTGGGAGTCGGCCAGACAGTCGCCGCCAGCTTGCTGGGGGAGGAAAGTCCGGGCTCCATAGGGCAGGGTGCCAGGTAATGCCTGGGCGGCGCGAGCCGACGGAAAGTGCAGCAGAGAGTAGACCGCCTAAGCAGCGCAAGCTGCCGGCAAGGGTGAAAGGGTGCGGTAAGAGCGCACCGCGCGCCTGGTAACAGTGCGTGGCACGGTAAACCCCACCCGGAGCAAGACCGAATAGGCCCCCGACGCTGTGGCCCGCAGTGGGGGCGGGTAGGTTGCTTGAGCCCAGTGGTGACGCTGGGCCTAGATGAATGGCTGTCCTCGACAGAACCCGGCTTACCGGCCGACTCCCATCTCCATTCCTTTATCGTCGTATCCGAGAACCGCATGCCGCATCGCGCCAACGCATCGCCCACGTCCGCCGATTATCGCCATGCCAGCGTGCTGCTCGACGGCGCCGTGGATGCGTTGATTCATGATACTGGTGGCATCTATCTGGATGGCACCTTCGGGCGCGGCGGGCATTCGCGCGCCATTCTCGAGCGGCTCGACCCTGGCGCACGATTGCTGGCCATCGACCGCGACCCTCAGGCGCTGGCCGTGGCCCGAGGCATCGACGATCCACGCTTTTCCATTCACGCCGATACCTTCGGTCGGCTCGGCGAACTGGCCGAGGAGCAGGGCGTGCATGGCCGTCTGGCCGGCATTTTGCTGGATATCGGCGTATCGTCGCCGCAACTCGACGATCCCGAGCGCGGCTTCAGCTTCCTGCGCGACGGTCCGCTGGATATGCGCATGGACCCCGCGCATGGCGAAAGCGCCGCCGAGTGGCTGGCGTATGCCAAGGAAGCCGATATCGCCTGGGTCTTCAAGACATTCGGTGAAGAGCGTTTCGCCAGGCGTATGGCTCGCGCGATCGTCGAGCGTCGCCAGCAAGCACCGATCACGCGTACCGGCGATCTCGCCGAGTTGTTGAAGGCCGCGCATCCCGCCTGGGAGAAGGGCAAGCATCCCGCCACGCGCGCCTTCCAGGCATTGCGCATCCATATCAATCGCGAGCTCGAGGAACTCGACGCCGCGTTGGTTGCCGCATTGGAAGCGCTGGCGCCAGGAGGCCATCTGGTGGTGATCAGTTTTCACTCGCTGGAAGATCGCCGGGTCAAGCGCTTCATTCGCGATCATGTGCGCGGCGATACACATTTGCCGCGAGGCATGCCGATTCGCGATGACCAACTCACCAGGCGGCTGGAAACGCTGGGCAAGGCCCGGCGCCCAGGCCCCGCCGAAGTCGACGGTAACCCGCGAGCGCGCAGCGCGGTCATGCGTGCCGCGCGCAAGATCGTCTAAGGATTGGCATGCCCCAGGTAACGACGCTCAAATCACGAGGAAGCTGGCCGCTGACGCTGCGCCTGGGATGGCGCCAGCTATTGCTGGCGCTGTTGCTGGTCCTGGTACTGATCAGCGCCTTGGCGGTCACCACCAGCGCTCATCTCACCCGAGTGCAATACGCTCGCCTGCAGCAACTCGAGCTCGAGCAGGATCAGTTGCAGACCATCTGGGGGCGGTTGCTGCTTGAAGAGAGCACCTGGTCGGCGCCGTCACGCATCGAGCGCCTCGCCCGGGAGCGCCTGGAAATGCAGGTGCCTGACATCAACGACGTCGAAGTGATCCGGCCATGAGTCAGCGTCGCGAAGGTCCACCGACCCGTTCGGAGACGGCGCCGCTGGGTAGTGGGCGCTACCGTTTCATGGTCTTCGTCGTCATGGCCGCACTGGCCCTGCTGGTGGGGCGAATCGTCGACCTGCATGTGCTGAACCGCGTGTTTCTGCAGGGCCAGGGCGACGCGCGTACGCTGCGCGTGGAAACCATCGACGCCCACCGGGGCATGATCACCGACCGCCATGGCGATCCCCTGGCGATCTCGACACCCGTGGTCACGCTGTGGGCGAACCCACAGCAACTGCCCGACGATCGCATTCAGCGCCTGATGCTGGCCAAGGCGCTCGGTGTCGAACTCGAAGAGCTCAATGCGCGGATCGATCTCTACTCCGAGCATGAATTCATGTATCTGGAGCGGCGCATGACACCGATCGCCGCCCAGCAGATACTCGACCTGCACCTGCCGGGCGTTTACGGCAAGCATGAGTACAAACGCTATTATCCCTCCGGTGAGGTGACCGCGCAGCTGGTCGGTATTACCGATATCGACGACCAGGGCCAGGAAGGCCTGGAGCTTGCCTATAATCGTTATCTTTCCGGCGACCCTGGCAAGCGCCTCGTACTCAAGGATCGCAAGGGCCGGCTGGTCAAGGATCTGCGTGTGATCGAGGAGGCCAAGTCGGGTGGCGATCTGACCCTGGCGATCGATCTTCGCCTGCAATACATGGCTTATCGTGAACTCAAGGCGGCGGTCAACGAGCATAACGCCGACGGCGGCACGCTGGTGATGATGGATGCGCGTAGCGGTGAAGTGCTGGCGATGGCCAACGTGCCATCGTACAACCCCAACAACCGCTCCGAACTGGATGCCGAAGGGCTGCGCAATCAGGCCATCACCGATGTTTTCGAGCCCGGCTCGGTGATGAAGCCGCTGGCCATGTCGGCGGCGTTGGCCACCGACAAGTTCGCGCCGGACACCATCGTCGATACCTCACCGGGTTACATGCGCCTGGATGGCAAATACACCATCAGCGACTTTCGCAACTACGGCAAGCTGACCATGGCCGGCATCCTGCTGCACTCCTCCAACGTCGGTATGTCGCGGGTGGCGCTGCAACTGGAAAATGACGCGATATGGAATCGCTACCATGAATTGGGGCTGGGGCAATCGCCGGGTACCGGTTTCCCCGGTGAGGCGAGCGGTAGCCTTCCAACGCCCTACAACTGGTCGGAGAGCAAGCGCGCGACGATGGCCTACGGTTATGGAGTGGCGGTTTCCGCGCTGCAACTGGCTAGCGCCTACACGGCGATCGCCAACGATGGCAAGCGCTTGCCGGCATCGTTGCTCAAGCTTCGCGAGCCTCCCGAGGGGGATCGCGTGATGTCCGAACGCATCGCCGACAACCTGCTGCTGATGCTCGAGGAGATCGTCCAGCCGGGCGCCGGTGGCTCGCGTGCCGCGGTCCCCGGTTATCGCATTGCCGGCAAGACCGGCACAGTGCGCAAGGTCACCAGCGAGGGGTATCAGACATCGGCCTATCGTTCGATGTTCGCCGGTATCGCGCCGGTGTCGGATCCGCGTATCGTTACCGTGGTGATGATCGATCACCCCAAGGGCCAGGAGTATTACGGTGGGCTGGTGTCCGCGCCGGTGTTCGGGCGCGTAGTGGGCAAGGCGTTGCGCCTGCTCGACGTTCTTCCCGACAAGCAGGAGGCAATCGGTGATGCGGATGACTCGTGAGCGTCTGCTCGATGCATTGGCTACGCTGTGGCCCGGCATGGCACTGCCGCAGGCTCTTCCCGCCGAGTTGGCGCTGTGTCGCGACAGCCGTGCCATTGGGGACAGCGGCATACCCACGGTCTTCGTGGCCTTGCCGGGCGTGAGCGTCGATGGCAGACGTTTCATCCAGCAGGCGCTCGATGACGGCGCGGCACTGGTATTGACCGATACCACATCGGATGGCGGTGCATCGAAGGACATCGAGCTACCCACTGATGCGCGCGTGCTGCGCTTGACCGGTTTGAATCATGTGCTGGGCGAGTTGGGCCGACTGCTGTTCGATGTGCCGAAGAATCTCGAACTGATCGGCGTCACCGGTACCAATGGCAAAAGCTCGGTGACCCATTATATCGCTGCGCTTTCGCAGGCGCTTGGCCGCCCCGGTGGGCTGATAGGAACCCTCGGCTGGGGGCGCATCGGCCGACTTGTCGAGAGTGGGCTGACCACGCCGGGCCCGCTGGAATTGCAGGCCGCGCTTGGTGCCATGGCTGCCGAGGGCGTCGGGCGAGTGGCCATGGAAGTCTCTTCGCATGCGCTCGAACAAGAGCGGCTATCGGGCTGTCGCATCACGGCGGCGGCATTCACCAATCTGTCTCGCGATCATCTCGATTACCACGGCAGTATGGCTGCCTACGCCGCCGCCAAGGCACGCCTGTTCAAGCGCCGTGAGCTCAAGCTCGCGGTGGTCAACGGCGACGACCCTCTGGCGCGGCTGATGCTCGCCGGTCTGCCCGATGGCGTACGCGTACTGGCCTGTGGTGAGCAGGAAGCGACCACGCTGCGTGTCATCGATTGGCAGCCACATGCCGATGGGCAGCGCGCGCTGATCGCCACACCCGATGGCGAGCGGGTACTCGAGCTCAATCTGATGGGGCGCTTCAACCTCGATAACGCCCTGCTGGCGATGGCCGTGCTGCTGGGGCTCGGCGAGCCGATCGACGCCCTATGCCAGGCCGCTGGCGAACTGGCTCCCGTGCCGGGACGCATGCAACTCGTGACCCGTCCGCATGCGCCCACCGTGGTGGTGGATTACGCCCATACGCCGGATGCGCTCGGCAACGCCTTGAGCGCTTTGCGCGCGCACCTGCCGAGCGATGACGGTCGGCCCGGGCGGCTATGGTGCATATTCGGCTGCGGTGGCGATCGGGATAGCGGCAAGCGACCGCTGATGGCCGCTGCCGCCGAGTCGCTGGCCGATCGATTGGTGATCACCGACGACAACCCACGCAGCGAATCACCGATGAAGATTCGCGACCAGATACTTGCCGGGCTATCGCCTGCGACGCTCGAGCGCACCTGGTGCATCGATGGCCGCGGCGAAGCGATTGCCCGCGTCATCGCCGAGGCCGATGACGACGACGTGATTCTGATTGCCGGCAAAGGCCATGAGGATTACCAGGAGATCAACGGGCAGCGCCTGGCGTTTTCGGATGCACTCAGCGCTGAAGCCGCGCTGAACACTCGCCGGGAGCGCTCATGAGCGAATCCGATATGACGCAAGACAGCCGGGGTACAGGCGATACCGTGACGTGCGGCCTGAAGAGTCTGAGCGCCATTGCCAAGGCGCTGGGTGTACCGCTGGCGATCGACGATCGCCCAGTCGCAGGCATTGTCACCGATACCCGGGCGCTGAAAGCGGGCGATGTGTTCGTTGCGCTGGTCGGCGAGCGTTTCGATGCGCATGATTTTCTGGATCAGGCGCGTCGCGCCGGTGCGGTGGCGGCGATCGTTTCCCGCCCGGTGGACGATCCCTTGCCGCAACTCGCGGTCGCCGATACCCGCCTGGCGCTAGGACTGCTCGGGCTAGCCAGGCGCTTGGCCTGGGGCGGACCGCTGGCAGCGATTACCGGCAATAGTGGCAAGACCACGGTCAAGGAGATGCTGGCGGCACTGCTCGAACGTCGCGGTGCCACACTCGCCACCCGTGGCAACCTGAACAACGATATCGGCGCGCCATTGACACTGCTCGAACTGGCTTCGCAGCATCGTCAGGCGGTGGTGGAACTGGGTGCCAACCATCTCGGTGAGATCGCCTGGACCGTAGCATTGGCGCGGCCGCAAGTGGCGGTGATCACCAACGTCACCGGCGCGCATGTCGGTGAGTTCGGCGGTATGGGGCGGATCGCTCAGGCCAAGGCCGAGATTCTCGGCGGGCTGGCGGTGGACGGTGTCGCGGTACTCAATCGCGACGATGACTTCTACCCATTCTGGCGGCGACTCGCCGGCGAGCGCGAGGTGGTGTGCTTCGGTTTAACCGAGCAGGCGCGAATCCACGCTCGCGATCTGGTCTGCGATGGCCTTGGGCGCTATGCTTTCACGCTTGTGCAGGATGGCTGCGCTCTCGGTCATGTGCAATTGGCGCTGCTGGGCTTGCATAACGTGCGCAATGCCCTCGCCGCGGCGGCTGCGGCGCTGACGCTTGGCTTGCCGGCGAACGAGGTGGTGGCCGGACTCTCGATGAGCCGGACGATCCCCGGCCGGCTGACGCTGATCGACGGGCCGCGTGGCTGTCGTCTGCTCGACGATACCTATAATGCCAACCCGGGTGCGGTGAAGGCGGCACTCGAGGCACTGGCGAAGATGCCGGCACCTCGCTGGTGCTTTCTCGGTGCCATGGGGGAGTTGGGCGATGCGTCCGCCTCGTTCCATGCGCAAATCGGGCATTACGCGCGGGAATTGGGGATCGATTTTCTCGGCACCCTGGGGGCCGAGGCCGAGCCGGCGGCTCATGCCTTTGGCGAACGGGGCTGTCATTTCATGGATTGGGCGGCGCTTTTGCGCCATGCCCATGACCATCTGCCGTCAGGGGCCAGCGTGCTGGTCAAGGGCTCGCGTAGTGCCGGTATGGAGCGATTGATTACCGAGCTGCGTGCGGATGTATCAAGGTGAACGCAACACATGCTGCTTTATCTGGCCGAATTCCTGGCGCAATTCCAAAGCGCCTTCGCTGTCTTCAACTACCTCACCCTGCGTGTGATCCTGGGTACACTCACGGCGCTACTATTGTGTCTATGGCTGGGGCCGATGATGATCCGCCGTCTGGTGGAGCGTCAGATCGGCCAGGCGGTACGTGACGACGGTCCGCAATCGCACCTCTCCAAGGCAGGCACCCCGACGATGGGCGGGGCGATGATTCTGGTCGCGATGTCGATCAGTACCCTGCTATGGGGCGATCTGGACAATCACTACGTATGGCTGACGCTGGTCGTCACGCTGGGTTTCGGCGCCATTGGCTGGGTCGACGATTATCGTAAGGTGGTCGAGAAGAACCCGCGTGGTTTGCCGGCGCGCTGGAAGTACTTCTGGCAATCGGTGCTCGGCATCGGTGCCGCGGTCATCTTGTATGTCACCGCGGCTAGCCCGGTTGAAACCAGCCTGATCGTGCCGCTGTTCAAGGAAGTCGTCATACAGCTTGGGCTCGTGTACATCGTGCTGGCCTACCTGGTGATCGTCGGCAGTTCTAATGCCGTCAACCTTACCGACGGGCTCGACGGCCTGGCGATCATGCCCACGGTCATGGTGGCGATGGGGCTGGCGGTATTCGCCTATGCCAGCGGCAATGCGGTATTCGCCGAATATCTGCACATACCGATGATTCCGGGCGCCGGTGAACTGGCGGTGTTCTGCGGCACCATCGCCGGTGCCGGCTTGGGCTTCTTATGGTTCAACACCTACCCGGCCCAGGTCTTCATGGGCGACGTCGGCGCCCTGGCATTGGGTGCGGCGCTAGGTGTGGTTGCCGTCATCGTACGTCAGGAAATCGTGCTGTTCGTGATGGGCGGCGTGTTCGTGATGGAGACGGTCTCGGTGATTCTTCAGGTGGGTTCCTACAAACTCACCGGCCGGCGCATCTTCCGGATGGCGCCGCTGCATCATCATTTCGAACTCAAGGGTTGGCCGGAGCCACGTGTGATCGTGCGTTTCTGGATCATCACCGTGGTACTGGTGTTGATGGGTCTCGCCACGCTGAAGATTCGCTAGATTTCGCTTGTGACGAGCGTAGAACGGTTCCTGGTGCGAGGGGGTTCGACATGTTAGTGCCATCCGGAGTCACGCTGGTCGTCGGTCTGGGTATCTCGGGCCGCGCCATTGCTCGTCATCTGGCGCGCCAAAGTACCTCGTTCATGGTCGCCGATACCCGTGTATCGCCACCGGGGCTCGATGACTTCCGTGCCGCGCATCCCGGCATCGAAGTGGTTTGCGGCCCGCTGACTGGGCTCGATCTCAGCCAAGCTGCAGAGGTGGTATTGAGTCCGGGTATCGATCCTCGAACGCCGGGGCTGGAAGGGCTGGGGCCACGGCTGGTGGGTGAAATGGCGCTATTCGTGCGTGAATGTCGTGCACCGATCGCTGCGATCACCGGGGCCAACGCCAAGTCCACCGTCACCACGCTGCTCGGTGAGATGGCCCGTGAAGCGGGGCGTCGCGTCGCGGTGGGCGGTAACCTCGGCACGCCGGCGCTGGATCTGCTGGCCGAGCAACCCGATACCGAACTGTTCGTGCTCGAATTGTCCAGCTTCCAGCTCGAAACCACGCCGTGTCTCGGCGCCGAGGCCGCCGCGTTCCTGAATCTTTGCGAAGATCATCTCGACCGCCATGGCGATATGGCCGGCTATCGTGCCGCCAAGCTGGGCATCTTTCGCGGCGCGCGCCACGCCGTGGTCAATCGAGACGACCCATTGACCTGGCCCGACGATGCCGGACTGCCGGCAGCCTACTTTACGACACAGCCGCCCAGGGCTGGCGAGTGGGGCATCGCCGAGCATGAGGAAGTGGGCGGGCGCCATGAACCTTGGCTCATGCATGGCGATGTACCGCTGATGGCGGCGCGCGACATGCGTTTGCCGGGTCGCCACAACCAGGCCAATGCCCTGGCGGCGCTGGCAATGGGTACGCATCTGGGCCTGGAGCTCGAAGCGATGCGCCGGGTGCTGGCACGCTTTCCCGGCTTGCCGCATCGTGGCGAACTGATCGGCGAGCGCGATGGCGTGCGCTGGATCAACGATTCCAAGGGTACCAATGTCGGCGCTACTCTGGCGGCGATCGCGGGCCTCGGGGCAACGCTTTCGGGACGACTGGTCTGGCTCGGCGGCGGCCTGGGCAAGGGAGCGGATTTCCTGCCGCTCAAGACGCCACTGGTCGAGTATGCACGCGAGGCCATCGTCTTCGGCACGGATGCACCACGCCTGGCGGCGGTGCTCGATGGCCAACTGCCGGTGACTCGCACGCACGATATGCAAGAGGCGCTCGAGCGTGCCGCCAGCATCGCCGAACCCGGCGATTGCGTGCTGCTGTCGCCCGCTTGTGCCAGTCTCGATCAGTTTCCCAATTATCAGGTGCGTGGCGATCGCTTCCGCGACTGGGTGCTGCGCTACCTGGCCGACGACAGCAGGGAGAAGACATGAGGGCTTTGGCGCAGCGGATGTCGACCGCCGGCAAGCCATTCGATGGCTGGCTGATGCTGGCGACGGTGGCATTGTTGGCGATCGGTTGGGTCATGGTGACCTCGGCGTCGACGGAAATCGCCGCCGGTCTGACCGGCAATCCGTTCTATTTCAGCATTCGTCATGGTGCCTACATTGGAATCGCATTGGCGATCGCGATGGTGGCGATACGTTTTCCGTTGGCATGGTGGCACGCCAACGGCCCCTGGCTACTGCTATTAGGCTTCTTCCTGTTGGTGCTGGTGCTGGTCGTCGGCACGGAGGTCAACGGCAGCAAGCGCTGGATTCCGCTCGGGCCGATCAACATACAGGCCTCCGAAGTGGCCAAGCTGTTTCTTATCATCTACACGGCGGGCTATCTGGAGCGTTTCTTGCCCGGTGTACGTCGGCGCTGGTGGGAGTTCATCAAGCCGCTGGCGATCATGGTTCCGCTGGGTGGCCTGCTGATTCTCGAGCCGGATTACGGTGCGCTGGTGGTGATGACCGCCTGCGTCATGGGCATGCTGTTATTGGCGGGCGCACCATTGATGCGCTTCATTCTGCTGATGATCGCGGTGGTGGCGCTGGGCGGCTACGTGGCGATTGCCGAGCCTTATCGTCTCGAGCGGATCACCAGCTTCGCCAATCCCTGGGCGGATATGTACGACTCCGGCTATCAGCTCACCCAGGCGCTGATCGCCTTTGGGCGGGGCCACTGGTTTGGTCTGGGTCTGGGCGATAGCGTACAAAAGCTGTTTTACTTGCCCGAAGCGCATACCGATTTCGTGTTCGCGGTAATCGCCGAAGAGCTCGGGCTAGTCGGCGCGGTAACGGTCATCGCACTGTTTGCGCTGCTGGTCTACCGGGCCCTGGTGATCGGCCGGCGAGCGGAACTGGCACGATTGCCGTTCGCCGCTTATCTCAGCTACGGTATCGCGCTGGTGCTGGGCGCCCAGGCCTTCATCAACATCGCGGTCAGTACCGGCCTGCTACCGACCAAGGGGCTGACATTGCCGCTGCTGAGTTATGGCGGGTCGAGTCTGGTCGTCAGCTGCGTCATGGTGGCGCTGCTGTTGCGCGTCGATATCGAGACCCGACGGTTGCGGCCCGTCAAGGCGCCTGCCAGTAAAGCCACGCAAGGAGCGCCCAGACAGTGACCTCCGTCACGAACACTTCCCGAGAACGCCGAGTGCTGATCATGGCCGGCGGCACTGGTGGCCATGTGATTCCCGCGCTGTCGCTGGCGCGCGGTCTGGCGACGCAGGGAGTCAGCGTCGAGTGGCTGGGCAGCCCGCGTGGCATCGAGAACCACCTGGTTCCCGCTGCGGGAATCGCGTTGCATCGTATCGATATCGCCGGATTGCGTGGCAATGGCATGGCCGGCTGGTTGGCCGCGCCATGGCGATTGGCGCGTGCGGTGGCCCAGGCGCGGCAAGTGATCAGGACCTTCGATCCGCAGCTGGTGGTGGGCTTGGGTGGCTTCGCCAGCGGCCCTGGCGGTCTGGCTGCCTGGCTGGCCCGCCGGCCTCTGATCATTCACGAGCAGAACGCCGTCGCCGGGATGACCAATCAGGCCCTGTCGCGCCTGGCCAAGCGAGTGTACGCCGCGTTTCCGGGCGCTTTCAGCAAGGCTGGCAGGGCGCATGGGGAAATCGTCATCGGCAATCCGGTGCGCGATGAAATCGCCGCGCTCGGCGAGTGTCCGCGCCAGGCGAGCGAGATGCAGGGCCGGCGTTTGCGGCTGCTGATCGTCGGTGGCTCGCTGGGTGCCGTGGCGCTCAATCAGCGCCTGCCCGAAGCCCTGGCTCGGCTGCCTGAAACCGCGCGTCCCGAGGTTCGTCATCAGGCGGGGCGCGACAAGGAGACCGTCACCCGCGAAGGCTATCAGGCGGCGGGTGTCGATGCCCTGATCAGCGATTTCATCGATGACATGGCCGACGCCTATGAGTGGGCCGACTTGGTGGTGTGCCGCGCCGGTGCCTTGACCGTCGCCGAACTCGCCGCGGCCGCCAAACCTTCATTACTAGTGCCGTTTCCTCACGCCGTCGACGATCACCAGACGGTCAACGCCAGGCATCTGGTCGATGCCGGTGCGGCACGATTGCTTCCCCAGAATACATTGAGTGCGGACTCCCTGGCCGAGGCGCTAGGCACCGTGCTCGTTCCTGAACTTCTTGCCAGCATGGCCAGCGCCGCACGCGCCTGCGCCCATCTCGATGCCGTCGAGCGCCTGGTGACGGGCTGTATGGAGACCGCTTTTGAGCACGAGTAAACTTCCCCCCGCGCCTGGGCTGGGCATGCGTCGTATTCTCAATATGCATTTCGTCGGCATCGGCGGGGCCGGCATGTGCGGTATCGCCGAGGTGCTGGCCAACCAGGGCTATCGCGTCAGCGGCAGCGACCTCAAGGAATCGACGGTCACCGCGCACCTGCGCGATTGCGGCATCCGCATTGTCATCGGCCACAGCGCGGCCAATGCCGAGGGCGCCGACGTGGTGGTGGTTTCCACGGCAGTCGATCAGAGCAATCCTGAGATCAGTTGGGCTCGCGAGCATCGGGTGCCGGTCGTGCGTCGTGCCGAAATGCTCGCCGAGCTGATGCGCTTTCGACACGGCATCGCCGTCGCCGGTACGCATGGCAAGACAACCACCACCAGCTTGACGGCAACGCTACTGGCCGAAGGCGGGCTCGATCCGACCTTCGTGATCGGCGGCAAGCTGACCAGCGCGGGTACCAACGCGCGTCTGGGCGAGGGCGATTATCTGGTTGCCGAGGCCGATGAATCCGATGCCTCCTTCCTGCATCTGCAACCGATGGTATCCATCGTCACCAATATCGACGCCGATCACATGGCGACCTATGCCGGCGATTTCGCGCGTCTCAAGGATACTTTCGTCGAGTTTCTTCATAACCTGCCGTTTTATGGCTTGGCCGTGCTGTGCCTCGACGACGATAACGTGCGTGGCCTGCTGCCACGGGTTCAGCGCCAATTCGTCACTTATGGGTTCAGCGACGACGCCGACTACCGGATCGGCGATTTCGTCCAGGATGCCGGCGAGATCCGTTTCACGGCGTTGCGTCCCGATGGGCATGCCGCGCTGTCGGTGCGCCTGGCCATGCCCGGTGAGCACAACGCGCTGAATGCGCTGGCGGCGATTGCCGTGGCGACCGATGCCGGTGTCTCCGACGACGCTATCCTGCGCGGCCTGGCCGGCTTCGCCGGCGTCGGGCGACGCTTCCAGGTGCATGGTGAATTCGCGCTGGCGAATGGCCAGGGCAAGGTCATGCTGGTAGACGATTACGGCCATCACCCACGCGAGGTGGAGATGGTGATTCGCGCGGTGCGTGCCGGCTGGTCGAAACGGCGCCTGGTCATGGTCTATCAGCCACACCGCTATTCGCGAACCCACGATCTTTACGAGGACTTCGTGCGCGTACTCTCGGAGGTGGATACGTTGCTGCTGCTGGATGTCTACAGCGCCGGCGAGGCACCTGTTCCCGGTGCCGAGGGGCGCACGCTGGCAGGCTCGATCCGTCAGCGCGGTCAGGTCGATCCGCTGTTCGTGGAGGACAAGGGCGAGTTGCCACGGCTGCTGTCCAATGTGCTGCGCGATGGCGATATCCTGATTACTCAGGGTGCCGGTGACGTCGGCGGCATTTCTCTATCTCTGGCCGCCTGCCAGCTACAGTTCGATGAGGTGACGTTATGAGCGACCAGCGCGATTATGGCCGGGTGGTGGTGCTTTATGGTGGCGACTCGGCGGAGCGCGAAGTATCGCTGGTCAGCGGTGCGGCAGTGCTGGCGGCGCTCGAGCACAGCGGTGTCGATGCGCGCGGTTACGACCTGGCCGCCGGTGGCCTGACCGGGCTCGAAGCGCTGGCGCCGGATCGTGTGTTCATCGCCCTGCATGGCCGCGGTGGAGAGGACGGCACGCTGCAAGGCGCGCTCGAATTGCTGAAGATCCCTTACACCGGCAGTGGTGTGCTGGCCTCGGCGCTGGGCATGGACAAACAGCGTAGCAAGCAGCTGTGGCAGGCGCTGGGATTGCCCACGCCGGCAAGCTGCATGCTGGGCTCGGATAGCGACTGGGGCGCAGTCACCGAGCTTCTGGGTTTGCCGCTGGTGATCAAGCCGGTTCACGAAGGATCGACGCTGGGTATCAGTATCGTCGATAGCCGTGAGGCGCTGGAATCCGCCTACCGCGAGGCGGCGCGATTCGATGCCGCGGTGATGGCCGAGCGCTTCATCGAGGGCGATGAATATACGGTGTCGCTACTCGGCGACAGCGTGTTGCCACCGATTCGTGTCGAAGTGCCGAACGGCTTCTATGATTACCAGGCCAAATACCACTCCGATGCCACGGTTTACCATCTTCCCTGCGGTCTCGCCGCCGCGGAGGAAGCCGAATTGGGCGCCTTGTGTCGCGATGCGTTTGCCGCTATCGGCGGTTGTGGCTGGGGACGCGTGGATGTCATGCGCGATGGCGCCGGGCAATTCTGGCTGCTCGAGGTCAATACCGTACCTGGCATGACCTCGCATAGTCTGGTGCCTCAGTCTGCGGCCCATGCCGGGCTTGATTTCGACGCTCTGGTGCTACGCATCCTCGATACGTCACTGGAGCGCTGAACGTATGGCGCAGCCCGGAACACGCGGCTCTGCACTGGGCCTGATATTACTGTTGGTGTTGCTCGTCGCGGGTGGGCGTGCGTTGTGGCTCTGGCTCGACCGGCCTATCGAGCGCGTATCGATACGTGGCGATCTGGAGTATGTCAGCGCCGATTATCTGCGCGAAAAACTGGCGCCCCTGGTGCGCGACTTGCGGTGGCTCTCGGTCGATCTGGATCAACTGCGCGAACAGGCGCGTAGTATCGATTGGCTTTCCGAAGTCAGTGTATCCCGGCGCTGGCCGAATGTACTGACATTCGAACTTTTCGAGCAAGAGCCGGTGGCGCGCTGGAACGATGACTTACTACTTAATACCCGTGGCAAACCGTTCCGTCGCGGTGAAGTGACAGTCTCGGATGACTTGCCCGATCTGGCCGGCCCTAAAGGCAGTGGTCCCGAAGTATTGGCACTACTCGATCGACTTCGCCCGCGGCTGGCCAGGTTGGGTCTCGAAGTGACCCAGTTGCGTCTCGAGGACCGCGGCGCCTGGCGCTTTCAAGTCAACGACAGCGTATGGGTGATGCTGGGCCGTAATGAGCGTGAGCCGCGCCTGGCACGCTTCATGGCGGCATGGGAGCGTGAACTCGGATCCCACGCGTCGCGAATTCGCTACATCGATTTGCGTTATCCCAATGGTGTGGCCGTAGCCTGGCACGGTGAAACCGACGCACAACTGTTCGATAGTTAACGCGCATTGTTTGGCTTTTTTACCGCTAGCTACCATCAATAAAGGGGTAGGGGTATTTCTTTCATTAAAAAATACCCGTATTGTGAGGCTTGTTTTGTTATTGGGCTGGTGAATCAACCTCAGTTGTTCCTATAATTGGCCCAATACTTTATTACTTCGATAAATGGATTCTAACTTAGTGAAGAATGAGGAGTGATCCCGACCCATGGCTGGACAATCCAATGCTTCCAATATGGTAGTCGGGCTGGATATCGGAACATCCAAGGTCGTGGCGATCGTCGGTCAACCTACCGATGATGGTGGCATAGAGATCGCCGGAATTGGTTCCCATCCCTCGCGTGGGATGAAGAAAGGTGTCGTCATCAATATCGAGTCCACCGTGCAGTCGATTCAACGCGCAGTGGAAGAAGCCGAATTGATGGCCGGTTGCGATATTCATTCAGTCTATGTCGGTGTCGCCGGCAGCCATATCAGTTCGATGAATTCCGATGGTGTCGTGGCGATCAAGGACCGCGAAGTGACGCCTTCGGATATCGACCGTGTGATCGATTCGGCGCGTGCCCGCGCCATTTCCGAAGGGCAACGCATTCTGCATGTATTGCCGCAGGAGTTCGCCATCGATACCCAGGAGGGCATTCGTGAGCCGCTGGGTATGTCCGGCGTCAGGCTCGAGGCACGTGTCCATCTGGTCACCGCGGCTCTCAATGCGGTGCAGAATATCGAGAAATGCGTGCGGCGCTGCGGCCTCGAAGTCGATGCCATTATCCTCGAGCAGATTGCTTCGAGTCATGCGGTATTGACCGAGGACGAACGCGAATTAGGCGTCTGCATGGTCGATATCGGTGGCGGCACCACCGATATTGCGGTGTTTACCGAAGGTGCCATTCGCCATACGGCGGTGATTCCGATTGCCGGCGATCAGGTGACCAACGATATCGCCATGGCGCTGCGGACGCCCACACAATATGCCGAGGACATAAAGGTCAAGTACGCCTGTGCACTGACGCAATTGGCCTCGAGCGACGAAATGATCAAGGTTCCCAGCGTGGGCGATCGCCCGGCCCGCGATTTATCGCGACAGGCATTGGCCGAAGTGGTCGAGCCGCGCTACGAGGAGCTGTTTACGTTGGTACGCGAGGAACTCCGGCGCAGTGGTTACGAGGATCTGGTTGCCGCTGGCGTAGTGCTGACCGGAGGCACGTCACGCATGGAAGGCGTGGTCGAATTGGCCGAGGAAATCTTTCATATGCCGGTACGCATCGCCTGCCCGCAGAACGTTCGCGGTCTGGCCGATGTGGTACGCAACCCGATTTATTCTACCGGGGTGGGTTTGCTACTCTACGGTATGCGTGATGCCAAGCACGGTCATGGCCATGGCCATGGCCGTGTGGTGTCGGCCCAGCCCCGTAGGGAAAGAGAAGAGGTCTCTCGGCGTGTCGTCAAGGACAGTAGCTCGACGCTGGAACGGGTCAAAGGCTGGTTTAAAGGAAATTTCTGACAGGGGCCGCATCAGCGCGGCCACAGGAGACGGGGCAATGTTCGAACTGGTAGATAACGCACCTTCCAGCAGCGCGGTCATCAAGGTGATTGGCGTTGGTGGAGGCGGCGGCAACGCCGTCAATCACATGGTCGAAAGCAACATCGAAGGCGTCGAGTTCATCTGCGCCAATACCGATGCCCAGGCGCTCAAGCGCGTGGCCGCCAAGACCGTCCTTCAATTGGGTAGCGAAATCACCAAGGGGCTCGGTGCAGGTGCCAGCCCGGAGGTCGGTCGCCAGGCAGCCATGGAGGATCGCGAGCGCATCGCCGAATTGCTGCAAGGTGCCGACATGGTGTTCATCACCGCCGGCATGGGCGGGGGCACCGGTACTGGCGGGGCACCCGTCGTGGCTCAAATCGCCAAGGAGCTCGGGATTCTGACCGTGGCGGTGGTGACTCGGCCGTTCCCCTTCGAAGGGCCCAAGCGTATGCGTGCCGCCGAAGAGGGCATGCGTGAGCTCTCCGAGCACGTCGACTCGCTGATCACGATTCCCAACGAGAAGCTGCTCGCGGTGCTCGGCAAGAGTGCCAGCCTGCTGACGGCTTTCAGCGCCGCCAACGACGTGTTGCTGGGCGCGGTGCAGGGCATCGCCGAGCTGATCACCAGCCCCGGCATCATCAACGTCGACTTTGCCGATGTGCGCACCGTGATGTCCGAGATGGGCATGGCGATGATGGGTTCCGGTGGCGCGACCGGTGAAAACCGCGCTCGCGAAGCCGCCGAGAAGGCCATTCGCAGCCCGCTGCTCGAAGACATCGATCTGCACGGCGCGCGCGGTATCCTGGTCAACATCACGGCCGGCCCCGATCTATCGATCGGCGAGTTCAATGATGTCGGTGCCACCGTGCAGGAGTTCGCTTCCCAGGATGCGACCATCGTGGTCGGTACCTCCATCGATATGGAAATGACCGACGAGTTGCGCGTCACGGTAGTGGCTGCCGGGCTCGATGGCCGTTCGGAAAAGCCCGCGGCACGCGAAACCGTCACGCGCCCCGAGACGACCGATTACCGCAAGCTGCAGCAGCCGACGGTCATGCGTCAGCAGGCGGCCAAGACCGAGCAGGAGAATGCCGCCCGGGCGCGCCAGGAGAAGCGCAAGTCCCAGGAACTCGACGACTATCTGGATATTCCGGCCTTTTTGCGTCGCCAAGCGGATTGAGGCGGGCTATTGGGGGCATAGGGATTGCCAGATGACATTTTTTTGTTAAAACAGACGTTCGATGTTATAGTGAACACTGTTTGACAACTCTTTTATGACAGTCTGGCCCTTTGCCCATGATCAAACAACGTACTCTCAAGAATACCATGCGCGCCACTGGCGTTGGCTTGCACTCGGGTGAGAAGGTTTACCTGACGTTGCGCCCGGCTCCGGTCAACACCGGCATCATCTTCGTGCGCACGGATCTCGACCCGGAAGTGCGCATTGCCGCCCGCGCCGAGAACGTCACCGACACTACGCTGTGTACTGCCCTGTCCAGCGGTGGTGCCAAGGTGGCGACCGTGGAGCACTTGATGTCGGCCTTCGCCGGTCTGGGTATCGACAATGCTTTCGTCGAAGTCAGCGCCCCCGAGGTGCCGATCATGGATGGCAGCGCCGGTCCCTTCGTATTCCTGATTCAGTCGGCGGGTATCGAAGAGCAGAACGCCCCGAAGAAGTTCATCCGTATCAAGCGCGAGATCGTCGTGCGCGAGGGGGACAAGGAGGCCGTGTTCCTCCCGCACAATGGCTTCAAGGTATCGTTCTCGATCGACTTCGATCATCCGGTGTTCGATCAGCAGAAACAGACCGCTAGCGTCGATTTCTCGACGACATCGTTCGTCAAGGAAGTATCGCGGGCACGCACCTTCGGTTTCATGCGAGACCTGGAGTTCCTGCGCTCGCAGAACCTGGCGCTGGGTGGCAGTCTCGATAACGCCATCGTGGTCGACGACTACCGCATCGTCAACGAAGGTGGCCTTCGCTATGACGATGAATTCGTCAAACACAAGGTGCTCGACGCCATTGGCGATCTCTATCAGCTCGGTTTCAGCCTGATTGGCGAGTTCCGTGGCGTGAAATCCGGCCATGCGCTGAACAACCAGTTGTGTCGCGCAATGTTGGCCAATAGCGATGCCTGGGAGGTCGTGACCTTCGAGGATGCCTCGCAGAAAGCGCCAATTTCCTATGCCGCGCCCGCGATGGCGATGTAACGTTTAAAACGCAGTGGGCAAGCCAGCTATTGACGCCAACCTATGGGTTGGCGTTTTTCATTCCTGGCCATTTCTTTCGGCATGAGCGGCCAGGCGTTCCAGCGAGCGCTTGAGCGCGGGGTCATCGGCATCGGCCGCGCAGCACGATATTTCATCGGCGGCTCGTGCCGATAACGAACGTGTCTGGCGCGGGGGAATCTTGAGCGGACTGACCGGGCGCACCTTGAGGGTAAAGCCCAGCACCGCCGCGAACTCGGGTAGCTGTTTCAGTAGCGTGAGCAGGCGGGGTTGTTCATAACGCAGCCAGGTCAGCCATACGGCCCGGTCGGTGATCAGCGTCAGCTTGCCCTGGCGATAACCGCCGACGAAGACATGCTCGCGCACCTCTTCGGGCAGATGCTCGCGCAGATGCTGTTGGGCATGCTCGATCAGGCGAGCGATACGCATCAAGCTGCCTAGCTCCCCCGCGCCGCGGGAGCCACCTTCCAGCAGTGTGGTCATGGGCTGGGCGCGGAAACGCTTAGCCTTTATACTCATGGGCTTGCCGCAAACCTACAGGCTTCGATAAGCCAATTTACCATGCCGGGGAGCCCACCAACAGCATGACCTGCGTGACGTCGCCAGTGCCCTCTTGCTGCGCTGAATCGCCCGCCGAGACTCGCCCCGTGAGGCGTCGCTCGCGATGGTGGCTGGCCGGTTTGCTGGTTGGCTGCCTGTTGCCGGCAGCATTGATGCATGCCGAAGCGTTACGCCTGGCCGAGCGCCTGACCCAGATCTGCCTGATGGCGCCCGAGGCGATTCGCGCCGAGTCGCGACGTGTGGCGCGGCGCAAAGCCGGGCGCTGCCTGCCGCAGCGCCGTGCCCGGCCGCGTCGTCGTGTGCTCGCCCGCTGCCGTCCGGCCAATGGCGTACCCTGCGCCGACCAGGATGTCCTGAATCGCCGGGGTCCGCCGCGCTGGCGTCCGTGAGCCGGTCGATACCGGTCACTACGTCAATCGCGGCGGGGCGGCAAGGGCTTGCCCTGTCTGGTGGATCATCATCAGTACTCAGGACATCACATGCTTAACACGGTATTGCGCAAGCTGGTCGGTTCCAAGAACGACCGTGAAGTCAAGCGTATGGGCAAACAGGTCGGCGAAGTCAATAAATTCGCGGAAGCGTTAAGCGCGCTCTCGGATGCCGAGCTTGGAGCCCAGACCGAGCAGTTCCGGGAACGCCTGCGTGGTGGCGAAACGCTCGATAAGCTGCTGCCCGAAGCCTTCGCCACGGTGCGCGAGGCGAGTGGTCGCGTCATGGGCATGCGCCACTTCGATGTGCAGATCGTTGGTGGGATCACCCTGCATCGCGGGCGTATCTCGGAGATGAAGACCGGCGAAGGTAAAACGCTGGTCGCAACGCTGGCGGTCTATCTCAATGCGCTGCCTGGCAGAGGGGTGCATGTCGTCACCGTCAACGATTACCTGGCCAAGCGTGATGCCGAATGGATGCGCCCGCTTTACGAGTATCTCGGGCTCAGCGTCGGGGTGATCTATGCGGGGCAAACGACACAGCAGAAGCGCGAAGCGTACGCCTGCGATATCACCTACGGCACCAATAACGAGTACGGCTTCGATTACCTGCGCGACAACATGGCATTCGCGCTGGAAGACAAGGTGCAGCGCGAGTTGCATTACGCCATCGTCGACGAGGTCGACTCGATCTTGATCGATGAGGCGCGTACGCCACTGATCATCTCGGGTCCGGTGGAAGAGAATACCGATCTCTACAAGACCATCGATCGCCTGGCTACCGAACTCAAGCGCTGCGAAGACGAAGAGGATCCGGCGACTGGCGATTTCATCCTCGACGAGAAGCAAAAGCAGGTCGAACTGACCGAAGAAGGCCATCACAAGGTCGAGGAGTTGATGCGCCGCCAGGAACTGCTGGCGGAGGGCGATTCGCTATATGCCGCGCAGAACCTGGGGCTTTTGCATCACATGAACTCGGCGCTGCGCGCTCGCCATCTGTTCCATCGCGATGTCGATTACATCGTCACCAATGGCGAAGTCGTCATCGTCGACGAGCACACCGGGCGCAGCATGCCTGGCCGGCGTTGGTCCGAGGGGCTGCATCAGGCGGTCGAGGCCAAGGAGGGCGTGGCGATCCAGAAAGAGAGCCAGACACTCGCCTCGACCACCTTCCAGAACTATTTCCGGCTCTACGAGAAGCTCGCCGGGATGACCGGCACCGCCGACACCGAAGCCTTCGAGTTTCGCCAGATCTACGGTCTCGATGTTTCCGTCATTCCCACCAACAAGCCGATCGCACGTACCGATTACAACGACCTGGTCTATCTCTCCGCCGAAGAGAAATTCGAGGCGATCATCGAGGACGTCAAGGTGCAGCGCGATGCCGGTCGGCCGATCCTGGTGGGCACCGCCTCGATCGAGACCTCCGAGTTGCTGTCGGGGTTGATGAAGCAGGGTAATATCCCGCATAACGTGCTCAACGCCAAACAGCACCAGAGCGAGGCCGAAATCATCGCTCAGGCCGGCCGTCCCGGTGCTATCACCATCGCCACCAACATGGCCGGTCGCGGTACCGACATCGTGCTCGGCGGTAACTGGGAGGCCGAAGTCGCCAAGCTCGATAGCCCGACCCCGGAGCAGATCGAAGCCATCAAGTCCGAGTGGCAGAGCCGTCACGAGGCGGTACTCGCAGCCGGCGGCCTGCACGTGATCGGCTCCGAGCGCCACGAATCGCGGCGTATCGACAATCAGCTACGCGGGCGTGCCGGGCGCCAGGGCGATCCCGGTTCGACGCGCTTCTTCCTGTCGCTGGAAGACAGCCTGATGCGTCTGTTCGGCTCCGAGCGGGTGCAGCGGTTGATGGGCGCGCTCGGCCTGGAGCGGGGCGAAGCCATCGAACACAAGATGGTTTCCAATGCCGTCGAGCGCGCCCAGAAGAAAGTCGAAGGGCGCAACTTCGATATCCGCAAGCAGTTGCTGGAATACGACGACGTCGCCAACGACCAGCGCCGGGTGATCTACGAACAGCGCGACGAGATCCTCGGTGCCGACGATATTTCCGCCAATATCGCCGGTATCCGCGATGAGATGCTCGACGAGGCCATCAACGGCTTCGTGGCGCCGCAGAGCCTGCCCGAACAGTGGGATCTGGAAGGTCTGCAGCAATATCTCAAGACCGAATTCAATCTCGACGTACCGCTGACGCAGTGGGCCGAAGAAGACGACAACCTGCACGAGGATGCACTACGCGAGCGCTTGCAGACCCAGCATCGCGATATCTATGCCACCAAGGTCGAGGCGGTCGGCGAGGAGTTGATGCGCCGTTTCGAGAAGCAGGTCATGCTGCAAGTGCTCGATACCCGCTGGAAGGAGCACCTGCAGTCCATGGATCACTTGCGGCGCGGCATTCACCTGCGTGGCTACGCGCAGAAGAACCCCAAGCAGGAGTACAAGCGCGAGGCCTTCGAGCTGTTTCAGGGGCTGCTCGGCAATATCAAGCACGACGTGACGCGTATCCTCAGCCATGTCCAGGTGCGCCGTCAGGAAGAGGTCGAAGAGCTCGAACGCAAGCGTCGCGATAGCCTGGAGCGCGAGAGGGCGGCCGCCACGCAAACGCGTGAAGATTCCGCGCGCGAGGAAGCGGCCAGCGAGGTCGATGAGGGTGCCCAGGAGGCGGCGCGGCAGACCGTGCGTCGCGAGGGGCCCAAGGTCGGACGCAACGATCCCTGCCCGTGTGGGTCGGGCAAAAAATACAAGCAGTGCCACGGCAAACTGGCCTAGAACCGCTCGGAGCTATTGCGCTCGGCAATGCGGCGTTGAAATTCGCCGAAGAGTGCTCATTTACATCAGTAAACTGCGCCCCTTCGGCAAATTTCGCCTGGCCTTGCCTTCGCTCATGACGCTCCGAGCAGGCTCTAGTGTCGTTAGTTCCGATGCTCCGGATCGGATAGGAGAGATAAACAATGGCGGTAGGCGAGGCGCTTTTTCCCGAGATGCCTATGATCGATGGCATACGGCTGGGAACGGCCAAGGCGGGTATCAAGAAGCCCGATCGTCGCGATCTGGTGGTGATCGAGATCGGCGAGGGAGCCAACGTCGCGGGTACCTTCACGCGCAATGCCTTTTGCGCCGCGCCGGTGCATGTCGCCAAGCGCCATCTGGCGCAGCAGGCCACGCGTTATCTGCTGATCAATACCGGCAATGCCAACGCCGGTACCGGGAAGGAGGGCCTGCGCGACGCTGAGGTTTGTTGTGAGGCGTTGGGCGAACTGGCCGGCGCTGCGGCGCAGGCGGTGCTGCCGTTCTCCACCGGCGTGATCGGCGAGCCGCTGCCGGTCGAGCGCATTCGTGCCGGTCTGCCTGCTGCGTTGGCGAGTCTCGATGGCTCTCACACCGCCTGGCGGCAAGCGGCCGAAGGCATCCTCACCACCGATACGCGTATCAAGGGCGCCACGGCGACCTGCGAGATCGGTGGCCGGAAGGTCACTGTCAATGGCATTGCCAAGGGTTCGGGCATGATCAAGCCCAACATGGCGACCATGCTGGCCTTCGTCGCCACCGATGCCGGTGTCGATCAGACGCTACTCGAAACGTTGCTGCGCGAGTCGGTGGATCGCTCCTTCAATTGCATTACCGTCGACAGCGACACTTCGACCAACGATGCCTGCATGCTGATTGCCACCGGGCGTGGCGCGCATGTCAGCGGCGATGCCGATGTGGCTGCGCTGCGCGATACGCTCGATGCCGTTCTCGTGCAGCTGGCGCAAGCGATCATTCGCGACGGCGAAGGGGCGACCAAGTTCGTCACGCTCGAAGTGAGCGAGGCGCGCTCGCGCCAGGAGGCGCTGGACGTGGCGTTTACCGTGGCGCATTCCCCGCTGGTCAAGACCGCGCTATATGCGTCCGATGCCAACTGGGGGCGAATCCTGGCCGCGGTGGGGCGCGCGCCGGTGGATGATTTCGATGTCGAGCGAGTCACGATCGATCTCGGCGAGGTGCGCCTGGTGGAACAGGGCGGGCGGGCGATGGGTTATAGCGAGGCGGCCGGTAGCGCGGTCATGGCGCGCGAAGACATCGTGATTCGCATCGCGCTCGGGCGTGGCGGCGCCATGGCCACGGTGTGGACATCCGATCTGTCGCACGATTACGTCTCCATCAATGCCGACTATAGAAGCTGAGAAAACTCCGAATCCGTTGAAAGGGTATTCCGCAACATGATCAAACGCAGGGTACACGTGGCGGCTGCCGCCATCTTCAGCAGCGACGGCCAGCAAGTGCTGCTTGCCCGACGTCCTTCCAACGTCGATCAGGGTGGATTGTGGGAGTTTCCCGGTGGCAAGCTGGCGCCGTTCGAGACCGGCTTCGAGGCGCTCAAACGCGAACTGCACGAAGAGCTGGGACTGAGTATCGAACGTGCCCAGCCGTTGATCCGTGTACACCATGAGTATCCCGACAAGCATGTACTGCTCGATGTCTGGCAGGTGCATGCCTTCAGCGGCGAACCTTACGGCAGGGAAGGCCAGGCGGTACGCTGGGTGGCGCTCGGCGAGCTGTTCAATTATCCCTTTCCCGCCGCCAATCTGCCGATCCTGCGCGCGGTGATGCTGCCCACCGAATATTTGATCAGCGCCGAAGAGAACGATGACGGCATCTTCCTGGCCAAGCTCGAACGCGCCCTGACGGAGGATGGCATTCGCCTGGTGCAACTGCGTGCGAAAACCCTGGACGAAGCGGCTTATCTCACGCGCGCCGAGAAGGCACTGACGCTCTGTCGTGAGCAGGGCGCGCGATTACTGCTCAATGGCGAGCCGACGCTGCTTGAAAGAATCGATGCCGATGGCGTGCACCTCACCAGCGAGCGCTTGATGAGCCTGGAGCGTCGCCCGATCGCCGAGGGAAAATGGCTGTCGGCATCGACTCACGACCGTGCGCAGCTGGAGCAGGCCGCACGTATCGGTTGCGATTTCGTGACGCTCTCGCCGCTGCGTACCACGCCGACGCATCCGGATGCGTTGCCGCTGGGCTGGCACGATTTCCAGCAGCTCGTCGAACCCGCCGGCATGCCGGTATTCGCGCTCGGTGGCATGACTCGTCACGATGCCAACCATGCGCGGGCCGTTGGTGCCCAGGGCATTGCCTCGATTCGCGATTTCTGGAGAACCTAGAAGCGATCCCGGACGACACGCTGTAACGCAAGATGGCCGCGCACTGCGCGGCCATCTTGCATTGCGATTGATAACATCGCGGAGGCTATTCGTCCGCTTTCTTCAACCGTTTGGTCCAGCGCTGCTTGGCGTATTTACGCAGGTTGGACACATTGTCGGTTTCATCGACGATATCCTGCCCCAGAATGGTTTCGATCACATCTTCCATGGTGATCACGCCGAGCCACGTGCCCAACTCATCGTAAACCACGCACAGGTGGTGGCGGTCTCGTAGCATCGTGGCGAAGACCTGCTCGACATTGTCCTTGCCATGTACCGAGTCGATCGGATGCATCAGCGACTTGAGCGTGGCATCGTCATCGGCATGATAGGTATCCGCCTTGTGAACGTAACCTATCGCCTGTTCGCCGCCATCCATGACCGGAAAGCGCGTGAAGGGCGATTTGCTCAGCTCGACATCGAATTCGGTGACCGTCATTTGCGGGTTGACGGTGACGCAAACGGTACGCGGCGTCATCACGCTATCCACTCGTATGTCGTGCAGGTTGAGAATATTGGTAATGACACGGGTTTCGTCGGCATCGAGCGCTTTTTCCTCCAGGCCGATGCGTGCCAATGCCTTGATCTCGCCGCGCATATCGACATTGCTTTCATCGCTGCCGATACGATTGGTAATCAGCTCCGACATCCAGATGAAGGGCTTGAGCAACAACACCATGACGCGCAGGCAGGGAGCCAACGCTGGAGCTAGTTGGCGCCAGTAAGTAGCGCCAAGCGTCTTGGGGATGATCTCCGAGGTGATCAGGATCAGCAGCGTCATTATCACCGAGGCGATGGTCAGATACGCTTCGCCAAACACCACCGCGACCTGGGCGCCGACCCCGACCGCACCGACAGTGTGGGCGACGGTATTGAGCGTCAGGATCGCCGCCAGCGGTTGATCGATATTGCTCTTCAGGCGCTGGAGTTTCTCGTGCAGCCGTGGCCGGGTTTCCCGTAGCTGCGCAATATAACTGGGGGTGAGTGATAGTAACGCCGCTTCAAGGAGAGAACAGAAGAACGACACGGCGATTGATACAACGGCAAAAGCTGCCAGAAGGATCATGGGGCCTCGCGGGTAGGAATGGAGCGTGTTTTTATAACGGGGTGTGAACCCTTGTCAAGCTCCTGTCAGGTATTGCCACCACCACGCTCCAGCCGGTCGATCAGTTCGTCGAGATCGGCTTCATCCATCGCCGGCTCACCGGCGATGCGGTGCGATTCGTCGGCCCAGGCACCCAGGTCGAGAAGCTGACAGCGCTTGGAGCAGAAAGGCCGGTAGGGATTGTCGGCGGACCAGACGACCTGGGTGCGACATTGTGGGCAGGCCACTTCCAGAGGGCGTCGGGTAGTGTCGTTATCGCTCATATCGGGTCGGTCTTACCTTGAGAATAGGAATGCTAGGATGAGGCAGCCAGCTTACGATAGTACGCATCGAGTTCGGCGATGCGTGCGTTGAGTGCCTCGCGACTGCCTTGATTGTCGATGACATCGTCGGCCAATGCCAATCGCTCATGGCGCGGCAACTGGGATGCGATGATCGCGCGAGCCAGTCTTTCATCGCTGCCGTCGCGTGTGACGATGCGGGCAATCTGCAGGCTTTCGGGGACATCGACCACCAGGCAGCGATCGGCCAGCTTGTACTGGTTCGATTCGAAGAGCAGCGGCGATACCAGCAAGTGATAGGGCGCGGCGCTGGCACGCATTTGCTCGAGACGATCGAGCAGGCGCTGGCGAATGCGCGGATGGGTGACCGACTCGAGCCAGCGTCGTTCGTTTTCATCGGCGAATACGATCGCACGTAGTGCGCGGCGATCGAGACGGCCATCGGTATCGAGCAGATCGACCCCGAAGTGACTGGCGATCTCGACTAACGCCGGCTCGCCGGGCTCGACGATCTCGCGTGCCACGTCGTCGGCATCGACCCAGGGGATGCCAAGGGCGGCGAATGCCCGGGCCACCGCCGATTTGCCCGAGGCGATGCCGCCGGTAACGCCGATGGTCAGTGGGTGTAGCATGATGGATCCTGAGACTGCGAGCTACGGGCTCAAAAGAAAGGCCTGGTACATCGCCATTAGCGGTACGCCAAAGAGTACCGCGATCCAGCCGGCCAGGGATAGATAAGGACCGAAAGGCATTGGCGCGCCACGCAGCCGTGGAATGAGCGATTGAACGACGATCCCGACGATGGCGCCGAGCGTGGTGGAAAGTACCAGTATCAATGGCAGCATTGGCCAGCCGACCCAGGCACCCAGCGTCGCCAGCAGCTTGAAATCCCCGTAACCCATACCTTCCTTGCCGGTAATCAGCTTGAATAGCCAATAAAACGCCCACAGCACGATGTAACCGGCCATGGCACCGATCACCGCGCTGGGCAGAAACGCCGGTTGGAATAGCAACTGATAAAGCAGGCCAGCCCATAACAGCGGCAGCGTGAGCAGATCGGGCAACAGGTGGGTGCGCAAATCGATGACCGCCAGCGCCAATAGTGTCAGGCACAGGCCGACCAATGCCAGGCTGGCAAGATTGGCACCATGGACGACCACGACCGCCAAGGTCAGCGCGCCGCCGGCAAGTTCAACCAATGGGTAATGGGCGCTGATCGGCTCGTGGCACTGCGCGCAACGTCCACGACGCTTGAGATAACCAAGAACGGGAATATTGTCGTGCCAGGCGATCGTGGCGGCGCATTGCGGGCAGTGCGAACGTGGCGTAACGAGGTTGACGCGGGGCGGCTGGGCCTCGGTGGGCTCCTCGGTAAGTTCGAGCTCTTCGCGGGCGTCGATTCGCCACTGCAACATCATCATCGCCGGCAAGCGGGCGATCACCACATTGGCGAAGGAACCCAGAGCCAGGCCGAGGATAAATGTCAGCGGCCAGAGTACAGCGGGTGGAAGATCGGCGAACAATCGAGTTTTCCTTCCTTATATTGCTGTGCCTAGCTCGAAGATGGGCAGATACATCGATACAACCAGACCGCCCACCAACACGCCCAGCACCACGATGATCAGTGGTTCCAGCAGCGACGTGAGGGCATCGACCTTGTTGTCGACTTCTTCCTCGTAGAAATCGGCGACCTTGTTGAGCATGGCGTCCAGCGAGCCGGCTTCCTCGCCGATGCCGACCATCTGCACCGCCAGTACGGGAAACAGATCGGTATTGCGCATGGCGAAGTTCAGCCGCTGGCCACTGGAAACGTCCTCGCGTATCTGCATGATCGCGCGCTCGTAGACCTTGTTGCCGGCCGCGCCGGAAGCGGTATCCAGCGACTCGACCAGCGGCACCCCGGCACCGAACGTGGTGGCCAAGGTGCGCGAAAAGCGCGCCACGGAGGATTTGTCGAGAATGCTGCCGAGCACCGGGATGCGTAGCGTCAGCTTGTGCATGCGATAGGTGAAGGCGTCGGAGCGCTTCATGCCCTGGCGGATGAGCAGTAGCGAGCCGATCGCCAGCCCCAGCGCATACAACCAATACTCCTGAGCCATTTCGGAGAGCGTAATGGTCATGCGGGTCATCGCCGGCAGCTCGGCACCGAAGCCATTGAACAGGCTTTCGAATTGGGGGACCACCTTGATCAACAGCAGCGCGGTAACGCCGATACCCACGAGAATGACTGCCGCCGGATAGTACATGGCCTTGCGCACGCGCGCCTTGAGCGACTCGACCTTCTCCTTGTAAGCCGCGACGCGCTCGAGCATGCGATCCAGCGAACCGGACTGCTCGCCGGCCTCGACCATGTTGGAAAACAGCCGATCGAAATAACGCGGGTGCTGACGCAGCGCTTCGGAGAAGCTCGAGCCGGCCGCCACATCATGCGACAGCTTTTGCACCAGGCTGCGCATGGCCGGATTGCGCAGGCTTTCGGCGACGATATTGAATGCCTGCAAAACCGGCACACCGGCACGAATCATGGTCGCCATCTGCCGGGCGAATAGCGTTACATCGCGCGTTTTGACGCGACCCGAGCCGCCGAACAGGCTGCTCTTGCGGCGAATGTTCTTGACGATGATATTCTGGCCGGAGAGCTCGCGTTCCACCTCGCCGCGATGCATGGCGACCACTTCGCCGCTGACCGGCTTGCCATGGTTGTTCTTGCCGGTCCAACGCCAGCGATAAAGCTTGTTCTGCTCGCGGGGCTTGTAGCGCCGCGAAGCGCGTACGGTGGTAGCCATGATGATTCCCTGTGTTATTCGTTATTATCGACACGTCACGTAAATTCTTTATGTGCGTCGCGCTTTGTATTTTTATCGTCAATCCTTGGTCACGCGATTGATTTCTTCCAGGCTGGTCGTACCCTCCAATACCTTGAGCAGCCCACTGCGGCGCAAATCGGGATGGCCCTCGCGGCGCGCCGCGGCATCGAGTTCCAGCGAGTTGCCTTCCTGCATGATCAGCTGGCTGATCTCGTCGCTGACCGGCACCACCTCATAGATGCCCACGCGGCCCTTGTAGCCCAGCGTGCACTGCCGGCAGCCCACCGGATGATAGATCGTCGCGCCCTGCAATTCCTCTTCCGAAAAGCCTTCCTTGAACAGCGCCTCGCGTGGGATTTCGGCTGGCTGTTTGCAGTGCGGGCACAATTTACGTGCCAGCCGCTGGGCGATGATCAGCGAGACCGAGCTTGCGATATTGAACGGCGCCACGCCCATGTTGCGCAGGCGCGTCAGGGTTTCGGCGGCGGAATTGGTATGCACGGTGGATAGCACCAGATGGCCGGTCTGCGACGCCTTTACCGAGATTTCGGCGGTTTCCAGATCGCGAATCTCACCGACCATGACCACATCCGGATCCTGGCGCAAAAAGGCACGCAGGGCGCTGGCGAAATCCAGGCCGATCCGGGGCAGTACGTTGACCTGATTGACACCGGGCACCTTGATCTCGACCGGATCCTCGGCGGTCAAAATATTGCGCTCGGCGGTATTGAGAATATTCAGGCCGGTATACAGCGTGACCGTCTTGCCGCTCCCGGTAGGGCCGGTGACCAAGATCATGCCTTGTGGCTCGGCCAGGGCCTTCTCGTACATGCGTCGTTGCGCGCCCGTGAAGCCGAGTGCATCGATACCCAGGCGCGCACTGGCCGGGTCGAGAATGCGCAGCACGAGTTTTTCGCCATACACGGTCGGCAGCGAGTTGACGCGAAAGTCGATCGAACGGCTCTTGGAAAGTTTGAGCTTGATGGCGCCATCCTGGGGCATGCGCCGCTCGGAGATGTCCAGGCGCGCCATGACCTTCAAGCGTGCGGCGATGCGGGTGCGCATGCCGAACGGTGGGCGCGTCACCTCGAGCAGAATGCCATCGATACGGAAACGGATGCGAAAGCTGGTCTCGTAAGGCTCGAAATGAATATCCGACGCACCGCGACGAATGGCATCCAGCAGGATCTTGTTGACGAACTTGACCACCGGCGCGTCATCGCTCGACGCGGTGATCGCCATGTCGTCGGTTTCGGAAGTCTCCTCCTCGTACTCGAGCTCGCCGATGCCGTCGTCCGTACCGGCGAGCTCCTGCATCATGCTGTTGTCGGCCTGGGCCAGATAATTCTCCAGCGCTGGGCCGAGCTGATCGACCGGGGCCAGCACACCCTCGACATTCAGGCCGGTGGCGAACTGCAACTCATCGAGTTGGGCAAGCGTCGAGGGGAAGGGCACCGCCACCGTCAAGCGGTGCGCGTTACGGGTCAGCGGCATGATCCTGTGCCGGCGCAGTACCTTTTCGGGCATGTCGGCGGCCGGCGGTAGTGCATCGAGGCGCAGCGCATCGAGATCGATGACCGGCAGGCCATACTCCCACGCCGCGCTCAATGTCGCATCGCGTGCCGTTACCATGCCGTTGTCGATGACGTATTGCATCATCGACATCTCGCTATCGCTGGCCTCCTGCTCGGCGCGCCGTGCTGCCGCCTCGCTCAATAGTCCATCGTCCACCAGGCGTTTCGACAGCCCGCGCAGCGCCTCCCCGCTGAGCTGCTCGTCACGGCGCGGAGCTACGTCGGGCTTCGATGGCGATCGCGATGACGGATGAGATGGCGGGTGAGATGCGCTCATGTAACGGTTCGATGCCTCTTGTCGATAACGAATACAAGCATTGGAAACCCCTGCCAGCAGTCTAGCGCCATGAGTCGATACTGACACGTAGTGCTCAGGCAAAAGGCTGGCAATGCTAGGTTGCGTTGGTATGAGTGGCTTGCGCAATACGAAGTTGTTATTTAATGTAAGTTCAGGATTAATAAAAATTAGGATCGCGATCGGCAGGTTACTCGCGCTCTGTCGCAAAAGGAAGACGCTGTTCGCTTCAGAAAAGGCAAAAAAGCGCATTTCATGGCTAAAGATTTGCCGAAAGGGGTCGATAACAGGAGCTAAGCGTAACCGTTTTGTAATGCTTAAGAGGGTGAGACCAGCGTTGAAGGCAGGCTATCAAGCATGAGCAGTGGGAATGTGATAGCGTCGCAAAAAACAGGATGTGCTAAAAAAGCAGGACGAATAATTCATCAAAAAGAACGATCGCTTGGAACCTGAGGGGGCAAAAGCATGAAGACTAAGGGAAGCAGGGTAATGAGAAAGCAGCAAAGCGGTTTTACGTTGATCGAACTGCTGATCGTAGTGGCGATCATCGGCATTCTCGCGGCGATTGCGATACCGCGGTATCAGGATTACGTGGCTAAATCTGAGGCAGCCTCGGCTCTTGCTACAATTCGTGGAGGGCAGACACAAGCTGAAGTATTAATTCAGCAAGGAGATGGAGGAGAAATTAGTGGGGCATCTTCCCTTGGCCTTCCTGCATCTACTGCTCTAGGGACGATTAGTGCAAATAGCGGTAGTATCTCGTTCGAATTTGATGCTGATGCTGCCAATAATGGTGGGACGATTACTTTGACCCGAAGTGATGACGTCAACACAGGTTGGGCCTGTCAAATTACAGGGCTCTCGAATTTTAATTCTTGCGAAGACATCTAGTTATAAATTATTTAAGGCCGGTATTAGCCGGCCTTTTCTCTCCTACAGCTTCCAACTTACGGCTTCTAGCTTAATAAAGCGCCTGCTCCTCCCCCACAACCTCTTTCAACACCTCTAGAAACAACTTATCCGCCTCCGAATGCTCATCCGGGTCTTCGGGAATATGCACGCTGGTGGTTTCGCTGATCTCATTGGCGATTCTCGCCATCACCTGGCGCTCGCTTTGCCCGGTCTGCTCGTTCTCCTTGTAAATGCGCCGGGCGATCGTCAGCGATAGCTCGAGTATCCGCGGGTCTTGCAGCAATTTCTTGATAAAGCCGCGTAGCTCATTGATTACGCGCTCTTTCTGAATTTCGGAGCTGGCCATGGCTTGCTCTCCTGCCGATAGGATTTTCTACCTTCGACGATAGCATGCCCGCGCTCGGTTGAGCTATGGGCTACAAGCACGGCGACGGTTTCTGGATGGGGCTTGCTTTTCGCAGCTCGCAGCCGGGTACGCCGCCATCAAAAAGTTGCATCCATCGGCCTATGTCCTTCGTATGGTGGGCTTGGAAAAATTCTTGTGTTTTCTATCACATCAAATAAAATAAAATTACCGTACAGTTACAAATAGACCGTAATACGGTTACGACAACAACACCCGACGGGGCACGGCTCTCATGCTGCCGACCCAAGGCGGGCTCGACAACTCCCCAGCGACGCCCTCCTGTCATCGATACATGAGGTGACTGGGGTCAGATGGGGATCTCAATCATGCGTTTCATGCGTCCTTCGATATTGTCTATCGCGCTAGCGACACCGCTGACAGCCGGCGTGGCCTTGGCCCAGGAGTCCGCCGCTATCGATACCCTGCGCGAAGCGGTGAGCCGCGCGGTGCAGCAAAACCCGGCGGTGCAGGCCAGTTGGCACGGTTTCCAGGCCTCGCGCGATGATGTCGACGTGGCCTTTGGCGGTTACTTGCCGAGCATCGATGTGACCGCCGGCATTGGCCGTGAATCGCGCGAGGACGATGGGCGCGGTAGTTACGACTCCGACTTCGCCGAAATCACGCTGACTCAGATGCTGTGGGATGGCCTGGAGACCGCCAACGAGGTGGAACGTCTCAACCATGCCAAGCTGGTCAACTACTACGAGCTGATGGGCGCCAGCAACGATGTGGCGCTGGAAGTGACCCAGGCCTATCAGGACGTGAAGCGCTATCGCGAACTGGTGCTGCTGGCGCGCGACAATTATGCCAAGCACCTCGAGGTTTACCGGCAGATCGAGCAGCGCGCCGAATCCGGCGCCGGGCGTCGGGTGGATCTGGAGCAGATCAGCGGCCGGCTGGCACTGGCCGAATCCAACCTGCTCACCGAGGCGGCCAACCTGCACGATGTCAGCGCACGCTACCTACGCCTGGTGGGGGTGTTGCCGGCCGATGAACTGGCGCCGTTACCGCCATTGAATACGCAGTTGCCGGCATCGGTCGCTGAGGCGGTGAATCTCGCCTACGAGGGCAACCCCGGCTTTCATGGCGCCATCGAGAACATCAATGCGGCGCGCGCCGAGGCCGAGGGCACCAAATCGGCGTTCCATCCGCAACTCGCTTTCCGGGCCAGCACCGGCACCAATAACGAAAGCGGCATCGATGGCCGTTACGATCGCAGCACCGTCGAGTTGGTGGCGAGCATGAACCTGTACCGCGGCGGCTCGGATCTGGCGTCGTTCCGCAGTGCCAGCGACCGGGTCGACCAGGCTATCGATCAGCGCGAGCAGGCGTGTGTCAATTTGCGCCAGACCACCATGATCGCCTACAACGACACCCGCCGGATCGCCGAGCAGCTCGAGTATCTCAACCAGCATCGCCTGTCGATCGGTCGTGTGCGTGGCGCGTATCAGCAGCAGTTCGATATCGGTCAGCGCAGCCTGCTCGATGTGCTCGATTCCGAGAACGAGTACTTCGAGGCCAGCCGTGCCTATGTCAACGCGCAATATGATCTGGACGTGGCGCATGCCCGCACGCTGGCGGCCATGGGGCAGTTGTTGCCGGCGCTCGAGGTCTCCCGTCAGGGCGTGCCGACCCTTGCGGAGCTGGGCAGTAACGGCGTAACGATCGATGGCGAAACCATTTGCCCGGCACCGGCACCGATCCATTACACCCTGGATGAACTGACGGCGGGCCTGTTGCCGGCATCGCTGGTCGAATCCGGGCGTCTGGGCGAGTAGGGCACGGCCGTGACCAGCCAGATCAACCTCGACGACAACCGCCTGGGCGGCGGGGATCTGCTCGAGTGCCTGCGTGCGGTGGCGCGAGCGCACGACCGTGAGCTGACTCGCGAAACGGCACTGGCCGGCTTGCCGCTGGAAGACGGTGAGTTGACGCCCGGCGTGTTCCCGCGCGCGGCGGCCCGCGCTGGATTGACCGCACGCCAGACTCGCTGCGCGCTGGCGCGCCTCAATCCCCAACTGTTCCCGGCGATTTTGCTGCTCGAACCGGGGCGCGCCTGCGTGCTGTTGTGGTTGGATGTGGAGAAGCGCCTGGCTGGGGTGATTTACCCGGAGCTCAACGAGGCCGCCGTCGAGGTGCCTATCGACGAGTTGCATGCGCGTTACAGCGGGCGGGCCATTTATGCACGGCCCACGTTCCGCTTCGATGCGCGTGGGCCGCAAGTCGCCCAGCACAAGCGGCAACATTGGTTCTGGAGCGTGATTCTCGACAATCGGCGGCTGTATCGCGACGTATTGATCGGCTCGGTGCTGATCAATCTGTTCGCCATCGCCATGCCGCTTTATGTGATGAACGTTTACGACCGGGTAGTGCCGAACCAGGCCACCGCGACGCTGTGGGCGCTGACGGCGGGTATCGCGCTGGTGCTGTGTTTCGATCTGGCGCTGCGCCTGACACGCAATGCGTTCGTCGATCTGGCCGCCAGCCGGGCCGATGTGAAGCTGTCCTCGGCGCTCATGCAGCGCGTGCTGGGCATGCGCATGGAAGCCCGGCCAGCCTCGACCGGCTCGTTCGCAGCGACCTTGCAATCCTTCGAGTCGGTGCGCGGCTTCATCGGCTCGGCAACGGTGGTGGCGCTGGTCGATCTACCCTTCGTGGTGCTGTTCGCGGTGATCATCGCGCTGATCGGACCGGCCTTGGTGATTCCCATCGTGGTCGGCATCGTCTTCGTGCTGCTCTATGCGCTGGCGGCGCAGAGCAAGATGCATGAACTTTCGGAAACCACCTGGCGGGTCGGCGCGCAGCGCAACGCCACGCTGGTGGAAAGCCTGGCCAATCTGGAGACGGTCAAGACGCTACGCGCCGAGGGCCGCATTCAGGCGCTATGGGAAAAGACCACGGCGTACCTGTCGCGTACCTCGGCGCGCATGCGCCTGCTCGGGTCGTCGGTGGGCAGCGTAGCGCTATGGACCCAGCAGAGCGTGGCGGTGGCGATCATCGTGACCGGCGTGTTCATGATCATCGAGGGCGATCTGTCGCAGGGCGGGCTGATCGCCGCTTATCTGCTCTCCTCACGGGCGATGGCGCCGATCAGCCAGGCGGCGGCACTCATGGCGCAGTATCACAATGCCTCTACCGCGCTGGAATCGCTGGGCGAGGTGATGGAGAAACCCGAGGAGCGCTCCGAGGGAGGCCAGTACGTCAGCCGTGTCCAGGTGCGCGGGCAACTCGAATTGCGCAGCGTGACACTGCGTTACCCGAATGAAGAGCGCGACGCGCTGCGCGATTTGTCGGTGAAGATTCATGCCGGTGAGAAAGTGGCGATTCTCGGCCGGGTCGGCTCCGGCAAATCGACCCTCAACAAGCTTCTGCAAGGGCTTTACCGGCCCACCGCCGGGGCGGTGATGGTCGATGGCGTGGATATTCGTCAGTTCGACCCCATCGATCTGCGTCGTCATATCGGTTACGTGCCACAGGATGTCAGCCTGTTCTTCGGCTCGCTGCGCGACAATATCGTCGCCGCCGGTGGCAGTGACGGCATCGACGACGAGGCTCTGTTGAGGGCAATCAAGGTCAGCGGTATCGATGGCATGGTCGATACGCATCCCCAGGGCGTGGAGATGCCGGTCGGCGAGCGCGGCGAGCTGCTCTCCGGCGGCCAGCGCCAAGGGGTGGCGATCGCTCGGGCGATTGCCCACGACCCGCAAATCCTGCTGTTCGACGAGCCATCCAGCGCCATGGATCATGCCAGCGAAGAAGCCTTCAAGCGCGAGTTGGCGGTGTATGCGAAACCCAAGACGCTGGTGATCGTGACGCATCGCACGTCGCTGCTGTCGTTGGTCGATCGTATCGTGGTCATCGATGCCGGCAAGGTGGTGGCCGACGGTCCCAAGGATCAGGTGGTCGAGGCGCTGCGCAACGGCCAGATCGGCAGGGCGGCGCTATGAACGGGAGAAGCGCCGAGCAGCGCGGCTTCGAGGCCATGGGGCGGGTGACGAAAACCGGCGGCAAGCCGTTTCGCCCGTTGATCGATCGGCTGTTCGCGCGCTGGGTGTCATCGGCGCATCTCGAGCGCGACTGGGCCAGCGATGCCGACTGGGCGCGCATGCAGCAGGATCCGATGCGCGCCAAGGGCTTGCTGTATCTGATGGCAGTGACGGTAGTCGCTCTGCTGGCGTGGGCTTATGTCGCCGAAATCGATCAGGTCACCAAGGGCACCGGCCGGGTCATTCCCTCATCGCATATCAAGGTCATCCAATCCTTCGATGGCGGCGTAGTACAGGAGATTGCGACCGAGGAAGGGGCATTGGTGGAGCAGGGCCAGTTGCTGATGAAGATCGATCCGACGCGCTTCGTGTCCTCCTATCGCGAGGCGATGGCTCAGTCGCTGTCGCTCAAGGCCAAGGCCGAGCGCCTGCGCGCCTTGACGACCGATGCGCCTTTCCAGCCGCCCGCGGAGGTCATCGAGAAGGCGCCGGCGCTGGCTAGCCATGAGCGCAAGCTTTTCAGCACCAGCCAGCAGGAGCTCGAACAGGCCCAGGCGATCGCCCGCGAGCAGATCATTCAGAATCGTGAAGAGCTGCACGCCGCCGAGGCACGCTTCAATCAGGCGTCGCGCGCGCTCAATCTGGCATCCCGGGAGCTCGATCTGACCCAACCGCTGTTGAGCTCCGGTGCGGTATCGGAAGTCGAGATTCTGCGCTTGCAGCGCGAGGTCTCCAACGCGCGCGGCGAACGTAACCAGGCCAGCGCCCAGGTTGCCCGCCTGAAAGCGGCGGTCGAAGAGGCCCAGGGCCGGCTGCGCGAGGTCAAGCTAGAAATGGAGAACGAATGGCGCACCGAGCTTTCCGAGACGCTGGGCCAATTGGCCGCGCTGGAAGAGAGCAACGTTGGCCTGCGCGACAAGGTGAGCATGACCGAAATCCGCTCGCCGGTGGATGGCGTCGTACAGCGGCTGTATGTCACCACGCTGGGCGGCGTGGTACAGCCTGGCCAGGAGGTGGTGGAGATCGTGCCCAATGATGAGCAGTTATTGGTCGAGACGCGCATCGCCCCGCAGGACATCGCGTTTCTGCATCCCGGTCAGCCGGCTTTCGTCAAGTTCACGGCCTACGATTTCACCAAATACGGCGGTATGCCGGCGACCGTGGAGCACATCAGCGCCGACACGATCACCGATGACGACGACAACACGTTCTATCTGGTGAGGGTGCGCACCAAGGACCGCACGCTGGGCGAGGATTTGGCGATCATTCCGGGGATGACGGCGCAGGTGGATATTCGCACCGGCAAGCGCACCGTGCTCGATTATCTGCTCGAGCCGATTCTCCGCATCAAGGGCAATGCGCTGACAGAACCATGAACAGACACCTCTTCGTAAGCCAAGGCCGTGATGTCATTCCCCGCTGGAGCGAGGCGTTTCCCGGCGCGCGCCAATGCTCGCCGCGACAGGCGCCTACCCAGGCCGTTGCCAGCGATCATGTCTGGATCATGACCGATATCGCTGACTGGACGGGCCTGGTTGAGCGCTTGGTGCAGCGTGGCGCGATTGTCGTGGCACTATCGCATCACCCGGATGCCACTCAGGCGTTTCAAGCGCTGAATGCCGGTGCTCGGGGCTATGCGCATGCGTTGTCCGCACCGGTGCTGCTACGCCAGGTCGCGCTGGTCACCGCCAATCAGGGGCTTTGGGTATGGCCGGAGTTGCTGCGCCAAGTGGTCGGCTCCACCTATCGCGCGCTGGGTGGCGCCCGCCAGACCAACACACAAGCCCTGGCGTGCCTGACCGCACGCGAGCGCGATGTGGCGCTGGCCGTGGCCGCCGGCAACAGCAACAAGGAAGCCGCCCGCCAACTCGGCATCACCGAACGCACCGTCAAGGCGCACCTCGGCGCGGTATTTCGTAAATTGCGCCTGCGCGACCGCATGCAACTGGTGTTGGCGTTATCGAACCGGGAAGAGAGCGTTATCGGCTAAAACGCAATGTCTCGTAATTCGCTGCGCGCTTTCATCATGTTGCGTTTAATTACATTCAGTTACCTGTCCTTCGGTCCAATACTTTTCGCAAGTCGGCTTACCTAGTCTTGAGGCTATCGTAGGCCAATCCATGGCCTTGTCGTTTCCATCAGCCGTGCTTTATTGCCTTTCGGGAGTTGCCCCATGAGTACACCGATCGCTACCGTTCTCTCCGTGACTGGTCAGGCCTGGGCCCGCGACGCCGACGGCAATCTTCGCGCCCTCGAACCTGGCGATGTCTTGCTCGAAGGCGAAACGCTGATTACCTCCGACAATGGTCGTGTAAGGCTCGATTTCGGTGATGCCGAACCGGTGGCGATCGGCCCGGGGCAGACTGTCGCCATGCTCGCCGAACTGGATGCCGATAACCCCGTCCCCGATGACGAAGCCACGACCACGGATGAAAGCGTCGACGCGCTGCTGGCCGCTATCGAAGAGGGCGAAGGCGATCTGCTCGAGGTGCTCGATCCTACCGCCGCGGGCCTGGGTGGCGGTGGTGGCGGCGGTGGTAACAGTTTCGTGCGGCTGGCGCGGATTAGCGAAAGCGTCGATTCGCTGGCCTTCGATTTCCAGCCGGTGCAACTCGATGGTTTGATCGAGGCACAGGGCGAATCGTTGATCGATCAGAACGAAGCGCCAATCGGCATCGACGATACCGGTGTGGGTCAGGAAGACACGGCGCTGACCGGCAATGTGCTAAGCAACGATGTTGACGACGATGGCGACGCGCTGACCGTGGTTGGCTTCACCATCAACGACTCTGCCTATCAAGCTGGTGAAACCGCCGAGCTCGAGGGTATCGGCTCGCTGATCGTCAACGGCGATGGCAGTTACACCTTTACACCAGCTGAAAACTACAACGGCCCGGTGCCGACGGTGACGTATACCGTAAGCGATGGCGAGCTTACCGATACCGCCACGCTCGACCTGACCGTCGAGGCAGTCAACGACGCCCCGGTGGCGGTTGACGATACGGGCAGCGGCGTTGAAGACAGCATCATCGAAGGTAACGTGCTCAAGAACGACAGCGATATCGATGGCGATGCGCTGACGGTGATCGATTTTACGGTGAATTATCCGGTCGGCCAGCCCAATCCACAGGGCGAATTTGGCGAGATTGGGCCGATTTTCCCTGTCGAACAGATAGGAAATACTCACCAAGCTGGTGAGTCTGTCTCGCTCTATGGCATCGGCACGCTGACCATCAATAGCGACGGCAGCTACACCTTCACGCCGACCGATGACTGGAACGGTCAGGTACCGGTAGTGACTTACACCATTACCGATGGTGAGTTTTTCGATACCGCGACGCTGACCCTGAACATCGAGGGAATCAACGACACCCCGGTGGGTGGCGACGACAACGCCGCCGATGCCGCTGATGATGCGTTGACCACGGCGGAAGATACCGCGCTGATCATCGATCCGCAGACGTTGCTAGCCAACGACGACGATGTGGATGGCGATACGCTGACCATCACCGGCGTCGGCAACGCCAGCAACGGCAAGGTCGTACTCAACGGTGACGGCACCATCACCTTCACGCCGAACGCCGATTACAACGGCCAAGCCACCTTCGATTACACCGTTAGCGATGGCCAAGAGACCGCCACCGCGTCTGTCACAATTGACGTCACGCCCGACAACGACGCGCCGGTGGCGTTGGATGATAGCAATAGCGTCGATGCCGGCGATTCTGTCACGGCAACGGTTGGCCAGAATGGCAAGGGTGTGCTGAATAACGATAGCGATGTTGACGGTGACCCCATTCGGGTCAGCCAAGTTGAGGGGAAGGGCATTCAGGGCAGTGAGCCAATCACTGTTATTGGCAAGGCCGGTACTCTGGATATCGATTCAACCGGCGCATATACCTACACATCCACTCTAAGCACGCCCGTGCTTTATGGGTTCAACGACTCCGATACGCAGCTTACCGAGAACTTACTGGAGAATTTCGCGCTAACCAGCGATGCCCAGCAAATCGTATCGATCACCGACGAAGGCGTTGGTGTGACAAGCGAAACGCTGAACCACCCGACGCCGGATCAGATCAACGAAACCGGGGATGTGCTAGTCGCTGATCTCGGCACTTCGGTAAGCAGCGTGACGTTCGGTGTGGCGCGCTTGTTCAATGACGAGAGTGGTGGGGAATCCGGGAAGTGGTACGCCTATGATGCGCAGGGCAACCTCGTCGGCTCCGGTCAGTTCGGCCCGGGCGATGTGGAGTATCGAGACGGCAGTAATCATGAAGGCACCGTAACTATTAGCGCCGACGATGTCAGTGGCGATTTCCAGTTCATCGCTTTTGAGGGCATCGATTACCAGAACGGAAGCGACAACGCAGAGAATGACGGCGGCGATTATCTCGTTACCGGCATTACCGTTCAGGACGCTTTCGATTACACCATCGTCGACGACCAAGGTGGTGATGCGAGCGCGACCTTGACGATAGATTCGAAAGCCTCGCTGATCGGCTATCAAACGCCGCCCGATAGTGCGGCGGAGCCTGAGGCGACGATTACTATCGATACGATCGCCGGCGATGATGTCATCAATTCTGATGAATACGAACAGACAGTCACCATCACCGGTTCGGTAGGCGGCGACGCCCGCCAGGGCGATACGGTCACGCTGACCGTGGGTGAAAATAGCTTTGATGGGCACGTCGATGCTGACGGGAATTACAGTATTGGCGTGCCTGGCGGTACGCTAGGTGAACAGACCCAAGTCAGCGCTAGTGTCAGCGGCGAAAACGCCGCAGGCAATCCCTACGAAGCGAGCGCCGCTCGGGATTATTCCGTCGATACGCAGACCAGTGCCACGATCAGCATCGATACCATCGCCGGTGATGATGAGATCAATGGCGATGAGAGCTCGCAGACGATCGCCATCACCGGAACGGTCGGTGGCGACGCCCATGAAGGCGACATCGTTACACTGATTATCGGTGAAGAAGAAATAGCCGGGCAGGTCAAAGCGGACGGCACCTTTAGCATCGATGTGTTGGGTAGCGTGCTAGCCGATAACAACCAAGTAACAGCCAGTGTTTCAGGCAGCGACGCAGCCGGTAATGAATTTAGCGCTGACGATACCCGTGACTATGCCGTTAACCTTCCGCCCGAAGCCGATAGCGATAAAGGCGCTACTGATGAGGGCGAAAAACTTACTGTCGATGCAGAAAACGGTGTGCTGGCCAATGATACTGACGCCAACGGCGATACGCTCACCATTACGGAAGTCGATGGCGAGGCTGGCAAAGTAGGTACCGCTATCGCCGGCAGCAATGGCGGTATTTTTACACTCAACGCTGATGGCAGCTACAGCTTCGATCCCAATGGCGAATTCGAACTATTAGCGGCCAATCAGAGTAAGACAACCCGCCTAAATTACACCGTCAGCGATGGCGACGGTGGAACCGATACCGGCACATTGACTGTGAAAATTACTGGTACTAACGATGCGTCGGTGATTAGTGGCGCTGACTATGGGTTGGTGGCGGAAGACAAAAACGTCATCGACGATTCGCAGCTCATCGATAGCGGCACGCTGAATATCGCAGATGCCGATGCCAACCAATCGGCGGTCGACACTAATATAGCCCCGGTCGCCAGCAACGGAGCCCTGGGCAAGCTCGATATCAACGCTGACGGCGAGTGGACTTACGAAGTCGCCAACACTGATGTGCAGTATCTGGCCGAGGGCGAGGAGATAGTCGAAACCTTCACCGTAACTACGGTGGACGGTACGACCCACGATATAGCCATCACTATCATGGGTACCAACGACGCCCCGGTAATCGGTGGCAAAGTCAGCGGCACGGTCACTGAAGACGGCGGCGCGGCGCAGAATGCCACAGGCCAACTGAGTGTTACCGACGTCGATACCAGCGACACCCACACCTGGAGCGTGGCTAATGGTAGCGGCAGCTACGGTTCGCTGACCATAAGCTCGGATGGTGAATGGGCCTACACGTTAGATAACGCCACCGCGCAATCGCTGGGTGCCGGCGAGACGCGTACCGAGACGTTCACGGTGGGCGTCGCCGATAATCACGGTGGCACTGACACTCAGGAGCTCGTCGTCACCATCACTGGCACCAACGACGTACCGATGATCAGTGGCGATGATAGCGGCACGGTCACCGAAGACGCCAGCGATCCGACGCTCGGCGACAGTGGCACGCTGACTATCGACGATGCCGACGCCAACCAGTCGGCGATCGACACCAGTGTCGCCGTGCAGGCCAGCGCAGATGCGCTAGGTAGCCTGGTCATCGACGCCAACGGCGCGTGGGCCTACGAAGTCGCCAACGCCGACGTGCAGTACCTGGCCGACGGCGAGACCAAAGAAGAGACCTTCACCGTCACCACGGTGGACGGCACCGAGCACGACATCGTCGTCACCATTACCGGCACCAACGATGTGCCGACCATTGATGGCGATGACACCGGCGCGGTCACCGAGGACGGCTCACAGCCCACCATTATCACCAGTGGCCAACTGAGTGTTGATGACGTTGACACCAGCGACACCCACACCTGGACGGTGGCGGGAGACGCTACCAGCGACTACGGCAGCTTCGCCGTAGACGCCAATGGTCAGTGGACTTATACCCTGAACAACGCCAGCCCGACCGTTCAGGCCCTGACCAGTACCAGCGATCCGATCATCGAGACCTTCACAGTGCAGGTCGACGACGGCAACGGGGGTATTGCTACCCAGGAAGTCAGCGTCACCATCAATGGCGATGACGACGGTGCGATTATTACTCCTAACGAACCGGGTGGTGCTGCCGGTATCGTCAAGGAAGACGAAGTGCTCAGCGCTGGTGGCAAGCTCGACGTCACCGATCCTGATGCTGGCCAGGCCGTGTTCAACGTCCAGATCGGCACTGCCGGAAGCTATGGTACGTTCACTATCGATGCCGACGGTAACTGGAGCTATGCGCTGAACAACGACCAGGGCGACGTGCAGGCGCTGGCCGTAAATGAAAGCCTGAGCGAGACCTTCGCGGTCGAAACGGCCGATGGCACCACGTCCAGCGTGACGGTGACCATCCAAGGCACCAATGACGCCCCCGCAATCAGCGGCGACGCCAGCGGCGCGGTAAGCGAAGATGCCACACTGAGTGCCACCGGTACCCTGAGCCTTACCGATGTCGACACCTCCGATGACTACACCGGAAGCGTGAACGGCGACAGCGATGGCCGGGTCACCGGCACCTACGGCACGATTACCGTCGATATCAATGGCCAGTGGACCTATGCCCTGGATAATACCAGCGATGCCGTACAAAGCCTGGCGGTGGGTCAGAAGGTGACCGACACCTTCACGGTACGGGCCGACGATGGTCATGGTGGTATCGACACTCAGAAGATCGTCGTCACCATTACCGGCACCAACGACATCCCCGCAATCAGTGGCGAAGCCAGCGGCGCGGTCACCGAGGACGGCTCACAGCCCACCATTATCACCAGTGGCCAACTGAGTGTTGATGACGTTGACACCAGCGACACCCACACCTGGACGGTGGCGGGAGACGCTACCAGCGACTACGGCAGCTTCGCCGTAGACGCCAATGGTCAGTGGACTTATACCCTGAACAACGCCAGCCCGACCGTTCAGGCCCTGACCAGTACCAGCGATCCGATCATCGAGACCTTCACAGTGCAGGTCGACGACGGCAACGGGGGTATTGCTACCCAGGAAGTCAGCGTCACCATCAATGGCGATGACGACGGTGCGATTATTACTCCTAACGAACCGGGTGGTGCTGCCGGTATCGTCAAGGAAGACGAAGTGCTCAGCGCTGGTGGCAAGCTCGACGTCACCGATCCTGATGCTGGCCAGGCCGTGTTCAACGTCCAGATCGGCACTGCCGGAAGCTATGGTACGTTCACTATCGATGCCGACGGTAACTGGAGCTATGCGCTGAACAACGACCAGGGCGACGTGCAGGCGCTGGCCGTAAATGAAAGCCTGAGCGAGACCTTCGCGGTCGAAACGGCCGATGGCACCACGTCCAGCGTGACGGTGACCATCCAAGGCACCAATGACGCCCCCGCAATCAGCGGCGACGCCAGCGGCGCGGTAAGCGAAGATGCCACACTGAGTGCCACCGGTACCCTGAGCCTTACCGATGTCGACACCTCCGATGACTACACCGGAAGCGTGAACGGCGACAGCGATGGCCGGGTCACCGGCACCTACGGCACGATTACCGTCGATATCAATGGCCAGTGGACCTATGCCCTGGATAATACCAGCGATGCCGTACAAAGCCTGGCGGCGGATCAGGAGGTGACCGACACCTTCACGGTGCGGGCCGACGATGGCCATGGCGGTACCGATACCCAGGACATCGTCATCACCATTACCGGCACCAACGACATCCCCGAAATCAGTGGTCCAGTCTCTATCTCACTATCCGAAGAGGGCCTGGAAAATGGCCTGGCTGATAGTAGCGGCACGCCCGATAATACGAATCTAACCGTACAGACCGGTCAGCTAACGATTACCGATGTCGATAGCTCCGAGTTCAGCCTGTCACTTACGGCGCCGGCCACTGATTTGTTCTCTAATGGCAACCTCGTTTCTTGGGCGAATCCCACTGGGAATATGCTCGTAGGTTCGGCTGGCGAAGAAGAGATCATCAAGGTTTCCATCGGCGATGAAGGCCGTTACGAAGTGTCACTGCTTGGGCCGGTGGATCATACCTATACCGCAAGCGAAGATGCTCTCTCGTTTGATGTCAGTGTTACGGTCAGCGATGGTAAGTCGAGTTCGCAATCGGCCATTACCGTGACTATTGAAGACGATTCTCCGAGTGTCAGCCAGAGTGAGCCGGTCAGGGCGACAGGGGACGATATACCCGAAACGTTTACAGGATACGTTTCCTTCGCTGGGGATTCCGGCAACAGCGATAAGCTTACGTTCGCCGGGGGCGATGTGGAGGTAAGCGGCAAGGGCTTCACATCGGATACCGATTTGACGTTGACGCAGGCCGAGATCGACCAGAGCGGTTCCGGTATTGGCGTCGTCAGTGAAGCATCGCCTTATCACAACATAGCCAACGAGGTCGGTTATCGGGAAACAGCAGAAGGAAGTGCTGCCTCCGAAGCACTAACCATTACGCTTACCGGTGGCAAGATCGCCTACGGTGCCGAGATCGATTTCGAGAAAATGTATGGCGGTGAAAAAGAAGTCGGCGTTGCAGAGTTTTGGCGCGATGGCATCAAAATTTCTACCCAATCCTTTACCTCTGACCCGAACGACAATAGCGGGCAGTATGCCGCCAACTTCAAGGTCGAAGAAGGCGGCTTCGATACCATCATCATCAAGGCGACGGACAACGGTAACGATTATCCGGATGGCGATAACAGTGATTTCACGGTAAGTGGAATCACCTTCACTGGCAGCGATTCCGCGCAGGCTTTTGCCTTCGCCAAGGGTACGCTCGATACCGAGTACGGGGCGGATGGCTCTGGCGATCTAACATTAGTGGGCGCCGAATTGGGGCTGAAAACTGTTGGTGGGGAAGTTGTTAATGTTACTCCAAACGAATCCGGTACAAAGCTCACTGGTACAGATAAAAACGGTGATTTGGTCTTCGAGGTCAACCTGACGCCGGCAACCGGTGCTTGGGATTACTATCAGTATCAGGAGCTTCAAGGCGATAATAATCCTATCTCATTTAAGTACAACGTCACCGACGCGGATGGCGACTCCACTGTTGGGCATATATCAATAGAGCCATATGACCCCGAGCCCTTTATTCTCGATGCCAGTAGTGTGCCATTTGAAAGTGTGGCTGGTTTGCACGGCGAGTATTACGGTTATAACGATTACTCTACGGATTTTGAGAAAAAAGGCGATTTTAAAGGGCAGGAACGCCTGCATGCCGATGATGGGTCGGCCACCCAAAATAGTGGTCCGAATTTGGATACCATCGATGAGGTGGCGTCGATTATCGAAGAGCGTGTCGGCAGCGGTATTGTTGGCACAGGTAGGCATGCCGACGCTAACGATACCGATGCTTCTTTCATGGCAACCAATATTGATTACGATATTGATAAGGCGAGCAAAGACTGGGATCTAGGCAATAATTCAAAAGATAAGAATGGTGATGTTAAAAAGGGCAATCTTCATGACTTCCTGGCGCATGGCGGCGACGAAACTTCGCTCGAAGTGACCTCGGGCCTTGGTCAGACTACCGATGCGATTGTCCGTTTGGCAGGTTTTATTTACCTTGAGCAAGGCGATTACGATATTCGCGTTACCAGCGATGATGGTTTCCGTCTGACAATCGGCGGCGAGGAAGTAGCGAGCTTCGATACGATTACACCCCCACAAACGGAAACTTACAGCGTGCCCTTGGATGGGGGTTTCCAGTCGATCGAATTGTTGTACTGGGATCAGGGCGAACGCTCGGAGCTCAAGGTCGAACTGAAAGAGTCGGGTGATAACGATAGTGAATATAAGGTGCTATCGACCGATAATTTCGATTTGTTCAACGAAGACCCGAGAGCGAGCCTGGACGATAACCAATCGATAGTGCGTAATGACAATGGTAGCTTTTCGATCCTGACCGGCGATGACTACCAAGGCGATAGTAGCGCAAACGAGGTAATCGGCTCGCGAGGCAACGATACGATCGATGGTAATGCGGGTAACGATATCCTCTATGGTCAAGCTGGCGACGATACCCTGACCGGTGGAGCCGGCAGCGATACCTTATATGGCGGCCTTGGCGCCGATACCTTCGCCTGGGCGTTGGGCGATCAGGGCAGCGAGGCAAACCCAGCGCAAGATTCGGTGATGGATTTCGATACCAGCGAGGGCGACAAGCTCGATCTCTCCGATTTGCTGCAGGATTATGAAAGCGGCGACGACGAACTCTCTAGCTATATACAGGCTACTCAGGATGACGATTCGACCACGTTGCATATCAGCACGACGGGCAAGCTGGGTGCTAACGGTGCGGGAGCGGACCAGACGATCGATCTCACGGGCGTGGATATGGGTGAAATGAGCCCGACGGATTTCGTCGACGATATGGTCGCCAAGGGCCAGATCGATATCTAATTGTTAATTTTCGCCTCACACTTAGCCGTGTGGGGCGATTTCGTAAGGAACTTGTCAGAGGGCACCGATGAATTATGTACGTTAAACGTAACGCCGAAGGCGAGATAGTCATGGCGAGCCGCGATGCGACGCCGGACTGCACGGAGTGGGTTTCGGGCAATGCACTGGAGGTGTTGGCATTCTTGGAACACGACGCCGATGCGCACTTACATCAGCTGCGCAGTTCCGATCTCGAATTCGTGCGGGTGTTGGAAGACGTGATCGAACTATTGATCGCCAAGGGTGTGATCGGTTTTACCGATCTGCCCGATGCTGCGCGTGCGAAGCTGATGTCGCGTCAGTCGCTGCGTCGCCAGGTCAATAGTGTCGATCTCATCGGCGAGCAGGATGATGTTGGATTGATTTGACGCTCTAGAT
>NZ_CAMPKE010000007.1 GCF_946887195.1 uncultured Halomonas sp.
AGTCAAGAATCAATCAGGCATGCAGCGAGGGTCGTGAGCGGGAATGCACGCGAGTCAAATACGTTGAATATAGCGGACTCGCTTGGAGAGCATTCTTATCTGCCGCAGGTGGCAGTGCTGGCGGGGGTTATGGCGCCGAAATATGCCTGGCCATATCTATCGCGCCGCAAGGGCGGATCGTGTGCGGTATCGTTGGTGCTGTGGCAGGCGCGGTAGCCGGTGAGAAGGCGGGTGAAAAAGTGGGAGAAGGCTTCGGCAAAATGCTATTTAGGGGTATCTACGGTTGGAGAGAGGTCGATGGAACAGATTAAATTTGCTCTGGCCATTGTCGGAACCTTGTTTGGTGCCTTTGGTCTCGTGCTTCTGGGAATTGCTTGCATCGTCGCCTTGTTCAAAATCGGTGAGGCCGACCGTTACTATGGTGTCGGAAACATGGGCTGGGGGCGTTCAAGTCTAAATTTTCTGCCATGGAGCATGTGGCGCATGACCGAGTACGGCATGATTATCCTGTTCGCTCGTACCCGCCACGTACAACGCCGCTGGGGAAAAGATCTAGCATTGGTCAGGGCCAATAACCCGCCCAAGCGCTTGGAAAGTCTGCTGGTTTGGCTCTATGCCAGTTGGTTTTTATTGGCGATTGCAGGTCTCACTCTCGGCTCTCTAATGATGTTACTTCCCGAGGTGAGGTAAACGAGTAATGACTCACCTTCCTAGAAGAGTCGTTTTCTGTAGCATCGTCGGAATTGCCAAACACGATGCTGTTCAAAGGTATTTATGGTTGGAGAGAAGCCCATACATGAATTATTGGCCGCCCCGCGCGACCGCCTCGAGATACGCGATCACCTGCCGGCGTTGATCGGGCGCCAACCCCCAGAACACCATGCGCGTATCGGGGAACATTTCGCTCGGATCGCTCAGGAAGCGATCGAGATTCTCGACCGTCCAGGCAAGCGTCGCGGTCTCGAGCTGCGACGAGAAGTCGTAACCCGCAAGCTTCCCGGCACGACGCCCGACCACGCCATACAGGCTGGGGCCGGCAATGTGCTTACCGGGCTCGATCGAGTGGCAGCCACTGCACTGAGTGCGGAAGATACGTTCTCCGGGCTGCGCCTGGGATGCACCGTGGACCACATCGCTATCGATGCACAACAGCAGCAGCGATACGCCAAGCAGTCGTCCGGCCCACGTCTCGACAGCCATGCCAAATCGCCTCAAAAGCATTGCAGACTGGCTTTGGCCTGGGCATCGCGAAACAGCTGAACCCGCTCATCGAGATGCCTGCCGGAGCGAAACAACATGCCGAGCTCGCCGCGCTTGTTCTGCATGCGAATCACCGTCTCCACCGCCTCATACTCCGTATAAGGCACACGCTTGGCGATCTCGTCGATGCTGCAGGAGCACTTCTGCATGGTCAGATAGTCCTGGCCATTGGCCGCCATGCAGCCGAGCACGTAATCCACCCGCGCCTCGGTTGGGTAATCGTTGGCCAGCACCAACGGCGACAAGCCCCACGCCAGCACGACCGCCAGCGCCTTGGGAACGTGGCACGCCCGGATTCGCTGCAACCTGCGCTTGCGCATTTCCCACCTCTTTTTGTTGGATCGATCGATAAAACAGTAGCTGGTTTCGGCGCGAGGTACTCAGTCACGTTTGCGCCGGCCCGTACCATTTACCTCATCCATCGCACCGGGACGATCGAGCACCCCGGACAACAGGGCCGGATGCTCATCGAATAGCGCCTGCTGCAGGCGAGAGATATCGACATTCTCCACCCCGCGCGGGCGCGCCAGCGGCACGCTGTAATCCAGCATGACCCGTGCCGGCGGTGCCGACATGAACAGGACGCGATCCGCCAGTGTCAGCGCCTCGCGCAAATCGTGCGTCACGAACAGCACCAGCGGGCGCTCGCGTCGCCACAACGACAGCAGCAGTTCACGTAGCCGATTGGCGGTCGGCATGTCCAGCGAGACGAAGGGCTCGTCCATCAGTAACAACCGCGGCGAGACCATGAAGGCGCGCGCCAGCGCCGCACGACGCTGCATGCCGCCGGAAAGCTGATTGGGCCAGGCATCCACCACCGCTCCAAGCCCCACCTCGTGCAGCAGCGCCTCGGCCCGTGCCTGCGCCCCCCGTTCATGAGAGGATTGCACCAGACGTACGTTGTCCAGCGTGCTCAGCCACGGCATCAGTCTGGGCTCCTGGAACATCATGCCGAGGCGCTGTGATGATGGCTGGGGCGATTGCCGAGCCGGCTGCTCGGGCGCATCGCCCCAGCTCACCGCCCCGCGGTAATCGACATCGAGCCCCGCAATCATATTCAGCAACGTGCTTTTGCCTGCCCCCGAAGGCCCCACCAGGGCAAGAAACTCACCGCTATCGGCGATGAATTCGAGATCGCGCAGGATGAGCGCGTCGTTGAAACGTTTTTCGCGCACATGGACCGCCAGGCCGGTCATTGGCGCCACCTCGTCAGATGCCGTTCCAGCGGCCGCATGATCGACGCCTCGATCAGCAGCACCACTGCGGCAAAGGCCAGGGTATAAGCCAGAATGCTGGTGATGTCGAAGAACTGATAATAGGTGTGCAATTGAAAGCCCACACCGTTGCTGCGCCCGAGCAACTCGACCACCAGTACGATCTTCCAGATCAGTGCCAACCCGCCACGTGCCGCCGCCATCAGATAAGGGTACAACTGCGGCAGGTAGATCCGCCGCAAGGTGCGTAGCCGGGGCAGGCGGTAGGCCTGAGCGACCGCCATCAGCCGCAGGTCCACCGCACGCGCGCCTTCACGCACGGTGACCACCACCGTGGGGATCTTGTTCAGCGCCACGGCGAGTACCGCCGCGACATCGGTCAGGCCGAACCAGATATAGCAGAGCACGATGGTCACCAACGCCGGAATGTTCAGGCCCAGTACCAGGGCGCCATCCAATGCGATATCCCAGCGCTTGTAGCGGCCCATGACGATACCGATGGCCGTGCCGATGGCCATCGCCACCAGGAAGCTCGCCAGCACGCGCGCCAACGTCATGCCGAGGTGATAGGGCAACTCGCCGGATAGCGTATGCCGCCAGAGGCTCGCCAGCACCTGCAACGGCGATGGCAACACGGGAGAATCCGCGATCAGCGCGACGACCCACCATGCAATGGCCAGCCCCAGTAGCGAACCCGCACGCACGAGCCCATGACGCAAACTCATGGCCGGCGGAACCCATCCCAGAAGATGTCCCGATCCAGCAGACGCATGTCGCCGATCAGCATACCGCCACCCTGCTCGGCCAGTACCTCGAACAATTGCTGGGCCGCATCGATCTCGGCTGGGCCGTAGTGCGTAAGAATGCCCGCCCGATAGCCCGCCTTGATCGCCGCGAACATGGCGTCGCTTTCGGCGTTGACTAGCTCACGCAGCGGCTCCCAGGCGGCGTCCGATTCGGCGAGAATCGCCTTGGCCTCATAGGTGGCCGCGAGAAAACGACGCAGGGCCCGGCGATGCCGATTCGCCCAATCCTCGGCGAATACCCAGCCCAGCAGGGGCGGCACGGTATCGATATGCAGGCCGGTTAGCATCTGCTCGACGCTCAGCAAGGGGCGCATGCCCTGGGCCTCGAGCCGGGCGTTGTAGTGCCAGAAGTTGATCGCCGCCGGCAATTCGCCGGTCTCCATCAGCCGGTTGATCATCGGCGGTGCGGCGTAGGTCGGCTCGGCGACAGCCGCGAGATCGATGCCCGCCGTGCGCTGCGCATAGGCCCGCAGCAGTAGCCAGGTCTTGTCGACCGGCCCGCCGGCGATGCCCAGCTTGCGGCCAGCCAGATCGGCCACGCTATCGATGTCGGCACCGGGAGCGAGCATGACCGCACCCACCGACAGCGAATAGGGCGCGAACTGGTAATCACGGCCCGCCTCGCGCTGGTGGGCCACCCATAACCAGTCGCTGACGATGAGATCCACACGATTGCTCTGCAGGGCAACCGCCAGGGCGTTTTCGGAAGCCAGCAGCACGACCTCCAACCGTATGTCGTGCTTCTCGGCCAACTGGCGCGCGCGCACCACCTCCAGTTCCCAATTGACGGTGCCATAATTGAGCGCGCCGACACGCAGTAACGGAAGCTCCTGCCGGGCGCTCGCTGCGGGCGATGCCAGCATGCTCGCCAGCAGCAGTATGTTCAGCAGCGTCAGGGCGAACCGCCACGGCGACGAACGCAAATGAAGGGTAGCGCCAATATGCATGACTCGGGCTCCTGCACCCGCTGGCTTCTTGCTCCATCAGGAACTCTGGCAAGCCAAGACCGCTCTACCCATGATGGGCCCGTTACCGATCCTTACAGTTAGGCGGCAAATCGCTTCCCCAGCCAGGCAACTTTAGTATCAACGCCCGCGACCTGCGCTGATGACTGCTCCGAGCCAGGACAGACCCGCGGCCAACGCGATATCCTTCAGAATAACCAAGAATGGAGAGCGCCATGCTAACCAGCCTCGATCACCTGGTCGTCACCGTTACCGATATTCCCCGTGCGGTGGATTTCTACACACGGGTACTGGGGCTCGAAGCCCGTTACCGCGATGCCGAGCGTGTCGATCTGGCTTTTGGCGATATGGCGTTGCGCCTGCATCAGGCCGACACGCCGGTCAGCCCCAAGGCCACGCAGCCCACCCCGGGCAGCCTCGATCTATGCTTTCGCAGCGCCTTGGCGCTGGACGAGTTCCAGGACCACCTGAATGCGCTGCAAATCCCCATCGAGGAGGGTCCGGTGGCGCGTCAGGGCACCAGCGGGCCGATCGTTTCACTCTACTTGCGCGATCCCGACGGCAATCTGATCGAGATCAGTCGCCCCAGCCGTTGACTCCGGTGCGGACGCCGGCGACGGTCTTGGCTATGCTGGTTATCGCACCGTTTCCATAGGAAGAACTTCATGCAAGAACCGAACGCCACGGCAGACGATGCGGTGGAAGAAGCTCCCAAGCCGGCGGATACCACGATCGTGCTGGTGGTTTATGCGTTGTTGCTGGCCGGCTTCGTGGTCGGTTTCACGCCCTTGGTCGGAGTAATCGTCGCCTATGTCTATCGCGGCAAGGGTCCGGCCTGGCTCGACGAGCATTACCGCTATCAGATTCGCACGTTCTGGATCGGCCTGCTCTATGCGACGATCGCCACGATACTGACCCTGATCGGCATTGGCCTGATCCTGATGTTCGCCCTGGCAATCTGGCTGATCGTGCGCTGCGTCAAGGGTTTCAAGGCCGTGCAGGAAAAACGTGCGCCGAGCAATGTCGACACCTGGCTATGGTAATCGGCCGCTGAGCGCGGGAAAGCCGCACGGGTCATCGGTATAATGTGGCGTTCAGCCAGTCATTGCGTAGACTCATGAGCCAGTCCCAACCGCCATCGTCCTTTCGAGCCAAAGCCATCGCCGCGCTGTGGCGCCTGCTGTCGCACTGTTCGCCGGCAACGCTATGGCGCCTTGCGCGGCGGCTCGGGCCGCTGGTGTATCGCTTCAGTCGCCGCGAGCGCGAGGTCACCGATGCCAACCTGGGTGAGGTCTTTCCCGCGCTCGACGGTCACCGACGCCGGGAATTGGGCCGCGACAGCCTGATCCATTCCACGGCTACCATGTTCGAGCTGGGCTTCGCCTGGCTCGCCGAGCCTTCGCGCGTCGAGGAGTCGATTCTCGCCGTGCAGGGTCGCGAACTGCTCGACGAGGCACGCGCCGAGGGGCGTGGCGTGATCGTTCTGGCCCCGCATTTCGGCAACTGGGAAGTACTCAACTTCTGGCTCTCCAGCCACTTCCCGTTCACCGCGATGTACGAGCCACCCAAGATCGCCGCCCTGGACCCGCTGATTCGTCACGGACGCGAGCGCATGGGCGCCAGCCTGGTACCAACCAATTCGCGTGGCGTGGCAGCGCTGCTCAAGGCGCTGAAGCGCGGCGAAGCGGTGGGGATTCTACCCGATCAGGAACCCGACTGGAGCGGCGGCGTATTCGCCGATTTCTACCATCGCCCCGCCTACACGGCGACTCTGCTGCCCAAGCTGGTCGCACGCACCCAGGCCCGCGTGGTCACCGGTGTCGCCAAGCGCCGTGTCGGTGACGGCAATCGCAGCCATGGCTTCGAGATTCACTTTCTCGCCGCCGATTCGCGCGTTTACGATGCCGACGAGGCCATCTCGGCGCGCGGTGTCAACGCCAGCGTCGAAGCCGCCATCGCCCTCGACCCGGCGCAGTACCAGTGGGAATACAAGCGTTACCGCAAGACGCCCGAGCAGCAGCAAGGGCAGCCTCAGCACAAGCGCTTTCGCATTTACCGCTGATTGCAGGCAGGCCGAAACGACCCGAACGTCTACACTGGGTGTGTCTGAAAGGGAGACATCGCTCAAGGGGATCGCCGAATCCTGGATCAAGGAGTCGAAATTCATGCCTGCTCTCGCCCTTCTCGCTTCACCAACCCGACTACCGCTGAAGTTGTGCAGCCTGCTGATCCTGCCGCTGGCCATGGCCGATGCGGCTCACGCCGAGGCGCAATCCTCACCCACCGGCGAACTACGTAGTGTCGATGTCGCCGGTACCGAATACCGGGTCAATGCGCCGCCTGGCGCGCGGGTCGAGAAGGTGGCGGCGCTGGATGCCCCGCGTCTGATCAGCTTCGGTATCGACGGCGAAATGTTCATCGGCAGCCAGGCCGACAAGATCTATCGCCTCGCGCCCCCCTATGACGACGCCGAAGTGCTCGTCGAACTCGATGGCTATCCGCATAGCGTGGTACAGCGCGGCGATGCGCTGTTCGTCGCCACTACCGATGGGCTGTATCGCGCCGATTACCAATCGGGGGCCGATCTCGCCACTCAGGACTTCGAGCGCATCGCCGAGATTCCCGGCGGTAGTGGGCACAGCTCGCGCTCGCTGTCGCTGGGGCCGGACGGTCGGCTGTATGTCTCGCTGGGCATCCAGGGCAACTGCTCCAACCAATACATTGGCGAGGACTACGCCTTTACGGATCGTCGCGGCGGCGTGATGGTACTCGACGAGAGCGGCGATTCGCCGACGTGGCAGCCCTACGCCACCGGCCTGCGCAACCCGATCGGCATGGCCTGGGATTCGAGCGGCACGTTGTATATCAATAACAACGGGCCGGATCACTGGGGCTACGACTTGCCACGCGAGGTACTGGTGCGCGCCGAGCAAGGCAGCTTCTTCGGCATGCCCTGGTTCCAATGGGTCGATGGCGAGTTCAAACGTGACGATTGCATCGGCAGCCAACCGCCGCGCAATGCCAGCGCGGCGACGCCACCGGTGGTGACCTTTCCTGCCCGCAGCGCGCCCATGGGGCTGACGTTCCTGCCCGAGGAGAGCAACCTGGCCGTGGATATGATCACCGCATTGCATGGCAGCTGGGGCACCCAACCGGATGGCGGCGCCAGCGGCGATCCGAGTACCCGTCGCGCGCCGGCCTTGATCGGCATTCGGCTTGGCGACGATGGCAGCGAGGGCGAAGCCAGCCCACTGATGACCGGTTTCCAGAATGCCCAGGGCCAGCGCTGGGCACGCCCGGTCGGCGTCGCCTATGGTCCGGATGGCGCGCTCTACTTCACCTCCGATTCGGATGAGATGGGCCTGTATCGCATGACCATCGATGGCAAACCGATCGATGCCGATACCACGCTCGACAAGGCGACCGATGGCGAGTCGTGATCGCCATCGGTCGCCGATCACTCGGTTTTTTCGATGGCGGTGCCGGGGCGCGAACTCGGCGCCTTGAACAGGATCAACCACAGCGCGCCGGCGATCAGCACCCCACCGATGAAATGCGCCAAGGTGACCTTTTCATCGAGAAACAGTGCGCCCCACAGCACACCGAAGGGCGGCACCAGCAGGGTCACGGTCAGCGGTTTCACCGGGCCGAGATCCTCCATCAAGCGAAAGAACAGCAGATACGCCAGCGACGTACACACCAACCCCAGCGCCAGCATCGCCCACCACACCTCGATATCGCGCCAGGCCTCGAACGACGGCATCGACCAGACCTCGCCCAGCATCAACGGCGCCAGCATCAGCGTCGCACCGATCTGTGTGCCCACCGCGACCAGGCGCGAATCCAGACCGCCCTTCGCGGTAATCCAGTCACGCACTAAAAAGCCCTGGAACCCATAACAGGCCGAGGCCGCCAGGCAGGCCAGCGCACCCACTACGAGTTCATGATCCATTGCCACCGGGCCTGCCTGCAGCAGTACCGCCACGCCGCACAGCCCCAGCAATACGCCGATCAGCCGGTCGCGGGTCATGGCTTCATGAAAGAAGCTGGCGCCGATCATGACGCCCAGTAGCGGCGTCGCGGAGTTGAACATCGCCGAGTAGCCGGCGGGCAGGAATTGCGCGGCAATACAGAACATGGCGAAAGGAATGCCCGAGCTGACCGTGCCGATCAGCAGCGAACGCCACCACTTACCCTGGAAATCCCAGCGCACGCGCATCATCGCAAGAATGACGGCCAACCCCAGCCCACCCAGAAACACGCGGAAGAAAGCCGTCGAAAATACCCCGAGCTGCGGCGCGGCAATGCGCATGAACAGGAAGCTGGCACCCCATATCGAGGAGAGCAGCAACAGGCGTAACGTGGAGTCCAGGGGCATTGGGGGTTCCTTGTAGGGAGGCTCTCGCGATTTCTTTTCGCGAACTATATTAGCGAACTATTCAAATGATGGCTGGCCAATTTCGGCAATCGAGCGTTACCGAAAGGCTGTTCAAGCCCGCGCAACTTGCTAGACTGATCCGGCATGCTTGACGGGGTGCCGGTAGAGCCGGCTGAGATGGTGCCTTTCCTCATGGAGGACAGCACTGGTCCCGTTGAACCTGAACTGGCTAGGACCAGCGTAGGGATCAAGCGGCCACGCAGGTGCATCTCGGTTATCTCGACGATGCGAACGACCTGCCGGTGTCCCTCCTTCGCTTGTCCTCCTGATACAACCGGGAGACAACGCACCATGGCTAAGACCGATCACTTTCTCAACGAGCGCGCCCGCGTCGACGACGCCGCCGTCCAGGCGCTGCCCGGCTCGCGCAAGATCTATATCGAGGGCTCGCGAGCGGACATTCGCGTACCGTTCCGCGAAATCGCCCTGTCGCCGACCCGGACCTCCGGTGCCGATGAAGAAAATCCGCCGCTGCTGGTCTACGACACCTCTGGCGCTTATACCGATCCCGAAGTCGATATCGATCTGCGCCGTGGCTTGGCCGAGCTGCGCCGCGCCTGGATCGACGAGCGCGACGACACCGAATTCCTCGACGGCCCCACCTCGGAGTATGGCCGGCGCCGTGCCAACGACCCGATGCTCGCGCCGCTGCGCTTCGATTTGACGCGTACGCCGCGCCGCGCCAAAGAAGGCCGCAACGTCACCCAGCTCCACTACGCACGCCAGGGTATCGTCACCCCGGAAATGGAATTCATCGCCATCCGCGAGAACCAGCGCCGGCAAGCGCTGGGTAGCGAGGAGGTCGAGCGTATCCTCGGCCATCAGCATGCAGGGCAAGGCTTCGGCGCCCGGTTAGCGGAGGAGATCACGCCCGAGTTCGTGCGTTGCGAGGTCGCCGAAGGCCGCGCCATCATTCCCTGCAACATCAATCACCCTGAATCCGAGCCGATGGTCATCGGCCGCAACTTCCTGGTCAAGATCAACGGCAACCTGGGCAACTCGGCGGTCACCTCATCGATCGAGGACGAGGTCGACAAGATGACTTGGGGCATCCGCTGGGGCGCCGACACCATCATGGATCTTTCCACTGGCGCCAACATCCACGAGACCCGCGAGTGGATCATCCGCAACGCGCCGGTTCCGATCGGCACCGTGCCGATCTATCAGGCGCTGGAGAAGGTGAATGGCGTGGCCGAGGATCTGACCTGGGAGGTGTTCCGCGATACGTTGATTGAGCAGGCCGAGCAGGGTGTGGACTACTTCACCATTCATGCCGGCGTATTGCTGCGCTATGTGCCGCTGACCGCCAGGCGCGTCACCGGTATCGTCTCGCGCGGCGGCTCGATCATGGCCAAGTGGTGCCTCTATCACCACCGCGAAAGCTTTCTCTATACCCATTTCGAGGAGATCTGCGAGATATGCAAGCGCTACGACGTGGCCTTCTCGCTGGGTGACGGCCTGCGCCCCGGCTCGGTGGCCGACGCCAACGACGAGGCGCAGATGGCCGAGCTCGAGACACTGGGCGAGCTGACCCGCATCGCCTGGAAGCACGACGTGCAGGTGATGATCGAAGGCCCCGGCCACGTGCCCATGCATCTCGTGAAAGAGAACATGGACAAGCAGCTCGAATACTGCGATGAAGCGCCCTTCTATACCCTCGGCCCGCTGGTCACCGACATCGCCCCCGGCTACGACCACATCACCTCCGGCATTGGTGCTGCGATGATCGGCTGGTACGGCTGCGCGATGCTCTGCTACGTCACGCCCAAGGAGCACCTCGGCCTGCCCAACAAGGACGACGTCAAGACCGGCATCATCACCTACAAGATCGCCGCCCACGCCGCCGATCTGGCCAAGGGGCATCCTGCCGCCCAGCGTCGTGACAATGCGCTATCGAAGGCGCGCTTCGAATTCCGCTGGGAGGATCAGTTCAATCTGGGGCTGGACCCCGACACCGCGCGGGAGTACCACGACGAGACACTGCCCAAGGACTCGGCCAAGGTCGCGCATTTCTGCTCGATGTGCGGGCCCAAGTTCTGCTCGATGAAGATCAGCCAGGAAGTACGCGATTATGCCGCCGAGCATGGCCTCGACGGCGATCGGGAAGCGGTCATGAAAGGCATGGGGGAGCAAGCGGAGAAGTTCAGGAAGGAGGGGGCCGAGTTGTATCGGGAAGTCTAGCGGGGGGCCGGGTTAGCGCCCGGCTCGAACGAGGCCGGTATCGATACCGGCCTTTTTTCACTTTTCGGAAATATTTTCTGAAAATGCAAGAAAAAGGCGTGTTTCATTTCTGGCTGTCGCTCCTACCAGCGAATATCCTGAGTCTTTGTAGTCACACATGACGGAGACTGACATGCCCGGATTACTGCCCAACGTGGACCCGGATGGGCTGCTCGAATACTCGGTGGTTTACACGGACCGTTCACTCAATCACATGTCTCAGGCCTTTCAGGGCGTGATGCGCGATATCTCGCGTACACTCAAGCAGGTCTATAACGCCGATGCGGCCGTGATCGTGCCCGGTAGCGGCACCTTCGGCATGGAAGCGGTGGCCCGGCAGCTCGCCACCGGCAAGCAGTGCCTGGTGATTCGCAATGGCTGGTTCAGCTACCGCTGGACACAGATCTTCGAGATGGGCGGCATCCCCGCCGAATCCACGGTACTCAAGGCGCGCCCGGTCGCCGATGGCAAGCAAGCACCCTTCGCCCCCGCGCCCATCGATGAGGTCGTGGCGACGATCCGTGAACGGCGCCCGGATCTGGTGTTCGCGCCGCACGTCGAGACCGCCTCGGGGATGATTCTGCCCGACGACTACCTGCGCCGCGTCGCCGAGGCCGTGCATGAAGTCGGCGGTCTGTTCGTACTCGATTGCATCGCTTCCGGCACGCTGTGGGTGGACATGCAGGCCACCGGCGTGGACGTACTGATCAGCGCCCCGCAGAAAGGCTGGAGCGGCTCGCCCTGCTGCGCCATGGTGATGCTCAGTCCCGAGGCACGCCAGCGAGTCGAGGCCACCATCAGTACCAGTTTCGCCGCCGATCTCGGCAAGTGGCTCTCGATCATGCAGGCCTACGAGAGCGGCGGCCATGCCTACCATGCCACCCTGCCCACCGATGGCTTGACGCAACTGCGCGATGTCATGAAGGAAACCGAGCAATACGGTTTCGACAAGGTTCGCGATGAGCAGTGGGAGCTGGGCGACAAGGTACGTGCCCTGCTCGCCAGTCATGGCATCGAGAGTGTCGCGGCGGATGGCTTTCAGGCGCCCGGCGTGGTGGTCAGCTATACCGACGACGCGGGTTTAGCGGGCAAGTTCATGGGTGAAGGTCTACAAGTCGCCGCCGGCGTGCCGCTCAAGTGCGACGAGGGCGACGACTTCCAGAGCTTTCGCATCGGGCTGTTCGGCCTCGACAAGCTGCATAATGTCGAGCGCACGGTGGAAAAGCTCGAGCAAGCGCTGAAGCGGATGAAGTGATCGCCTTGCTTACATGAAAAAGCCCGCTCATGCGGGCTTTCTTCGACCGGGACAATGACGCGCCGGAAACTCAAATCAACCACAGCACCAGCTTTTCGCCGTAGCCCCACAGCAGTACCGTCATCGATAACAGGGCCTCGAGCACCAGTACACCGATTGCCAACGTTGTGCTCGAAACGATGAAGCCTTGCTCGGAACTGATGTCCAGAAAGGCCGGGATACCCAGATAGAGCAGATAGGCGGTATAACAAAGCCCGATGGTACCCGCCAACAGACATAACCAGATCAGCGGATAGAGCGCCACCAGACCGCTGAGGAACATCGGTGTTGCCACGTAGCCGGCGAAGACGACGCAGGCACGCCGGCTGGGGTGGCTGTCATAGCGCCGGGCCATCCAATGAATGACACTGCCCACCACGTAGACCGAGGCCAGGATCACCAGATAGAAGACGATCCCGGCATAGAAGGCATCGAGGAGTCCCAGCACGATGGAATGACCGCCACCGAGACTCCAGCCCACCTGGGTCGTACCGATATAGGAGCAAATCACCGGAATGGCGGCCAATGCCAGCACATGACGCGCGTAAAGGTGGGTCAATGTCTCCCGTTCGCTATGGATCTGTTTCCATTCCCGCTGCGGATGGGCAAGCAACCCCCAGACATGTGGAAGCATTTCTATCTGCATGGTGATTCCTCCTGTTACTTCTTATTAACTATTATCGTACAGGAATATCAGTACAGCGAGGTCCACAGCATGGGCGATGCCGGCAGGCTGGCATCCAGCGACATCATCACGCTGAGTGCGGTGATGGTGAGAATCGAAAAACCGAATACACGCTTGGCCCACTTTTCGTCGTCCCGAGCCCGGTAGCCCTCGAGTCCAAGGTACAACCAATAGATACCCATGACCAGCGCCACGACGAAGTAGCCGACACCGGCATAGCCCGCCAGGCTGAGTGCCAGGGTGGCGGCAATGAAAGCCAGGATGTAGCCGAGGATATGGTGCTTGGCCGTCTTGATGCCCCGCACGACCGGCAGCACCGGGATCGACGCCGCCCGGTAATCCTGGAGGCGAAAGATGGCGATCGCGTAGGAGTGCGGCATCTGCCACAGGCAGAAGATGATCAACAGCGTCAGGGCCCCGGTATCGAACTGCCCGGTGACGGCGCAGTAACCCACCACCGGCGGCATGGCACCCGACAGGCTACCCACCAGGGTGCCGTACTCGGAATGGCGTTTCATGTGCAGGCTGTAGACACCGACATAGATGACGAAACCGAACGCGGCCAAGGCCACCGTCAAGGCGTTGGTGGCCAGCGCCAGCAGCGCGAAGCCCGCGATTCCGAGCAGGGTCGCAAACCACAGTGTGGTGGCTGGCGTGATGCGCCCCTGCACCAGAGGACGATCGCGGGTGCGCTGCATCAAGGCATCGATATCGCGATCGATGACGTTATTGAACGCACACCCCGAGGCGATCACCAAGGCCAGGCCGACCAGCACGGCGATAAACAGCAGCGGATCGAACGCGCCCTGGGCGGCCAGGAAGAAGCCACCCATGACGGAGATCATGTTGCCGAAAATGATGCCCGGCTTGGTCAGGGTGAGGAAGTCCTTGAACATTGAGGGTCTCGGCGTCAGCCGGCCATCATATTCAGGTGCAGGTGATGCATGATCCATATCGAGCCACCAATGACCAGCACGAGGATTGATACCGCGAACACGAAGGAAACGAAGTTCCAGCCGCCTTCCGACTTGGTGTTCATGTGCATGAACAGAATCAGCTGCACGAGCACCTGCAACACCGCCATCACCAGGATGGTGGCCACTACGACCATCTTGCTGAAGTCGCCGCTCATCACCACGCCGAACGCGACCACGGTCAGGATGATCGACAGGATCAGGCCAACGACGTAGGACTTGACGCTGCCGTGGCTTTCGCCCGCTACGGAATGATTGGTATCGCTCATGCTATGACCCCCATCAGGTAGACGATGGTGAAGACGCAGATCCACACGATATCCAGGAAGTGCCAGAACAGGCTCAGGCACAGGATGCGTGGTCTGGTCATGTCGTTGAGTCCCTTGGTGAACAGCTGAACCAGCATCACCAGAATCCAGATCAGGCCGAACGTCACGTGCAGGCCGTGCGTGCCGACCAACGTGAAGAACGACGACAGGAAGGCGCTGCGATCCGGGCCGAAGCCTTCATGGATCAGATGCTGGAATTCGTAGATCTCCATGCCGATGAAGCCGGCGCCGAGCAGGAAGGTGATGCCCAGCCAGAGCTTGACCTGCTGCAGCCGGTCGGCATTCATCGCCAGCACGGCGAGACCGTAAGTGAAACTACTGAACAGCAGCAGGAAGGTCTCGACCAGCACGAACGGCAGTTCGAAGATCTCTTCGGGCCTGGGTCCGCCCGCCGTGCCCCCGGAGAGCACGGCATAGGCGGCGAACAGCGACCCGAAGATGATCAGGTCGCTCATCAGGTAGATCCAGAAGCCGAAGACCTTGGTGCCGCCGGCATCGTGGTGCTCATGCTCATCGGCATGAGCGTTATGGTTGCTTAAGGTATCGGTTGCCATGATTACGCCTGCATCTCCAGCCGTTGTTGGTGCTCGCGCTCGATGCGCTCGACTTCCGCTGCGGGAACGTGATAGTCGATGTCGTCATTGAAGACACGCATCATGAAGGCCACGAACATGCCTACCGCGCCGACAACGGCCAGCCACCAGATATGCCACACCAGCGCGAAGCCGAATACGATGCTGAGCCCGCCGATGACCGGACCGGCCACGGTATTCCGGGGCATATGGATGTCCTGGTAATGGGCATGAGCCTGGCGCGGCGCCTTGCCACCGTTATTGCGCTTGGTCTCCCAGAAGCTGTCGATGGAACCGACCTCAGGCAGATGGGCGAAGTTATAGAACGGCGCCGGTGAGGAGGTGGACCACTCCAGGGTCCGCGCATCCCAGGGGTCGCCGGTCACATCGGCATTCTTCTTGCGGTCGCGAATGCTGACGATGAACTGGATGACGGTGCTGAGAATCCCCAACAGGATGATGAACGCCCCGACCCAGGCCACCAGCATCAGCGGTTGCCATTCGGCGTTGTCGTAGGACTGCATGCGCCGCATGGCACCGTAGAAGCTCAGGATGTAGAGCGGCGTGAAGGCCACGAAGAAACCGATCAGCCAGCACCAGAAGGAGCGCTTGCCCCACTTCTCGTCGAGGGTGAAACCGAAGGCCTTCGGGAACCAGTAGACCAGGCCGGCCATCATGCCGAATACCACGCCGCCGATGATCACGTTGTGGAAGTGGGCGATGACGAACAGGCTGTTGTGCAGCACGAAGTTGGCACCGGGAACGGCCAGCATCACCCCGGTCATGCCACCCAGGGTAAAGGTGATGATGAAACCCAGCGTCCACAGGACCGGTGCCGAGAGTTCGACACTGCCGCGATACATGGTGAAGAGCCAGTTGAATATCTTCACGCCCGTGGGTATCGCAATGATCATCGTGGCGATGCCGAAGAAGGCATTGACGTTGGCCCCCGCTCCCATGGTGAAGAAGTGGTGCAGCCAGACGATGAACGACAGGAAGGTGATGGCCACCGTCGCCCAGACCATGGTGCCGTAGCCGAACAGGCGCTTCTTGGAGAACGTCGCGATGACCTCGGAGAAGACACCGAACGCCGGCAGGATCAGGATGTACACCTCGGGATGACCCCAGGCCCAGATGAGGTTGACGTACATCATCTGGTTGCCGCCGAAACCGTTGGTGAAGAAGTGCATTCCCAGGTAACGGTCGAGGGTCAACATCGCGATGGTCGCCGTCAGAATCGGGAACGAGGCGATGATCAGCGCGTTGGTGCACAGCGCGGTCCAGGTGAAGATCGGCATGCGGAACAGGGTCATGCCCTTGGTGCGCATCTTCAGAATGGTGACGAAGAAGTTGATACCGGTCAGCGTCGTGCCTATCCCCGATATCTGTAACGCCCATATCCAGTAATCGACCCCGACCCCGGGACTGTAATTTATGCCGGAAAGCGGTGCGTAGGCCAGCCAGCCGGTCTTGGCGAACTCGCCGACGAACAGCGAGACGTTGACCAGCACCACACCCGCCGCAAACAGCCAGAAGCTCAGGTTGTTCATGAACGGGAAGGCCACGTCGCGCGCACCGATCTGCAACGGCACTACCAGGTTCATCAAACCGATGACCATAGGCATGGCGACGAAGAAGATCATGATGACGCCATGCGCGGTAAAGATCTGGTCATAGTGCTCGGGCGGCAGATAACCTTCGGCACCGCCGGCCGCCATGGCCTGCTGGGTGCGCATCATGATCGCATCGGCGAAGCCACGAATCAGCATGACCAGCGCGACCAGGAAGTACATGATGCCGAGCTTCTTATGATCGATGGAGGTGATCCACTCCGACCATAGGTACGTCCACTTACGGTAATAGGTGATCCCGCCGACGATGAGAGCCCCGACGATCGCGATGACGGCGACCGTGACCATGATGATAGGTTCGTGGTAGGGAATCGACTCTAGACTGAGTTTTCCGAACATAACGTTACTCCGCTGCCTCTGCGCTCATGGGCATTTCTTCCATCTCGCTACCATGGTTCCCATGATTTCCATGGCTACCCGGCCCGCCACCGTTATGGAAACTCTCGACGATGCGGTCATACATACCCGGTGATACGCTGGAGAAGTACTCGACCGGATGATCCACGCTCGGCTCGGCTAGCGCCTGATAACCCTCGGGGAAGGTCAGTGTATCGGACGATCCACGCACTTCTTCGACCCAGGCCTCGAACTCCTGCTGCGAGGTCGCGTGCGCATTGAAAAGCATTTCCGAGAAACCGGCGCCGCTGTAGTTGGTCGACCGCCCTGGATAGACGCCCTCCTCGTCCGCGATCAGATGAACGTCGTTGTCCATGCCGGCCATGGCATAGATCTGGCTGCCCAGGCGCGGAATCATGAACGAGTTCATCACCGAACCGGACGTCACCCGGAAATGCACCGGCACGCCGACCGGGAACGCCACTTCATTGACGGTGGCAATGCCTTGCTCGGGATAGATGAACAGCCACTTCCAGTCGAGGGAAACGGCCTGGATCTCCAGCGTCTCACTGTCGCCGTCGGCATCGAGCGGCTTGTGCGGATCGAGGGAGTGCGAGGTCTGCCAGGTGAGAATCGCCAGAAAGACGATGATGACACAGGGAATGAACCAGACGATTATCTCGATGACGTTGGAATGTCCCCAGTCCGGCGAGTACCCGGCGTCCTTGTTGCCGCGGCGATAACGCCAAGCGAACATGATGGTCATCACGATCACCGGAATGACGACGATCAACATCAGCCCGAAGGCCGTCAGGATAAGCCGCTTCTCCTCCTGGCCCACCAGTCCCTTGGGGTCCATCAATGCCGATTCGCAGCCCGTCAAAAGCAACGGCAGTGCCGCTAGCAGCAAGAGGCTGAAAACGCGTAGGTAACTCTTTCTTCTCATCTCATGACCTCGTTAGCGCATGGAGGCTGTTCTCTAATCGCACAAGCTAATATTTAGTTAGCTAAACATACGTGCGGGATTCATCGGCACTTGTCCGACGAATACGGCGGGATTCCCAGCTATCAAGGGCGATCGAAATCGGTAGCGGGCAGCTACCGCGAACGAAGGCGCGGAGATTGTCGATGACCAGCCATGTCTTGAAAAGAGACGATTTGCCGCACCACGCCACCGTTGACATCGACTGACAACACCCATGCTCGGGCATGTAATACGACATCATACCTCAGCCCGTCATCGGATCGATGATACGCGCGGCGAGAGTTAGTCCTTTTCCTGAGAGTCACAGTAGCCTAAGGTGAACGTAACGGGCCACTTCAGTTCGAAGGAATATCGTGAATGGAAGCTAACGAGCATACGAGAGCCAAGCCCCGGAACCCACCGTCCAAACGCGAGCAACTGTCGTTGTTTGCGAGAAACTTCTTCAAGCATCCCAAAATGCTGGGCTCGATAATTCCGAGTTCCCCTTTTCTGGTCAAGCGCATGCTGGGTCAGGTCGATTGGGAACGAGCCAGGGTACTGGTCGAGTACGGTCCGGGCATCGGCACGTTTACGCAGGAAATTCTCCGCCGGATGCATCCGGAGGCGGTACTGATCGTATTGGAAACGAACGAGGACTTCGTTAGCTACCTCAACCGTACCTACCCCGATCCACGCCTGCAAATCATCCACGGATCGGCGGAAGACATCCAGACGACACTTGCCGAGCGGGAAATCGACAAAGCGGATTATGTGATTGCCGGCATTCCCTTCAGCACGATACCCGATACCATCAAGGAAAATATCCTTCGCGCAACGCAGCGGGTCATTGCCCCCCAGGGCGCATTCCTGCTCTACCAGTTTTCGCCGAATATACTGCCCCATCTGCACAAGACGTTTTCGAACGTGAAGCGCACTTTCGAACCGCTGAATTTCCTACCGGCGCACTTCTATATCTGCATTCCATGACTGGTGACCATGGCCGGTAGCCATCGACGTCACTAACCGGCCAGCCGCCACTGCTAGCGGCTGGGTCGGGCATGGCGCGCTTATCGGCGCTTGTTCGGCTGATCCGAATCCATGGCATCTTTCAAATTACCCTTGGCTTTCTTGGCATCACCCTTGGCGGCCTGCTCTCGGCCCTTGGCTTCGGTGTCCCGGTCTTTCGTTGCCTTGCCGACAGCTTCCTTGGCCTTGCCGGAAGCCTTATCGATCATGCCTTCCGCCTTATCGGACTTTGAATCCTTCATCTCACGCCTCCAATGCGTTGGTGCCAGACGGGGAATCGTCATGGCGACAATGACCCAAGCGACTCTGGAACGTCTTCGCTCAACCTGAGCGTAGCAGTTCCGTGCGCCGTCTCCACTGCTGGTATCGGCAGATGAGGCTCGAGCAGCCGGATGTGGCAAAGCGTTTTTATAGCGTGCCATTACGACAACCAACGATCGTGTTCGTTATACTCGGCGTTTCGGATAAAAGCGTGACGATCGACGATATCGTCAACATCGGCTGGAGTCAGGCATGGCCAACACCCGTTTCTCGCCGTTCGAGTTGCTGCTGCTGAAAAGCAGGAATCAGACGGACACCGCCGCCTTGTTATTGCTGGCCTGGGTCGCAGCCAGTCAGGGCGAGGTATCGGCAGCGGCCAGGCAGCGCCTGAACGAACTGGCGGCCGGCTTTCGCCACGGCCATGATCTGCAACCGCTTCTGGATGCCGCCTATCCGCAGGATCTTGCCGCCATTCAGCTCGCCGCCGAAGTGCTGCAGAAGGATTGCCACGGCGAAAAGGCCCTGCCTTTCCTGCGCCACGCCATCGCCCTGGCGATGATCGACGATAAGCTGACCGCGGCCACCAACCATGTTCTGCGCTTCTTGGCCGATCTGCTCGGCACCTCGCCCCAACGGTTCAGCCAATTGTTCAGCGAGGTCGCAGGCAAGGAGTTCGCCGATCCCGACGATCCGAGCCGCGCGGACTACTGGCACGCCCGGGAACGCGCCCGGCAGCAGCAATCCCAGCACCATCAATACGAAAGGCAGCATGACGAGGAGCATTCCCGACAGCACTCATACCGAAGCTCCTCCGATGGTCAATCGTGGCAGCGATCCGAGCGCGAGAGCGGCTCCTATCGTGCCGACGACCGACCGCCGCCCAGCGATCGAACCCTGCGCGCGCTGACCGTTCTCGGGCTCGAGGCGGATGCCTCGCGCGGCGATATCAAAAAGGCCTATCGCCGGATGGCGCAAGTCCACCATCCGGACCGCTTCTTCGCGCGCGGCGAGACCGTCACCGCGGCGGCCTCCCAGCGCTTTCAGACAATCAAAAACGCCTACGAGTACCTGATGCAAGATGCGCGATTTGTATAAACGCCTGGGCGTCGCCAAGAGTGCGTCCGACGCGGAGATAGCTGCCGCCATCGAGGCCTGCCAGCATACGGCGCTGAAAGCCGAAGCCGCCGTGGTGCTGGAAGGCAAGCCCCGCCGCGAGGAGTACGATCGGCTGCATACGCTGCTGTGCGATCTGGGGCGCCTGCGAGCAAGGCTCGGGCTGACCCACGGTCAGTATTGGCAAGGCAGTGTCGCCAACGATTTTTCCCTGCCCCCGGATAACGAACGCTCGCGTCACGACGAGTTGGTGATCAAGATCGGCCAGGCCGTGTCATTGCACGAAACCTGCCAGCGCTTGCGGCATGGCTTGCCATGGCTAGCCTGCGCCGGGTTTATGGCTGTCGCCGCGCTGGTCATCGCGTTCGGACTTGGCGCGTTATGATGGCAGTATTGGGCACGACCGGCTTGTTCGTACTGACCGCCGTGGCCGAGATCGTTGGCTGCTATCTGCCGTATCTATGGCTCAAGGGGCGCGCGCCAATCTGGGTGTTGCTACCCGCCGCCGCGTCATTGGCGCTGTTCGTCTGGCTTTTGAGCCTGCACCCGACCGCCGCCGGGCGAGCCTATGCCGCTTATGGCGGCGTGTACGTGGCCACCGCGCTGGCCTGGCTGTGGCTGGTCGATGGCGTGCGCCCGCAGTGGCCCGATCTTATCGGCTCGGCGCTGGCGGTCACCGGCATGGCGATCATCATGTTCGCCCCGCGCGGCTAGTGACGGCACACCGCCGACGACACCGGCACTCAGGCTGGCTGAATCGAATGATTCACCGGCAGGCGTATCGTGCGGTCCACTGCGTCGGCCTCGAAGCAGGCATCCAGCACGGCCTGTAGCCGTGCACCGCGAGCGAAATCGGGTTGATCGTTCTCGCCGCTCTCGATGCTGCGAATGAAGCGTTGATAGATGCTTGGCGTCGGCGCACAGGGCACCTGACTCCAGCAGGCCGCGTTGACGTCATCGCCGAAGCAGGTCCACAGATGGTCGCGAGAGGCGTCCAGATCCACGCGAATGGCGCCCTTGTCGCCGTGAATGCCCAGCCTCAGCGAGTTCAGATGGCCGCTGGCCCAGCGCGAAGCATGGATCGAACCCAGCGCGCCATCGGCGAATTCGACATGGATCAGCGCGCTGTCGTTGGCATCCAGCGAGTAGTCGCCGATGCGGTTGTCCGGCGCCTTGTCGAAGCATTTCAAGCGGCAATTGACATGGCTGACGTCACCCACCGGGAAGCTGGCGAAATCCAGAATATGCACGCCGACGTCACCCAGTACGCCTTTGCTGCCATGCTCGCTCGATAGCCGCCACAGCCATTGGCTGTCGCTGTGCCATTGCCCCCAGGCATTGCTGACCAGCCAGCTTTGCAGGTAGCTGGCATCGACGTGCATGACGCGCCCGATCGCCCCCGAGGCGACCAGCTCGCGAGCGCGCTGAATGGCCGGGGCATCGCGATAGCTCAGGTTGATCATGTTGATCACCCCGGCGCGCTGCGCCGCCTCGGCCATCTCCCAGGCGTCGGCCGCGTCGATGGCCAACGGTTTCTCGCACAGCACGTGTTTGCCGGCGGCGATCGCCGCCAGCGAAGTCGGCTTGTGGAATGCATCCGGCGTGACATTGGCCACCGCATCGATATCGTCGCGAGCGAGCATCTCGTCGAGCTGCGCATAGACCGCCGGAATGGCGTGTTCGACGGCGAAGGCGCGGGCCTTGTCCTCGGCCACGTCGCACACCGCGACGATCTCGCAAGCGTCGATCGCATTGAACTGCCGGACGTGCTGGGCGGCCATCCCGCCGGCACCGATAATCGCGAGTCGAATCATTATCTGAAGCCCTCCTCACCGGGCTTGTGCAGCCCTTCGCCCTTGATTTCCAGCGGATTTGGCGCCTGTTCCGGCGGCACGTTGGGGCAGCTATCGACCCAGCGCGAACCCTCCGGGCGCGCCCATTTCACCGCATTCTTGAGTACCCGCCGAACCTGCTCGTCGTAGTAGATCGGGTAGGTCTCGTGACCGGGCCGGAAGTAGAATATCTTGCCGTTGCCGCGCTTGTAGGTCAGGCCGGAACGAAACACCTCGCCGCCCTCGAAGGCGCTGATGAAGATCACCTCGTCGGGATTGGGCACCGCGAACGGTTCGCCGTACATCTCGGTATGCGGCAGCTCGATGTAGTCACCCAGCCCTTGCACGATGGGGTGGCCGGGGTTGACCACCCACAACCGCTCGCGCTCGCCGGCCTCACGCCACTTGAGCGAGCAGGTGGTGCCCATCAGGCGCTTGAATATCTTGGCGTAGTGGGCGGAGTGCAGCACCAGCAGCCCCATGCCCTGCAATACCCGCCGTTGCACGCGATCGACGATCTCGTCGCGCACCTCGCCATGCGCGGCGTGCCCCCACCACAGCAGCACGTCGGTATTTTCCAGCACGTCCTCGCTCAGGCCGTGCTCGGGATCCTGCAGGGTCACCGAACGGGCCTCGATGCCCGGATCCTCGTTCAGCCCCTCGGCGATACAGCGATGCATGCCATCGGGATAGATCCGCGCAACCACGGCATTGGTCTGCTCGTGGACGTTTTCTCCCCACACGGTGACCTTGAGCGTCATCTTCAGGCTCCTCGAAAAGGCGACGGAATTACGCCGATAAAATTCAGCAAAATCGACCAACAAGCAAAGCGTAAACGTTTACCTTAAAAACGTAAACGCTTACCTAATGCGCTATTGGTCGCATCTAGCAAATGGAGAGAAGCAGCGCAGTCAAGCACGACGCCTGTGGCTATCGCCGAGGTTCAGGTCGTGCGACGCTGGATCAGCGTTGTCGGCAGGCTGACATGATGCGGCTTGGCGCCGCCGATGGCTTCGTCAAGCAGGCGCACCGTTTCGCTGGCGATCAGGGCGATGTCCTGGCGCACCGTGGTCAATTGAGCGGCGAGCAGCGGCAGGTCGTCGAACCCCGTCACCGCTACCTGCCCGGGCACGGCAATGTCGTGATCCTCGAACGCCGCCAGGGCACCGACCGCCAGTTCGTCCTTCTCGCAGACCAGCCCATCGAGCGTCGCCTCGCCCCGCTGTAGCAGGCGATTGATGCGCCGATAACCGGCCAGGGTCGGATCGTGATCCGACAGCACGCCAATCAGACATTCGGCAAGGCCAGACTCGGCGAGTGCCTGGCGATAACCCTCGATACGTTGATAGAGCCCGGCATCGCCGAGCTTGCGGCGGTGCTCCGCGGATCGGCTGGCCGCCGCTTCCAGGTCGTCGCCAAGATAAGCGATGCGCGTTCTGCCACGCTCGATCATATGCCGAGTGGCAAGATAGATGCCGTGACAGTCGTCCGGCATGACCGAGAAGCCCTCGCCCGGCTGGCCGATACGCACATGCGCAACGCCCTGTTCGGTCAACAGCCGGGGGCGCGGATCGTCCGGGAAGCAGCCCAGCAGAATCGCCGAGCCGGCCCGTTCGGGCAGCGTGGCGGTAGCGTCGTGACGAAACGAGATCGGCACTCTGCCCTTGCGATGCAGGACGCGGGTCAGATGCTGATAGAGCAGTGCATAGTAGGGGCGCAACTCGATGTTCTGGCGCCCCATGGAGATGCCGACCACGGCCTGCTTGCCACTGATCAACTGACGAGCGGCGGCGCTCGGCTGGTAGTGGATCTCGCGGCTGATCGCCAGGATATGCTCGCGGCGTTTCGCGCTGATGCCCGGCTTGCCATTCAGCGCCCGGCTGACGGAGGCAATCGAGACCCCCGCCGCCTTGGCGATTTCATGAATGGTGGCGCTTTTTTCAGGCGCGCCCGGAGCATGGCTGGATGGGGTCATCGAGGCGGTCGGTCGGCCAATAGACGGCCTACGATTGTGCCTAACTTCAGCGCATCATGCAGCAAGGCAAATGGCCGCCGGCATCGCGCGGCGCTCATGTCGCCGCCGCGTCGCCATCGCCGCCCCTGGAGATCGAGTCGAGCGAATCCTCCCTGACCTCGACCTTCTTCTCCACCGTGGGGTTCTCCAGCACCACGCTCAGGCGCGGCATGGCCATCTCCGTGCCATCGCTGTCGAGGCGCTGCTTGAGACGCAGGTTGAAGGCACGCGCCACGTCCCATTGCATCAGCGGGCCAGTGCGCATGCGCACGCGCATGATCGCCGCGCCCTGATCGAAACTCTCGATGCCCTGCAACTCCAGCGGCGACCAGATGTGATGGCGCATCATCGGGTCCTGGCGCAGTTCGTCGGCGACTTCGCGCACCACATCGATGGCATCGTCGATCTTCATGGTGTGCGGCACGCGGATGCGCATCAGCGCGATGCCGTACTCGCGAGCGAAGTTCTGGATGCCCTTGATCTGACTGAACGGGATGATATGCACGATGCCGTCAAGATCGCGCAGGCGCACGGTGCGCAGGCTGAGTTTTTCCACCGTGCCCATGTGACCGCCGACGTCGACGAAATCGTCGATCGACAACGAATCCTCGATGAGAATGAACAACCCGGTGATCAGATCCTGCACCAGCGTCTGGGCGCCGAAACCGATGGCCAAACCGATGACCCCGGCGCCGGCCAGCAGTGGCGTGACATTGACCCCCAGATTGGCCAGTCCGACGATCGCGGCGATGATCACGATAGTGAAGAAGATCACGTTGCGAATCATCGGCGTGATGGTCTGCGCCCGGGTACTGTGTACCCGCCGGCCACGCGATTTGGCCGATACGTTCAGCGCCCGCAGGATCGCCGTATCGGCGACGATCCACACCAGCCAGGCGAGCAATACCGTCAGGCCGATCCCCATGAGCGCTTGACCGATGCGCGCGCTGATCGCGCCATCCTCACCGATACCGAGCAGCGAGCCACCCCATACGCGCAGCGATAGTTCGGCGAAGATCGCCCAGAATATGCAGTGCGCCAGGGTATAGCCGAAGCGCTCGATCCGCTGACGATACTGGCTCTTGCGCCGGCGGTGCGTGGCCTTCTCGCTATGCCGGCGCAACACGCCATTGACGACTAGCGTCAGTACCAGCAGCGCGGCACAGATCAGCGCCTTGGCGAAGGCATCGCCGGCATCGCCGACGGTGATCAGAATCGCCAGCAGCGAAGCGCCGATCAGTAGCAGCGCCGGGACGTGCCATAGCCTGGCGAGCAGCCGTGTCAGATCGTGCAGGCTGTTGCTATCGCGACGTTGGGCATAGGGTCGATTGCGAATCAAATGCTTGACCGGACGCTTGATACGCAACACCAGGCGTCCACTGATCAATCCGGCAAGTACGCTGGCCGACACCGCCAGCCATCCGGCCAGGTCGTCCCCCAGCAGCGCGATCAACTGCTCGCTGCCGACGGCATCGCCCAGCGCCGCCAGCGCACCGATGACGAACAGGCGGCGCAGCGCCTGTTGGCGCAATATCGCCACGGCTACCCGCCGATGGCCACGGGTGAATAGCGAGATCACCACGTCGAATACCGTCGATAGCAGTCGTCCACACAGGGTGATGTAGGCCACCACCAACACCCCGGCACGCGCCGGCTCGGGCACTTCCAGCCAGCGCAGGCTGGCAAGCATCACCGCGAACGCCAGCGCCCAGGGCAATACCTTGCGCAGGAAATGCGCCACCAGTAGCCGGGCGTTGGGCTCCGGCGGCAATACCAGCGGCCAATCGTGGCGCTTGGCGATCAGCCGGCCAGTCCCCATCAGCAGGCTAAGCAGCCCAAACCAGATACCTAGCAGGATGCCCGCCTCGGCCAGATTGCGCAGCACACCGAGACGGGTCGTCGACGTGAATAGCGACTCGAGATCCGCAAAGGCCCTCTGCGAGCGGCGTGCCCAGACATCCAGCGGCGATTGCCCGGCTTCGGCCTTGGCATCGAAATCGCTGAGCGAATCGGCGAGGGCACCGAGCAATCCCTGGTGCATCGTGCCACCGCCGCTCTCGCCGTCATTACCGTCCGCCGCGGAACCGGTCGCCGTTCGCAATTCCTTGAGCTGGGCCACCAACTCGCTACGCCGAGCCTCGTTCTCCAGCGTCTCAATGACGCGATCGAGCGAGTCGCGTAGTGCCTGGGGGTCCGTGGTCGGCTGGGGCTGGCTCCCGCCCATGCCAGGGATCGAGAAGCCCTGCGCTTGGGCGGCAGGCGCTGCGAACGACAGCGCGACCATCAGCAATGCTGACGCGACGATAAACGCCAGGACGCGGGGGAGCGACATGTCACCTCTCCAAACGAGTGATCCGGCGCTCAGAGTGCCGTCTGCAGGCGACGAAGCCAAGAGGACCGAGGCCATCGTGGATAAAATAAGTGATGGCGCCGGCGTTGCGATGCCAAACGTAAAATCTGCGGATACATTATTAGCATGCGTACCACGTTTACCTACGCTATTGTATGCTATGCGCGCTTACTAATATGGGGCAAATGATGACAGACAACGGACGTCTCGCACCACCGCTAGCCTGCTCCCTGCTACTGGCCTGCCTGGCAACGCCGGCATCCGCCGACGGCCTGCTCTCGCTCAAGGTCGAGAACGACGCTTTCTCGGGAGGCGATGATGGCCACTATACCAATGGGGTAGAATTCATCTGGTCATTCGAACCGCCGGCCGAACACTGGACACGCCGTCTGGCCGATGCGTTGCCGGGCTGGTCGGCGAGCGATCTCGATGGCGTGGCGTATCGCTTCGGGCAGCAGATCTACACACCCAACGATATCGGTAGCGAGCGGCTCATCGAAAACGACCGCCCCTATGCCGGGTTGCTGTTCGGCGGGTTATCGCTGTTCGATGACGAGCGTCTCGATGGCTGGCGCCAGACCAGCAGCCTGCATCTCGATATCGGCATGGTGGGTCCGGCCTCGGGTGCCGAAGAGATACAGCGTGGCTTTCACGAGCTGATCGCCAGCGAGAAACCGCAAGGATGGGACAATCAGCTCGAGAACGAACCTATCGTCAATCTCGCCTACGAGCGCAGTTGGGTTCTCCAGCATCGCCTCAACGGGCTGGATTTCGAGTACGGACCGAGCCTCGGCTTCTCGCTCGGCAACCTTTATACCTATGCGTCCAGCGGCGTGGGAATGCGCTTCGGCGAGGGACTCGACCGCAGCTTCGGTATTCCCGCCGTTGCGCCGGCGCGCAGCGGGCAGGCGTTCTTCAAGCCCGGCCAAGGCTTCAGCTGGTATGTTTTCGCCAGTCTCGAAGGCCGCTACATGGCGCATAATCTGTTACTGGATGGCAACACCTTCGAGGACAGCCACAGCGTGGATAGCCGCGAGTGGGTCGGCGACGCCCAGCTTGGCTTTGCGCTGACCTGGAATCGTTGGCAGCTGGCGTTCACCAATGTCTGGCGCAGCGATGAGTTCGAGGAGCAGGACCGCCACGATCAGTTCGGCTCGTTGACGCTATCGACCTGGCTGCCCTAGGCTCGAGCCACGTCTGACGTAAAAAGCCAAGGCCTCGGGCCTTGGCTTTTTCGTCATGCCTTGGCACGCAACACGCTAGCCGCGATCGGGTTCCGGGTCGGACTCCCTGTCCTCGACAGGCTTGCCGCGCTTGCGATCGAACCAATCCTCGGCCTTGGCAACCAGTTCATAGAACATCGGCACGAAGAAGATCGCGATCAGTGTCGCCCCCAGCATACCGCCGATCACCGCGGTACCGATCGAATGGCGGCTCGCCGAGCTCGCCCCGCTGGCCAGCGCCATGGGAATGACCCCGACGATGAACGCGAACGAGGTCATGATGATCGGCCTGAAGCGGATACGCGCCGCTTCCTTGGCGGCCTCGATGACTCCCATGCCTTCCTGGCGCTTCTCGACGGCGAATTCGACGATCAGAATGGCATTCTTGGTCGCCAGGCCGATCAACACCAACAGGCCGATCTGGAAGTAGACATCGTTCTGCAAACCTCGCAACAGCATCGCCACGGTCGCCCCGAACAGCGCGAAGGGCACCGCGGTGATCACCACCAGCGGCAACGACCAGCGCTCGTACTGGGCGGCGAGAATCAGAATGACCATCACCAGACCGAAAGCGAAAGCCAACGTCGAGGTACTCGAGGAACTCTGCTGTTGATAGGCCGCGCCCGTCCAGCCCAGTTGATAACCGCCACCGGAGACTTCACGCGTGACTTCGGCCATCGCCTGCAGTGCCTGGCCCGAGCTGTAGCCCGGCGCGGCCTGCCCCTGAATCTTGGCCGACGGGAACAGATTGAAGCGCTGGATGATACTCGGCGCCTGCTGGCGCTGCATGCTGACGACGCTGGATAGCGGCACCATCGCACCACTATCGGCACGCACGTAGACATCGTTGAGATCGTCCGGCGTCTCGCGGAACTTGGCCTCGGATTGCAGGTTGACCTGGAAGTTACGCCCGAACAGCGTGAAATCGTTGACGTACAGCCTGCCGAAGGTGCTCTGCATCGTCGAGTAGATCTCACTGAGCGGAATGCCCATGCTACGCGCCTTGTCGCGATCGATGGTCGCCTTGTAGGACGGCACCTGAGTATTGATCGTGGTGCGTACCTGGGTCAGCTCGGGTCGCTCATTGGCCGCCGCCACTACTTTCTGAGCGGTCGCCTCGATCTCCTGGGGCGAGGCGCCCTCGGTCGATTGCAGATAGCCTTCGAAGCCACCCGTGGTCGACAAGCCCTGAATCGGCGGCGGGTTGAAGGCGATCACCTGGCCATCCGGCATGGTGCTACCGATGCCGAACGTCCTGCCCACCATCTGCTGGGCCGTGACATCGCGTTCCGCCCAATCCTTGAACGTCACGAAGGCGACCCCGGCATTGGGCAACTGGGCACCCGCCAGAAGGTCGAAGCCGGCAAAGGAAACCACGTTCTCGACACTGTCCTGTTCCAGCAGCTTGCTGACGAGCTCCTGGTTGAAATCGTCGGTGCGCGGTAGCGCCGATGCCGCCGGCAGGCTGGTTATCGCCAGGATGAAACCTTGATCTTCATCTGGCACCAGCGCACCGGGCAGGCGCATGAACAGCAGGAAGGTAATCACGCAGAAACCGACGAACAGCGTTACGCCCACCAGCGTCCGGCGCATGAAGAAAGTCACGCCTTTCATGTAACCGCGCGTGGTCTTCTCGAGTGCGCGGTTGAACCAGCGAAACGGCGCGATCACTTCCTTGTCGTGTGGCTTGAGCAGCAGCGCGCACATCGCCGGTGACAGGGTCAGCGCGACGATCGCCGAGATCAGCACCGAAATCGCGATGGTGATCGCGAACTGGCTATAGAGCTGGCCCGAAAGCCCGCCGAGAAAGCCTACGGGAATGAACACCGCGGCCATGACCAGGGTCACCGCGATGATCGGCTCGGATATCTCCGACATCGCCTTGAGCGCGGCCTGCTTGGGCGGCAGGTCCTCCTCCTCCATGACCCGTTCGACGTTCTCGATGACGATGATCGCATCGTCGACGACGATGCCGATCGCCAGAATCATGCCGAACAGCGTCAGCAGATTGACCGAAAAGCCAAGCACGTACATGCCGGCGAAGGTGCCGACGATCGAAATGGGAATGGCGATGATCGGCACGATGGCCGCCCGCCACTTCTGCAGAAAGACGAACACCACCACCACCACCAGGATCAACGCCTCGACGAAGGTCTTGATGACCTCGTCGATCGAGACCTGCACGAACTTGGTGGTGTCGTAGGGCACACTGTACTTCATGCCTTCGGGGAAGTTGGCCGCCAGCCGTTCCAGCGTATCCTGAATCGCTTCGGCGGTTTCCAGCGCATTGGCCCCAGGTTGCAGGTAGATGCCGATAGGCACCGCCGGCTGGTTGTTCAGGCGTCCTACGAACGAGTAATCCTGGGCGCCGAGTTCGACGCGTGCCACATCGTCGAGCGTCAGCGAGCTGCCATTTTCGTTGGTGCGCAGCAGGATGTCCTCGAACTGCGCCACGCTATTGAAGCGGCCCTCGGTGGTAATCGTGAACGTATAAGGGCGCGGGTCCGGGTTGGGCATCGCGGCCAGCTTGCCAGCGGGAAACTGCGAGTTCTGCTGACTGATCGCATCGGCCACCTCGCTGGTGGTGATGTTGTAGTCGGCCATCTTGGCCGGATCCAGCCACACCCGAATGGAGTAATCCTTGGCACCGAAAAGCTGCGCGGTGCCCACGCCATCGGTACGCTTGAGCGCATCGATGATGTTGACCAGCGCATAGTTGCTCAAATAGACCGAATCGTAGGAATGGTCGGGCGACGACAGTGTGATGACCTGAAGAATGCTCGATGAGCGCTTCTCGACCTGGACCCCCTGGGTCTGAACCACACTAGGCAACTGGGCCATCGCCTGTTGCACGCGGTTGTTGACATCGATCGTGGCCTGATCCGGGTCGGTACCGATGGCAAACGTCGCGCTCAGGCTCATCGTGCCGCTATCGGCGCTCGTGGAATCGATGTAAAGCAGGTTGTCGATGCCATTGATCGCCTGCTCGATCGGCGCGGCCACCGCCTCGGAGACGGTCTCCGCGCTGGCGCCGGGATAGGTCGCGCTGACCTGGACCGATGGCGGTACGATCTGCGGGTACTGCTCCACCGGCAACACCCGCAACGAAAGCAGCCCGGCGATCACGATGATTATCGAGAGGACAGTCGATAGGACCGGACGGCGAATGAAGAAACTGGAGACATTCATGCGCCGTCGTCCTCCTGCGCCGTAGAGGCTGCCGGCTCATTGGCGGACTGGTCGCCGGAGGAGGCGCCTGGCGTTGCCGCCTGATTATCGCTTGCCGATGACTCCTGCATCTGATTCTCGGCGGACAGCGCTTCAGGCTCGGCCTCGCCATCGAAGGGCTTCGGCTCGATACGCCGACCAGGCTGAACGCTGGCGACATGGGTTACCACCACGCGCTGGCCGGGCTCGAGACCGCTATCGATCACGATCCATGGCCCAGATCGATCGCCGAGATTGACGTTGATCGGCTTGGCCTCGCCGTTCTCGGCGATGACGTAAACCAGCGGCCCCTCGCGGCCTTCGAGTACGGCAATCTCGGGCACGGCGATGACATTGGGCATTACCAGACCATCGAGACGCACATGCACGAACTGGCCCGGGAGAAACAGCGATTTGGCATTATCGAAGGTCGCCTCGGCCTGCACGGTACCGGTATCGCGATCGACACTCGCGCCCAGATAATTGAGCCGGCCACGCAAGCGATTCACCTCGCTATTGGGCGTCAGAGTTGCCAGTGCGATGGGCGTCACCTCGCCGGCATCGGGCGTTTTGCGCTGCATGCGCAGCGCCGCGGCATCTTCGGGCGGCAGGGCGAAACGCGCCTGAATGGTCCGCAGCGGGGTGATCGTCACGAGCTCCTGTGGCGGCTGCACCAGCGCGCCGACATTGACTTCACTCAGGCCGATCTGGCCGGAAACCGGCGCCGTTACCGTGGTGTAATCCAGGTCGATCTGGGCGTCGTCGAGCGCCGCCTGGGCCTGGGCGACCATCGCCTGTGCGATTTTCAACGTCGCCAGCGCCTCGTCACGCTGCTGCTGGCTTACCGAATTCTGCTCATACAACCGCTCGAAGCGCTCCCAGTTGCGTTGCGCCCGGTACAGCTCCGCCTCGGCGCTTTGCAGATCGGCACGGCGCTGGCGCACGGTCGCCTCATAGCGGGCGGGCTCGATCGTGAACAATAGCTGGCCCTTCTCGACCCGCTCGCCCTCCTGGTAATGCCTTTCCTGCAGAATGCCGGTGACGCGGGCGGTCACGGTCACCTGCTGTTCGCTGCGCAGCAATGCGGAATACTGCTTATCGACCGGCAAGTTGCGAGGTTGTACTTCCAGCACTTGAGCGGGAAGCGGAGGTGGCTGTTGCTGATTGCCGCCTGGCGCCTGCTGAGCGGATTCCTGCCCGCACCCAGCCAGCACCAACGCTACCAGCGCCATGCCCCAGCACAGCCTATGCAAGCCTTTGTTGTTGCGCATCGCGCTATCCCTTGATCGTTTAACAATGGCGGCCAAGATTACATCCATACAACCATGAATGTAAATATCGAGAGGTTAAGGTATGATGACCGCAACGACGCAGAACACCTTGCATTAATTAGCCTTGCTGAAGGAGCCGCTGAATAAGGCTGTTATATAGTGGTTCCCTGATATATTTACCGTTTCGAGTCTCCACCCTTCATGCCCAGACGCACCAAAGCCGAAGCCAAAGCCACTCGCGAAACCCTGCTCGATGCCGCCGAGGAGATGTTCTTCGAGAAAGGCGTGGCACGCACTTCGCTCGAACAGATCGCACGCCATGCAGGAATGACCCGGGGCGCGGTCTACTGGCATTTCAAGAACAAGGCCGACCTGTTCCATGCCTTGCTCGAGCGGGTGAGCATGCCCTTCGAGGAGCTGATCGACGAAGTCAACGACGCCGCCATGGCCGACTCCCCCCTCGATGCCCTGCGCCTGGCCTGCCATAACGGTCTGGCACGCATCGAACAGCCGCGTGCCCAGCGGGTTCACTCCATCCTGTTGCATCGCTGCGAGTTCTTCAGCGACATCAATCCGCTGGAAATGCAGAATCGTCTGACCTGCGAATGTCACGATGAAATGTGCGAGCACTTTCGTCATGCCCACGATCAAGGATTGCTACAGCCCAGCCTGACGCCCGAGATCGCTGCTCGTCTGCTGCAATCGATGCTTGGTGGCCTGTTTCACGATTGGCTACGCGACCCTGCGAGCTTCTCGCTTCGCGACGAAGGCGGCAAGCTGATCGACACCCTGTTCCAGTTGATCAGCCGCGATAAATAACCCCGTCCATCGGTAAGCGATCAGGGGGTTTCCGGCTCGCTACGCGCAGCGCCAGGCGCCTCGGCGCGCGCCGGTCGCCCCCCCAATTCCTTGTGAAACAGCGATTGCAACTCGGCCATGGCTGCCTTCTCGTTGGCCATCAGCGCCGCTTCATCGTTGCGATGCGCATAGGAATCGACGAACAGCTGGTTATCGAAATCCCGGAACGTACGTACCGCATCCAGCGCGTTGGAGCTGGGATACCCCACGCCCTTGAGGACTTCCATACTCATCTCCATGCTCGCCGCGAAGGTTTCGCGAACCACCGCATCGACACCAATCTCCATCAGTTGCCAGGCGTGATGGCGATTGCGGGCTCGGGCGAATACCTTGAGGCGAGGAAAGTGCGCGCGTACCTGGCGGGCGATCAGCGTGGCCGTGTCGGCATCGTCGACGGCGATGACCATCACTTGGGCCTGCTCGGCGCCCGCCGCGCGCAGCAAGTCGAGCCGAGTGGCATCGGCGTAGTAGATTCGCGAGCCAAAGCGGCGAATGAATTCCACTTGAGTGATATTGGGGTCGAGCGCGGTAAAATTGATGCCCTGGGTCTTCAGCACCCGCGCCACCATCTGGCCGAAGCGGCCAAGGCCGGCGATCAGCACCGGCGGCGTGTCGTCGCCGAAATCGCCATCGAACGGCCGCTGATCCTTGAAACGGTCGCCCAGGCGCTCGCCGGCACGATACAAAAACGGCGTCAATGCCATGGTCAGCGTTACCGCGGCGATACACAGGCTGGCGATGCGTTGCTCGAATACCCCGGCACCGACCGCCGCGGTGAGCAGCACGAAATCGAACTCGCCGCCCTGAGCAATGACCGTGGCCAAGCGTGGGATCTCGGTCCGAGGTAGCCGCGCGATCACGCCCACCAGGGCGATGACGACCAGCTTGGCCAGCAGCAATGCCACGGTGATGCCCAGTACCCAGAGCAGATTGTCGTAGACCAGCCCAAGGTTCACCGACATGCCCACGGCAATGAAGAACAGCCCCAGCAGCAGCCCCTTGAACGGCTCGATATTGGCTTCGAGCTCATGCCGGTAAGCGGTGTCGGCGAGCATCACGCCGCCCAGGAAGGCCCCCAGCGCCATCGACAGGCCCGCCCAATCCATCACCAGTGCCATCCCCAGCACCATGAACAGTGCCGCGGCGGTAAACACCTCATGGACTTCGCTGCGTGCCACCAGTGCCAATACCCGTGGGAACACCAGCCGACCGAAGACGATCGCGGCAATCACCATGCCCACCCCGCGCAGCGCCGCCAGCCAGGCATTGCCGGACGCGGCAGCGGCATCGCCGGCGAACAGCGGCAGCAGCGCCAACAGCGGAATCACCGCCAGGTCCTGGAAAAGCAGAATCGAGAATGCCGCCTGGCCATGCGGTGTGGCGAGTTGGTGGCGCTCGTTGAGTACTTGCAGGGCGAACGCCGTCGAGGATAGCGCGAGAATCAGCCCCAGCAGAACCGACACCTCGAGCGATAGCCCCAATGCCAGCCCGATTGGCGTCAGCAGTGCGCCACACCCCAGCATCTGCAGGCTGCCCAGCCCGAGCAGGCGCTTACGCAGCGCCCATAGCCGCGATGGCTCGAGCTCGAGACCGATGATGAACAACAGCATGACCACGCCGAATTCGGCGAAGTGCAGCACGCTCTCCGGCTCGGCGATAAAGCCACTGACCGAGGGCCCAAGCATCAAACCGGCGGCCAGATAGCCGAGTATCGACCCCAGCCCGAGGCGCCGGAACAGCGGCACCACGATGATCGCGGCACCCAGCAATACGGCGGCTTCAACGAGAAAATGCATGCTACGACGTTCCTTGTGTATCGAGTTCCGATGTCATGCTACCACTCAGTCGGCCGCCTGCGCCGGGGCGTCGCGAAACGGCAGCCGGGACATGGCCTCGCGATGATAAGCCATGACGTAGTCGCTCTCCTCGCGGCAGAAGTGAGCTACCGCGCGATGAAAGTCGGGGTCGGCGATGTAGTGCAGCGAGCGCAGCAGGCGTGGTGCGAAACCGCGCGTCAGCTTGTGCTCGCCCTGCGTGCCAGGGTCGAAGCGCGTCAGACCCTGTTCCAGGCAATGCTCGATGCCCTGGTAATAACAGGTCTCGAAATGCAGGCAATCGGCGGCTACCTCGCTGCCCCAATAGCGTCCGTACAGCGTTTTGTCGCCTTGCAGGCACAAGGCCGCCGCGACCGGCTGCCCGCCCAGCCGGGCCTGGATCAACAACAGCGCCTGCGGCAGCGACTCGTGCAAGCGCGCGAAGAATTCATAACTCAGGTAGGGGCGCTGGCCGCGCTCCAGATACGTCATCCGATAGCAGCGGTAGAAGTGCTCGAGCGCCGCCCGGTCGATCCGCTCGCCGCTCAATCGATGCAGTGACAGGCCCTGCTCGGCGACCCGGCGCCGTTCGCGACGAACCTCCTTGCGCCGCTTCGATGTCATGGCCGCGAGAAAGCCATCGAAATCGCCGAAGCCACGATCCCGCCATTGGAATTGCACCGCATGGCGCTCGATCAGCCGCGGCCTTACCGCCAGCCAGGCATCGACCTCGGCGTTTTCGGCAAACAGCAGATGCCAGCTCGACAGGCTGGCGTCGCAGCACCGCTCCGCCAGCGCCCGGAGCACGTCGTGACGCTCGCACCCCGGCGCCATCAGCACACGCGGCCCCGGCGCCGGGGTGAAGGGAATCGCACTCAGCCCTTTGGGGTAATAGCTGCCACCCGCGCGCTCCCAGGCATCCGCCCAGGCCCAGTCGAAGACGTATTCGCCGTAGGAATGCGTCTTGTAATAGCGCGGCAAGGCCGCGATCAATCGTCCGCCCTGCCATACCAGCAAATGGCTGGGTGTCCAGCCGCGTTGTTGCGTCACCGCACCCGAGGCTTCGAGCGCGTGAAGAAATTCATGGCGCAGGAACGGCTGATCGGCATCGACCAGCGCATTCCAACGCGTCGCGTCGATGCCTTCGATGGCGGCTAGCGTCTGAACCTCGCAGCGCATCGCTTCTCCCTGGGTTAGTCTGATGAGAGTCGTCCGATGAGGGGAGTATCATGGCCACGATGGCGAGATACACGCAACGTACCGAGAATAGTGGAAGTCATGAGGATAGCGGCATGAGCGTGGCCACCGATAGTACCGCCGATGGCGATCTCGACCGCCGCTTCGCGGCGCAGCGCGAGGCCCATCGCAACGATCCTTACCCATCGCTTGCGAGCCGGCTCGAACGTCTCGCCCGCCTGGCGCGCATGACCCGCGATCACGCCGCTCAGATCGAGAGCGCGATCGATCGGGATTTCGGCCATCGCTCGCGGGTCGAGACCCGCATGACCGAGATCGCCACGCTCATGCAGGCGATTCGCCATACCCGGCGCCACCTGAAACGCTGGATGCGCACCCGGCGTGCCAGCGTCAACTGGCGCTTTCTACCCGCCAAGGGGTATATCCAGCGCCAGCCGCTGGGAGTGGTCGGTATCATCTCGCCGTGGAATTACCCTTGGAACCTGGCCATGCTGCCGGCACTCGACGCACTGGCGGCAGGCAACCGGGTGATGATCAAACCCAGCGAACTGACACCGGCGACCTCCAAGCTGATGGCCGAACTCGCCGCACGCCATTTCGCGCCGGAAGAGCTATGCGTGATCACCGGCGATACCGATGTCGGCCGCGCCTTCGCCAGCCTGCCCTTCGATCACCTGCTGTTCACCGGCTCCACCGAGGTGGGCCGCCAGGTCGCGCAGGCCGCCGCCGCCAACCTGACACCGGTAACCCTGGAGCTGGGCGGCAAGTCGCCGGCGATCGTCGACGCTGGCGCCGACCTGATCGATGCCGCGCGGCGCATCGCTTTCGGCAAGTGGCTCAACGCCGGCCAGACCTGCATCGCCCCCGATTACGTGCTGCTCCCCGAGCGGCATATGAAAGCGTTCGTCGAGGCACTCAAGACCACGGTCGCCACGTTCTACCCCAACCTGGCCGCCAACGACGATGTCAGCGCCATCATCAGCCGGCGCCATCGCCAGCGACTGATCGAGCTGCGCGACGAGGCGGAGAATCACGGCTGCCGGGTACTCGAACTGGGCGCCAGCGCCGAACAGCTCGAAGCCAGCGGCAAGCTGCCGCCGACGCTGATACTCAATCCGCACCGGGATTTACGGGTGATGCGCGAGGAGGTATTCGGCCCGCTACTGCCAGTAATCGGCGTCAAGGATCTCGATGCCGCCATCGCCTTCGTCAACGCCCGGCCGCACCCGCTGGCGCTGTATGCCTTCAGCGACGATCCGGCGAGCCATGAGCGCTTGCTGACGCGTACCGCCTCGGGCGGCATGGTGATCAACGACACCCTGTGGCACGTCGCCCAGGAAGCCATGCCGTTCGGTGGGGTTGGCGCCAGCGGTAGCGGGGCTTATCACGGCGAGCGCGGGTTTCTCACTTTCAGCCACGAGCGCAGCGTGTTCCACCAATCGCGACGCAGTGGCGCGACACTGATTCATCCACCCTACCGGCGCTGGCTGCTGAAACTGTTGCGAGTCATTTAAGCGGTTTCAATCGCCGTTTAAGACCTCATCCAACGTCAACAACGCCGCCTGCCAGGAGGCCGCATCGGCGGCGGGATCGTAGCCCACCGGCAAGCCGTACTCGGCGGCGATCGCATCGGCATGGGGGTTACTGAAGCCATGCTTGGCATTCGGATAATTGGTGATCTCGACGGTGGCGCCCTGCGCCTCGAGGGCGCTGGTCATGGCCAGCAGTGCATCGCGCTTGACCAGCGTATCCGCAGCGCCGTTGTGGATTTCCACGATACCTTCGAAGGGTTGTGGCGCCGTCACCGCGCGGGTCGGGCTGCCGTGGAAGCTGATCGCCGCCTCGATCGGCATGCCGGCGAGCGCCATGTTCATCACCACACCACCGCCGAAGCAGTAGCCGATCGCCGCCATGCCCTCGCCGGCCACCGCCGGATGCTGACTGAGCTTGACCATTGCCGCCTCGAGCCGAGCGCGCGCCGCCGGCCAATCCTGCATCACCCGTTTGGAGAGCGCGGCGGCTTCATCGGGATGTTCGGTGACCTTGCCAGCGCCGTACATGTCGACCGCCAGCGCCACGAAGCCGAGTGCCGCGAGCTGGTCGGCGCGGGCGCGGGCGTAGTCGTCGAGCCCCCACCACTCGTGCACCACCAGTACCGCCGGACGCGGCTGGTCGTCGGCAACGTTGCGCGCCAGATAGCCCTGGTAGGTTTCACCGCCGGTGGAATACTCGAAGACCTCGCCCTTGACGCGCGGCCCCTCGGCGATTTCGGCTTCGACGGCCGCCTGGACCTGGGGTTCGATCTCGGGCTGAACCGGGGGCTGTGTCTGCACCTGCGACTGGACCTGCACCGGGGCCTCGCTCTGTGCCGACACCGGACCCGCCAGCAGAGCGATCATCAGGCACAGCAGCTTGAATGGGCTTCGCATACAACGCTCTCCTTGCTTATCGTTCTTTCCTCGAGCCTATCAGGAATCCCGAAACAGCGCCTGATGGACCCGGTTGCGCCCTTGGCGTTTGGCGACGTAAAGGCCCATATCGGCACGATGCATCAGATCGTCCAGCGACTCGCCATCGAGACGCTCGGCGATGCCGAAACTGGCCGTGAAGCTGAGCCATTCACCATGAAACTCGACCCTGACCTCTTCGAACTTCCTACGCAGACGCTCCGCCAGTACCGCCGACTCCTGCAGCGATTGCCCGGTGAGCACCAGTGCGAACTCCTCGCCGCCGATACGTCCGAAGATATCGTGTGAGCGCAGGGTACTGCGGCAGATCTCGCCCAGGCTGGCCAGCACCAGATCGCCCGCGGCATGCCCCCACGTATCGTTGGTGGTCTTGAAGTGGTCGATGTCGAAGATCACCAGCGACAATCGCGATGGCATGGTGTCGGTGGGTTCCAGCGTGGTCTTCAGGCAGCCCAGGAAAGCCCCGCGATTGAGTGCGCCGGTCAGACTATCGGTGGTCGATAGCTCGTGCAGTTTCATCTCGCGCAGCTTGCGGTCGGTAATGTCGCGCGACACCGCCAGCAGCCACTCGTAGCGTCCGCTGGCGGGGTTGATATAGGGCGAGCAGTGCGTTTCGACCCACATGTAATAGCCCTGGGCATGCCGCACCCGCAATTCGAGCTGCAGGTCGCTGCCCATTCGCGAGGCCTCGTGGATGCGGCGCTGCACACGGGGCGCCTCGTCCGGCGGCAGCAACTCGATCAACGCCAGTGAATGCAGCTCCTCGGCGGCATAGCCCAGCAGGTTGCCGACCGACGGCGAGGCGAAACGACACAACCCATCGACATCGATCAACATGATCAGGTCGCTGACGTTCTCGACGATGAAGCGATAACGTCGTTCGCTTTCGGAAAGCGCCAGTTGGGCCTGCTTGCGCAGCGTGACATCCTCGCAGAAACCGTGCCAGAGAATGCCACCATCGGCCTCGCGCTCCGGCGTGGCGTGGCCGTAGACCCATAACTGGTGACCATCGGGATGACGATAGCGAAATTCGTGACGCCATACGCTCATGCGCAGCGCGCTACGATGAATGCTGCGCCATAGCGCGTCGATATCGTCGGGGTGAACGCGGTCGATGGCGGTCTGCGGGTCATTGACGATCGCTGACGGCTCCAGGCCGAACAACCGCTGCATGCCGGCACTGACCAGCGGAAAATGCAGTTGCCTGTCGCGCGAGAGTCGGCACTGATAAAGCGTGCCCGGCACCTGCTCGCTGAGCTTCTCGAAGCGCTCGAGCAGCGACTGGCGCTCGGTGACATCGACCAGCGAGCCGACCAGTTCGGTGACCTCGCCACGGCTATCGCGGTGGATGACGATATCGTCCTGCAAGTGATGCAAGGTGCCGTCGGTATGCCAGACCGTGTAGTTGAGACTCAGACGATCGGCGCCGTTACCGCGCGCCTGATGCAACCGGGTCAATACCTCCTGGCGCGAGTGGCTGGCCAACAGCTCCAGCCAGAGATGGGGCGCATCGCGTAGCGCCTGGCGCTCGAGACCGCACAGCGAATGTACATTGACACCGAGATAGTGCAGGCGCCCCTGCCACCAGTCGAAATCCGTGGCGTAGACCACGGCGGAGGAAGCGCAAAGCAGCGCATCGAGAAAGCGCGGCAGGAGTTGCAGCGTCGAAGAAGCCGGCATGTTCATTGAGTCCCCTAACGTTCCCTGTGCCGCTGCATGCCGCTTTTCTATCAATCACATCCCGACAGCGACTTTCCATCCGACTCCAATCCTCTTCATCCACCCGATTGGGTCACGGATCGCGCAACGACATTCGCCCCATCAATTGCATCGTCGATCGATATCGCCGGATCGATGACGCAGGCTTGCACTAATTCACGCAGCTCACGTACGGATAGCGGTACTCGCGCCGGGGCTACCTGGCCCTCCCAGATAATCAGCAGCGCGGGCAGATCGCGCGTCTGATCGACGCCGACGACCTGCCCCATGGTTCGGCGCTGAGGGTCGCGCAGTCGTGCGCCGATCAGATGATGTGCCTGTGTCACGCTATCACGCATGGCCGAGCCCGAAGTATTATTTGTCTATGCGGCGGAATTTCGAGTCTAGCATACTCACGGCCACCCCCAAGTGGCCCGAAAAAACCCCACCTGCATGACAGCTTAGCAGCTTCGCCGACAGGCTCACGGCGCTTTTTTCCACGCGATAAACGCATACAAAAAAGGGTGCTGTGAGCACCCATATTTGCCTGTCCTGCTTGAGAGAAATCAAAGGGTGGCGCGCCGGCTCGAAATTCCGTGCGGAGCCGTGAGTGCGCGAAGAGTTCTCGCCGATGCGCCACCACACCGGGGGGACCGGCGATCAGCCAGCGGCCTGCATGGCCAGCGCCGTATCCAGCATGCGGTTGGAGAAGCCCCACTCGTTGTCGTACCAGGCCATGACCTTGACCAGGCGGCCATTGACACGGGTATGGTTGGCATCGAACGTGGAAGAGTGAGCGTCATGATTGAAGTCGATGGAGACCAGCGGCTGGGCGTTGACGGCCAGCACCGTTGAATTGGCTGCCGCCTGCTCGACGATGGCATTGACCTCTTCTTTAGTGGTATCGCGGCTAGCGGTGAATACCAGATCCACCAACGAGACGTTGATCACCGGCACGCGCACCGCCAGACCGTCGAGCTTGCCCTCGAGCTCCGGCAGCACCAGGCCGACCGCCGCCGCCGCGCCGGTCTTGGTGGGGATCATCGATTGCGTGGCGCTGCGCGCCCGGTACGGATCCTTGTGATAGACATCCGACAGGTGCTGGTCGTTGGTGTAGGCATGCACGGTGGTCATCAGGCCGTTGTCGATGCCGATCGCATCGTTGAGCGCCTTGGCCACCGGCGCCAGGCAATTGGTGGTGCATGAGGCGTTGGAAACCACGCGATGCTCGGCGGTCAGCACGTCGTCATTGACGCCGTAAACGATGGTGGCATCGGCATCGGGGCTGGGTGCCGAGATCAATACCCGCCCGGCACCGGCGGCGAGATGCGCAGCCGCGGCCTCGCGCTTGGTGAACAACCCGGTGCACTCCATCACCAGGTCGATCTTGAGTTTATCCCATGGCAGTTGGCTCGGATCGCGCTCGGCGAAGATACTGATACGATCGCCAGCGACGCTGAGCGTCTCTTCGTCATGCTCGACGCCATGGCCGAAGTGACCGTGCACGCTGTCGTGCTTGAGCAGATGCGCATTCAGTTTGGGATCGCCGAGATCGTTGATCGCAACGACCTGAATGCGATCGCGGTAGTCGTTCTCGTAGAGCGCCCGCAGCACGTTGCGCCCGATACGTCCGAATCCATTGATGGCGACGCGTAATGTCATGATGGTTGGCCTCCTCACGGCAGTTGGCGTAAACGGGTTGGCGACCACGTTCTCCATACCGGCTACAGCGGTTCGGGAGGCAGTCGCGATGAAAAAATCCTACGCTTTAGCCACAATTTGCGCCAAAGCATGGCGACATTCAAGGCATTTTTTTGTTAACTTTACAAACATACCGTTAGCACCGTGAAAGAGGTTGCCCCCATGGCCATCGATGACAGCGTTTCCCAAGTGACCCAGCGCATCCGCGAGCGCTCCAGCGAACGACGCGCCCTCTACGAACGGCATATGCAGGATCAACACCGGCGCGGCGTTCACCGTGGCGAGCTGTCGTGCGGCAACCTGGCGCACGGTTTCGCGGCTTGCGGCACCGCTGACAAGAATCGTCTGAAAATGATGAGCAGTGCCAATCTCGGAATAGTTTCGTCATATAACGACATGCTCTCCGCCCATCAGCCGCTGGCGCCTTTTCCCGACATGATCAAGGATGCCGCTCGCGCCATGGGCTCCACCGCCCAGTTCGCGGGTGGCGTACCGGCGATGTGCGATGGCGTGACCCAGGGCCAGCCGGGCATGGAACTCTCGCTGTTCTCGCGCGACGTGATCGCCATGGCCACCGCCGTGGCGTTGTCTCACAACATGTTCGACGCCGCGTTGTATCTGGGCATCTGCGACAAGATCGTACCGGGGCTGTTCATCGGTGCCGCGCGCTTCGGCCACCTGCCGGCGATTTTCGTGCCCGGCGGCCCGATGACCAGCGGCTTGCCCAATAACGAAAAGGCCCGCGTGCGCCAGCTCTATACCGAAGGCAAGGTCGGCCGCGACGAACTGCTCGAAGCCGAATCGCAGTCCTACCATGGCCCCGGTACCTGTACCTTTTATGGCACCGCCAACTCCAACCAGTTGATGATGGAGATGATGGGGCTACACCTGCCCGGCGCCTCGTTCATCAATCCGAATACGCCGCTGCGCGAGGCGCTGACCCGCTACGCCGCCGAGCAGGCGATTCGCAACACCGAACCCGCCGGCAACTACCGCCCTTTCTGGCAACAGATCGACGAGAAAGCGATCGTCAACGCCATGGTCGGCCTGCTCGCCTCCGGCGGTTCGACCAACCACACCCTGCACCTGGTCGCGATGGCCGGCGCGGTGGGGCTGACCATTACCTGGGACGACTTCACCGCACTCTCCGCAGCGGTGCCGAGCCTGACCCGCATCTACCCCAACGGCCAGGCCGACGTGAATCACTTCCAGGCCGCCGGCGGCATGAGCTTTCTGATTCGCGAGTTACTCGATGCAGGGCTGATCCACGGCGATGTTCCCAGCGTGTTCGGCGGCGATCTGACCGATTACACCAAGGAGCCGTTTCTCGACGACGGCGAACTGGTGTGGCGTGAAGGCCCCACCGAGAGCCTGGACCCCGACGTGCTGCGTCCGGTCGCCAATCCCTTCTCGCCGACCGGTGGCTTGACCGTGCTCGACGGCAACCTGGGACGCGGCGTGATCAAGATCTCCGCGGTCAAGCCCGAACACCGTCTGGTCGAAGCACCGGTGCGTCTGTTCAGCGACCAGACTCAACTCAAGGCCGCCTTCGATGCCGGCGAGCTCGATCGCGATGTGGTGGTAGTGGTGCGTTTCCAGGGTCCACGCGCCAATGGCATGCCCGAACTGCACATGCTGACGCCTTACCTCGGCGTGCTGCAGGATCGCGGTTACAAGGTGGCACTGGTCACCGATGGGCGCATGTCCGGTGCTTCCGGCAAAGTGCCGGCGGCCATCCACATCACCCCTGAAGCGGTCGACGGCGGCCCGCTGGCCAGGCTCAGGGAGGGCGACGTGGTGCGTCTGGATGCCGATAACGGCGAGCTTACGGCACTGGTCGACGACGTCGAATGGCAATCCCGCGAGTTGGCCAGCGCCGATCTCGACGGTTACCGCTATGGTCTTGGGCGTGAGTTGTTCGCCGGCTTTCGTCATCTGGTCGGCGGCGCCGAGGATGGCGCAGCGGTATTCGGCGGCTTCGAGGCGCAGGATCTGGCCACTCGCGAGCCGCTACACAAGGAAGCCCAGGCATGAGTCGACCGGCGCTGATCGGCGATATCGGCGGCACCAATGCCCGCTTCGCGCTGGTGACGCCGGGCGAGTTCGACCTGCGCGAGATCCAGACGCTGCCCTGCGCCGATTATGCGACGCTGGAAGCTGCGGTCCGCGACTACCTGGCACGCGTCGGCGCCACCGGCGAATGCGCTCCCCGCGAGGCCTGCCTGGCCTTCGCCTGCCCGGTGCACGACGACGACGTGCGTATGACCAATAACGCCTGGCGCTTTTCCAAGCGTCAGGTTCGCGACGCGCTGGGGCTCGAGCTGTTCAAGGCAATCAACGACTTCACCGCCCAGGCACTCGGCGTGCCGCACGTCGGCGAAGACGAACGCGTGACGATCGGCGATGGCCAGGCCGAACCGCACCGCGCCTGCCTGGTGATTGGGCCCGGCACCGGGCTCGGCGTGGCCGGGCTGTTTCCCGGCCGGCACGATTGGATTCCGCTATCCACCGAGGGCGGCCACGTCACCTTCGCGCCCACCGACGAGCGCGAACAGAACCTGCTGCGCTATTTTCGCAGCCGCTATGGCCGCGTCTCGGTCGAGCGCTTGCTGTGCGGTCAGGGGTTGCTCGACCTTTACCGCGCCCACGCCTCCTTGAAAGGGGCCAACCCGCGTTACAACACACCGGCAGAGGTCACGGGTGCTGCTCGTGCCGGCGACGCCATCGCCGAAGACAGCGTGTTGCGCTTTCTGAAGATTCTCGGCGATGTCTGCGGCGACACGGCGCTGACCATCGGCGCACGCGGCGGCATCTACTTATGTGGCGGCATCCTGCCGCGCCTGCTCGATTGGCTGCCGCGCAGCCGTTTCCGCGACGCCTTCACCGACAAGGGGCGCATGAGCGCTTACAATGCCAGCATTCCCATTTGGGTGGTCACCGCGCCCTGGACCGGATTGCTGGGGGCCGCCGAAGCGCTGCATAACGAGGAGGTCGCATGATCCCATCATCCTTGCGCCGATTGCTGGATGCCACCGAAGGGCAACGCCAGGCCGAGTGGGCGGGACGTCAGGTCTGGCTGGCACGCGAAGCCTGGGGGGAGTTGGCGGTGTCGTTGCAGGGCGCCCAGGTACTTCATTTCGCTCCGGCGAACGCCAGCGGCGAAGGCTGGTTGTGGGTGACGCCGACGCCGCAGGATCTGCCCGGCGCGATTCGCGGCGGCATTCCGCTGTGTTGGCCATGGTTCGCCGACGAATCGCCGGATGGCCAGGGCCCGATGCACGGCACCGCGCGCAAGGCCGATTGGCGTCTCGACGGCGTCGATGAGCACGCCGGCGGTGTCGAACTGCACCTCTCTCCCGAGTCGCGATTGCACGAGCAACTCGTGCCACGCGCGGTAATCCAGGCCAATGCCCAGCGCCTGCATGTCGAACTGATCACCGAGCATCGCGGCGAGACGCCGGTCAAGTTCAGCGGCGCACTGCACAGCTATTTCAGCGTAGCGCACAGTCACCGCTGCAAGATCGAAGGGCTGGCTGGAGCGCGCTATCTCGATAAGCTCAAGGGCTTCGCCGAGAGCGTACAGCAGGGCGAGCCGGGCATTCGCGGCGCCATCGACCGCATCTACCAGTCGAATCGCGAGGTCGTACTCGACGATGGCGAGCGCCGCCTGCGCATTGCCAAGCAGGGCAGCGACTCCACGGTGGTCTGGCATCCCGACACTGAACTGCCCGACGATACACCGGCCAGCGTCGGCCATCGCTTCGTCTGCGTCGAGGCCGCCTGCACCCGCATCGATCCGGTCTGGCTGGTGCCCGGCGCGCAGCATCTGCTGGCTACCACCATCAGCCGCGAGGAGCACTCATGAGCGATAACGGCAATCAACCGGCCTTCGACGTGCCCTTCCTGCTGGGCATGATGCGCCTGCACGAATCCCATGAGCTGAGCGACCCCACACGGCTGGCCGACTGGATCGAGGCGCGTCTCGACGACGGCCTCGATTGGTTCGATCATGCCGACATCTACGGTGACCGCGAAGGCGAGGCGCTGTTCGGCCAGGCGCTGAAGAAGCGCCCGGCATTGAAGGCGCGCGTCAAGATCGTCACCAAGACCGGCATCGTGCTGCCGGCGCGCGATGCCGCGTTCGGCGTCAAGCATTACGATACCTCGCCGGCTTATCTCGAAAGCGCGGTGGATGCCGCCCTCGCCCGGCTAGGAGTCGAGCGCCTGGATCATTTCCTGATTCACCGCCCCGACCCACTGATGGACGTCGCCGCCACCGCCGAGGCGCTCGACAATGCCATCGATGCCGGCAAGGTCGGCGCCGCCGGGGTGTCCAATTTCCTGCCCGAGCAGTGGCGTCACTTGCAGTGCGCCATGCGGCACCGGCTCGGCGTCCATCAACTCGAATTGTCATTGGCGCGCCCCGAGCCATTGTTCGATGGCCTCTACGACGCACTGATCAACGATGGCCAGCAGCCCTTGGCCTGGTCGCCGATGGGTGGCGGTTCGGTATTCGAGGACGTGTTGGGCTCGGCGCTGGAACGCCTGGCCAGCGATTTCTCCGTCAGCTCCGCCGGGCTGGCCCTGGCCTGGCTGCGACGCCTACCCGGCCAGCCGGTTCCGGTGGTCGGCACGCTCAAGGAGAGGCGCATCGGCGAGCTGGTGCGCGATGGCTCGCTGGCACTCGACCGGCCAACCTGGTTCGCCCTGCTCGAAGAGGCGCGCAGCCAGCGCGTGGCTTGATACGCCGCTAGGCCGCCGGCGTGAGGATTGCTAGCGATCCGGCTATCGAGAGGATAAGCTGACACGATTCATCCAACACCAATGCCCCATCGACTCGTCAATTCAAGAACAACAGGGACACGTGCATGTTTCAACTCACCCGTAGCGTCACCTGGCAGGCACTCGAGCGCCTGCGTCGCGAGACCGCCAACGACCGTATCCGCGACTACTTCACCAACGATGCGCAGCGCTTCGAGAAGATGAGCCTGCGCGTCGGCGGTCTGTTTCTCGATTACTCCAAACACCCGATCTCCGGTGCGGTGCTCGCCAGGCTGATCGAACTGGCCAACCACTCGGCCCTGGTGCAGCGCCGCGCGCAGATGTTCTCCGGCGACATCATCAACGTCACCGAGGACCGTCCGGTGCTGCACACCGCGCTGCGCAATCTCGGCGACGAGCCGGTGATGGTCGATGGCAAGGACGTGATGCCCGAGATCCAGCGTACCCGCGAGCAGATTCGCGCCTTTTCCGAGGCGGTACGCGACGGTAGCTGGAAGGGCTACAGCGGCAAACCGATCCGCGATGTCGTCAACATCGGTATCGGCGGCTCGGATCTGGGGCCCAACATGGCCTGCCGCGCCCTGCTCAAACATCGCCATTCACAGCTCAGCTTCCATTTCGTCTCCAACGTCGATGGCGCGCATATCCAGAAGGTGCTGCGTAGCCTCGACCCCGCCACCACACTGTTCATCGTCTCGACCAAGACCTTTTCGACCCAGGAGACGCTGCTCAACGCCAAGACCGCGCGCCGCTGGTTCCTCGACAATGCCGGCGAGGACGCCGATATCGGCGCCCATTTCATCGCCGCCTCGACCAACCGCAAGGCAGCGATGGCCTTCGGCATTCGCGAGGAGAACGTCTTCGAATTCTGGGCCTGGGTCGGTGGGCGCTACTCGATGTGGTCGTCGATCGGCCTGCCGATTGCGCTATCGATCGGTTTCGAGGGCTTCATGGAACTGCTCGAAGGCGCCTACCAGATGGACCGCCACTTCATCGAAGCGCCGTTCGCCGAGAACATGCCGGTACTGATGGCGCTGATCGGCATCTGGTACATCAATTTCATCGGTGCCGAGACCCAGGCCATCGTGCCCTACGATCAGGCGCTGCATCAGTTGCCGTCGTTCCTGCAGCAACTCGACATGGAATCCAACGGCAAGTCGGTGGATATCTTCGGCCATCCGGTCGATTACAAGACCGGGCCGATCGTCTGGGGCCAGACCGGCTCCAACGGCCAGCACGCGTTCTTCCAGTTGCTGCATCAGGGCACGCGCTACGTGCCGATCGATTTCATCGCCTCACTGAAGCCCGAGCCCGGCGTCGAGGAGCATCACTTCGCCCTGCTCACCAACATGCTCGCCCAGGCCAACGCCTTCATGGAGGGTAGCCAGGGAGTGAGCGACGACAGTCAGCTCGATCCGTATAGCTGCCCCGGCAACCGCCCTTCCAGCACCTTGCTGCTCGACGAACTGACACCGCGCAATCTCGGCGCGCTGATCGCACTCTACGAGCACAAGGTGTTCGTCCAGGGCGTGATCTGGAACATCAACTCCTTCGATCAGTGGGGCGTACAACTCGGCAAACGCATCGCCGGCGAGATCAGCGAACGCATCGATGAGCGCACTCAGGATTTCGACGCCTCGACCCAAGGGCTTCTCGCGTTGGTACGCAGTCACTTCCCCGCGCATCAATCGCCCCGCCAGGGTGCACCCGATGAGCGCGGAAAAAACAGCAAGCCATCGAAACGCAAAGCTACAGCCAGCAAGGATCAGGGCCAATGACTCCGCTCATCGCCTTCGGCGAGGCGCTCGTCGATATGCTCTCCAGCCGCCTGGGCGATACCAGCGCGCCGGAAACCTTCACCCCCTATGCCGGTGGTGCACCGGCCAATGTCGCGGTGGCCTGCGCGCGCCTCGGCGTGCCCAGCCGCTTTCTCGGCATGGTCGGCGCCGATCGTTTCGGACGCTTTCTGATCGATGAACTGCACGCGCATGGTGTCGATATCTCGGGCGTAGTGAGCACCGATCAGGCACGTACCGCGCTGGCCTTCGTCTCGCGAGACGCTGCCGGCGAGCGCACCTTCGACTTCTATCGCCCACCGGCGGCCGACCTGCTCTACCGCCTCGAACATTTGCCGGCTGGCATCTTCGCCAAGCCCGCCATCGTGCATCTGTGCAGCAACAGCCTGACCGAAGACGCCATCGCCGAGACCACGCTAGCGCTTGCCGAGCTCGCCAATCGCTCGGCAAGCCTGGTCAGCGTCGATGCCAACCTGCGCGACAATCTATGGCCGGGCGGTCAAATCGATACCAGCCGCGTCACGGCGCTGCTCGATCGTGCCCAGTTGCTCAAATTGTCACGCGAGGAAGTCGAGGCGCTGCGCGGCGATCATGCGAGCGATGCCTGGCTCAGCCAGCGCCTGGCTGCCGGGGTGCGGCTGATCGTGATTACCGATGGTCCCAATCCGGTGGCAGTGCTGAGGCCCGGTCAATACCTCGAGATCGTGCCACCGGCGGTCAAGGCCGTGGACACCACGGCCGGCGGCGACGCCTTCATCGGCGGGCTGCTGGCGATGCTCGCCGAGGCCGATGTCGATGCGACCACGTTCGCCGACTGGTGTGGCAATCCCGAAGACCTGCAACGTGCGGTGGAGATCGCCTGCCGCTGCGGCGCGCATGCCGTCACCCGCCCCGGAGCCTATGCGGCCCTTCCCTCGCGGGAGGATCTGAGCGCACTGCGCCGCTAGGCAGACCGCGAATCAGGCGCTCCACCACAGCCCCACGTCGAGCGTGGCCAGCGTCAGCAATAGCACCGCGACCTGCATCGCCATCAGACGCAATAGATGCGTGCGATCACCCTGCAGGTCGCCGGCCTCGAGCCGCCACAGCCCCACCGCCAGCCATAGCGCCGGCAGCGCCAGTGCCAAGGCCGGCCATAGCGTATTCGGCAGCCCACCCAGCATCAGGCCGCTAGCCAGCACGGCGAAGGCCAGCACATTGAGCAGCGCCGCGACCCTGGCCGCATGACCCGGCCCCAATGCGATGGCCAGGTGACGACGCCCCACGCGCCGGTCGGCATCGATGTCCGGCAACTGATTGACCAATAGCAGCGCGCTGACCAGCAACAGCGGCAGCGGCATCGCCACCAGCACGGGCATGCTCAACCGCCCGCTGACCGCCCAATGGGCGCCGAGCCCCATCAGCGGACCGAAGCCCAATCCCGGCGCCAGCAGGCAGAGTAGCGGCCGACGTACGATCCAGCCGCTGTAGGCAACTACCAACGCCAGGCCGGCAATGCCGAATCCCAGCATTGCCGGCCCACGCTGCAGCAGGAAATACGCACCGATGGCCAAGGTGATCAGAAGGCAGCCCAGCGCCGAGGAAGCCACCAGCGGCGCTGCCTCGGGGCAGGCCGGTAGCACCCCGCTGCCGCCCGAGAAGGGGGTGCGCCGGGTCAGCGCATCGAGGCCGCTGCGAAAGTCGTGATACTCATTGAGCAGATTGGCCGCGGCATGTGCCGATACGCTGCCGCCCAGCACCAGCAGCGTATCGGTCACGCCCGGCGCGAGCCCCGCCGCCAACGCCGCGGTCACGCCGAGCAGTGCGCATAACGGCGCCAGTAACAGAAATGGTGGGCGCGTGGCTTGCACGCAGGCGAGCAGCTTGGCGGCCATGATGGGCCCGGGCCAGTCGTGATGGAGGCTTGCCGGATCAGGCCCGGCGCAGGCGCTGCGGCAGCCAGGCGGCGATATCGGCGATCTGTTCGGGGCACAGCGAATGCGCCATCGGGTAGCTGCGGTAATTTGCCGCCAGGCCCATGGCCTTGGCGCGCTCGTAGCCTTCGCGACCCAGCGCCTCGGGCACCACCGGGTCGTGAGTGCCGTGATGCACCTCGACGCTCAGCTCACGATTGGCGGGCGAAAGCGCAATGCTCCCCGCCGTGGCGAAATAGGTCGACATCGCCAGCAACCCGGCCAACAGCTCGGGATAACTCAGTGCCGCCTGGTAGGCCACCGCGCCACCCTGCGAAAAGCCGGCGATGACGATACGCCGGCTGTCGATGCCGGCAGCGCGCTGTTCGTCGATCAGTGCATGCACCCGCTCGGCCGATATCTTCAATTGAACCTCGTCGACCCGACGATCCAGATTCATCTCCAGGATGTCGTACCAGGATGGCATCGCCATGCCGCCGTTGACGGTCACCGGCCGGCTCGGCGCATGCGGCAGCACGAAGCGCACCGCCATGTCGGCGGGCAGATGCAGTGCCGGAACCAGCGGCTCGAAATCATGACCATCGGCCCCCAACCCATGCAGCAGAATCACCGCGGCATCGGCCGGGCGGCCATTGGCGGGCTCGATGATCAGGGGCTTGGATTCGGACATACGAAGCGTTCCTTGATGAAGAAGTGGCTAGCCGATGAGTCTACCCTGACGCCGCAGTGCCTTAAAATGGCCAGAATAGCGGAATCAACGTCAAGGCAATTATCCCGACCAGTAGGTTGAGCAACCCGCCCACCCGTGCGAAGTCGCCGAAGCGATAACCGCCCGGGCCATAGACCATCAGGTTGGTCTGATAGCCGATCGGGGTGAGAAAGCTCGACGAGGCGGCGAACATCACCGCGATGGCGAATGGCATGACGCTGACGCCCAGGCTCTCGGCGCTGGCGGTGACGATGGGGAAACTGATCACCGCCGCCGCGTTGTTGGTCACCACCTCGGTCAGCAGCGCGACCATGATGTAGGCGCCAACCAATAGCAGGTAAGGCTCGTTACCGGCCAGCGAAAGCGCCTGGCCGGCGATCATCGAAGCCGCACCGGAGCTTTCCAGCGCCGCGCCAAGGCCGAACGAGGCGGCAATGGTCAACAGCACCTGAGTGTCCAGCCCGCGCTTGGCGGCGCCGATCGTGCAGCAGCCGGTGAGTATCGCCAGCGCCGCACCGGCCATTACCGCATTGAGAATGCTGACGACGCCGAACGTCGCCAACGCCACCACGCCGCCGAGTATGCTCCAGGCCAGCCAGGCCTTCTCATGATTGGGGCGCGCCTGGCCGTTGACCTGGCTGATCAGCAGGAAATCCCGCGATTGGCGATGACGTTCGATGAACGGCGGGCGCGTCTCCAATAGCAGTACGTCGGCGGGCTGCAGACGAATCTGCCCCAGATTGCCGGCGACCCGCTCGCCATGGCGGCATACCGCCAGCACGGCGGCGCCGTACAGCGTACGAAAATGCCCTTCGCGAATGCGCTGACCGATGAACTGGCACTGATCGGAGACCACCGCCTCGACCAGACGCCGCTCGCGGTAATCCTTGTTGAGGCTCGACTCGCCCAGCGTAGAGGGCTGCAGACCGCGGATCTGCTGTAGCTCGATGGCCGCCTCGGTCGTGCCGGCGAATACCAGTCGGTCACCGCCCTTGAGACGCTCGCCGGGGCCGACCACACTGACGATATTGCCGGCACGCTCGATCTCGACCAGGAAGAGGCCATTCAGGTGTCGCAGGCCGGCCTGCTGCACGGTCTTGTCGACGATCGGCCCATCCGCGGCGACTTCCATCTCGATCGTGAATTCACGCGGGTTGTCGAAGGCCTGAGCCAGGCCGCGCCGCTCGGGTAACAGCCAGCGACTGGCCAGCAGCAGGTAGGCCAGCCCGGCCAACGCGACCGGCACGCCGACCCAGGCGATGTCGAACAGCCCCAGCTCCAGTTCGGGGTAGTTATCGCCAAGCAGCCCGCTGACGACCAGATTGGTGCTGGTACCCATCAGCGAACAGGTGCCGCCGAGAATCGTGGCGAAGCTGAGCGGCATCAGGAAGCGGTGCACCGGCAGCCCGAGCCTGCGGCTCCAGGACATCACGGCGGGAATGTAGGTCGCCACGACCGGCGTGTTGTTGATGAAGGCACTGATTGCCGCAACCGGGATCAGCAGCCGCGTCTGAGCGGCGGTTTCGCCGCGGGGCCGCCCCAGCACGTAGCGGATGATGATATCGATGCCGCCGGTTTCGCGAATGCTGACGACCAGCACGTACATGAAGGCAACGGTGAACAGGCCACTGTTGGAGAAGCCGCTCAGTGCCTGCTCGGCGTCGATGACGCCTAGCGTCAACAACCACACCACACCGCCCAGCAGGATGATGTCGGGGCCAATGCGCGTCGTCGCCATCAGCACAAAGACGACCGTGACGGTGGCTAACGTGATCCAGACATCGAAGGGCATGGCGGTCCCGCGCAAGAGAGTTACCTGCGCATTCTGACCGCCAATTCATATTCTCTGAAGTTATTTGTAGAAATTTAACTAGGCCAAAATAGCATATTCGACTCAACTGCTCACCGGCCGGGCGCCTCCGAGCCCCCACGGCGCATGGAGAGACTGTACAGGCATGTCCCACGCGCTCTCCCTGGACGGTAGCAGGCTCTCATCGTCCGCCGCTTGCGGCTCGATGGCCGGCGGCGCCTGCTCGAGCACTGCCAGGCGGTTCATCACATCGGGCGGGCATACCTCGGCGGGAATGCATAGCAGCCCATGGCGGCGCAGCCACTTGCCCGCCCTCAAGCTACTGGTGAAGCGTACCAGCGGTGCCGCGGCGACCATGCCCAGCAGCACCGGCATCAGCCACCAGAAGAACAGCGGCGCATAGTAGTAACTGATACCGCCCCACACCAGCCCGAGCAGCGTCATCGCGCCGGTACGCCGCCAGGCCACGCGCCAGGCGATCAGGCGCCCGACCCGCGAGCCAGTGCTCCAGGAGACCGTACGGCCCATCAGCACGCTGATCACGAACCAGGCGTGAAAGGCCATCATCAGCGGCGCGATCAGAACCGAGAAGGCGATTTCGAGCAGCGCGCTGATGGCCAGCTTGAAGCCGCCACCGAACTCCCGGCGGCGCTGGAAGAGCGTGACCAGAATGCCCAGCAGCTTGGGGAAAATCAGCATGATCACGGTGATCACCAGCAGCGAGGCGATCATCGCGACCCGTGACTCCGGCCATTCGGGAAACAGCTGATAGCCTTCGGCGAAGAACTGCACCTTGGCCACCGCACGAACCACGGCATCCACCGTGCTCAGCGCCAGCATCGTCAGCCACAGCAGCGAGGCCATGTAGGCCAAGGCGCCCAACAGGAAATGCAGGCGATTGATCGGATGCAGCCCGGAAGCGAACAGCAGCCGCAAATGCTGCATATTGCCCTGACACCAGCGCCGGTCGCGTTTGGCGTAGTCGAGCATGTTGCCGGGCAACTCCTCGTAACTCTCCTCCACCCCGGCATGCAAACGCACTTCCCAGCCGGCACGGCGCAACATGGCCGCCTCGACGAAGTCGTGACTGAGGATCTCGCCGCCCAGCGGCGCCTTGCCGGGCAGCGATGGCAGCCCGCAGTGCTCGACGAAAGCCGAAATCCGAATGATCGCGTTATGCCCCCAGTAATTGGCGGTATCGCCCTGCCAGACGCTCTGGCCGGCCGCCAGCATCGGGCTGTAGAGCGTCGCGGCGAACTGCAGGAAACGCCCGAACAGGGTATCGGAGCGTGTCGGCAGCGGCACGGTCTGTAGCAGCGCCAAGCGTGGGTTGGCCTGCATCGATGCCGCCAGACGCACCAGCGTACGCCCGCCCATGACGCTATCGGCGTCCAGCACGATCATGCTTTCGTAATGCCGCCCCCAACGGCTGCAGAATTCGGCGAGATTGCCGACCTTGCGGCCGATGTTGCGCTCGCGATGTCGGTAGTAGACGGCCAGATCCGGGGCTAGCCGCTTGCGCAGCGCGCGGGCCGCCAGGTGCTCGTTGGCGGCCACCTCGGCATCGGTGGTATCGCTGAGCAGGTAGACATCGAAGGCTGCGGCCTTGCCGGTATCGATCAGCGAGCGGCAGGTCGCCTCGAGCCCGGCGATCACCCGCTCGGTCTCCTCGTTGTAGACCGGCATCACCAGGGCGATGCGGCGGTCGGGGTCGAGGGTTTCGTCGAGCGGGCGTGCGCGTCGCAGCGTCAGTGGGTCGCGCTTGAACGCCACCACCAGAAAGCCGGCAATGCCGGTCCAGAAAGATACCGCCAGCCAGGCGAACATCACCACGAACAGCACTTCGATCGACAACTCGAGCACGGTAAGACCGTTGGCGCGCAGAATATCGAACATCATGTAGGCACCCTGCCAACTGGTCAGCAGCGCCAGGGTGAAAAACACCAATCGGCGCAGCCCCAGAAGCGGCATGCGCAGGGCAGGAGGTGTCGCTTGGGGCCCACCGGGCGAAGGCCCATCCTGCTGCCGAGGCTCGTCATGGGTAGGGGCGACTGGCTCGCCGCCCATGCTGGGCTTGCCATTCATGGTGGCGTCTCTCACGGCACTCATGGACGATTCGCGGCGATCGTATTCATAAGGCATCGGGATTCCATATGTAACTCCAGGTTTCAGTCAGCGTTTGACCGCGCAACGCGAGGCTCAATTGCATATCCGCCAACTGCCCATCCTGCGGTACCAGCTTGAAGGAAGCCCGCCAGGTCTTGTCATCCGGCAGCTTGTACACCTTGATGTCTTTTATTTCACCGGTCGACGTGGTTATCGTCGCCTGGACCGGCTGGGTCGGGTCCAGGCCAGCGAGAGCGCCGCCCTTGAAACCGACGACGAACTGGCGCAGGGCATCGGGACCGGGAGGTTCGGCCGCATCGGGGTCGGCCCCCCAGCCAGTGCGGGTGCGAATCACCCGACCCAAGCGGTGCTCGGCCAGCGGCTCCCCATGCGTCGACAGGCGATAGACGTAGCGGCGCGATTCGCCGGCACGAAACGGCGCATCGGGAACCCAGTAAGCGACGATATTGTCGTGAATCTCCGACTCGGTGGGAATCTCGACGAGTTCGACACCGCCCTCGCCCCAATCGCCATCGACAGGATCGACCCAGAAGCTCGGGCGCTGGTGATAATCGGCTTCGACATCGAGATAATGCTCGAAGTCCCGATCGCGCTGCATCAGGCCAAAACCGAGGGGTTTCGTGTCGCGCAGTTGGGTCACGCTGAGTGCCGGCGGATTGGACAGCGGTCGGCGGATCCATTGGCCGCCGGAGGTATGCATCAGCAGGCCGTCCGAATCATGTACCTCGGGGCGGAAATCGTCATGAGCGCCCGAGCTATTCTCGCCATGCAGGAACATGCTGGTCAATGGAGCCACTCCCAGCTTATCGACATTGTTGCGTGCGAATAATCTGGCCTCGATATCCATGACGACATGGTTGCCGGCGTGCACGACGAAGCGGTAAGCGCCGGTCACCGAGGGGCTGTCGAGCAACGCGAACAAGGTCATTTGCGTGGCATTGGGCTCGGGGCGCACCAGCCAATATTCGCGAAACGAGGGGAACTCCTCTCCATCCGGTGTTGCCGTATCCACCGCCAGACCGCGCGCCGAAAGGCCATAGTTCTGGCCGCGTCCGACCATGCGGAAATACGACGCACCGAGAAACACCGCGAATTCATCCTTGTAGTCGGGAGTATTCAACGGGTAGTGCAGCCGGAAGCCGGCAAAGCCGAGTTTTGCGGGATCGATAGTGGCCAGCGCATCGTGCACCGCGGTGGTTTCGCCATCATAGCGGAACATGTTGGGCGTGAAGCGCAACTCCTCGACCTGCCCATCGTGCAGCACGTGGATATCGATCGGATGATCATAGAGAAAGCCGGGATGGAAGAACTGCACCTCGAACAACCGCTCACCGCGCCACAGGGCATTTTCCTGGCGAAAACGGATATTGCGATAGTCGTTATAGCTCAAGTTGGCCACGGACTCGGGCAACGGTGACTGCGGCGCCTTGTACGGCTTGCCGGCAAGCTGGCGGGCCTGTTCGGTGACGTGCTCGAACAGCGCCGCGGGCGTCCAGTCCTGACGCGGCTCAGGTTGCGGCGGTGGCTGCCCCGCTTGCTGCTGCCCGGTCTGTTGCTGCCCGGTCTGTTGCTGCCCGGTCTGTTGCTGCCCGGTCTGCTGCTGCGCCTCGGCAGGTTCGGCGCCGGTCGCGGGGGTGGCCGCCGCTGGGGGCGTCTCTGCGGGCGCGGCCTCCTGTTGCTGCCCAGCGGGCGTTTCCTGAGCCTCGGCCAGACCGATACCGCAAGCTAGCCCTAACACCACCAAGCATCGCCACACTTTCATGTGTCTACCTCATTCCTTATAAACATTGCGACCCTTTTCGTTCACCGCACTTGCTACTTCGTCGCGCTACTACTATTCGCCGCCCCACTACTATAGCGTTCTCGTTGTGACTGCGCGCTCTTCTAGCCAAGCGGCATGCCAAGCCCAGCCCTTTTTACCAGCGACCTGGCCCTGGAGCACCCTTTGTACCAAAATCTACTGATTCTTTTTTCACTGAATGCGCTACTGCTGGGTCTTTTCCTGCCGATGCAGGGCCATCTCGGTCCGGCTTGGCTCTCACTCGAGGCTATCTGGATCATCGCGGCGCTGATACTCGTGCCCGCCACCTGGCGGCGCTGGCTGGCCGCGCTGATGGCCCTGGCGCTAGCGCTGCTGGCGCTACTGGCGATTGGCGATGCGCTGGCAAAAGCGAGCCTGGACCGGGCATTCAATCCTCTGCTCGATTTCGGTCTCGCCGATTCAGCTTACCATCTGATGGCACAGAACCTCGGTGGGTTCCCCGCCTTGCTGATTACGTTGGCTGCCTTTGCCGCACTCGGGCTGCTGGCCTATCTGAGCTATCAGGTCCTGCGTCGGGTTCGCGGCCTTGACCTTGCGGCCCGCTGGCGCGCACTCGCCGGGTTCCTGTTGCTGGCGTCGTTGGCTCCCCTGCTGCCCGGCGTGCCGGGTATTCCAGCATGGACGAGCCGCATCGCCACGCCGGCTATCGAGTTCGCCACCCTGCACTGGCGTCAGATCCATGAAACCCGCATGGCCCTGGCCGATTTTCGGCAACGACTGGCGAGTGCCGATTCGCTGACGGCACGCCCGTTGCCCGGGCTTGCCGGGCGGGACGTCACCCTGGGGTTCATCGAATCCTATGGCGTCTCGGCGATCTTCGATCCCCGCTATGCGCCGCTCATACGCCCGCGCCTGGCGAGCATGCGGAAGCGCCTGCGCGATGCGGGGCTGCATATCGCCACCGGGCGCTTGACGGCACCGGTGCAGGGCGGTCAGTCCTGGCTGGCGCACGCCACGCTACTCAGCGGCCTGTGGCTACCCAGCCAACGCCATTACGAACTGTTATTGGCGCAGCGCTACCCCACGCTGATCGACGATTTTCAGGCCACCGGCCATCATACGCTGGCCGTGATGCCGGCGATCACCGCACCCTGGCCGGCCGGCAAGCGGCTGGGCTACGACACCATTCTCGCGGACAAGGATATCGACTACGCTGGCCCGGCGCTGAACTGGGTGACCATGCCCGATCAATTCACCTGGCACTATTTCGAGCGCTTTCGCCAGCGCTTCGCGGGGCCATTGTTCAGCGAACTGGCATTGATCAGCAGCCATGCGCCGTGGACGCCGATATTGCCGGTCATCGACGACTGGGGCGCGTTGGGCGATGGCGGCATTTTCATGCGCTGGAAAGGTAGCGGAATAGCGCCGGAGGTGCTCTGGCAGGACGCCGCAAACGTTCGCGAAAACTATGCGCGTGCGGTGGATTATGCGCTGGCGGTCGTGACTGGCTACGCCGAACGCTATCTGGATGACGGTGCGTTATTGATCGTGCTGGGCGATCATCAACCGGCGCCGCTGGTGACGGGAGCCGATGCCAGCCGCGACGTGCCGATCCATGTGATCAGCGCCGACCCGGCACTGATCGACGCGTTCATCGACGCCGGTTTCGCGCCGGGCACGATACCTCGCGACACACCGGCAACACGGCGCCAAAGCGATTTTCGCCCGCTGCTGCACCAGCTATTCGGTGAACGGCGATGACATGCGTCATGGTGAAAGGAAGGACATAAAAGAGGGAGGCCGAGTTCTAAAGGGAACGTTCGGCCTCCCAACCAGAAGAGGGTCACTTGGCGCGACAAGAAAAGCGGGCTCCATTGGCAATTGAAGGCTTCCTGCCGTGACTGCCTCCCTACCCTTTATGTGGTCGTCCTGACCACGCGCTTCACTGCGCTAGCAACCGTCTCTGGCCACTGCTTGCCGCTGACTACTACGTTAGTAGACCTATTCCATTAGCGCAAAATTTGTACATAATTTTACACACAAGATGCTCTATCGCTTATTGACGATATTTAAATATCCAACGTTTCATGTATTCAGCGGGTAATGACAGGTATAGGTGTGCCCCGCGCCTGCGTGGGAAATGCCGGGCGCCACCTGGCGGCAATGCTCGCGCGCATAGGGGCAGCGGGTATGGAATTCACAGCCCTGGGGGCGGTTCATCAGGCTCGGCACCTCGCCCTCGATCTCGATGCGCTCGAGCTGCGCGTCGGGGTCGGGCTGCGGATTGGCCGATAGCAGGGCTTCGGTATAGGGATGGCGCGGGCGGTGGAATATCTCCTCGGTCGGCCCCTGCTCCACGAAGCGGCCCAGGTACATGATCGCCATGCGATCGGTGATGTGGCGCACCACATTCAAGTTGTGGGTGATCACCAGCATGGCGATCCCCAACTCCTCCTGCAGGCGCGCCAGCAGATTGAGCACTTCGCCCTGGACCGAGACATCCAGGCCAGCGGTCGGCTCATCGGCGATGATCACCTGGGGATCCAGCGCCAGTGCCCGCGCCACGCCGACGCGGCGGGCCTGACCGCCCGATAACTGATGCGGAAAGCGCGGGGCGAACTCCTCGCCGAGCCCGACCATCTCCAGCAACCGCTTGGCCTCGGCATGCCGATTGCGGCCCTTGATGCCGTGAATGCGCAGTGGCTCGGTGATCAGCGAGCGCACCGTCAAGCGCGGCGACAACGAGCCCACCGGGTCCTGGAACATCATCGTCATGTCGCGGCGATATTTCTTGTAGTCGCGCTGTGATTGGCCGGTCAGTTCTTCGCCCGCGAAGCGAATCGATCCGGCATGCGGCGGTGTCAGGCCCATCACCGTACGCGCGATGGTCGATTTCCCCGAGCCGCTCTCGCCGACCAGGCCCAGCGTTTCGCCGCGCCGCACATGAAAGGAGACATCGCAGACCGCATCGATGAACGGGTCGGACGTGTGGGTCAGCAAGGCCCGCACCAGTCCCAGGCTGCGAAAGCGTACGCGCAGCGCCTGAACGTCCAGCAGTGCACTCATGAAGGCTTCTCCTGCGTCTCGTCGAGCAGATGACAACTCGCCGTATGGCCCGTGGCGACCGGGTAGTGCGGCGGGCGCTCGCGGTGGCAGCGCTCGAACACATAGGGGCAGCGATCCTTGAAAATGCAGCCCCGTGGCACGTCGACGAGATCCGGCAGGCTGCCCGGGATCGTCGGCAAGTGCCGCGTCTTCTCGCGGATGCGGCCCGGATCGCACTCCAGCAACGCCTGGGTATAGGGGTGACCCGGTCGCTTGAAGATATCGCGAACGCTGCCACGCTCGACCACCTCGCCGGCGTACATCACCACCACGTCGTCGCACAGCTCCGCCACCGTGCCCAGGTGGTGGGAGACGAACAGAATCGAGCAGCCCAGTTCGGCTTGCAGATTCTTCAGCAGCCCGACGATCTGCACTTCCATGGTGGCATCCAGCGCCGTGGTCGGTTCGTCCGCCAGCAATAGCGCCGGCTCGACCAAAAGCGCCATGGCGATGCAGATGCGCTGACGCATGCCGCCGGAGAACTGGTGCGGAAAGTCGCGCAGCCGACTCTCGGCATCGGGTATGCCTACCCGGACGAGCGCCTCGGCCGCGCGGCGGCGCTTCTCGGCTTTCGATACCTTGTCGCGATACTGAATATCGATCATGTGCTGGCCGACCGACAGCACGCGGTTCAGCGAGGTCATCGGATCCTGGAAGATCATCGACAGGCGCCGGCCGCGAATGTCGCGCATCTGCCGGGGCGTCAGGGCGAGCAGGTCCTGACCTTCCAGGCAGATATTGCCTGCGGTGATTGTCGCGTTCTCGGCCAGCAAGCGGATGATCGCGAAAGCCAGCGTCGACTTGCCGCAGCCGCTCTCGCCGACCACGCCGACGATGCGCCCCCTGGGCACGCTGATCGAGACATCGCGCAGCGCATGGACCCGCCCGCGCGGGCTGGCGAAATCCAGCGACAGCCCGCGCACGTCGAGCAGGGCGTCGTCGGCCGGTGGCATGCTGGGTTGTGCCGTCGAGGGCTGCGTCATCGAGGCCTGCGTCATAGCTCTCGTCTCAGTTTGGGGTCGAAGATGTCGCGCAATGCCTCGCCCAGAAAGGTGAAGCCCAGCGTGGTCAGGATGATCGGCACACCCCCGGCGATGACCGGCCATGGCGAGTTGTTGATGTAGTTGTAGCCGTCGTTGAGCAGCGTTCCCCAGGAGGGCGTCGGCGGGCGCACGCCCATGCCGAGAAAGCTCAACCCGGCTTCCAGCGCGATGATCAGCGGCACGTCCATGCTGGCGAGAATCAACAGCGGGCCGATTACGTTCGGCAGGATATGCACGCCGAGAATACGCCCGGTGCCCGCCCCCATCGCCCGCTCGGCGAGAATGTATTCATTGTTGCCGAGCGCTTGAGTCTGAGTGCGCACGACGCGGGCATACACGGGAATCGTGGTGATCACCACGACCAGGATCACCGTGGCGAGGCTTGGCCCCAGCAGGGTAATCACCGCCAGCGCGAAGATGATCACCGGGAACGCGCGCACCGCATCGAGCATCAGCAGCAGGCCGTTGTCGAGCCAGCGCGGGCCGAAGCCTGCAACCAGGCCGAGTATCAGCCCGAGCGACAACGCCGCCGCCAGCGAGGAGAGCGCGACCATCAGCGCGACCTGGCCGCCCATGATCACGCGGGAGAGCACGTCGCGCCCGAGCTGATCGGTGCCCATCCAGTGCGCCCAGGATGGCGGCGCCAAGCGCGGCCCGACCATCACCTGGGTCGCGTCATACGGCACGATGACATCCGCGAAGATGGCGCTGAATACCATCAACAACACCAGAAACAGCCCGAACAGGCCCAGTGGATTGCGTCGCAACTGCTGCCAGTGCTGGGCGAAGGCCCCCGCATCGCTCGCCCGCGCGGTCTTCTTCTTGGCCGTATCGGCGTGGGTCGTTTCGGACATTACAGCCCCTCCCTGACCCGCGGATCCAACAAGGCGTTGACCACGTCGGCGATGGTCGTGGAAATCACGAACAGCGCGGTGGTCACCAGCACCGTACCCATCACGATCGGATAATTGCGGGTATCCACGGCATGCACGATCAGCGCGCCGAGGCCAGGCCGGGCGAAGACCACCTCGGCGAACACCGCGGCGGACAGCAAATGCGCCATGCCCACCCCGAGCACCGTCACCGTGGGCAGAATGGCCAGGGTCAGCGCGTAGCGAAAGACGATGCGCCGCTCCGGCAGACCGAAGGCGCGCGCCATGCGAATGTGCGTCTCGCCCAGCACCTCGAGCATCGAAGCGCGCACGATGCGAGAGATATAGCCGACCCAGCCGATGCCGACGGCGAAGGCCGGCAAAATCAGGTGGCTGAGCGTATCCCCAAAACTGCCGTCACCGACGCCGATCGCCGGCAACCAGCCGAGCTCCACGGCGAAAATCAGCAGTGCGTAGATCGCCATGACGAACGAGGGAATCGCAATCGTGCTGACCGAGATCACCCCGACGATCTTGTCGATCAGCGAGTTACGCCGAATCGCCGAGTAGCATCCCAGCGGAATGCCGACCAGCGCCGCCCACACGATCGCGCTCAAGATCAGCGTGATCGTATAGGGCATCTGACCCAACACGATCTGACTGACCGGCCGCTGGGTGAAGACATCGGTGCCCATGTCGCCGCGCGCCACATCGACGAAGAAGTTGACGATCTGCAGTGGCAGCGGATCGTCGAGCCCCATCTTTTCATGGATTTCCGCGATCTGTTCCGGCGTGGCGCGTGGCCCGAGCACCACCGCTGCCGGATCGCCAGGCACGGCATGAATCATCACGAACAATAGCGTCACGGCAAGTACCACGATCGCCACGGCAAGCAGCAGACGCTTGGCAAGATAAAACCACATGAGCTAAAAACCTGGATGCCGGCCAGGCCCGAGTGGCCTGGCCTTGAGGATTCCCGCGCTAGGCGGCGTCGAAGAAGCGATAGAGCGGGCGCCCATCCGGTCGGGTCGCCGCGCCCATCACCGATTCGCGGTAGATGTAGGGCGCGCCCTCATGAGTCAGGAAACGATAGGCACCCGAGTTCTCCATGATGTCCTGCATCTCGTGATACATCGCCGCGCGCTTGCCTTCGTCGGTGATCGTTACCGCCTTTTCATTGAGCTCATCGAAGCGCTCGCTGCAAAAGCGCTCCCAGTTCCACTCCCCAACCTGATCGCAGGTGAAGAAATAGGTGGCGTAATAGGGGTCGGGAACCATGGAGAAGCGCTGGATGATCAGTTGCATGTCCTTCCAGCGCTCGCCCTCGGATTCCATGCCGATGGTCCAGAACGAGCCGGGATCCTGTACGTCGATTTCGAGCATGATGCCGACCTGGGCGAGTTGCGCCTGGAGCATCTCGGCCATGGTCGTGAACTTGGATTCGTTGAGCACGTCGATACGCAGCGTCAGCCCTTCGGCACCGGCCTCCGCCAGGTATTGCCGGGCCTTTTCCAGGTCCCCCTCGGGCGGCACCAGCGCCCGGTCGCGATGCCCGACCAGCCCCGGCGCAATCATTCCGGTTGCCACCTCGGCCTGGCCGAAGTAACCCACCTCGAGCAATTGCGGCACGTTGATAGCCCACTGTATCGCGCGGCGCACATTGATATCCTGAAGCTTGGGGTGGTCGGTATTCATGCCGACATAGACGTAGTAGAGCGATGGCCGCTCCTCGAGCGCGGTGTCCGGCAACGGCTCGGCCTTGAGCTGACTCAGCGAGGAAAGGCTGACGTGGGTGAAATCGATATCGCCCGCGCGGTAAGCGGTTTCCGCCGTCTTCGGGTCGCCGATCGGGCGAATGTGTATCTCATCGAAGCCCGGCTTCGGCCCAGTCCACTCGGGATTGCGAGTCAGGACCACCATTTGGTTGGGCCGCCAATCGGATAGTACATAGGGGCCTGAGAAGCACGGCGGCTTCATGCCGAAATCGCCGCCATCCTCGGTGACCTCCATCACCGCCTTCTTCGAGACGATATGGCCGGCGCCGTAAGGCAGCGTGATGTTCCATAGCGGCACGAAGGGACTCTTGAGCACGATGACGCCGGTGTAATCGTCCTCGACCTCGACATGATCTAGCGGCCCCCAGTCACCCGCGATCGGAGAATGGTGCTTGATGATTCGCTCGAACGAGAACTTGGCATCCTCCGCCGTCATCTCACCGTAGCCATCGGTGAACATGATGCCCTTCTTGAGCCGAAAGCGGATGTGCGTGGGGTCGATCTGCTCCACCGACTCCGCCGCCTGCAGTTGCGTTCCCCACTGCGTGCCCGGCTGGTAATGCAGGAGTTTGGAGTAGATGCAATTCATCACGTCGACGTTGTAGGCATTCTGGTAGAAGCCGGGGTCGAGCTTGTTGATATCCGCGTAAGAGCGAGCGCGCAGCACCTTGCCCTGTGCCGCCCAGATCGCCTGAGGCAACGGCAATCCATAAGCCATGACACCGGCGGCGGTGGTCGCGCCGGCCTTGAGCAATTGGCGACGATTGAGCAATAGCCCGGATTTCCTATCCTGCATGGTCTGCCTCTCCGTATCGCTGTTTTCCTTGTTGGCTGACGAAGACCGGAAGACCCAACTCGTTGTTTTAACTCGCCAAAACACTTTGACGTCATAAACGGCGAAAACGGTCGGGGCGAGCCTGGCCAGCGTACAGACTCTTCAACCTTTAGCAGTACCCCTGCGAAGTATGCAATTTTTGATTTGCCGCGACGGACATGAAAGAGAGACCCGGCGGAGGGCGTTACACGAGCGTAGAGGTAGGAATAGCTCATGCTCCACCAGGGGAGCACGAGGAAACTCATGGGCAAGTACGGGAGGCTGGGAGAAGCACCGATTCAGCGGCTGGCGCGGCGCATGGAGGGAGACTGCGTAATGACCGATTCGAGATGAAATGCTTACGCGAATGGCTTGGCGTCAAGCGCGAGATTTGGCACGGCCAGCATGGCGAAACGAGGCCGTGGCGAATTCGCCCCGCTCTGCTAGCTGCCGGCTTCTCTCGGCTTCGTAGGCTTGGATGTTCTCCTCGAACCGCTTGCGCCTCGCCGTGGCGCGGGCATGCAAGGTCCATAAGCAGAAAGCGACGATAGTCAGGCCGATTGCCGCAGCGAACGCTTCCCAAGTCAACCATGCCGTTACGAGACCATTCAATTCAGGCACTTAATACTCCTCCACCCAAGCAAGCACCATTTATCCACGACTCTCATACCTGCCGCAAGCGTAAAACCCAAATCGCTAATTCGGATTGCTGATTTCAAGATTACCACAAACCGGGGAGAGGTCACCTTTCCCTTGACATCGTTCGGGTTGGGCTACGCTGAACGCTAAGTGCCATTGTCCGAAACGAGCCCCTGAATCGGGGCTACAGCCGAGCACGGTTCGATCATGAGAGTAACCAGCACGACAAGGATGGTTTACTGGCGCTCCCTCGCTGCTCTGTCGCTCGTGTCGGGCTGCACTGGAACCCAGTCGGCGCTGCAACCCGCAGGCGCCGGCGCCGAGCGGATCGCCCAGCTGTTCTGGTGGATGGGCGGCGGCGCCATCGTTATCTGGGTCGCCGTGATCGGCTTCGCGATCTACGCCACGCAGATCAAATCCGAGGCGCACAGCAGCCGTAGGGCCCACTGGTTGATCATTGGCGGTGGCGCGATCTTCCCGACCATCGTGCTGGGAACCCTGTTGATCTTCGGCCTGCAACTCATGCCATCGCTGAGCGCCCCGGCCAAGAGCGAATTTCAGGTCGCCGTCTCCGGCGAGCGGTGGTGGTGGCGGGTAACGTATACGACACCAGCCGGCGACAAGGTGAGGCTGGCCAACGAGATTCGCCTGCCGGTGGGCGAGCGGGTCGAATTCAGCCTCAGCAGTCCGGACGTCATCCACTCGTTCTGGATTCCCTCGCTGGGCGGCAAGGTCGACATGATTCCCGGCCGGGTCACCCGCCTGGTGCTGGAGCCGACCAGGCTCGGCACCTATCGCGGCGCCTGCGCCGAATATTGCGGCACCTCCCATGCGCTGATGAATTTCCATGTGGAGGTCATGGAACCCGAGGCGTTCGCCGCCTGGCTCGAGGGGCAAGCGGCGCCTGCCCAACCGCCGCAGGGCCCGATCGCAAAGCGTGGCCAGCAGGCCTTCATGGCCAACGGCTGCAGCGCCTGCCATGCCATTCGCGGCACGCCGGCCGACGGTACGCTGGGCCCCGACCTGACCCATGTCGGCAGCCGACTGACCCTGGGCGCCGGCATCCTGCCCAACGACGTTGAGTCCTTCGTCCGCTGGATCAGCCATCCCGATCACATCAAGCCGGGGGTCAACATGCCGGCATTCGGTATGTTGCCGAAGGATCAGCGAACCGCCATCGCCACCTACCTGGATGGGCTGAAATGAGCGCCGACATGGAAAACGACGACCGGGCCGACCGGGAGCGCCGTCAGGCTCAGGAAGAGCGGCTGAGCATACCCTGGGAGACGCCGCAACGCTGGCGCTACTGGTCGGCGGTCAACAACTCCGAAGTGGGAATGTGGTACACCGCCACTTCGTTCGTCTTCTTCCTATTCGCCGGGGTGCTGGCGCTGCTGATGCGCACGCAGTTGGCCGTACCGGAGAACGATTTCCTTTCGGCGCAGACGTACAACCAGGTCTTCACCCTGCACGGCTCGGTGATGATGTTCCTGTTCGGCGTGCCGATCTTCGAGGCCGTCTCCATCCTGATTCTGCCGCAGCTGCTCGGCGCTCGGGACCTGCCCTTTCCACGCCTGTCCGCTTATGGCTTCTGGAGCTTTCTGATCGGTGGCGTCTTCGTCTGCGGGTCGATCTTCTTCGGCGTCGCGCCCGCAGGCGGCTGGTTCATGTATCCGCCCCTGGCGACGACGTATCAGGAGGGCCTGGGGGCGGATATCTGGCTGTTGGGGCTGTCGTTCATCGAAGTGGCGTCGATCGCCGCGGCGGTCGAGCTGATCGTCGGTGTACTCAAGACGCGACCGCCGGGCATGCGCATCAATCTGATTCCACTCTACGCCTGGTACATTCTGGTCGTGGCCGGCATGATTCTGTTCGCCTTCCCGCCACTGATCGCCGGCGATCTGCTGTTCGAACTGGAAAGGGCGTTCGACTGGCCCTTCTTCGACCCCAGCCGGGGTGGCGATCCGCTGCTCTGGCAGCATCTGTTCTGGATCTTCGGCCATCCCGAGGTCTACATCATTTTTCTACCGGCCATCGCGCTGGTGGCGATGATCGTGCCCACCTTCGCGAGGCGGCCCATCGTCGGCTATGGCTGGGTCGTGCTGGCCGCCGTCGGCACCGGCTTCATCAGCTTTGGCTTGTGGGTGCATCACATGTACACCACCGGCCTGCCGGACATTTCCCTGGCCTTCTTCTCGGCGGCCTCAGAAGCGGTGGCAATTCCCACGGGCGTGCAGATCTTCTGCTTTCTGGCGACGATCATCGCCGGCCGCTTCGTGCGCTCGGTGCCGATGCTGTTCGTCACCGGGGCCTTGGCGATCTTCGTGCTGGGCGGGCTCACCGGGGTGATGGTGGCCGTCGCGCCATTCGATTTCCAGGCCCACGACAGCTATTTCATCGTCGCTCATCTGCACTATGTTCTGATCGGCGGCATGCTGTTCCCGGTGGTCGCCGGGCTTTTCTACTTCTACCCGATGGCCACCGGCAAACTGCTGGCGGAGAAGCCAGGCCGCTGGGCTTTCTGGCTGATGTTCATCGGCTTCAATACCGCGTTTCTACCGATGCACTTCACCGGCCTGCTGGGCATGCCGCGACGGGTGTTCACTTACCAGGCCGACCTCGGCTTCGATACGCTCAATCTCATCTCCACCATCGGTGCCTTCATCCTGGCTGCCGGCATTGCCGTGCTGGTCTGCGAGGTGCTGCGACCGAAAAAGAAGCAGCCCTACGCCAAGCGCAACCCCTGGGGTGCGGGTACGTTGGAGTGGCTTGGAGAGGTGCCAGGCAAGCCGTGGGGGGTGCGCTCCATTCCCTTCATCGCGAGCCGCTATCCACTCTGGGATCAGCCGAACTTCATGGCGGATGTCGATGCCGGGCGCTTCTATCTGCCCGATGCCGAGGAGGGCGAGCGCGAGACGCTGATCACCTCGCCGATCGACGCCGAGCCAACTCAGTGCCTGCGCGTGCCGGGGCCGACGTTCATCACCTTGTGGGCGGCGGTATTCACCGGTGGCGCCTTCATTTTCGCGACCTATAAGTGGTACCTCGCCGCGGGCATCAGTGCCGCGCTGGCGGTTGCGACGGTGCTTGTGTGGCTATGGACCGGCACCGCGAAAATTCCCGAAAAGCGCAGCAAGGATGTGGGGCTGGGCCTCACCCTACCGCTGTATGCCTCGGGATCGATGTCGGTGAGCTGGTGGGCGACGTTCATCACCATGATCGGCGACATGAGCGCCTTCGCCAGCCTGGTCTTCGGCTATTTCTTCTTCTGGACCGTGCATGAGGATTTCCCGCCCGAGCCGGCTCCCGGCCCCGGGCTTGTCTGGCCGCTCATCGCCGCGGCGCTCCTGCTCGGGGCCTGGCTATTCACGCTGCTGGCCAGGCGCTGGAACCGCCGCGATCGATCCGCCGGCTTCTACCTGTTGCTGGGGCTGGCGGCGCTACTGAGCGTTGCGGGCGCGCTGGCGCTGATGGCCGGGCCTTATCTCAGCGGGCTAGACCCCACGCGGCATGTCTACCCGGCCACCGTCTGGGTCCTGGTGCTGTGGGCGGTGATTCACGTCGGGATCGGCCTGATCATGCAGCTCTATTGCCTTGCCCGTCGTGCGGCCGGTCGGATGAGCGCCGAACATGACATCGACATCCAGAACGTCACGCTCTACTGGCATTTCATGGCGATTACGGCGGTGATAACGATCGCCGTGATTGCCGGTTTTCCGATGGTGGATTAACGGGAAGTCGCGAGGTTGGCATGACACGACTCACGCAATTCGAGCACGAGGAGCGCAGGGCACCGCCGGAGCGACGCGAAACCCTGTGGCTGCTCACGTTGGGGCCGGCGATCTGGATCGTTTACTTTTTGCTGTCTTACATCACCGCCGCCATCTGGTGCGCCAAGATAGCGGATAGAGCCGGCATGTTGGGTGGCGCGCGTATCGCGATCGGTATTTACGCCGTGCTGGCGCTGCTCGGGATCGGCATCGTGATCTGGCGTGCCCTTCGCCGGGCGCGTTTCGGTACCGGGACGGTTCCGCACGACGCCGACAGCGCCGCCGACCGCCACCGCTTTCTCGGCTTTGCGACCCTGCTGCTGTGCGGCCTCTCGGCGGTCGCCACGGTGTATGTCGCCTTCGCCGCCGTCTTCATCGAAAGCTGCCGGTAATGCGCCGCTGGCCCACCCTCCTCAGCCTGTGCCTGCTGGCCGCCATTTGCCTGAGCCCGCTGCCGGAACTGGCCCGGCACAGTTTCAGCGCGCATATGGCTCTGCACATGACGATGGTAGCGGCCATCGCTCCCCTGCTGGCACTCGGCCTGGCCGGTGGCCGATTCGACCCGGTGCCGGGGGCGCCAGCGCTGTTTTCGCCCTTTCTGGCTTCCGCGATCGAGTTCGTCGTGATCTGGGCCTGGCACGTGCCGGCGCTGCATCAGGCAGCCAGGCAATCGACGGTGCTGTTCGTGCTCGAATTGGCAAGCTACCTGGCGGTCGGCCTGCTGCTCTGGCTGGCGGCCTTGGGTGGCGTTCGGCGCGAGCGCGCCGCCGCGGGCATCGCCGGGCTGTTGCTGACATCGATGCACATGACACTACTGGGCGTGCTGCTGGCCCTGGCCGGCCGGCCTCTTTACGGGCATATGGCCATGGGGGAACTCGCGGCATTGCAGGATCAGCAAATCGGCGGCGTCATCATGCTCGGCGGCGGCGGCTCGATCTATCTCGCCGGCGGCCTGTACCTGCTCGCCGGCCTGTTACGAGGCGGGCCAGCAGCGAACCCCGGCTTTTCCGAGAAACGCTATGACAGGTAGGTCAGCCCATGCGTAAAACCATCAAGGCCGGAATGGAAAGGCTCATCAACCTCGTGCGCCAGCTTGTCCATGAATTGGCCCGCCGCTGGCGACTGTTGCTGGTGAGTCTGGCGATCCTGGGCGTCGTGCTGGGTATCGGCGGTTTGCTCTTCGCGTGGTCGGGGCTGATGCCGATCAGCGCCAGCTCCGGCCACTGGCCCGTTACCCGCTGGGTGCTTCAGTTCGCCATGCATAATGCCGTCGAAACCCACGCCATGACCGTCAAGAAGCCGGCAAAGACCGATCTGACCGATCCGACGCTGGTACTCAAGGGCGCCGGGCATTACGTCACCGGCTGCGTACCGTGTCATGGCGCGCCGGGGCAGGAACAATCCTTGATCGCGAAGCAGATGACGCCGGAGCCGCCCTTCCTGCCGCCCAAGGTCAAGGAGTGGACATCGGAGCAGCTGTTCTGGATCGTCAAGCACGGCATCAAGTTCACCCCCATGCCGGCTTGGGTGAGCTTGCAGCGCGACGATGAGGTGTGGGCGATGGTGGCGTTCCTGCAGAAGCTGCCGACGCTAAGCCCGGAGCGCTACCGGCAGTTGGCCCATGGCGAGCTCGCCGATGCCGAAATCGCCGCGGGAACCGGGCTCGGTCGGTTGCTCCCGCCGGACGAGCCTCGGCATGCGGCACTGGCCAACTGCGCCCGCTGCCACGGCCTGGATGGCAACGGGCGCGGCCTGGGCGCCTTTCCCAAGCTTGCGGGCCAGAGCGAGGCGTACCTGCGCGCTAGCCTCGAAGCCTATGCCAGCGGCGATCGTCACAGCGGCATCATGCAGCCTATCGCCGTCAATCTGGATGAGGCGGCCATGCGCGCACTGGCCAGCCACTATGCGGGAATGGATCGCTCCGCCGCTCAGGAACCCGAGCCAAGCCAGGCCGCAGCTGACGATCCGCCCGCAGGGAACACTGAGCCGGCGTCGATAGCCCGAGGCCGGGAGATCGCCAGGCAAGGCATTCCCGAGCAGGGCGTGCCCTCCTGCGTCGATTGCCATGGGCCGGGCCATGGGCCACGCAACCCTCACTACCCTGAGCTCGCCGGCCAGTATGCGGACTACATCGCCCTACAGCTGACGCTGTTCAAGGAGGGAAAACGCGGCGGCACCGCCTATGCCGACATCATGCATAGCGCGGTCGAGCGTATGGATGAGAAAGAGATGCGCGATGCGGCGCTTTATTATCATTCGCTGGGGCAGGAGCCGGGGGCCGTGCAAGGCGGCGAGCGGGAATGATTACGGAATAATCGGTTCGACCGGGCGCTTTGGTCTCGGTTGGGAATCGAGACATCACGCGCCTTACAGCGCAGGCGTTGCCAACAAGAGACACCCGTGTACCGGGCCATGACATTTCATCACCGGGCATGCATATCTCTTAAGACCAATGGCTACTACAGTTTATTTAGTCAGCCGCTAGTAGCCATACGGCGCCGGCCAAGGAAGGCCGGCTTACCCCACGGAAGGGGCACTGTTATTACGCTGACACTTTAAAAGACTCTTGCCCTGGCAGGGATGCCGGGGCAGTGTTTTTTCTGCTTGAGGCAACTGCCAGTGTATGCGCTCAAGGGCTCTCCCAAGGATTGATGAGCTCAATTCCAAGGCGTTCGAAATCCTTCACATTGCGCGTGGCCAGCTTGGCGTGATGCTGCTGACAAATCGCCGCAATCTGCGCATCCGCAGTATGCACCGCCCTACCGGAGCGCTCGCTGGCAGCAACTTGCCCAGCATAATGAACCGCCGTCACTGCATCGAATGGCAGAATGCGACCCGCGAAATCCTCCTCGAACATCGCTGCCGCCATTGCCGCGAAACCCTGTTTACGCTTGCCATTGGGCAACCGTTCGATGCCATAGAGAATTTCAGCCACTGTAATAGCGGAAATTGTCACGGAGAATGCGTCCTGAGCGTCCAGCCAATCCACAACCGACGTGTCTGGCTCAGGACGCATCAACTCGGATAGCACGTTGGTATCGAGCACAATCACGAGTCGAAATCCGCAGGCCTCGGCGTATCAGTACGTCCAGGTAGATCAAGCTCCACACCGCCCGCGACGGCGAAACGCTCACGGATATGGCTACCCAACCCGCCCTGCTGGGGCTTGGCGAGGGCATTGCGAAGAATGGTACGCACCTCTTCCTCCATCGAGTGCCCGTGTCTAGCTGACGCGACACGTAGCCGTGCCTTGAGATCGTCATCCAAGTTACGAACCGTAATAGTCGCCATGAGTTCACCTGTTATGTATGCATTGATAGCAATGCTAGCATAGCATCGAGTGCGTCTAAAGAGACCGAGAAGGCTGCGGTTGAGCATCTGATTACTATCATGACCATCCGCTCATTGAGCACACCCATGGTGATAGAGCGTCCTATCCACAATCCCCGGCGAACGTCAATCAGCGTGAAATGGCGGCCGGCGAACACGTGGCCGGCATCGGCGAAAATCCAGCCCGCGAGCTTGCAAAACCTGATCGCGCTCGCGCTTAGCAGCCCAGACTTGCCTGTCCTTAGCCAAAGCACAACGCGGTTAGTATAAGCTACGAAGAAAGGAATAGTTGATTGATATGAAAGGGGAACATGGTGGGCCCAGCAGGGCTCGAACCTGCGACCAAGGGATTATGAGTTCGCTTTTAAAACAATAAGTTGCTGACACAAAAGGAAAAGCAACCGTAATCGAGCGAAAGGTACAGTTCTTTGGAATCAGTAGCTTAGCGAAAGCTGAGGATAGCATACGAAGCTGGTGTGTGTACCCGTGGTGTACCTATAGTGGTACGGATGCACTACTAAATAACCTCTCGTTTTCCTATTCTCGTATTAACCTAGCCAGCCTCTCGCCAGTAAGATTGGCTTTGGTAGTTGAGTTCACTTCGCATTCCCAAACTACGAACACTCGCCAGCCTAGCTTTTCCAACTCAGCTGTAACACGTTCATCACGGGCAATGTTCTTCTCGAATTTTTCAACCCAAAATGACGTGTTGCTCTTAGGTGTCGTGGCAATCTTGCAACCAGCGTGCCTATGCCAAAAGCAGCCGTGAATAAAGACCACGACCCTGTAACGACGAAACACTAGATCCGGCTTGCCGGGCAAGCCTCCTCCGTGCAGCCGGTAACGTAGCCCGAGCCCATGGAGGACTCTGCGTAATGCTATCTCGGGCTTTGTATTCTTGCTACCAATGCGTGACATCCTTTCCGAGCGTTCACGTGGAGTTAGAAAATCGGTCATTGTCACTATTTGGCTTTTATAAAATCAAGCCTTCCCACTTTATTTTCTAGTAGCTCAAAGCATGGCAGCCCACGAATCACCTCGCAAGGTACATAAAATGAATTATAAAAGCAATAACAACAGGACAGGGCCTTTACTTTTTCAGATAAATCACCAAGTTTAGATGTGAAGCCTAATGTACCAAATTCTGCGGGATTGGCATTTGGCACCTTGCGAATAAACCAAATCAACAGTGGCTACCGATAGTTGATCGCACCAGACTTGAAACACCTGAAGTATTGGAAGGCCAATATTATCCCAACTCTAGCAAACTCTCTAGCTTATTTCTTTGCAATTGGCATCAACAGTATCTTCCTCACCAAAATATTTTTCACTATACGACAACGTCGCTCGATGCCTTGTATATAACATGCATCCGATGGCATTGGCGAGCAGAGGAGGCACTGCGTTACCTACCTGAGTGTATCGAGGGCATTCATGTTTTCTAAACTTCCCTCCTGTGGTATATTTTCCTTGGAACGAAAACCAATCAGGAAAAGACTGTAGCCTAGCATTTTCCCTTACTGTAAGTATACGTGGCTCACTGTAATGTAATATGTCATCGGGAAGTGTTGTGATTGTTGGGGCTGGGCGATTTGGATGTAAAACCGTAGTAGAGTGTTTCTTCGTACCCAATTTTTCACGCTCTACTTTTGACATCGGGCGTCCAGGTCGACAAACCTCTTGCACTCTCTCAAAATACCTTATGGTATCTTTTCTGTGGTTGGCTAGCCGCCTACTATTCGGCGCCTTCCCATCCGACATCTCTCTCATTAACTTAAAATAACCAACTTCAACTTGTGGGACTATGTATTCTGCCTCTTTAAATCCCTTTGCATTAGAATCTTTACAATCTACAAGATTCTTATCGGCAACTTCCAGATCAATTATTGCTTCTCTGGAAGTAATTTTTCGATCAACAGGCAAGCCTTTTCCATCTAGAAACTTCTCTCTATACTCGACAAGTTCTTCCAGAGGATTTAGATCATGCAGATTATCATTACTATTTTTTACACATATAAATAAGTACCGCATTCGATTTTGTGGCACACCAAAGTCTGCGCAATTAACTAAACCTCGTGATACAGAGTACCCAATCTCATTTAAACATTCCTCGACAGAGTGCGCATGAGATGGGGGTTTTACCTCCTGCATGAGACCAAGAATATCTTTTTTTTCCTCGAATCGCATATCAATTCCCGCCACATTCTCGATAACGAGGTAACGAGGCTGCAATATTTTAATTAAATTTAAGTATTGATCAGTCATCCTATTTCGAGGATCAGCCGGATCACGACGCCCAGCCGTGGAAAAGCCTTGGCAAGGAGGGCCGCCCACAAGTAGATCAATGCTCCCCCTCAACCCAGTCAACTCCTCAGGATACTTTTCCAATAACTCTTCACATGATATGGATTCTTTTGGTAGCCACTCCGGCCATTCAAACTGGTATTTCACTCCATCCACTAGATTGTAACGCAATGTTTCGAATGCCAAGGGACTCTTCTCGATAGCAAAAACTCCGCGGCAACCAGCCTGAAGCAAGCCGAGAGAAAGCCCGCCACACCCCGCAAAAACGTCGATAAAACGAAGAGGAGAAGTATATTTATCCATGAGTTCTAAATAGTCTATTGACATCATTCAGTAGGTCGCATGAGTTTGACATGGAAAAAAGAAAAACTCCAGGTCACTTAGCTAGTGAAATCGCCATATTCGCTCACAGACCATCTAGCAGGTCGCAACCGACTAAAAAGGTGACTAAACCCATATACGAAGCACCGTGAGAAGCCGAAGCGGCTTCGTATGATAGAGCAACCTCAACAGCGAGTCGCCCACCCGCCCCGTGGACACTGCGCATCAGATCGGTTGTTCCGAACGTGCCATGCACCGCCAACTGACACGCGAGGAGGCACCCACCGGGCAGCCCGCCAGGCCACGCGCGAGCAGATTGGATCCCTACAAGCCGATTTATCGACCAGCTGCTGGCTGACAACGACTAGAGCCCCGAGTTGATCTTTCAGTTAATCTGCGAGAAGAGCTATATCGGCGGGCCCAACATGGTGTGTACGTCCACCCAGCCCAAGCGGGCGTTATGGGCCAGTAAGCAGACCGTGCGTTTCGAGACACAGCCCGGATACCAGCTCCAGTATGACTGAGGAGAGATCGAGACGGTCGTCGCCGGCCAGCACTGCAAGGTCAATTTCGCGATCAACGCGCTGGGCTATTCGCGCTGCTTCCATGCCTGGGCGTCCCCCAGCCAGGATGCCGAGCATAGCTATGAGTCGCTTCTTGTGGGTTACCATCGAAGAACCCAAACAACTCTATCAGATTCTCCAAAATTGATTAAGCAAAGGCGTTGTAATAGTCAGCGACGTCTTTTCTGGAGGTAATCAGAGCTAATCTAGTTGTCGCGCGAGTAGTAGCAACATAAAGATCCTCCTTAGAAAAGGCAACATGCTTATCTGGGATACCAGCGTCAACGACGATTATCGCCCTCGCCTCGATACCCTTGAAAGATTTTATTGTCGAGAAGTAAACAGTTCCAGCCTTTCCTAGATCGCTGATTTCAGTACTTAGACGAAGGCCATGTCCTGATATCTGGCCATTCATAGAGGAGTTTTCATACCTGTAAGGACTGAGTATCACCACAGAGCCTTCTCCGCTCCATTTCTTGGCAATCTCCCACGCGCGCATCGACTGGTTATTAGCCAACTCAACCAAAGGAGCCACACCCACAGGCATACCGGGCATAGACTCAATTCTCGAATTGAGGTACGAGTTGGAAGCATCATTAATTTTTACAGTGTTTCGGCAATTGTGATGTAGGCTAAACACCACTTCGGCGCCTATCGGGGTAGTGTTCCCAGCATGAAACAGATCTTGTTTCCAGTCTGAAAAAAAAGCCCACTCCCCCTCGCTTGAGCGAAGTTCGAGCAATGCGATGATCTGGCATTCAGACAAGTCCTGCCCTTCGTCGACGACTATCGAATCGTATTTTTCATACGTGTCCGCATAGTCCATAACCTTCCCAGGCAAGACCTCCCTATAAAATTCATCTAACCCCTCTGTAGGACGCGCTTCTGAGCATATTGAAATAAATAGTTTGTCTACGTTCCAAATGAAATCTGCATAATCTGGGTTTTGCATACGTAGTGAGGCCGCGAGCGCACGGTTATAGCAAATATAGACGGCCCTCTTACCTTGATCGATTAGTGCTTTTAAACGCCACATCGCCAAAACTGTCTTTCCTGAACCAGCCGGACCGACTACAGCGACATTTGGCAGCTGAAACAGCCCTTTTAAGCTCGCAAATTGCTGTCGAGTTAGCTGCTCGATTCTTTCCGATTCATCAGCAACATCCTCTCCAGAATCTGCTTTATAAACATGAAACTTCCTGTTCTTAAGATGATCAATTACCGACTCCGCGACTTGCGTAACGAATTGCTCTCCACGCCCATCCCCCCCACGCTTTTCAAGAGATTTACGGAGACGCGACGCCAATTGATTCATATGTCTACGGGTCGCTATTGTTGACTCATCGAACATAGCGGGGAGGCTAGCCACCTCCCCCTGAGGATAAATAACAAGATATGAGTACCGTCCAGGAAAGCCAAGCCATTGATAGCGCTCCTTCAGCACTTTAGTCAGATCATGCATATTCCTGATAGCCTGCTCTGGTGGCGCCTCTTTAAGTTCGGTCCAAGTACCTTCGTTTTCCCTTCGGCTCCAAATTCCATTCTCCCCTACTTTAAACTCTTTAGAGCCCTTTACTTCAACGACTACAAGACCAGAATCAGGCACAAGGACAACGAAATCAGCTTCACCGTCTCGGACGTAACCATTCTTGGCAAGTGTCCAATGCACGCTAGGCATAACAACCCAATTATCAGGCAGTTGATTTTTGAATGCCTTCAGCACCTCGTTTTCCCAACGGTCTGCCGGTAAACCACCCACAACTTTTGGCATCTAAATAATTCCTTTCATTTAATTCGCTGTGCAACAAAGCTGAACAGTGCAGCTTCATTCGATGGAACGAAGCCATTGCTAGTCCGCAGCCTCGGAGCTTTCATTCCATGTTTATATGAAACTCTGACTGACAAAAGCTTACCGGTCGAAGTAGCCGCCAACCACTCCTCGCCATCTCCAAGTTGGTTAAGCGTGTACGGGCCTGTTATTTTCCAGCTTTGGTCATCAAAGGTGACAATGTCATCGTCAGTGTTTTTGTAAAGGTCATCTATTGTCACAACATTTTTCGTAGATGTGGAAACAGTGCTAGGCACTCCAGAGGGTGAACTCGCATCAACATCTTCAACAATAAACACGTCATCGATAGACAGATTGGCTCTGACCCAAACCATGCGCCTAGCTAAGTTAAATGAATCGACACGTCGTATTTCTTTTAGGTCTTTCTCAGCAGCCAGAAGATGTGCGTTGCCTATAGCGTTTCGCTCACTGGGGCTTCCATCCCATAGCGGATGCACAACTACGTTGAGGACACCGTCGAGAACCCAACCATGGACAGTATCTTCGTGTACGACCGAATCAGCAGGAAAGCCATTGGAGACCCAGATATCGACAAGTTTTCCGGCACGTAAAAGCCAGTCTCCATCTTTTCCGGTTGGCAAAAGCCGACCATCTGCGACTTTGTCCAAACCTGGTTTAAAGTCTTCGTCTAACATCGAGGCCAATAGCTCAATGCCCAACTCCCAATCTAAAAGGCCATGAACCTGACGGTTTCGGAAGCCTCGGAGTAGCAGATCTGGGCTCCGCCATTCATTACCGGCTTCGAGGGATAGCTCAATTTCCTCACGGATCATCTTGCCCATCCGCGGAGTGGCGCCTTTTCCAAACAAGCAGCCTCTCAAGATCGACTCTAACTGTTCTCTTGTACTATCCACCAGGCCCGCGCCATTCGGATGAGCATCGGCTAAATATAGTTCGCCACCTCCTTTGCCTTTATCCGTGACTGCGTGGACAGACGCGATTTCAATGTCTAAAGAATCCACGTCTAGTTCTAGGGCAATGGCTCGCTGCAAAATGGTTGCCGCCGAGTACCAAGCAGCCCGGCGCCTTGCAAGTCGTGCTTCATTTGTTCCTTCAAAATACGTTAGTCCGTTGCCATCCAGCATTCGGATCGCAAGTATGTCTGTTGTTTTTGCAGATGTAAGCGCGACCCTAAATTCAGGATTTTCCTCGTCGGTGCACCAGATAGATTCAGCCTCAACATACGTTTCCTGAAGGCCTTTATTCTCTCGAAAGCCAAAATAGTCACCGGAATTGGTATTGGTGCGAAAAACTGGGGCCTGCCGCTCTAATTTAACATGAGCATTGCAAGCCTTTTCGTAACCCTCCGAACTTAGCATCGGGCTGGAAATATCCGTAGAACCAGACCGTCCCCTATTTTCGCCTCCTCCCAAAGCCGGTCGAGATATATTCATATCCGTCGCGAAAGCACGCGGAGCAACAGCCATGAATGGTCTCGCGCCTAACATTCCACAGTTCGGGCACTCAACACCTTGTGGTGGTTCCACCAACCAGCTTGGATTCCAAACCCCTTTTTTACTGAGAAATCCCTGTAATTCCCCTATCGGAACAGGTTCAGTGTTCAACTGTCGACAGGCTCCACAACGAACGTGAATGTAGGCCGCTCCAATGGGTGGTCCTGACACTCTCCAGCCAAAACCCCCGGGCTTGCTCAAAATTGGAGCTACTATATATTTTGGAATCAAGCGGCGCTTATCCCAAGTCCGCTCTGCTCCCGGAGCAAAGTCGGCGATCGCTTGGTCGGCGGGTCTATTAAGGGTTTTTGCCTCACTCGCTCTACCCTGAGGTAAATGGAAGTACAAATCTCGAACGCTTGTTGGCATACCGAACATAGGCAAAATCCCTGCCTCGGCTAAGCGATGGGCAAGCGTAGTTGCGACAAACCCAGTGTCATCGACTGCCTCACGAGTTTTCCTCGGCAACGCGTGCACAAACCGCACAAGGGCGTCCGTTGATACACCTGAACCAGCACTTACTAGGTGCGCGAGTTCACGAATGCTCCCCTGATGTTCGTCTATCCAGTACTCGACTGACGAGATAGTCTGTCCAGCTTCGGCTAAAGTTCCCATCTCTCCGTGTGTGTCCGGTTCTTGACTGGTAGACGTCCAAGAAATACCAGCATCTCGACACGCTCGTCGCAAAATCTCCTTGGCAATGAGTCGCTCAGCCAATATGCGCTGGTCGTCGCCCATCGCAAGGCGGGGTTGTGGTGGAACACCACCGGTCATTTCTCTGGGATGCTCAAAATGGATACGATCATGGGTTTGACCGCGACAGAATGTGAAAGCTACGGAAAATGCTTGGCCTTTTCGCCCGGCACGACCTACTCGCTGCTGATAGTTAAAGCGCTCCGGAGGCATATTTGCTTGCATTATTGCTTGCAGCGAACCTATATCAACGCCAACTTCCATCGTCGTAGTGACAGACAAGAAATCGATAGCATCTACGTTTTCTAGTGCCCTGCGCGTCCCTATTCCTTCAACGGTCTCATCGTCGAAGAAAATATCGCGAAAATGCCGTTGGCGCTGAGCCTGATCTTGGGTTTGACCGGTCAATTCTTCGGAATGAATTCGGAAGGTAGACGACTCATCTTTGGCTTCGTAAGCATAATAGTGCTTCTCCTCCTTTTGACCAGCCGAAGCTTTCCCATTCGGCTGTATCTCTAGCTTATCGAGACAACGAGAACAGACACCTGCAGATGCCTGCCAATGAACTTGCCCGCAGTTTCCACATTCCCAAGGATGGTCTTCAGGCTTCACAACCCGCACCCATAGTTTTTCTAACTTGACCACAGCCCACGAATCAGCGCTTGGCGAGTGTCCTACTGATTTAAAGGCATCCACAACGCTCTTTTTCAATACTTCAAGGTTTATCGTCTTGTCCCCGGCCACCTTAGCTAGATAATTATAAACACGCTTTTTCTTCGGCCCTTCATTCGGTGCGCCGGTCGGCTGATTGTGTTGCCAACCATTAGAGGGCCTATCCCAGGGCGTAGGGTCCAATTGGTTTTCTTCAGCAAGGATACGGAGAACGCTATCACATATTTGGCGAAATACTTCAGAGGACAAACCGAATGGTGGCTGCAAAGTCGGCACAGGTGGAAACGCGAGATGGCCAATCCCTTGAGCTTCTAGGTCATACAGAAGACGGCCAGTCAAAGCTCGCCAGGCACTTCTACGAAGAGAAGTGCCGATTTTCTCGATCTCCACAGGCCTCGCCTCATCACTTAACTTCGGAATCAGGTGACCATCGGCTGACTCGAAGATTGAGGTCCAATCTCGATTGTCTGCAATAATTTTTTTATCAATGGATGCCCCTCCAGGGTTGACACCCATTTCGATAAAATCCTGCCACAAAGGACTAATAACTTTATTAGAATCAGGCTTAGCAAGAATATCATCAACCCGAACATACCCTTCCCTGTAGGCGCGAACACGCTCTACTTGTTCAAGCTGCGCAGGAAGCGCACCTTCAGCATCATTCTTCACAAAACTCGCCGCCTGAACGAAAAGGTTGAACTGATGTAATTTTCCGTCCGCCTCACCGAATGCTTGCTTAATCCTATTTCGCAACTCTGGAATCTTGTCTCGCTGCCCTGACTCTACGAGAACCAGCGCCTCTTTCATTGCGGGATCAAGTCCGCTTACAGCGCGCTCTTTTAATTCTCTATTGAGGAACGTTCGCAGCAAGAGCTTCCACTGCTCTTCTTCCACTCCAACCGAAAGGTTAGCTGCAGCTTCCCGACTATCTGAAAAAGCGACGAGCTTTCTAGCTTTACCATTCGGCAAGGTACTCATGACGTGCTTTGAGAAAAGATGCGACATTCTTGCCAAACCAGTTACAAAAGAACGGATCGGCGTACGGCGCCCATACCGCTCTGAATAATCGATCAGGCACGATGGACAACGTTGGGGCATCGCAGAGTACCGATGGTGATCTTTTTCTGCCAATTTCGTTGGATCAATCTGAAACCAATAACAAGCCAGCTGTCTATTTTCGATTTTACGCCCAAGGGAAACCAGACCGGTGATGGGATTTATACTTGCAGGAACCCAGCGGGCGGACATGTACGCTAACGGCTTACCAGGACGATCACTCGTCGAACTTGTCTCAATTGTACCGTGCTGCCACTTTAGATCTTCCTCAGAGGCAGTCTTATCATCTGGCCCGCGTAGCCAAACGACACCTACATCCCTATAGCTCTGGGCATCAGTTCGAGTTTCGACTGTAGTCTCCGGAAGCCCCTCTATTTGTGTTTCGAGAGACGTTAATTCGAACTCTCTTTCAAGCCCTAATCCATTTTTAAGTGCAATCTTATTGCCACACAGCAGCTGGGTTCCGCAGCACTCACAATACAGAACCTCTAGGACACGCCGCCCCTCGATAGAGAGCTTCCGTTCAGGCAAGAGATCTCCAACCCGTCGATGCCCGTCTTCCTCTCGCAAACCAATCGTAGCCCACAGGCCATCGATGTTCTTTGCCATCCAATGGAAGCGGAGGCTGGGTATAGCCAGCTTTCTGGCTTTCGCATAGTCGGAGCCAATCGCATAGAAAAGCCCTCTAGTGGCCGTTACTCGCTCGTCTGGTGACAAGCTCGAAAACCAGTAGTTGGAAATCTCATCCAACGGTTTTGCTCTTATCTGGCCATTAGAATCGAACGCGGCCAGAATACACTTGTTGGTGCGTTCTTGATCTAGTTTTAACTGATCAACAACAGCCTCCAGTGCGGATTGATCTTCGCAACCTTTCGCTTTCGCCTTACCAATCTTGACGCAAATTTCCGTTAAATTTTGATCGAATTCAGGTATTTCACCGTCCAATGGATATTTGGGTTCACCTGATTCTATATGGAAGCGTGCTTTTGCTTCGTTAGGCGTATAACCAAAAAATCCACCGAGGTATTCATAGGTTAGATCATCATTGCCATCCAAAGATGCACTGGAGGCGAGAATACGAAGTTGCGGACTGTCCGGGCTAAGTCCGAGCCTATCTATTAGGAGGCGTACCAGATAAGCCACCTCCGTACCTGCAGAGCTGCGGTGGAGATGCAGTTCGTCAATGATTAGCTGGAAGACATTATTTTCGCGATCTTCGCTAAGCCACTGTCGCGTCGACTCGAAGATATCAGAGTCAGCCCGATCACCGGAAATATTCGGATCGGGGTGCCTCATCAGCATGATGGATAACATGCTCAGGTTTGTAACCAGTATATCAGGCGGCGCTGCTTGCATTTCCCATCGGTGGAACATCTCCGCAGCGTCTGGCGACATGCGCCTTATAAAGCTAGTTTCTTCAACTGCATCGGCCAATTCCTTCTCAGCAGCCTTTATATTTTCTTGGTTATCAGTTGCCTCTGCGTCAGCTAGCTCTTTGCGGCACCGTTCGAGTTTATTACGCATCAAGACATGGTCGTTAATGGCCGCCTTCAAGTCCGCAGTGAGCGCTGACCTTTTGTTGCTATTTGGTTTTCCATCGGCCTTGAAAGGATGCCCGGCAACTGGCGTTGATCCGTTATAACGGCCGAACCGGATCCTGTTCCCGGCGAGGTGGCGATCCAGAGCTTCGAGAGCCTCGTCAGAGTCAAGCGCGAGACGGAGACGAGATACTTGGTCTTCTACCAGCGCATTCATCGGATATAGTACGAGTGCTCGAACAGCAGCTGGACGATTTTCGCCCCGTAATTCTTTTCTGGTTGAATCCCATCTCGGTGGATTGTTGGTAGTCCACTCTCCTGAAGACCTCGTGGGTTGGGTCCATTGACTCGAGGAACAGGTACCTTCTCGAATAATGTTCGCTAGCGCTGGAAGCAGAAAAGCTTCTGTCTTTCCAGACCCCGTCCCGGTTACGACAACGCAATGCTTACCTTTTAGTGACTCCCGAAGCATTGTTTGCTGGTGCTTATAAAGTGGATACTCGCCACTAAACAGGCCCGCTCCAATTATCGCCTTGAAGGCCTCTCTACCAGCTGGGCTAAAGCCGGGAAGATCATCGCCGGAGAGGTTGGCTAGTGGACTGCCCGACTTATAGGACTGGGTTGGTTCAACATAAGGTCGCTGAAAGAGAACTCCTGGTTGATCTAATAAATTATTTCTATCTTCCTCGAAGGTCGATGAGTTAGTCCCGAAAGCCGAGGTTATATACCGCTTGATTCCATCCTGCAAAGCTTCGTGGGCACCTATTGGATCTTTCATCATATTCTCTTTTGATTTTATCTGGTACAGCTGTGTTTCAGATTGCGTCAAGAACCGCCCCGAGCTTACCAGCAATGATTCTGGCAATATTTTCGGGGACGTACCTGTAAGCAAGCCACTTTCCATCAGCCATATCTGTGTAGAATCTGTTAGCAGAAAACTCAGGCAAACCATCTTTCTTTCGGATAAGCAGTAGTCTGCTGTTCGTATTCTCGGTAATATCTTTTTGAAGTGTTAGAACATCTGGTGAGTCACCGCTGCATAAGACGAGAGCGCGTTCAAGAACTGTTGGTAGACTGATGCGAGCCGGAAGCCAAATTGTTCTCCTAGCTGATTCATAGGTGATGGGCAAGGGGTGAACACCATCCATCTCAGGATAAAGGCTTATGTGCTTGGCAAATGCGTCGAGAGCCAACCAGACACCCCAGCGAGAGTCATTGACAAACGCGTACTTCCCTTGGTCTGCAAGCACGTACAGATTACCTACCCCAATATCGAGATCCCGAACCCTCCATAGTTCGCACACATCACCTCGAGGTATCGCAGTAAAACGTCCCGTCGACGCATTTAATCGCATTGCTCCCTCTCGCGCACTGCCAATAGACTCCATGGTATTCCTGAACGTCTCGTCCCTGAATAATCCTAGGGAAGCAGACCAGCTAGCAACCGAAATGCAAGGTTTCTCTGAAAATCGGAAGCCAATCTGGCTGCAGGTCTCAAGAGCAACTGATCTGTCGCTGATTACTAAGCGCCAAGGCTCGAATACGCCCCGATTGCTGTTAAGCTGGTGTGCCGACCAAGCTTCAGTCTTACGAGCGATGATTTTCCAATGGTCAATACGTAGGGTTCCTGCCACAGCCCAAATCGGCCGGCCAGCAAAAGTTAAAGGAAGTGAATATAGAGTCGGTTTGATCGCGTGTATCCGCGCGATGTGGCCCTTGTAGGTAGTGGAAACCCCTAAATAACCTCTTCGCCTAAGCTCCAATAAAAGAAGAACTGGCTCGTCCAACTCCCCAGTTGAAAGCAAAAGTCGCTGCAATAAATCTCTAGCCACTCCATAATCCAAGCTACCAGATTGGGCAAGTGCATCAAGAAACATCTCATGGATGCCTACCTTTAGATTCTGGCAGCCGACACTGGAGCCCAACTCAACATCCGTAAGAGCGTAGTCATTTAGTTCGCTGGGTGTTTCTGTCGACTTGTCGCGCGCAGTGCCTAAGACTACACCCGACAATCCTTCATAAGAGTGGATATGTCTTCCAATATTATCAAGACTGAATGGCTTACCCGTATCCACTACATCCCCACCCAGATCTGCAACCCTTAATTTTGCCTGTCCCAGGCTTGATCCATTAGCGGAAATTGCTTTGAGTTCGTAAGAGGCGCTTCTTGAATGAGGAAGCCTAAATTTAAACCGCCTCAGAGGCCTCCAATCGACATGGTCAGCCGCGTTTACCGAGAGAGGCGAAGATTGCTCTTCTACTTCAATGCCCCCAGAGCAATCAACACGCGCGCCCAGCGGCGCATCTAGCTCTATGAACGGGAGGTCATAAGGCAAGTACATCCGGCTGTAGCCACGCCGAATCGACTTTCCCCCGACAAAACGTATCGCGCGCGGTCGTGGGCGGGCGCCCTTCTCTCCGTCGGGAAGTATGCGCTGTTCTTCGGATAACGAGGCGCAATCAACTAGACGAACAATAAGCCAATCTTTTGGAACACCCAATGCCGAAATCACCTCACACTCGGGTTTTTCGCGCTCAATGTACCCCTGAAGTGCTTGAACACTCCGGGGCGGTGCCATCAAAAAAGCTGACCCGCTCGCTGGTAGGTCCCCCTCCCTCAGCTCAATGTCACCCGTTAAGTTATCTATTGCCGGCGTTAGAACCCAAAGTATTCGCCTCATCAGCGTAAGCTTTAGCATCGTCGGCTCAGAATCTTCGCTAACAAAACATCGGGCATCAAACTGAACCGTTGTATCAGAAGCTCGCTTGGCGACATCCCAGAAATCTGCCTCTTGGTTATGAGCCCGAGCAGTGTTTGCTCCTTCTGTTCCGGAAAATTGTCCGCTCCAGATCAGACCATCTCTCTCCAGTTCAAACTTACCGATGTCCTGAATCGCTGGAACTCGCCAGCTAGGAGACAGTTGCAAAGGAAAATCCCGAATCACTAAGAGAGAAATTCCCATGTAAATCTCGCCTTCATTCCTGCCGTTAGTTGACGACTCCACACCTGTCGCGCCGCCCCCCCTTATAGGTAGCGTTCCGTCCCAATCAGAATAGGCATTAAAAATTGCAGCACGGATCGGCTGCACGAAATCATCAATCTCAAGCGCCCTCTGGAATCCAGCAGTAAATATCGACCCACTCGCCCGAGTTTCATTCAAGATTTGCGTTAAAGATTCTTCTGACAATTCTTGACCAGGCCTAACCTGCGCCTGTGCGAATACTTGTGCCAGATTTTCCATGTCACTCGGTTTAAGAATACTCTGGGACCTTGGAACTCCTATTAACCGATAGCCACCTAAAATTCGCCGTTTAAAAAAACCAAACCGGCCATTATTTTTTCTTGTCCATTCCTCCAAGTCATCCCAAACTTTTTCAACTTGACCCATTTCATGCGAATTAAATTGGTGTTTGAGTTTTAAATCTTTTGCTAACCGATCGTAGTATGAAGTCGCATTCTCGGCATCATTCCTTACTAGCGCAGCTAGATAAGGCAAGTATGCTGGAGCACGAAGTCCGCGATATTTTATATCGAAATTTCCCGGGTCTTTATAGCTTCGTGAAGGATTTTTTCTTTGTTTCTTTAGCTTAAGGATGCTACAGGTAAAGCTTTCTTGAGACACAATCCAGTCTGGCCCTTTACGCACAGCTTCTAAGAAGCCAGAATCTCCACCAATGTCCTGACCTACTTGGTCAAGAAAGTCCTTATCAACACGAAGAAAGACTTCCTCTCCTTCAGATGCCTCAGAAAAGAAGCTCCTTAATAATCGAAGATTCCACTCACTAAATCTATCATCGAGAGGCTTATTTTGAGTGCTGACCATCATTTTCATTAGACGACTGAGCGGACTAGATGTATCGTGAGCAGAATCTAGAAGTTCATCGCAGGAAGCATTCACTAAATATATCTGACCTTCATGCGCAAGAATTGCCAACACATTTCCTGCCACAGCATAATTACCGAGGGCATTGATAAAAATTTGTGGATCACCCGATGCAGTATCGCTTCGATACAGGACTGACTCCGTTTGTTTTAAGCCATCAAGATGGACAAACCAAGTTGTAACAGTAACGACACCTTGTGCTCCTTTAGCGTATGACGCATAGTCATGCAACCCTACTCTTCGCATGTAATCAACGAATTGGTCATCTACACTTATTTTATTCCCTTCCAATTCTGGAGCAAGATAACCAGCATCCAAATCACGTGTCGAAAAGAAGCGACTAATTTCTTCTATGCTTCTACCTGACATATCAAGACTCTCCCCCCACTGGACTACCTTTTAAAAGGTTACATTTATACTGTAGAATTTAGAACAGGGTTAACTCCTTGCTTGATCCTAAAACTTATTTTCTGCATCACGTGCCTGTTCGCCAACGCTACTGGTCAATGCACAGTTCGGACGATGTAACAGATGGTGCTGAACTGGGGTGGCTTGCTATTTTCATAGAGGCAGCGCGTTCAAGGCCGCCCTGCCCGTTCTGGCAGTATTTTTGAACTGTGCAGTCAATTGAGCCTGACACAAGTTTTTTAGATGCCCCTTGAATAATAGATGGACGCGCTTCAAGGTCAGTTCATGAAAAGAGCTCGGCCATTCCCGGGTATCGGGAAACAACAACTCCGGGGCAATGGGCAGCTTGATACCGGGGACCACCTTGTGCATTGCCTGCAACAAGCTGCTGGTCTGCTTCTGGAGTTGGTCAAGCGGCACGGGTTCCCGTCCAGACATATTACCCCTTTCTTATTTATGCTGTTAGTGGTAGATACCTTCACGCCCATTAGCGCTACCTGTAGCTCGGGCACGCTACCGCCACCCCTGAACGCCCATACGATTCATTGGTGACGCAAGGCGATTAGGCACTCCTGAAGACGAACGAGGTGATGCAGGTTTAGTAGCATCACCACGGGCATCATCAGGAACGGTCTTAGCTGTCGCTTATATGCGTCATCTATTAAACAGATCTAGGTCAACATATGAAAGACCATCTGGCCCCTCTTTCGTCGAGTGATCTTACCCAGCAATCGTGGACACTGATCTAAGCGCTCATTCGGGCCTCGCAGGTCTCAGGGCTAATTATGCACTGTGCCGGCGCTGCCGGTCGTAATCCATCTCGATGTGCTCGAACAATTTAGCAATCATGCTGCATTGGTGGAGCTCGTGCCGGCTCAGCAGCGACTGGTTGCTGCTGGGCCTTGGTCCGCCACTGGTAGAGCTGTCTGAAGGCCAAGCTCTCAGGCGGCAGCACTGATGCCGACACGGTCGGCGAGCGCCAAGACCTCGGCCTTGTAATTCTGGGAGTAGCGGGTACGGGTTTTCTTCATCGAAGCTGCTCCCGAAAGCTGAGTCTCCGGCCCTGCTTGAGCCTAAATTTAGCGGGAGGATGCTTGAGGGAAGACGCCAGGTTGAGAAGGCCGCTGCAGAGGACGAAGCAGCCACGCATCAAGTCATTCCTGATAGTGCGTGTACTTTTTCGCACTTCCCTTCACTTGGTCGGCGGGATATTTCTCCGCATTCTTCTCCATCTTCGCCCGGCATGCCGCTTCGATATCCACGTCCAGCTTGCCCGCCAGCCGGATCAGGTAGAGCTGAACATCGGCAATTTCTTCGCGCACGGCGGCCAGTTGCTGCTCATCCAGCTCCCTGGACTGCGCCTCGGTCAGCCACTGGAAACACTCCTGCAGCTCAGCTGCCTCCACCGTCAGCGCCATGGCCAGGTTCTTGGGCGAGTGGAACTGGTCCCAGTCGCGCTCGGTGGCGAACTGGTCCATGGCGTCTCGGAGCTGCTTGAACGGGTCTGACATCTAGGGGCCACCTGATTCTGTGGTATCGGATAGCAGTGAGCATGCCTGCTCTGCCGCTCGCTATCTAGCCTACATCGGCATAGGCGGCCATCCGGCCGCCTGCTTGCTCACAGCACGGAGAGGAATTCGCCGATGACCTCCAGGTCCTCAAGCTCGTCCTCGAGCACGATGTCCTTGTAGCCGAAGGCGTTGGTCTGGGGCTTCAGCACGATGCGCTGGTTCACGAACTCGCCGTACTCCTCGACCTTCTCGCTCTGATACAGCTTCACCGTGAAGCTGCCGCCGTGGTCCGGGTCCTCGATGGCGCGATGCTGCACCACGACGACCTTGCCTTGCCGCGTGCCACCGGGGTTGGCACGAAACAGGCACCAGGCGCCGTTAGGGATGCGCCGGTTCATCGACTCCCCCACTACCCGGCTGACGAACAGATCGGGGCTCGCACGCATGAAGTCCGGCAGCTCGACCCAGTGCTCGGCGTCGGCGATCTGCATCTCGCTGAACTCGCCTGCGGCGATGCTCAGGTCGTACACGGGCACATGGCGCGCGAACGGCGCTGCCTCGTCACGCGTCACGATGGGGAGGTGCAAGCCATCCAGCATCTCTGCACCCTTAGACGCGCCTTCTCGCTCGGTGGCTGCCTGCGAGCGAGCAAATGCTGCGAAGTACTCTCGGGTCTCGGGGTCCGTGGCATAGACGTAACAGCCCTTCTGACCCCGCGTCATCAGCGTGCGATAGGTGTTCTTGATGATCTGATCCGCCTGGCTACGGGCATGCTCAGGATCTTTTTTGAGCATTGTCTTGTAGCCATGCACTGAGCGGTCCTGCCCCGCCCGCTTGGCCGCGTCTGTCACCACACGACCGTCACGAATCACGAAGTCGTCTCCGATGATGACGCCAACATAGTCGAATTCGAGCCCCTGGCAGGTGTGGATACAGCCGACCTGCTCTGCTGATCCATCGGCGATCGCCCACAGCATACCGTCGTCATCGAGGTTCCACTGGGCCGCGAAGCCATGTTCGGGAAACACGATGTCCATGGCCTGCTTGTCCTTCTTGCTCGCCCATGGCCAGCAGTATCCTGCCACCATGCGCGCCTTGTTGGCCTTGCGGTTCTTCTCGAGAATTGCCCGGCGCATGGCACTCGGGTCATCGAACACCTGGAAGTCATAGTCGATGCCCTCCAGGTCGGTGTTGGCCGTGGTGCGAATCTGCAGCGCATGATCGAGCCAGGCCAGATAGCCATCCGAGCCGTTGCAGCGAAACTGCGATACCAGCTCAAGTTCGTGGACATCGGCGCTGCACTCGGCTGCCCGCCGCCGGATCTCCTCGACCGTGCCGACGTCCTTCAGCGTTACGCGCTGCGCTTCATCGATGAAGAAGATCGAGAAGCGTGACGCGCCGATCACCTCCTTGATCTGGCTCTCGCCCAGGTTCTGATACATGCCCGACTTCTCGTTCAGGCGGTGCGCCTCGTCGACGATCAGCGCATGGAAGGTATCCGGCTCTGCGTTGACGTAGCTGCCCGAACCCTTGAACAGGTTGTCGATGTGGGTCTTCTTGCGCGTGCCGGTCAGCTTCTTCTTGAAGACCTCCCGAGGGGCCGAGTTGCGCGACACGTACTGCGTCATCATCTCGCGCTTCGTCAGCTCCACCAGCAGGTTGATGGCCACCACCGACTTGCCGGTACCTGGCCCGCCCTTGACGATCAGGCACTGCTTGCTCCCGCTGGCTGCACGATGCGCAAGATCGATGGCAGTTTCATAGACCAGCTTCTGCTCATCGATCATCAGGAACTCGGCGTTGCCCTGCATCATCGATGCGAGCGCATCCGCCAGGTTCTTGCTCGGCTTGATCACACCGTGCTCGATGCGATACATGATGTCGTTGCTGTCGCCGTACTTGATGTGCTGGCTCAGAAACTTCGAGAGCTTCAGGGCATCCTGCGAGATGAAGACCGGCGCACGGCTTGTGTGGTGCTCGTAGAAGGGATCATTGATGGCGTGCCCCTGCTTCATGTTGTGCAGGTAGGCGCAAGGCACCAGGCGGATCGACTCGGAGCGTACCGTCTCGTTGTAGTCCTCGATCAGCGCGCCATAGGACCACGCCTGATACGACGGATGGTTGGTCTCGCGCACGCCGCCGCCCAGCTGGGTGCGCACGATGGCATCCTTCTTCGTCACCTCGACGGACTGCCACTGTTTCAGTTCCACGATGACCGCCGCATCGTCCCGCTGGTGGTTCTTGCCGGTCAGGATGAAGTCCACACGGCGATTGGTCAGCGGGATGTTGTATTCGATGGCCACCCCGGCCGACGCGGGAATCGCCTCATCCAGCAGCGCGCTCATCATGAAGCGCAGGGAACATTCCCAAGATTTGAACTCATTAGGCGGCGAGTTGCGGTTCAGCCTGCGTGCCACCTCGTTCTCAATGGCGTCGGCGATCCGATTAGCTCGAACATCATCGATGAACTGCTGCTTGGTGGCGTTGTAGACCAGCATCGTTTCTTAGCCCCTTCTGTTCACGCTACTTTATATTCTTCTTTCGTGGCCTCTCGAGCCCGCAGGCCCCGCTGTCGCCTAGCCAGCCACTTTCAAGGGTTTACACAACCGACGTCCCTCGCCAGGGAGTGAACTGATTGGCGAACACAAAAAACCCGCCAAAGTGTGCTTCCAAGAGAGGCATGGCGGGTATGGCAACAGTCATGTTGCGGTTATAACCAAAACAAGTCAACTGGCTGATTTTATTACGTTTGGCTATGTACTCTGGTATAACGCACAGGAGCATGTACTTCTAGACTCACCGGCAACAGCCGGTACCAACAATACCCCAGCACTCAGCTCAACTACTCAAACCCCAAACTCAACTGGCTAGGGTCTGGCTCGCTCTCATGCTGAGCTTCTACCGCACCCAGCCCTTCCGCAGCCATCTCCTCCACCCACTGCTCGCCTGTGAACTGGGCATTCTCGAATTCTTGTTCAAGAATCCAGGCATCTTCTGAAGATGAGGAAAATATCTCGTAACCCGGGATTACCCAATCATCCTCAAGGTAGCGAAGTATCCAGCCATAGCCTTCCTCAGGTGGGCAAGGCTCGATCTTGAAGCTGTAGCGCGGCATATTCCTTCTCCTACGATTCGTATGGACGTTGCCAGGTCTCATCCTCTGTCAAATGTCGTAGCGAAGCTGGTATTCAGTGTTGCCGGCAATTGCCAGCACTTTGCGAATCCTGCCCTAGGGCAAAGTCATGTGGATGTTGCGTACGCACGAAATCTCGCCGACCTCCTACTATGGCTCCTACTGCCAGTGGTACGTTGTGGTACCACCCCGCGAATCCTGCCCTAGAATTACAACCACCCACACTTTTCGTACGTAAGAAAAACGGCTGTCTCTCGGGCAAGGCTATCAGGCACAGGAATACGCGGTAGGCTTCGCCATTAGTAATACGGACGGACCTGTCTTAAAGCTACTCGTTGCCCTGGGCTGAGCCAGAGACTTCACCATTAGACATAGGGGAGGGACTTTGAACACTTTCGGTTGATCCAGCTCCCGGTGGTGAAGCTTCGGTTTCAGCACTCTTGCGCCGACGCCTAGCCATTTCAGCTTTCATCCAATGGCCGGCGTCACGCATCTCAGCCCGCAGGTCCTCGATCTCTTCGGGTGTCAAACGGCGGTAGCTCATGGGGTCTCCTTCTGAGATGGATCACGCCGGAGCCCGGGATATATCGCTGCGCGCCATCGCCACTGGAGCCCACACACGGCAATACCTGCCGCACAGACAAACAGGGTACGAGCAGTATCACCATCGCCAGCAAGGGTGCCACTGACCAAGCCAGGCAGTTCAGGGAGCAACGCCACGGACAGCAGGATACTCACCATCAGAAGTAAGCCCGAGAGTCCCAGCTCCACCCCACGCTTTACCTGCGCCCAGCAGACGCGCCAGGCATCTAACCACTTGATATTGGTATTCATGACTTAGCTTCCTGTCATCGTGTTGCCAGCACCGAAACGCTTCTGGTAGGCACAATAGGCAGACTTGGCGCCACGGTAAGGAGAGGTTGCCGCACTGCCTGCTAAGCGTGCATCACGTTGAACGCCGCGATACTGACGGCGGATTGCTGAGGGGCGCATCGCGGACATAGCAGAGCCCAGAGCGCCCTGAGTTGCCAATGCCACACCACCGCCCAATGCAGAAGCAATGGCCGGCACCTGCTTCAGCACGAGGATGCCAAGGGCAAAAAAAGCAATCAGATAGGCGCTTGTGGTCATACTGGCCATGCTGCCTGCCGAGGATTCCACGATGTTCATGAACGCTTCGCTGACATCGATGACCATGCGCCCAATGACTGAACCCAAAACCAGCAGCATGCCGAGATTAATCACCATGCCCAGCCAGCTCTCGAAAAAGCGTTGGGTGCTGTTAAACAGCAGGCCGATGATAAAGAGCGGACCAATCGCCAGCAGAACCGTCGTTGCCACCTTGCTGGCCAGCAGGAGAAACGCCACGACGATGGAAACACCACCACCAAACACCATGATCAGAATTGCCACTAAATACATGCCGAAATCACCACTCATGACTCCCGCTTTATCCCAGGCCTGATCAGCTACGGCGAGAACACGGGAGAACAGGCTGTCCAAAATGGCCGCTGCGCCTCCATTGGAGCCTGTGATAACTGCTGCTACCTTTTCCGGACCATGGGCCAGTACGTCCACCACGACGCCCATATAGGTACCGACCGTCAGTCCCAGCGTCATGATGAAGCCGATGCGAAGGATGCGAAAAACGCCCTCCTGCAAGGGCTCGCTGACCTTGCCGAACATCATCAAATAGCCCCAGATTGCAATCCAGACGATCAGCATGCTGGTGAACATTGGGGTGATGTAAGCGATGAGGTCGGTAGCCGTGTTGATGATGTACTGGTCCAGTGCCTGATCAACAACGGAGAACATGCCTTCAAATAGGTTCATGACTCCTCCTTGCTCTTTAAGCTAGACAGGTCAAGCTCGAAGGGCTCACCGCTGGACAGCGTCCGTTCTGCCTGGAGTGCATTGATGCAATTCGGCGTCTCCTGGAGTTCGCCAGGGTTGTTGCCGCACGTCTCCAGAGTCACCTTGCGCTTATCGTCATGTGCTTTGAACCAGTCCACGGTCTGAAGCGGGCCAGTATCCGGGGTATCATCAAAACACCCAGTCAGCGCAACGCTGATCAGAACCACAATGGCAATATTTCGTGCGCACGAAATTTTCCTGACATCCATAAGGCCTCCTTACCAATCAAGTTCGAACGGTTCCCCTGATGAAGCGACGCGCATCTGCTGCACGCGCTGGTTGTGCATCGCCTGATTGGCCTCGGCTTGCGAGCGGAGCATGGACAGCTTGGCCATCTCGTTTTGCAGCATGACCTGTTCGGCGCCGATACGGGCCTGGAGGTCCAGAACGTCTTTCTGGTCGGGGCTGTTATTGACCTCGGCCACCAAGCCGGTCAGCTCGCTGAAACGCTCCTGAGCCTGTTCCAGGGACTTTTGGGACTGGCCAAGCCAGGTCGCCGCGTTCTGGTTGCCGCTGTCGTACAGGTCCGCCACTTCACCGGACAGGCCGTGTTCGTTCGCGCCCCTGATGCCGGCGTCACTCAGCACCTGGTTAGGATCGACGTTCACGGCGGTGTCATAGGCCGAGTCGATGACGTTGCCCAGGCCACGAACCCCGCTCATGCTGTCCAGCTCCTTATTGGCCGTTTCGAGCTGGCTTTTCAGTTGCTCGATTTGGTTAAGCATGTGCTGGACCTGCAAAATCTGCTGGGTCAGGCTCGACACGTCGATAACGGGAATCCCGCCCGCCATGGCTGGCTGCGATAGACCGATGGTGGTCGCGAAAGCGACACCAGCGATTTTTCGTGCGCACGAAATTTTGTTGCTCATGATCTGACCTCCTTTTGACAATTCTGGCGGGTCGCCTTGGCCTCCAGACGCCGTTTTGTCCTCTGGAGAGTGAGTGACCGTTTTTCAAATTCCAGACTTTTCAGGTCGATGGACTCCATTACCTCTTTCATCTCCTCAATGCAGGTGAAGAAGTCTTCGGGAAGGACTTCCAACCCTTCGGTGAGAAAATCGCAAGCGTAACCGGAAATGATAATCAGAGTTCTAATCTCACTCTGGATGGCGTGCTGTTCGACCGCGTGTGATCGGTACAGCCGTGACAGGCCACTGTCGGCGGAGGCGGGTGTGATATTCTGTCTGTTAGCCATGTATGCCTCCTATGCAGGCAGTCGTGGTTAGGCGCGGCCGGGGCCATCACCCCCGTTCCGCGCCGCTTGAATCCTACGTGCTAAGGGTTCTGCGCATTTCTTCTACTGCAGGAGCTCCAACTTTGTTGCTGCCGTAGTTTCTGGCTATGAGGTCTGCTCTTTGCTGGCCCAATAATTCAGCCATCTCCGCCCGCGTTAATTTTGATTCGGGCCCAGAATGATTCTTGGCCTTGGCCGCCCCGCTTTTATTTCTTGATGTACTCTGTGTTGTATTCTCTGTAATAGATTTGCCCTTTGGTCGAATCAAGGTTTGACCATTCTGATCACCAGATTGGCCAGAAGGGATAGTAGAATCGACCAAAGGGAAAAACTGGGTATTACAACCACTTCCAGAAGGCTCGTCGTCGAATTGCTCCGCCAGAAGCTCAAGCAAGCGCTCGCAGTTCACCCGATACCACATTTTTGCAGGTACATCTCTCCTTTCCTCTTCCAATACGCCAATTTCCACTAGCGATTTCCTAGCATTAGCCTGCTGCTTTGGAGAAAGCCCAGTTTCTGACTCCCAACTATCTCTGCCACGCTGATTTTTATAAAACCACCCACCTCTTTCCTCCGCCTTGGTGTTACGCGTCCAGTAAAATGCTTGGCTAAGAAAGACTGCACCAGGAACTGAAACGCCCGGAAGGAGCGTGAATGCGGCATGATAAGCAACTACCCTACCTAGGATCTTCTGTACTACCGAGGGACTAACACGCGCCATATTCAGAAGGCTCCAAATCCAGAGCGTCTTTTACTTGGAGCGTCCGGAAATAGACACGGCGCCCTACCTTCACCATCGTGGGCTTTAGCTTTCTTGAAACCTCAGTATCGCTATATAGGGAAACACGCACGCCATCTGGAGAGCGATCAAGCAGGTCCGCCAGGTCAGATATGCTCATCAGAAGGCCAAATCGGCCAACAAGGTAATCATCTACAGTCATAGCTAGCACCATCAATCGAACGTTGACGGAACTTATACTAACCAATTTAAGCTTAAGCTCAACCATGCCATATTTTGAGGTCCATCAATATAATATACATTGATCATCAATATATATCACTTTGACCATCTGACTTATACAGACACTCAAAAAGCTAAATTATTTCAATGCTCTATAAATTAACAAAAATACACAATATTTTTTTAACACCTCCGCCTACAGGCTCAGATCAGCGGCTCACAATAAGAATAATAAGAATATTATTCTTATTATTATCGTAATCCTTCTAGGCCCCACCATCTCGCTCAGGCTAACTCTTGCAGGCCCCTGGCTTTCCCTTACAGCATGCCCAGGCGTTTATTTCGTATTGAGCATTTAATACAATACAAAATACAATACTAAATACGATACAGAATATGATATGAAGCATGCCCGCCACACATCGTTGGCATAACATGGGCTAGCTTTGGGCAGGAGATGAAGAGAGATTGGCTATTCAGCGGTAGTAATAGTAATAATATTACTATTACTACTACAGCTTTACATCCGAGGTGGCTTGACTAGTAGCTTTGAATTCGGTCTAACTTCGAGACAAGATCTTCTGCCCGCAAATGCGTATACCGCCGCAGCATCTGCATCGACTTGTGACCACTGATAGCGGCGACCTCCTGATCGGATAGCCCCGCCTCTACCAGCCGACTGACGGCCTCATGGCGTAGATCGTGAAAGCGGAAGTCATCGAGTCCGGCTTTTTTCTTCGCTTGGTTCCAAAGCTTGGTATAGACATAGGGGCCGCGCTTTCCGTCCCTGCCCGGTTCACCGAAGAACACCAGGTCACAGTCGAGCGGGCGCACCGGGTTGTTCAGCGCCTGCTTGAACACTTCGGTGGCAGCCTGAGTCAGCGGCACCAGGCGGGCTTCATTGTTCTTGGTGTCGGTGAGGCGCACCACGCGGCGATTCACATCAACCTGCGAACGGGTGAGCGTCAGGATCTCCGACGAGCGCATACCCGTTTCCAGGGCGATTCTGGCGATCCAGGCCAGCATGGGATTGCTGTGCTGCCGCAGCACGGCGAACAGCCGCTTCTCCTCATCAGGACTCAGGCGTCGATCGCGCCCTTCTCCAGGACTGGGCTTGCGGATGTTCTGGACGGGGTTGTAGGTCAAGCCGAGGCCCCATTCCTGGATGGCCACGGTGTAGAGGTGGCCAAGCAATGCAAGCTCCAGGCGCACGGTATTGGCGCTGATGGGCTGGCCCCGGTGCCCCAGGCTGTTGAGCCGCGTATCGCGGTAGTTGGCGATCAGTTCCGGCGTCAGGGCTGCGAGGGAGTATTTACCCAGGTGCTCGATCAGCGTGTTCGACTTGTGGCGTTCGCTCTTCTGGGTGCTGGGCTTCTTGGTAGGGGTAACATCGGCCAGGTAGCGCTTGAGCGCCGCTTCAAGTGTCATGCGTTCGGAAGCACTGCGCTGGATATAGACGCCACGCACCATTTCATCTTCGGTGCGGCGACTCCAGTCCTGAGCATCACGTTTGGTACGAAAGGTCTTTGCAGTAGTGGGCCAGCCGGTCTTGCGGATGACGGCTTTCCAGCTACCAGAAGTGGTCTTGACGATGGTGGCCATGAAAAACTCCAGGGGGCTGAAGGATCGGCACTGTACCGAAACTGTACCCTTGGAACATGGGACTCACCAGCGAGAATTTCTAAGCACTTGATTTTAATGGTGGGCCCAGCAGGACTCGAACCTGCGACCAAGGGATTATGAGTCCCCTGCTCTAACCAACTGAGCTATAGGCCCATTGCAGTGCAACGTATGATTGCAACGCGGCGTATGATAGCGAATGGTGATGAATGAGACCAGCGGCTGTACGCTTGTTTTGGAACGCATCCATGGAGGGCTTTTGTCATGAAACGACACATCATCCCGGTACGCCGCCGTTTGGCCACGCTGGCATCGGTGGCGGGCGCCGCATTGCTTCTTTCACTGCCGGCGCAGGCGGCGTGGCAGCTCGATCCCGCTCAGTCGCAGATCGAGGCGACGATCATTGAGGTAACACCCAGCGGGCCGGTGCCACACGAGCATCAGGTCAATCAGTTGCAGGGTGAGTTGAGCGCCGATGGCACGCTGCGCCTGCCGCTGAGCTTGCGTCAGACCGATGTGATCGATCGCTTGGGCGAGTTGCCGCCGTGGCTGGCAAGCTTAGCCGATGTGACACTGGCGACTGTGGTCACCCAGTTGCCGCCCGAGCGGCTCAACGGTCTGGCGGTCGGCGAATCGTTGACCGAGACGCTGATGCTTAGCGTGCAGAGCGATGGCGAGAATCGTCAGGAGCCGCTCGAGGTGCGCTTCACTCGCGAGGCCGAAGACATCATTCGCATCCGCAACGCCGAACGCGTGGCGCTGGATGGCCGCGAGTTGATGAGCAACCAGAACGTGCGCTCGGTCATGCTGCTGCTGGGCTATGAGGAAATCGGCGATGAAGTGCCGGTTGAGCTCGATGCCACCCTCATCGACCGCTAAACGCATGTTGCCTCCACTGCCCGTGTGCTGCGGTGCGCTCGATGAGCGCTGGCCGTGGCCCGAGCCACTACCGGGCGCACAGTGCATGGCGTTGCGCTTCGATAAAGCTCGGTTCTCGGCTGAAGATTTCATCCGATGCGGGATCGCGGTACCGGATGCTATTGCAAGTGCCGCGCCCAAGCGCCAGATGGAATTTCTGGCCGGTCGTCTATGCGCCCGCGAGGCACTGCACCGCCTGATCGGGATAGCCCATGTTCCGGCGGTTGCGCAAAGCAAGGCGCCGGTGTGGCCCGCCGGCCTGATTGGTTCGATCACTCACAGTGGCGATCTAGCCGCGGCATTGGTCGCGCCTATACAGGGTTATCGTGGCCTTGGGCTGGATGCCGAAACCCTACTCACTGCACAGCGCGGCGAGCGTCTGGCCAGGCAGATTCTCACACCCAATGAGCGCGATTGGCTGGCCACGCTGCCAACCGATCGGCGCGGTGAGTTCGTGACACTGGCCTTCTCCCTGAAGGAGAGTCTGTTCAAGGCGCTGTTCCCGCTCGTCAATGTTCGTTTCTATTTTCAGGATGCGGAACTGATCGCGTGGAATAGCGAAACACAGCAAACAACACTGCAATTGCGCAAGCCCCTCTCCCCCGACTGGCCCTCCGCCAGCCAGCTACACGGCCAGTACACACTGCTGGATAGCTATCTCGTTAGCATGGTCGCCATCCCCGCCTGATTCGTTTTTCGAATCGGCGCATTTCGCCTGAAGCTCTTCAGCACTCCCTTATCTTGTCCTGCGCGATGCATGGCGATAGACTCTTTTCGCGAATACAAATACTTCTCATTAAAATAAGGGAACGATTCACATGCAACCCGCGAGCCGTCATGCTGGCCTGGCGATAGTGGCCGGCCTATCGATCATCGGTGGTATATCGCCCGCCTGGAGTCAGTCATCGCAGCAAGGCGATGCCGTCGTTCTGGCGCCGCTTACCGTCACCGGTCAGGCGGCGACCAAGACCGAAACACCGTTTATCGAGACGCCGCAGACGGTTTCCGTAATCACTAGCGAGCAATGGCAAAAAAGAGGCGCCCAGAGCGTGCAACGCGCAACGGCGTACACTCCGGGGGTTTCCACCAACCAAGTCGGCGCTTCCAACCGCTTCGATTATCTGATCCTGCGTGGCTTCTCTGCCGGCAGTATCAACAATACCTACCTCGATGGCCTCAAGATAATGAGCGATGGCGGCTCGCACAGCTCGATGGTCATCGATCCTTACTTTCTGGAGCGCATCGAGATCGTCAAGGGGCCGGCCTCGGTGCTCTACGGACGGACGTCTCCCGGCGGTCTGGTGGCGCTGACCAGCAAACGCCCCGAATTCCAGGAGGCAGGCGAACTGCGCTTTAGGGTTGGCAATAACGATCAACGCAGCGCGGCGTTCGATATCACCGGCCCGCTCGGTGATGAGAGCCGTGCAGCCTACCGTATCGTTGGCCTGGCCAGCGCTGCCGACACCCAGTTCGGTCCCGTCGAGGAGGAGCGCTACGCCATCGCGCCATCGCTCACCATGGACGTTACCGATGCCACCAGCCTGACGCTGTATGCCTATCTACAGAAGGATCCGGAAGGCGGCTACCACGCCGGCCTGCCTTATGAGGGTACGGTTACGAGCCGCAACGGTCGTAAGATTTCCAACAACTTTTTCGAAGGCGAAGAGGATTACGACACGTACGAGCGCACCCAGCGCATGTTCGGCTATGAACTCGAACACCGCTTCAGTGATGGTCTGACCTTCCGACAGCAGGCGCGCCACCTGAATGCAGACGTGGAACTGGAGCAGGTCTACGCTTTCGGCTGGGCCTCTCCCACCGAACTCAACCGCTACTACTCCGGCAGCGTGGAGGATCTGGAGGCCTGGACTATCGACAACCAACTCCAGGTAGAACTGGATAGCGGTTTCGTCGAGCATACCGTACTGCTGGGTGCCGATTACCAGCAACGCGAGAACGATGTCGACTGGCCCTCGGGGCTCTTTCCAACCATCGATGCCTTCAATCCACAATACGGCGCCGAACCGATAGCCATATCTCCGCCCTTGAGATACAAGCGCGAACTCAGCCAGATCGGGGTCTATCTCCAGGATCAGCTAGCCATGGGCAACTGGCGGCTGACGCTGGGCGGGCGGCACGACTGGGTCGACGTCAAGAACACCAACCGAGATTCCGGTGACGCTAGCGAGCGCGATGATACTCAATTCAGCGGCCGCGCTGGGTTACTGTATCTGTTCGATAACGGCGTGGCGCCCTATATCAGCTACTCAACATCGTTCACGCCCAATACCACTGCCGATCAAAATAGGATTCTGCACAAACCCACCGAAGGCGAGCAATTCGAAACCGGCCTCAAATATCAACCACCGGGCAGCCAAGATCGCTACACGTTGTCGCTATTCCATATCACGCAGGAGAATATCGTCACCAAGGAGCCTCAAGAGGACTTCTTTAGTGCCGTTGGCGAAATAGAATCCCAGGGCATAGAGCTGGAGGCACATACTCAGCTTACCGATAATTTCTATGTGCAGGCGGGTTACAGCTACACCGATGTGACCTACCAGGAAACCGAGGATGGCACCGAAGGCAATACCGCCAGCCAAGTGCCTCGCCACCAAGCCAGCATCTGGGGCCACTACGCCTTCAGCAACGGCGCGCTGGCCGGGCTGGATGCCGGTCTCGGCGTGCGCTACTACGCCGATATCTATGCCGATGACCAAAATACCGAAAAGGTGCCGGACTACACCCTGGTCGATGCCACGATCGGCTATGACCTCAGCCAGCTTGGCCTACAGGGCGTAACGACCCGGCTCAATGTCAATAACCTGCTCGACAAGGAATATGTCGCTTCCTGTTATAACTCACTGCAATTCTGCTACTTCGGCGCCGAGCGCAGCATCCTCGGCACGCTGAGCTATACGTTCTAAGCCCCTGCTATATCTCTCCAGGCCGGCATGCCACCCTGCACGCCGGCCACTTTTCTATTAAATGCGAATCAATACTATTGCGTTTTTAGTTCAGACTAGTATTCTTCCTGCGTTTTCCTCTAAAAAAGAACACGAATCATTCCAAGGGATCACAGCATGAAAAAAACACTATCCATAAGCCTTGCCGTGGTCGCCGGCAGCACGGCGATGGGCCTGCAGGCTCAGGAAACCCAGGACACCATGGTGGTGGTCGGCTCGCGCACGCCGACCGAGATCAGCCAGATCCCCGGCGCGGTCTGGGTGGTCGAAGAAGAAGAGTTGCAGCAGCAGATACGTACCGGCCAGTCCTTGAAATCGGCGCTCGGTAAGCTAATCCCGGGATTCGATTTTGGCTCCAGCACCAACCGGACCAGCTATGCGCAGAATTTCAGAGGGCGTGACGCTCTTGTCATGATCGATGGCGTCTCGTTGAACAGCTCCCGAAGCATATCGCGCCAGTTCGATTCCATTGACCCATTCAATATTGCGCGTATCGAGGTGCTCTCGGGTGCCAGCAGCCTGTATGGCGGTGGAGCGACCGGCGGCATCATCAATATCATTACGAAGAAGGGTGAAGCAGGCGGGCCATACTTTGAAAGTGAAATTGGACTCACAACCGGGTTCAACGATTCCGATGATCTCGACAAGCGAGTCGCGCAGTCCATCTCCGGCGGCAATGATAAGGTCCAAGGGCGCTTAGCCGTAGCGGCTCAACAAAACGGTTGGTTTTATGATGCCGATGGCGACATCATAAAGCCGGATATCGCGCAGACGGGCTTGCAGGGGAATCGCTCCGTCGATGTGATGGGTAGCCTGGGTTTCAACCTCAGCGACACGGAAAGACTTGACTTCACTGCGCAGTATTACAACTCCTCTTTCGAGGGAGACAAAGGGGTTTATTATCCCAATTATGCAACGGGAGCGGATTATTCCGCCAAGCTCCAAGGCAGTGAGGTGCGTGACGGTTATAGTTCTGATGTAGACCCCGAAACCGACCGCATCTACCTGAACGCGAACTATCATAATCGCTCGCTTTTTGGGCAGGATTTCTATTTCCAAGCCTATCATCGTGAAGAGTCTTCGGTATTCAACCCATTCCCGGGTAGCTCCACTTTTACTGCATCAGAGCAGAATACTGATCTAACGGGCGCCAAGGCGGCGTTTACCACTCAAGTCACGGAACCATTCACCCTAACTTATGGTATCGACCTCTCACGCGAGGAATTCGATTCAAAGCGCTACACTCTCGCCGTATCCGATGGTGGGCTGGATCTGGATCAAATATCGGTACTTGATCCCTATTATCCCGAATTTGAAGCAGATACCTATGCTGGCTTCGTACAAGGGGATTATCAACTCACTCCCCAGCTCACGTTGTCAGGTGGGGCACGTGTCGAGAGAACCGATGTCGAGGTAGGCGCGCAGGTCGGCAATACTGGCGGCAGCAATACCTATGATGTTTCGCTGTTTAACCTGAAAGCGCTGTATGACTTCGAGAATGGACAGCAAACATGGCTCGCCTACACCCAAGGTTTTGAAATACCCGATATCGCCAAGGCCTATCGTGGGGTCAGCTTCGATATTTCCGACAATCCAGTCGATGGCATCAAGACCGAACAGTTGGAGGCCGGCTGGCGTTTGACAACCGGTAATTGGCAGACCCAGATAGCCGCTTATTATAGCTGGTCCGATAAGGCCATTGATTATCTCTACAGCAACGATGGTGAAATAGAAATTGGTGTTACCACCATCGATAAAGATGTAAGAACTTATGGCTTGGAAGGAAAAGTCGAGCGCTTCATTGGGAACAACTGGACGTTTGGCTCCAGCTTCAATTTAGTGAAGTCGGAGGAAAAGGTCGATGGCGAATGGGTCGATGCCAGCGTGACCGAGGCAAGCCTTCCTACGGCGACGCTGTTTGGTGAGTGGTCGGATATCGACACGCGTGCACGCCTTCAGGCGAGCCGGGCCTTCGGTATCGATGATGCAGCCGGAAATGAAATCGATGGCTTTACGACGGTTGATGCCATCGCAAGCCAGGATACCCGCTTCGGCACATTCAGTTTGGGAATAGAAAACCTCCTGAATGAGCAGTACACGACAATCTGGGGCCAGAGAGCCGCCGTTTTCTACGAGGCCTACGGCGCCGAATCGCTCTGGGATCTGCAGGGCCGTGGCCGTACCTACAGCTTGACCTGGTCGCACCAGTACTGATTCATCGCACCCTGTTCGCATCGTTTATGCCCACCCTCGCGGTGGGCATTTTATTGCCTGTTGTTTTTTCTTCCCTCTCCCCTCTTCTTTCTTCTATCTGTCGACTCGACACAAGACGCTACATTCCGCAGCTTGACGACAAATCCTAATATGATAATAATTCTCAATCGTATTGATGGAGAAGGATTGTCATGCGCCTGCCCCCCGTTTGGCGAATCAGTGCCTGCGCGGCCCTACTCGGCCTTGGTCAGAACGGCCTGCTGGTCGCGCTGCCGGTGCTGGTGGCACGTTTCGGCCTGCCGCTCTCCCAGTGGGCGGGGCTGATTCTGCTGGGCTCGATGCTGTTTCTGGTCGGCAGTCCCTTCTGGGGGCGGGTCGCCGATCGCCACGGTGCGCGCCTGGTGGTGCTGCAAGCGCTCGCCGGCTACATCTCCAGCTTCGCGCTGATCGGCGCCGTCCTGTGGCTCGCGGCCGATGGGTTGCTGCCCACGGCGGCCATGCTGGCACTGCTCGCCCTAGCCAGGGTGCTGTATGGCCTGACGGTGTCGGGGATGGTGCCCGCCTGTCAGCAGTGGGCTTTGGCCCTGCACGCCGACGAGGAGCGCGTCGCGGCGTTGGCGGCGGTCAGCGCCGGGCTGAGCGCTGGACGCCTGCTAGGGCCGCTGATTGCCGCCGCCAGCCTGAGCTTCTCGGCCTACGCGCCCTTCGCGGTGATGCTGCTCTGCGCGCTGCTGGCGCTGGTGCTGCTCCGGGGCGTGCCCCGGCCGGCGCCCCAGCCGCACGCCCCTATCCAGGCCGCGAGCCTTCTCCCAGCGCCAGGCAACCTGCCCTACCTCGGCATGGCGCTGCTGCTGGCGATGTCGGTCGCGCTGATGCAACTGGGCCTGCCCACGGCACTGCAACAGTCGCTCGCCGTGGATGCCACTCGCGCCAGCCATTTGATGGGAATCCTGCTGTCGCTGGGCGCGCTGGGGGCGCTGGGTGCACAGCTCGGCGTGGTCCGCTCGCGGCGACTGGCCGGCCATGCGCTGCTGATGCTGGGTGGTGTCGGCTTGGCGCTGGGCTACGCCTTGCTGGCCCAGGCCGACGCTCTGGCCGGGTTCATTCCAGGCATCCTGATCGCCAGTATCGGCGCTGCGCTGGCGGTGCCCGGCTATACCGATGCAGCCACCCGCCATCAGGCCCAGGGCGCCAGCGCCGGTTTTCTCGGCATGGCCCACACCTTGGGCTATGTCGGCGCGACCCTGGCGGTGAGCCTGATCGCCGCGCCGCACCTGCTGACTCTGGCATTGATCGCCGCTCTGCTGCTGCTGGCCCTAATGCCTCTCGCGCGACGCCGATGGCGAACACATAGGCCTCTCCCGCTTTCCGGTCGCGACTGAGCCCAGCTCCCACTTTTCTTTTCTCTTCCCTTCACGCATGCCAAAGGAGATGACTCGCCCATTTAAAACTTTATCCAGTAACGATTCGTATTTAGTTTACGATTTGCGAAAAGGAGCCTTGCATGCCCTCTCTCACGGATGTGCCGTCGGTCGCCGGTCGCAATGCCGGACCGATGGATAGATTCAAAGCAAGTGAAAGCAACGACCTCGCCGCGGCCTGCTTCTTCAATGCCCTGCTGCGCGAAACCACCGCCTGGCGCCTCGTCACCGACGAGCGCGGCAGCCGGGCCATGCTGCCCGTCGACGGCGGCGAACTCTACCTGCGCTTGCACCACCGCAGCGCCAGCGGCGAGTGCCGCTTCGACTGGCCGGTGCTGCTACAGAACCGGGCAGGCGGTGACGACTATCGCGCGCTCGACTTCGCGGCGGCGCTGGAGCGCATCCTCGCCACCCCGGCGCTGGTCGGCGAGCTCGACGCCGAAGCGCGTGCCCGCTTTCGCGAGCGCGTGCTGGAGAGTCGTGCCAATACCCTGGCCAGCCTCGCCGAGCGCGATGATCTGGCCCACCTGCAATGCGGACCGCTGACCTTCGCCGAGGCCGAGCAGGGCCTGCTCGCCGGTCACGCCTTCCATCCCGCGCCCAAGTCCCGTGCGCCTTTCACCGCGCAGGAAGCCCGGCGTTATTGCCCCGAGCATCGTGCCCGCGTCGCGCTGGGCTGGTGGGCAGTTGCACCCGAGTTTCTAACCAGCGGTTCCAGCCGCGATGCCAACGCGCCGGAACTGGCCCGTACGCTGCTGCCGGCCGATCTCGCCGGGCGCCTGCCGGCCGGCTTCGCCGCGCTGCCCATGCACCCCTGGCAGGCACAACACCTCAAGCAGCAGTCCACCGTTCAAGCGCTGGAGAAAGCCGGCCAACTGATCTGGCTGGGCGAGGGCGAGGCCGATTGGGTTCCCACCTCCTCGCACCGCTCGCTCTATGCGCCCGGCGCGCCGTGGATGGTCAAGAGCTCGCTGTCGGCTCGGCTGACCAACTCGCTGCGTCTGCTCAGCGTCAAGGAGGTCGAGCGCGGCCTGCGTCTGGATGACTGGATGTGCGGCCTGGACGTCGCCCGGCGCTTCCCCGGCTTCGCGGTGATGCAGGAGCCGGCCTGGCTGGGCTGGTGTGATGCCAGCGGTCAGGTGGACCCCGCCAGCCTGGTGCTGCTGCGCGAGAATCCGCTGCGCGAGAGTCCCGATACCGAAGCGGTGGTACTCGCCACGCTGACTCAGCAGCCGCTGACGACGGGCGGCGAAACCCTGCTCGCCGCCCGGGTACGCGCCACGGCCCAACACCTCGGGGAACCACTGGAGCGCGTGGCACGGGGCTGGTTCGCCGCTTTCTGCGAGCAGGTACTGACGCCGCTGTTCGGCCTCGCGGTGGAGGATGGCATCGTGCTGCTGGCCCATCAGCAGAATATCGTGCTGCGCCTCGATGACGGCTGGCCGGTGGGCATGTTCTATCGCGACTGCCAGGGTAGCGGCGTCAGCGACCGCTTCCTCGCCCAGCACCCCGAGCTCACCGAGCCGCCGGAGAATCACTGGTCCCGCGCCACGCTGCGCCGTTACTTCCTTTACTACCTGCTGATCAACTCCACCTTCGCCGTCACCAGCGCCCTGGCCGCCGATGGTCTGATCGACGAAGCCACCCTGCTGAATGATCTGCGCGCCCATCTCGAAGGGCTGCGCAATCGCCTGGATGGCGATCGTGACTGCCTGGATCACGCCCTGAACGCCGCGCACCTGGAGGCCAAGGGCAATTTCTTCTGCTACCTGAGCGGGGTCAACGAGGCCACCCTGGCCGAGCCCGCACGCCTCTATCTGCCATTGGCCAATCCTCTGTTGAAACCCGCCAGCGCCGATGTCACCCCACAACAAGGAGCCCTCGCATGAGCGCCATTCTGGAAGGCCAGCCGACCGCAGTAACCGCCATCGGCATCGAGCTTGAATCCCTGGCGGATCGGGCGGCACGCCTGTGTCCGACCAGCGCCGCGACACCCTCGCTGATCGAGCGGATCGACGCCGCCTTCGCTCACCAGCGCGATCTCGAGCTGCTCGTGCTCGAACCCGCCGATTGGCAGACGCACCGCGACTGGCCGACGCTGAATGCAACACTCGGCGGCGCGCGGGTGCTGCGCGGCGAGTTCTACCAACGGCCCTGGCACTGGCTCGGCCACCCGCCGGCGACGTTTGAGGCCACGCCCTTCGACGTCGAGGCAGGCCACCCCCGGCGCCCCGCCAAGCCGCACGGCGAGGTCTACCGCCGCCACGATTCGCGCCTCGGCAAAACCTTCTCGCTGCGCCGGATCGAGCCCGAGCGTGACCTGGAGCGCTTCGTGCGCTGGATGCACCTGCCGCGGGTGGCCGAGTTCTGGGAGCAGGCCTGGCCCGAGGCCGAGCTCGCCGCCTTCGTCGAGCGACGCCTGCTTGATGCCCACACGCTGCCGCTGATCGGCGAATTCGACGGCCAGCCGTTCGGCTACTTCGAGCTCTACTGGGCCGCCGAGGACCGCCTCGCCGCCCACTACCCCTGGGCGCCCTTCGATCGCGGCATGCACCTGCTGGTCGGCGAGGAGGACATGCGCGGCGCGCGCTTCGTCGACGCCTGGCTCGCCGGGCTCAGCCACTACGCCTACCTGGCCGAGCCGCGTACCACCCGCCTGGTGCTCGAACCGCGCCACGACAACCGACGCCTGTTCCGCCACCTGGAGCGCCTGGGCCTGTCGCGGCTGCGCGATTTCGACTTCCCCCACAAGCGTGCCAGCCTGGTGATGGGCCGGCGCGAGCGCTTCTTCCGGGAGATCCTGTGATGGAATCACTCGATGCCAACCTGGCGCCGCATTGGGTCGCGGCCAACCGGGCCCTGATCGCCAAGATGATCGGCGAGCTGACCTACGAACGCATCCTCACCCTGGATGGCGGCGACGAGCACGGCTACCGGCTCGATCTGGGCGAGGCCGGTCGCTGGCAACTGCGCGCCAGCACCAACCTGTGGGGCCAGCCACGAGTCGACGCCGCAAGTCTGCTCCCGCCGCCCGGCGCCAGCCTCGAGGCCGCCGACTTCCTGCTCGATCTGGCGCCGCACCTGGGCATGCACGACGGCCAGGTCGCAGAGCATCTGGAGGATCTGTTCGCCACCCTGCGCGCCGACTGCCAACTGCGCGAGGCCAGACGCGGGCTCAGCGCCGACGCCGCCATCCGCCTGCCCGAGCCGGACCGCCAGCGCCTGCTCGATGGCCACCCCAAGTTCCTGTTCAACAAGGGCCGGCGCGGCTGGGGGCTGGAAGCGCTGGCGCGCTTCGCCCCCGAGCATGGCAACACGTTTCGCCTCGGCTGGGTGGCGGTCGCCGAGTCGATCCTCGAAAGCGGCGGCGACGTCGTCGATGCCCCGCAACTGCTGGCCTCGGCGCTTTCACCGGCCGAATTGGGCCGCCTGCGCCACGCGCTGGTCGAGCGAGTCGCCGACCCAGGCGCTTACCGGCTGCTACCGGTACACCCGTGGCAGTGGCAGCAGTGCCTCGGCCCGCTGCATGCCGCCGACATCGCCCACGGACGGCTGCACTATCTCGGCGAATTCGGCGACTGCTACGCCCCTCAACAATCGCTGCGCACCCTGACCAATGTCAGCCGCCCGGCGGCCTTTGATATCAAGCTGCCGCTGACGATCATGAATACCTCCTGCTATCGCGGCATTCCCGGGCGATTTCTGCTGGCCGGCCCGGCGGCCTCGGCGTGGCTCAAGACCAAGGCGCGCGAGGACGCGGAGTTCGCCCGGGCGGGGTTGGAGATTCTCGCCGAACCGGCCGGCGCGGTAGTGCCGCATGCCCAATACGAGCGCCTGCCACGCTCGCCCTACCGCTATCGCGAGCTGTTCGGGGTGATCTGGCGCGAGGCCTTGGCGCCGCGTCTGGCCGATACCGACCAGGCGCTGCTGATGGCCGAGCTGATGCAGGTCGACGAGCGCGGCCGGCCCTGGCTCGCCGCCTATCTTGAGTCCGCTGGCGCCACCACGCCGCAGACTGTGGAAGCGTGGCTCACACGGCTGTTCGAGGTCACCCTGGTACCGATGTGGCACCTGATGTGTCGCTATGGCGTGTCGCTGATCGCGCATGGCCAGAACCTCACCCTGATGTTGCGCGACGGCTGGCCCCATCGATTGGCGCTCAAGGATTTCCAGGGCGACCTGCGCCTGGTCGATGAGGGCTTTCCCGAGGCCGCGGACCTGCCGGCGGCGCTCAAGGAGGTCACGGTGCGTCTGCCGCCAGAGAAGCTGATCCACGACCTGCAGACCGGCCACTTCGTCACCACACTGCGCTTCATCGCGCCGCTGGCGACGGCCTGCGGCGTCTCGGAGGCACGTTTCTACCAACTCTGCGGCGACGTGCTCGAGGACTACCAGGCGCGCCATCCGGCGCTGGCCGAGCGCTTCGCGCGCTTCGACCTGTTCGCCCCGCGCATCCTGCGTTTGACGCTCAATCGAGCCAAGTTCCTGCATGACACCGACAACGCCGCCGAGCGCATGCTGGCGGAGATGGACCTGCGCGTCGATAACCCGCTGTATTTCGTTCGCCAGCCGGCGACCGGCACTTGCGCCGCCGCACGACAGGAGGTCTCCGATGTCCGATAGCCCCGCTTTCGACCTGGCAGGCCTGGGTGCCGGGCCGTTCAATCTGAGCATTGCCGCGCTGGCCGACTCGCGCCTGCCCGGGCTTGCCACGCGCTTCTTCGAGCGCCGCCAGGAGCTCTCTTGGCACCCCGGCTTGATGCTACCCGACACGCATTTGCAGACCGGTTTTCTCAAGGATCTGGTGACCGCCGTAGCGCCCGATAGCCGTCATTCCTTCCTCAACTATCTGGTCAGCCACCGGCGCTTCTATCGCTTTCTCAATGCCGAACTCGGCACCGTCAGCCGCGCCGAGTTTTCCGACTATCTGCGCTGGGTGGGCACGCGCCTGGACAACGTCGAGCTGGGCAGCACGGTGCGTGAGGTCGATATCGATGAGCGGGGGTTTCGTCTGCATACCGATGCCGGACAATACCGAGCCCGCCACTTGTGCCTGGGCACCGGCAAGACACCCTGGTTGCCCGACTTTGCCGAGGCCCAGCGTGGCCCCCAGTGCCTGCATGCCGCCGAGATCGCCAACGCCCGGCGCGACTTCACCAAGCGCCGGGTAGTGATCGTCGGTGGCGGCCAGAGCGGCGCGGATATCTTCCTCAATGCGCTACGCGGCCATTGGGGACAACCCCACGAATTGCACTGGATCTCACGGCGACGCAACTTCGAGCCGCTCGACGAAACGGCCTTCACCAACGAATACTTCACACCCGATTACACCTGTGGTTTTCATGGCCTGCCCCGCGAGGTTCGTGAGCGTGAAGTCGACGCCCAGAAGCTGGCCAGCGATGGTATCACTCCCACCGCCCTACAAGCCCTCTACCGCGAGCTGTATCAGCGTTTCGACGTACTCGGCGAGCCGCGCTGGGCACGTTTACTGCCACACCGTAGCGCGGTGGCGCTGGGGCGCCATGGCCCCGGCTTTCGCTTGACCGCCGAGCACGGCCTGAATGGCGAGCGAGAAGCATTCGATGCCGACGTGGTGATATTCGCCACCGGCTTTCACTCATGCCTACCCGAATGTTTAAGGCCCCTGGCCGAGCGCCTGGAGTACGATTCCCGGGGCGAGCTGGTGCTGGGCCCTCATTTCGAGGCCCGCTGGGACGGCCCTGCCAACCACCGAATCTACGCAGTCAACGCCGGGCGCCACAGCCACGGCATCGCCGAGCCGCAGCTCTCGCTGATGGCCTGGCGCTCAGCGACCATTCTCAACCATGTCGCCGAGCGTGAGGTCTTCGACCTGGCCGACAGCGAAGGCCCCATCACCTGGCAGCCGTTGGCGGAGCAGCGCTGGGCGCAGGCGATGTGATCGACGTTCCACGGGCCGCCTCGATGAATCTCATTTTGATAATTGTTCTTATTTGGATTACGATTGCGGCCTGTGGTTTTCCCTTCCCGCGCGGGGTTCGTCATCATGTTCGAGGTCCATGCCGCCAGCTTCCAGGTCAGCGGTAAATGTCTGTTGCAGCCGACCGAGCTGACCTTCGTCGAGGGGCAGGTCTACGGGCTGATCGGCCATAATGGCTCGGGCAAATCGACCCTGCTCAAGCTGCTAGCCCAGCAGCAGCCGGCCAGCCAGGGCGATATCCACCTCGATGGGCGGCCGCTATCAGCCTGGGGTACGCGTGAGTTCGCCCGTCAGGTGGCCTATCTGCCGCAACATCTGCCCAGCGCCGAGAATCTCACCGGGCGCGAGTTGATCGGCTTCGGTCGCTACCCCTGGCATGGCCTGCTGGGTCGATTGACCGGCGAGGATCATGCGCAGATCGAGCGCGCCATTGCCCTGACGCATACCGAAGACTTCGCCGACCGCCTGGTCGACACGCTCTCGGGCGGCGAGCGTCAGCGCGTCTGGCTGGCCATGCTGCTGGCCCAGGGTAGCCGTTATCTACTGCTCGATGAGCCATTGGCGGCGCTGGACATCGCCCACCAGGTCGAGGTGCTGGCGCTGGTGCGCAAGCTCTGCCACGAGCTGGGACTGGGCGTGATCGTGGTACTGCACGACGTCAACATGGCGGCGCGCTACTGCGACCGGCTGATCGCCCTGCATAGCGGCCGGCTGCTGGCCGAGGGCTCGCCGGGGGAAATGATGTGCGATGCCACCCTGGAAGCCATTTACGGCATTCCCATGCGCGTGATGCCACACCCCGGCGGCGAACACCCCATCGCCGTCATTCACTGATTAGGCTTTGTCGCCCTTGTCGATTCGCTGCGGAGCCCGCGTGACCCACGATTGCCTGACTGGAAATCTCCGACGTATTCTGGCTCTTATCCTTGTCGCCCTTCTTCTTCTGCCGGCCATGTCGATACGAGCGGACGATTCGCCAGAAGCCACCATGTCGGAAATCGTCACGCTCGATTGGACCCTGGCCGAGACGCTGCTGGCACTGGGTGTCATGCCGCTAGGTGTCGCGCAGATTGATGCCTATCGCAACTGGGTCGGCAACCGGATGCCCGAGGCGGTCACTGACATCGGCCTGCGTACCCAGCCCAATCTGGAGCTACTGGCGAGTCTCGACCCCGAGCGCATTCTGATTTCGCCGATGTATGCCTCGCTCGAACCGCGCCTGTCGCGCATCGCCCCGGTCGAGACACTGGGCATCTATCTGGCCGAAGGCGATACCTGGGCGAACATGCTCGCCGCCACCCGCGAGCTTGCCCGCCTGGTCGATCGCCCCAAGGCCGCGCGGCAGCTGATCGATGCCACCGAGGATCATCTGGGGCTCTTACGCCGTAAGCTTCCCGAAGACGTTCCGCCATTACTCCTCGTGCAGTTCATGGACGCTCGTCACGTGCGCGTCTCGGGCGCTGGCAGCCTACACCAGGCAGTGCTCGAGCGTCTGGGGCTCGATAGCGCCTGGAACGGCCCCACCAACGACTGGGGATTTTCGCTGGTTGGCCTGCAAGAGCTGGCCGGCATCGATGCCCAGTTGGTAGTGGTCGAACCGCTGCCGGTCGGCGTGCGGGAGCAACTCGATGACAACGGCCTATGGCAGAGCCTGATGGCCGTCCGCCGGCACGCTGTGCTTTATCTGCCACCGGTATGGGGATTCGGCGGTCTGCCCTCGGCACGCCGCTTTGCCGACCTGCTCGTCGAGGCGCTCGCCGCTGGAGAAAACCAGCGTGGTTGATGCCTCACAGCGGCTGACGCCTGGGCGGGCCTGCCTGTTGCTGGCCTTGCTGACGCTGGGATTGGCGTGGCTGGCCCTCGATACGCGGCTCGATCCGCTGAGCGCGATGACCGCGCTGTTCGCCCCGGCTCCCGATGCCATCGTCCAGCTCGTCGCACACTACAGCTGGTGGCCGCGCCTGTGCGTGGCGCTGCTGGCCGGTGGCGGCCTGGCGCTGGCCGGGGTCTTGATGCAGCAGGTATTGCGCAATCCGCTGGCCTCGCCAACCACGCTAGGCGTGGCCAGTGGCGCCAACCTGGCACTGCTCGCAACGACATTGATGGCGCCGGGGCTGCTGGTTTTCGGGCGCGAATGGGTGGCGATCGCCGGCGGCGCGCTGGCCATGGGGCTGGTATTCCTGCTCTCTTGGCGGCGTGGGCTGGCGCCAATGGTGGTGGTGCTGGCCGGGCTGGTGGTCAATCTGTACTTCGGCGCGCTCGGCGTGACTTTGCTGCTGTTTCATCACGAGGAGCTAAAGGGCCTGATGATCTGGGGCGCCGGCTCGCTCTCGCAGACCAACTGGGACGGCGTGACGTTCCTGTGGCCCCGCCTGTTGCTGAGCGCGTTGCTGGCGCTGGTAATGCTCAAACCCCTGGCGGTGCTCGAGCTCGACGATGCCAATGCACGCAGCCTGGGTGTCTCGCTCAAGCATTTGCGCCTGGCCAGCCTGGGGCTCGCGGTATTCGTCACCGCCTGCGTGGTCAGCGTGGTCGGGGTGATCGGCTTCATCGGCCTCGCCGCGCCGGCGATCGTGCGCTTGCTGGGTGCCCGGCGGCTGGGCCAGCGGCTGCTCTGGGGCACGCTGCTCGGCGCGCTGCTACTGGCGGCGACCGACCTGGCGCTGCAGCGCTTTTCGGGTGCATTGCCGACGCTGATTCCCACCGGCGCGACCACTGCGGCGCTCGGTGCGCCGCTGCTGCTATGGCTGATTCCACGCCTCAAGCTCGGCGGAGAACGCCCGCGCGCCGACGCCGGTAGCCTCATTCATCGTCATGATGCGCCCTATCGTCTGGCCGGCCGAATCGGCGTGGCCTTGTTGCTGGCGGTCGGTGTCGCCCTGCTGATCGGCCAGGGCGCCGATGGCTGGCAATGGCTGGCCGCCACGGGCGATTGGGCCACGCTGCAATGGCGCCTGCCACGCGTGCTGGCCGCCGGTGGCGCGGGAATCATGCTGGCACTGGCCGGCACGCTGATTCAGCGCATCACCTCCAATCCCATGGCCAGCCCCGAGGTGCTCGGCATCAGCGGCGGCACCGCCATTGGACTGATCGGCGCGATTTACCTGCTGCCAGGGGTCGGCCAGCTCACGCTGATCGGCATCGGCACGCTATCGGCGCTGATCACGCTGGGTATTCTGATCGCGCTCAACCAACGCAGCGGCTTCATGCCCGAGCGCTTGTTGCTCACCGGTGTGGCGATCACCGCGCTGTTCGATGCGGTGCGCAGTTTCGTGCTCGCCGGTGGCGATCCGCGCGGCCAGCAGATCATCGCCTGGATGTCCGGCTCGACCTACTATGTCGATTTGACCACCGCCATCGTCGTCGCGGTTCTGGCTATCGCATTGGCATTGATCGCTCGGCCCTTCTCGCGCTGGCTGGACCTGTTGCCGCTGGGTGCTGCGACCGCCAGGGCGCTGGGTATCGACGTTACCCGCTCACGCCTGGCACTGCTGGGGCTGGTCGCACTGCTCACCGCCTGCGCCACGCTGGTGGTGGGCCCACTGAGCTTCGTCGGCCTGCTTGCGCCACATATGGCGCGACTGGTGGGCTTCTCCCGCGCCCGCGCGCACCTGCTCGGCGCCGCACTGATTGGTGCGCTGCTGATGATCCTCGCCGACTGGCTCGGTCGCCAGTTGCTATTCCCCCAGGAGATACCCGCCGGGCTGGTCGCCTCACTATTGGGCGGCGCCTACTTCATGTGGGGGCTGCGGCGGTTGTAGCTTCCGAAAGAAGAGCGGCGGTTGAAATCCCTCTTATATGCCATCATGTTGAATACGTAACGGCACGGTGGATGTGTCGTTACGTATGGACGTTCGATATGAAATTTGTACAAGGAGCGACAAAATATGGCACAACGTAAATCAATTAATAACGCGCTCTATACGGCTCTGATCGCTGGTGGACTCACCATCGGTGGCAGCGCATTGGCTGCTCCGCAGGGGCTGTATTCCACCGAAGAATTGAACGATGCCGATGTCTATCTGACGAGCGATCCCTCGAACGATATCGGTGATGTGGAAGACGTACTGCTCGATGAATCGATGAACGTTCATGCGATCGTCATCGATACCGGCAACCTGCTCGATCTGGGCGAGAAACAGTACGTCATCGAGACCGGCAATTTCACGGTAGAGACCAGCAACGGCAATGATCTCGAAAATATCGAGTATGCCGTGCACGTCGATATGACCGAAGAACAGATCACCCAGCAGCCCGAGTACACCAACGACTGGTGGACCCAGGCCAAGCAGAGCACACTGCAAGCGTGGGAGAATACCAAGGAAACCGCCGCCAGTGCCTGGGAAAGCACCAAGGCAGCGACGGCCAATGCGCTGGATAGCGCCAGCGACGCCATCGAAAACGCCGGCGATTCCGTCGAGCAGAGCACCGATGAGGTCAATAACTGATGGCATGACGTAGCCACTTAATGGCTACGCCAATTGAACTTTTAAAGTAAAAATGCCCGGCCGAATGGCCGGGCATTTGCGTGTGGAACAGCGCTTAAAAGAAAATTACCAGCGGTAAGAGAGACTGCCAATCACGCTGCGCGATTCGCCGTAGTAGCACCAGTAATTGCAGCCGCTGATATATTCTTCATCGGTCAGGTTATTGACATTGACTTGTGCGGTCCAGTGACTATTAATAGCGTAACTCGCCATAATATCGTAGAGAGTATAAGAAGGAACCCTGTTATCGCCATCGACACTCTCGCCAACATAGCGCACGCCACCACCGATATCCAAGCCATTGAGCTCGCCGCCTTCGAAACCATAATCTATCCATAGAGAAGCTTGGTGTCGCGGAATCAGGCCAGCGCGGAACTCTCCACGCACTGGGTCCTCAATGGTGGTATCCAGGTATGTATAAGCGGCGGTTAGCTTCAGTTGGTCGGTCAGGTAACCGATTCCTTCCAACTCAAAACCACGAGAATGACGCTCTCCGCCTTGGCGCTGAGCGAACTGATTATCGGTATAAAGCGTATTGGTTTCTTTGATATCGAAGACCGCTGCATTGATATAACCATCCAACCAGGATGGAGCATACTTTATGCCCGTTTCCCACTGTTCACCTTCACTGGGCACATAGGGACCATCTGGCCCCCTACCAACTTGAGGACTGAACGATTCACTATAGCTTAGGTAAGGGGATATTCCATAATCACCTAGATACATTATCCCGCCACTAAAAGACAGTTGACTCTCACTCGTGTCTGAGTTGATGGCGCCAGGCCTTTCACTATAATTGCTGATATCGGCCGAATCGTGTCTCACCCCCGCCAGTAGTATCCAGCGATCATGAAGGCGCAATTGATCCTGTATATAAATCCCAATCTGCTCCTTACTTTCTTCCGCATCGTAGCGGCTACTTGGTGGGGTAAAATTTCCATACTCAGGGTCGAAAACGTCGATAGAGCCAAAGCTAAAGTCATCTCCATTTTTGTAATCAATATCAAATTTTTGGTAATCGACACCCACTAGCAGTGTGTTTTCGGTGTTGGCCGTAAACCATTTTCCGACCATGCGATTATCTACCGTAAAGGCATCGTATTCACCGTCACGATAGGTCAAGCTCCTTGATGTGGTACGTCCATCGGAATTAAGCGTGGCATAAGGCGAAACCGATTTTAGTAGTAGGTCCAATGTGCTGTAACGCAGGTTTTGTTGGAAAGTCCAAGTATCGTCAACAATATGCTCGAACTCGTAGCCAAGCGATATCTGCGTGCGTTCGTTACGCTCGTAATCGGGCTCGCCGAGGTTAGTGTCTCTCTCTATACGACCGAAGGGTGTGCCATATAGCGAGCCAGCCACTGGGCGAAAGCCCTTACTTGGAACGCCATCATCTTTCATATAGCTGCCAAGAAAGGTAATCGAGCTATCTTCGGAAAGATCCACTGCCAGGCTAGGCGCAAAATAGATTCGTTCATTATTTGTGTAATCGATCTCACCATCACCCTCGCGGAACAGACCTACCATGCGATAGCGAACATCGCCACTTGCGGTGAGAGGGCCAGAGGTATCGATTCCTACTTGGCGATAATCATCGGTACCGCCTTCGATCTCGAATAGACCCCGTTTCTCTTCAGTGGGACGCTTGCTGATAGCATTGATCACTCCGCCGGGAGGCGCCTCGCCGTAGAGAATCGATGCGGGCCCTTTAAGTACTTCAATGCGTTCCAGGCCAAACGGTTCTGTCATCCACCAGAAGAAACCACCTTCACGGAATAGCCGCAATCCATCCTGATAAGTTGAGTCTTCAGCGCTGAATCCACGTAGAAACAACCAATCCGCGCTGTTATCGCTGCCATACGGCGCTGAGAGTACTCCACTGCGGTAGCGAAGAGCCTCGTCGAGTTTGGTGACAGCACGCTTTTCCAATTCTTCCTTGGTCACGACTGATGTGGAGCGTGGTGTCTCCAACATTGGCGTTTCCACCTTCAGCGCGGTACCAACCACCACCATCGTATCCATCGGCTCTTCGGCACTCGTTTCGCTCTGTGCCAGAGCGGCTACCGGCAACGTCAAAAGCGCGCCCGAAAGTGAAATACCCAGACAGCGGCGTATGGCCAGGGCGAGTCGGTTATCGAACCCGGCGATGGATGGAGAAGATGGCATGAAAACCTCGAGCGGCAAGCGGGAGTGAAGTTAAAGTGAAGCTATATGATAAGCATTTCCATTTATAGCCACAATGCAACTTTCGCCCATGGCATCGGTTTGCTCAGCCGCACACTCGGTTCATGCCTCACTCGATACGCGACACCGCATCGCGGCTGGCTCGCTCGCGCTGCTCGCCAGTCAATTCGCTCAGCTCACCGTCGCGCATTTCGAGCAACCGGTCGGCATGCTCGAAGTAGGTATCGTCATGACTGATGGCGAAGACGGTATGCCCCGCCTCGCGTAGTAGCGGCAACAGCTCACGATAGAATATCCGGCGAAACACCGGATCCTGGTCGGCGGCCCATTCGTCGAGCAGCAGGATATCGCGCTGCTCACAGACCGCCAGCAGCAAGGCCAGCCGCTTGCGCTGGCCCTGCGAGAGCTGGGTCGAGGTGACTTGCCGGTCGCTGAAGCTGAGCTTGTGGCGCATGCCCAGCCGATCCAGCCAGGTATCGAGCAGTGCCGAATCGGCGGGCTCGCCGTTCGGGCCGATCAATTGCTCGAACAGATGAAAATCGGTGAACACGCTGGCGAAGCGCTGGCGGTAGGCATCCCACTCGTTCGTGCCGACCGGCTCGCCATCGACCAGAATCTCGCCTTCCAGTGGACGATAGAGTCCGGTCAGCAGCCGCGCCAGGGTCGATTTGCCACTGCCGTTACCGCCAATCAGGAATATCAGTTCGCCGCGCTCGATGGTGAGATCCACCGGCCCCACCACGAAACCCGGCTGGTCATTCTTGGCCGGGTACTGGTACCTCACGCCACGCAGTTCGATGATTTGCCAGTCGGGCACGGCATTCTCGACATCGAACCCGGCACGGTAGTCGGCCAGCGCCAGCGCCTCGAGCTTCTCGAAGGCGACCTGGGCGCTGAGCAGCGTCGGCAACGCTCCCACCGCCTGAATCAGCGGCGTGCGCAGGAACAGGATGGCCAGCGAGTAGGTCGCCGCCACGGTGGCATTCGCCCAGCCCAGGCCATTGGCGAGAAAGAACGCCACGCCGATGGCACCGAGCATCATGATATTGGCCCAATTGTTGGCGCTGAGATGATAGGTGTCGGCGCGAATGACATGATGGCGATAGTCTTGCGCGTTCATGTCGTAGACCTCATCGAACACGCGCCGGGCGCGGTCGCGGTTCAGCGCCAGCTCCTTGCGACCGTCGATCACCGCCTCGTAATCCTGATAGAGCCGGTCCTCGGCGTCGCGCACGTGGTGCAGATGGCGGTAGACCCGCGACACCAGCCACCAGCCCACCGCCATGGTCAGCGCGATCCACACCGCCGTGACCGCCAGCATGCTGGGCGACAGATAGAACAGATAGGCCATCGAAGCCAGTGTAAGAATGGTGCCCTGCACCAGTTCGGGCAGGCGCACGAAAGCGATGGTGACGTTACGCACGTCGCTCGACAGGCTGGCCAGCAGGTGCGCGCTGCCGAGCTGTTCGAGGCGCTCGATATCGGTATCGAGAATGCGCTTGATCAATCGCCCGCGCAGCCGGTAGACGAACCAGTGCCCGAGCATCGTCAACGCCAGTTGCGCACCGAGCGACACCGCCAGCAGCAGCAACAGCAGGCCGATGAACTGCGGCAGCGCCGAAAGCGGGCTCTCACCGGTGGCGATCAATCGCTCGTTGATGAAGGCGATCACCCCGATGCCCAACCCGGCGCTGGCCAGGCTCAGCGCCATGACGCCGATGAACGGCCAGCGATAGTCGCGAAAGACGACGCGCAGCAACTCCATGCTCTTCCCCGAGGCTAACGTTTCAGGCGCACACCATTGGGCAAAATGCTCGGTTCGTCAATCAAAAGGCCTAATTCGCCACTGCGCGGGCGATGCCTTGGAGCTTCAGGCGAACACCACCGTGCGGTTGGCATGCAGGAACACCCGTCGTTCGATGTGATAGCCGATCGCCCGGGCCAGGGTCAGGCACTCGATGTCGCGACCCTTGGCGACCAGATCCTCCGGGTAATGGGTGTGATCCACCGCCTCGACGCCCTGGGTGATGATCGGCCCTTCGTCGAGGTCGTTGTTGATGTAATGCGCGGTCGCGCCGACCAGCTTGACGCCTTTCTCGTAGGCCTGATGATACGGCTTGGCGCCCTTGAAGCCGGGCAGCAGCGAGTGGTGGATATTGATCGCCCGGCCCGACAGCAGCGAGCACATCTCGGGCGAGAGCACCTGCATGTAGCGCGCCAGGATCACCAGTTCGGCGCCGGTTTCCTCGATCACCTGGCGAATCCGTGCTTCCTGGCTTGCCTTGGTGTCGGGCGTGATCGGGAAGTGGTGATACGGCAGATCGTGCCAGGCGGCCAGCGGTTCGAGATCGGGGTGGTTGGAGACCACCGCACGGATGTCGATGGGTAGCTGGCCGATACGGTAACGATACAGCAGGTCGTTCAGGCAGTGATCGGCCTTGGAAACCATGATCACCGTGCGCAGGCGGGTGCCCGGCGCGGTCAGTTCGAAATCCAGATCGAACTCGGCTGCTCTCGGCTTGAATGCCTGACGGAACGCCTCGCCATCGAAATCCGCCTCGGGCCGAAACTCGGCGCGAATGAAGAAGCGCTCATTCAGACGATCGTCGAAGGAGCTGAGCTCGGTGATATAGCAGCGCTGCTCTTTCAGAAAGCGCGTGAGCACGTCCACGGTGCCCAGGCGGCTGGGGCACTGAGCGGCGATGATCCAGGTGTCGGGGGTGCGGCTCATGACGTCCTTCTCCATTGAAAAGGCCGGGCAAACCCGGCCTGGTAAATCATCCATCAAAACGGGCTTTAGCGCTCCACACTCAATCCGTATTCTTCGCTCGCGTCTACCAACCAACGCGCGCAATAGTCGGCGAAGCTGCGCCGCACCACCAGTTCCCAGCGGTCTTCGGATGGACGGCGGACGATCGCCGTGGCCTTGGCGAACACCGTGGTCACGCCCTTGCCCACCGGGAAGTGGCTGGGATGCACGTCGTAGATCGCCGATTTCATCAGCACCTCGCGGGCATGCGGGCCGCCGAGTTCGATGACGGTCTGGCCGCCGCTGACGTTGACGATGGCAAAATGCGCATCGCCCATTCGCTCGCGCAGGCGATTCTCCAGTTCGAACTCCTCGCCACCGGGGACGATGACCAGCCATTCGTCCGGCGAGAGCCACTGGATTGAACGCTCGCCACTTTCGTCATGCAGCAGCGCGCTGGGCTTGGCGGGCAGCGAGATGCCCAGCACCTCGCGCACCGCCTCATCAAGAGCGATCGCACCGCCACGCAGGATTAGATGGCCAAGAAAAGCCTTCTCGCACAGCGTAACGCCTGCCTGGTCAGCCGTATTATTGGCAATCTTGTCGGCCAGCCGCGTAATCGCCAGCGGCGATTCGGCGCGAACGGCCTGCTCGGGGCGGGTATCGAAAACGGCAACCTTAGACATTCTGGCGCGCTCCCTTGGGGTCGTAGAAGATCGGGCCGACGATCTCGGCGGCGTGGGTCTGGCCATCGGCCATCGGCAGGTAGACGGTATCGCCCATGCGCTTGTGGCCGCCCTTGACCACCGCCAGCGCGAAGCCGGCATCCAGCGTCGGGCTGTAATAGCTCGAGGTGACATGCCCCATCATCTGCATGGGGATGGCTTGATCGGGATCGAAGACGATTTGCGCGCCTTCTTGCAGCACCACCTTGGGATCCTTGGGCCGCAAACCGACCAGTTGCTTGCGATTCTCGCGTCGGGTATCCGAACGTGTCAGTGCGCGCTTGCCGATCCACGGGAACGGCTTGTTGTAACCCACGCACCACTGCATGCCGAGATCCTCCGGGGTCACCGAGCCGTCGGTGTCCTGACCGACGATGATGAAGCCCTTCTCGGCGCGCAGCACGTGCATGGTCTCGGTGCCGTAGGGCGTCAGGCCGTATTTGTCGCCGTGCTCGAACAGCGCCTGCCAGACCGGCATGGCGTAGTTGGCCTGAACGTTGATCTCGTAGGACAACTCACCGGTGAACGAGATGCGATAGACCCGTGCCGACACGCCGGCGACCTTGCCCGCGCGCCACTCCATGAACTTGAAGGTGTCGCGGTCGAGATCGATATCGGTGAGCTCGGCCAGCAGGTTCCTGGCCTCGGGGCCGGTAATGGTCAGCGTCGCCCAGTGATCGGTGACCGAGGTGAAGTAGACCTCCAGCTCCGGCCACTCGGTCTGGTGCCAGAGTTCCAGCCATTCGAGAATGCCCGCCGCGCCGCCGGTGGTGGTGGTCATCAGGAAGTGGTTGTCGGCCAGGCAGGTGGTGACGCCATCGTCCATCACCATGCCGTCGTCCTTGCACATCAACCCGTAGCGGGCCTTGCCCACGGCGAGCTTTTCCCAGCCGTTGGTGTAGATGCGACCGAGGAATTCGCGCGCGTCCGGCCCCTGAATGTCGATCTTGCCCAGCGTGGTGGCGTCGAGAATACCGACACGCTCGCGCACCGCGCGGCACTCGCGGTCCACCGCCTCATGCATGGTTTCCGGTTTGCCATTGACGGTTTGCGGGAAGTACCAGGGGCGTTTCCACTGACCGACGTCCTCGAACTCGGCGCCATTCTTGACATGCCATTCGTGCATGGACGTGTAGCGCTCGGGATCGAACAGCTCGCGACAATGCCGGCCGACGATGGCGCCGAAGGTCACCGGGGTGTAGTTGGGGCGGAACACCGTGGTGCCGGTTTCAGGAATCGTCTGGCCCAGGCAACGCGCGGCGATGGCCATGCCGTTGATGTTGCCGAGCTTGCCCTGGTCGGTGCCGAAGCCCATCGCGGTATAACGCTTGACGTGCTCGATCGACTCGAAGCCTTCGCGGGTGGCGAGTTCGATGCCCGCCGCCGTGACGTCGTTCTGCAAATCGACGAACTGCTTGGGCGCGCGCAGGGTCGGTTTTTCATGCGGCACCTGATACAGCGCCACCGCCGCGCCTTCGCGAATCGACGCGATGCTCGGGGTTTCGATCGGCGTGGCTTGATGGCCACTTGCCGACGCAGCCTGCACGCCTGTCTGGCTGCCATCGGCGATCACCTCGGCCAGCGCGTAGACACCATTGGCAGCGCCGGTCGCGGCCATGCCGGTGACCCTGCCTGGTACGAAACCCAGGATGTCGTCGCGCCAGGTCGGCCGCGCACCGGTGTGCGAGGCCAGGTGGATCACCGGGCTGTAACCGCCGGAGCTGGCGATGGTGTCGCAGGCCAGCTCTTCGGCGTTGCCGACGACCTTGAAGGCGTCGGTATCGATCTTCGCTACCCGGGCGCCGGTCACGCGATTGACGCCCTTGGCTTCGATCACCGCGCTGCCGGTGATCACGCGGATGCCAAGCCGCCGAGCTTGGTCAACCAGCTCGCCGTCGGGATTGGCGCGCGCATCGACGATCGCCACCACTTCGCGCCCCGCATCAAACCAGTCGAGCGCGGTACGATAGGCGTGATCGTTGCTGGTCGAGAGCACCAGCTTGTTGCCCGGCACCACGCCGTAACGGCGAATATAGGTCGACACCGCGCCGGCCAGCAGGTTGCCCGGTACGTCGTTACCTGCATAAACCAGTGGGCGCTCATGCGCGCCAGTGGCCAGCACCACCTGCCCGGCGCGCACGCGATGCAGGCGCGAGCGAACCTGACGGCGGCCACTGTTGAGTGGTGCGACATCGGCCAGATGCTCGGTTCGACGCTCGTGCAGGGTGACGAAGTTGTGATCGTGATAGCCATTGGCGGTGGTGCGCGGCAACAGGGTGACGTTGTCCATACCCGCCAGCTCTTCGAGTTGTGTGTCGACCCATTGCGTCGCTGGCGCATCGTCGATCAGCTCAGAACTGGCGAGCAGCGAACCGCCCATGGCTTCCTGCTCGTCACACAGAATCACCCGTGCACCTGAGCGTGCGGCGGTCAGCGCCGCAGCAAGCCCGGCCGGGCCGGCGCCGATCACCAGCACGTCGCAGTGCTGGTGCATATGGTCGTAGCTGTCGGGATCGGGCTCGTTGGGGCTGCGACCCAGGCCGGCGGACTTACGAATGTACTTCTCGTAGGTCATCCACATCGAGGCCGGGGCCATGAAGGTCTTGTAGTAGAAGCCCGGCGGCATGAAGGTGCCGCCCAGTTTGCCGATCATGCCCATCATGTCGCGCTGAACGTTGGGCCAGCCATTGGTGCTGCGCGCGCTCAAGCCGTCATAAAGCGCCTGTTGCGTGGCGCGCACGTTGGGCACCTGGGCCGCTTCGGCTTGCCCTAACTGAACCACCGCGTTGGGTTCCTCAGCGCCGGCGGCGACGATGCCGCGCGGGCGCGAATACTTGAAGCTGCGGTTGACGATATCCACGCCATTGGCGAGCAGCGCCGAGGCCAGGGTATCGCCGGCGTGGCCCTGGTAACGCTGACCATTGAACGTGAACGAGAGCGGCTGGCCGCGATCGATGCGCCCACCCTCGGCGAGGCGATTGGGTTGTTCGTGCTTCATACCTTGGCCCCCCTGGCTTCGTCCACGCTATTGTCGCTAGCCCCCACAGTCTGCAAACCGCCGTCGGCGACTTGCACGTCGCCCTGTTTTTCCCGGCTTGCGAGACTCTCGGCGGTGATCGACGGCTGTTCGCCCATCTTGTAGGTCTCGAGAATCGCGTAACTCACCGTGTGGCGGGTGATGTTGAAGAATTTGCGACAGCCCACCGCATGCACCCACAGCTCATGGTGAATGCCACGCGGGTTGTCGCGGAAGAACAGGTATTCGCCCCACGCCTTGTCCGAGCAGGCGTCGGGGTCCGCGGGGCGCTGAATATGCGCCTGACCCTTGGGGTGAAATTCCTCTTCCTCGCGGTGCTCTTCGCAATAAGGGCAGTAGATATGAAACATGGTAACTCTCCCGTAAAGGGGCTTTCGCAGTCCGCCATATGATGAGCTTTACCGCCGACAAGCTTGTGCGAGGGCGCTGTAAAACCCGGTCCGTAGGCGCTATTTTTACTATCTGACCGCCATGGATGGCGGGAATGCCGGAATTGCATGGAGCCTTTTCCGGCCATGGCAAAAGACCCTCGCTCCGCCTTGTCCCCGGCGCTCATCTCAATGCGTGTAGAAAGAAAACTTAATGCGCCACCCCGGCGGCACCGTGCTCATCGATCAGCGCTCCAGAATGGAAACGGTCGATGGAGAACGGCGCGGCGAGCGGATGGGCCTGGCCCTTGGCCAGCGTCCAGGCGAATACTTGACCCGAGCCCGGCGTGGCCTTGAAACCACCGGTGCCCCAGCCGCAGTTGAAGTAGAGCCCCTTGACCGGCGTCTTCGACAGGATCGGGCAGGCGTCCGGGCAAGTATCGACGATACCGCCCCACTGGCGATTCATGCGCACCCGCGAGAAGATCGGGAACATCTCGACGATTGCTTGCAGGGTGTGCTCGACGGTCGGGTAGCTGCCGCGCTGGCCGTAGCCGTTGTAACCGTCGATGCCGGCGCCGATCACCAGGTCGCCTTTGTCGGATTGGCTGATATAGCCGTGAACGTGATTGGACATCACCACGGTATCGAGAATCGGCTTGAGCGGCTCGGAAACCAGCGCCTGCAGCGGATGCGATTCCAGCGGCAGGTTGAAGCCGGCCATGTTGGCCAGCACGCTGGAGTTGCCGGCGGTCACGCAGCCGACGGTTTTCGCGCCGATATCGCCACGATTGGTGTGCACGCCGACCACTCGCCCATCATTGATCTTGAAGCCGGTGACTTCGGTCTGCTGGAGCAGATCGACGCCACGACCGTCGGCACCGCGCGCGTAGCCCCAGGCCACCGCATCGTGACGCGCCACGCCGGCGCGCGGCTGCCAGGAGGCGCCCATCACCGGATAGCGCGCGCGTGACGAGCAGTCCATGATCGGCACCAGTTCCTGCACGCCTCGGGCATCCAGTACCTCGCCATCGATGCCATTCAAGCGGTTGGCGTTGACCCGGCGCTGGATGTCGCGCATGTCCTGCAGGGTGTGGCCCAGATTGAGCACACCGCGCTGGGAGAACATCACGTTGTAGTTGATGTCCTGCGACAGCCCTTCCCAGAGCTTCATGGCGTGTTCGTAGAGCGCCGCCGATTCGTCCCATAGATAGTTGGAGCGCACGATGGTGGTGTTGCGCGCGGTGTTGCCACCGCCCAGCCAGCCCTTCTCGATCACCGCGACGTTGGTGATGCCGTGCTCCTTGGCCAGATAGTAGGCGGTGGCCAGGCCGTGGCCACCGCCGCCGACGATGATCACGTCGTACTCTTTCCTGGGCGTGGGATTACGCCACTGGCGCTGCCAGTTCTCGTGATGGCTGAGCGCGTGCTTGACCAGCCCAAAGCCTGAATAACGTTGCATAACTCTCTCCTCGATCGGCGCCAGCCGGGTACCCCGAACTGATGGGCTCAGGCGGTGGTTGTCTCGCGCGTGACGGTCTCGATGGCTTGAGTGTCGGCATACACCGGGTGCCGCGCGCATAGCTCGGCGGCCTTGCCGCGCACTTCGGCTTCCATCGCGCCGCTATTGCCGCCGTCGGCCAGCACATCGAGAATGTCGCAGATCCAGCCGGCGAGTTGCTCGCACTCGGCCTCGACGAAACCGCGCGTGGTCACCGCCGGGGTGCCGATGCGCAGCCCCGAGGTCACGAACGGGCTCTGCGGATCGTTCGGCACGGTGTTCTTGTTGACGGTGATGTGGGCACGCCCCAGCGCCGCGTCGGCATCCTTGCCGGTCACGCCCTGCTTGATCAGCGAGACCAGGAACAGATGATCGTCGGTGCCGCCGGAAACCACGTCATAGCCGCGCTCGACGAACACCTTGGCCATGGCGCGGGCGTTGGCGATCACTTGAGTCTGATAGGTGACGAAATCCTGATTCATGGCCTCCTTGAAAGCCACTGCCTTGGCGGCGATCACGTGCATCAGCGGGCCGCCCTGCTGGCCGGGGAACACCGCGCCGTTGAGCTTCTTGTAGAGTGCCTCGTCACCGAGGGCGGAGAGAATCAAACCACCACGCGGGCCACGCAGAGTCTTGTGGGTGGTGGTGGTCACCACATGCGCGTGGGGCAGCGGGCTGGGATACAAGCCTGCCGCGACCAGCCCGGCGACGTGCGCCATATCGACCATCAGATACGCACCCACTTCATCGGCGATGGCACGAAAATGCCGCCAGTCGACCACGCGGGAATACGCCGAAAAGCCGGCAATGATCATCTTCGGCTGATGCTCGCGCGCCAGGCGCTCGACCTCGGCGTAATCGATTTCGCCGGTCTGCGGGTTCAGGCCGTACTGCACGGCGTGGTAATGCTTGCCGGAGAAGTTGGGCGCGGCGCCGTGGGTCAGGTGGCCGCCATGGGCCAGGCTCATGCCCAGCACGGTATCGCCGGGGCTGACCAACGCCATGAACACCGCCGCGTTGGCCTGGGCGCCGGAGTGCGGCTGAACGTTGGCATAATCGGCGCCGAACAGATCGCAGGCGCGCTCGATGGCCAACGCCTCGACCTTGTCGACGTGCTCGCAGCCGCCGTAGTAGCGCTTGCCGGGATAGCCCTCGGCGTACTTGTTGGTCAGCTGCGAGCCCTGAGCTTCCATCACCCAGCGGCTGGCGTAGTTCTCGGAGGCGATCAGCTCGATGTGCGCTTCCTGGCGGGCCGTTTCCTCGCCGATCGCCTCGGCCAGCGCCGCATCGTAGGTAGCCAGTCGAGCTTCTTGGGTAAAACCATCGTGCTGAGACATGCACGCCTCCAGGCATTGTTGTTGGCGAGTTGTGATCGCCCGGAGCCGGCCATGCGAGCCTCACTCATCCGAGCGCCATTCTTGCCGCGATGGTATCCCCGCCCTTGTCGCCCAAGATGCTTGTTGACGTCACGACCCGATGCGTTTGCGACACGAGTGTCGCGATGACATATGCCCTACGAGCGCTAGCGGTGTGGGATAATGTCGCGATTGCACAACGACAAGGATCGCTGAATGCTCGCCGAACTCTTCGCCGTGATGGCGCCCGTCTTCTTCGGCGCCAGCCTCGGTTTCTTCTGGATACGCCTGGGCTACGACTATCCGGTCGAGTTCGTGACCAAGCTGGTGCTGAACATCGGCACTCCGGCACTGATTCTTGCCGCACTCGGTAGCGCCGAAATCGATGCGCGGAGCTTCGGTCAGACGATGCTCGGCACGCTGATCGTGCTGGCGATCATGGCCGCCGCCAGCGTGGTGGTCGCTAAACTGCTGCGCAAGGATTGGAAAGTCATCGTCTCGCCGATGATGTACCCCAACACCGGCAACATGGGCTTGCCGGTGTCGCTCTACGCCTTCGGCAATGCCGGCTTCGCCTACGCCATCACGGTGATGGTCGCCGTATCGTTGATCCAATTCACCTTCGGCGCGATGCTCGCCAGTCGCAGCGGCAGGCCGCTGCGCACGCTGCTGCGTACCCCCACCGTCTACGCGATTCTGATCGCCACGGGGATGCTGCTCACCGACACCACCCTGCCGCGCTGGCTGGCCAACACCGTCGATTTGATCTCCGGGTTCAGCGTACCGCTGATGCTGATCACGCTCGGCGTATCGCTGGCCAGCATTCAGGTCAGGAGCTTGAAGTCGAGCCTGGAATTCAGCCTGCTGCGCATCCCCGCCGCCGCGCTGATCGCCTTCGGCGTCGCCCAATGGCTCGGCCTGCCACCGCTGGCGCAAAGCGTGCTGGTCTTGCAGATGAGCATGCCGGTGGCGGTCTACAACTACCTGTTCGCGCAACGCGCCCAGCGCGAACCGGAATACGTCGCGGGACTGGTGTTCTGCTCGACGTTGCTGTCGTTCATTTATCTGCCGGTGCTGCTGGCGGTTTTGGGGTGAGCGCCTTAAGAAGTGGACCTGGCGGTTTCCGCCACGGCTTCGGCCAGTACCGTGACGGTGTCGACCACTAATGTGTCGGTGCGCAGCGCATCCTGGATAACTGAGAGTTCGGTGCAGGCTAGCACCAGCACCTCGGCCCCCTGGGAAAGAACATCCTCGGCAGCGAGAGCGAAGGCATCGCGGGTCTCGGAGTGATGCCCCTCGCCACGCTTGACGGCGCGGATCACGTCCAGCATGCGAGCTTCGTTCTCGGGGTAGACAAGCGATAGCCCGCGTGCCTCGATGAACCCTTCGTAAAGGCCTATCTTGCGCAGTGCCGGCGAGCACAGCAGGCCTACCCGCGCCTTCGGCATGCGCTCGGCGACGACATCAAGGGTGCACTCGACAATATGCCAGACGGGAATTTCCACCGCTTCCTGGGCATCACGCCAGTAGTAGTGAGCGGTATTGCAGGGCATCACCAGGAAAGCGCAACCGGCCTTTTCCAAGCGCCGAGCCATGGCGGCAATGACTGGCCCTGGAGATTCGCCGTCACCGTCAATCAGCGCCTTGATCCGCGATGGCACCTTGGGGTTGTTGTCGACCAGCATATGCACATGGTCGATGTCGTCCTCGGCCGGTGTCACCTCGATGACCTTCTGCATGAAGGCCACGGTAGCATCTGGCCCCATGCCCCCCAGCACTCCGACCATCAAGTGATCGAGGACGGTGTCGGCGTTTACGGAGTGCGTCATATCTGTACCCATCGTTGTAATGAGCGACACGGCTTAGAACCCCATGACGCTGGGCAACCACAGAGTGATTTGGGGGAAGAAGGCCAGCAGCAGCGCAATGACCACCATGGAGCCCACCAGGGGCAGTGCGCGCACGGAGATGCGCTCGATGGAGACATTGGCGATGCTCGAGCTGATGAACATGTTCTCACCCAGCGGCGGCGTCGAGAAGCCGATACCCATGCTTACCACCAGCACAATGCCAAAATGCACCGGATCCACGCCGAGCGCCATCATCACGGGCAACAGCACCGGAGTCACGATCATGATGGTAGCGAGAATCTCCATGAACATACCGACAATCAGCAAGAAGCCTATCACCAGCACCCACACCAGCCACAGACTATCGGTGATCTCGAGGATACCTTGGGCGATCATGTCCGGAATATGGTTCTCGACCAGAATGCGTCCGAAGGCGGTAGCGGTGAACATGATGATCAGCACTCGTCCTGTCAGCCAGGTGGTGTTCTCGAAGGCCTCGTTGATGCCGCGCAGCGATGACTCCTTGTGGATGAAGATACCCACGAACAGCGCGTAGAAAATCGACACCACCGCAGCTTCCGTGGGCGTGAACAGGCCTGAATAGATACCGCCGAGGATGACTACCGGCGCCATCAGTGACCAGAAGCCGTCCTTGAGCACCTTGAAGACCTTTTTCATGTCGTAACGATTACCTTCGGTCTGGTAGCCGTTGCGCTTGGCAATAATGTAATTGGCGATCATCAGGCCCACGCCAAGCATAATGCCCGGTATCACACCGGCCATGAACAGTGCCGAGATCGACACATTGGCGGTGACCCCGTAGATCACCAACGGCATGCTCGGCGGGATCACTACGCCCAATCCTCCCGCAGTGGCGGTAATGGCGGCGGGATAGCTCTTTCCATAGCCTCGCTCGATCATCGCCGGAATCACCAGCATGCCCACTGCTGCGGTGGTTGCCGGCCCCGACCCCGAAATGGCGCCGAAGAACATGCAGGCAATGACAGCAGCGGCGCCCAGCCCACCGGCGGCAGGACCAGCCAGCTCCTCGGCTATGTGAATCAGGCGCCGCGCAATCCCGGCATCGCCCATTAGGGCACCAGCCAGGATGAAGGATGGCAGTGCCATCAGCGGAAAGGAGTTGATCGCCGAGAAAGCTAGCTCGATCAGCGAACTGATGTCGTCGCCACCGAGCACGTAGACGGCCATGGTGGCCACGCCGAGTGCTACGACGATGGGAGCACCGAAAAACAACAACCCGGCGAACAAGGAAAACAGTACGGTTGCGGCCATAGCTTAGACCTCCGCCTTGGGCGAGGGCGGCGCATCGGAGAGATTACTCGAGCCCTCGGTGATCTTGTTGACTTCCTGCTGCTCTACATCGCCGGGTTCGATACCTTTGACCAGCTTCAGGTATTGCACCTGCAGGACTCGAAACGCCATCAGCACGAAGGCGATGGGGAATATGAAGTAGACATAGGCCAGTGACCAGCTCAGCGCCGGCGTATCATAGGGAAATTCCAGCAGCATCCCGATCAGATCCAGGCTCTTATAGGCCAGCACCAGGCAAAAACCGACCCAGATCAAGTCGACAAGCAGCAAGAGAGTGTTGGCGATCGATTTCGGCATCATCTTGATATGGGTTTGCAATCGATTGTGAGCGCTCAGGTGTGCCGCGTGGGCCGCACCGAGAAAGACGAACCAGACGAACGCGTAGCGCGCCAGTTCTTCTATCCACGCCACGCCAATGCCGAGCGTCACCCGTAGTACTACCTGTACGAAGAGCAGCAAAACGAAGAGCCCGAGCAACAAGCGGCAGGCGTAGTCTTCGATGTAGTTGAGCTTGGCCAACATGAAGGACTCCTTCCCAAGCAGAGACAGCGGGAAATTATGAATGCCTGACCGGGCGCCTCAGTTTCGCCCCGTCAGGCGATCGATCAGTGGCCGAGGGCTGACTGAAATTCGTCGAAGGCCTCCTTGCCACCGATCTCGTCATAAAATGCCGGCCACACCTTTTCCTTGGCGATACGAATCCACTCATCCTCATCTTCTAAAGTGGATACCTCTATACCTTCTGCTTCCATGCCCGCACGGGCCTTAGAGGCTTCGGTCAGTTGGAACTGCAGGGCGTAAAGCTGCGCCTCCAGCCCAGCCCGGTCGATGATCGCACGTTCTTCATCGCTAAGTTGCTCATAGGTTCTGACACCCATAACGATCGGCTGGAGCGAATACTGGTAGTGCACCTCTGTGAGATAGTCCTGTACTTCATGAAACTTCATCGTGTAGTTGACGATGTAAGGGTTATCCTGACCGTCGATCACACCCTGCTGAAGGCCAGTGAAGACTTCCGGCCAGGACATGCTGATCGGGCTGGCTCCCCAAGCTTGGTAAGTGGCCAGCATTAACTCATTCTGCGGCACACGAATCTTGAGACCCTGTACGTCCTCCAGCGTGGTAACCGGACGCACGGAGTTGGTAAGGTATCGAAAGTTGGAATAAAGCCAGCTGACGATATGCACGCCCGCCTCCTCCTCGGCGATGGCATTCCAGCGATCCGCCAACGGCCCAGTGGTAGCTTTCACCGCGTCGGCATGATTACGAATGGCATAGGGCATGGTCAGGGCGCCAAGACGCGGTGCGTAGGGCACCAGGTTGCCGACCCCGACCAGCGCGAAATCAAGCGTACCGATACGAGTATTCTGTATCATGCCAGTCTCGGAGCCGAGTTGGCCGCCGGGAAAGAGCTCCACCTGCATTTCACCGCCGGACAGCGACTCGACCAGTTCCTCGAAACGCTGGGCCAAGGCACCCTGATCGGAATCCATGGGATCGCCCATGCCGAGCTGGAAGGTCCTGGCCTCGGCCTGGACAATGGTCGCGGTGGATAGCAGGATGGCAGTGGTCAGAAGAGTTTTCTTTAACATTGTTTTCACTCCAGTTGGGGTGGCGATGGCGTCTTGGGGCCAGGTCAGCTTGCCCCTATCGCATCGTTGGATGTTGCTTCGTTATCGTTCAATGCCTCATCCATGGCGTTACTCATCAGAGCGACGATGTCGTCGCAATCTTCCTGTTCGAAGGTCAGCGGCAGGCGTAAGTCGCAGAGGATTGCAAGTATGCGATCGGCGGCGGGCAGCGGTCGTGCGGCCGACAAATACCCCCAACTGTCGTAGCGGCTGGTGTAATCTTCCGGCAGCGCCTTGCCATACCATTTCAAAGGAATGCCTCGAGCCTCGCAGCCAGCGACAAATCGGTCGATCTGGTTCGGAGACAGCGACGGCAATCGAAACTGGATGGAGCTTCCTACGAAATCTTCCTGGGGAAGCCGGGGGATGATGTCGACGGCAGCGAGGGCTGTAAGTCCTGCCTCGATGCGCCGATAGAGCGAGTTCCAGCGGTCCTTGCGCTCCTCGAGCTCGGCCAGTTGCGGACGCAAAATGGCGGCGCGTAGATTATCCATGCGCCCGCTCATGTTCGGCGTCACAAGCCGTGTTTCAGCAAAGCTTTCGGCGTCCGGAGCCGCCAGATGGCGCCCGTAGAACATGTAGGAGCCGGACAGAATCACCGCACGGCGCATCACCTCGGCGTCCTGGGTGGTTAGCAGCCCGCCTTCGCCGGAGTTGATATGCTTGTAGGTCTGGGTGCTGAAGCAGCCAACCTTGCCGAAGGTGCCGCTGGGACGACCTTGGTAGGATGCTCCCATGGTATGGGCGCAGTCCTCGATCAGTACGATGCCATGGGACTCGCACACCGCGACGATGGCATCCATGTCGCCGATGTGGCCACGCATGTGAGACAGCACGAAGAAGCGTGCACCGCTCTCCCGCGCGGCCCGGTCGAGATCCTCGGGGTCCACGGTGGTGTCCTCCAGGATATCGACCAGCACCGCCTCGCCGCCGGCGGCATGAATACTGCCCGGCACCGGCGATAATGTAAAAGCGTTACACAATACCTTATCACCGGAGTCCAGGCCGCAGGCGCGCAGCGCCAACTGCAGCGCATAGCCCCCCGAGGCACAGGCCAGAGCGAAGTCGACGCCCAGGCTCTCGGCGAACTCGGCCTCCAGCAGAGCGGTCTCGCCCCGCTCGCCCTCGGTCAGGTTGTAGCGATGCAAGCGCCCGCTGCGCATCACCGTTACGGCAGCCTCGATGGCATCTTCCGAGAGCGCTTCCTGCTGAGTGAATGATTTGGCGAAACGGCGCATGACGGCTCTCCCTCAATAGCGAGTCTGGAGGTGGACCGGGAAGTCCCAGTCCTGCTCGGGAAAGTATTTGGCTAGGCGCCAATCACAAGCGCGAGCGTGCCCTTCCATGCCTTCGATGCGTGAGATGCGCGAGCCCACGGCGCTAAAGGTGCGGTTGGCCTCGGGGCTCAATTGCTGAGTGGTCAGCACCTTCATGAATTTGTGCACGTTGAGCCCACCAGAATAGCGACTGGCGCGCTTGGTGGGCAGGATATGGTTGGTACCGGAACACTTGTCGCCGTGGGTGACGGTGCTGCCCTCACCCAGGAACAGCGAGCCATAGTTGGACAGTTTCGACTTCCACCAGCCCAGATCCTTGCACATGACTTGCAGGTGCTCGCAGGCATAGCGATCGCTGATCTCGACGATCTCTTCGCGGGTGTCGCCTACGATCACCTCGCCGTAGTCGCGCCAGGCGGCGTGAACGATGTCGGCGTTGGGCATATCGTCGGCCACCTTCGGCAGCACCTCCATGACCTCCCAGACCAACGCTTCACTGGTAGTGAACAGCCAGACCGGCGAGTTGGGGCCATGCTCGGCCTGGGACACCAGGTCCACGGCAATGGTCATGGGATCGGCGGAATCATCGGCGATGATCGCTGACTCCGTGGGACCGGCGAAGACATCGATGCCCACCTCACCGAACAGCAGGCGCTTGGCCTCCGCCACATAGGCATTGCCAGGGCCCACCAGGATGTCGGCCTCGCGCCCACCGAACAAGCCGAAAGCCATGCTGGCCATGGCATGTACACCACCCATCTCGAGAATCATGTCGGCGCCGGCCACGTCCATCGCATAGGCCACCGCCGGACTTATGCTGTCGCCCCGGGGTGGTGAGCAGGCCACAACGTGCTTGACCCCAGCGGCTTTGGCGGTCGCCACACTCATCAATGCCGAGGCGGCATGGGCGTACCGGCCCCCGGGCACATAACAGCCAGCACTATCCACCGGTAATATTCGCTGGCCCAGCATGACACCGGGCTCGGTCTCGATCTCGAAAGAGGTCAGGCTATCGCGCTGGGCCTCGGCGAAACGCTTGATCTGACGATGAGCGAAGTCGATGTCGTCCTTCACACTTTGGGGCACGCTATCTATAAGCCGCTGACGCTTTTCATTACCGAGCAAGAAATCGCCGGTCCAACCATCGAATTTTTCGGCGTATTCGCGTACCGCCGCTTCGCCGCGCGAGCGAATATCCTCAAGCATTTCGCGCACTGCCTGGGTGATGCGCTCGTTTTCCGCGGCGAGCCCAGAGGCAGCCCCCGCTTGCTTCAGATATCGGATTGTCATGGTGATCTCCAATCGGCGCTTGAGAGCATTCGGCACCAAGCGCCACTTCGTTCAACGGGTCCGGTAATCGGGAAAGCCAAAGGCACTGGGATAGCCAAACAGCGCCACGGCCCCACCCGTATGCAGAAACACCACATTTTCGTCTTTTTCGAAGCGGCCCTTGCGGATCAAATCAATCAGGCCCGCCATGCCCTTACCGGAATACACCGGATCGAGCAGAATTCCCTCATGCTGCGCCAGCAAGGTCACCGCCTCGAGCATCCCTTCGGTAGGAATACCGTAGCCCTCTCCCACGTAGTCGCAGTTGGCGACGACCTGCTCGCGACTCACAACGCCGGACAAGCCCAATTTGGCTTCGGTCTTTTGAGCCAGGGCAAAGACGTTGGCCTCCTGCTTCTCCTTGGGCGCACGTACGCCGACGCCAAGCACCGGAATGCCTGCATTGCAGGCGGAAAGACCAGTGACCAGGCCCGCCTGGGTGCCAGCGCTGCCGGTGGCGTGGACCAGATGATCAATCTGGAGTCCCCTATCATTAGCCTGGACGAGCAGCTCCAGCGCTGCGTTGACGTAACCCAACGCCCCAATCTCGTTGGAGCCACCGCCGGGGATGATGTAAGGCGACTTGCCTTCGCTCTTCAGGCGGTCGGCCAAACCCTCCATCTCGGCGGCCATGTCGGCACCACCGAGGCGCTTCTCAACGCTAGCCCCGTGTAGCTGATCGAGAAAAACGTTACCGTTGTAGTTATAAGCTGGATCATCGCTGCCGGTGCGGTCCTCGAGCAGAATATGGCACTCGAGCCCCAGCTTGCAGGCGGCGGCCACTGTCTGTCGGGCATGGTTCGACTGGGTGGCACCCTGGGTAATGATGGTATCGGCGCCCTTCTCCAAGGCATCGGCCATGAGGAATTCCAGCTTGCGTGTCTTGTTGCCGCCGGTCGAAAGACCGGTGCAGTCATCTCGCTTGACCCAAAGGCGTGGGCCGCCAAGTAGCTTGCTCAGGTTGTCCATGGGCTCCAGCGGCGTTGTTAGATGACCGAGGCGGACGCGGGGAAAACGGGAGAGGTGCATACGGGCCTCCAGGCGAGTCATTTTTGGCATAGGCTTGCTCTCATCACGACCGGCGTCGAAAGATGTAGCGGCTACAAAGCGCGCCATTGAGCGGTCTTTCACAGATTAGAGGCGTCCCTCCTTCTACGACTAATGCCAAGTTTCTCGCTAGCTGTTAAATTTTTGCATAGCTAATACCTTGGACCGTGCCTTCGCCACGAGACAGTGCAAAACGCCAATGAAAATTGAATGGATAGAAGATTTTCTCGAGTTGATCGAAGCGGGTACTTTCTCCTTGGCCGCCGAAAGGCGCCATGTCACACAGCCCGCCTTTTCCCGGCGAATCCGCCAGTTGGAGGAGTGGCTTGGCACTGACCTGATAGACCGTCAGTCGCCACGCCTGGCGTTGACGCCTCATGCTCGCGAGTACGAGCCACTGTTGCGCGACTGGCTGGCACGACTCTATGCTCTGCGCAATCGCATGCGTACCGAGGCGCTTCATGGTCGTCGCGCCGTGCTGACCACCCAGCACACGCTAACCGTGAGTTATTTGCCCCGCTTGCTACGTCACTTCCGTCAGCATGCCCCCGAAGCACGGTTGCAAGTACGCTCTTCCAACCGCGACGATTGCATCGACGACTTCCAGCGCAGGCAGGCTGATCTGATGGTCTGCAGCGAACTGGAAGGGGCTCCTCTAATGATGGACCGCAGCGATATCGAACGATTGGAACTCGGCCAAGAGCAGCTAATTCCAGTTACCGCTGGCCAGGGTGGCAAGCCATTACATAGTCCCCAGGCAGGATTGACACTGCCCCTCATCGGATATGATCGCGATAGTTTCCTGGGCAGCGTCCTTGCTACTCCCATGTTCGATCTTCAACGTCATTACGATATCGAACTGGTTTGCGAGACCGCTTTTACGATCGGTATCAAAGAATTGGCATTGTCGGGGCTAGGTGTGGGCTGGTTGCCGCATGGCTTGATCGAAGAGGAACTCGAGTCGGGAAAGTTGCACTCGCTATTGGATTGGATAGGTGGACCAATGCTAGTGGTCGCCGGCTACCGCCATACCTCGCAGGATATTGACGCCGTCGATCGGCTCTGGTCACTCATGCTCGACTCCCCTCCCTCGCTCTGAGTCTTCCGCCATGAGATGGCCGTCGCCTAATCAACGCCGGCCAACCCGACCCTGACCCTGTTACAGCTCGCCACGCGCCTGGCCGTGTATCTCGAAGAGCGGTTGGGTCAGGGGTCTAGAGGCTTCATTCACTCGCCGCATGGCGCCGGGACTTGCGCCATAGCCAGGGCAGCAGCCAAGGCAATATCAATAGCATCGCAGCCGCGATCCATAATCCGAGCGAGATGCCCGATTGCCAAAGGATACTGGCATCGCCACCGCTGATCGCCAGCGCACGGCGCAGGTTCTGCTCCATCAGCCCACCGAGTACATAGCCGAGGATGATCGGTGCCAGCGAGAAACCCAGCTTGCGCAGCAGATAGCCGAACACCCCGACGATCAGCATCAGGAAGATAGCGAAAAGATTGGAGTGCAACTGAAAGACGCCGACGAAGGCGAGTATGGCGATGCCCGGAACCAGCAACCAGCGTGGAATCATCAGGACACGGGCGAACAAGCCGGCCAGTGGCAAGTTGAGCAATAGCAGTATCAGATTGCCGATGTATAGCGAGGCGATCAGACCGCCCGTCACTTCGGGATGTTCGGTGAACATCATCGGGCCGGGGGTGATGTTATAGAGCATCAACGCACCCAGCATGACCGCCGTGGTGCCGGAACCGGGAATGCCCAGCGTCAGCATCGGCACGAACGCCCCGACGGCCGCCGCATTGTTAGCCGATTCAGGAGCGGAAAGTCCGCGCATGTCACCCTTGCCGAAGGTGCCTTCCTGGTCGCTCAAGCGCTTCTCGGTCGTGTAAGCCACGGCCCCAGCCACGGAGGCGCCGGTGCCGGGCAGCACACCGATCACGAAGCCGATCAATCCCGAACGCAGAATGGCCCATTTACAGAAGACCACCTCCTTCAGACGCACCATCACCCGCCCGATCGGTGCCATCGCGCCGCCGTCATCGCTTGTATGCGAATGCTCGAGCATCAGCAGGATCTCGCTGATGGCGAAAAGACCGATGATCAGCACGATGAAATCGATGCCATCGTAGAGCTCCGGTATGCCGAAAGTGAAACGCAGCACGCCGGTGCCGGAATCCACGCCCATCGTGGCGACGAGCACGCCAAGCACGGCTCCGATAGCGGTCTTCAATGGGTCCTTGCCCATCATCGCCGACATGGAGGCGAAGGCGAAGACCATCAGCGCAAAGAACTCGGCCGGGCCGAACATGACGGCGACCCTGGCCAACAGTGGCGCGAAAAGCGTAATCCCGACGATCGCCAGACTGGCGCCGATGAACGAACTGACGGCAGAGAGCCCCAGCGCCGGGCCGGCCAATCCCTGCTTCGCCAAGGGATTGCCATCGAGCGTCGTGAATACCGCGCCGGCATCGCCGGGCACATTGAGCAGGATGCTCGACATGCGTCCGCCATACTCCGAGCCGGTATAGATCGCGGCCAGCAGGATCAACGACGACTCGGCCGGTAGACCCATGGTATAGGCGAGCGGCATCAGGATCGCGATCCCGTTGATCGGGCCGATGCCTGGCAAGGCGCCAAACAGGGTACCGAGCAACGCCCCGAGAAAGGCCAGCCCCAGATTGAGCGGCGTCAATGCGACGGCAAAACCATGGGCGAGAAAATCCCACATGATGCTCTCCTTTATTTCAGTGCCGCTAGCCAGTCGCTAGAAGGTAAAAGGATGCCCATCGCTTGGGTGAACAGTAGATAACTGCCCAATGCCACCAGTACGGCGCTGATTGCCGCCTTGCCCCATGGGGCGCCGAAGATCCGCGACAGAACCAGCACGACGGCCGCCGTTGCCGGCAGGTAGCCCAGGCGCGTGAATATCAGCGCATACACCAGTAGCGCGCCTAGAACGGCAAGAATCTTGAGGATCAGTACACCACGTGGCCATTCACCGTTGGCGCCCGGGCGGAACAGCAATACCAACGAGAACACCGCCAGCAATGCAGACAAGCCAATCGGAAAGGCCTTGGGACCCAGCGGGTCATAGCTGAAAGGGACATGCAGTTGCATGGCCTGGACGGCGATGAACGCCGCCAGACCGAGCAGGACGATGCCCAGGATTCGGTCGGCGGCGGTGATCATTGGGTCAGACCCACTTCATCGGCCAGCGCCTTGAACTCGCCGACCTGTTTCTTGACATAGGCGTCGAAAGACTCGCCGAAGCGTGCCATGGGAAACAGGCCACGCGCAGCGCGCAACTCAGCGAACTCGGGAGAGTCCGTCAGCTTCTTCAGCTTTTCGACCCAGGCTTGATAGTCGGCATCGCTGACCTCCGGCCCCATGTAGTAACCACGCCAGATCGGCCATTGCACATCGTAGCCCTGCTCCTTGGCCGTCGGAATATCCGCGTAAGGACCACCCACGCGCTCTTCCGAAAGCGCGGCCAGCACACGCACACTTCCATCTTCCAAGCGGGGTTTCAGCTCCGCCAGATCACCGGTGAAGACATCGATATGATCGCCCAGTAGTGCCGCCAGTGCCGCGCCACCGCCTTCGAAGGCCACATAGCGCAGGCTTTTCGGCTTGATGCCAGCCGCTTTCGCGGTCAGTGCGGCCTTCATCCAATCCTGGCTGCCAATCGTACCGCCGGAGCCGAAGACGACCTCGCCGGGCTTGCTCTGCAGATCCTTCATCAATTCATCGAGATTCTGCCAGGGCGCATCGGCGCCCACCACGATAGCGCCGTAATCCGCACCCAGCGCGCCCAGCCAGCGGACATCGTCGACGCCATACTCACCGAACTTGCCCAGTGCCAGGTTGACGGCGGCACCGGTGCTGGCCGCCACGATCAGATCAGAATCATCGGGACGCACCCCGATCACATGATTGTAAGCCACGGCGCCGATTCCTCCCGGCATGTAGCGCACCATCATCTGCTGGTCGATCAGGCCGGTTTCCTGCAATCCCTTGGCCGCCAGGCGGCATGTCAGGTCGTAGCCGCCGCCGGGCTTGGCCGGCGCGATGCATTCGGGATTTCCGGACTGCGCCTGCGCCCCGCCTGACATGAACAGGCCGCCGATGACGGCCAGCGCGGACCAGCGACGAAATCCCCTATTGATCTTCATGGTGAACTCCTGTTTTTGTGGTTTGATGTCACCCTTCCGATGACAAGGCCGATGCTAGGTCTCTTACCTTTCACCAACCTGTCATCCTGCAAATAATTTCCGGGGATTGGCTGCATGCGCTTACTGGTCGTTGAAGACGATGCGTTGATTGCCCGTTCGCTGCATCAGGCATTGTCGCCGCTGGGCAATACCATCGATGTATTCTCCCGTTGCGCGCAGGCACGGGCTGCACTGGCTCATGACAGCTTCGACCTGGTGCTGCTCGATCTGGGTCTGCCCGATGGCGATGGGCTGTCGTTGCTGGCCGACTTGCGTGGGCGCGGCGATACGACCCCGGTGCTGATCCTGACGGCGCGCGACGGCATCGAGGATAGAGTGAGAGGACTGGATCTGGGTGCGGATGATTATCTGGCCAAGCCGTTCTCGTTGGCCGAGTTGCAAGCCCGGGTGCGCGCCCTGCTGCGGCGTAGCCAGCAGCGCATCGATAACAGCCTGAGCCTGGGCCCACTGCGGTTCGAGCCTTGCTCGGGCACGGTAACGTTGAATGACGACCCGCTGACGCTGCCACGACGAGAGTTGAGCCTTCTCGAAGGGTTACTGGTGCATGCGGGACGCATTGCCCCACGCGAGATGCTGGAAAGCCGCCTGTTCGGCTTCGGCGCCGTCGGCCCCAATGCGCTTGAGGTCTATATCAGCCGGCTGCGAAAGCGCCTGCAGGGCAGCGGGCTGCGCATTCGCACGCTGCGCGGCATGGGCTACCGGCTCGAGGAAGAGCGATCATGATCCAGGTCGATGGCACATTGAAAATGCGCCTGGCGTTGTGGCTATTGGCCACGATCGGCGGCCTGGGTGGGTTCCTGATGGTAGAGGCCTACACCAGCGCGCAGCGGGATGCCGATCGCGCCTTCGACAATCAATTGCAGGCCGCGGCGCTGACCATCGCCGAAGCCGTCCAGTGGCAGGGTGGCAAACCGCTCGTCGAGATACCTGCCGCCGCCCTGCAAATCCTCGCTACCCATCATCAGGAGCGCGTGTTCTACACCATCCTGAATGCCGATGGCACGCCGATCACCGGCAACATACCGTCGGCCATCGACCCTCGATGGCGCCACGAGGCATCGCGGCGACCGATATGGCGAGATGCCCGTATCGGCGCTACGCCAATACGCCTCTACGGTTACGAGCTCGATACCGCCGGATGGGAGGCTCAGGATCCCGTGCAGATCTGGGTCGGTCATACCTTGGCCGGACGCCATGCGCTCGCGGCTGAATTGTTCGAGCGGGCCGTGACACGATTCATGATCATGGTATTACTGACCGGGTTACTGATGGCGTTGGCAATGCGCTCGGTGCTGAAGCCGTTACGCAGGCTTCGTCAATTGCTGCGCCAGCGGGGAAACGACGATGTTCAGCCATTGCATGCGCAAGTACCGAAGGAGTTGCTGGAGCTTACCGAGACACTCAATTCGCTATTCGCCCGACAGCGTGAAGGCCGCGAAAATCTGCTGCGCTTCACCGCTGATGCCAGCCACCAGATCAAGACCCCACTGACCGGGTTGCGGAGTACCTGCGAATTGGCGCTGCAGAGCCGGCAACCGGAACAGTGGCGCCAGGCACTCGAGATCGTCAATCACAATGCGACACGTACCAGCCGTCTGGCCGAGCAATTGCTCAGCCTGGCTCGGTTAAGGCATTCGAGCAGCGGGCATGAGCGTATTCCACTCGACCTGGTCAAGCTGCTACGCGACTGTGTCATGGAATGGGCCGAGCGCGCTGCATCCAAGGACCATGATCTGGGTCTCTCGCCACTCCCTGAACGGCCCGTGATGATCAGAGGCGAAACCTGGTCTCTGCATGAACTGATCGGCAACCTGATCGATAACGCGCTGCGCTATACCCCACCAGGCACGATTATCACATTAGGCCTGAAACCCGGGATCGATGCGGTCATGTTGATCATCGAAGACGATGGCCCCGGAGTACCCGAGCCGCTATTGAATCGATTGCATCAGCCCTTCGAGCGCGCCGGGAGACATGACGCCGAAGGCTCGGGCCTGGGAATGGCGATCGTCGATTCCATTGCACGACAACATGACGCCACGCTATCGCTGGAGTCTCGTTCGCCGATGGGATTGCGCATTGTCGTCAACTTTCCTCTCGAGAACACGACATGAACCACTCGCATCGCGGTCGTCGCTGGCTTGGCTGCCTATTCGCCAGCCTGGCCCTGACGCTATCGGCCAACCCCGCCCTGGCACGCACACCGCTAACCGTCGAAGCGGCACTCGATCGCCAAGTCGTGGCTCCGCTATTACAAGCGTTCGAAAGCACACATCCGGAGATTGCGCTGGATTACCGAGACAGCTCCACCCTGGAGGTCGACCGGCGCATTCGGCAGGCCGATCCAGCACCGGATGTGGTGATCAGCTCGGCGATGCCCTGGCAAATGGCGCGAGTCAATGATGGCCTGGCACAGCCGCTCAACAGCGCCGAGGCCAGGGCCTGGCCCGAATGGGCGAAATGGCGCGACGAGGTGTTCGGTTTCACTTTCGAGCCCATCGTCATGGCCTACCGACTGGATCTGGCCAAATACATGATGCCGCCCTACACCCATGCCGATCTGCATGAACTATTGACCACACAGCCAGAACTCGAGGGCCGTGTGACCACCTATTCACCGCTCTACAGCGGCGTGGGGTATACCTTGTTTCAGCAGGATGCGCGTTATTCACCGCGCTTCTGGGACCTGGTGGCGGCCATGGGCGCCGCCAATGTCAATCTGGAAGAAACCACTCGCGATATGCTAAAGGGGCTCAGCGAAGGGCGATATTGGCTGGGCTATAACCTGCTGGGATCCTATGCCATGGTCTGGGCTCAGACGCACCCGGACGTCATGGTGCAAGTGCCCAAGGATTATGCGCTGGTCATGATGCGCATGGCCTTCATTCATCGTGACGCTCCACACCCCAGGGCTGCCAGGCAATTCCTCAACTTTCTGCTCGGTGAGGAGGGTCAGCGCATATTGGCTGGCAAGACACCGCTATTCAGTGTGCTCCCCGGCATCACCGGCCCTTATACCGCGCAACGACTACGCGACCAGGTCGGCGATCATCTCTATCCGATTCCGATCAATGCCACGCTTCTCGCGTTCGTCGATCCGCAGCGCCGCGATGCCTTCATGGACCGCTGGATGCGCGAGATCCAGATTCTCGATGCTGTTAAATGATCGCCTTTTCAGTTTGAGTGCTCCATCAAACGCCATGCAAATTGAAGCTTAGCGGTGGATCAACAGCCTGCGTCACAATCTCTATGACTACCGATTCATGGAAAGGCCGAGCGCAGACCGAGACGAGCAACGAACGGATCGAAATCCCGGTCGCTGTAAAGCAGCGCGTAGCCGCTCTCGATACAACGCGTGGCAATTACCGTGTCGATCGTTTTGCGCACAGTGATGCCCAGCGCGCGCAAGGTACGGAAGTTCCTGGCAGCTTGAATGGCGATATCCCGACCACCCAAATCGATAACAGCCAAGGAAGTCAGGAGCCGCTTGGCCTGGTTGAAATCATGGTCGCTTCCAAAGCCTTGTAGCACCTCGGTCAGGACCAGATCTCCAGTCACAATCGGCTCGCTGCCAAGTAACAGATCCAACTTATCAGTCTGCGGCGTGGCGGTTCCTCGAAAGTAGTCAATCCAGACGCTGGAATCGACAAGCGTCATTTATCGCTCCTCATCGCATCCAAGTCGCCCTGCCAATCCAGCTTTCCCCGGAAACGTCGAATCTCTGCCTGCTGTTGTAGCCGCAGCAAGGTCCGCAGCCCAAGCTCCACTGCTTCGCGCTTGGTCTTCAGGCCGGTTGCGCGCAGCGTGTCTTCCATCAACCTGTCGTCTATTACGATATTCGTGCGCATGATGTGTAATACCTCTGATTTTATACACATCGTAGCATATCAATCTATTTCGAGCCTTTTTCGAGCAAACGCCGCATCGCCGGCGTCGGCTCTTCGATCTTGTGATGCCGGCGGCTGGCGGCGTAGCTGTCGTTGAAGGCGTCGAAGTAGTCATCGAGGATCGAAGCGGCATCTTCGTCGCCGCTCTGGCGCAGCAGCTCGGCGGCAACTTCGGCGGTACATAGATGCGCCTTTGATGCCGGCTTGCGCAGGTGATAGCGAGTCAGCCGCTCGCTACGTAGCGGCAGCACAGGCAGATGTTCGAGATAGGGACTCTTGCGAAACATGCGCCGCGCCTGGCGCCAGGTACCGTCGAGAATGATGAATACCGGTATAAGACCGTTGCCCTTCGCGTCATTCACGGCTCGGGGCTCTACCACGCGCTCGGCGTAATCCGGCTGGTCGTCGGGAAAGACGATGAACGGCGCGTAGCGCGGGTCGGCGAGCCGTGCCAATAGCCGTTCGTCCGGCGCGGTGCGATACCAGGTGAATAGCTCGGTGGTGTCGAGAATATCGCCGATCAGCCGCCCGGTATTGGTCGGCTTGTTATGTTCCAGCGGGTGGGTCAGCAGCCAGAAACGCGCCTGGCTCTCGGCGGTGGCTTTATACGGGCACAGGCAATTGAGCAGCGGTAGGCGGCACCCTTCACAGCGCTTGACGAAGCTGCCGCGTGCCTTGAATGGACGGCGCGGCGGGCGCGGCCGACCGGTTGCCGGATCGCGTTCACAAATGCTGGCATCGCTAGCATCGGCATGATCGCCAGTGGCTTCGCTCATGAAATAAACCGACCATCGAAAACAGGGCCGGGCATTCTAGCATGCCAGGCCCTGTTTTCATGATCCGGCGCAGTCCCGGTTCAGCGCGCAGCGGAGCCAGTATCGGCTTGCGCATGACCATCGGCAGCGCTCACCGGGCGGCGTTTCCAGTAGCCGGCGAGCAGCGAACCGGAGACGTTGTGCCATACCGAGAACAGTGCACCGGGCAAGGCTGCCGTGGTGGTGAAGAACTGGTTAGCCAGCGCCACGGCAAGGCCTGAATTCTGCATGCCGACTTCGATGGCGATGGTCCGGGCGATGCGCTTGTCGAAGCCCAGCAATCGACCGATGCCGTAACCGCCAGCCAGGCCGATCGCATTGTGCAGGATGACCGCCAGTGCCACCAGCGGGCCCAACGTTGCCAGGCGGCCGGCATTGAGCCCCACCACGATGGCGATGATGATCACGATCGCGAACATGGCCAATGTCGCCAGGGCCGGCTCGACGCGGCGAATCCGTGCGCCGAGGAAATGGTGAATCACCACGCCGAAGGCGATCGGTGCGATCACCAGCTGAGCGATGCTCAGGAACATGCCCCACACCGGCACATCGACGCTCTGGCCGACCAATAGCCAGGTCAGTAGCGGCGTGGCGACGACCGATACCAATGTCGATACCAGCGTCATCGATACCGACAGCGCGACATGCCCACCGGCCAGCCAGGTCATGACGTTGGAGGCGGTGCCGCCGGCAGTGGCGCCGACCAGTACCATACCGGTGGTGAGTTCCGGTGAGAGCCCCAGCAGCCAGGAGACGAACAGTGCCGCCAGCGGCATGATCGAGAATTGCAGGACAAGGCCGACGGCGACCGGCAGCGGCGCACGCACCACGCCGAGGAAATCATGGCGCGATAGCGTCAGACCCATGGCGAACATGATGATCGCCAGCAGCAGTTTTATCTGGGAAGCCAGACCGGTGAACCACTCGGGCTGCCAGGCGGCACACAGCGCAAAGAGGATCGCCCAGACCGGAAACAGGCGATTGAGACGTTCGAAGATCGACATGATGTATCCTGGCGCGTTTGTTCAACAATAGTTAGCCAACTATCTTGCCCCAAGTTCGACGATCGGTGAAGCCTGTATTAGCCGATCAGCGCCGGCTTTAATGACATTGGCGACATAGACGGCGACAATGGCCACCCACTCTCGAAGCGCCTTGGTCGCCATGTTTGATGCCCTGCCGATCGTCTACCAGGACGATACGCTAGTTGCCGTGCGCAAGCCCTCCGGCCTGCTCGTGCATCGCACGGCGCTGGCGCGTGGTGAAACGCGCTTCGCCCTGCAACTGCTGCGCGACCAGCTCGGCCGGCACGTTTATCCCGTGCATCGGCTGGATCGCCCCACCTCGGGGCTATTGCTGTTCGCACTCGATCCTGACACGGCACGCGAGTTGGGCGCTGCGTTCACCGCTCAGCGTGTCCACAAGCGCTATCTGGCGGTGGTGCGTGGCGTCGGCCCCGAGCATGAATGGCTCGACGCCCCGCTACGCGAGGAGGATGGCAGGCGACCCAAGGCCGAAATGCCCCCGCAGCCGGCCCGTACCGAAGTCCGCCGGCTCGATAGCGTCGAGCTGCCGATCCAGGTCGATCGCTACCCGCAGGCCCGCTACTCGTTGATCGAAGCGCGGCCGCTGAGTGGGCGACGCCACCAGATTCGCCGCCACCTGGCCGGCCGCGGTTATCCGATCATCGGTGATGCCAAGCACGGCAAGGGGCTGCACAATCGTTTCTTTCGCGAGCGATTGGCCTGCCCTCACCTGCTGTTGGCCGCGGTGGGCATGAGCTTTCGTCATCCCGAGCGTCAGGCGACGCTGCATCTCAGCGCGACCGTCGATGCCGATATGCGCCAGTTATTCGAACGCTTCGGCTGGAGTGGGCATCTGCCGGTCGATGCCATCCGCTGGGAGAGCGTCACACGCAGCGAACCCCTTGATCGAAAACGCATTGAAGAGCCGAGTTGCAATGAATGCCTTTGATTCGAACGTCGTGCATGACGATTACGAACTGCGCTTCGGCGGCATCCGCCGCCTTTACGGTGCCCGCGCCGTGGCACGCTTTCGTCGCGCCCACGTGGTGGTGGTCGGTGTCGGCGGCGTGGGTAGTTGGGCGGTGGAGGCGCTGGCCCGCGCCGGCATCGGCAAGCTGACGCTGATCGATCTCGACGACGTCTGCGTATCCAACGTCAATCGCCAGTTGCATGCACTCGACGGCACCATCGGCCGACCCAAGGTCGAGGTGCTCGCCGAGCGCTGCCGGGCGATCCATCCGGATATCGAGGCGATCGCCGACACAGCCTTCGTCACCCCGACCAACCTGGCGGAGCGCATCCCCGACGACGCCGATCATGTCATCGATGCCATCGATAGCGTGGTCGCCAAGGCCGCGCTGATCGCCTGGTGCAAGCGCCGCAAGCTGGCGCTGACCGTGACCGGCGCCGCCGGCGGCCAGACCGACCCCACGCGCATCCGCGTCGCCGACCTGACGCGCACCGAGCACGACCCGCTGCTGGCCAAGGTGCGTGCTCGGCTGCGCCGCGATTTCGGCTTTTCACGCAACCCCAAGCGCCGCTTCGGTGTGGAATGCGTCTATTCTGACGAACAACTCGTCTATCCCGGCAGCGATGGCGAAGTCTGCCTGCAAAAGCCCGAGCACGGCCAGGCCACACGTCTGGATTGTGCCAGCGGCTTCGGTGCCGCGACCTTCGTCACCGGCAGTTTCGGCTTCGTCGCCGCTTCACGCGCCTTGGCGCGCCTGGCACGTCATTCAGACCAAGCCGCCATTACCCCTGAGGAGTCTTGCGATGCACCATGACCATCACCGCCCGGCGGTGGGCATTTACCGTCATTACAAGGGCCAGAGCTATGAGGTGATCGGTTTGGCCCATCACAGCGAAACCGAGGAGCCCCTGGTGGTCTATCGCGCCCTCCATGGCGACTGTGGCCTGTGGGTGCGCCCGCTGGAGATGTTCAACGAGACCGTCGAGGTACAGGGCGAGCCGGTACCGCGCTTCGAACTGGAAACCGCGTTCAAGTAGCGCGTGCCAATTGTCCGATTCGTGGCAGCAGACATGCCGGCACGCCCCGCGAATGCTATACTTCGGCGCTTGATAATTTGGGGCACGCCGGTAACGGCGAATCGAGCGGAGGAAGCATGAGCGCACGAGTAGGCGTCATCATGGGATCGACATCGGACTGGGCGACCCTGTGTCACACGGCCGAGACACTGAAACGACTGGGCATCGAACACGAGGTCAAGGTGGTGTCGGCCCATCGCACTCCGGATTTGCTGTTCGACTACGCTGGCAGCGCAGCCGAACGTGGCCTCGAAGTGATCATAGCCGGTGCCGGCGGCGCCGCGCACCTGCCCGGCATGGCTGCCGCCAAGACCTGCCTGCCGGTGCTCGGCGTACCGGTACAATCGAGCATGCTCAGCGGCGTCGATTCGCTACTGTCGATCGTGCAGATGCCCGCCGGCATTCCCACCGGCACGCTGGCCATCGGCCGCGCCGGGGCGATCAACGCCGCCCTGCTGGCCGCCGCGATACTCGGCAACAAGTACCCCGAGACCCGCGCCGCGCTGGAAGAGTACCGCGCCGAGCAGACCCGCAAGGTGCTCGAGCGGCCCGACCCCAGCCAACCCGATCCCCAAGAGGCCTGAACGATGCGTATTGGAGTTGTCGGTGGCGGCCAGCTTGGCCGCATGCTGGCCGAAGCCGGCGCCGGATTCGATGCCCGCTTCACCTTTCTCGACCCGTCCGATGCGGCCTGCGCCGGGCTTCATGGGCATCACCTGAAGGCCGATTGGAACGATGCGACCGCGCTCGAATCGCTGATCGCTGACAGCGATGTGGTGACCTTCGAGTTCGAGAACGTCTCCCCCGAGGTCGTCGCCAGGCTCGCCGAGCAGCGCCCGGCCTTCCCACCCGCCGAGGCGCTGGCCACCGCGCGCGATCGCTGGGCCGAGAAAGCGCTGTTTCGCTCGCTGGACATTCCGCTGCCGGCGGTGGCGAAAGTCGACAGCCAGGCCGAGCTCGATGCCGCGGTCGCCGAAATCGGCCTGCCGGCGGTATTGAAGACCCGCACCCTGGGCTACGACGGCAAGGGTCAGAAGGTGCTGCGCGAACCGTTCGAGGTGGCAAACGCCTTCGGCGAACTCGGCGCGGTGCCGCTGGTACTCGAAGGCTTCGTCGATTTCGATTACGAGGTTTCGCTGATCGCGGTGCGCGGTCAGGATGGCGAAACTCGCGCCTGGCCGCTGACGCGCAACGAACACCGCCAGGGCATGCTGCACTGCTCGATCCCGCAGCTCGATCACGGCCTGCAATCGCTCGCCGACGACTATGCCAACCGGGTGCTCGCCAAGCTCGATTATGTCGGGGTGATGGCGTTCGAGTTCTTCGTCGCCGGTGACGATCTGCTGGCCAACGAGATCGCTCCACGCGTTCACAATTCCGGCCATTGGAGCATCGAAGGCGCCGCGACCAGCCAGTTCGAAAACCACTTGCGGGCCATTGCCGGCCTGCCGCTGGGCTCGACCGAACGCCTCGTGCCGTGCGCCATGCTCAACGTGATCGGCGCCTTCCCCGAGCGCGACGCGGTGCTGAGCGTCGCCGGCACCCGCTGGCACGATTACGGCAAGGCCCCGCGCCCTGGCCGCAAGATCGGACATATCACCGTGCTCGCCCATGACGACGAGCAGCTAGCGCAGCGAGTCGACGCCGTGGAGAGATTGTTGGCCAACGATTTGGGCTGACATCGCTGCCAACGAAGAAGGGCGCCATCTGGGCGCCCTTCTTCGTTTCATGACCGACAAGCGTCAGCTCATTCGGCTTCATGCATCTGCTTCTGCAGATAATTCTCGATACCCACCTTGTCGATCAGGCCGAGTTCGGTTTCCAGCATGTCGATGTGCTCTTCCTCGTCATCGAGAATCTGGCGGAACAGATCGCGGCTGACATAATCGCGCACCTGCTCACAGTAGGCGATGGCCTCGATCAGATCGTTGCGCCCCGCGTGTTCGGAGGCCAGATCGCTCTCGAGCATCTCGCGGGTATTCTCGCCGATGTGCAGCTTGCCGAGATCCTGCAGATTGGGCAGCCCTTCGAGAAACAGGATGCGCTCGATGAGCTTGTCGGCGTGGTTCATTTCCTCGATGGATTCGTCGTACTCCCATTTGGCCAGCGCCTTGAGGCCCCAATCCTTGTACATCTTGGCATGCAGGAAATACTGGTTGATCGCCACCAGCTCGTTGCCAAGCACGGTGTTGAGGTATTCGATGACCTTGGCGTCGCCTTTCATGGGAATGATCTCCTCGCAGATTGTTTTTGGGCGCGGGGAATCACGCCCGACTCCGTTCGATGCGGGAAAGTATCGTCCAAAAAAGACAAAAAGTCGAATGAAGGCAATAAGTTGCAGCGACTTTGTCGCGACTGCATCGCAACTGCGAAAGCTTGGCGGGTGCTAATGATGATGACAATTTAAAGCAGTAGGAATTACACCGCGTAGGCGAAATCCGCATCCGGAACGATCTGGCGGGCCACGGCGTCGTTGGTGATACGCTTGCCCATGCAGGCGCACTTGCCGCATTGCGTGCCGCAGCCGGTCTGCTCGCGGACTTCGCGCCAGCTACGCGCGCCCTCTTCCACGGCCTGGCGGATCGTCCGGTCGGAAACGCTTTTGCAGAGACACACGTACATTCCATCACCTCGCTTGGCATTGCGAGGATAAATGTAAATGATTCGCATAGCGTCTTGCAATACTCTGTCGCTAACCGGCGCGTTTTTTTCGTTCCGTTTTAGGCAGCACCACGACGCGCGAATCCGAGGCGATATCCGACCAGCTACGCTTTTCGCTATCGAAAAGCATCCACCAGTAACCCAGCCCACCGACGGCCAGCGAGAATGCCGCCGCGACGAAACGCAGCAGGCACTGCATCAGCGACAACGGCCGGCCGTCGCTGTTCTGCACGCGCAGCCGCCAGGCCTGCATGCCCAGCGTCATGCCGCCACGCATCCAGAAGAAGGCGAAGAAGGTGAACGTCACCACGAACAGTACGCTATGAAACAGCGGGCTCTCGTTGGCTTCGCCGCCATTGGCGGCGACACCGATGAACCCGATCAGCATCCACAGCGCCACCAGCACCAGCAGATCGTAGAGCATCGCCGCCAGGCGTCGCGCCAGGCCGGCCGGCCAGGTGTCGTCGAGATTGCTGAAATAGCGCATCGCTCTTGTCTCGTTCAGCCGCTGCGTCGCAGCAGGTAAAAGCCCAGGAAAATACACGCCAGGGTCGGCGTCAGTACCGCCCAGACCGGCGAGAAGCCGAACAGCGTCGAGGCCGGTGCCAGCAGATCCTGTACGTACTTGAACGACAGCCCGACGATGACCCCATAGAATACGCGGGTTCCCGCCGCCACGCTGCGCAGCGGCCCGAATACGAAGGAGGCCGCGACCAGCACCAGCGAGGCCATGGTCAGTGGCATCAGGATTTTCTGCCAGAAATACAGCAGCGGCTGGGTCGCGCTGAGGCCCTGCTCACGCAGGTAAGTGGCATAGGCCCATAGCTCGCTGGGCGCCTGGGTCTCGGCATCGCGCAACAGCCGATTGAGTTGCGTCGGGGTCAGTTCGGTCTCCCACGCCATGCGCGAGTGCCGCTCGGCTTCGGTGCCGTTTTCGGTAAAGCGCGTGACATCGGCCTCTTCCAGCACCCAGCGGTCTCCCTGCCACACCGCGCGCTGGGCATGAATGGCCTTCTCCAGGCGCTGGCCATCGAAGTGATAGCCGGTCAGGTCGATGACGATATCGTCGGCGCGGATCGCCCCGAAACGGTAGAACGTATCGCCCTCGCGCTGCCAGCCGCCGCTCTGCGAAAGCACCGCACCGGAGCCCTCCATCTGTTCGAGCCGCCAGGCTTCGGCGAACTGCTCGGTACGCGGACTGACGAACTCGGCGATCAGCAGAATCACGACGATCACCACGCCAATCGGCTTCATCACGCCCCATAGAATGCGCGCCAGCGAGCGACCCGCGGCACGCATGATCGTCAGTTCATTGCTCGAGGCCATGCTGCCCAGGCCGATCAACGCGCCGATCAGCACCGCCACCGGCGCGTACTGATAGAAGCGCCAGGGCAGACGCATGCCCAGGTAGAGCAGCACATCGATGGCGCTGTAGCCAGCCTCGACATCCTTCAGGTCGTTGATGAAGGCGATCACCAGATCGAGGCCCAGCAGCACCAGTTGCACCACGACGATGGCCGCCAGCACGTTGCGGGCGATGTAACGGTCGAGACGGTCGACGATCATCAGCGCATCCCCCCGAGTTGCGAGCGCCGGGTCAGCCAGATTCCCAGCAGCAGATAACCGAGATGGATCGGCCACATGCCGATCGCCGGCGACAGCGCCCCACGACCGATGGCATCGAGTGCCGCCAGCAGCAGGCTCAAATAGCTGATATGCAGAAAGATCGCCGGCAACAACTTGGCGAAACGCCCCTGGCGCGGGTTGACCTTGGAAAGCGGCAGCGCCAGTAGGGTCAGGATCGGCACCATCAATGGCAGGCTCAGGCGCCACTGGAGCTGCGCCCAGGCCTCGTAGGTTCCGCTATCGAGCAGCGCCAGGCTGGACGCGTATTCGGGCTCATCGAGTGCGCTCATCTGCGCCGCGCGCGACAGGCGTACCGCGTAGGTGTCGAACTCCAGGCGCTCGGCCACCGCCCGGCCCGGGTCGACGCTGTAGCGCTCGCCATCGGTCAGCACCAGAAAGCGGCTGCCGGTCTCCGGGTCGACGGTCTGATAGCCGCCGGTCGCGCGGGTGACCGCGGTCTCCGGCGTACCGTCGCTGCGCGCCTGACGCTCACTGATGAACACCCCTTGCATGCGCGACTGGTCGTCGCTGAGCCCCGTGGTATAGGCGGTGCGGCCATCGCCGAACTCCTGGAAGCGGCCCGGCACCAGCGCGGTGAAATCCAATCGACTCTGCTGCTCCTCGAGCATTATCTCATTGTGCCGGGCACCGGCCGGGGTCAGCCACAGGCTGCACATCGCGACCAGGATCGATACCAGCAGCGCCGGTAGCATGGTCACCTGGAGCAGGCGATTGGGACTGGTGCCGCAAGCCACCAGTACGGTGATTTCGCTGTTCAGGTAAAGCTGGCCGTAGGCCAGCAGAATGCCGAGGAAAAATGCCAGTGGCAGAATCAGTTCGAGAAAGCCCGGCATGTGATAGAGCATCAGCGTGCCGAGAATGCTGGCCGGGAAGTCACCCTCGGCCGCGCTCGAAAAGTAACGGATGAAACGGCTACCCATGATCACCAGCAACAGCACACCGGCAACGGCGGCCATGGTGACAAGGATCTCGCGGGTCAGATAACGAAAGATGATCAAAGACGGTCTCCCGGTGTGGCTCCCTGAAGCGAATAACGGTCCATGCAATGGCGCAATGCTTTGCGTACACTGGGGGAGTTCGGTCGGCAGCTAGCCTGCCGGCATTATCCAGAATCCCCGGACACTTGTCTCGTCATGAGACGTTTGTCGTGCGGAGAAGCCCTTAGTCCTGTGGAGACGCCATGGAATTCCCTGTTCTCACCGTCAATCCGGCCAAGGTCGAGACGGCCTGCCTCGTGGTCCCGGTGTTCAAGGATGGTGACCTGCTTCCGACGGCGGCCAAGCTCGATGACGCCAGCGAACGTTTGATCCGCCAGTTGATCGAACGTGGCGATTTCGATGCCGGGCTCGGCAACGTACAACTGATCCCCTTCGCGCCCGGCCTCGCTGCCGAACGCCTGCTGCTGGTGGGCCTCGGCGAGCGCGCCAAGAGCAACGAAGGCAACTTCCGCAAGGCGCTCGACGCCACCTTCCCGGCGCTGGCCAAGTTGCCGATCGACGAAGCCGTGGTCGCCTTCAGCGACGTGCCGGTGCCCGAACGCGACAGCGACTGGAAGGCCCGCGCGACCGCCGAGGCCGCGCTGCGCGCCATCTACCGTTTCGATACCTTCAAGTCCCAGCCGACCCCGGCACCACGCCTGGAGCGCGTCGGCCTGCTGATCGGCGAAGCCGCCGACAGCGCGGCCAGCGAGCTCGGTGCACGGATCGGCAACGCCATCGGCGGCGGCGTCAATTACGCCCGCACGCTGGGCAATCTGCCGGGCAATGTCTGTACGCCACGCTATCTGGCCGAGCAGGCCGAGAAAATGGGCAAGGAATCGGGCGGCGCACTCGCCGTCGAAATACTCGATGAAGAAGCGCTCGAGGCGCTGGGTGCCAACACCCTGCTCTCGGTGGGCCGTGGCAGCGCCGAGCCATCGCGGCTGATCGTGATGCGCTATCAGGGCGCAGAGAGCGACGATGACGCACCGCACGTGCTGGTCGGCAAGGGCATCACCTTCGATACCGGCGGCATCTCGCTCAAGCCCGGCCCCGACATGGACGAGATGAAATTCGACATGTGCGGCGCGGCCAGCGTATTCGGCACCATGCAGACGCTGCTCGCCCTCAAGCCGAAGATCAATGTGGTCGGCGTGGTCGCCGCCGCCGAGAACATGCCCGATGGCCGCGCCACCAAGCCCGGCGACATCATCAAGACCCTCAATGGGCTCTCGGTCGAAGTGCTCAACACCGATGCCGAAGGCCGCCTGGTGCTGTGCGACGCGCTGACCTACAGCGAACGCTTCGAACCGGCCAGCGTGGTCGATATCGCCACCCTCACCGGCGCTTGTGTGATCGCCCTCGGCGCGCACGCCACCGGGCTGTTCTCCAACGACGACGACCTGGCGCTGGATCTGCTCGACGCTGGCGAAACGGCCTGGGATCGCGCCTGGCACATGCCGCTGTGGGACGACTACCAGAGCCAGCTGGACTCCAACTTCGCCGATCTGGCCAATATCGGCGGTCGCCCGGCAGGCGCCATCACGGCGGCCTGCTACCTGTCGCGCTTTACCACCAAGTACCCTTGGGCGCACCTGGATATCGCCGGCACCGCCTGGAATTCGGGCAAGCAGAAAGGCGCGACCGGCCGCCCCGTCGGCCTGCTGACGCAGTATCTGTTGGATCGTGAGAACGACGCCCAGGTCAGCGACGGCGAAGCCTGACGCCGTACGCGGCCACCCGCAGGATGATCGCGGGTGGCCTTTACGCTCCTCAGCTCGAAGCTCGAAGCTCGAAGCCCATACGATGACGAAAATCGACTTCTATATTCTCCCCGACACCACTATCGACGCCCGTCTCGATTTCGCCTGCCGATTGATCGAAACCATCTACCGCAAGGGTCATCGATTGCATGTGCATGCCGAGAACGAGCAGCAGGCGCGCGATGTCGACGAGCGGCTGTGGACCTTTCGGCCGGAAAGCTACGTACCACATGGGCTCGCCGATGCCAGCGAAACGCCGGCACCGGTGACCATCGGCTGGCAGGAACCGCCGGCGCCACAAGCCTCCGGCCCACAGGCCATGCTCAACCTGCACCCCGAGATTCCCGAATGGTTCTCGCGCTTCGAGCGGGTCGCCGAAATCATCAACCAGCACCAGGAGGTGCTGGCCAGCAAGCGTGACTGCTGGCAGACCTATAAACGTCGCGGTTATCCGGTCAAAGCACACCACTTGAGTTGACGGCAACTCTCTAGCGCTATTGCTGGTTAGAGAATCCAGGGGCAGGTCGACGCGAGGGTCTTTTGCCATGGCCGGAAAAAGCTCCATGCAATTCCGGCATTCCCGCCATCCATGGCGGTCAGATAGCAAAAGTAGCGCCCAGGGATGGGTTTACAGCGCCCTCGCGAAGATCTGCCGCTGGGCAAGCTCCAATAACCAGGCGGAAGTCCTTTCCCCGGCTGTGACGCCAGCGGCGCCAAACGCTATAATCCCAAGCATTTTTCGCCCTTCGCGCTGGCCACTCGCGACCACACATCCGCGACCGGCGTCGTCACTCTTTGCAGGCAGACTTCGTAAATGGATAAGACCTACCAACCCGAACAGATCGAAACGCGCTGGTACCAGCGCTGGGAAGCCGACAACCGTTTCGCCCCGTCGGGTAAGGGTCAGCCCTACGCGATCATGATCCCCCCGCCCAACGTCACCGGCAGCCTGCACATGGGCCATGCGTTCCAGGACACCATCATGGATACGCTGATCCGCTGGCGACGCATGCAGGGCGACAACACCCTGTGGCAGGTGGGCACCGATCATGCCGGCATCGCCACGCAAATGCTGGTCGAGCGCAAGCTCGCCGCCGAAACCGGCCAGACACGCCACGATCTGGGCCGCGAGGCGTTCATCGACAAGATCTGGGAGTGGAAAGCCGAATCCGGCGGTCATATCACCCGCCAGCTACGCCGCATGGGCGCCAGCGTCGACTGGAGCCGCGAGCGCTTCACCATGGACGACGGCTTCTACAAGGCGGTGCAGGAAGTCTTCGTGCGCCTGCATGATGAAGGCCTGATCTATCGCGGCAAGCGGCTGGTCAACTGGGATCCGACTCTGCACACCGCGATCTCCGACCTGGAAGTCGAGAATCGCGAGCAGCAGGGCCAGTTCTGGCACTTCCGCTACCCGCTGGCCGATGGCGCACTGACTGACGACGGCAAGGATTACCTGATCGTCGCCACCACCCGCCCCGAGACCCTGCTCGGCGATACCGGCGTGGCGGTCAATCCCGAGGATCCGCGTTATGCCTCGCTGATCGGCAAGTTCATCGAACTGCCGTTGGTCGGCCGGCGCATTCCCATCGTCGCCGACGAACACGCCGACATGGACAAGGGCTCGGGCTGCGTGAAGATTACCCCGGCGCACGACTTCAACGACTACGAAGTCGGCAAGCGCCAGGGGCACGTGCTGATCAACGTCTTCTCGCAGAACGCCGAGGTGCTCGAGCGCGCCGAGATTTTCGATCTTCAGGGCCAGCCGCTGCCGGATGAAGACCCCTCGCTACCCGAAGCCTACGCCGGGCTAAATCGTTTCGCCGCACGCGAGACGATCGTCGCCGACATGGACGCCCTGGGCCTGCTCGAGAAAGTCGAGACGATCACCAATACCCTGCCCTATGGCGATCGTTCCGGCGATGTCATCGAACCGCTGCTCACCGATCAGTGGTTCGTCGCCGTGGAACAACTCGCCAAGCCGGCCATCGCCGCGGTCGAGAACGGCGATATCCAGTTCGTGCCCAAGAACTACGAGAACATGTACTTCGCCTGGATGCGCGATTTGCAGGACTGGTGTATCTCGCGCCAGCTGTGGTGGGGGCATCGCATCCCGGCCTGGTACGACCCCGAGGGCCATGTCTACGTGGCCCGCAGCGAAGCCGAGGCGCGCGAAAAGCATGGCCTCGCCCCCGAGGTCGTGTTGACCCAGGACGACGACGTACTGGACACCTGGTTCAGTTCGGGGCTGTGGACCTTCGGCACCCTGGGCTGGCCGGAACAGACTCCCGAACTCGCGACGTTCCACCCCTCGAGCGTGCTGGTCACCGGCTTCGACATCATCTTCTTCTGGGTCGCGCGGATGATCATGCTGACCGGCAAGTTCACCGGCCAGGTGCCGTTCAAGACCGTCTACGTGCACGGCCTGGTGCGCGACGGCCAGGGTCAGAAGATGTCCAAGTCCAAGGGCAACGTCCTCGATCCCATCGACCTGATCGATGGCATCGACCTGGAAACCCTGGTCGCCAAGCGTACCGGCAACATGATGCAGCCGCAGCAGGCGAAGAAGATCGAAAAAGCCACCCGCGCCGAGTTTCCCGAAGGCATCGAGCCCCATGGCACCGACGCGCTGCGCTACACCTTCCTGTCGCTGGCCACCACCGGGCGCGACGTCAAGTTCGACATGGGCCGCCTCGACGGCTTCCGCAACTTCTGCAACAAGCTGTGGAACGCCTCGCGTTACGTGCTGATGAATACCGAGGGCGAGGATGTCGGCCTGACTGGCGAAGACGCCGAACTCTCGCTGGCCGATCGCTGGATCGTCTCGCAGTTGCAGCGGACCGAGGCGCAAGTCACCAAAGCGCTGGAGGAGTTCCGCTTCGATCACGCCTCCCAGGCGCTTTATGAGTTCGTGTGGAACGAGTACTGCGACTGGTACCTGGAACTCTCCAAGCCGGTGCTCTGGGACGAAGCGGCATCGCCTGCCGCCAAACGCGGCACCCGACGCACCCTGGTGCGGGTGCTCGAGGCGATCCTGCGTCTGGCGCATCCGATGATGCCCTACATCAGCGAGGAGATCTGGCAGCGCGTGGCGCCGCTCGCCGGCAAGGCCAGTGACGACGGCCAGGATTCGATCATGAACCAGCCATGGCCCACGGCCGATATGAACAGAATCGACGAGCGGGCCGAGCGCGACATCGACTGGCTCAAGGGCGTGATCGTCGCCGTGCGCAACATTCGCGCCGAGATGAACATCGCCCCCGGCAAGCCGCTGGATGTGCTGCTGACCAAGGGAAGCGCTGCCGACCGCGAGCGCCTGGACGCCAACCGCCCGTTTCTGGCCAAGCTGGCCAAACTGGAAAGCGTGACCTGGCTCGATGACCCGGGCGAGGCGCCGCTCTCGGCGACCCAGCTGGTCGGCGACATGGAAGTGCTGGTACCGATGGCCGAACTGATCGACAAGGACGCCGAACTGATGCGCCTGGCCAGGGAGATCGACAAGCAGGAAAAATTCATCGGTGGGATCGAGAAGAAGCTCGGCAATCAGGGCTTTATCGCCAAGGCCCCCGCCGCGGTGGTCGAGAAAGAGCGCGCCAAGCTCGCCGATGCTCAGGCCAGCCGCGCGGTGCTCGTCGATCAGCGCGACAAGATTGCCGCGCTGTAGATAGTGGTTCCTTAGTGTTTGAAGGCGCCTAAAACTAGGCTATCCGGCCCGAAGAAAACCAGGCGATTGTGATCGATCAGATAGCGATACGCCTGGGATAACATCGCGTTGACCTGGGCAGCCTGCGGCGTTCCCGGGCAGGCCATGCGCGTGCTCGCCAGATTGCCGAAGTCGATGCGCTGCCCCTCGCCCAGCAGCACCTCCCCGACCAACCGATTGCAGCCATTGCTGCCGATCAGGCGTAGCTGACCGTTATCGGGCGACAATGTGAAATAGGCCGGCTGCTCGCCCCGCCAGTATTGATCGGTGCCAATCAGTATCAATTCCCAGCGCTGACCGACCAGCGGCGACGATGACATCGCCGGGTCGAGCGGTGACTCCGATGCCGGGCGCGACGACGCGCAACCAGCCAATGCGACGACTAGCGAGATGACCCACCAACGCATCGATTCTTCTCCCGGGTTCGTAAAAACGACCCACAGACTGCCCCAGCCATTTGGCCAAGGCAATCCCACAGGTATCAATACGTCTGGCCGATCTCGTTGCTATCCGAGGCCGGTGAATCCGCCAGCAACCGCGCGGTAACGCCGTCGCCCGCTGCCTCGGCCGGCGATTCGCCCCCTTCGGCCACGAGTTGATCGCGCCCCGACGACTTGGCCAGGTACAGGCGCCGGTCGGCCAGGTCGATGACCTCGCGCAACCGCGCGCCTTCACTCGATAATGCCAGCCCCATCGATAGCGTGACCGGCAGGGTCAGCGCCTCCAACCGGCAGGGCTGCCGTGCGAGGCGTTCGCGCAGGCGTAGCGCCACGAGCAGCGCCTCGTCAAAGCTGGTATGGGGCAGTAGCACCAGGAACTCCTCGCCACCGACCCGGCCGATGGCGTCACCCTCGCGCAGGGTGTGCCGCAACAACTGGGCCAGATGACGCAGCACCTCATCGCCCGCGCTATGGCCATGATTGTCGTTGATCTGCTTGAAGTAGTCGGCATCGAGCAGCAACAGGGCCATGGGCTCGCCGTGTTGCCAAAGCTGGTTGGCGGACGCGAAGATCGCGCGTCGGTTGAGCACACCGGTCAACGAATCGTGGGTCGCGTCGGTGCGAAAGCGCCGCTCGGTCGTTTCGGTAATGAAATGCACCTGCAAAATGATGAAGATGAACAGCACGAACGTGCAGGCCAGATTCAATGAATGCAGGATCTCCTGGGCCAGCGTGCCGAATGGCCAGCTACCTAGCGAGCCGTATAGCAGATTGACCGCACCCAGAACCATGCTCAACAGCAAGGTGCTGAGCAGCAGCTTGTGGCGGCGCGATAGATCGCTGATCAGTACTTCGAAGAGAATGACGAAGAAGTAGTACTCGAATCCAGTATCGCGGCCCAGCAACATGCCCGATAGGGCGATCAACGTTATGAGAGTGCCGATCTTGACCAGCAACGCCACGCTGAAAAAGCCTCGACGATGCAATACGACGGCAGCCAGGTTGACAACGATACAGGCAAGGTTGAGCAGGCTCAGCAGGGGAATGCCGATCCACATGAATACGGGGATGAACGCACCATGAGCCACACTGGCGAACAGGTAGGTCTGGATGAATATCTGAAAGCTGCGCCGACGCTCGATGGCGAGATGAGCGGGCGGGCGCGACAGGCGCACCCATAGCGATCCAAGGGCACCACTGGGCATTGGGTTCTGACCTTGATTGGCGGTCGCCTATGCAGTTGTTATCGAGGCGCCGGCCCGCCTCGAGCGGTGATGAATGAATCGCCTCGCCCGAAGAGAGTGTAATTTTTTAATGCCCTAGAGTAGCGCAAAGTCATCGGCTTGCCACCTGGCATCTGGTACTAAGCGATCATTCACTTTTTGGGTAATAATTCTTGCCAAAAAACGCTCTATTCCTATCTTCGGAGAAATGGCTATAGTGGTCGCCATCTTGATGGATAACGAGGAATCTCCATGCTCAATGCACTTCACAACGACGCACTCGGCAAACTCATCCTGCGACTCAGCGTCGGCGGATCGATTCTGTTACACGGCATCGCCAAGCTACTCAATCCCGATAGCCTGAGCGGGATTGGCGATATGGTGGCAAGCCATGGCCTACCGGCGTTCCTGGCCTATGGGGTATTGATCGGCGAGGTGATCGCCCCGGTCATGGCGATTCTCGGCTGGCAAGCGCGCGTGGCGGGATTATTGATGGTCGGCAACATGCTGGTGGCGATCGCGCTGGTGCATATGGGTGAGCTGTTCGCGCTGGGCGGTAACGGCGGCTGGGCGCTCGAACTACAGGGCATGTATCTGTTCGGCGCACTGGCCATCGTGTTTCTGGGGAGTGGGCGGATGGCGGTACGCCCGGATTGAGGAATCATGTGGCCAGTCAGCCCAGCCGACCGGCCACGTCGAGCGCCTTCAAGCGAGCGTCCAGCAGGCCGGGGAAACGCTTGAACCAGGTCTGGTTGAGCGGCGAGGGATGCGGCAACGGTGCCAGAGTCAGGGTCGCCTCGCATTCGTCGTCGAGCACCAGCGTCGTGGTGTGACAAGCCTCGAAGCGGTCCTCGCGCGCCCAGAACGCTTCCAGCGCCTGGCGCACCTCGCGCGGCTGATGGATACCGAACCAGGCAAATGCCTCGCGACCCAGGGTGATCAGTTCGCGCCCTTGCCAGTGCTCGATCAGCAGCTGCGCCATCAGCGGCTGGAAGCGCTTCTTGACCGCCATCGACCACGCCTTGTTGCCAACCGGCTTGTAGGGCACGGTATTGGCCCAGAACATCCGCCGCCCCACTTCGCGCGAGGCCTCGAAATCGGGCAGCGGTTCACCGTAGAGATGCCGATAGAGTCCTTCGCGAACCTTCTGGCCGCCGCTGCCGATGAACGGCTCGCCCCACTTGACCTCCTGGCGGCCCGGGTCGCGGCCGAAGAATCCCACCGGCGCATCGCGCGGCCCCAGGCCGATGATCGGCTCGCACGGGTCCTTGTCGAAATGCCGATACGCCTCGATATCGATGCCATCGAGCGTTTGCGCTTCGTGGCGAAAGGCCTCTCTCAAGGTATCGTTCAACTGCATGGCGCTCACTCCCTGAGCCTTGAATTGGTGAATCGTTACCAGGTGCCGGTATTGTCCATGGACGCCCAAGGCTCACGCGGTTCGAGCGGATCGCCCTGTTGCAGCAGTTCGATGGAGATGCCGTCCGGCGAGCGCACGAACGCCATATGGCCGTCACGGGGCGGGCGGTTGATGGTCACGCCGCCGGCCTGAAGCCGTTCGCACAACGCGTAAATATCCTCGACGCGGTAGGCCAAATGGCCGAAATTGCGTCCGCCCGCGTAATCTTCGGGGTCCCAATTATGGGTCAGCTCGATCATCGGCGCGCGGTCATCCAGGGCTCGCTGCCTATCTTGCGGCGCGGCGAGAAAGATCAGCGTGAAGCGCCCTTTCTCGCTCTCCTTGCGACTGATTTCCACGAGTCCCAGCAAGTCGCAATAGAAATGCAGCGACGCGTCGAGATCGCTGATACGCACCATGGTATGCAAGTATTGCATGTCACTCTCCCCTCGCAGGTTTAGTGTAGGAAACGTGGGCATGACTCGGCCACGATTCCAGTGGATCATTCGTCCATCCGCCACGCAATATACACCGTATAGGCAGAGCATTTAGACACAGGAGATCAGCGCATGGCCGGCTATTGCGAGCATGCCCCCGACCATCCGTTCCACGGCCCGTATCATGATCGCGAGTACGGCTTCCCCGTCGCTGACGACGATGTGCTGTTCGAGCGCCTGGTTCTCGAGATCAATCAGGCGGGGCTGTCGTGGCTGACCGTACTCAAGAAGCGCGATGCCTTCAAAGCCGCCTTCGACGGCTTCAGCATCGAGCGGGTCGCCAGTTATGGCGATGACGAGCGGCAGCGGCTGCTTGCCGATGCCGGGATCATTCGCAATCGTCTCAAGATCGATGCCGTCATCCATAACGCGATCGTCATTCGCGCGCTGCAGGACGAGCATGGCAGCTTCAAGGCCTGGCTGGACGCTCACCACCCCTTGCCACTGGATGGCTGGGTACGCCTGTTCAAGCGCACCTTTCGCTTTACCGGGCCGGAAATCGTCAATGAATTCCTGATGAGCACCGGCTACCTGCGCGGCGCGCATGGCGACGACTGCCCGGTCCAGGCCGACGTCCTGGCGTCACGTCCGCCCTGGGTCGGCCCTGCCGGGATCTGAAACGACCGCGCCCGACCGAATCGGTCGGGCGTGGAACAAGCAATGTGTGGGGCGATGTCTTTGTAACTATCGATAGAGCCCGGCGGCCAGCGAGGCGATGCCCTGGCGCGCCTCCTCGAGCGCTGCTTCGCGGCGCCCTTTGCCCATGGCCAACCCTTCGGCATAGACGAAATCGACCTCGGCGATACCCATCAAGCCGAGCATATGGGTGAGGTGCGGGGTCTGCGAATCCAGCGCAGTGCCAACGTATTGACCACCACGGGCCGCCAGAATTATCGCGCGCTTGCCTTGCAGCAGCCCCTGGGGGCCGTTTTCGGTATAGCGGAAGGTGCGGCCCGCGCGCAACACGCGATCGAACCAGGCCTTGAGCTGCGAAGGAATGCCAAGATTGTAAAGCGGTACCGCGAACACCACGACGTCGTGAGCGGCCAGCTCCTCGAGCAGCGTTTCGGAACGTGCGGCCAAGGCATCCTGAGCCGCGCTGCGCTCGGCTGCCGGTACCATCCAACTGGCCAGTTCATCGCCTTGCAGGTGCGGCAATGCCTGGGCAACCAGATCGCGCTCGGTGACGATCACCTCGTCACGCTGGGCGACCTGGGTCTTGAAATGTTCGGCCAGGGCGCGAGATTGCCCGCCATCGCCGAGAATCGAGCTATTGAGTAGCAGAACCTTGGTGGAAGTCGTCATCTCGTGTCCTCCGGTTGAGATGACGCCATTTTACGTGTTCTTTTTCAAATGAAAATCGCAAAAAACCGCGTCATTCATTCGATAAAAACGAACATTAGCTATAGCGCCTCGATGCCCTGGCCGCAGCCACGCAAGCGCCGGCCCTCCTCTTCCACAGTGACACGCACGGGGTAGGGCTTGCCGCTCATGTCATCGAAACAGGCGCGCGCCTCGAGCCGTATCGTCAGCGGGTGTGCGGCCTGCGCGCTGGAGAGCGTCATGCTCGCCTGCTGGCCATTGTCCAATCCCGTTACCCGATAAGGCAGCATGAGTGTGCGTTCGCCGTAATCGGTTACCAGGGTCAGCCGAGGCGCCTGGCGATCCAACGTCAGCGTCCAGCCCGGCTCATTGCCGCTCGCATGGAAGATCGCATCGGGGTAATCGACGCGGGTCAGGCTCTCGCGACGCACATCCTGCTCGCACTCCAGGCGGCCGTTGTCGCTCTCGACCAGGGCCTCGTCGCCCTTGTTCCAGAACGACAGATCGTCCTTGACGTAGCGAGCGCCGGAGGCCACCACCGCTCGCTGGAGCTCATAGTGCCCCTGGGACGACCAGAGCCGTAGCCGATTTTCGGGAAATGCGGAAATCAGGTCCTGAGCCGGCGTGCAGCGCCAGGCAATGAAGGCCTCGGCACCATCGGCGAAGAACGCCGAGGGCAGCAGTGGCGATTGCGGCTCCCGTGCCGTCGTCCCGGTCCGCTCGCTCGTCTCGGTCGGTGACGATGCCGCCGGCGAAAGATCGCTCACTTCCGGCGAGGAAGAGGGTTTGGATGCGGCGCAACCGGCCAGCAGCAGAGAGATGCAGCACAAGGGAACGACAAGACGCATGACAGACTCCAGCAGGGATAACGATCCATTAGCGTCTTAGAATACCAGCCACCGACCATGGACGTCCCTGCTCCCATTGTCCGTCAATTAAAGATCGTTCGAGGAGGCGTGGCGGCGACGCAACTCTTTGGCCGCCTCGACCATATTGACCAGCGCCGGCTCGACCTCCGCCCAGTCGCGCGTCTTCAGCCCGCAATCCGGGTTGACCCATAGCCGCTCGGCGGGGATCTTCTCGGCGGCCTTGTCCATCAATGCGATCATCCAGCTCACCTCGGGAATGTTCGGCGAATGGATGTCATAGACGCCAGGACCGATCTCGTTGGGGTAGGCGAAGTCCTTGAAGGCATCGAGCAGCTCCATGTCCGAGCGCGAGGTCTCGATGGTGATCACGTCGGCATCCAACGCGGCGATGGCGGCGATGATGTCGTTGAACTCCGAGTAGCACATGTGGGTGTGAATCTGGGTGTCGTCGCGAGCGATGGCCGCGGATAGCTTGAAGCACTCAACCGCCCAGTCGAGATACGCCTGCCAGTGCGCCCGGCGTAGCGGCAATCCCTCGCGCAGCGCCGGTTCGTCGATCTGGATGATGCCGATGCCGGCGGCCTCGAGATCGGCGACCTCGTCGCGCAGCGCCAGTGCGATCTGCCGGCAGGTCGCCGCGCGCGGCTGATCGTCGCGCACGAACGACCATTGCAGAATGGTCACCGGGCCGGTCAGCATGCCTTTCATCGGTTTGTCGGTCAGCGTCTGGGCGTACTCGCTCCAGCGCACGGTCATCGCCTGCGGGCGGCTGACATCGCCGAAGATCAGCGGCGGCTTGACGCAACGCGAGCCGTAACTCTGCACCCAGCCATTGCCGGTAAAGGCGAAGCCATCGAGCTGCTCGCCGAAGTACTCGACCATGTCGTTGCGCTCGGCCTCGCCATGCACCGGCACATCCAGGCCCAGCGCCTGCTGACGTTCGACGGCGAAGGCGATCTCCTCGCGCATCGTCGCCTCATAGTCTCCACGGCCCAGCTCGTCGGCCCTGAAGGCGCGTCGCGCCGCACGAATAGCCGCAGTCTGCGGGAAGGAGCCGATGGTGGTGGTCGGGAACAGCGGCAGATCGAACCGGGCACGCTGAGCGCGAGCGCGTGCCGGGTAATCGCTGGCCCGCTGGGTATCGCCGTCACCGACCGAGCGCAAGCGCTCGGCGACCGCCGCCTTGTGAATACGCGTCGAATCGCGGCGCTCGGCCAACGCCGCGCTGGCCTCGGCGAGGCGTGTCTCGTCGCTCGCATCGCTGCGGCCATCGATCAAGCGGGCCAGACTGGCGACTTCGTCGAGCTTCTGACGGGCGAAGGCCAGCCAGCCCTTGAGTTCGTCATCGAGACCGGCTTCGGCATCGAGATCGACCGGCACGTGCAGTAGCGAACAGCTCGGCGCCAGCCATAAACGCTCGCCCAGGCGCATCTTGGCCACGCTCAGGGTTTCGCGCAGCGCGGCCAGATCGGCGCGCCAGACATTGCGCCCGTCGATCGCCCCCACCGAGAGAATCTTGTAGGCCGGTAAGCGATCGAGCACACGCTCGAGCTGCTCCGGCGCGCGCACCGTATCGATATGCAAGGCATCGACGGGCAAGCCGGTGGCCAGCGAGAGATTGTCGCCGAGATCGCCGAAATAGGTCGCCAGCAGCAGCTTGACCGGCGCCGACTGCAGGGTGTTGTAGGCCGTTTCGAACGCCTGCTGCCATTCGCGTGGCAGATCCTGGACCAGCGCCGGCTCGTCGAGCTGCACCCACTCGACGCCCTGTTCGCCCAGGCGGGTAAGGATTTCGCCATAGACCGGCAGCAGCGCAGTGAGCAGATCGAGGCGATCGAAGCCGCTGCCCGGGGCTTCGCCCTTGACCTTGCCCAACCACAGCCAGGTCAGCGGGCCAGTCAGGGCGACCTTCACCGCATGGCCGGCGGCCCTGGCCTCGGCGACCTCGTCGAACAGGCGCTCGCTGGCGATATGAAACGTCTGCCCGCGATGCAGTTCAGGGACCAGATAGTGGTAGTTGGTATCGAAGTACTTGGTCATCTCGCAGGCTGCCGCCGGCGTGCCGGTCGGCGCCCGGCCCCGCGCCATGCGAAAGGTGGTGTCGAGATCGATGCTCTCAGCCACATTACCAAACCGAGGCGGCACCGCGCCGAGGAGTGCCGTGACGTTGAGTACCTGATCGTAAAAGGCGAAATCGCCGACGGTCACCAGATCGAGACCCGCATCGCGTTGCGCCCGCCAGTGGCGTGCACGTAGCTCGGCACCGGCGGCTTCCAGCGCCGGCTGGTCGATCTCGCCCTTCCAGTAGGCTTCGACGGCTTTCTTGAGTTCGCGTTGCGCGCCGATTCGTGGATAACCGAGCGTATGGGCCAGCGTCATCGTCGTTATTCCTTTGCGTCATTAAACGATAGAATTGGCGAGAAATTTCGCCATATGCGTTGGACGCAAGTGTCTCTGGCGGCAGAAAGTGAATCAAACTAAATTAATTAATTATCAACATGAACGGTTTTCATGCCATGCTCGAGCTTCGTCATCTTCGCACCCTGATCGCCCTGCGTGATGCCGGCTCGCTGGTCGAGGCCGCCGAGCGCGTTCACCTGACGCAATCGGCACTTTCACATCAGATAAAGGATCTGGAAGAGCGCCTGGGCAGTCCGCTGTTCATGCGTAAGTCGCGACCGGTGGAGTTCACCCGCGCTGGCGAGCGGCTGCTGGCGCTGGCCGAGCAGGTGCTGCCGCAGATACGCATGGCCGAGCGCGATCTGGCTCGCCTGGCCGGCGACGAGCAGGGCCGGCTGCACATGGCCATCGAATGCCATAGCTGCTTCCAGTGGCTGATGCCGACCATCGATTACTTTCGCGATCATTGGCAGGAGGTCGAGGTCGACATTCCCAGCGGCCATCACTTCGACCCGTTACCCGCTTTGGCCCGCGAGCAGCTCGACCTGGTGATCACCGCCGACCCGCAGCCATTGCCCGGCGTCCATTACGAGCCGCTGTTTCGCTACGAAGGGCTGCTGGCGGTGGCCAAGCAGCATCGCCTGGCCGGCAACGGCTTCGTCACGCCGCGCGAGTTAGCCGACGAAACGCTGATCACCTATCCGGTGGAACACACGCGACTGGACGTGTTCACGCAGTTTCTCGACCCGGCGGGGCTCGCGCCACGCGAGGTGCGCACCGCCGAATTGACGATCATGATGATGCAGCTCGTCGCCAGCGGACGCGGCGTCTGCGCGCTACCCAACTGGGCACTGACCGAATATCTGGAGCGCGGCTACGTGCGTGCGCTGCCACTCGGCGAGAAAGGCGTATGGAGCACGCTGTTCGCCGCGATCCGTGAGGAGCAGCGCGAACTGCCCTGGATGATGGATTTTTTGCGCACCGCTCGCGATACGTCGTTCGCGGTGCTGGATGGCATCAAGCCGGCCTGAGGAACCACTGTATAAATGTCTGCACGGACGAACCACTACGTTACGCGGTGCTCAAAAACTCACCTAACCACATGTTATGTCTCGTTTTTTGTGCGCCGCGCGCCTTGTGCTTCATTCCGTTCGTCGATTTATTCAGCGACTCCCTAGCGAGCCCACTCCAATAGGGTTCGATAGCCCCCCTCGGGGAGTTGTGGGCTGGGTTCGTCGGTGGAAAGAATCAGCCGCTCGCCATCGAGATCGACGTCGCGGCTCAGCCGCGCGCCCTGCCAGAACACCAGGCTGGCGATATCGACATCGTGACGTACCGTCCTGCCCGCCAGCGACCAGCGGCCACCATAAGCGAAGCCACTGCGAAAGTGCGCCGCCAGGCTGGCCTCGCTGGCGGGATCCAGCGGTGGCCGTTCATCGGCCACCACCTGGACCGCCATGCGATCCGGCTGGCCGGCGGCGTTAGCGAGATAGATCAACTGCCCCTGCGCCGCACCCAGCGGAGCGAGTTCGCGGCCATCGGGCCAGCGATAGACGAAGTGCATGAGCCGCCAGTGGCCGAGCAAGTCATGGGAAGCGATCGCCTGCGAGTTTGTTGTCATTGTCGAAGTTTCCTCGTTGCGGGTTTCATTCGGCGCCCATGAGATCGCGCTTGACGGAGTGCACCGAGAGCGGCAGCAACAGACTGAAACGTGCGCCGCCCAGTGCCTGGCTCTCCTCCACGACCACGCTGCCCCCATGCCATAGCATGATCTTCTGCACGATCGACAGGCCCAGGCCATAACCGCCCGAGCGCCGGGTACGGCTATTGTCGAGGCGGGCGAATGGCTTGAAGACTTCCTGACGGTCGTTTTCGGGCACGCCGGGGCCGTCGTCCTCGACATCCAGCCGCACCGCGCGAGCGTCGCGCGTCAGGCGGATCATCACCCGCGACTCGGCGTGGCGGCAGGCATTGGCGACCAGATTCTGCAAGGCCCGCTGCAGATAGCGCGGCTCGGCAATCGCTTCGATCTCCTCGCCCGGTGCGATATCGAGCGTGATCCGCGGATGCAGCGAGGACAGGCTGTCGACCACGCGTGCGGCGATGGCCCGGCACTCGACGGTCTCGGTTTCCAGACTCACGCCACTGGCGTTATCGCTGCCCAGCTTGGCGTAGGTGAGAATCTCGTCGATCAACTGGTCGAGTTCCTCGATATCGCCATCGATGCCCTTCAATTGCCGGCGCACGGCCTCCTGCTCGGTCATGTCATCGACCATCTGCACCGCGAAGCGAATGCGCGCCACCGGCGTGCGCAACTCGTGGGAGACCGCGCGGATCATCTCCTGCTGCGCGCGCAGCAGCGACTGGACCTGTGCCGCCATGCCGTTGAAGGCCATGCCCAAGCGGCCCATGAAGTCGCTGCTCTCGACCTTGACGCGAGTATCCAGATAGCCGCCGGCGATCCGCGTGGCGGCCTTCTCGAGACGCGCCATGCGCGCCTCCACGCCGCGGACGATCAGGTAGATGGCGGCGGCCAGCATGCCCAGCGTGGCCAGCACCAGCCCCAGGGTCAGGGTCAGCGGCATGACCTGAAAGCCCATGATCGGCCCGACCTGGATCCAGTGTGGCGAGCCATCCGTCAGCGCCGCCGAGCGGGCAAACGCCGACATGCTGCGCGCTTCGGGTATCAGATGCAGGACCACATCGCCGCTGGCCAGCCGCTCACGCTGGCGTTCGTCGAGTACCGATGGTGGCGCCGCGAATAGCGTTACCGGCAGCGCCTGCCTGTCGATCAGTCGCTGTAACGGCTGCTCCGGCTTCGCCAAGCCCCCCAGCCAGGTACGCAACATGTCGACCAGACCACGCAGTTGCTGCTCGGTCAGTCGCGCCAGCGTGGCTTCGAGCAGCAGCGGTTCGGAGGGAAGTCGCTGCCATAGGTGCCAATTGCCCTCGCTGTCGGTCTCGACCAGCGGTCGGCCGTCATCGAGCCTGGCGCGCTTGAAATAGTTGAAGGCCTTGCGCTCGGCCGAATGCAGGGTGAGCTGCATGTCCAGCTGCTCGCTCTGCTGGCGCAACCAGGCCTGGCGCTCGTCGGGAGGCACTTCGCCGAGGAGCGTCGTCAATAGCGCCATCGGTGCGCTTGCCAGTTGCTCCCGGTAGTGTTCGCGGCGCACCTGATCGACGGTCAAATAACCCAGCAGGGCCAGACTGAAGGTCAATATCAGCGCCAGCAGCAGCCAGGCATAGACCCGCAGAAAGGTACTGTCGGCCAAAGTACGGCGCATGACGATCAGGCGTCCTTGACGAACAGATAACCTTTGCTGCGCACGGTCTTGATGCGATGCGGCTGATTGGGGTCGTCGCCGATCTTGGGACGAATGCGCGAGACTCGCACATCGATGGAGCGGTCCTGACCGTCGTAGCGGATACCGCGCAGCGACGAGAAGATCTCCTCGCGGGTCAGCACGCGCCCAGCGTTGTCGGCGAGCAGCCACAGCAGATCGAACTCGGCGCTGGTCAGGTCGACCCGCTCGTCGTCTAGCCAGGCCTCACGGGTCGCGCTGTCGATCACCAGGCCGCCGAACGTCAGCTTCGCGGCGCCGCTATTGCTGTCGGCGGGATCGCTGCGACGCATCAGTGCCCGCATGCGTGCCAGCAGTACGCGTGGCTGCACCGGCTTGGGCACGTAGTCGTCGGCGCCCATCTCCAGGCCGAGTACCTGATCCATGTCGTCGGTACGCGCGGTCAGCATCAAGATCGGGCCGGCGTATTGCGGCCTCGCGCGGCGACAGATCGACAGACCGTCCTCGCCGGGAAGCATCAGATCCAGAATGACGATGTCCGGCTCGAGTGCGACGATACGCTCCACACCCAACGCACCGTCACCTTCTATGGTCACGCGAAAACCGTTGGCCTCGAGATAATCACTGGTCAGCTCCGCGAGGCGCTCATCATCCTCGATGATCAGTACGTGATCCTGCTGTTTACTGTCCAAGCTGGTATCCATCCTATTGGCTAGGTGGCGTGGCGACGCCACTAACGATCCAAGCAATGCTACACCCCGCTACAGGTCGTTACGAGATTGTCACTCTCAACCATAGCGGATGGTCGGGAATGATACCTGAAATCATTCTCGGTCCCGCTCTTTTCGTCCTACCGCTTATTTAGCGATCGCTGCGAAAAGCGCTGCCATGCGGCTTGCAGAGGCGGCGTTGAATACGCCTACGAAAGTCACAACCTATCCACAAGATATCCACTTGCCCAATGCCACCCGGCACACTATCTTGTGGTCGTAAGCGGCTTGACCACAAGATAGTGTGCCCCACTAACAAGCAAGCCCTGCACTGTCAATGCCCGATTAGTGGCCATGCCGGTGGCGTTAAACGCCCCGAAGCAAGCAATAAACACGATTTCCCACATCAACGTAAGCTAGGGATACACGGCGCCATGGAAACGACTCTCTCTCCCGACAAGACGGCTGTGAACGTGACCGCCCCCAAACAGTTGCGTGTCATCAAGCGAGGCGGCGATGTCGTCGTCTTCGACGCCAGCAAGATTTCGGTGGCCATGACCAAGGCCTTCATTGCCGTCGAGGGCGACAACGCCGACGCCTCGTCACGCATTCGCGACTTCGTCGCCCAGTCCACCGCCCAGATAGCCGATGCCTTCCAGCGCCGCATGCCCGATGGCGGCACGCTGCACATCGAAGACATCCAGGATCAGGTCGAACTGGCACTGATGCGCGCCGGCGAACAGAAGGTGGCGCGTGCCTACGTACTTTACCGCGAGGAACACGCCCGTGCCCGCCAGGCGGCGGGAGGCGACATCGCCAAGCCGCACCCGACCCTCAACGTCACCCTGGCCGACGGCAGCACACGACCGCTGGATCTCGGTCGTGTCGAAACGCTGGTGCATGACGCCTGCGAGGGCCTGGCCAACGTCGACGCCCAGAAGATCGTCGATGCCTCGCTGAAGAACCTCTACGACGGCGTCTCCATGGACGGCGTGGCCACCGCGCTGATGATGACCGCGCGCACGCTGGTCGAGAAGGATCCCAACTACACCTACGTCACCGCCCGCCTGCTGCAGGACAACCTGCGCCGCGAGGCGCTCTCCTTCCTGGGTATCGCCGAGGAAGCCACCTTCGGCGAGATGGCCGAACTCTACAAGCCGGCCTTCAAGGCCTATCTCGCCAAGGGCATCGAGTTCGAGCAACTCGACCCGCGGCTGGCCGAGTTCGATCTCGAGCGCATGGGCGACGCGCTGGATCATACCCGCGACAACCAGTTCACCTATCTCGGCCTGCAAACGCTCTACGACCGCTACTTCATTCATCGCGACGACGTGCGTTATGAATTGCCGCAGGTGATGTTCATGCGTGTCGCCATGGGCCTTTCGCTCGATGAGGACGATCGCGAAGCGCGCGCCATCGAGTTCTACGAGCTGCTCTCCAGCTTCGACTACATGGCCTCGACGCCGACGCTGTTCAACGCCGGTACCGTGCGCAGCCAGCTCTCTTCGTGCTATCTGACTACCGTGCCCGACAACCTCGACGGCATCTACAGTGCGATTCGCGACAACGCCATGCTCTCCAAGTGGGCCGGCGGGCTGGGCAACGACTGGACGCCGGTGCGCGCGCTGGGCTCCTACATCAAGGGCACCAACGGCAAATCCCAGGGCGTTGTGCCGTTCCTCAAGGTGGTCAACGACACCGCCGTCGCCGTCAACCAGGGCGGCAAGCGCAAGGGCGCGGTGTGCGCCTATCTCGAGACCTGGCACCTCGATGTCGAGGAGTTCATCGAACTCAGGAAGAACACCGGCGACGACCGCCGCCGCACCCACGACATGAACACCGCCAACTGGGTGCCGGATCTGTTCATGAAGCGCGTGTTCGACGACAAGGAGTGGACGCTGTTCTCGCCGTCCAACTGCCCGGACCTGCACGATTTGTACGGCGCCGCCTTCGAGAAACGCTACGAAGAGTACGAGGCGATGACCCGTACCGGCCAGCTCAAGCTCTACAAGCGCGTCAGGGCCAAGGACCTGTGGCGCAAGATGCTCTCGATGCTGTTCGAGACCGGCCACCCGTGGATCACCTTCAAGGATCCGTGCAACCTGCGTAGCCCGCAGCAGCACGCCGGCGTGGTTCACTCCTCGAACCTGTGCACCGAGATCACCCTGAACACCTCGATCGACGAGATCGCGGTGTGCAACCTGGGCTCGGTCAATCTGGCCCAGCACGTCACCGACGGCCGGCTCGACGACGCCAAGCTGAAGAAGACCGTGCGCACCGCCGTGCGCATGCTCGATAACGTCATCGACATCAACTACTACGCGGTCGGCCAGGCCAGGAACTCCAACTTCAAGCACCGCCCGGTGGGGCTTGGCATCATGGGCTTCCAGGACGCGCTGTACAAGCAGAGCATCGCCTACGCCTCCGACGCCGCGGTGAGCTTCGCCGATACCTCCATGGAGGCGGTCAGCTACCATGCCATCGAGGCCTCTTCCGATCTCGCCGCCGAGCGCGGCAAGTACCAGAGCTTCGATGGCTCGCTATGGAGCCAGGGCATCCTGCCCATCGATTCCATCGAGAAGCTCGTAGCCGAACGCGGCGCCGACTATATCGAGGTCGACACCTCAAGCACCCAGGACTGGCAGCGCATTCGCGAGAAGGTCGTCAGCCAGGGCATGCGCAACTCCAATGTGATGGCGATCGCCCCGACGGCGACGATCTCCAACATCTGTGGCGTCTCGCAGTCGATCGAGCCGACCTATCAGAATCTCTACGTGAAATCGAACCTCTCGGGCGAGTTCACCGTGGTCAACGCCTATATGGTCAACGACCTGAAAGAGCGCGGCCTGTGGGACGAGGTGATGATCAACGACCTCAAGTACTACGACGGCAGCGTGCAGCCCATCGATCGCGTGCCGGGGGATCTCAAGGCGCGCTATGCCAGCGCCTTCGAGGTCGAGCCCAAGTGGCTGGTCGAGGCCGGCTCGCGGCGCCAGAAGTGGATCGATCAGGCCCAGTCGCTGAACCTGTACATTGCCGGCGTATCGGGCAAGAAGCTCGACGTGACCTACCGCATGGCCTGGTTCCGCGGTCTCAAGACCACCTACTACCTGCGTGCGCTGGGCGCCACCGCGGTCGAGAAATCCACCGTCGATCGCAGCAAGCACAACGCCGTGGGCCAGCTAGGCAGCGGCACGCCGGGCGCTCAGCCGGCGGAGCCCGCGCCTACGCCGAGCGCGAACGTCGGAGCGGCGCCTCAACAACCCGCGGCAGTGAAAGAACCTCGCGGCATCGAAGACTTCCTGACCGGCAAGAGCGGCCAGCGTGCGCCGTCGGCGGGCAATATCGACGAACTGGGCTGCGAGGCCTGTCAGTAAATCGAAATTCGCCGCGCTCGGTGAATTTCCCGAACAGGCTTGATCCTTGGCCATCGCTTACGGTCCAAGGGACAAGAGACGGATATAAAGGTGAAACCATGCTGAACTGGGACGAATTCAACGACGACGATACCGCGATCGCGCCAGCTCCCGCGCAAAAGCCGAGCCCGGCCGCGCCCGCCGAACCCAAGGCCGAACCGCGTGCCGAGGCAGAGACGGCCGAGGTCAAGGAGAGCGCCGGCAGCTATAACGTCGCCGAGGCCGACCGCATCGTCCGCGCCCAGCAGGCGCTCGACGATCTCGATATCGCCAAGGGCCTGGAAGAGCTGGAGATGGGCGCCGGTCGCGTCGAGGTCGACGACAAGCGCATGATCAATGCCCGCGCCGACGTCAATCAACTCGTGCCTTTCAAGTACGACTGGGCGTGGCAGAAGTACCTCGACGGCAGCGCCAACCACTGGATGCCGCAGGAAGTGAACATGAACGCCGACATCGCCCTGTGGAAGAGCCGCGAAGGCTTGACCGAGGACGAGCGGCTGATCGTGATGCGCTCGCTGGGTTACTTCTCCACCGCCGATTCGCTGGTCGCCAACAACCTGGTGCTGGCGGTGTACAAGAACATCACCAACCCCGAATGCCGCCAGTACCTGCTGCGCCAGGCCTTCGAGGAGGCGATCCACACCCACGCCTACCAGTACTGCATCGAATCGCTGGGCATGGACGAAGGCGAAGTCTTCAACATGTACCGCGAGGTCGACTCGGTGGCGCGCAAGTCCGCCTGGAGCCTCAAGCACACCCAGGCGCTGGGTCGCCCGGATTTCCATACCGGCACCCCGGAAACCGACCAGGAGTTCCTGCGTAACCTGATCGGCTTCTACGTGGTCACCGAAGGCATCTTCTTCTACTGCGGCTTCAGCCAGATTCTCTCCATGGGCCGGCGCAACAAGATGACCGGCGTCGCCGAGCAGTTCCAGTACATCCTGCGCGACGAGTCCATGCACCTGAACTTCGGCATCGACATGATCAACCAGATCAAGATCGAGAACCCACATCTATGGACGCCCGAGTTCCAGGACGAGATCACCCAGATGATTCTCGAAGGCACCCAGCTCGAGATCGAATACGCCCGCGATACCATGCCGCGCGGCGTGCTGGGTATGAACGCCGCGATCATGGAGGAGTACCTGCACTTCATCTGCAACCGCCGCCTGGCGCAGATCGGCCTGAAGGAGCAGTTCCCGGGGGCTTCCAACCCGTTCCCGTGGATGAGCGAGATCATCGACCTGCGCAAGGAGAAGAACTTCTTCGAGACCCGCGTCACCGAGTATCAGGTGGGCGGCGCGCTGAGCTGGGATTGAGCCGGGCTGCCGGACCGAAAAGGCTAGCAACGATGGGCCATGCCTCGCGGCGTGGCCCATTCGTGTGGCAAGTATATGGACGCCAGACAGAGGCCGCTATCCCGGCGAGAGCGACCGACTGACGCTAGCCTCTACACCTACCCCATCGTGAAAGGATCACAGCATGCAACTCGGCACCATCGGACTCGGTCGCATGGGCGGCAATATCGCGCGGCGCCTGATGCGCAAGGGCCACGAGATCGTCGCCTACGATCATAGCCAGGAGACAGTCGATGCACTCGTCAGGGACGGCGCCACCGGTACGGATAGCCTGGAGGCACTGATCGCCAACCTGCCTAAGCCGCGCGCGGTATGGGTGATGTTGCCTGCCGGCGCCCCGACCGAGGAGACGATCGCCGTGCTCGCGGCGCTGATGGAAGCGGATGATGTGATCATCGACGGCGGCAATACCTTCTATAAGGACGATATCCGCCGCGCCAAGACACTCCGTGCCAAGGGCATCCATTATGTCGACGTCGGCACGTCCGGCGGCGTCTGGGGACTCGAGCGTGGCTACTGCATGATGATCGGTGCCGAGCGCGACATCTTCGAGCGCCTCGATCCCCTGTTCGACGCCCTGGCGCCCGGCTATGGCTCGCTCGAGCGCACCCAGGGCCGCTACGCACCCGACGAACGCGCCGAGCGCGGCTACATCCATGCCGGCCCGGTGGGCGCCGGCCACTTCGTCAAGATGGTTCACAACGGCATCGAATACGGCCTCATGCAAGCCTACGCCGAGGGCTTCGACATCATGAAGAACAAGTCCTCCGCCGAGCTGCCCGAGGAGGAGCGCTTCGATCTCGATCTCGCCGACATCGCCGAAGTCTGGCGACGCGGCAGCGTCGTCTCGTCGTGGCTGCTCGACCTGACCGCCCAGGCCCTGGCCGGCGATGCCCGGCTGGACAACTACACCGGCGCGGTCGCCGACAGCGGCGAAGGCCGCTGGACGATCGATGCGGCGGTGGAACAGGGCGTGCCGACACCGGTGCTGGCCAGCGCGCTGTTCGCGCGCTTTCGATCGCGGCAGGAGAACACCTATGCCGATCGCCTGCTGTCGGCGATGCGCTTCGGCTTCGGCGGCCACGTCGAGCCGCCCAAGTGAAGGCGGTGCGCTGAGCTGGGATTGATCGGCAAGCCGGCGGGGGCTAGGGTAAATATTGATTCATCAGGGAGAGATTGACATGACCGATACCAAAAGCGTTGTCACGCGGGTCTATGTACCGACCCACGTTCGCCAGTTGCCCAACGGCGAGCGGGTCAAGGTTCCTGGTCACTACAAGGCCCCTTCGCGCTAGCGCCTGAGCCAATGGGACTACCGCCCCGCGCGAACCAATGCCCCCGAGGCGGATTTCTCCGGCGACACCTGGCAGCCCGGCGATGCGCCGAGTCAGGCATTGCAGTGGGCGGTCGAGGGCTTGGCCAAGGCTGGCACGCTATCCATCATCGGCGTGTATCCGCCCCAGTTTCGGGCGTTTCCCATCGGCATGGCGATGAACAGAAGCCTGACCCTGAACATGGGCAATTGCCATCATCGCAAGTACATTCCCAAGCTGATCGAGCTGGTTCTGGCCGGCAAGATCGACCCCGCCGATATCCTGACCCAGAGCGAGAAGATGCCCGACGCATTGAGCGCCTTCGAGGCATTCGATCGCCGCGAGGCGGGCTGGATCAAGGTCGAGCTGCTACCCCAAGCGGGTGCATGAAGAGGATTCGCCAGTCAGGTTCTGCCCGAAAAGCGGCGAGTGAAATTCAGGTGGGTTCGGATTGAGCGTCGTTCCCCTTGTCGAGCCGATCGATGGCGTCGTCGCCCCGGCGCGCCAGCGCTTGCAGGCGGTCGATCTGCTCATCGAGACGGGGCAGCGCCTCGCGCCGATAACGCGACACGTCGTCGATCGCGGCCAGCACATCGCTGAAGGCCTGCTCGAGTTTTTGCATGTCGAGCAGCGCCGACGCGGAGCGGTTCTGGATATCCACGCCTTGGCCGCGCAGCGCCTTGGCGGTACCGGCGAGCATATCCGAGGTGGCGGTATTGAGCGCCTCGACGCGATCCAGCACCAGCCGCTGGTTGGCCAACGCGAGCGCGACGGTAACGGCGACGGTCAGCGCCGAGACGGTCACATTGATGGCTCGGTCGACGCCGCGGATGAGCTCGCGGTTGTTGCGGATCACCACCTCCAGCGCCAGCACACCCTGCTGGCTGACCGTCAGTTGCTGCTGCAGGTCGACGATGCGCTGGCGCAGTGGGAAAAGCAGCTCCTCCTCGATGAAGGCGCGCTGGGGATCGTCTTCGGCAAGCGCCGTCACGCGCTGCTCCAGGCGCTGGTCGATCAGCCGTCCGAGCATGATCTGGCGTTGTAGCTGCGCAAGAGTGCCGCGCAGGGATTCCTGATCGTCGGCCAGGGTCAGGTTGTCGCGACGCAGCATGTCGCGCCCGGACTCCAGATCGCCAATGATCGCGTCCAGCGCTTGCTGGGCGCTTTCGTATTTGCGGAAATAGCGTTGCAGGCTGTCGCCGACGCCGGGAATGCGCGCCAGCACCCGGTCCAGCCCACCGCGCGTCAGTGTGTGCCGGTTGGGATCGAGATGCTGCATGCGCTCGCGCAGGCTGGATAGCGCCTTGGCCACCGGTCCGCCGTCATTGCCCTGATGAGCCAGCTTGCGCATCGGCGTTTGCAGCATCTCGCTCTGATGCGCGGCCTGGCGCTGTATGTCGCCACCCATCTCGTCCACGGCGCGGCGCTGATCCTCGGCGGCGCCCTCGGTATGGTGCGGCGTCAGCACCCTGGCGACGAAGGCATCGGCCTCGGCGGCCAACTCGGCATCGTCACCGGCCTCCTCCTCGGGCTCGGCATCCCGATTCAGGCGCGATGCGATCTCGTCGACCGGTGGCAGATAGAGCTGCTGCCTGTGGCTATCGGCCCCAGGGCCGGTCTTACGCTCATCGCTCATAAGCCATCCTTTCCCCGTGGCGTAGGTGACTACCATAACGCATCAACGATCGCGTCCGTAACGCTCGGCCCTTGCGACGAAACGCTGCAGATCCTTCAACGCCTGGTCCGCGCTCACCGAGGCTTGCGGGCGGCCCGTCTCGATGCGCGCCATGGCCATGGCGGCATCGTCGAGTGCGGTCAGCGCCGATTCGTTGCGTGCGCTCAGATCGCGCAGATGCTGCTCGGTCTCCTCGACCAGCGCCAGGCGGCGTTTCAGGGTCACGCGCTCCGCGACGCTCAGTCGCCTGCGCTCCTCGGCCAGCCGACGGCGCACGAATTCACCATCCACGCCGGCGATGCCACTGGCGTGCGATGCCATCACCGTCAGGTTGTCCACCGCCGTGAAACACACCTCGGCGATCAGCGTGCGCGAACGCTCGAAGGCCAGCTCGCTGGCATCGAAGCGCGCCAGCAGTACCTGCATGACATGTCGATAACGGCTGTACAGACGATCGGCCTGCACGGCGAGCTCGGGTTGGCGCGCCTCGACCAGGCGCTGCTTGGCGGCGCATAGCGCAAGGGTCACGTCGTCGGCATTGGCTGGCGGATGATCGGGATTGAGCGTACTCATACCGGCTTCGCTGGCTTCACGGGCTTGCCTGGCCTGTTTTTCCGCCGTCTCGGCAGCGCGCCGAGCCTCGCGCCGGCGCTGCTTGCGCGCGCTCCACCAACGCCGCAGGCGGCGCTCCAGTGGCAGTTCGACGGCAATCGCCGCCAACCCGAAAAGCCATCCCAGAAGGCTCGGCCCGAACCCGCCCCACAGCGAGGTCAGCCATAACAGGAAGGCGATGAACGGCACCAGCAACCAGTAGCGAATGATGACCTGCAAACGGTCGGGCTGCGCCGTGCCGAGCGCGTGACCCGGACTTGCCATGCCAATCAGGAACCACGGCAGGCAGGTGACGAACAACCCATAGGAAAACCCCTGAAGAAATTCCAGCATACGACGCGAGGCCTGCTGCCAAGAAAGAGAGGAGTCAATGATTGTAGAGGAACGCGACGGTAACGATAAGACTCGTGGTAACTCATGCAGGGCAATCGCAGATGACTTCCGGCAGCCTAACTATCGGGCTTATCCAGCGGCAGGCCTTCGCGAGGGCGCTGTAAACCCGTCCCTGGGCGCTACTTTTGCTATCTGACCGCCATGGATGGCGGGAATGCCAGAATTGCATGGAGCCTTTTTCTGGCCATGGCAAAAGACCCTCGCTTCGGCCTGCCCCTGGTCTCCCGCATACTCCAACTGCGATAGCCCTGGTAACTCACGGACGCACCGCCCACCAACCCGGCAGCAGCCCAGCCACCTGCGGCTGCGCGAAGCGGTCGTCGATCAGGTAGACGACGCCGCGATCCTGCGGGGTGCGAATCACGCGCCCGGCGGCCTGCACCACCTTCTGCAAGCCAGGGTAAAGGTAGGTGTAGTCGTAACCGGTACCGAACAGCGCAGCCATGCGTCGCTTGAGCTGCTGGTTGATCGGATTCATCTGCGGCAGGCCGAGGGTGGCGATGAAGGCGCCGACCAACCGCTCGCCGGGCAGGTCGATGCCCTCGCCGAAGGCGCCACCCAGCACGGCGAAGCCGATCCCGCGGCCGCTCATCGTGAAGCGCTCGAGAAAGCCTTGGCGCGCCGTCTCGTCCATGCGCCGCGCCTGCGTCCAGATGGGCAGCTCGGGATAGCGCTCGGCAAACAAGCTAGCCACCTGTTCGAGGTAATCGAAGCTGCTGAAGAAGGCCAGGTAATTGCCCGGTTGCCGCGCGAACTGCCCGGCCATCAGCTCGACGATTGGCGACAGTGAGGCGCCACGCTGATGAAAACGAGTCGATATCCGTTTGGCGACATGCACCGACAATTGATTCGCCGTGAACGGCGACTCCACCTCGATCCACGGCGTATTGGCCGCCACTCCGAGCAGGTCGGCGTAGTAGCGGCTCGGGCTCAGGGTCGCCGAGAACAGCACCGCCGCGCGACTCGCCGCGAAGCGCGGGGCGAGAAAGCTGGCCGGCACCACGTTACGAAAACACAGCGTCGAGACGCTGGCCCCGCGCCTGCCCGGCCTGAGCGCCATGTCGAACAGCGAATGCTCGCCATAAAGCTCGCCGATACGGCAAAACTGCAGGGCGTCGAAATAGAACCGCTGCAACGCGCTATCGAGCCCTGCCGGCTGTTCGGTCAGGTAGTCGGTGATCGCGGCGACGCCACTTTGCAACGCCGCAAGCAGCTTGGCCGGCGGCGTATCGAGCACGCAATACTCACCGCCCTGCTCGCGGTTCAGGGCGTTCCACTGCCGATCGATCCGCGCAAGCGGCGTCTTGAGCGCGGTGGGCGCGCTGCGACGCAGCGCCTTGAAGGCCGCCTGGTCGATTTCGGCGCTATACATGCCGCGTGCGCGCTCGACCAGATTGTGCGCTTCGTCCACGAGTACGCCGACCCGCCACTGATTGGCGACGGTCAGCCCGAACAGCATGGCGCTGAGATCGAAGTAGTAGTTGTAATCACCAATGACCACATCGCTCCAGCGCGCCAGTTCCTGACCCAGATAGTAGGGGCACACTTGGTGCGTCAGTGCGATGTCGCGCAAGCCCGCCTGATCGAGCGTCCCGGCCTCCACTGCCGCCTGGCGCGCCACGGGCAGGCTGTCGTAGAAGCCGCTCGCCAGCGGGCAGGATTCGCCGTGGCAGGCCTTGTCGGGATGCTCGCAGGCCTTGTCGCGGGCGATCAGCTCGAGCACCCGCAACGGGCGTGATGGTGCGCTGCTCTGTAGCGTCTCGAGTGCCTGCCATGCCAGCCGTCGTCCCGGTGTCTTGGCGGTCAGGTAGAACACCCGGTCCAGCGACTGTGTCGGCATCGCCTTGAGCATCGGGAACAGCGTGCCCAGGGTCTTGCCGATGCCGGTGGGCGCCTGGATCATCAGACAGCGGCCGGTGCCGACCGCCTTGTAGACCGCCTCGGCCAGCGGCCGCTGCCCGGTGCGGAACTCCGCATGCGGAAAGGCGAGCGCGGCCAAGGCCCGGTCCCGCGCGGTACGATGCGCGAGTTCCTGCTCGGCCCAAGCGAGAAACCGCTCGCACTGGCGCGTGAAGAACTCGCCCAACTCAGCCGCCGAAAATGTCTCGACGAGCACGGTTTCGCGCTGACTGACGATATCGAAATAGACCAGCGCCAGATGCACCTCGGATAGCTCGCGCGCCTGGCACAACAACCAGCCATAGACCTTCACCTGCGCCCAGTGCAATCGACGATGGTTGGCGGGCATCAACGCCAGATCGCCGCGATAGGTCTTCACTTCCTCGAGCCGGTTGCGCTCGGGATCGTAACCATCGGCCCGGCCGCGCACATGCAGGTGGCGATACTCACCCTCGAGCGATACCTCGCGCTCATAGCCCTCGCCCCGGCGCGAGGCGACCAGTGCATGCCCGGCGATGCCCTGCTGAGCGGAAGGCGACGGCGTGAAGCGCAGGTCGAGATCGCCGGCCTTGGCGGTGAACTCGCACAGCGCGCGAACCGCGACGACATAGCTCACGTCATGCGCTCGCCTATCGGCAGCTCGGCTTCCTGCCACTGCACGTAGCACACCGCCACCGGCATGCCGTGTTCGGCGCAGAAATCCAGCCAGCGCAACTGGTTGTCCTGCAGGCGATCGCCCGGCCCCTTCACCTCGATCATTCGGTAGCGCCGTTCGTCGGGCCAGAACTGGATCAGATCCGGCAGGCCGGCGCGATTGGCCTTGATGTCCCACAACAGTCGGGTGAACCACTGCTTGAGATGCTCGCGCGGGAAACACGCCAGCGCCTGTTCGAGCAGCGTTTCATCGACGATACCCCAATGCACGAACGGCGATAGAGTGCCCTGCTTGGCGGCGAACGTCGCTCGAATGGTAGTCCGGTACTCTTGGCTGTCGAGTTGCGCGAGGCAAGCCTCGAACAGTGCCGCGCGCCGGCGGTGGAAATCGGGCCGCAGCAGATCCACCGGGCCACTGTGAAAGGGATGGAAGAACGCCCCCGGCAACGGGGCGAAGATCGCCTCCCAGCAGAGCAGGCCGAACAGCGAGTTGATCAGCGTGTTCTCGACATAGTGCACCGGTGCGTGAGGCTCGAAGAGATGCTCGCGCACCGCGCCCTCCACCGAGATTGGACTATCGGGCCGGGGCAGCGACAGATCGATCCGCGCGACCGGGGCTGGCTGGTGGCGGCGCGGTTTCGGCAGGCCCAGCTTGCGATGCAGACGCGGCATGATGCGCAGCAGGTGCTGCGTTTCGGCGGCGCTCTCCGGTGCCTGCTCCGCCTCGCGGGCCAGCGCCAGTGCGGCATCGAACTGACCGCTGCGCTCCAGCACACGCAGGCGGCGGATGCGCGCGCCGGGATGCGCGCAATCGGCGTATAGCGCCAGCGCCGTATCGCGGTCGTCGATCCGCTCGCAATGCTGGGCGATCTGGAACGTGAGCCTGGCGCGCCGCGATTCGAGCCAGGGGTTATCGCCGAACGCCGCCGGCACGAGGGCGAGCACGTCATCGACCTCGCCGGCCTCGAAGCGCTCCCGGCAATGGTGCAGTTGCAAGTAGGCATCGACATCGTCGCGGCAATGGAAGGCGCGCGACGCCGTGGTGAATGCGACGTTCTCGTAGCGGTAGATGCCGAGATCGGCGAGCACGAATTCCGTCCAGCTTTGATGCAGATTGCCGAAGAACAACAGCCGGAAGCGGTCGCACATCTCCATGAGCGTGAGGGCGTAAACGCAGTCGCCACTGTGCTCGTACCAATCGGCGAAGCGGTGCGCATCGACGAACGCGGGTTTCAGCGTTTCCAGCAAGTCGGGCTTTCTTGCACTCGGCGTAGCGAGATAGTCGCCGAACGCCGTTACGATCTCGGCCTTGGTCGAGAGCGCGAATAGCTGCTCCAGGCTCAGTTCGGGTTCGGCATCGACCCAACCCTTCTCGATCAACGGCCATGCCGCCTCGCGGGTCGACCCAATCTCGGCGTAATCCAGTTTGCTGGCCCGGAACAGCGTGCCCTTGCGCATGATCATGCGCACCAGCAAGGCGCGCGAGGCTTGCGGCACATTGGCAAACTCATCGATGAAGGCAAGCTCGCGCTCGCTCAGCAGATCGCCGTAGCGCTCGCGGAGCCAGCCCAGCACCGTGTAAAAATTGTTGAGATAGTAGAAAGGATCGTCGAGCGTGGGGAGCGTCATGGCTGAGTCGTTAACAACGGTCGCTAGGGAGCCACTGAAAAAGTATCGAGCGAAGATCAGGCAAGGCGAAGTCGTCCGAAAAAGCGGAGTTTACATGCAGTAAATGAGCATTTTGAGGACGACTTCAACACAGCCTGGTCGAGCGCAGTATTTTTCAGAGCTTCCTAGTACTGGCTATTCGTACAGAATTTAACCCATGGTATCAACGCCCCGCTCGGTCCGGCAAACGCTTTTGACATGCCTATGAAAATCGGGCTCACGGAAAATTATCGGACATCCTGTTAGGCTTGATGGCATGCCCGGGAATTCAAAAACGATAAGGAAAGCCGTCATGTCCCAAGCCTTTCAGGACCATCTACGCCACCAGCTCGATGAATTGCGCGAAGAGGGTCTTTACAAGCAGGAGCGCGAACTGCTGACACCGCAGCGTGCCATGATCGGCGTCGAGCGCGGCGAAGTGATCAACTTCTGCGCCAACAACTACCTGGGCCTGGCCGACGATCCGGAACTGATCGATGCCGCCAAGCGCGGGCTCGATGCGCAGGGTTTCGGCATGGCCTCGGTGCGCTTCATCTGCGGCACCCACAGTGAGCATCGCCACCTGGAAACGCGTCTCGCCGAGTTTCTGGGCATGGACGATGCCATTCTCTATTCGTCCTGCTTCGATGCCAACGGCGGGCTGTTCGAGACGCTGTTCGGCCCCAAGGACGCGATCATCTCCGATGCGCTGAATCACGCCTCGATCATCGACGGTGTGCGTCTGTGCAAGGCGCGCCGCTACCGCTACGCCAACAACGACCTGGCCGAGCTGGAAGCGCGCCTGCAGGAAGCCGACGCCGCCGGCGCGCGCTTCAAGCTGATCGCCACCGACGGCGTGTTCTCGATGGATGGCGTGATCGCCAATCTCGAGGGCATTTGCGATCTCGCCGAGCGCTACGGCGCCCTGGTCATGGTCGACGATTCCCACGCCACCGGCTTTCTCGGCGCCAACGGTCGCGGCACGCACGAATACCACCAGGTGATCGAGCGCATCGACATTATCACCACCACTTTCGGCAAGGCGCTGGGCGGCGCCTCCGGCGGGATTACCGCGGCGCGCGGGTCGATCGTCGAGTGGCTGCGCCAGCGCTCGCGGCCCTATCTATTCTCCAACTCGCTGGCGCCGCCCATCGTCGCCGCCACACTCACGGCGCTGGGCAAGGTCGAGGCCGGCGACGCCCTGCGCGCGCGATTGTGGGACAACGTCGCACGCTTTCGTGAAGGCATGAACGCCGCCGGCTTCACGCTGGCCGGCGCCGATCACCCGATCGTCCCGGTGATGCTCGGCGATGCCCGCCTCGCCGGCGAGTTCGCCAACCGCCTGCTGGCGGAGGGCATCTACGTGATCGGTTTTTCATTCCCGGTGGTACCCAAGGGCCAGGCACGCATTCGCACCCAGCTCTCGGCGGCACATACCTTTGATCAGATCGATAGCGCCATTGCGGCGTTCACCCGCATCGGCCGTGAACTGGAGGTGATCGCATGAAGGCGCTGGCGAAACTCAAGCCCGAGCCGGGTATCTGGATGACCGACGTACCGGTCCCCGAGATCGGCCACAACGACGTGCTGATCAAGATTCACCGCACCGCCATCTGCGGCACCGACATGCATATCCATCAATGGGACGAGTGGTCGCAGAAGACCGTACCGGTGCCGATGGTGACCGGCCACGAATACGCCGGCGAAGTGGTCGCCATCGGTGAAGAGGTCAGCGGCTATCAAATCGGCGACCGGGTTTCCGGCGAGGGCCACGTGACCTGCGGGCATTGCCGCAACTGCCGCGCCGGGCGCACGCACCTGTGCCGCAACAGCGTAGGCGTGGGCGTCAATCGCCCCGGCGCCTTCGCCGAATACATGACGCTGCCGGCCTTCAATCTGTTCAAACTGCCCGACGAGATTCCCTTCGAGCTGGCCGCCATCTTCGACCCTTTCGGCAACGCCGTGCACACCGCGCTGTCGTTCGATGTGGTCGGCGAGGACGTGCTGATCACCGGAGCCGGACCCATCGGCATCATGGCCGCCGCGGTGGTTCGCCATATCGGCGCACGCCACGTGGTGATCACCGACGTCAACGACTACCGGCTGGCACTGGCGGAGAAGATGGGCGCCACGCGTACCGTGAATGTCTCGCGCGAGCGCCTGCAGGATGTGATGGCCGATCTGCACATGGGCGAGGGCTTCGACGTGGTGCTGGAGATGTCCGGCGTGGCCTCGGCGGTCAGCGAGATGCTCGACGTGATCAACCACGGCGGCAAGATCGCCATGCTCGGCATTCCGCCCAAGGAAATGGCCATCGACTGGACCAAGGTGATCTTCAAGGGCCTGACCATCAAGGGCATTTATGGCCGCGAGATGTTCGAGACCTGGTACAAGATGGCCAGCCTGATCCAGTCGGGACTCGATCTCAGTCCGATCATCACCCACCGCTTCAAGATCGACGATTTCGAGAAAGGCTTCGAGGTGATGGGCTCCGGTCAGTCCGGCAAGGTAATATTGGACTGGACCTGAGCCCAGAAACCTACGAGCAAAGCAGGCTTTGTCTTGAAAGTCGACGAGCGAAGTCCAGACAAGGCAAAAAACGGCGAAAGAGCGGAGTTTACATGTTGTAAATGAGCACCTTGAGCCGATTTTTAACGCAGTATGGGCAAGCGCGGACACTTTCAGACATAGCCTAATCGGCCTTGCTCAGTGCGCTCTCCTTGTGCGCCGCGACATGCTCGGTCTTGTCGCTCTTGATCTCGTACTGCGGTTCCTCCTTTGAGGCGCGGCGGTTGTGGCCCTTGTAGTCGAAATCCTCGGTATGAACCTTGGTAATCGTGCCACTCACATGCCCCGCCTCGGAGTTCCATTTGACGTGATCGCCGACCTTGAATCGGGTAGCCATATCATCCTCCCTGAATAGTTACCTGTTGCGTTGCTCGCCCTCACTGGCCACGACGCAGGTCGGGATTGAGCGTGTAGGTGCCGGTCACCGTGGCCTGATCGAGAATATGCCCCTGCATGGCCTCGAGCGCGTCGGCGCCGGTGAATTCACCCGCCAGCCCCAGCGAGTCGATATCCAGCGCGTAGACGGTGAAGCGATAGCGGTGGGTCAGTTCATCGTTCCACGGTGGGCACGGGCCGTCGTAACCGCCGTAGGTCCCCCCCATGTCCGGGTCGCCGGCGAGAAAATCGGTGAAGGTATTGATACCGCGCAGGCCGAAAGCGGACTGGCCAGGCGCCTTGCCCTTGGCGGTCACGCCATTGGAATCCTCGCCTTCGCCGATGGCGCGGGTCTCGCCGGGAACATCGACCACGACCCAGTGATAGAAATCGACGCGCGGCATGCTCGCCGGCAACGTCCTGCCCTGCTGGTTGACGTCGCTGGTGTCGCCGGGCACGTCGGGGTCGGCGACGATCACCGCGAAGCTGCGAGCCTCTTCTGGCGCGTCCGACCAGGTCAGCGCCGGGTTGCGATTGGGCCCCAGCGTCATCGGCTCGCCATCGCCGGGTACGCCGAAGGCGAACGTAGCGGGGATCGGCTGCTGGTCGTCGATACCGTGAACGGTTAGCTTCATTCTCAACTCCTCGAATCAATGGGTAGCGTCGGTTCCAGCCTAGCTCAGGGGCACGGTCCGCGACCAGACACGCAGCGACGAGAAGATGCTAACCTCGACCGATCAGCATTCTTGCACCAGGTAGATTGCGGCGCACCATGACCCCCACCGAACTGCTCGCCCAACCCGCCAGTCTCGATTGGCACCAGTGCCTGGCCCGGCTGATCCAGAATGCCGGTGCAACGTCCTTCCCCGGCTTGCTGGAACAGGCCTTGCGCGAGCGCATCGCCTTCGACTCGATCCTGATCAACACCTACAAGGGCCGCCATCATCCGCTGCTGATTCACGACGACTGCCCGGCATATCTACGCGAGCAATGGGTCGAGCGCTACCTGAGCGAAGCCTACCTGCTCGATCCTTTCTTCACCGCCGTGCAGCGCGGGCTCGAGCGCGGCGTGCATCGCCTGCGTGAGCTGGCGCCGGACCGCTTCGAGGCCAGCGACTACTATCACCACTACTACCGCTCGCTGGGTCTGGGCGACGAGGCCGGGCTATTCACCCGGGTCGCGCCGGACGTGGTGCTGGTGGTGTCGCTGGGTTTCCGCCATGACGGCGCGACCTTGACCCGGCGCGGCCTGCAGGCGCTACGCCATATCGCGCCGGTGTTCGAAGCGCTGCTCGGTGAATACTGGCACTGGCAGGGTGGCCAGTTCCAGGCACGCCTGGAGGCCCAGGCACCGGTGGAAGCGGCCTTCGCCAGCTTCGGCCGCGAACGGCTCACCACCCGCGAGCAGGAGATCGTGCGCCTGCTGCTGGCCGGCCATTCGAGCAAATCGGCGGCCCGCGAACTCGGCATCAGCGACGGCACCGTCAAGGTCCATCGCAAGCACCTCTACCAGCGCCTGGAGGTTTCCAGCCAGTCGCAGCTGTTCCGCCTGTTCCTCGATCATGTGGCGCTGGTCTCGCGACGTCAGTTGAGTCAGTAGTGCACCGCGCTGGCCTTGGCCAGCAGCGCATCGGCCAGCACCTGGCAGCCCTGGGCACAGTGCTCGGGCGTGGCGTACTCGGCCTCGTTGTGGCTGATGCCGTCGCGGCAGGGGATGAAGATCATCGCCGTGGGCGCGACGCGCGAGACGTACACCGAGTCGTGGCCGGCGCCGCTGAGCATGCGCCGGTAGCGGAAGCCGTGAGCGCGGGTCGCCGCCTCGATGGCATCGACGCAGCCGGCATCGAAATTCACTACCGGTGACTTCCAGATGCGCTCGACGCGCGCGGTCACGCCGAAGGCTTCGCCGCACTCGGCCAGTTCGCGCTCGAAGCGGCTTTCCAGCGCATCGAGCTCGGCCTCGTCGACGTGGCGCAAATCGACGGTGAGTTTTACCTCGCCGGGGACGACGTTGCGCGAGCTCTGGGGAATGTCGAGACAGCCGCAGGTGACCTTGGTGTCGCCGGAATCATCGCTCAGGGCGTATGACTGCAGACGGTCGATCAGCCGGGCGCACGCGGCCAGGGCGTCGCGGCGATAACGCATCGGCGTGGGGCCGGCGTGGGCCGACTGGCCGGTGAGGACGACATCGTACCAGCGCATGCCCTGCACTCCGACGACCACGCCGATGCTCTCGCCCTCCTCTTCGAGCACCGGACCCTGCTCGATGTGCAGTTCGAAGAAGGCGTGCAGGCGCGGCTCGCCCACCGCCATGTCGCCGGCGAAGCCGGTCGCTTCCAGCGCGTCACCGAGGCTCACACCGTCGCGGTCCTTGCGCGCCAGGGTCGACTCGACGCTGAACTCGCCGGCGTAGGTGCCCGAGGCGACCATCGCCGGGGCGAAGCGACTGCCCTCCTCGTTGGTCCACACCACCAGCTCCAGGGGGCGCTGGGTGGCGATGCCCTGCTCATCGAGAGCGCGGAATACCTCGAGCCCGGCCAGCACGCCGAGGATGCCATCGAAGCGCCCGCCCTTGGGCTGGGTGTCGAGATGGCTGCCGGTGGCCACCGGGTCGAGGTCGTCGCGCTGCCCGGCGCGGCGGATGAACAGGTTACCGACCCGGTCGACGCGCCAGGTGCAGCCGAGCGCCTCGCACCACTTCAGCAATAAACGCCGCCCGGCGGCATCCTCCTCGGTCAGTGCCAGGCGACAACTGCCACCCTTCGCGGTGGGGCCAATCTCGGCCATGGCCATCAGCGAATCCCACAGCCGCTCGGAATTGATGGTGACGCTCATGGCGTGCCTCCAGGTTGTTGTTGGGATCGTGGCCCGACGATAGGCGGGCCGGGGCGGCGGCGATATACCCCAATCGGGATATGTCGGTGTCACCCGGAGACTGGCTAGGCTCGTCGTCATGCCCACGACAACAAGAGACCAACCCTCATGACAGCGACGACTTCGGTAACCGCCCAACGCCATCCTGGCGACCACACTGCCCAGGACTACGATCCGCAAGCGCTTTGGCAGAAGGACAAGGATCACTTCATCCATCCGTTCACCGATTTCAGCGTGTTCAAGGAGCAGGGCTGCGACCTGATCACCGACAGCGACGGCATCTACGTGCAGGATGCCCACGGCAACCGCTTCATCGACGGCATCGCCGGGCTGTGGTGCGTCAACGTCGGTCACGGCCGCCGCGAGATCGGCGAGGCGATGGCCGAGCAGGCCACGCGCATGGCCTACTTCTCGACCTTCAACAATCTCTCCAACGTGCCGGCCACGCTGCTCGCCGACAAGCTCGCCGAACTGGCGCCAAAGCATCTCAATCACGTGTTCTACAGCTGCGGCGGCTCGGCGGCCAACGACGCCACCATCCGCCTGGTGCACTACTACTTCAACCGCCTCGGTAAACCTGAGAAGAAGCGCATCCTGTCGCGCAACAACGCCTACCACGGCACCACCTATCTCGCCGCCACGCTGACCGGCATCGCCAGCAACAACTGGGAGTTCGACACCCTCGACCAGCTGGTCACCCACCTGAGCGAGGCCAATTGCTACCGCCGCCCCGAGGGCATGAGCGAGGCCGAGTACTGCGATCACCTGGTCGGCGAGCTCGAAACCACCATCGCCGAGATCGGCGCCGACAACATCGCCGCCTTCATCGCCGAGCCGATCATGGGCGCCGGTGGCGTGCTAGTCGCGCCGAAGGGTTATCACCAGCGCATGCAGGCGGTGTGCCGCGCCAACGATATCCTCTACATCGCCGACGAGGTGGTCACCGGCTTCGGGCGGCTCGGGCACTTCTTCGCCTCCGAGGCGCTGTTCGACACCCAGCCGGACATCATCAACTGCGCCAAGGGGCTGTCGTCCGGCTACGCGCCGCTGGGCGCGACGCTGATCTCCGACGAACTCTACGAAGTGCTGTCGACCCCGCAGGGGCCGGGCGGCGTGCTCAGCACCGGCTTCACCTACTCCGGCCATCCGGTGAGCTGCGCCGCGGCGCTCAAGAACATCGAGATCATCGAACGCGAGGGTATCTGCGAGAACGTACGCGAGGTCGGCCCCTATCTGGAACAGCGCCTTCAGTCGCTATCTCACCACGCCACCGTAGGCGACGTGCGCGGCAGCCACTTCATGATGTGTCTCGAAAACGTCGCCGACAAAGCCACCAAGGCACTGCTGCCGGTGGAGGCCCGCGTCGGCGACCGGGTAGCGTTCGAGGCCCAGCAGCGCGGGCTGATCATCCGCCCGGTGGGCCATCTGAACATCGTCTCGCCGCCGCTGATCTGGACTCGCGATGTGGTCGACGAGGTCGTCGCCATTCTCGATGCCTCGCTGAGTGCCGCAGCCGCGTCCCTGAAAGCCGACGGCTACCTTTGAGCGCCAGTGGGCGCACGCTTGCCGCCAGCCTGGCAAACGGGTTATGTCTGTCAGCAGGTTATCCTTGAGGTTCTTTATGAACGACCATGCAACCACCGCCTCCCCGACCCCGGCCGCGCTCGGTTTTTCCATGCCCGCCGAGTTCGCGCCGCACGACGCCTGCTGGATGCTGTGGCCGCAGCGTCCCGACAACTGGCGCTATGGCGCCAAGCCGGCCCAGGCCGCGTTCGTCGCGGTGGCCGAAGCCATCGCCGAGAGCGAGACGGTGTTCGTCGGCGTCAACGACGATCAGTACGAAAACGCCCGCCACCAGCTGCCGGCACATATCCGCGTGGTCGAGCTGTCGAGCAACGACGCCTGGATGCGCGATGTCGGCCCGACCTTCCTGACCCATCCGGATGGCCGCCTGGCGATGGTCGACTGGGAGTTCAACGCCTGGGGCGGGCTCAATGGCGGGCTCTATTTCCCGTGGGACAAGGATCGCCGCATCCGCACCAAGATCGCCGAGATGCTGGGCATCGAGCGCTTCATCACCCCGCTGATACTGGAGGGCGGCGCTATCCATGTCGACGGCGAAGGTACCCTGATCACCACCGAAGAGTGCCTACTCAACCCCAATCGCAACCCGGACCTGACCAAGGCCGACCTGGAGCGGCTGCTCGGCGATTTCCTCGATATCGGCAAGGTCATCTGGCTGCCGCGCGGCTGCTACCAGGACGAGACCGACGGTCACGTCGATAACCTGTGCTGCTTCGTCGCCCCCGGCGAGGTCGCGCTGACCTGGACCGACGATGCGAGCGACCCACAGCACGACATTTCCCGCGAGGCGCTGGAGATTCTGGAGAGCGCGACCGATGCCCGCGGGCGGCGACTCAAGGTGCACAAGCTGCCCCAGCCCGGCCCGCTGCATATCGCCGATTCGGAGGCCAGCGGCGTCGACCGCCTGAGCAGCTCGCGACCGCGCCAGCCCGGCGATCGCATGGCCGGCTCCTACGTCAATTTCTATATCGGCAACTCGGTGGTGGTGATGCCCAGGCTCGACCCGCAGCGCGACGGCGAGGCCATGGCGATTGTCGAGAAGCTATTCCCCGGGCGCCGGGTCGTCGCCATCGATGCCCGCGAGGTCCTGCTCGGCGGTGGCAATATCCACTGCATCACCCAGCAGCAGCCGCGCACGGCTCGGTAACCGGAAGGCCAATAGAAAACACTGTTTTGCAATTAGCCGTCTCATCTTCTACGCTGATGAAACACGTTACCCACCTGTTTTCGTGATTCGATTTTCAGCGTCAGGATCTGCCTTCGGGCGGGTCTTGGCGCTTTTTTACGTCGCATGACGTTACCAGCAGTCGTTCTATGCAATGCTCGCTACAAGCATCGCCGCCAACCGCATAGACTAGGCATCGTTACGCCTAGCCCTCCGAAGAACAACAAGGGTCATCGCATGCGAAACATCCTGCCTGTCGCCTTTACCTTGCTCGCCGTCGCAATGTATCTGCCGGCCAATGCCGACACCACGCTGCAGTACCGGGTATCCAAGGGAGAAAACGCCGCGCCCATGGTGCTCAAGGCGAGATCGAACGAGATTCGCATGGAGGGTTCGGCACTCGGTGCGGGCTTCAACTGGATGGTGTATCGCGGCGGCGACGACACACTGTATGCGGTGGATCCGCAGCGCCAGGTGTATTACGGCGTGGACGCCGCCGCGATCGATCGGCTCTCCCTACGCCTCGCAGCGCTGCGCGACGATCTGCGGGAGCGCTTGAAGACCCTGCCAGAGCAGCAGCAGGCGCTCATCCGTTCGCAGATGGGGCTGTTCCTGGATGAGTCGGCACCCGCTCCGCTGCCCATGAAGATCGATATGACCGATGCCGTTGCAAGCGAGGTGAACGGCATTGCCTGCGACAAGGGCTGGATTACCGCCGGCGATCGGCCGATCGGCGAAATCTGCGTGGCCTCCCCGCAGGCCCTGGGATTGACGGACACCGAATTCATGGCCTTTCAGAGCCTCTACGAGTTGACCACCAGCCTGCAAACGGCGCTTTCCCAACAGGCGGCATCGGTACCGGACATTTCAGCACTCGATGGCGTGCCGGTGAGCCTGCGCATCGAGTTCAACGACTTCAGCCAGACCTTGGAACAGGTGACCCACGACCCCTTGCCGGATTTCCTGTTCGAGATTCCCGAAAACTATCGGCGCGAGGGGCCACAAGGGCCGGCGTCATAGCGTTCGATCAGAAATCGACGACCACATTGCCTTTCGGCCGGCTGCAGCACGACAGGATATAGCCTTCCTCAACGTCCTCGTCGGTGATGCCGCCGTTGTGATCCATCTCCACCTCGCCCGATTTCAAACCCACCCGGCAGGTACCGCAAATCCCCATGCCGCAGGCCTTGGGAATGTGCAGGCCGAGCTTGGAGGCGGCGGCATGCACCGTCTCGCCGGGCTGGATGCGCACGCTTTTTCCGGAACTTGCGAATTCCACCTGAAGCATCTCAGCGTAGTCGATGTCCTCCGCCGCCGCCTCGGCCTGTTCGGCGAGTTCCAGCACCTCCTCGCGTACGTCGAGCGGCGTGGCGCCGAAGGACTCCTCGTGGTAACGGCTCATGTCGAAACCGTTGTCACGCAGGATACGCTTGACCGCATTCATGTACGGCGTGGGGCCGCAGCAGAAGACTTCGCGATCGAGGTAGTCGGGCGCCATCAACTCCAGCATCGGCTGAGTCAGAAAGCCCCGGTAGCCGGTCCAGGCTTCGCCGATATCGTCCTTGTTCTCGCAGATCACATGCAGCTTGAACTCGGGAATCCGCGAGAACATGTGCACCAGTTCGCGGTGGAAGATCACATCGCGCGGCGCCCGTGAACTGTGGATGAACTCGACGTCGACATTGGCGTTGGTATCGAAGAACCAGCGGGTCATCGACATCAGCGGCGTGATACCGACGCCACCGGACAGGAACAGCACCTTGTCGGCGGGGAAATCCATGGAATTGAAGTTGCCCACCGGCCCATGCACCGCCAGCTCGTCGCCGACCTTGAGGTTATCGTGCAGCCAGTTGGAGACCTGGCCGCCCGGCATGCGCTTGACGGTGATCGAGAAGCTGTAGGGAATCGACGGCGAGCTGGAGATGGTGTACGAGCGCATGACCGGCGCGCCATCGATCTCCAGCTCCAGGGTAACGAACTGCCCCGGCTTGAAGAAGAACATCACCGGCTGCTCGGCCATGAAGCAGAACGTGCGCACGTCCCAGGTTTCCTGGATCGTCTTGACGCAACGCACGAGGTGGCGGCCGTTGGTCCAGGTCTGGGTGGTGACCGGGTTGAAGAAGCTCGTTGTCATTGTCGTCTCTGCCTGGCAGTGCCTTTGGCTACGCCTTGCTGGCCCGCGAATCCCGCTCACGACCCAACGCCTGTTCATGCCCGCATTCTGGGCACGCCGAGAGCGACCGACTTGCCTGCCAGCGACACGAACATGCCTCACACATCCATCCACCGGCCGCGCCCGGAGCGCTCTCGTCGCCGTTGAGCCAGCTCATGTCGCCGGTAGACAATTTCCGTTGGCGTGCATGTCCCACACTCGGCGCAATCCCAGGATGGGCCTGGATCGTAGCACTCGGTGCATGCCCAGACTCCTACCACAACAACGCCCAATGACCGAATTCGTCGTCCTCGCGGGGAGGCGGCGATTGATGAGGACCGCTACATGGACCTGATTGCCCGTTCCCAACTGGACGATCCCCTAATCGCCGCACGCGAAGCGACCGCAGAAATGCTCGGCCAGCGCGCGCCGGGTTTCTCGTTGCCGCAGCCGTTCTACAACGATGAGCGGGTCTTCGCGCTCGACATGCAGGAAATCTTCGGCAAGGAGTGGCTGTTTGCCGGCATGACCTGCGAGATCCCCGCCAAGGGCAACTTCATTACCCTCGATATCGGCGATAACCCGATCGTCATCGTACGCGGCGCCGAGGAGCGCATTCACGCCTTCCACAACGTCTGCCGTCATCGCGGCTCGCGATTGTGCGTCAAGGACAAGGGCAAGGTCGCCAAGCTGGTCTGCGGCTACCATCAGTGGACCTACGAGCTCGATGGCCGCCTGCTGTTCGCCGGCAGCGACATGGGCGCCGATTTCGATCTCGCCAACTACGGCCTGAAGCCGGTCAACATCAGGACCGCCGGCGGGTTCATGTTCATCAACCTGGCCGACGAGCCGCCGGCGATCGACGACTTCCTGGTCGCGCTGGAGCACTACCTCGAGCCATACCGGATGGATGACGTCAAGGTCGCGGTGGAGTCGAGCATCGTCGAGCAGGCCAACTGGAAGCTGGTGCTCGAGAACAACCGCGAGTGCTACCACTGCAATGGCGCCCATCCGGAACTGCTCAACTCGCTGCAGGAGTTCGACGACACCGACGACCCCCGCGCCACGCCGGCCTACAAGTCGCTGGTCGCACGCAAGCAGGCCGACTGGGATGGCGAGAACGTGCCCTGGCAGCTCAAGCGCTTCGGCAAGCGCAACCGCCTGACCCGCACCCCGCTGCTGGGCGGCACCGTGTCGATGACCATGGACGGCCAGCAAGGCTGCAACAAGCTGATGGGCCGACTGCAGAGCCCCGACATGGGGTCGCTGCGTATCCTGCATCTGCCGAATTCCTGGAATCACTTCATGGGCGATCACGCCGTGGTGTTCCGCGTGCTGCCGCTGGGTCCGCAGAAAACGGTCGTGACCACCAAGTGGCTGGTTCACAAGGATGCCGTCGAGGGCGTCGACTACGATCCCGAACGGCTGCGCAAGGTATGGGACGCCACCAACGACCAGGATCGTCGCCTGGCCGAAGAGAACCAGCGCGGCATCAACTCCCAGGCCTATCAGCCCGGCCCTTATTCCGAGACCTACGAATTCGGCGTCATCGACTTCGTCGACTGGTATGCCGGGCGCATGCTGACCAACCTCGGTCATGAAGCGCCGTCGCTGCAACTGGCGCAGGGCTGAATGGCAATGCAGCAATAAGTATCGACCTGGCCCGCCATCGTGCGGGCCTATTCATTGGCGATGATACCCCCATTTGACCATCCTCTCGGAGATTCCCGATGAGCGCCTCACGCGATCCGCTGCTGCAGCCCTTCTTCCTGCGTCATCTGCGGCTCAAGAACCGCATCGTCAGCGCCGCGCACGAGCCGGCCTACTCCGAAGACGGCATGCCCAAGGCGCGCTACCGGCTGTATCACGAGGCCAAGGCGCACGGCGGCATGGCCATGACCATGATCGGCGGCAGCGCGGTGGTCGCCCCGGACAGCCCACCGGCATTCGGCAACCTGCTGCTCTACAAGGACGAGATCGTTCCGTGGCTGGCCGAACTCGCCGACAGCGTGCACCAGCACGACTGCGCGGTAATGTGCCAGATTACCCACCTGGGCCGGCGCACCCGCTACAACGCCGGCGACTGGCTACCGGTAATCGCCGCCTCCGGCCTGCGCGAGCCGGCTCACCGCGCCTTCCCCAAGATCGCCGAGGCCCACGACCTCGAGCGCATCGCCAAGGCCTACGCCGACGGCGCCGCGCGCTGCCAGGCCGCCGGGCTCGACGGCATCGAGATCGAAGCCTACGGCCATCTACTCGACGGCTTCCTGTCGCCGTGGACCAACCGCCGCGACGACGACTGGGGTGGCGAGCTGGCCAACCGCCTGCGCTTCCCGCTGATGGTCATCGATGCCGTGCGCGCCGCGGTGGGGCCGGAATTCCTCGTCGGCATTCGTCTGGTGGTGGATGAGCTGCTGCCTCATGGATTGGGGCGCGACGAGGGGCTGAAAGTCTGCCGCCTGCTCGAGCGCAGCGGCGCGATCGATTTTCTCAACGTGATCCGCGGGCACATCGACTCCGACGCCGGGCTCGCCGAGGTGATTCCCAACATGGGCGCGGCGTCGGCGCCGCATCTGGCGTTCGTCGGCGAAGTGCGCCGTGCGACCGGCCTGCCGGTGCTGCACGCCTCGCGCATCAACGACGTGGCCACCGCGCGCTACGCCATTCGCGAGGGGCTGCTCGACCTGGTCGGCATGGTGCGTGCGCACATGGCCGAGCCCAACATCACCGCGCTGATCGAGACCGGCGAGGAGGAGCGCATTCGGCCCTGTGTCGGTGCCGGCTACTGCATCGACGGCATCTACGAGAACGGCGCCGCCTACTGCATCCACAACCCCGCCACCGGCCGCGAAGCCACCCTGCCGCATGTCATCGCCCGCGATGTCGACGCGCCGCGCCATGTGGTGGTGATCGGCGCCGGCCCGGCGGGGCTCGAGGCGGCACGCGCCAGCGCCGAGCGCGGCCATCGCGTCACCCTGCTCGAAGCCAACGACGTCGCCGGCGGCCAGGTACGCATCGCCAGCCTGCTCGAACGCCGCCGCGAGATGCTCGGCATCACCGAATGGCGCCTCGCCGAGTGCCAGCGCCTGGGCGTGACGCTGCGCTTCAATTGCTACGCTGAGGCCGACGACGTGCTCGCCCTCGACCCCGACGTGGTGATCCTCGCCACCGGCGGCCTGCCCCAGGTTCACCCCGAATTGCAAGCCGGCGAGGCGCTGGTGCAGTCGAGCTGGGACGCCCTGGCCGACCCGGTACGCGCCGGCGAGCGCGTGCTGGTCTATGACGATCACGGCGGCTTTCCCGGGCTCTCGGCCGCCGAGCACCTGGCTCGCCATGGCGCGAGCGTGCATTTCGTCACGCCCGAACGCACGCTCGGCATCGAGGTCGGTGGCACCAATTTCCCGGCGTTTCTCGGCGCTTTCGACCGGCATGGTGTCGATGTGCGGCTCAATCGCACCCTGAGCCGGGTCGAGCGTTCGCCGCAGGGCCTCACGGCGACGCTGACCAGCGCCTATTGCCGCGACGTCCGCGAGACGCTGAACGCCGACCGGGTGATCGTCGAGCACGGCACCGCCCCGCTCGACGAGCTCTACGTCGCGCTCAAAGCGCAATCGAGCAACCTCGGCGAGCTGGATATCGACGCCTTCATCGCCATCGCCCCGCAACGCCAGACGCGCCACCCCGCGGGCCGCTTCCAGCTGTTTCGCATCGGCGACGCCGTGGCCAGCCGCAACGTGCACGCCGCAGTTTATGACGGGCTGCGACTGGCCATGGGAATCCGCTAACCGCCGGGTGCATTGGAGGCCTGGCCAGCGCTCAACGCAGCCCCGGCAACAAAAACTTCTCGATCGCCGCGCGCACCGACGGCAGCATCATGTCGGTGTGTTGCATCAGCTCGCGAATCAGTTCCTGCAAGCCTGGCACACCGACTTCGACGTGCTTGCGCAGCGCCATGCGTGCGCAGGTTTCGGGGCAGGCGCCCTCGGGGATGCGGATACCCAGCGCCACCAGCCGCGCGCGGAAATCGTCGCCATCGATCAGCTCGGCAATCATCATATCCCGCCCTCCTCTGTGACCGTTATCGCTCCCACTAGGCCGGAACGACCGACGCCTCGGCCGCCGACAGCCGACAAGCCGCGTACTTGAACTCGGGTATCTTGCCGAACGGGTCCAGCGCCGGGTTGGTCAGCAGGTTGGCCGCCGCTTCGGCATAGCAGAACGGCACGAACACCATGCCCTCGGCCATCAGCGGATCGACCCTGGCGATCAGCGTGATCTGCCCGCGTCGCGTGGTAATCGTCAGCCGATCGCCGGGTGTCAGCCCCAATCGCGTCAGTTCACCCGGTGCCAGGCTGGCCACCGCTTCGGGTTCGAGATCGTCGAGCACCTTGGCACGCCGGGTCATCGAGCCGGTATGCCAGTGTTCGAGCAGACGCCCGGTGGTCAGCACCGTGGGGTAGACCTCGTCGAGCGCTTCGTCCGGCGGCAGCGGGCGGGTCGGCGAGAACTTGGCCAAGCCGCTGACGGTGGGGAAGGCATCGGAGAACACCACGTCAGCGCCCGGCGCATCGTCGGCCGGGCACGGGTAGGTCACCGACTGCTCGCGTTCGAGACGCTCCCAGCTGATGTGATCGAGCGATGGCATGCCTTGGGTCATCTCCTCGAACACGTCGCGTGGGTGCTGGTAATTCCATGGCAGACCGAAACGCTGGGCGATCTGCTGGATGATCCACCAGTCGGTCTGGGCCTGGCCGGGCAATGGCACTGCCGCGCGGCCCATCTGCACCTGGCGGTTGGT
>NZ_CAMPKE010000008.1 GCF_946887195.1 uncultured Halomonas sp.
TGTGGGGCCTCCCCATGCGAGAGTAGGTCATCGTCAGGCATCTATCCGATACCCCCAGCCAGCCGGCTGGGGTATTTTTTTGCGTGGAAACCAAGTCGGCTCTCCCCGCAGCTCAGCATTGACATTGTTGATTGAATTCATCAAGGGTCACATCTAGCGTTCGTACCGAAGAGCCGTTATGGTAAGGCGTTACCACTGGTCAATTTCTATTCTCAGGAGGAGAAGATGAAAACGAGCATGATGCGTAAGCTGGGTTTGGCACTGTTGATGGCGCTTCTACTGGGTGGCGTTGCCGCTTGCGAGGATGAGGGAGCGGCGGAAGAAGCCGGTGAGAGCATCGATAATGCCGCCGAAGAGGCTGGTGAAAGCGTCGAAGAGATGGGTGAGGAGGTGCAGGATGCTGCCGAGGATGCCCAGAACTAATAGGCCGGTTTGGCAATTCCATTTTACCGAAAGATAAGTGCATTAAAGCCGGGCGTTGCCCGGCTTTAATGCGTCCGAACAGTAAGCAATCAGGCGCCGGGGTTCTGTTCGATACCTTGGATGTGCCAAGGCGCTTCATCCCGTAATTCACGGACCAGATGCCAGGTCTCATTGAACTCGTTGTGCTCGCCGTTTTCATCCATGATGCCATGGAACAGCACGGTGGCTTCGGCCTGCCGGCCATGCTCTCGTACTTCGCCCAATTCAGCGAACAGGCGCACGATATCGGTGCGGTTGTTCGCCGGCTGATTGGCGCGCTCTTCCCGCAGCAGGTTGTAGAGCTCAGGTGTCACATACTCCTGAATGCCGCTGAGGTCATTATTATCCCAGGCGCGCTGCAACGTCATGAAGTGCTCCTTGGCACCATTCAAGAAACGCTCTTTGTCGAACCAGGCGGGAGTGGCCGATGAGCCGCTACCGCTTGAGCCCATGGCGGTGAAGGCCTGATTTGGGTTGCTCTGCGTTGTGGTGCGTTCGGAATGGATCTGCGGGCCTGCGGCTGTTGCGGTCCGGCGGCGGCCGAACAATCGGAAAGCCAGCCAGATGGCACCGCCGATCAGCAGGATATCCACCATGCGCAGCTCGTCGAAGGCGCCGCCGAAAAATAGCGAGGCGAGAAGGCCACCGGCAAGGAGCCCCGCAAATGGTCCGGCGAAGCGTGACAGACCTTTCGAGGGCTTACGTTGTGGTGTGGAGGCGGTTCGGCTGGGTGTGCTCGATGTGCTGGATGCGGAGCGTGAATAGGAGCCGAAGCTTTTGCCGCCACCGAAGCGCTTGGCTTCGGCATGATCGACCGCCAAGCCGAAGCCAAGCAGCCCAACTAGTAGCATGACAACTAGGTTGCGCATGGTATATCCCTTAGATAAAGGTAAAGAAAAAGTTATCGGTATCTTAGCGGCTATTATCCCGCAAGAGCATCCCTAAAGGGGAATAAGATTACCCAGCCAACAAGCATCAACCGCCTGCATTTTCCTCACGAGTGAATACCAGCGTATCGCCTTCCGACATCGCGGCGCTGAAACGGTAGCCGGCAACATCGAAATTCTTGATTTTCTCGGGGTCGTCGATGCGTTGGCGTATCAGCCAGGCGCTCATCAATCCGCGGGCTTTCTTGGCATAGAAACTGATGATCTTGTACTGGCCGTTCTTGGCGTCCTTGAAGACCGGGGTGATGACGCGTGATTCAAGGCGCTTGTGATCGATGGCCTTGAAGTATTCGTTCGAGGCCAGGTTGACCAATATCGATGAGCCGCTCTTGGCTACTACGGCGTCCAGATCGCGTGTGAGACGCTCCCGCCAGAATGCATAGAGATCCTTACCGGCGGCGTTGGGCAGGCGAATGCCCATCTCCAGACGATAAGGCTGGATCAGGTCGAGCGGGCGAAGCATGCCATACAACCCCGATAGAATGCGCAGGTGATCCTGAGCAAAGGCGTTGTCCGCTTCGCTGAAGCTTGCCGCCTCGAGGCCGACATAGACATCGCCCTGGAAGGCCTGAGCGGCCTGCTTGGCATTGTCGAGATCGAACGGTGTCTGCCACTGCGCAAAACGTGCGGCATTGAGCCCGGCCAACTTGTCGCTGATGCCCATCAGTTTGGAGAGCTGTAGCGGCGAGTAATCGCGCAAGGTCCCTATCAACTCACGACTGCATGTCAGATAGTCGGGCTGAGTGTGAGTATCGGTGGTCGGCGGAGTGTCGAAATCCAGCGTCTTGGCGGGAGAAATCACGCTCAGCATAAAACGCTCCTGAATCGTCGAATCGATGGCGAAAGTATACCAAGGGGCCGGTGCCGGCCCCTACTATCGGCCTCATAGCCTTTCAGGGGCAAGGATTGGATAAGCGCCGATGCACGGCATCGATCTCATCGAGCACCGATTGCTCCAGCGTCAACGTTTCACTGGCCAGATTGCTCTCCAACTGCTCAAGCGTCGTTGCACCGATGATGTTGCTGGTCAGGAAGGAGCGCGAGTTGACGAACGCGAGTGCCATCTGCGCCGGATCCAGCCCATGCTTGCGAGCGATGTCGACGTAAGCGCGGGTCGCCTGTTCGGCGACATCCGAGGTGTAGCGCTTGAAGCGCTCGTAAAGCGACAGGCGGCCGCGAGGCGGCTGGGCGCCATCCAGATACTTGCCCGACAGCACGCCGAAGGCCAGCGGTGAATAGGCCAGCAGGCCGACCTTCTCGCGATGGGCGATCTCGGCCAGGCCTACCTCGAAACTGCGGTTGAGCAGGTTGTAAGGATTCTGCACGCTGGCAACCCTCGGCACGCCCAGCTTATCGGCCAATTGCAGGCTGTGCATCACGCCCCATGGCGTCTCGTTGGAGAGACCGATGGCCCGTACCTTGCCGGCATCGACCAATTCCTTGAGTGCACTTAGGGTTTCGGCCAGTGGTGTGCTCTGCTCGTCGGCGTCGGCCACGTATCCCAGCTTGCCGAAGTAGTTGGTGCTGCGATCCGGCCAATGCAACTGATAGAGATCCACATAATCGGTTTGCAAGCGCTCAAGACTGGTATCGATGGCTCGATGAATGTGCTCACGGGTCAGCCGGGGGCCACCTCGGATATGCTCTAGCCCCGGCCCGGCGGCCTTGGTGGCGATGACCAACTCGTCGCGCCGACCGCGTGCCTTCAGCCAACTGCCGATATAGGCCTCGGTAAGCCCCTGGGTTTCTCCCTTGGGCGGCACCGGGTACATCTCGGCGGTATCGATGAAATCGATGCCGAATGCCACGGCGCGGTCGAGCTGCGCATGGGCCTCGGCCTCGCTGTTCTGCTCGCCGAACGTCATCGTGCCCAGGCATAGACGGCTGACCTCGATACCGGTCTCGCCCAACGGTCGTGTCTGCATCTTTTTTTAGCTCCGCGATGAAGAGGAAACGGCATGGTAGCCGGGCCCTGCGCGGGCGGCAAACGAGGGTTGAGTCGGACTGATCGGGGGCGTATGCTTTCGGCCCGTCGATCCGGCGAGTGCCGGATGGCGGGCCATCATGAAGATGCGATGGGATACGGACTGGCTCAGGGTGGAGCCGCGCACGTCGTTGTCACCCAAGGTACATTGGCTTCAAGGTGTTAAGCATGTCGCAGGCATCATCTTCCCTGTTCACTCGGCTCGAATACCGGTTGGCCGAGCAGCTCTTTCATACGCGCTGGCTACCGCGCTCGCCCCGCACTCAGCGGCTGACCATGCATTTGTTCCAGCGCTGCGCCGATGCCGGGCACACCGCCGCGCTATCGATTTATGGGCATATGCTGTTCCATCGCGGTATCACCTCGCAGGAAAAAGCCCGCGGCGCACGCTATGTCCTGCAGGCAGCACAAAACGGCGATATGCATGCTCAGTATCAGGCTGCCAGAATCTACGAACACGGTTGCGCCCAGTACCCATGCCGCGACGATCATGCCGTGACCTGGTACGCCCGCGCCGGTGAAGCTGGCCACACCCTGGCTGCCGGGCGCCTGGCTAGCGCCTATCGTAGCGGGCAGCTGGGGCTGGAAGTCGACCCGAAATGTGCCGCACAGTGGCAGGCACTGGCTGATCGCCAACTCGCATTGGCCAACCCCGACAGCGCCGAGCCGAGCCGGACGCACTGATCGAGATGGATCATGACATAGGGACGTGATGACGTGACGCTGCCCACTTTGCTCGATATCGAAGCGTCCGGCTTTGGCCGCGGCAGCTACCCGATCGAGATCGGTCTGGCGCGGGCCGATGGCAGCACCTGTGCGTTTCTGATCCAGCCGCTGGCCGGATGGACTCACTGGGATCCCAAGGCCGAGTTGCTGCATGGCATTTCGCGTGGACGCCTGGAGCGCGAAGGGCGCCCGGTCAGCGATGTGGCACGTTGGCTCAACGATGAACTCGGCGAGGTCGGCCTCGCCTATAGCGATAGCTGGGGCTACGACAATACCTGGCTGTCGTTGCTGTTTCACCATGCCGGCATGATGCCGCGATTTCGCCTCGAAGCGCTGCGCCGGCTACTCAGCGAGCCCCAGCTATCGCGTTGGAAGCCCACCAAGGAAGCGCTGATTCGCGAACGGGGCCTCGTGCGCCATCGCGCCGGTGAAGATGCCCGCCTGCTGCAACTGACCTATCTGCGCACACGACAAGCGGGGATCTGAGCGGATCACGCTTCGTCGCTGACGCTGAGCAGTACCTTGCCGAAGCTGGCATTGCTTTCGAGATACGCCATGGCCTCGCCGGCCTGCTGGATTGGCCACTCGCGATCGATCAGCGGTCGTAGTTCACCGCGCGCCAGGCGTGGCCAGACATGCGTCTGCAGGCCATCGAGAATCGCTCCCTTGTCCTGTGGCGACTTGCTGCGCAGCGTCGAGCCGATCAACCGCTGGCGCTTCATCAGCATGCGACCCATGTCGAGTTCGGCCTTGCGCCCACCCATCAGACCGATCAGCACCAGCCGGCCATCGGCGTTGAGCACCCGTTGGTTATCGGCCAGGTAATTGCCGCCCACCGGGTCGAGAATCATGTCCGCGCCGCCCCACGCCTTCACCGCCTCGACGAAGCTGCCCTGATGGCGATTCCAACCGGCCTCGGCACCCAACGCCAGGCACTGCTCCAACTTGCTGTCGCTGCCCACGGTGACGAAACACGGGTGGCCGAAGGCGCGGCACAACTGGATGGCGGTCGTGCCGACACCGCTGGCACCGGCATGCAGCAGCACCCGCTCGCCCTTGCCATCGACATGACGCAGCGCGCCCTCCATGAACAGATTGAGCCAGGCCGTGGCGAATACCTCGGGTAGCGCCGCTGCCTCGCGCAGGCCGAAGCCATCGGGCAGCGGCAGTATCTGGGCCTGATGCGCCACCACCTCCTCGGCGTAGCCACCGCCGGCCAGCAGCGCACAGACTCGTTGGCCGTTACGCAGTCGCTCAACGTTGGCTCCGGCCTCGGTGATGGTACCGCTGACTTCCAGGCCGAGGATCTCGGAGGCGCCGGGCGGCGGCGGATAGCTTCCCGCGCGCTGCATCACGTCGGCGCGGTTCATGCCGGCCCAGGCGACACGGATGCGCACGTCATCGCTGCCGAGCGGCCCCGGCGCCGGCTGTTCACGCCAATTGAGTGTCTTGTCGTCGATGCTGATCGCGTGCATGGCAATTCTGCTCCTGCATAAGTGGTTTTCAGCGCTGCGGCAGACGCGCTACGAGGGCGTCGAGCAACGTCTCGCAATCGCTCGAGTGCTGCAGTGCCGAGCGAGTCTCGGCAGCCAGGAATCCCTGGTGCACGGCGCTATCCAGAAAATCCAGCAAGGGCTGGTAGAAGCCGGCGACATCGAGCACGCCGAGCGGTTTGTCATGCAGACCAAGATACTGCCATGTCCAGGCTTCGAACAGTTCTTCCAGGGTGCCGATACCGCCGGGCAAGGCGATGAAGGCATCGGCATGCGCCGCCATGCTGGCCTTGCGCTCATGCATGTTATCGACGTGAATCAACTGGCTGAGTCCATGGTGGGCCATCTCGCGCTCGACCAGATGATACGGCATCACGCCGATGACCTCGCCGCCGGCCTCCAGGGCTGCGTTGGCGAGCGTGCCCATCAGGCCAATGCGCGCGCCGCCGTAAACCAGCCCCAGCCCGCGCTCGGCGATGGAATGGCCCAGCTCGATCGCAGCCTGGCGGAAGCGCGGATCATGGCCTTCGCGCGCGCCCAGATAGACACAGATTCGTGGCATGCGGACTCCTTGTGTAACGCATCGTTTTATCTATTAGGGCAGCGTATCGATCACGCCATACTCGGCGTCGAGCCACTGGCCGATGACATTGCTGCCACACAAGTGGTGCGCATATTGGGTATGCAGGCAGCGCACCTGATCCCAATTGGCGATGCCGCCGATACCGCGCTCGCGAAAGAGCGCCGTGTAGCCTTGTCGTTCGGCCTGATCGCGGTGCTGGGGGTGCATGTATCGCCAACGCTGGGCGACGTAATCTTCATGGCTGCGGTGGTAGGCGGCGAGAAAGTCGGGATCCTGCTGGAGGCGCGCTTCCAGGTTCTTGATGACGCCGCTGGCCTCGATGCGCGAAAGCTCGACCTTGAGCCGATCGGAGCATAGCCAGTAAAGCGTTGGGAAGGGCTTGCCATCGACGATCGATGCCATGCGCAGCACCAGTGGAGTGCCTTCGCCATCGGTGGCGGTCACCGCCTGAATGCCACGCGGCGCCCGACCCAACTGCCCGGTGATGATCGCAAGCTGATTCTCGGTGGGGGTCTGATCGATCTGAAGCAGCATCGGCTGGTTCCGCGGAAAAATGATCAACGTGGTTTGGCCCGCATCATAATCGCTAGGTTCGATAGCCAACAAGCTGGCATGGCCAATCGGGACAAGGACGAGCGCGCGGATGGGCAGTCAGTGGCGGGCGAGCGACACCCACTTGGCCGAGGTCAGGCGCTGCAGGTCGGTGGGAGCGAGCGCAAGCTCCAGGCCGCGCCGTCCGCCACTGACGTAGATGCAAGGCAGGCGTTGGGCGCCGGTATCGATGAACGTTTCCAGGCGCTGCTTCTGGCCCAGCGGACTGATACCGCCGACTATATAACCCGTGGCGCGCTCGGCGACGCTGGCATCGGCCATGCTTGCCCTCTTGCCGCCAGCGGCGCGTGCCAGCGCCTTGAGGTCCAGGCTGCCGGAAACCGGCACCAATGCCACGACCAATCGCTTGGCGTCGAGGTTGGCCAGCAGCGTCTTGAATACCGACTGCGGCGGCAGGCCCAAGGCGCGAGCGGCCTCCTCGCCATAGGCGGGTGCCGCTGGGTCATGCGGATAGTCGAGGAGCTCGAAATCGACCCCAGCGCGCTGAAGTTCTCGCACGGCTGGCGTCACGATTCGGTCCCGGTATCTTCCTGAACGTGCCGTTGCAAAGCGGTGCGGATGGTCTCGGGCAAAGGCACCGCCCGCTTTGCACCATGATCGTAGTGAATTATCACGGTGTTGCCATGCGCACCAAGACGGTCACCTTGCCACGCCTGCTGGGTCACGGTGAACGAGCTATTGCCGAGTCGCGTGATCCAGGTGCGAATCTCGACATCCTCGCCGTAATAAAGCTCGGCGCGATACTCCACATCCAGGCGCGCCATGATCAGCGCCCACTTGCGGGGATCGAGATCCGGCGTGAACAGCCGAAACAGATCGTTGCGGGCCAGTTCGAACCAGGCCGGCAAGCGCGTGTTATTGATATGACCGAGGGCATCGGTATCGTAGAACGCGGGTTCCAAAGTACGTGTGAACATGGCGGGACTCTTGGCGAATCAAAGCTTCAGGATTGACCCGAGCAAGCGCTAGGTCAAGCGCTGGGCATAAGCTGGCGCCGTTGCCACCAGGCTTGCAGGCGCGTCCACATCAGCAGCCATAGGGTGGCCACGGCAAAACCGGCCAAGGTGCCCAGCGCCAGGCCCAGCGTCGGGTAGGTCAGCGAAACGCATAGCGCATAGCACAATAGCGAACCGAGCCCGGCGGGATAGTGCTTGATGACCGTGGCCACGGGCGCGGCGCCATGCGTCAAATGCAGGATGACCAGAAACGGATACATGGTCACCGGAAATGCCGCCAGTAATCCGGCCCAGGCCGTCGGCAGCACATGCGCGAGGCCAGTGATCAGAAAGATGATCGCGGCGGCCAGCGCGGCGCGAACGATCAGCGCCGGCCATGAAAACCCACCCCGTGCGCCGGTGCGGGTATCCGGTACGCGGCGGTAGAGCCAGGTGAACAGCACGATGGCCGCCAGCGTGGTCAACGTACCGCCCAGGCGATTGAAATCGATCGCCGCCAACACGCTGCCGACCGCCAGCCAGGCGGACATGCCGCCAGCGGTACCGGCGATGACACCCGCCATGCCATTGCGTCGACCACACAGCAGATAACCGCCGCCGAGCGCCAGCGTGGCGCTAAAGCCCGCCAAGGTATGTACGGCGCTGTCGGCGGCGAATCCTGGTGAAATCTCCAGGCCGATGAAGAACAGCGCGATGGCCGTGCCCAGCGGATAACCTGCAAGCAGGCCGGCGACACGCGTACTGACCCGCTCGGCGACCATCGACAGCCCCAGCACGACGCCGACCGACACCAGCAGCTTGGCGACTTGCCAAGCGAATGGCACTTCCATGGCAAGCTCCTTCGATGAGTAACGGTTAACTATCGCGGCGTATTCGCCATGCGCTTCGGCAAGGCCGCTTATATAAGCGATTCTTCATTATATCAGTCGTTGCGACTGCCGGTCTGCCCATGCCTGTTCCAACGCCGCCTGCATCGTTTCACGCAGATGCTCGGGAAGCGCCTGGCGAGCTTGCGTGACACTTTCGAAATCTCGATTGCGCAGCCAGCAATAGGCCCAGCTGGCGGCTTCGGTCTCATCGCGCGGGCTCGGTCGGGCGGGCATTTGTACCAGCAGGAAGAGTGCCGTGCGCGCCGCCCACAGCGGTGGTTGGACATCGCCGCTCCACTCGCCGAGCGTGGCACCGCTGGGCGTGTCCTCGGGCTCGCCGAGTTTGGCCAGGCGAGCGGTGTCGGCGAGAATCATCGCCAACCGATCAGGCGTGGCCTGGCCGAGCAATAGCCAATGGCCGACCAGACGCGAAGCGCCACGCATTGCCTTGGCATAGAAGAGGCTTTCAGGCATGTTCGAATCTTTCCGGTATGAATACGACAGGAGACGTCATGCGTTTCGATTTTGCCACGTCCATCGATCGTCGGCAGTACCCATCGCAGAAATGGCAGCGTTACGATGACGACGTATTGCCGCTGTGGGTCGCCGACATGGACTTCGTTTCGCCGCCGGCGGTGATCGACGCGCTACAGTCTCGCGTGGCGCATGGCGTCTTCGGCTACGGCAAGGTGCCCGGCAGCCTGCGCCGAACGCTCTGCGAATGGAGCGCCCAGCACTATCGCTGGGACATCGAACCCGATTGGCAGCTCTGGTTGCCCGGCGTGGTGCCGGCGCTGCATCTGGCTAGCCTGGCGCTGACCGAACCGGGCGACGGCGTGCTCACGGTAACGCCGATCTATCCGCCGTTTCTCAAGGTCGCCGAGCGTACCGGACGCCTGCCCCAGATTGCCGAGCTGGCGCCGCCGACGGCAATCGGCGAACCCTGGCGGCTCGACCGCGAGGCATTGGAAGCAGCGATCACCCCGCGTACCCGGCTATTGCTGTGGTGCCATCCGCACAATCCCACCGGGCGAGTCTGGCGCGACGAAGAACTGGCACTGCTCGCCGAACTCGCCGAGCGTCACGATCTGCTGATCGTCTCCGACGAGTTGCATTGCGATCTGATTCTCGATGACGACACTCACCGGCCACTGGCCGCGAGCTATCCCGAGTTGGCGAAACGCATCATCACGCTATGGGCGCCGTCGAAGACCTTCAACATCGCTGGGCTGACGTGCGCCTGCGCGGTGGTGTCCGACCCACGGCTACGTCAACGCTTGCAGGAGGCGATGCGCGGCCTGCTGCCGGACGTCAACGTATTGGGTATGCACGCCGCCGAGGCGGCTTATGCGCAGGGCGAACCGTGGCGCCAGGCGCTGCTGGCGGTGCTGCGCGATAACCGTCAACAACTGAGCGAGCATGTCGCGCATTGGCCCGGCACCAGCTTCAGCGCTCCGCAATCCACCTATCTGGCATGGCTGGATCTACGTCGCGCCGGGCTTGGTGACTCACCCCAGCGGGCATTGCTCGATCGAGCACGCGTGGCGCTATCCGATGGCGCCGATTTCGGCTGGCCGGGGTTCGTGCGGCTGAATTTCGGCACCCCGCCGGCGTTGCTGGAAGACGCACTGCAGCGACTCGACGAGGTGCTCGGCAAACCGGATCAGTAAAGCAACGCGAACAGCTTACGCCGATAGCCGACGGTCAGTGGGTGATCGGCGCCGAGTGCATCGAAGACACGCAGCAGGGTCAGGCGTGCGGCATCCTCGCCGTAGGCGCGATCCGTCTTCATCAGCGCGAGTAGCCCATCGAGCCCGCCTTCGTAGTGCCCGTCGGCGACCTGGCGTAGCGCGCGCTTGTAACGCGCCTCGCTATCGTCGCGACTCTCGAGTGCCGCTACTTCCTCGGCGCTCGGTGCCTCTTCGCCGAACTCGATGCGCGCACGCACGCCACGCGCCTTGGCCGCATCGCGATGCTCCGGCGGCAAGTTGTCGAGGAGACTGCGCGCATCGTCGGCGCTGCCACCAGCCAGTGTCGCGCTGGCCAGGCTAATCTGGTAGTCGTAATGATCGGGATTTTCCTGAGCCAACTGACGATAGATCGCCTGGGCGGTCGCGGTATCGCCAGCGGCGAGCGCCGCTTCGGCCTGCTCCTCGGGACTGGCCGGGATGTCTTGCGGCGCTTCGATGTACTGCGCCAGCCACTCGCGAATCTGTTTCTCGGGCAGCGCGCCCTGAAACTGATCGAAGAGCTGGCCCTGCATGATCAATTTGACATCGGGCACCGAGCGGATGCCCAACTGGGCGGCGATCTGCTGATGCTCCTCGATATTGAGCTTGGCCAGTATGAAGGCGCCGGCATACTCATGGGCCAGCTTTTCCAGCACCGGCATGAGATTCTTGCAGGGTTCGCACCAGGGCGCCCAGCAGTCGAGTAACACCGGAGTCTGTACCGAGCCTTCCAATACCACCTGCTGGAAATTCGACATGTCGACATCGACGATGTAATTCGCCGGATCGGCTGAAGCGGAATTCGTTTGTGCGGAGCCCTCCGGCGTATTGAGTGGGGCACCGGTACGGGGGTCGACGATCGGCATAGCGCTTGGCCTTGTGAAATGACAATTGAGAGTGGCGGTTTGCTATCAAAATGCGGGTGAAATGCTCGGTATTCAAGGTAGAAAAAGTAATGAAACGAACGAGTGCGCGAGTACTGCGTGGACTGGGATTGCTGCTACTGACATTGATCCTGCTGCTGGCCGGCCCGCTATTCATGTTGGCTGGGCCACAGATTGATCTCGGCAGCCACTGGGCGAGCGCCGATCGCTCATCGACTGGGTTGGCGCCGCTACCGGAGCGTACGCCCGAGGCCGTGGTACAAATTTATGCGGCGCGCGCCTTCAATTGGCGAGGCGCGTTCGGCGTGCATACCTGGATCGCCACCAAGCCCGCGGATGCCTCGAGTTATCGAGTACACCAAGTGACCCGGTGGAGCCATCCCGGCACATCGTCGCGTCGCAGCGTTCCCGACCGTGCCTGGTTCGGCAACTCGCCATGGCTGCTGGCCGATTACCGGGGCGCTGCGGCGGCACGGATGATTCCGCAGATCACCGATGCCGTGGCCGCCTATCCGCTTGCCGGCCACTACCGGGCTTGGCCTGGCCCCAACAGCAATACCTTCGTCGCCTGGGTCGTAAAGCAAGTGCCTGGCCTGCGTGTGCAGATGCCGGCTCTTGCCGTGGGCAAGGATTACCTGATCGGCGGTCCGCTCGCCGCAACGCCTAGCGGCAGCGGCTATCAATTCGCCCTGGGTGGTGTGCTCGGCATTCTGGTGGCGCTGGAAGAGGGCATCGAAATCAACTTGCTGGGCCTGACGCTGGGTGTGGATTTCACCGCCCCGGCATTAAAACTGCCGGGTATCGGCCGGGTGGGATTTCCGCAGCCGGTGATGGGTACTACCGATCTTGCAACGAAAGCGAACCGATGACCTTCGGGTCATGCCGGCACAAAAAAACGACACTCAGAGAGCATCGGTTTTTTCTTAATTTGGTAGCGGGGACCGCCGATGTTGAAACGAGAGGGAACCGATGACCTTCGGGCCATGGCTACCAACAAAAAACCGACCCTGTTGGATCGGCTTCTCGAAACTTGGTAGCGGGGACCGCCGATGTTGAAACGAGAGGGAACCGATGACCTTCGGGTCATGCCGGCACAAAAAAACCGACACTCAGAGAGCATCGGTTTTTCTTAATTTGGTAGCGGGGACCGGATTTGAACCGATGACCTTCGGGTTATGAGCCCGACGAGCTACCAGACTGCTCCACCCCGCATCAGATTGTGCGACGCATTATAGGCGAATACCGCACGGGGTCAAGGGTTTATTCGTGCGTTCGCGCGTTCGATGGAAATTCAACCATACTGCCAGGGAGGGGTGTCATCGCGGTGGCATCCCGGCCATTCGGAACTGATCGAATCAGTCCAAGCATCACGACTCAGGGAGAGACAAGATGACTCAAACAACCCCCGTCGCCTGGGTAACCGGCGGTACCGGCGGTATCGGTACCGCTATCTGCGAAGCGTTGGCCAAGGAGGGCTATCAAGTCGTGGCGGGTTATCATAATCCCGACAAGGCCAAGGCGTGGCTGGAAGACCGGCGCGCCGACGGATACGACAATATCTCACTCTCCGGCGCCAACCTGATCGATTACGAGTCCTGCGAAGCCGGCGTTCGCGACATTCTCGAGCGGCATGGCCCGGTCAACGTGCTGGTCAATTGTGCCGGGATCACTCGCGATACCACGCTCAAGAAGATGAGCCCCGAACAGTGGCACGAGGTAATCGACTGCAACCTCAATAGCGTGTTCAACACCTGTCGCTGCGTCATCGAGGGCATGCTCGAAGCGGGTTACGGGCGCATCGTCAATATCTCATCGATCAATGGCCGCAAGGGGCAGTTCGGCCAGGCCAACTATGCCGCCGCCAAGGCCGGCATGCATGGCCTGACCATGTCGCTGGCGCAGGAGACCGCTACCAAGGGCATCACCGTCAATACCCTGTCGCCAGGCTATATCGCCACCGATATGATTATGAATATCCCCGAGAAAGTGCGCGAGGCGATTCGCGAGACGATACCGGTCAAGCGCTACGGCACGCCGCAGGAGATTGCGCGGGCGGTGACTTTCCTGGCTCACCGCGATTCAGGATTCATCACCGGGGCGAACCTGGACATCAATGGCGGTCAGTTCATGGGCTGAGCCGGCATCGTTTCGAAAACAAGCCAGGACGCAAGGCATCGGCCTTGCGTCCTGTTTTTTCGACTGGGATCGGCTGCGTCAGGAATGAGACAGCCGCGCCAGTTGGGTCAGCGATATGTCCAGCTCGCCGACGACCCGTGACCATGCCGGTGGTGGGACGGGGCCGGTGGCAAGGATGGCGCATAGCACACCATGCAATTCATCGGCCTTGTTCATATCGGCCTTGCCCAGCCCTTCGTTGAGCCTTTCGACTTGTATTGCCAGGCGCAGCGGCTCATCTTCCCGGCTGATTCGTTCACCAGCCAGCAACATTAGATGAACCCGCAGGCGGGATAGCTTCTCTTCGACACGCGCCCGCTGCGGCGGGGCCTGGCGTGCCGCATTACGCTGCTCGTGAGCGTTACGCATGGCGTCGCCAAGCTCGCCGCCGGCCTCGACGGTTTCGGCGGGCTGGCCATCGAGGACACGAGCGTCGGCCTGCAAATGCGCATCGAGCAGGGGGTTCAATGCTTGCCAATGCTCTATGCGTTCGCTTAGTGCCAGGCGCGAAAGTTGCTCTCGCCGGGCGCGCACGATACCCATCCAGCGCCGTCGCATGCCTTCGCTGCGCCGACCGGAAGGCAGCGGCTCCAGCCCCTCGGCCTCGGCAATGGCTTGGTCGAGCGTCCTGGTGTCAGTGCTCGCAGTGGGCTGCCAGGCATCGATCCGCTCGATCAGGACCTGCATGGCATCGAGATGATCGCGGGCGCGCTGGGCGCGGTTGTCCCGCTCGCTTTCGCGGGCGGCGAAAATGTTGTCGCAGAGCCCGCGGAACTCCCGCCACAGCGCTTGCTCCTCGCCTTTCGGTGCGCGACCGAGTTCGCGCCAGCGGCGCTGTAGGGCCTTGGCCTGTTCGGCACGTTGAGCGGCGGGCGACGTAGCGGCCCGCAGGATGCGTGCCTCTTCGATGAGTTGCTGCTTGGCCGAGGCGATCTGCAGGGCGCGCTGGTCGATCAGCGCCTGCAGCGCATGGCGTATTCTGCCGAAGCGGCGACCGATGCTCTGGGCCTGCTCGCGGGGCACCGGCGAAAAAAGCTGCCACTGCTCGCGGGCGCGATCGCGTATCTGGCGCAGGCTGTCCGGATCGGCATGCGGATCGGGATTGTCGAGCAGGGCTTCGAGCTGGGTACATAGCGTCTCGCGTGCGGCCAGGTTCTGCTGGCGCTGCCGGTCACGCGCCTCGCGCCACGGTGCGAGCCGCTCATGGATGCGATCCGAGGCCGCGCGAAAACGCACCGACAGCTGATGGTTGGCGGCCGCATCGCCGAGCTCTCGCCATTCCTTGATCAGCCGCTGGTGCTGGCGATCGAGAGCGGCGTCGTCCAGGGCGGTATCATCGGCCAGCCGGTCGATGGCCTGGATCAGTTGATCGCGTTTGGGTCCGGCGACGAAGCCGCGCCAGTCGCGCAACTCGGCAAGCTGCGCGCCGAGGCGCTTGAGCGTGGGTTGATGCCGCCGGCGCGACTCAGGGTCGAGCGCCTCGAAGCGCTGGCGCAGGCTCTGGTGCAGTCGGCTGGCCTGCTTGAAAGCGCCACGCTCGAGCAGCCGTTCGAGCTCGTCGATATCCGCCGCGATGCGTTCGGCCTGCGCGGCGTGATCGTCGCCCTGCGAGGAGGCGTCGAGGCGCTCGCGAACGCGTGCCAGGAGTGGGGAGGGAGGCAGGTCGTCAGGCCACTCCAGGCTAGCGACAATCTGGTGCAGGCGCGCATCGTCCGCCTGTTGCAAGGCATCCTTCAGTGTGCCGGTGTGCTGTTCCAGGCGCTCCCAAGCACGGCTGATTCGGTCGTGCTCGGCCAGCGCTTCGACATAGCGCTGGCTGAGTGCCGTCTCGGGGGCATGCTGATCCGAGAGCGCTTGCCAGCGGCTCGCCAGCAGGCGCTTCTGGGCATGCAGACTAGCTACATCCTGAGCGGTCAGGTGCTTTTCCTGACGTAGTCCGGCCAGCGTTTCTTCGAGCGCCTCGATCAGCGACTGGCGGGTGCCGTCAGCGTCGCTGCGCCGCTGATCGGCGGCGGAGGCCGCTTGATGCTGAGTGTCATGATCGCTGATGACCTTGCGACAGCGCAGGCAGGCGTCTTGATAACGCCGCTCCTGCTCGGCGCTGGGCGAGTCGGTCAGGTGATTCCATTCCCGCTGCAAGTGTCGATAGCGCCCTGCGTAAAGCGGCTCCCAGGCATGCTGGGCATGCTGTTCGAGTGCATCGAGAATGCGCTCGCGCTCGGCGCGCCGCGCTTGCCCTTGGGCGATGTCCTCACGCAGGCGATTCAGACGCTCGCGAGCCAGGCGAGCGACCTGCTTGTCGCGGCGGGCCTGCCGCGCCAGGCGGGCCAGGCCCTCTTCGCTGGTGACGCGCTCGGCGGCGGCATGGCGAACCGCAGCGATACCGTTTTCGCAGGCTTGGCGGATCAGCGCGTTCTCGTCATCGAGGCGCGCCAGCGCGGCCAGACGCAACGCCTGATTATCGCCATGCAGGGCGAGCTCGGCGAGCGTGGCGGGGTGGTCGATACGCTCGATCAGCGCCTGCCGGGTAGCCAGCGGTGTGCTGCCATCGCGACCCGCAAGTAGCGCTATCAGGCGCGCGCGCCATTCGGGCGAGGCATGGGTCATTTGCAGCGCTAGCAGCCTGGCCGGATCGTCCAGGCAGGCCAGCGCCGCCTGGCGAACCTCGCTGTCTTCATCGCCGGCAAGCCGCTCGAGGCGCTCACGATCCTGTGGTTGTTGGGCATCGAGGCGTGACACCGCCTGTCGTCGGACGGCGGGGTCGCGGTGTTGCCAACGAGGCGCAAAGAAACGACGAAAGAGTGCTGACATGGGTGGACACGCGTCCCTGATAGAGTTCTGAATGATGATGTCGAGTGCCGGGCGGCCTCCACTGCCGCGCTCTCCTATATAAGCATGGGCGACAAGCGGGCGAAAGCCCGGGGCGTCGGCACGCGGCGACACTGACAAGCCACGTCGCCTGGGCGTATGATCAGTTGCAGTCGGCAAGCCCCTCGCTTAGTTTTAGTCACATTATCCGACGCGGAGAATGGCAATGAGCCTCAACGTGGACAGGGCAGGTTCTGCCTTTACTTTCAAAGGCGGCATGCTGCCCATGACGGTCATGGAGCTGGTCAGCGCGGATCCCGAGCGAATCCGCGAGCAACTGGCCGGCAAACTCAGCCAATCTCCGGCGTTCTTTCAGCATACGCCAGTCGTGCTGAGCGTGGAAAAACTCGACGAGCCGCATTTGGCGCTGGAGCGTATCTGCGCCGTGTGCCGCGCTCACAAGCTGCTGCCGGTGGCGGTGCGCGGTGGCAGCGATCCGGTCAAGCAGTCGGCCTGGGCGTTGGGGCTGGGCTGGTTTCCGCCGCAGGAGGATCGCTCGCGCACATTGGAAAGCGTCGCGCCATCGGTGCCGCCCGAGGAGCCAAGCCGCTCCGCGACCGCTAGCGTGGCCTCGGTGGGCAGTCGCATCCATCGCGGCACGGTGCGCTCCGGCCAGCAGGTCAGCGCCCCCGATGGCGACCTGGTGGTGCTGGGTTCGGTCAACGCCGGCGCCGAAGTCCTCGCCGGCGGCAACGTGCATGTCTATGGCGCGCTGCGCGGGCGGGCGCTGGCCGGTATCCGTGGCGATCGCGATGCCGGCATCTTCTGCCATGAGCTGCATGGCGAGTTGCTCTCGCTGGCCGGCAATTACAAACGTCTCGAGGACATCGATCCGCAACTGCTCGGCAAGGCGGTTCAGGTGCGCCTCAACGACGATCAGTTGACTATCACCCCGCTGGTATGACCCGTGGGGCCTTGACGATCATCCAACTAGCAACAGGAAGCTTACCTTGGCCAAGATTATTGTAGTGACCTCCGGCAAGGGCGGGGTCGGCAAGACCACCAGTGCGGCAGCCATTGCCACCGGGCTGGCACTGCGCGGTAACAAGACGGTGGTGATCGATTTCGACGTGGGTCTGCGTAATCTCGACCTGATCATGGGTTGCGAACGTCGCGTGGTGTACGACCTGATCAACGTGATTCAGGGCGAGGCCGGCCTCAACCAGGCGATGATCCGCGACAAGCGCGTCGACAATCTGCACATCCTGCCGGCCTCCCAGACCCGCGACAAGGATGCGCTGACTGCCGAAGGCGTCGAGAAGGTGCTCGATACACTCAGCAAGGATTTCGATTACGTGGTCTGCGACTCGCCGGCGGGCATCGAGCGCGGCGCCCAACTGGCCATGTATTACGCCGACGAGGCGGTCGTGGTGACCAACCCCGAAGTCTCCTCGGTGCGCGACTCCGATCGTATTCTCGGCCTGCTGTCCTCGAAGTCCCGCCGTGCCGAGCAGAACCTCGACCCGGTCAAGGAGCATCTGCTGATCACGCGCTACGACCCGGAGCGGGTCAGCGACGGCGATATGCTCAACCTCGAGGATATCCAGGAAATCCTGGCGATCAACCTGATCGGCCTCATCCCCGAGTCCGAAGCGGTGTTGCGTGCCTCCAACCAGGGGGTGCCGGTAACTCACGACCAGAAGAGCGATGCCGGTCAGGCCTATACCGACACCGTATCGCGCCTGCTGGGCGAAGACGTGCCGTTACGTTTCCATGAATACCAGAAGAAGGGTCTGCTCTCTCGCATGTTCGGAGGAGGTCGTCGGTGAAGTTACTCGAATTCCTCAAGCGTGAACGCAAGAAGTCGGCATCGGTCGCCAAGGAACGCCTGCAGATCATCGTCGCTCACCAGCGTAGCCAGCGCGACCAGCCGGACTACATGCCGATGCTGGAGAAGGAGCTGCTGGAAGTGATTCGACGCTACGTCAACGTCGATCAGGAGGCGATCAACATCAGTCTCGATCGTGAGGACGATTGCTCCGTGCTGGAACTCAACGTCACTCTGCCGCGCTAGTCGCGGCTGAGTGGTAGGCATAGCTGTGCTAGGCTGAGCGTTTTTGGCAGGCGTGGAGAGCGCTCATGGCGCAGCTTGGCACACCGCAGCGAACCTTTCTGTGGCACGATTACGAGACCTTCGGAGCCGATCCCAGGCGCGATCGCCCATCGCAGTTCGCCGCCATTCGCACCGATGCCGACTTCAACGAGATCGGTGAGCCGCTGACGCTGTACTGCAAACCGGCCGACGACTACCTGCCACACCCACAGGCATGCCTGATCACCGGCATCACGCCGCAGACGACTCGCCGCCGCGGGCTTCCCGAAGTCGAGTTCGCGGCGCGCATCAATGCCGAAATGAGTGTGGCCGGGACCTGTACGCTGGGTTACAACAGCCTGCGTTTCGATGACGAAGTCAGCCGCCACCTGTTTTATCGAAATTTCCTCGATCCCTACGCGCGCGAATGGCAGAACGGCAATTCGCGCTGGGATCTGATCGACGTGGTGCGCGCCTTCCATGCCCTGCGTCCCGAGGGCATCGAGTGGCCGACGCGCGACGATGGCTCCCCCAGCTTCCGACTCGAGCACCTGACCGCCGCCAATGGCATCGAGCACGTCGGCGCGCATGACGCGCTGGCCGATGTGCGTGCGACCATCGCCCTGGCGCGGTTGTTGAAATCGCGCAATGCGCGGCTGTTCGACTACCTGCTCAAGCTGCGCAGCAAGCGTGAAGTCGCCAAGCTGCTCGATATTCCAACGCGCAAGCCGATGCTGCATATCTCGCGGCGCTACCCGGCCAGCCGTGGTTGCAGCGCGCTGGTCATGCCGCTGGCCGAGCACCCTTCCAATCCCAACGGCGTGATCGTCTACGATTTGAGCGTCGACCCCGCGCCGCTGTTCGAGCTCTCCGTCGAGGAGATTCGCGCGCGAGTATTCGTGAGTGCCGACGAGTTGGCCGAGGGCGAATCGCGCATCCCGCTCAAGGTGGTGCATATCAACCGTAGCCCGGTCTTGTTGCCGATCGGTGCGGTCACCGAGGACGTCGCCGCACGGCTGACCCTGGAGCGCGGTCTGTGCGAGACGCACTGGAAAGCGCTATGCGCCAATCCGGAGGCTGCGCGCAAGGCCGCCACGGCGTTCGCCGAGGGGCCGCCGGATGGCCCCAGCGATCCGGATCTGATGCTCTATTCCGGTGGTTTCTTCTCGCCGGCGGATCGCCAGGAAATGCAGCGCGTTCACGCCACCGACCCCGAAGCGCTGGGCGCTACCGCCTTCGCCTTCCAGGACGCACGCCTCGAGGAGATGCTGTTCCGCCTGCGCGCGCGCAGCTATCCGCACACCCTGACCGGCGACGAACAGACACAGTGGGAGGCCTATCGCTGGTCGCGCATGAACGATACCGCATTGGGTTGCTTGACCCTGCAGGGCTTCGCCCGCGAGATCGAGCGCTTGAATCAACTCTCGTTGAGCGATCGTGACCGCCAGATCCTCGAGGAACTGGTGATGCATATCGAGGCGATGATGCCAGCCCAGGCTTTCGATCAATAAAAACGCTCGCACCGATTGCCGGTGCGAGCGTTGTCGTTTTTGCGGCTATTTTTTTCAGCGCTCTTCTGGCAGTGGCTCGTACTCCGAGGTCAGTGCCGCGACATCGCTGGGCGCGGTATCCGAAGAGAACGTGACCGACTGGACCGGTGCCTCGCGCAGTGCCTGCCAGGCCTGGCGGATATCATCGGCATCGAGTGCCATGACTCGCTCGGCAAGGCGCTGGCGCCGATCGAAATCCCTATCGCCCAGCGCCAACTGGTACCACAGGCGATTGGTCAGGCTGGTCAGCGACGGATCGCGCTCCAGTAGGCTATCACGCACGGCGTCAAGGTAGGGTTGGAGTGCCGCAGCGTCGAGTTGCGCGATGCGTGTATCGAACGTCTCGAGGAAAGCGCTCATACTCGACTGGATATGCTCGATATCCGCACTCGGCGACTGCACCAGCAGGCTCAATCCCGGTGCATCGAGCAGCGGCTGATAAGCGGCGGTGACGATATAGCCCAACTGCTCCTCGGTACGCAACTGCGTATAGAAGGGTGCCTCGATCAGCTTGCCGAGTACTGCCAGGCGGGCCTGGCTGGCCAGCGAGCGGTCGGGCCCCTGCAGGTAACGCAGTACCGCGGTGTCGTTACGGGTCGAACGCGGGTGTAGCGCCGGCGCCGAGGCGGGCACGTTCAGCGGGGTCAGTTCGGGAACCATGGCGGCGCCCACGCTCGGCGCCAGGGCGTTGATCACCAGCAGCCCCTCACGACGCGCCAGCGCCGGTTTCAGATTGCCCACCACCAGGCTCTCGATATGCAACCGGTCAAGAAAACGGTCGCGAAACGCGCGCAGTGTCGCGGCATCGAGCGGCTCGATCGCTTCCAATAGCGCGGCGTCCGAGTACTGCGGGCGAATCAGGGCGGCGCCGAGCGTGCGCGACACCTGCTGATAGAGCGGCGACTGCGGGGCGTTGCGCCATTCACGCATCAGCCCCAGCTTGACCCGGGCGACGCTGTCGGCACTGATCTCGCCCTCCTGGAGTTGCTCGAGTACGCGCTGCATCACCCGCTCCTGGCGATCGCGCCAGCCCGAGAACGATAGCGTGATGCCGCGTGCATGCGCGTAGGAAGAGACCTCCTGCCCCGCCAGGCGCGCCGGATAAAGCACCTCGTTCAGGCTATCGCCGAGCCAGCCGGCCAGTAGCTGCGTCAGCGCGGCGTTGCGCGCGCTGCTCGATGCCTCGGGGTTCTGCAGACTGAAGCGCCACTCGACGCGCGGCGTGCCGAACTCACTATCGGGGCGATACCACAGCGTGTAGTGCTCACCGTCGGCCAGCAATTCGGGTTTCGCCGAGTCCAGCGTCAGCAGATCGAGATCCTCGGCGATATACGGATTGGGTTGGGGCAGTGCGAGCCCGGGTAGTGGGGCGGCCTGCGGCCAGCTTTCGACAGGTGTGAGCCGATAAGGCGTATCGAACCATTGGGTGGTCTGTTCGCCTTCGACATCGGGGCCGCTATAGACGCGCAGCAAGCGCTCGGGGGTCAGCTTGGCGAGAATCTCGCTTGCCTTCTGCGGCTCGAAGCCATCCATGCGGTAGTTGCCGTATTGAACGTCCTCCAGCGGGTAATAGGACAGATTCATGGCCAGGTGGCTTACGACATGGATCGGCTCGCCACGTTGCTGAAAACGGAATGTCTGCTCGGCGAGTCGGGCCTGTTCCTGGTAGCGCCAGGCATCCAGGCCGTCTTCGCGGATATTTTCGATCATCGCGAACAGGCTGGCCTGAATGCGATCCAGATGCTTGGCGCCTTCAGGCGTCAGGCTGATGCTGACGGTGAACAGCGCGTCGTCGCCATCGCCACGAGCGCTGCCCGCCGACAGTCCATCGGCCCAGCCGGCCTCGCGCAGTGCGGCGAGCAGACTGCCCTCGCCTTCGTGGCCGAGCAGGCTAGCCACGTAAGAGAGCGACTTGTTGCGGTAGTCGTCGATCGGATCGTCGACCGGGAATAGAAAGCGTACCTGGCGACGCTCCCCGAGGCTCCGTGCCGCCAGTTTTGCCGGAAGCTGCTCGGGTGTCAGCAGGTGCTCGGGGATTCCGGCACGAGTCAGGCCACGGTCGGGAACCGCGGCGAAGCGTTCGCGGACCAGGGTTTCGAGGGTATCCAGCGATTGCGGCGCGACCACCGCCAGGTGCATGACGTTGGCGCCATAGTGGTTTTCGTAGAAGTCGATCAGCGCCTCGCGCAGCGGCTTCTCGTCATCGTTCAGCGTTGCCAGGCTGCCGACCGAAAAGCCGGTCGTCGGGTGCTCGGGGTTCAACGCCTGATCCAGCGCCTCGTTGATGCGTCGACCGTCGTCGCGCAGGCGAGCCTGATACTCGGAGTGTACGGCGTTGCGCTCACGCTCGACGTATTCGGGATTGAAGCGCGGCGCGATGAAAAACCGGCTGAAGCGGTCGAGCGCGCCGGGCAGGGCGCTGGGCTCGATGTCGAAGAAGTAGTTGGTGTCCTGGCTGGCGGTAAAGGCGTTGTGATTGCCGCCGTGCCGGCTGATGTACTGCTGATAACTATCGGCCTGGGGGTACTCATCGGTGCCGAGAAACAGCATGTGTTCGAGGAAGTGCGCCAGCCCGGGCGTGGCTTCGGGGTCCTGAGCGCTGCCCACCGAGACGTTCATCGAGGCGGCGGCCCGATCGGCCTGGGGATCGCTGACCAGCAGCACCTCGAGGCCATTGTCCAGGGTCAGGGCGCGGTAGTCGCGGCTGTCGTTGGGGCTGGTGATCGGCGTGACGGTATCCGCGGAATCGTCCGGCATCGTTTGGCAGCCGCCCAGCAGCAGGCCGAATCCAATCAGCCCCAGCGCCGTGGCGCTCCGGGGTCGCAATAGGCGCATCATGTCTCCTGTTCGCTATCCCAGCGGGCCATCGCGCCGGTCGGATGACCGCAGGCCCAGTCCTGGTAAGACGGATCGTTTACACGCTTTGATACCGGAAAAGCGCCCAACAGTTCCAACGGCGCCGGCGACAAGACGTCGCGGGCCTGCTCGATCGGCGTTTGCGGGTCGAGCCAGGCCATGGCGCTAGCGGGGTCGACCAGGGCGGGAAAACGCTCGGTCAGCGTGGACAGTAGCGGATTCGCGGGGACCGTTATCAGTGCGCTGGAGTCGTTATAGGCGCTCAGCGTGGTGTGATAGCGGCACCATAGTCCGGCCAGCAGCAGCGGGCCACGGTCGACTCGAGTGATCAGGAACGGCTGCTTCAGGCGCGGTTGCGGCTTCCATACGTAGACGCCGCTGACCGGAATCACACAGCGCTGCGCGGCGAAGGCATCGCGAAACATCGCACGGCTGTCCAGTGACTCGGCGCGCGCGCAGTGCGGCGCATGGTCGAGCACCTTGAGCCAGGGCGGGGTCAGCCCCCAGAACGCGGTGGTCAGCGTCGGTGCACCGCGCTCGAGACGAATCATCGACAATGGCTGGCGCGGTGCCAGGTTGGGGCTGGTCAACAGCGCCCGATCGGTGCGCAATCCCGGCAGCAGGTCGTCGAGAGGCAAGGCGGCGATGTGCAGGCGTCCGGCCATGGCGACTCCTGTTGGGTGTGGCTACAGCATAGGCGGAGCGTCAGGGTAGCGAAGTCGTCACCGGGGAGCCAGCGATGCATGGGCTGAATCGAGCATCTTCGTGCATGTGCTCGATGGTGTGGGGCTTGCGTTTACGCGTGGTGTCGATATGCTGGACGAAAACACTGTTCGATCACTACCGTTTCCCCAGGGAGGCGGGCCGCGAATAAAAACGAGGAACGCGATGGCACGTCCCAGACAGCATGCGCCCGAGGCGCTGCATGCCCAGGTCATGGCGGCATGCGATGCCTGGCTGCGGGACAATCCCGTGCACACGCTGTCGCTGCGTGCCCTGGCGCGCGAAATCGGCTGCGCCCCGAGCACTCTGCTCAAGCTCTACGGCAGCTTCAACAACCTGCTGCAGTACGTCAACATCGAAACGCTCAATCGTTTGCGCGGGGCGATAGAGGGCATGCGCGAGGCTTCGCCGGAGCCGCGCCTCAAGGCATTGGCCAATGCGTATTGGCAGTTCGCCCAGCGGGATCCTTACCGCTGGCAATTGCTGTTCGACTATCCGCTAGCCCAGGAGGGCGAACTGGATCAGCGCCAGAACAGCATGATCGAGGCCCTGTTCACCCGCGTCGAGGCGACACTGAAAGAGCACCAGCCGGCACTGGGCGATCTCGAGGCGCGCCGCATGGCGCGTACGCTGTGGGGCAGCGTGCATGGCCTGGTGCAGTTGGGGCTCAACGAACGCCTGGGTTACTGGCAGGGGCAGCCGCTCGAAGTGGGTGAGTTGCTCGATCAGTTGCTGATGACCATTCTCGCCGGTCTCGGACATACGCAGCGCGAGGCGTGAGTCCGCCGATGCTCACCCAGCGCCGCTTTGCGCCGTTCTTCTGGACCCAGGCGCTGGGGGCCTTCAACGACAACGTCTTCAAGAATGTCCTGCTGCTGCTGCTGACCTTCGTCGCGGCCCCTCGCCATGGCTGGGATACCGGCCTGCTCAACAATCTGGCGGCGGGGCTGTTCATTCTGCCTTTTCTACTGTTCTCCGCCTGGGGCGGCACGCTGGCCGACCGGCTCGACAAGCAGATTCTGATCCGCCGCCTCAAGCTTCTCGAACTCGCGACCATGAGCGTCGCCGCGATTGCCGTGTGGTTCGAGCAGTTCGGGCTGTTGCTGGCACTGCTTTTCATGATGGGCACCCAGTCGGCGCTGTTCGGACCGGTCAAATACGCCATCCTGCCGCAGCATCTGGCGGCCACCGAATTGGTGCGCGGCAATGCCTGGGTCAACCTGGGCACGTTCGTGTCGATTCTGCTGGGTACGCTGCTGGCCGGCCTGCTCGCTTCCCTGGATGGTGCCGCCTCGCGCGGCACGATTGCCGCCACGCTGATTGGCGTGGCGTTGCTGGGTTATCTGGCTAGTCTTCGCGTTCCCGCCGCACCGTCGAGCGCCCCGGGGCGGGTATCCTGGCAACCGCTGGCGGGCAGCCTGCAGGTGCTGCGCGACGGCTGGCGCCATCCCCGGGTCTTTCGCGGCCTGCTGGGTATCAGCTTCTTCTGGTTTCTCGGCGCCTGCTATCTGACCCAACTGCCGGCATGGGTGCGCGATGTGGTGCATGGCGATGAAACGGCGGTCAGCTTCCTGCTCGGCGCCTTTGCGCTGGGTGTCGGCGGCGGCGCGCTGTTATGTGCCAGATTGTCCGCCGGGCGGCTGGAGCTGGGTCTGGTGCCGTTGGGTGCGCTATTGATCGGGGTCGCTGGGCTCGATCTGGCACTGCAACCCGTCATCACCGGCGAGCAACTGGCGCTGGACGCGCTGATCGCGATCCCGGGCTTCTGGCACATGTCGCTGGACCTGATGCTGGTAGGCGTCGGCGGCGGCCTGTACAGCGTCCCGCTCTACACCCTGGTGCAGGTCGCCAGCCGCGACGACCATCGCGCGCGAATGATCGCCGCCAACAATCTGCTCAATGCCCTGTTCATGGTCATCGCCGCGGGCTTCGGCATCGTGATGCTGACGCTGGTCGGCACGACACTGCCGGCATTCTTCGTCTGCCTGGCGGTCGCCGCCCTGCTGGTCGGCGTGGGCATTCTGACCGCCAGCCCACGCTCGGTATTGCGCCTCGCGCTCTTCGCGCTGATGCATGTGCTCTATCGCCTGCGCTTCTCGGGGCGCGGACATATTCCCGCCGAGGGCGCGGCGCTGGTGGTCTGCAATCACGTCAGCTTCATGGATGCGCTCATTCTCGGTGGCGCATGCCCGCGCCCGCTGCGTTTCCTGATGGACCGGCCCATCTATGAATCGCCTTGGCTGAACTGGTTCTTTCGCATCGCCGGGGCGATCCCGGTGGACTCGGAGCGCCGCGATCCCGGCGGTGTGCGTCGCGCACTGGATGAAGTCAGCCGAGCGCTGCGCGATGGCGAAGTGGTCATGCTGTTCCCCGAAGGACGACTGACCAGCGATGGCGAGGTGGGGCGCTTCCGACGCGGCATCGACATGATTCTGGCGCGCGATGCGGTGCCGGTGGTGCCGGCGGCGCTGGCCGGCCTCTGGGGATCGTGGACATCGCATTACGGCGGTAGGGCATTGACCAAGCCGCCGCGCCGTTTCCGTGCCCGGGTGAGGCTGATATTCGGCGCGCCGTTGGTTCCGCAGCGGGCGGGCCGGGCGTTGCTCGAGGCCCGCGTGCGCGAGCTCAAGATCGTGGCCGATGAGTGGCTGGGCGGCGTCAGGCCGCCGGATCGCTAATCGCTCGGTTGCGCCCGCCGCGTTGGCAGCCAGCAGCGCGCCGAGGTCACCAGATTGCCCTTGATCTGCAGAATCTCCATGCAGGTATCGGCCAGTTGCAGGCAGGCCGGGCCATCGGGAAAGGACTCCAGGTGCTCCAGAATCAAGCCATTGAGCGTCTTGGGCCCGTCGGTCGGTAGCTGCCAGCCGAGCATCTTGTTGATCTCTCGAATGTTGGCGGTGCCCTCGATGATGAAGCTGCCGTCGTCCTGTGGGTGGATTTCCTGATGCATACCGGCGACGTCGGTCGTGAACTCGCCAACGATCTCCTCGAGAATGTCCTCCAGCGTCACCAGGCCATCCACATCGCCATACTCGTCGACGACGATACCGATACGGCGCTTCTGCTGCTGGAAGTTGAGCAACTGCGTATGCAGCGGTGTCGACTCGGGCATGAAATAGGGTTCGCGAGCTTCCTGGACGATCGCCGCCTTGGTCACTTCCGGCTTGGACAGGAATCTGGCGGCGTTGCGCAGATGCAGGATGCCGATGATGTTGTTGATATCGCCCTTGTAGACCGGCAGCCGGGTGTGCTGGCTGGCGCGCAACTGGGCGAGAATGCTCTCCAGGTCGTCATCGAGATCGATGCCGTCGATTTCATGGCGGGGCACCATTATGTCATTGACGGTGACGTTCTCCAGATCGAGGATCGATAGCAGCATGGCCTGGTGGCGGCGCGGAATCATCGCTCCCGCCTCGTGGACCACGCTGCGCAGTTCGTCACGCGTCAAATCGTCACCGCTGCCCTCGATGTTCTTGACGCCGAGCAGGCGCAGCAAGCCATTGGAAATCACGTTGACCAGCCACACCAGCGGATAGAGCAACTTGAGCAGCGGCGCCAGCACCAGCGAGGCGGGGTAGGCGATGTGCGCGGGCTTGATCGCGGCATACGTCTTGGGGGTGACCTCGCCGAAAATCAGGATGACAATGGTCAATACCAGCGTTGCGATGGCCGGCCCGGACACCTCGCCGAGGTAATGAATGGCGATGACCGTAGCGATCGATGCCGCCAGGTTATTGACGAAGTTATTGCCGATCAGAATCATGCCGAGCAGCCGATCGGGGCGCTTCAACAAATGCAATACGCGTTGGGCGGGTCTCTCACCGCTCTTGGCCTGATGGTTAAGGCGATAGCGGTTGATTGACATCATGCCGGTCTCGGAACTGGAGAAGAAGGCAGACAGACAAACAAGCAGAAAAAGTACGCCGAACAGCAGTCCCAGGGGGATGTCGTCGCTCAAGGTCTGAGGATCCTAAATCTTGTCGTAGGCTCGTTTGTAGGGAATGGGCCGCCCCGGTGTCAAGGCGCCGGGGCTAAACAAGCACGCATCAGGGCCGGTTCAATACCACCTCGAGGGCGAACTTGCTGCCGAAATAGGCCAGCAACAGCAGGGCGCAGCCACCCAGTGTCCAGCGTACCGCCTTGGCGCCGCGCCAGCCGAGAACATGATGGCCGGCAAGCAGCAGTGCGAAGATGATCCAGGCGGCGATCGACAGTACCGTCTTGTGTACCAGGTGCTGGGCAAAGATATTGTCGAGAAAGACCATGCCGCTGACGAGCGACGCGGTGAGCAGCAACATGCCGACCCAGATCAGCTCGAACAGCAGCCGCTCCATGGTGGTCAGCGGCGGCAGGCTCTGGACGATGCCGCGCGTATGATGATGGCGCAGCGCGCGGTTCTGACCGGCCAGCAACATCGCCTGCATGGCGGCGATGGCGAACAGCGAAAAGGCCAATATCGAGGTCAGGATATGTACGGCGATGCCGGGGCTGAGACCCTCGGGATGCGCGGTGGCCGGTAATCCCACGACCAGTAGAATCGTCACCGCCGCGAGCGGGAACAGCCCGGCGGCGGCACTCAGCACGGGTTTGACGACGCTCGCCGCGAGCAGCAGCAGGGCCACCAGCCAACTGATCAGCGAGGCGCTGGCCGAGATGCCCAGGTTGAGCGTATCGAAGTCGCCGAGACTGGCGAATACCACCACGGCGTGGCAGGTCACCGCCAGCAGGCCGACGCCGCGCACCAGCGCCGGGCGCTGCGGCACGCGCCGCAACAACGCAAGCCCCTGCCAGGAACCGGCGCCGAGATAGAAGACGATAGCGAGAAAAGCGAAAGGAAGCGCCTGCATCGTTAGGCTCTGCCGACCTCGACGAGATCATGATGTGGTAAAAGAGAATCGATCACCGCGTCACTATACCGAATCGCGGGCATGCCGCCCAGCCGGCATGCGGTGCATGGCAGGGCAATCGCAGATGACCTCTAGCTGATTACCGGGCTTGTCTAGCGGCAGGTCTTCGCGAGGGCGCTGTAAACCCAGCCCTGGGCGCTACTTTTGCTATCTGACCGCCATGGATGGCGGAAATGCCGGAATTGCATGGAGCTTTTTCCGGCCATGGCAAAAGACCCTCGCTTCGACCTGCCCCTAGCCTACCGCATACTCCAACTACGATAGCCCTGCGATGCATGGAGACTGCTGGCGTGAGAGCGTATAATCGTCGGCCATAGCCAAGGCACCATTTTTGCCGGAGAGCCCATGTTCGAAAGCCTATCGGAGCGTCTGTCGCGCACGCTCAAGTCGATCACCGGTCAGGCCAAGCTGACTGAAGACAATATCCAGGAGACCCTGCGCGAGGTGCGTCGCGCGCTGCTCGAGGCCGATGTCGCCCTGCCGGTGGTCAAGGCCTTCATCGAGCGCGTTCGCGAGCGTGCGGTGGGTCAGGAAGTCTCCAGAAGTCTTTCGCCGGGCCAGCAGTTCGTCAAGATCGTCCAGCAGGAACTGGAAGCGATCATGGGCGAGGCCAACGAGGGACTGGCACTCAAGGGCGCGCCAGCGGTCATCCTGATGGCGGGTCTGCAAGGCGCGGGCAAGACCACTTCGGTCGCCAAGCTGGCGCGCTTTCTGCGTGAGCGCGAGAAAAAGAAAGTGCTGGTGGTCTCCGTCGACGTCTATCGCCCGGCGGCCATCGATCAACTCGAGGTGCTCGCCAAGGAGGTCGAAGTCGACTTCTTCGCCTCGCAAGCCGATCAGCGCCCGGTGGACATCGCCGAAGCGGCGCTCAGACACGCCAAGATCCAGTTCCATGATGTGGTGATCGTCGATACCGCCGGTCGCCTGCATGTCGACAGCGACATGATGAACGAGATCCAGGTGCTGCATAAGGCGCTCGCTCCGCAGGAGACGCTGTTCGTCGTCGATGCGATGACCGGCCAGGATGCCGCCAATACCGCCAAGGCGTTTCACGATGCCCTGCCGCTGAGCGGGGTGATCCTGACCAAGACCGACGGCGATGCGCGCGGCGGCGCGGCTCTCTCGGTGCGCCAAATCACCGGCAAGCCGATCAAATTCATGGGCGTCGGAGAGAAGGTCGATGCCCTGGAGCCCTTTCACCCGGACCGCGTCGCCTCACGCATCCTCGGCATGGGCGATGTGCTGTCGCTGATCGAGGAAGCCGAGCGCAATGTCGACAAGGCCAAGGCCGATAAGCTGGCCAAGAAGGTCAAGAAGGGCGAGGGGTTCGATCTCGAGGATTTTCGCGACCAGCTACAGCAGCTCAAGAAAATGGGCGGCATGGGTGGATTGATGGCCAAGCTGCCCGGCATGGGGCAAATGGCCGAGGCCGCTCAGGGCGCCGGTGCCGAGAAGGAGTTCGGCAAGCTCGAGTCGCTGATCAATTCGATGACCCCCAAGGAGCGCCGCAAGCCCGATATCATCAACGGCTCGCGCAAGCGCCGTATCGCCGCCGGTGCCGGCCTGCAGGTGCCCGATCTCAACCGTCTGCTCAAGCAACACAAACAGATGCAGAAGATGATGAAGAAGGTCGGCAAAAAGGGCGGCATGCAGAAAATGATGCGCGGCATGTCGGGAATGCCCGGCATGGGTGGCATGGGCGGGCCAGGCGGTATGGGTGGCCCCGGCGGGATGGGCGGCGGAGGCTTCCCGCGCCGCTGAAGACCCTGGCGGGGCCGGTGTTTCAAACAGGATTATCGCAATGGTGTATGCAGGGGCCAGGGGCAGGACGAAGCGAGGGTCATTCGTCATGGATGACGAATGTAGCGCCCAAGGACGGGTTTACAGCGCCCTCGCGAAGACCTGCCGCTGGGCAAGGTTGCCAGAAGCCATCTGCGATTGCTCTGGGCTGCCAAGGAAAAGGTTTCCAATGCAAGGCGTTTTCCGTAGAATGTCGCGTCTTCGTGGCAAGCTGCGTGTGTGCGTGGCATCCGACTGCGACCGCAATCATCGATCTGTGGCGTAATTACTGAACTCAACCGAAGGACTGTTAACGCAATGGTTACCATTCGTCTGGCACGTGGTGGCGCCAAGAAGCGTCCCTTCTACCATCTGACCGTCAGCGACTCGCGCAAGTCTCGCGATGGCCGCTTCATCGAGCGTATCGGCTTCTTCAACCCGATCGCTCGCGGCCAGGAAGAGCGTCTGCGCATCGATCTGGATCGTGTCAGCCACTGGCAGGGCCAGGGCGCGCAAGTTTCCGATCGTGTCGCCGAGCTGGTCAAAGAAGCTCGCAAGCAGCAGGCGTAAGAAGACCGTTCATGCCGAATGACGCGCTGACCGCGCCGCAAGGCAGCGATCGGGACGACTACGTGGTGCTGGGTAAACTGACCAGCCCGCATGGCGTGAAAGGCTGGTTCAAGGTGTATTCGTACACCAGCCCGATGGAGGGCATTCTCGACTACGCCGAATGGGTCGTGCGACAGCGCGGTGAAAGCACCGCTCATCGTTTGATCCAGGGGCGTCGACAGGGCAAGGGCCTGGTGGCCAGCCTTCAGGGAGTGGACTCCCGCGAGCAGGCCGAGCAACTCGCCGGGGCGGAGATACTGCTGCCCAAGCAGGCGTTGCCGGCGCTCGGAACGGGCGAATATTACTGGTATCAGTTGGAAGGCCTCAGGGTGCTGACACTCGAAGGTATCGATCTGGGGCATGTAAATTACCTGTTTGAGACCGGTGCCAACGACGTTCTGGTCGTGCGGGCCGACGAGCGCAGCATCGATGATCGGGAGCGGCTTCTGCCTTTCCTGCCCGATGAGGTGATTCGCGATACGGATCTGGCCGCCGGTACGCTGACGGTGGACTGGGATCCGCAGTTTTAGTCGGCGCCAGGCCGGAGATCATGCATCGGAGTCTCGAACGAGCTCCACTCGACGGGCCGGACGATAGTCCCGGCTCCATGGGATCTGCCGTGTGGATTGGTGTTGTCTCCCTGTTTCCGGAGATGTTCGAGGCATTGACCGGTCACGGCGTGACTGGTCGGGCGGTCAAGCAGGGGTTGCTGGAGCTCGCTTTCTGGAACCCGCGGGATTACGCCACGGATCGACACCGCACGGTGGACGATCGCCCTTACGGCGGCGGCCCGGGGATGCTGATGAAGGTCGAGACCCTGCGCCAGGCGATCCATGCCGCGCGTGAGCAGGGTCGGCAGCGCTTTGGCGCCGCACCGAAGGTGATCTACCTGTCGCCCCAGGGGCGAACGCTGGATCAGCATGGCGTGCGTGAGCTGGCCGCCAGCGGTCCGCTGGTGGTGGTTGCGGGGCGCTACGAGGGCATCGACGAGCGCATCGTGGAGAGCGACATCGACGAAGAGTGGTCGATCGGCGATTACGTACTGAGTGGCGGTGAGTTGCCGGCCATGGTGCTGATCGATGCCGCGGCGAGGCTGGTACCCGGCGTGCTTGGGCATCAAGGCTCGGCCGAGGAGGACTCCTTCAGCGAAGGATTGCTGGATTGCCCGCACTATACGCGCCCCGAGACGATCGATGGGCGCCAAGTGCCGGAGATCCTGCTGAGCGGCAACCATGCCGCCATCAAGCGCTGGCGATTGAAGCAGTCATTGGGGCGGACCTGGCTCAGACGCCCCGAGTTGTTGGAGAGCCGAACGCTGGACCCGCAGCAGCGCACGCTGCTCGACGAGTTCATCGAGGAATACGCCAACCCGGCGGAGGAGCGCAGCGGCCAGGAATCGGTCGATCGGGTCTACGAGAAGGATCGTCGACCCGGCGGCGGTAACGAATAGCCGTCATGCGCGTCACCCACCCTGTCGTTCCCGCGTCGTCAAGCGTCGGGATCACACGCCAGGCGGGCGCTCGAGGGGATCGTCCCGGACGATCACAAAGCAGACAGCGAGCCCGCGTGGCCTATATCAGTCAAGGAGTTGCATCATGAGTAGCAAGAACAAGGTGATCCAGGCGCTCGAATCCGAGCAGATGGAAAAGGCCGTGCCGGCATTCGCACCGGGCGACACCGTGGTCGTTCAGGTCAAGGTCGTCGAAGGCAACCGCGAGCGTCTGCAGGCTTTCGAAGGCGTGGTGATCGGCAAGCGCAATCGCGGCCTGAACTCCGCCTTCACCGTGCGCAAGATTTCTCACGGTGTCGGCGTCGAGCGTACCTTCCAGACCTACAGCCCGCTGGTTGCGGCCATCGACGTCAAGCGTCGCGGTGACGTGCGTCAGGCCAAGCTGTACTATCTCCGCGAGCGTAGCGGCAAGTCGGCGCGCATCAAGGAAAAGCTGGGTTAAGAACAGCCTTGCCCTGATGATTCGGCGGGCCGTGCTCCGCCGTCTGTGCGAAACCCCGTCGCCGCGTCATGCGGTACGGGGTTTCGTCGTTTTCGCAGCGTGAGCAGCGTGTATGAGCGAATCGCATGACGATAGCCGCCTGATCGAAGCCTTCCTCGATGCCCTGTGGCTGGAGCAGGGCGCCAGCGAAAACACCTTAACGGCCTATCGTCACGACCTGGACGCCTGGCAGCGGTATCTGCGCCTCGAGCGCCGCACCTTGTTGATGCCGGGTAGCGATACACTGCCGGAATGGCTCGATGCGCGGCGTGAAACGCACCGCCTGCGCAGCAATGCCCGGCTGCTGTCGAGCCTGCGTCGCTTCTATCGCTGGGCGCTGGAGCAGGCATTGACCGACAGCGACCCATTGAGCGAGGTGCGTCTGCCCAAGGTTCGCGCCAATTTGCCCGATACCCTCGATGAAGACGAGGTGGAGCGCTTGCTCGATGCGCCCGATCCTGAAACGCCACTGGGGCTGCGCGACCGCGCAATGCTCGAAGTGCTTTACGGCTGCGGGCTACGCGTTTCCGAGTTGATCGGGCTGCGGCTGGATACCGTCAATCTGCGCCAGGGTGTGGTGAGGGTCGTGGGCAAGGGCGACAAGGAGCGCCTGGTGCCGATGGGTGAGGAGGCCCAGGCCTGGGTGGAGCGCTATCTGCGCGCCGGGCGAGGCGCGATGATGAGCGATATTCGTCGCCCGCCGCTGTTTCCGGGGCGTAGCGACGCCTTCATGACGCGCCAGACCTTCTGGCACCGTATCAAACACTATGCGCGGCTCGCCGGTATCGATAAGCCGTTGTCGCCGCACACGTTGCGCCACGCGTTCGCCACGCACCTGTTGAATCATGGCGCCAATTTGCGTGTCGTACAGCTGTTGCTGGGTCATAGCGATCTATCGACCACGCAGATATACACCCATGTGGCCCAGGCGCGTCTGGAAGCGCTGCATGCCGAACACCACCCCCGAGGCTGAATCATGAGTCGAATCGCCAAATCGCTGTTTTCTATGTTGCTGGCCATCGCCACGCTGAATGCCACCCACGCCTTTGCGGCTCCGGCACCCGAGGAGCTGGCCGAACGTTTGGCGGTCAATGGCGAACCGATGCCAGTGGAATCGGTCAGCGAGACACCGCTCGACGGAATCTTCGAGGTGCGTCTCGATAGCGGCGAGACCTTCTACAGCGATGCCAAGGGCGAACATTTCATCGTCGGCGATCTATTCGCCAATCGCGAAAACGGGCTGATCAATCTTACCCAGCAGTCGCGAAACGCCGAGCGCGCCAAACGCCTGGCCGAGATTCCCGAGGAGCGCTTCGTGGTCTTCCGCGGCGCCGAGGAGCCCAAGGCGGTGATCCATGTATTCACCGACGCGACCTGCCCGTATTGCCGCAAGTTGCATGAGGAAGTTCCGCGCCTCAACGCGATGGGCATCGAAGTGCAGTACCTGGCTTTCCCGCGTAGCGGATTGCATTCGCAGGGTGCGCGCCTGCTCGAGCAGGTATGGTGTGCCGACAACCCCAGCGAGGCGATGACCAAGGCCAAGCGCGGCGAATCGCTCGATGCGCCGACCGACTGCGACAATCCGGTCGCCGCGCAGTATCATCTGGGGCAGGAACTGGGCGTGCGCGGCACCCCGGCGATCATTCTGCCCGATGGGCGACTGGCGCCCGGCTACGTGCCGGCCGAGCGGCTGGCCGCCATGCTGGGTATCGAGGGTTGAGCGATTGAGCGCGAGTTGACACCCCGCATGGGGGTTTCTACCTTGGGCGCTGGTCGTCTTTCGACCAGCGCCGAGAACGAACAACAGCAGGGAGAACATGACGTTGAAACCGGTGAGAGTGGGGATCTGTGGTCTGGGAACCGTCGGCAGCGGAACCTTCAATGTGTTGACGCGCAATGCCGATGAAATCGCCCGGCGGGCGGGGCGGCCGATCGTCATTGAGCAGATCGGCGCGCGTCGCGAGCATCCCGATTGCGATATCACCGGCTTCAATGTCACCGAGGATATTCTCGAGGTCGCCAGGAACCCCGATATCGATGTGTTGGTCGAGCTGATCGGTGGCTACGATGTGGCGCGCGAATTGGTGCTGACCGCCATCGAGCATGGCAAGCATGTGGTCACCGCCAACAAGGCGCTGATCGCCGTGCACGGCAACGAGATATTCCAGGCCGCTCATCGCAAGGGCGTGATCGTCGCCTTCGAAGGCGCCGTGGCCGGCGGCATCCCGGTGATCAAGTCGCTGCGCGAGGGCCTCGGCGCCAACCGGATTCAATGGCTGGCCGGGATCATCAACGGCACCGGCAACTACATCCTGACTCACATGCGCGACGAGGGCCGCGCCTTCGAAGACGTGCTGGCCGAGGCCCAGGCACTGGGCTACGCCGAGGCCGATCCGACCTTCGATGTCGAGGGCATCGACGCTGCGCACAAGCTGACGATTCTCGCCTCCATCGCCTATGGCGTGCCGCTGCAATTCGAGAAGGCCTACACCGAGGGCATTTCGCGAATCACCGCCGAAGACGTCGAGCATGCCGACAACCTGGGCTACATCATCAAGCACCTGGGGATTTCCAAACGCACCGAGGCCGGGCTGGAGCTGCGCGTGCACCCCACGCTGATTCCCAAGGAGCGCCTGCTGGCCAGCGTGCATGGCGTCAAGAACGCCATCGCGGTCATGGGCGATGCCGTCGGGCCCACGCTTTACTACGGCGCCGGCGCGGGTGCCGAGCCGACCGCCTCGGCGGTCGTCGCCGACCTGCTCGACGTGGCTCGCGACATCAGCACCGATCATCACTACCGTGTGCCTTATCTGGCGTTCAGCGGCATCATCGAGGGCGACGAGAGCCTGCCGATGCTGCCCATGGAGGATATCGTCACCGCCTATTATCTGCGTCTGCTGGCGGTGGATCGCCCCGGCGTGCTGGCGCGCGTGGCGACGATTCTTTCCGAGCAGGGCATCTCGATCGAAGCGATCATGCAGAAGGAGGCCACCGAGGGCGAGTTGGTGCCGATCATCCTGATGACCCATCGTACCCGCGAGAAGAACATGAACGAGGTGATCCGTCAGCTCGAATCGCTGGCCGACATTGCCGGCCCGGTGACACGTATTCGTGTCGAGTCACTCGACGAGAACGAATAGAAAATCTATTGCGGCACTCATCGACGGCGTTGCGCGGTGCTCGCTCCGTCGCCTACCCGCATGGTATGTCTTCGTCGCTGTGCGCCGCGCGCCTTGTCGCTGAGCGTCCTCATGACGATTTTGGTCCAGGATTTTTTACCCTGAATGGGCGCGGTACGCCCGACGAGTGGGAATAGAAAAATGCGCTATATCAGTACGCGCGGGCAGGCGCCCGCGCTGAACTTCGAAGACGTGGTATTGACCGGTATGGCCAGCGACGGCGGTCTTTACGTGCCCGAGAGCGTGCCGCAGTTATCGCATGACGATCTCGCCGCGATGGCCGGGCTCTCCTATGCCGAGATCGCCTTTCGCGTGATGAAGCCCTTCGTGAACGGCGAGATCGACGACGACACCTTCCGCGAGATCGTCCGCGATGCCTACGCCACGTTCAGCCACGATGCCGTGGTACCGCTCAATCAGCTCGACGCCAATCACTACCTGCTCGAACTGTTCCACGGCCCGACCCTGGCCTTCAAGGACATCGCCCTGCAATTGCTCGGCCGGCTACTCGATCACTTCCTGAAAAAGCGCGACGAGCGGGCGGTGATCATGGGCGCGACCTCCGGCGATACCGGCTCGGCGGCGATCGAGGGCTGTCGCCACTGCGACAACCTCGACATCTTCATCCTGCACCCGCATAACCGCGTCTCCGAGGTGCAGCGTCGGCAGATGACCTCGGTCCTCGCCGACAACGTCTTCAACATCGCCATCGAAGGCAACTTCGACGACGCCCAGGCGATGGTCAAGGCCAGCTTCGCCGATCAGACGTTCCTGAACGGCACCCGGCTGGTGGCGGTCAATTCGATCAACTGGGCGCGCATCATGGCGCAGATCGTCTACTACGTGGCTGCCGGCGTGGCGCTCGGGGCGCCGCATCGCCAGATCAGCTTCTGCGTACCGTCGGCCAACTTCGGCAATGTCTTCGCCGGCTACATGGCCTACAAGATGGGCCTGCCGGTCAAGCAGTTTGTGATTGCCACCAACGCCAACGACATTTTGCATCGCACCCTGGCCGATAACGACTTCTCCAAGCGCGATCTCGAGGCGACCCTGGCACCGTCGATGGATATCGTGGTGTCGTCGAACTTCGAGCGTTTGCTGTTCGATGCCTACGATCAGGACGGCGATGCGGTACGCGCGCTATTGGAGCGCTTCCAGCATGAGCCGACGGCACTCGCCGATGCACCATTGGCCAAGCTGCGCGAGCGTTTCGCCAGCCACAGCGTCGACGATGCGACGATTCTCGAGGTGATTCGCGAGGCGCATCATCGCACCAAGGAACTGCTCGATCCGCATACCGCTACCGGTTACCGCGCCGCCGAGGTGTGCCGCGACGACACGGCGACGCCGATGGTGACGCTGGCCACCGCGCACCCGGCCAAGTTCGCCGAGGCCGTGGTCAAGGCCGGCTTCCCCGGCGTGCCGTTGCCGGTGCACATGGACGATCTGCTCGAGCGCGAGGAGCGTTATACCGTGTTAGCGGCGGATCTCGCGGCGGTACAGGCATTCGTCGCCGAGCATCGCCGCTAGACTGTAGGACGAACGGGTCGTCATCCGACGACAGGGACGCGGAGGGTAGCGAATGAAGATCTGGGGACGTACCAACTCGGTCAACGTCAAGAAAGCGCTCTGGTGCGCCGAGGAGTTAGGCGTCGACTACGAACGAATCGATGCCGGTGGCAAGTTCGGCCTGGTCGACGATGCAGACTTCCGGCGTATGAATCCCAACGGCCTGGTGCCGTGCATCGAGGACGATGGCCTGATTCTATGGGAGTCCAACACCATCGTGCGTTACCTGTGCGCCAAGCATGGTCAGGGAACGCTGTATGCCGGGGATCCCGCGCAGCGCGCGGCGGCGGACAAGTGGATGGACTGGACGACTTCGACGTTTGTGGTTCCCTTTCGCGCAGTGTTCTGGAATCTGGTGCGCACGCCCGCCGGGCAGCGCGATGACGCCGCCGTCGAGCAGGGGCTGAAAACCTGCAGCGAACTGCTTCCCCGAGTGGACCGGGCATTGGCCGAACGGCCTTTTCTCTCCGGCGATCGGTTCGGCATGGGCGATATCCCGCTGGGTTGTTTCGCCTACGGCTGGTTCGAGATGCCTATCGAGCGCCCGGCGCTGCCGAACCTCGAAGCCTGGTATCGTCGCTTGGCGGAGCGGCCCGCCTATCGTAAGCACGTGATGATTCCGCTCACTTGAGGAACGGCTATATAAATGCCTGCACGAACGAATTGCTTCGTTGCGCGGTGCTCGAAGACTCGCCTAACCCTAGTTATGTCTCGTCTTCTGCGCTCCGTGCGTCTCGCACTTCATTTCGTTCGGCTATTTATCCAGCCATTCCTGAGTGTGATTAATCCAATTTTTAGAATCTCGGCGCCTCGCTTGGGCATTACCCATCAGGAGTAGCTCTTGGATAACGCTGTCGCCCCACACCCGCTGAGCGAACGCATGCGCCGCCGTATCCAGCCGCGAAACCGCGACGAAGCGCTCTATCAGCGCTGCCTGACGAGTGGGCTCTCCGAGTTGCAGGCGCGTATTCTGGCGGGGCGGCTATCCGGCTATGCCGGCGAGTTGGAGCCGCTCATCGCGCCCAGCCTGCGTCATCTCGCGCATCCCGAGAAGCTGGCGGACGCCCGCCGCGCCGCCGAGCGCATCGCCCGCGCGGTGACCGAGGGCGAGCACATCGGCATTCTCACCGACTACGACGTCGACGGCATCACCTCGCACGTGGTGATCCTGCGCACCCTCAACGAGTTGTTCGGCGTGCCGGCGCACCGGCTGCACAGTCTGATTGGCCATCGCATCAACGATGGCTACGGCATCAGCCTGCCGCTGGTCGAGCGCACGCTGGCGCTCGCGCCGCGCCCCAGCCTGGTGATCACCGCCGACTGCGGTTCATCGGATGAGCCACGCATCGCACGGCTGCATGATGCCGGCATCGAGGTGATCGTCACAGACCATCATGCGCTGCCGCTGGATGGCCCGCCGGCCTCGGCCTACGCCACGGTGAATCCGACCCGCGCCGACTGCGAATTCCCCGATCGCACCATTGCCGGTTGCATGGTCGCCTGGCTTACCATGTCGCTGACACGCAGTGTATTGATCGAACTCGGCGTATTGCCGGCCTCGTCGCCCAAACTGTCGCCCTGGCTCTCCTATGTGGCGCTGGGCACCGTGGCCGACTGCGTGTCGCTGGGCGGCAGTGCGATCAACCGCGCCGTGGTCACCCAGGGCTTGACGCTGATCAACCGCATGGAGGCCGCCTGTTGGCGGGCGATGGCCGAGCGCCTGGGTGCCGACAGCGTGCCGTTCGACGCCGAAACGCTGGCCTTCCAGATGGGCCCACGCATCAACGCGCGCTCGCGGCTCGACGACCCCTACGCCGCATTGCATTTCATGCTTTCGATCGATGAGGGCTCGGCTCGTCAGCATCTCGATGTGCTCGATCAGGACAATCAATCACGCAAGGCCATCGAAGCCGATATGACCGAAAGCGCACGGGTGCTGGCGATGCGCGATCTGGCCGATGGCGAGCAGGTCATCGTGGTCTATCTCGCGGACGGCCACGCCGGTGTGCAGGGCATCGTCGCCTCACGGCTGGTGCAGGCGTTCGGTCGCCCGGCGCTGGTGCTCACCCCGGCGGCGGTACCCGGCATGCTCACCGGCTCGGGGCGCTCCATCGAGAACCTGCACCTGCGCGATGCGTTGCAGCGCGCCCACGATCTCGCCCCGCAAGCCTTGCCGCGCTTCGGCGGGCATCGCGGTGCGGCGGGTATTGGCCTGCCGGTCGAGCAGTTGGAGACGTTTCGACGCGCGCTGCGCCAGGCGGTCAATGAACAGCTCGGCGAGTGCGAGCTCTACCCCTGCGTCTTCACCGATGGCGACCTGGCACCGGCACAGCTATGCCTGACCACGCTCGATGAACTGGAACGCCTGGCACCCTACGGGCGCGAGTTCGACGCGCCGCTGTTCGATGGCGAATTTCTCGTCGAGAGCCTACGCGTGGTGGGCGCCGACGGCAGTCACCTGATGCTCGAACTATCGAGCGGCGGCGTCAGCGCACGCGGCATCTGGTTCCGCGCCCTGACGCCGGGGGAGGTACCGGCCTTCGGCTTGGGCGCGAAGCTGCGCTGCGCCTACAAGTTATCGCGCAATCGCTGGAAGGGGCGGGAGTCACTGCAACTAATGATCGAGCACGCCGAGCCTAGCTAATCACTCTGCCATCATGAGGGAACTGGCGATTTATAGGCGAGCGAAGAGAGGCTGGTCGATGCCGGAGCGCAGCTACCGGAGTTTACTTGCAGGTAAATGAGGATAGCGAGCACCGCCAGCGACCAGGATATCGAGCGCAGGCATAAATCGACGTTTCCTAATAATTCGGCCATACGCCGGGCGTGGCCAGTTCCAGCAGATGCCCGTCTGGGTCGCGGAAGTACAGGCTCTCGCCGCCCTTGGGCCAGTGGGTGCGGCCCTCGATTTCGATATCTTGCTCGGTCAGTTGCGCTTCCCAGGCATCGAGCTGATCGGCGGCGATGGCCAGCGCCATGTGCACCGGGCCGTGACCGTCGTGCGGTGGAATGGTGCCCATGTCGCGCGGCAGGGTGACCGTTTCCAGCGTCTCGCCGCGCAAAAACAGCAACAGTACCGTGTTGCGCCCGGCGTCATAGGCGGTGAAGCGATGATCGGCGGTAAAGGCGCTGAGCCCCATCACGTCTTCGAAGAAGGCCCGCGCGCGGGCCATGTCCTCCACATAGAGTGCCGTTTCCAGAACGCCATCGAGCGTCGGCATGATGCGTCTCCTGCCAAGGGATTTCCTATAGCCTAGCGTCTGGCCCCCCAGAACCACCAGACGATGAGCAGGATCAGAGCGACACCCGCCAGGTTGATCAGCCAACTCATGGGTTCGTCTCCTGGATCGGGTTAGTGTTCTGCGAAGTTTGGGCGCCGCGCCGCGATTCGCTGGGGCGAAACAGCCGCAGCCGGTTGGCGTTGCTGACCACCGTGACCGACGACGCCGACATGGCCAGCCCCGCGATTACCGGCGATAGCAGCAATCCGGTGAACGGGTAGAGCACACCGGCGGCAATGGGAATCCCCAGGCTGTTGTAGCCGAAGGCGCCCCACAGGTTCTGCTTGATGTTGGCAAGCGTGGCGCGGCTGATCTCGATGGCATCGGCGATGCCGTGCAGCGAACCACGCATCAGCGTGATGCCGGCGCTCTCGATGGCGACATCGGTGCCCTGGCCTATGGCGAAGCCGACGTCCGCCTGAGCCAGTGCCGGCGCGTCGTTGATGCCATCGCCGATCATGCCGACCACCTCGCCGGCACGCTGCAGGCGCTCGACTTCGGCGTGCTTGTCTTCCGGCAACAGCCCCGCGTGATAGTCGTCGATACCCACCTCGCGGGCCACGGCGGCGGCGGTATGGGCGTTGTCGCCGGTCAGCATCACCACCTTGAGGCCATCGCCGCGCAGGCGGTGTATCGCCTCGATGCTGTCGGCGCGTAGCGGGTCGCTGATACCGAAAATCGCCGCGAGCCGGTCGCCCACGGCCAGGTAGACTACGCTGCGTGCCTGCCGTTCGAGCCGAATGCCGACATCGCTCGCACTATCCAGCGATATGCCGGCCGCTTCGAGCAGCGCGGCGTTGCCTAGCCGCAACGTCTCGCCGCGCTCGCCGGTGGCGATCACGCCGCGTCCGGTGATCGAGTCGAAATCGCGGATCGTGGCCGGCACGATCCCGCTCGCCGCGGCATGTTCTTCGGCACGCTCTTCTGCATAGCCCAGCAGTGCCGCGGCCAGTGGATGCTCGGAGCCGCGTTCCAGCGCGATGACCATGCCCAGAATAGCCGGCTCATCGCCGTCGAGTATTTCCGCCTCGGTTACTCGTGGTTTGCCTTCGGTCAAGGTGCCGGTCTTGTCGACGACCAGCGTGGTTAGCCGGCTGGCGGTCTGCAGGGCTCGGCCGTCGCGAATCAGGATGCCATGCTCGGCGGCCTTGCCCACGCCGATCATCGTCGAGATCGGCGTCGCCAGGCCCAGCGCACAGGGGCAGGCGATGATCAGCACCGTGGTCGCGGCGACCAGCATATGGATAATCTGGGGTGCGGGGCCGAGATTGAACCACACGAGTGCGGTGATTACGGCGACGATCATCACGCTGGGGACGAAGACCGCCGAGACCCTGTCGGCCAGCTCACCGATCGGTGGACGCGAATTCTGCGCCTTGGCGACCTGGTCGATGATCCGCCCCAGGCGCGTTTCGGCACCCACGCGGGTCGCGTGATAGACCAGCCCACCACGGCCGTTGACGGTGCCGGCGCTGACCTCGTCGCCGGCCCGCTTGGCCACCGGCAGCGGCTCGCCGGTGAGCATCGATTCATCGATGGAGCTCGCGCCTTCCTCGACCGTGCCATCCACCGGCAGGCGCTCGCCGGGACGCACGCGGATGCGATCGCTGACGCGCACGGCGTCGATCTCGATCTCGAACTCCTGATTGTCGCGAATCACCCGGGCGCTGCGCGTTTGCAGGTCCAGCAGGCGCTTGAGCGATTGACTGGTGCGGCCCCGCGCTCTCAACTCCAACGCCTGGCCGAAGCTGATCAAGCCGATGATCATTGCCGCCGCCTCGAAATAGAGCCCGCGAGCGGCAGCGGGAATCGCCTCGGGAGCCAGCACCACGATCATCGAATAGGCCCAGGCGGTGCCGGTGCCCACGGCGATCAGTGTATCCATGTTGGCCTGATGGTGGCGCAAGGCTCGCCAGGCGCTGACGAAGAAGCCGCGCCCGGCGCTGGCCAGCACGCCGAGTGTGGCCAGACCCACCGCCAACCATAGCCAGCGTTCACCGCCCAACAACTGCGGATGGTGAAAGAACATGCTGATCATCAGCGGCACGCCGAGGCCCAAACCCAGCGCGGTATCGCGCAGCCGGCGGCGGTGCTCGCGGGCCTCGTTGGCTTCGCGGGTGCCTTCGGCGCGCTGAAGATCCTCGATCACCTCGGCGCCATAGCCGGCGCCCTGTACCGCTTCGATCAGGCGCTCGGCACTGACGTTGCCATGCACCTGCGCGGTGCGCGAGCCGAAGTTGACCTCGGCATGCTGCACGCCGGGGGTGGCATCGAGGGCCCGCTGCACGCTACGCACGCAGCCGGCGCAGCTGATGCCCGACAGCGCCAGGCGCAATGTGTCACCTGCCGGGGCGTGCTCGGTCGCTGTTTGATTACCGCCGTGCGATGCGTTCATGGCAGTTTCCCCTCGGTTTTCGCCTCGGCGACGCCATCGCCGGCGGGCAGACTTTCGATCAGCCGGCACAGGCTATGCCCATCGGGCGTGCCGTCGGGCATGTGTTGCCAAGTGCTCAGTGCCTTCTCCATGCGCTCGGCAAGTGCCTGTAGCTGGGCGATGCGTGCCTGGATTTCCGGCAACCGGTTGGCCAGCAAATCGCGCACCATCGGACAGGGCGAATCGCCATGGTCGGCATGATCGAGAATCTCGCCGATTTCTCGCACGCTGAAGCCCAGGGTACGGGCGCGCTGAATGAAACGCAGCCGGTCGAGCGATTGCCCATCGTAGAGTTGGTAGCCGTTTTCCGGGTCGCGCTGCGGGTGAAGCAATCCCTCACGGGTGTAGTGGCGCACGGTTTCCGCCGTGACGCCCGCCGCCTTGGCCAGTCCTCCGACTTTCATCATGGCTCTCCAGGAAGCCTAATCGATGTCAGCAGTCTAAAACCTTTGGGTTACCCAAAGGTCAAGACGGTTTCGTGGCGTCTCAGCGGAGATGGATGGCTGGAAAAAAAGACTAATAATATTAAATGGTTGTGGTGATTTCGCGCAGCGAGAAAAAAAGTGGGATATCGCTTACGACTAATGGATTAGTGTCGATAGAATTAAAACGAACGTTTGCCCTTGACTTGATTCAGCGCTTAAGCCAAAACAATGAGACGCACAATAAGATTGCCCGGCAAAGGCAACCAGCCATCAGCTTACCGTCATCATTCCTTGGAACAGGACGTAAACGACTCATGCAAAACAAGATCAACAAACTCGCTCTTGCGATCGCCGCAGCCGCTGCCACCGCCGCCTCGGGTCAGGCCATGGCTGGCGCCTTCCAACTCAACGAGCAAAGCGTCAGCGGCCAGGGCACCTCCTTTGCCGGTCGTGCCTCCACTGTCAACGATGCTTCCATCGTGTTCGGCAACCCGGCGGGCATGTCATTCCTCGACCGCGCCCAGATCACCGCCGGCGCGACTTATCTCGATGTTAGTACTGATATTAATAATGCTGATTCAGATACAACTCTAGGCGGTGCAGTCTCTCTGGGGCCGGTAGCCGGTGGTAATGATGGCGATATGGTGCCGGGGACGACGATTCCCTTTATGTATTATGTGCAGCCCATCGACGAGGGACTGACCTTTGGCTTGGGCGTGTATGCGCCATTCGGCGTCATCACGGATTACGAGGATGACTTCGAGGGCCGTTACTTTGGTAACTACAGTGAAGTTGCGGTAGTTACTGTCCAGCCGACGCTATCGATCCAGTTCACCGAGAAATTCTCGGCCGGTTTTGGTATCACCTATAACCGCATCGAAGGCGAGTTGGAAAGTGCTACACCGAACCCGCCGGCGGGACCGGATGGCACCGTTAATGTTCAGGGCGATGACGAGGCATGGGGCTTTACCTTCGGCATGATGTACAAGCCGGTCGAGTCGACCACCTTGGGTGTGACCTATCGCTCCGATGTCGATTACGAATTGGAAGGGGATATTGAATATACCAATGTGGGGACTGTTCCCTTTCCATCACTGACGGTAGATGCGGCGCTAGATATCACTCTACCCGAGACCATCGACTTCTCAGTCACCCATGAACTTACCGATCGTTGGACCGTAATGGCCGGGGCGGCGTTGGTCAAATGGAGCAGCTTCGACAAGCTGGTGATCGAGAACGATGTCCGTGAAATTACCGAGGTGCAAAACTACGAAGATGCCTGGCAATATGCGCTGGGTACCTCCTATCAGCTTAATCCGGCCTGGGTTCTACGTGCCGGAGTCTCCTTCGATGAATCGCCGATCAGCGACGAAGACCGGACTGTGCGCGTGCCTACCGGCGATCGTACCATTTACTCGCTGGGTGCCGGCTGGACGCCGATCCCCGATCTGACGATCGATGTTGCCTATACCTATCTCACCGAGGATAGCGAGCCGGTCAGCCAGACACGCTCTTATCCTGGCACCCCTCTCACGACTAGTTACGAAGCTGACTACGAAAACACTGCCCATGGCTTCGGCGCTCAGGTAACCTACCGGTTCTAACATCAGTGCTTTCAACCTACAGGTTCTGATGCTCGCGCTCAGAAGTACCGAAACCCGGCTCCGGCCGGGTTTTTTAACGAATGAGGCACTCAGAGAGTGTTTACAAAAGTAGCGAGCGACGGCTAGGCAAGGCGAAATCAGCCGAAAAGGCGGAGTTTACATGCTGTAAATGAGCATTTTGATCGGACTCGCGCCCGAGGCTGATTTCAACGCGGCATGGCCTAGCGCAGTAGTTTGTAAACACTCTCTCAGGCCGCCTCGCTCATGAACGCCGCAAGCATCAACTCGCGGGTATAGGTCTCGCGTGGATTGTCGAACAGCGCCTGGGTGTCGCCCCGCTCGATGACCTGACCCTCCTTCATGACCAATACGCTATCGGCCAGCGCGCGTACCACGGCCAGGTCGTGACTGATGAACAGATAGGTCAGCTCGTATTTGCGCTGCAGTTCGCGCAACAGCTCGATCACCGTGGCCTGAACCGAGCGGTCCAGCGCCGAGGTGGGTTCGTCGAGCAGCAGGAACTCCGGTTGCAGTACCAGCGCACGGGCGATGGCGATGCGCTGGCGCTGGCCACCCGAGAACTCATGCGGGTAACGATTGCGCATGCTTGGGTCGAGGGATACCTCGTCAAGCGCCTGCTGCACATGCCGGTCGCGCTCGATACGACTATATTCCGGATGGTGCACGCGCAGCCCTTCGCCAATGATCTCGCCGACGGTCAGGCGCGGCGACAGCGAGCCGAACGGATCCTGGAAGACCACCTGCATGCGCTTGCGTATCGGACGCATCGCCGGGCCTTCCAACTGCGCGATATCGGTGTCGTCGAAGCGGATCTCGCCGCGACTCTCGAGCAGGCGCAGCAGCGCGCGACCCAGCGTCGACTTGCCGGAACCGGATTCGCCGACGATACCCAGCGTCTGGCCGCGCTTGAGCGTGATACCGATACCGCGCACCGCCTCGAAATAATCGTTCTGGCCGAACCAGCGCCGCTTGATGGCGAAGCGCACGCGCACATCGTTGGCCTCGAGCAGCACGGGACTGTCCTCAGGCACCGGCGCTTTGCTGCCGCTGGGTTCGGCATCGATCAACATGCGCGTGTAGTCGTGGCGTGGATTGGCGAAAACCTCGGCGGTCGGGCCCTGTTCGAGCAACTTGCCCTGGCGCATCACGCACACCCGGTCGGCGAAGTGGCGCACGATGCCCAGGTCATGGGTGATGAACAGAATCGACATGCCATAGCGCTGTTGCAGCTCCCTGAGCAGGCCGAGAATTTGCGCCTGCACGGTGACATCGAGCGCGGTGGTGGGCTCGTCGGCAATCAGCAGATCCGGCTCGCAGGCCAGCGCCATGGCGATCATCACCCGCTGGCGCTGGCCGCCGGAGAGCTCGTGCGGGTAGCTCGCCACGCGGCGCTCCGGATCGGGGATGCCGACCTGATCGAACAGATCGATGACCTTTGCTCTGGCATCCCGCCCGCGCAGGCCGCGATGCAGGCGCAGCACTTCCTTGACCTGATCACCGACGCGGTGCAGCGGGTTGAGCGAGGTCATCGGTTCCTGGAAGACCGTGGCGATGCGATTGCCGCGCAATTCGCGCATGCGCCGGTTGGGCACGCCGAGCAGATCCTCGCCATTGAAGCGAATCGCTCCACGGGTGCGGGCCAGTTCCGGCAATAAGCGCAGGATAGCGGTACTGGTCACCGACTTGCCGGAGCCGGACTCGCCGACCAGCGCCAGCGTTTCACCTTCCGCCAGCGTCAGGCTGACGTTGCTGACCGCGGCGACATCGCCATCCGGCAGTTGGAAGTCGACGCACAGATCGTCGATCTCGAGTAGTGGGTTGGGCATAGTCGAGCTCCTCAGAGCCTGTTCATGATCGCAACGAGCTCAGTCATAAAGCGGCGTTTCATCAGCGGGTCTTGGGGTCGAGGGCATCACGCAGCCCATCGCCCAGGAAGTTGAGACAGAACAGCGTCAGTGCGAGAAACACCGAGGGCACCAACAGCATCCAGGGGGCGGATTGCATCATGTTGGTGCCGGCGTTGATCAGCACGCCCCAACTGGTCAGCGGCTCCTGTACGCCGAGGCCGAGAAACGACAGGAAGCTCTCGAGCAGAATCACCTTGGGTACGGTGAGGGTGACGTAGACGATCACCGGGCCGATGGCATTGGGAATCATGTGCCGGGTGATGATCTTGCGGTCGCTGACGCCGAGTGCATGGGCGGCTTCGACGAACTCGCGACGCTTCAGCGCCAGGGTCTGGCCGCGCACGATGCGCGCCATGTCGAGCCATTCCACCGCGCCGATGGCGGCGTAGATCAGCAGGATGCTGCGCCCGAACACCACCATCATCAGAATCACCAGGAACATGAACGGCAGCGAGTACATGATGTCGACGAAGCGCATCATCAGGTTGTCGGTGCGCCCGCCCATATAGCCTGAGATAGCGCCATACAGCACGCCGATCACCAGGCTGACCAGGGTCGCGATCAACGCCACCGACAGCGAGATACGCCCGCCGTAGAGCGTACGCACGAGCAGGTCGCGGCCATTGGCGTCGGTGCCCAGGTAGTGGCCATCGGCCAGCGACGGCGGGCTGTTGAAGGCGTTCCAGTCGACTTCGGCCAGCCCCCAGGGCAATAGATAGGGGCCAAGGAGACAGGCCAGCGTAATCGCGCCGAGTAGCCATAGGCTGACCATGGCCGCCTTGTTCTGCTTGAGCCGGCGCCAGGCCTCGCGCCCCAGGCTTTGGCCGGCCGCCGGGTCTGGCCCGGCGGGCGGATTGGGGCCGCCAGCGGGAAGGCCCGGCGAGCGGTCGGCACCGCTATAGGGAGAAGTGTCAGTGGTCATGGCCGTCAGTCGTCATAGCGTATTTGCGGGTCGAGCGCGGAGTAGACGAGATCGACCACCAGATTGAGCAGCACGATCAACGCGCCGTAGAACACCACCGTGCCCATCACCAGGGTGTAATCGCGATTGAGCGCGGCCTGCACGAAGTAGCGACCGATGCCGGGCAGGCCGAAAATCTGCTCGATCACCACCGAGCCGGTGACGATCCCGGCGATCGCCGGGCCCAGATAGGAGACCACCGGCAGCAGTGCCGGGCGCAGCGCATGGCGCAGGATGACCTTGCCCTCCGAGAGCCCCTTGGCCCGCGCGGTACGAATGAAATGGCTGCCCAGCACCTCGATCATCGAGGCGCGCATCATGCGCGCGAGATAGGCGATCTGCTGAATCGCCAGGGCGATCACCGGCAACACCATGTTCTGCCAGGCGCCGCCGTTCCAGCCGCCCGCCGGTAGCCAGGCGAGCAGCACGCCGAAGACCAGCGCCAATAGCGGCGCGATGACGAAGTTGGGTACCGCGATACCGGCGAGCGCCGTGCCCATCACCGCATAATCGACGGCGGAGTTGCGCTTGAGCGCGGCGATCACGCCGAGTGGCAGACCGATCGCCAAGGCCAGCAGAATCGCCCAGAAACCCAGTTCGAGGCTGACCGGAAAGCCCTGGGCGATCAGCTCGGTGACCGAGAAGTCCTTGTACTTGAACGATGGCCCGAAATCGCCCTGAAGGAGATTGCCGACGTAACGCAGGTACTGCATCACCAGCGGTTCGTCGAGATGATAGGCGGCCTTCAGGTTGGCCTCGATGGCGGGCGGCAGCGCTCGCTCACCATCGAAGGGGCCGCCCGGCGCGATGCGCATCAGGAAGAACGACAGGGTGATGATGACCAGCAGCGTCGGTACGGCCATCGCCAGGCGCTTGAGCGTATAATTCAGCATGCCTGGCGGCCTCAGTCGGTGAAGCTGATCCAGCGCGAGGGATGATCGTCGGCGACGTTGTCCTCCCAGCCCTCGATACTCGGATTCACCAGATTGCGCGATACATAATACAGCAGCGGAATCAGCGCGTAGTCGTCCATGGCGAGCTGCTCGGCCTGCTCGAGCAGGGCCTTGCGCTTCTCGGCATCCTGGGTCACGGCGGCCTTGTCGAGCAGCTTGTCGTACTCGGGGTTGGAGTAGCCGCCGTAGTTGTTGCCGACGCCGGTGTGCAGCAACGTCAGGAAGTTCTCGGCGTCGTTGTAGTCGGCGATCCAGCCGGCGCGGGCGACGTCGAACTTGCCCTGCTGAAGGGTCTGGTAGTGCACCGTGGCTTCCGAATTGAACATGTTGACCTTCACGCCGAGCGGGCGCCACATGGCGGCGATGGCAATCGCGATCTTCTTGTGCTCGTCGGTGGTGTTGTAGCGCAGGGTGAGTTCCAGCGGGTTATCGGGACCGTAACCGGCTGCGGCGAGCAGCTTCTTGGCCTTGACCATGCGCGCGTCCATGTCGTCGCTCAGTTCCATCGTCTGCACGTCGTAGTTGGCGATGCCCTTGGGCACGAAAGACAGCGCCGGCAGGAAGGTGCCGGCCATGATCTGCTCGGAGATCACCTTGCGGCGCACGGCCAGGTTGAGTGCCTTGCGCACGCGCTTGTCGGCGGTGGGGCGCCCTTCGCGGCTGTTCAGCACGTAGTAGTAGGAACCCAGATACGGGCTCATGTGGGTGGCGTCGGGCAGGTTCTCCTTCAGCCAGCCGTACATGCTCGAGGAGTATTCACGCATGATGTCGATCTCGCCGGCGCGGAAGCGTGAAACGCCGGCGTTGCGGTCCTCGATGGTGAAGTAATTGATCTTGTCGAGGGCGACCTCGTCGGCATCGTAGTACTCGGGATTCGGCGTCACTGTGATGCGCGACTGGGAAACCCACTCGACCGGCGTGAAGGCGCCATTGGTGACGATATGGTTCATGTTCACCCAGGCGTCGCCGTACTCCTCTATCACATGCTTGGGCGCGGGATACGCGGTGTAGTGGGTGAGCAACTGGATGAAATAGGGTGTCGGCGAATTGAGCGTGACCTGGAACGTCTTGCCGCCGTCGAGCGATTCGACGCCGAGCGCATCGAGGGGTTTCTTGCCGGTGTTGACGGCTTCGGCGCCCACCACCGGATAGAGCATGTAGGCATACTTCGAGGCATTCTGGGGATCCAGCAGGTGCTGCCAGCCGAACACGAAATCCTCGGCGGTGACCGGGTGGCCATCCGACCATTTTGCGTCTTCGCGTATATGGAAGGTATAGGTCTTGCCATCGTCCGAGACCTCCCAGGAGCTCGCCATGCCGGGCAGGATCTCGCCATCCGGCGCCTTCTTGACCAGCCCCTCGTAGACATCCATCAGTACCTGGGACTCCCAGACGCCGCCGGAAACCTGCGACGTATCGAACGAGGCGAGCTCGCCGGCGACGCCCATATTCAGCGTTTGCGCATAAAGCGGTGTGGCGAACAGGGCGGTGGATAGCGCGAGTGCGCCAAAAAACGAACGGGATGACGTCAACATGAATTGCCTCCTTGTTTGTTGTTGTCACGGCTGCGCTCAGGCTCGTCAATGAGCCGGCTAACGTTAGAACTGCTCGACCTTCTCTCTCCCTCGCAACGATGTCTATTTTGAATTTCGTATACCCGATTTCGGATAATGCATAGCCTCTGCTTCGGAAACGGCACCGGATGACGCTACCCCGGCGTTTGGCTACAATGGTCGGCCTTTGACTCGCTGGCGAAATGGCGGCGACGTCTCAACGATTGATGCCGATCCAAACAGGACGACCATGCAAGAGATCAATCCGATCAATAACCTCATCAAGGACCTGTCCGAGCGGACAGACGTTCTGAGGGGGTATCTTTGACTATGCCGAGAAGAAAGACCGGCTAGAGGAAGTCACCCGCGAGCTCGAAAACCCGGATATCTGGAACGACCCGGACTACGCCCAGAAGCTCGGCAAGGAGCGTGCGGCGCTGGAGTTGGTGGTATCGACCATCGACGAGCTCGACCAGGGCCTCGTCGACAGCGCCGACCTGCTCGAACTGGCGGTGATGGAAGACGACGAGGGCACCGTCGACGAGGTCCAGAAGGAGCTCGGGCAACTCGAGCAGTCGCTGGAAAAACTCGAATTTCGGCGCATGTTCTCCGGTGAGATGGACGAGAACAACGCCTATCTCGATATTCAGGCCGGCTCCGGCGGTACCGAGGCGCAGGACTGGGGCAACATGCTGCTGCGCATGTACCTGCGCTGGGCCGAGCATCACGGCTTCAAGGCCGAGATCGTCGAGCTCTCGGCCGGTGAGGTGGCCGGCATCAAGTCGGCGACGATTCACGTGCAGGGCGATTACGCCTTCGGTTGGCTGCGTACCGAGACCGGCGTGCATCGTCTGGTGCGCAAGAGCCCCTTCGATTCCGGCGGCCGTCGACATACCTCGTTCGCTTCGGTGTTCCTGTCCCCCGAGATCGACGACAGCTTCGAAGTCGAGATCAACCCGGCCGATCTGCGCACCGATACCTATCGTTCGAGTGGCGCCGGCGGCCAGCACGTCAACACCACCGACTCGGCGGTGCGCATCACCCACGAGCCGACCGGCATCGTGGTGTCGTGCCAGAACCAGCGTAGCCAGCATGCCAACCGCGACTTCGCCATGAAGCAGCTCAAGGCCAAGCTGTGGGAGCTGGAGATGCAAAAGCGCAATGCCGCCAAGCAGCAGGCCGAGGACAGCAAGGCCGATATCGGCTGGGGCAGCCAGATCCGTTCCTACGTGCTCGACGATCAGCGCATCAAGGATTTGCGTACTGGTGTGCAGTCGAGCAACTGCGACAAGGTCCTCGACGGTGATCTGGATCAGTTCATCGTTGCGAGCTTGAAGCAAGGCTTGTGAACCACTTCCAACAGGTAGCGTAATGGCCAACCAGGACTCTTCTCAGCACGACGAAAACCACCTGATCGCGGAGCGCCGGGCCAAGCTGGCCGAGCGTCGCGATCAGGCCGCCGCCCGTGGCGGCAGCGCCTTTCCCAACGATTTTCGCCGCGACAGCCTGGCTGCCGAATTGCAGGCCGAACTGGGCGAGCTCGATAAAGCCGAGCTGGAGAGCCGCAATCGCCAGGCGGCGGTCGCCGGGCGCATCATGCGCAAGCGCGGGCCGTTCCTGGTGATCCAGGACGTCTCCGGCCAGATCCAGCTCTACGTCGATAAGAAGGGCCTGCCCGAAACGCTGCTCGAGGACATCAAGGGCTGGGACATCGGCGATATCGTCGCCGCGCGCGGTCCGGTGCACAAATCCGGCAAGGGCGATCTCTACGTGATGATGGTCGAGGCCCAACTGCTGACCAAGAGCCTGCGTCCGCTGCCCGATAAGTTCCACGGCCTGACCGACACCGAGGCGCGCTATCGCCAGCGCTATGTCGATCTGATCATGAACCCCGATTCGCGGCGCGCCTTCGAAGTGCGTGCCGGGGTGATCGCCTCGATTCGGCGCTTCTTCGAGGCGCGCGGCTTCATGGAGGTCGAAACGCCGATGCTCCAGCCGATTCCCGGTGGTGCGGTGGCGCGCCCGTTCATCACTCATCACAACGCGCTGGACATCGATATGTACCTGCGCATCGCTCCCGAGCTCTATCTCAAGCGGCTGGTGGTGGGCGGCTTCGAGCGGGTGTTCGAGATCAACCGCAATTTCCGCAACGAGGGGCTGTCGACGCGCCACAATCCCGAGTTCACCATGCTCGAGTTCTACTGGGCCTACGCCGACTACAAGGATCTGCTCGACCTGACCGAGGAGATGATCAGGGGCGCCGCCCGCGAGGTGCTGGGCACCACCACCCTGACCTATCAGGGCACCGAGTACGATCTGGGCCAGCCGTTCCGCCGCCTGACCCTGCGCCAGGCGATTCTCGAGCACGGCGCAGGTATCGGCGAGAGCGACATCGACAGTCTTGAGGCCGCGCAGGCCACCGCCGAGCGCCTGGGCATCGCCGTCAAACCGGGTTGGGGACTCGGTAAGCTACAGACCGAGATCTTCGAGGAGGTCGCCGAGCACCGCCTCGATCAACCGACCTTCATCATCGAATACCCGGCCGAGGTCAGCCCGCTGGCGCGGCGCAACGACGCCAACCCGTTCGTCACCGACCGTTTCGAGTTCTTCGTCGGCGGGCGCGAGATCGCCAACGGCTTCTCGGAGCTCAACGACGCCGAGGACCAGGCCGAGCGCTTCGCCGCCCAGGTCGCCGAAAAGGACGCCGGCGATCTCGAGGCGATGTACTACGATGCCGATTACGTGCGTGCGCTGGAGTACGGCCTGCCACCGACGGCGGGCGAGGGCATCGGCATCGATCGGCTGGTGATGCTGTTTACCGATAGTCCCTCTATCAGAGATGTCCTGCTATTTCCCGCTATGAGACCCGAGGTCGACTGAAGCGCCCGCGCTTCGGCTGATTTCGGGCCGGGCGTGAAAGTCGCTTGGAAGCGGGGCGGCTTGCGCCCATAATGATCGGCGTTTCGATGTCGAGCCCGCCTGTCGAGGAGAATCCCGATGAAACTGCTCAACCGCTCCGCGCTGAGCGTCAAGCCGACCCAGGCGTTCGTTGACTGGATCAACTCGCTGGAACCCACGGTCGGCGACGATGACCTGACGCTCGACGATGTCGACCGCGAAAGCACCGTCTACCTGATTCCCGAGATGGATACGCCCGAGGCGCTCGGCACTCTCGTTCGCGAGCGCTATATGGAGATTCTCGAGAGCGAACTGCGCGCCTGGGAAGAGGATGAGCGGCAGTGGCCCGAGACGCTCGATTGGACATTGTTTCAGCGCTTTCTGATTGTCGAGCACAGCTATCTGGCGATCGATCTCGACGACGAGACGCCGCTGGAGATCGCCGAAATCGATGATGCTATTTTGCTAGAGACGGACGAGGATTGAATTAACAACTTTCGCTCGCTCAGTTTTAAAGTCTCCATTACTAAGCAGAATTAACCCCAGTCATCTAATCTACCCGGCATCGCCGGGTTTTCTTATGCCATGAGCCGACTCTTCGAAACGCGCCCCGGTGATGACGGCCTGCCGGGTCCGCAGCGTCGTATCGCTGTCTGGGTGTTGATTCTCGGCACCCTGATGGCGGTGCTCGATGCCAACATGGTCAATATCGCGCTGCCGACGATGGCTCGCGAGCTCGATGTCGAGTCGTCGCGGGCGGTATGGATCGTCAACCTTTACCAACTGGTAGGCGCGGTCAGTCTGATCGCCTTCGCCGCGCTGAGTGAGTTGGTGACACGGCGCCTTCTCTATATCGGCGGGCTGGCGGTGTTTACCCTGGCCTCGCTGGGCTGTGCGCTGGCGCGGGAGCTGGAGCCACTGCTGATATGGCGAGCCTTGCAGGGGCTGGGTGCCGCGGCGATGCTGAGCATCGGGCCATCGCTGTATCGCTCGATCTTTCCCTCGCGGCTACTGGGCAGCGCGCTCGGCATCAGCGCCATGGTCGTGGCGCTGGGTTATGCCTCTGGCCCCTCGTTGGGCGGTGTGTTGTTGAGTGTGGCCGACTGGCCCTGGCTGTTCGCGCTCAACGTGCCGGTGGGCTGTGTCGTATTGCTGTTGGCGTGGCGCACGCTGCCCCGGGAAGCGCACCGCTCTCGCGGCTTCGATCTGTTGGGTGCGCTGCTCTCGGCGGTCATGCTGGGCGCCTTGGTGATGGCGATGGACGGCTTGGGTCACGCCGCGGGTGTTCTGCAGGTCGCCGGTTTGCTGCTGCTCGGCATCGCCTGCGGCTGGGCTTTCGTGCAGCGCCAGCGTCGCGCCAGATACCCGCTATTGCCGCTGTCGATCTTCGCCGAGCCGCGCTTTTCGCTGGCGGCGATCGTCTCGAATCTGGCGTTTATCGCTCAGGGACTGGCCTTCGTCTGCTTGTCGTTTCTCTATCAGAACGCGATGGGCTATTCGCCGCTCGAAACCGCTTGGCTGTTCACGCCCTGGCCGCTGGCCATCATGCTCATCGGGCCGCTGGCGGGGCGTCTCGCCGATCGCTTCAACGCCACGCTACTGGCGTCGCTGGGGCTGGGTCTGTTGCTGATTGGGCTGGCGCTGTTGGCCATGCTCGAAAGCGATGCCGCGGTCGCCGATATTCTCTGGCGCACGGCACTTTGCGGGCTCGGCTTTGGCCTTTACCAATCACCCAACAATCGCGAACTGTTGAGTAGCGTGCCGCGCTCACTCAGCGCCAATGCCTCGGGCGTCATGTCGACGGTGCGCACCTTTGGCCAGTCGCTGGGCGTGGCGCTGGTCGGCGTGGTGCTGGCGTGGCCGGGCGCGAACGTGCAGGCGGCATTGTGGCTGGGCTGCGTAGCGGTCGCGCTGGCGCTGGCGGTCAGCCTATGGCGGATACCGATGACCTCGGCACCGATTCGCGAGGAGCCGGCCGAACGCCCATCGCCGGGTTCCCGGTGACGCGTTACAATGAACTTTTGCCATGGGAGGCCGATTGCCATGAGCGTCCAGGCACGCATCGAAGACAAGCTACACGCCCTCGAGCCCGACCACCTGACAGTGGAAAACGAGAGCCACAGGCACAGTGTGCCGGCCAACTCCGAAACGCACTTCAAGGTCACGCTGGTTTCCTCGCGTTTCGAGGGGCTGATGCCGGTCAAGCGTCATCAGCAGATCTACACGGCACTCGCCGAGGAGCTTTCGGGGCCGGTGCATGCACTGGCATTGCACCTCTACACGCCGGTTGAGTGGGCCGCTCGCGGCAACGCGCGCCCCGATTCGCCGAATTGCCTGGGTGGCGGGCGCTGACATGCTCACCGAGCCGCAGCGTTCGCAGTATCTCGAGGCGATGGGCTTCACCGCTTGGGTCGGTCGTTATCGCTTGCCCAATGCCGCGCCGACGCAGGCCTGCGAATGGCTCGAACCCGAGATCGAGCCGGCCCAGCCGCCGGCCCAGCGCCTGCATGCGCTGCTCGACGATGCCGAGCGTTCGCCGGCTTCGCCTGCGCAGCCGCCGCCCATGCCTGCGGCGACGCAGTCGCCGGCGCGGCAGGGAACGAACCAGGCCAAACGGGCAAGATCCTTGCTTGCCGCCGAGGGTGTCGCGGTCGAGCCCGATACCGATAGCCAGCCAGCGCCGGAAAGTGTCGCTACTTCGCCATCCTCAGCGGCGGCATCTCTGCGGTTTACCGTGCAGATCACCGCACTGGATGGGCGCTGGCTGGTCGTGCTGCCCAGCGATCGTGAACCCGATGCAACCGCGCAACGGCTATTGAGCAATCTGCTGCAGGCGGCGCGTATCGTGCCCGGCGCCGATGCGGTCTTCCAGACCTTTCGCTGGCCGATGATGGAGGGCCAGCCCGTCGAGGCGCCACTGGACGAAGCCCGCGATGGCCTGCGCGCCTTCGTCGAGGGACGCAAGCAGCGCGGCTGGCGCCCCGAGCGGCTGCTGGTGTTTGGTCAGGATGAGACGCTATCGTCGATACTGGCGCTGGATAACGGCCATTGCCGCTTGTTGGACATTCCCGGCTGGCAGGGGCCGTCGCTCGAGGAGTTGGCGCAATCCGCCGCCGCCAAGCGCGAGCTCTGGCCGACTCTGCAGCAATGGCAGGACGCCTGGCCCGTCTCGGCGGGCATTGACAATGACATTGCACCTTGAGCGCCTGTCGCGCGAGCGGCTAGCCGAGGTGATCGCGATCGAAACCGCCGGCCAGCCACACCCCTGGTCTCCTGCCCAGTTCGAAGAGGCTTTCGGCGATGACCGCGCTAGCCTATGGGGGGCTTGCGACCTATACGGTGCTTGCGGGGTTTGTGAAAAGACGAGCCTGCTAGGCTATGCACTGCTTTACCGGCTGCCGTTCGAGGCTGAATTGCAGGCCATTACCGTGGCGCCATATGTGCGGCGGCGTGGTGTCGCCAAGGCCTTGCTGGAGCGGTTATGCGACGAGGCGCGCGCTTGGCAAAGCGAGCGGCTGCTGCTCGAGGTACGCGAATCCAACCGGGCGGCACGGGCGCTGTATGAGCGGGCGGGATTCACGATCGATGGCCGCCGGCGCGGCTATTATCGAAGCGCCACCGGGGGCGGCGAGGATGCCTTGCTGATGTCGAAGGCACTGGAGACATAGCGTAAATCCGAGCGCCGGCAATGGCTGGCTCGATGCTGGTTCAGCCCTGGCCGGCGCTGTCGAAAGGCATAGTGCTCAGGAGATGCTGGTTTCGCTACCTTCCAACTCGCGGAACTTGTCCAGCAAACCACTCAGGCGACGCTCCCACTCTTGGTGCTCCTGCTTGAGACGAGCGTTCTCCTCGCGAAGCTCCTCAGCCTCCATCTTGAGTATTTCGAGTGACTCGACCGCGTTGGTCACCTTCTGTTCGAGCTGATTGAAGAGTTCGATGCTCATCGTATTCTCCTGACTGTCCGTGTGGTGTGGTTGCCTGGCAGCCGCCAGCGTACGCCGAGCCCAAAGGCTCAGCAAGCGTCGCCGGGCGGCGACGCGAGGCGCCGATAGAGCCGCCCGTGAGTGTCCCCGGCGCGAACCTCGCGATGCAGCATCCAGCCTGTCGGTACCGTGGGGGTGAGCTCCGCTTCGGTTTCGAGATAGACCCATGCATCGTCGGCGAGCCAGCCTCGGCTCTCCAGCAATTCGCAGGCCGGCGCGGCGAGCCCTTGGCGAAATGGCGGATCGAGAAAGGCAATATCGAAAGGCGTCGCCGGGCCGCTCAGAAAATCGCTGACGTCGCGAGACATGACGCTGCCGGTCGCACCGAGCGTACTCAGATTGGCTTCGATGGCGCGGGCGACGGCGGGCTCGGCTTCGATGAAATGTGCGTCGACAGCGCCGCGCGATAGCGCTTCGAGCCCCAGCGCGCCGGTGCCGGCGAATAGATCGAGCACCCGGCGACCGGTAAGCTCGAAGGCCAGCCAATTGAACAGGGTTTCGCGCACCCGGTCGGGTGTCGGGCGCAGGCCGGGGCTGTCGGGCACCGTCAATTGGCGACGGCGAAACCGCCCACCGATGATACGCAGCTTGCCGCTGCCATTGCCGGAAGCGCGGTGCGAGCGGGGAGAGGAGGAGCGACGTCGATTCATGATCGGCGGATTGTACGCGCGCCTTATCCACAGTGGTAGCGCACAGTGATAGGATAAGTCGCGACACGAATGAAAACTGCTTGCGCTAGGCTCGGCGCCTTTTCGTCGTGTGTCTTTATCTTTAGCACCCAGGATCAGAACTCGCCCATGTTTGGTTTTTTCAAGCGCAAGAAACATCAGCAGCCCGACCAGCCGGAAGCGCCGGAGCAGGTCGACGACGCGGGGGATCGTGAATCCGACCCGGCGGTGCACGACGTCGATCCCGAGACCCGGCAAGCCACCGAATACTCCCCCGACGATCTCGAACGCGCTGCCGCTCGCGAGGCGCTCGATGGCGATCTGGCGCCGGGCGAGGCGCATAGCGCGCTCGACGAGACGCCGGTGGACACACCGCATGAAGCGCTCGCCGATGAGGTGCGTCGCCCCGAGGCCGAGGCATTGGATGACAACGGCATCGATACGGTGCCCGCATCGAACGACGGCATGGAAACCGAGAAGGAGAACGTGCTGTCGGAGGCCGCCGATGAGGCGCACGAAGAGGTTCTTCGCGGCGAGGCGATCGAGGAAGCCTCGTTGGCCGATGAAATCGCTGCCGATGAATTGACCGCGACGGAGGCGATCACCGCCAGCGAGGAGCCGGGCGAAGATACGCTCGAGGCGCCCAAACGCGGCTGGTTTGCGCGTATTCGCTCGGGGCTGGGCAAGACCCGCGCCAACCTGACCGATGGCATCGCCGATCTGTTCCTGGGCAAGAAGCAGATCGACGACGAATTGATGGAGGATCTCGAGACGCAGCTGTTGTTGGCCGATGTCGGTATCGAGGCCACCACCGAGATCATCGACAATCTCTCGGCACGCGTCTCGCGCAAGGAACTCAACGAACCGCAGGCGCTATACCGTGCGCTGCAGGACGAACTGGCCGAGTTGCTTGCGCCGGTGTCCACGCCGCTGGCGCTGCTGGCCAAGGGCGAGGGGCCGTTCGTCATCCTGATGGTCGGCGTCAACGGCGTGGGCAAGACCACCACCATCGGCAAGCTGACCAAACGCTTTCAGGCCGAAGGCCGCAGCGTGATGCTGGCTGCCGGCGATACCTTTCGCGCCGCGGCGGTTGAGCAGCTGAAAGTGTGGGGCGAGCGCAACAAGGTGCCGGTAGTGGCGCAGCACACCGGTGCCGATAGCGCTTCTGTCATCTATGACGCGCTGGCCGCGGCCAAGGCGCGCGGCGTCGATGTACTGATCGCCGACACCGCCGGGCGGCTGCATAACAAGAGCCACTTGATGGAGGAGCTCAAGAAGGTGCGCCGGGTCATGGCCAAGCTCGACGAGGCCGCGCCCCATGAGGTGATGCTGGTGCTCGATGCCGGCACCGGCCAGAACGCGCTGTCCCAGGCGAGTACCTTCAACGAGGCGATACCGATCACCGGCATTACCCTGACCAAGCTCGACGGCACCGCCAAGGGCGGGATCATCTTCGCTCTGGCCAAGCAGTTGGGCACGCCGATTCGTTTCATCGGCATCGGCGAATCCCTCGACGATCTGCGGCCTTTCACCGCCGGTGACTTCGTCGGCGCATTGTTCGCTCGCGACGACGAGCACGCTGGATGATCGCTTTCGAACACGTCGGCAAGCGTTATGGCGGTCGTTTCGAAGCACTTGCCGGTCTCGATTTCCAGGTACGGCGCGGCGAAATGGTCTTTCTCACCGGGCATTCCGGCGCCGGCAAGAGTTCGCTGTTGCGCCTGATCATGCGTCTGGAGCGCCCATCGCGTGGGCGTGTACTGGTCGCCGGACACGATATCGACCGCCTGCATGCGAGTCAGGTGCCTTTCTATCGTCGTCAGATCGGTGTGGTCTTCCAGGACCATCAACTGCTGCTCGATCGCAGCGTTTTCGCCAACGTGGCGCTGCCACTGGAAATTCAGGGCGTCGAACCGCGCGAGGCGGCACGCCGGGTGCGTGCGGCGCTCGAAAAGGTCGGCCTGCTGCACCGCGAGAAGGCGCTGCCCATCGAGCTCTCCAGCGGCGAACAGCAGCGTATCGGCATTGCGCGCGCGGTGGTCAACAAGCCCGCGTTGCTGCTCGCCGACGAGCCGACCGGCAATCTCGATCCGCAACTCTCCGCCGATATCATGCGCCTGTTCGAGGATTTCAATCGCATCGGTACCACGGTGATGATCGCCAGCCACGATCTGGCGCTGATTGCGCGGCTGCGTCACCGCGTGCTGCGCCTGCGCGATGGGCGTCTGATCGCCGACGAGCATGCTCATGAGGTGGCTCGATGAGCGATCGTCAAACCACCCCGACGCCGCAAGGCGGGGCGCGTCGTCGCGGTGCGCATAGCCAACGCACCGGGCTCGATAGCCGCGCGCGCGCCTGGGCACGCCACCATCGCGCCATGGCCAAGGACAGCGCGGGGCGGCTGGTTCGCCATCCGCTGGCCAGCCTGTTGACCATGCTCGCCATCGGCATTGCGCTGGTGCTGCCGTGTGGGCTGTGGCTGACGCTGGATAGCGCCCGGTTGCTCGATTCCCAACTCGAAGAGAGCGCCACACTGACGGTCTACCTGGCCTCCTCGCTGGGCGAGCGCGAGGCCATGACGATTGCCGAAACGTTGCGTGCGCATCCTGAGGTCGACAGCGCGCGACTGGTGACCGCCGCCGAGGGTATGGCCGAGTTCCAGCAGGTGCTGGGGCTCGACGATGCGCTGGCGCGACTCGACGATAATCCGCTGCCGGCGAGCGTGGTGATCACGCCGCTGGATCCGGCGCCGGAGGCGGTGCGCGATCTGGCCGGGCAACTGCAGAGTGTCAGAGGCGTCGACGAGGTACGCCTCGATCTGGCCTGGCTCGAGCGTTTGCGGCGCCTCGCCGAGTTGGGTCAGCGGTTGACGCTGGCGCTCGCGGCGCTGTTCGGCCTTGGCGTGTTGTTGATCGTCGGCAATACCATTCGGCTGGCGGTGGAGAGTCGTCGCAAGGAGATCGAGGTGGTCACGCTGATCGGCGCGACACATGCTTTCGTGCGCCGGCCTTTTCTGTATAGCGGCGCCTGGTACGGGCTCGGCGGGGGGCTTTTGGCATGGGCGCTGCTGAGCCTTGGCGGACAATGGTTGTCGGCGCCCGTGCAGGCGCTTGCCCAGAGTTATGGGGCGCATTTCGCCATACCGGGATTGGGGCTGGGCGGCTCGGCAATCCTGCTGCTTTCGAGTACACTATTGGGCTGGCTAGGTAGTTGGATAGCGGTGAGCCGTCATCTCTCACAGATACGACCACGCTAGGCTTCAAGGCCGTACAGGGCTATGCATCAGGACCATGAAAGTGGGTTTGCATGAACGTCGAACTTCCATCTACGCTAGTGGTCTGAGTCATGTCACGAACAGGTTAGACTGATAAGTTATTATTGTTGAGACGCGTTATTCAGGACGAATCGACCGGGGTTGAGTCCCGTCAATGGGGTTCGTCACGTTTATTGGGCAACATGGAGACATTCCTGCATGAGCACCAGTCTTCAGCCTATTGGCCATTTGTCACCGGGCCAGGATCTGAACGGTTACATTCGAGCGGTCAATCGTATTGCCGTATTGACCGCCGAGGAAGAACACGAACTGGCGTTGCGCCTGACCGAAGAGAGCGATCTCGAGGCCGCGCGGCGCCTGGTCATGGCGCATCTACGTTTCGTGGTGCACATCGCGCGCAGTTATTCCGGTTACGGGCTGCCGCAGGCCGATCTGATCCAGGAAGGCAATGTCGGCTTGATGAAGGCAGTCAAGCGCTTCGACCCGCATCAGGGCGTGCGTCTGGTGTCCTTCGCCGTGCATTGGATCAAGGCCGAGATTCACGAATTCGTACTGCGCAACTGGCGTATCGTCAAGATCGCCACCACCAAGGCCCAGCGCAAGTTGTTCTTCAACCTGCGCGGCGCCAAGAAGCGCCTGGGTTGGCTCAACAGTAACGAAGTCGATGCCATCGCCAAGGATCTCGACGTCAAGCCCGAAGTCGTGCGCCAGATGGAAGGCCGCTTGACGGCGTTCGATGCCGGCTTCGATGCTTCGCCCTCCGAGGAGGACGATCAGGGCTATCAGGCACCGGTGCACTACCTTGAAGACGGTCGCTACGACCCTGCTATTCAGGCCGAGGATAGCGACTGGGAAGAGGATTCCACGCAGCGGTTGCAGAACGCGCTAGCGACGCTGGACGAGCGTTCGCGGGATATCCTGCAGAGCCGTTGGCTGGCCGAGAGCAAAGCGACGTTGCATGAACTGGCCGATGTCTACGGCGTTTCCGCCGAGCGCATTCGCCAGTTGGAAAAGAACGCGATGAAGAAGATTCGCCTGCAATTGGACGATTCGCTGGTGGCGTAGTATCCCGCTAGATGCTTGAAGAAGATGTTTGAAGAAAAAGCGGCGCCCGGTGACAAGCCGGGCGCCGCTCTTTTTATGTTGGCTCCGGAGATACGCTACGGAACTGCTGGATAAATTGACGAACGGAATGAAGCACAAGGAGCCCGGAGCACAGAAGAAAAGACATAACATATAGTTAGGCTTTTCTTCGAGCACCGCGTGACACAGTGATTCGTCCGTGCAGGCATTTATGCAGTAGTTCTTAGGCTCGCGCCGCCCTGGCGACCGGCACCATCAACTCCCTGGCGAGCAACTGCCACTGTTCGTCCCAGTGCGCGGTGGGCAGACGTTTGAAATCGCTGCGCACGTACTGGCCGATACGCCCTTCGGCATAGGCCAATAACAGATTGGCCGCCGAGGAGACCGGTAGCGTGGGCCGCAGGCCTTCGTGTATTTCGGCTTCGCGCAGGAGCTGCTTGAGCTGCGTTTCCAGACGTTCGAACAACTGATTCATGCGCGTGCGCAAACGCGCCGTTTCGCCAGTCAGCGCATCGCCGTTGAGTAGTCGGCACAGGCCGGGGTTCTTCTCGGCGAAGCCCAGCAGCAGCATGAGGATATGCTGGCAGCGCGGCAGGGCCGTGGGGGTTTCGTCGAGAATGCGGCGAATGCGCTCGAACAGACTCTCCTCGATGAATTCGATCAGTCCCTCGAACATGCGCGCCTTGCTGGGAAAATGGCGATATAGCGCCGCCTCGGAGACGCCGACCTGACGGGCCAGCGAGGCCGTGGTGATCCGCTTGCCGCTATCTTCCTCGAGCATCAGCGCCAGCGCCTGGAGAATCTGCTCCCGGCGGCTCTGCTTGGTTGTCGCCTGCGTCATGTCGTTCTTCTAATAATATTTTATGGTGATGCCAATCCTACTGGCGGGCCCCTGCCGGGGCAAACCGCAAACACCGCTCGAAGCTACTCCTTGTTCGCCGTATCGGTGATCAGCGTGCCGACCCCGGCGTTGGTGAATATCTCCAGCAGCGTGGCATGCGCGACGCGGCCATCGATGATGTGCGAGCTGGCCACGCCACCCTTGACCGCCTCCAGCGCGCAGCGAATCTTGGGCAGCATGCCGCCATGGATGGTGCCATCGGCAATCAGCTCATCCACCTGCGCGGTGGATAATCCGGTCAGCACCTCGCCATTCGCATTCATCAGCCCGGCGACATTGGTCAGCAGCATCAGTTTCTCGGCGCGCAGCGCCTCGGCGACCTTGCCGGCGACCAGGTCGGCGTTGATGTTGTAACTGCGACCCTGGGCGTCGACGCCGATCGGCGCGATCACCGGAATGAAGTCGCGTGCGGTGAGCATCTCGATCAGGTCGGTAGCGATGTGCTCGACCTCGCCGACGTGGCCGATATCGATGATCTCCGGCACGGTCATCTCGGGACTCTGGTGTTCGACCTTCAACTGGCGGGCGCGAATCAGGTTGCCATCCTTGCCGGTCAGGCCGATCGCCTTGCCGCCACACTGGTTGATCAGGTTGACGATACCCTTGTTGACCAGTCCGCCGAGCACCATTTCGACCACGTCCATGGTTTCGGCACTGGTGACGCGCATGCCGCCCACGAAGCGCGATTCGATCTTGAGCTTGTCGAGCAGCTCGCCGATCTGCGGACCGCCGCCATGCACCACCACCGGATTGATGCCGACTTCCTTCATCAGCACCATATCGCGGGCGAAGGAGTCGACCAGAGCATCCTCGGTCATGGCGTTGCCGCCGTACTTGACCACCACGGTCTTGCCCGAGAAGCGCTGGATATAGGGCAGTGCCTCGGATAGTACCTCGACCACCTGGCGGGGATCACGGGGCTCGCTCATCGACGATTGGTCTCCAGAAAAGTTTTAGAAAGGCAGCTCGGCGTGCGGCGCAACCTGCTCGAGCGCATCGCGGAAGCTGGCCTGAATGCGCTCCAGCGCCGCCTGGTTCTTGCCTTCGAAACGCAGCACCAGCACCGGCGTGGTATTGGAGGCGCGGCACAGCCCCCAGCCATCGGGGTAATCGACGCGAATGCCATCCAGCGTGGTCTTGACGCCGTCGTCACCGAAATCGCCCTCTCTGGCCAGCTTGTCGACGATCGCGAACTTGTCGTCGTCGGTGACCTTGACATTGAGTTCGGGGGTGCCGAGATCCTGCGGGTAACGGTGGAAGAAGGTATCGGCATCGTCAGCCTGCCGGGAGAGAATCTCGAGTAGCCGCGCGGCGCCATAGATGCCATCGTCGAAGCCGTACCAGCGCTCCTTGAAGAAGATATGCCCGCTCATCTCGCCGGCCAGTTGGGCGCCGGTCTCCTTCATGCGCGCCTTGATTAGCGAATGACCGGTGCGCCACATTTCCGGCGTGCCGCCGGCGTTCTCGATCACCTGGGCCAGATTGCCGGTGCATTTGACATCGAAGATCACCTTGGCGCCGGGGTTGCGCTCTAGCATGTCCTCGGCGAAGGCCATCATCAGCCGGTCGGGGTAGATCACCTCGCCCTTGGGTGTGACCACGCCGAGGCGGTCGCCGTCGCCATCGAAGGCCAGGCCGATATCGGCGCCGGTCTCCTTGACCGTGCGGATGACGTCCTCGAGATTTTCGAGCTTGCCGGGATCGGGGTGATGATTGGGGAAGGTGCCGTCGATCTCGTCGAACAGGCGCACCGTGTCGACGCCAAGGCGCTCGATCAAATGCGGGCCGATTTCGCCGGCCACACCGTTGCCGCAGTCGACCACCGCCTTGAGCGGACGCGCGATGGAAATATCGCCGAGGATGCGCTCGAGATAGGCATCGCGCACGTCCTGCTCGCGAATCTCACCCTGGCCGCTCTCCAGATCGTCGCCAGCGATGCGCTCATACAGCGCGGTGATGGCATCGCCGGAGAGCGTTTCACCGCCCAGCACGATCTTGAAGCCGTTGTAATCCGGCGGGTTATGACTACCGGTGACCATCACGCCCGAGGCGGTGCCATCGAGCACATGGGTGGCGAAATACAGCACCGGCGTCGGCACCATGCCGATATCGATCACGTCGCGCCCGGCGGCGGTGAGTCCACGCGCCAGGGCATCCTTGAGGCGTGGTCCGGAAAGCCGCCCATCGCGTGCGACGACCACCGTGGATTCGCCACGCGCGGCGGCTTCGCTACCGATGGCACGGCCGATCAACTCGACGCTCGCCTCGGTCAGAGTGTCGTCGACGATGCCGCGAATATCGTAGGCGCGGAAGATCGATGCGGTTATCTGGCTCATGAATCTCTCCTTGATTCCTTGGCGACCTCAAAAGGAATTAGTCGTGTTTCCAGAACATTAGTGAAGCGCAAGGCGCACGGAACACAGAAAGCGAGACATAACACTAGGTTAGGCGAGCTTTCGAGTACCGCGCAACGCAGCGATTTGCCCGCGCAGACATTTATTCAATGCTTCCTCAGTGGCGACCGGAGTGCCCGAAACCACCGGCACCGCGCAGGCTGGCGTCGAAATCCTCGACGACTTCGAGCTCGGCCTGAACCACCGGTACCAGTACATACTGCGCCAGGCGCTCGCCCGGTTCGAGCGTGAACGGCGTCTGGCCGCGATTCCACACCGAAACCATCAACTCGCCCTGGTAGTCGGAGTCGATCAGCCCGACCAGATTGCCCAGCACGATGCCATGTTTATGACCAAGCCCGGAGCGCGGCAGGATCATCCCGGCGAGATTCGGGTCGGCGATATGCACGGCAAGCCCGGTGCGTACCAGTTCGCAATCGCCGGGAGCGAGATCGAGCGGCGCATCGAGCAGCGCGCGCAGATCCATGCCGGCGCTACCCTGGGTCGCATAATGGGGTAGCGGGTAGTCGCGTACCCGCTCATCGAGAATCCTGACGGCGAGCCTGGCGCCACGGCGAGCGGTGCCGGGCGTCGTGAAATCGTTCATGGGGTGTCCTGTTGGGGTGGTTCCGCTGACGATTGCGTGGCATGCCAGCGCGTCAGCGCCGTGTCGATGATCGTCTCGGCCAGCGCGGCTTTACTCTGCGCCGGCAGTTCGAGTCGCCCCGAGGTTGATTGGGCTTCACGCCGCCGATCATCACGCCATAGCAGCAGCGCAGCGTTGCGTTCGGTGCCGAAGCCCAGCCCGGCCTGGCTGACGTCGTTGGCGACGATCATGTCGAGATTCTTACGGACCAGCTTGTCGCGGGCATAGGTTTCGAGATCGCGGGTCTCGGCGGCGAAGCCGACCATGAAGGGGCGCGGCTGACCGGCAGCAGCACTCCTGGCAATCGTGGCGATGATGTCGGGATTCTTGACCAGCCGCAGGGTCAAGTGGTCGTCATCGGCGGTCTTCTTGATCTTGTGTCCGCTGACCTGCTCGGCGCGGTAATCGGCCACGGCGGCGCAGCCGATGAAGATATCGCTGTCGCTGGCGGCCTGGCGCGCGGCCTCACACATTTCGAGCGCCGACTCGACGTCGATGCGCTCGACGCCGGCCGGTGTCTCCAGCGCCACCGGGCCGCTGATCAGGCGTACTCGTGCGCCACGGCTGACGGCCGCTGCGGCCAGTGCGTAGCCCATCTTGCCCGAGCTGTGATTGGAGAGATAGCGCACCGGGTCCAGCGGCTCGCGGGTCGGGCCGGCGGTAATGGTAATCGTCAATCCGCTGGCCGCTATTTTGTCAGTCGAATCGGTAGCGGTTTCGGGCGACCTGACTGGAGCATCTTCGGGCGACCTAAAAAGCGCATCGACGATCGCCTCGGGCTCGAGCATACGCCCAGGGCCGATATCGCCGCACGCCTGATCGCCGGCATCGGGGCCGAGCAATCGCCAGCCGAGCTCCGCCAGGCGGCGGGCGTTGTCCCGGGTCGCTGGATGGCGCCACATCGCCTGGTTCATCGCCGGGGCCATCACGCAATCGGCGCTCGTAGCCAGGCATAGCGTGGTCAGCAGGTCGTCGGCATGACCGTGCGCCAGGCGCGCCATCAGGTCGGCGGTGGCCGGCGCGATCAGAATCAATTCGGCCCAGCGGGCCAGTTCGATATGCCCCATGCCGGCTTCGGCCTCGGGGTCGAGCAGCGAAGTACGCACCGCTTCGCCGGTCAGCGCCTGCAGGGTCAGCGGGGTGATGAAGGCCTGAGCGCCCTCGGTCATCACCACGCGCACATCGCAGCCGGCCTTCTTCAGCAAACGCGCAAGGTGGGCGCTCTTGTAAGCGGCGATGCCGGCGCTGATGCCGAGCAATATGCGCTTTCCGAGGAGTGATGACATGGCAGGCACTCGCGAGAAATCCAGTCGTCTACCTTACCATCGGCGCCCGGTTTTGCGTAGCGTGGGGCGGCGGCTCGGGGAGTCTCGATCAGCGATGCAGGCGCCGGAGCGCGGCCTCGACCCCGCGCAGCTCGGCCAGGCCTCTCATGCGGCCGATCAGTGGGTAGCCGGGGCGGGTATCGCGGCGTAGATCGTCGAGGATCTGGTGGCCATGGTCGGGGCGCAAGGGCAGCCGAGGCCCTCCCTCACGCTCGCGTCGGATCTCCTCCTCGACCAGTGCCTGTACCACGCCGACCATATCCACGTTGCCGCCCAGATGATGAGCCTCATAAAAGGAGCGTGGATCGGGCGTTTCGCGTTGCGTGGCGCGCAAATGAGCGAAGTAGATACGCGGGGCGAAGCGCCTGGCCATCTCGACCAGGTCGGTGGAGGCGTCGATGCCGTAGGAGCCGGTGCATAGGGTCAGGCCGTTGGCCGGGCTTGGCGCGGCGTCGAGAATCCATTGAGCGTCGTCGGGATTCGAGACGACCCGTGGCAGGCCGAACATCGGCCGTGGCGGATCGTCGGGATGAATGGCCAGGCGGATGCCGATCTCCTCGGCTACCGGCACGATGGCGCGCAGGAATACCCCGAGATTGTCGCGCAAACGCTCGGCGTCGATACCCTTGTAGCCGGCCAGCACGTCGCGAAATTGCGCCAGCGCGTAGTGCTCCTCGGTACCGGGCAGCCCGGCGATGATGTTATCGATCAGCCGCTGGCGGGCGATGTCGTCCAGGCCATCCAGGTGATCGCGGGCAGCGGCTTTCTCGCTATCGCCATATTCCCATTCAGCGCCGGGGCGTTCGAGCAGGTAGAGATCGAACGCGGCGAAGGCGGTCTGATCGAAACGCAGCGCCAGGGCGCCATCGGGCAGGCGATAGGCGAGATCGGTGCGCGTCCAGTCGAGTACCGGCATGAAGTTGTAGCACACCAGGTCGATGCCGCAGACGGCGAGATTGCGCAGCGTCTGCTGGTAATTGGCGATAAAGGCCTCGTAGTCGCCAGAGCCCTTCTTGATATCCTCGTGTACCGGCACGCTCTCGACCACCGACCAGGTGAGACCGGCGTCCTCGATCAGACGCTTGCGCTCGGCGATCGCCTCGAGCGGCCAGACCTCGCCGTTGGGAATCTCGTGCAGGGCGGTGACAATACCGGTTGCGCCGGTCTGGCGAACCTCGGGTAGGGTGATGGGATCGTCGGGGCCGAACCAGCGCCAGGTCTGCTCCATGGTGAATGTCCTTAGCGAATCGGGTTATCAATATCTGCCAGGGTGGCGGCGACACCCCGGCGATGTAGCGAGTGGTAGGCGTTTTCGACCTTATCGAGGAAACGCGCAGACTCGGCTATTGCGGTTGGGAACATGGCGTCGAGGCCGAGAAACGCCCGGATGAGCCGGTTGCTGTCGTCGCCGTAACGTTCGTGCAACCGCACGAAAGTGTCTGCCAGCGGATCGTCGACCGCGTGGGCGTTGCCGTGCAGATCGCTGCCCGCGGTATAGCGAATCCAGGCCGCCACACCCAGCGCCGTGCAGGCGATATCGCCCCTGCTATCGAGCTGCTGGAGCGCGCCCCGCAACCAGCGCTGAGGCAGTTTCTGCGAGCCGTCCATGGCGATCTGCTGCAGGCGATGGCGCAGACTGTCGTTGGCGAAGCGGGCCAGCAGATGCTCGGCATAGGCGTCGAGGTCGGTGCCCTCGGGCATGGCCAGCGTCGGCGCCGCCTCGACGCGCATGTAGCGACGCAGCAGGGCGGTGAATTCGGGGCGGCGCACCGCATCGAAAACCGTTTCGATATTATCGAGCGCGCCCAAATAGGCGAGTAGCGAATGGCTGCCGTTGAGCATGCGCAGCTTCATGGTCTCGAACGGCGCGACGTCGGCGACCATCTGCACGCCCTCCGGCGCCCAATCGGGACGGCCCTGGGGAAAGTCGTCCTCGATCACCCACTGGCTGAAGGCCTCGCAGACCACCGCGGCAGGGTCGTCGATGCCGAGTTCGTGCAGGCGCGCTTCATCGGCTTCGGTCATCGCCGGCACGATGCGATCGACCATGCTGCACGGGAAGGCGACGTCGCGGGCGATCCACTCGGCCAGGGCCGTGCTGCGATGACGCGCCAGCTCGATCACCGCTGCTCGTGTGCGTTTACCGTTATCCGGCATGTTGTCGCAGGAGAGCACCGTGAAGGGCGGTGTGCCCGCCGCGTGGCGCCGGGCCAGGGCCTCGACCAATAGGCCCGGCGCGGTTCTTGGCGATTGCGGATGGGCGATGTCGTGAGCGATGGCCGGATCGTCGCCGAGTAGTGCGCCGCTGGCTGGGCTCAGGAAATAGCCCTTCTCCGTCACCGTCAGGCTGACGATGCGCACCTCGGGCGAATCCATGCGCTGCAGCAGGGCGGCGAGATCGCGGCCCCATTCGCCCGCGTCATCGCGCCCGGTGAACAGCGCCTCGCGCAGCACGCCGATCTCGCGCAGCACGATATGCTCGCTGTCGGCATATTCGACGACATGATAACGACCGCCGGTGTCTCTCAGGCGATCGACCAGGGCATGATTGGAGCGCAGATTGGCGCTGCACAGGCCCCAGCGCTCGTCACCGCTACGCTGGCGGTAACGCTCCAGATAGACCGCCTGGTGGGCGCGATGAAAGGCGCCCAGGCCGAGATGGACGATGCCTGTCGCGGCAGGTGACGACTGCGAGACCACGTGCTCGGCCCGGATCATGGGCGTGGCTCCCGGTCCACACTTGGCGGCAGCGTCACGCCGACGCGCGCGCCCTCGGCGGCGAGGGTCGCGACCACGTTGTCGGCGACCCTGACGCCGGCTCTAGCGGCTTCGTCCTCGCGTTCGATCTCCTTGAGACCGGCGTAATAGATGCGCGATTGTCCCTCGGCCGGGGGCGAGCTGCGCAGCTCGCTGAGCAACTGGTCCATGTCGCGGCGGAATTCGCCCGCCTCGCGGAACATGTCGATGCGCAAGGCGGCGAAGAAGTGGCCGACACGGCCCATGGCGCTGGGGGTATCGTGCAGATGCTGGCCGAAGCCGTGACCGGAAAGCACTCCGCTGAGGATGTCGACCATGGTCGCCAGGCCGTAGCCCTTGTGGCCACCGAGTGCTACGCCGGCGCCGCCGAGCGGGTGCAGGCCGCCGCCGGCGTAGCGGTTCATCGACTCCCACAGGCTCGCCGCATCGGCGGCCTCGCGGCCGTGCGCATCGCTCGCCCAGCCCGCGGGCAGCGGCTTGTCCTGGCGCGCGTAGACCTCGATCTTGCCGTAGGTGACCGCGGTGGTCGACATGTCGAGCACGAAGGCGCGCTCACGCTCGGCCGGGGCGGCGAAGGCGATCGGATTGGTGCCGAACATCGCCCGGGTGCCGTGGGTGGGGACGCCGAGGGCGGCGGTATTGGTCATGGCGATGCCGATCATGTCGTGCTCGAGCGCGGCCATCGCGTACCAGGCGGCGATGCCGAAGTGGTTGCTCTCGCGCACCGTGGCGAATCCGGCGCCGCTCACTTTTGCCTTGGCGATCGCTGAGTCCATCGCCCGCTGGCTGACCGGCGCACCCATCGCGCCCTGGGCATCGAGGGCCAGCGACAGCGGCGTCTCGTGCAGAACCTGCGGCTCGCCATCGGCGGCGATGGTGCCGTTCTCGAGTCCGCCCACGTAGCGCGTCAGCCTGGCCACCCCATGCGAGGGGATGCCGCGGGCGTCGGCCGCGACCAGCACGGTGGCGGAGAGCGCGGCATCGTCATGGCTCAGGCCATGGGCGATGAACACGTCGCGGCAGAAATCGGTCAGTCCCTGGCGGGGCAGCCACTGCGCGGCGCCGCTCTCTTCGTGGATATCCGTCGTGGTCGTCCCTGTCATGCTCATTCCCCCATGATCAGGTTGGGCAGCCACAGCGAGATGGCCGGAACATAGGCCACCAGCAACAGCACGAGGAGGTTGCAGATCAGGAACGGCACGATCGCCTTGGCGACCTTCAGCATGGGCAGGTTGCCGATGCTCGAGGCGACGAACAGGCACACGCCGACCGGCGGCGTCGATAGGCCGATCATCAGGTTGAGGACCATCATCACGGCGAAGTGGATCGGGTCCATGCCGATACCGGTCGCCACGCCGAGCAGCGTCGGGAAGAGAATGATCAGCGCCGCGATGGTCTCCATGAACATGCCGACGAACAGCAGCAGCACATTGATGATCAGGATCACCACGAGGGGATTGTCGCTGATGCCGAGGATCGCCTCGGCGATAATTTCGGGAATCTGCTGGGTGGTGAGGATCCAGCCGAACAGGTTGGCCATGCCGACCAGCAGCATTAGCGCGGCCGTGGTCAGCGCGGTATCGGCGAAGATGGCCGGTAGCTGGCGCCAGCTCAAGCCCTTGTAGATGTACATGCCGACGATCAGGGCATACAGGCTGGCGACGATGGACGCCTCGGTGGCGGTGAAGAGGCCGCCGATGATGCCGTAGAGGATGATGAAGGTCATCAGCAGGGCCCAGAAGGCGCTGCGTCCCTCGGAAAGGATCTGGCGCAGGGTGGCGCGCTTCTCCTTGGGGTAGCCGCGCTTCACGGCCAGAATGTACGTCGTGACCATCATCGCCAGGCCCAGTAGCAGGCCGGGGATCGCGCCGGCGATGAACATGCGCCCGACCGACACGCTGGCCAGCGAACCACAGATGATCATCGGCAGGCTGGGCGGGATGATCGGGCCCACCGTGGAAGAGGCTGCCGTGACGGCCGCCGAGAAGGGTTTGTCGTAGCCGGAGCGTGCCATGCCGGGAATCATCACCGAGCCGATGCTGGCGGTGTCCGCCACGGCGGTGCCTGATACGCCGCCGAAGATCATCGAACCGGCGACGTTGGCCAACCCCAGGCCGCCGCGGATATGCCCGACCAGCGCATTGGAAAAGCGAATGATCTGCTCGGTGATATTGCCGGCATTCATCAGGTTGCCCGCCAGCACGAAGCCGGGGATGCATAGAAGAACGAAGGAGTTGATCCCTGCGAACATGCGCTGCGGAACGATGGTTAGCGAGATGTCCGCCATCAGCAGAAAGCTCAGCGACGAAATGCCGAGGGCGAAGGCGATGGGCATCCCTACCAGCATCAGGACCAGGAACACGCCGAACAGTACGATCAGTTCCATGATGACGGCTCCGTGGCAGCGGGGGTTTTGCGGAACATGGCGACGATCGCCTCGAATACGCCGATCACGCTATACAGCAGCACCAGCGCGAACAGGAAGACGACCGACAGGAAGATGTAGAGCATGGAGATGGACAGGGTCGGCGAGGTCTGGAATTCACCGATCTGCGCGAACGCCCAGGCATGCGGCAGAATGACGGCGGCGAAGAGTCCGATCAGCGCGCAGATGAGGGCCTGATAGACCGCCAGGCCGCGGGGACCCAGCGCGGTCTGGAAGAGCTCGACGTTGACGTTGCGGCTACGGCGGATCACCACGCCGGACGCCATGGCGACCATATAAATGAACAGGTATTTCGAGCCTTCCGCCGTCCAGATGGGCGGCGAGGGAAAGAACAGCCGACTGATGATTTGCAGAAGCACCGTGAAAACGATGGCGATCAGCGCCAGTGTAGCGAGTCCCGTGAAAAGGGTATCGAGCCCATTGAGAATCCGGCCGATGGCACCGCCGACCTTGGGCACGGTCGTCATGACATCGATGTTTTCCAGATCCTTTTCGTCAGAATCCATAATGTTTCCTCTAGCGAGCGGTGGGCAACGACATTGGGCCGAAGCCACCAGACGCTGACGTGAGCGGGAAGGCCAGGAGGGTGGGGCCGGGGCAATCACAGATGACTTCCGACAGCTTAATTATCGGGTTTGTCCAGCGGCAGGTCTTCGCGAGGGCGCTGTAAACCCGTCCTTGGGCGCTACTTTTGCCATCCATGGCAAAAGACCCTCGCTTCGACCTACCCCTGGCCTCCCGCTTACTCCAACTGCGATAGCCCTGGAATGAGGGCACCCTCCTGGCCGGGCACATCAGAGATCCTGAATGGCTTCGTAGATCGCCTTTTGCTCTTCCGTCAGCGATTCCAGAACCGCCGGCGTCGCCTGCTCGGCAAAAGCCTGCTGGTCGACCTCGATGAACTCCATGCCCTCTTCCTGGAGAGTCTGTTTGAGACGCTTCTGCTCCTCCTTGAACAGCTTGGCGTGATAGGCCTGCATCTCCTTGGCGGCATCGAGCACGACCTGCTGCAGCTCCTCCGGCATGCTCTGGAGCTTGTTCTGACCGATGACCACGTAGATCCAGCTGCGCACATGGTCGGTGACGTTCACGTAATCCTGAACTTCGCTGAAGCTGGCGCTCTCGATCAGGGCCAGCGGGTTCTCCTGGGCATCGATGGTGCCTTGCTGCAGCGCGGAGAAGACCTCACTGAAGGCCATCGGCACAGGCTTGGCGCCGAGTGCCTGCCAGGTATCGACGAACAGCGGCACGTTGGGTACCCGGAGACTGAGGTTATTGAGCTCATCCGGCGTTTGTATCGGGCGGTTGGACGTCAGCTGACGCGGTCCGCGCTCGAACCAGGCAATGGGTACCAGCCCCGTGGCTTCGGTGATCTGCGCCTCGATTTCGTCGCCGATCTCGCTGGTAACCGTCTCGCGTAGATGCTCCGAATCGCGGAATAGGTACGGCACCGCCATCATCGCCGCCTTGGGCGCCCAGTTCTGCAGGCTCTCACCGGTGATGGTCATGTCGGCGGTGCCCAGCTGAATGCTGTTGATCAGCGCCATCTCGTTGCCCAACTGGCCGTTGGGAAAGACCTGTACCTCGATGCGGCCTTCGGAGTTCTCCTCGACCAGCTCCTTGAACTTCATCGCGGACTTGTTCCAGATATGCTGGTCACTGGCGAGGTGGCCAAATTTCAACGTGAAATCGGCGGCGCTGGCGGCTTGAGTGCCGATCAGTGCTGCGCCGATCACCGCACTGGCAAAGAGTTTCTTGAACATCGTTTTCTCCTGGCTCTCGGTTGTGAAATGTTGTAGCGAGCGTTAGTGGATGAGTGGCACTCAGGCTCCGATTTGAATTAGAACCTTGCGTGCCTTTTCAGGATGGTGATCGAGCATGTCGATGGCGCCAGGCATCTCGGCCAGCGGCAGCCGGTGGCTGACCAGGGCCAGAGGATCGAGGCGTCCATCGGCCATCATGTCGATCACCTCCGGAAACTTGCGGTTGTTGAGGCGTGAGCCGACGATCGCCAGCTCTTTCTTGATCACTTCCAGTTGCACCAGATCGCTGGGCGCGGGGTTGAAACCGAGCAGGCCGATACGCCCGGCTGGTGAGGCCATGCGCAGGATTTGCGGCAGCAGGGCGGGGACGCAGGCGGCATCGGCGATCAGCGGCATGCCTTCGCCGGCGGTGATTTCCCGCACGGCGGCCTCGACGTCTTCACGCTGGCCATTGACGGTGCGCGTGGCGCCCAGTTCGTGCGCGGTCTCCAGGCGCGCATCGATGACGTCGCTGACGGTGATGTCGTCGATGCCCTGCGCCCTGGCGACCTGCAGGATGGTCAGCCCGATCACCCCGGCGCCGAAGATCATCAGCCGGTCGCCGGGCAGCGGCTGCATGCGATCCAGCACGTTGGCGGCGATGGTGTAGGGCTCGACCAGCGCGGCGGCGTCCAGGCCCAGCCCCTCGGGCAATTGATGCACGTTGGCGGCCGGCACGCTGACCTGCTCCTCGAAGCCGCCGTTACGGTGCACGCCGATCACCTCGAGCGCGGTGCAGACGTTGGGCCGCCCGATGCGACACGGGTAGCAGTCGCCGCAGTTGATCACCGGATCGATACACACCCGCTCGCCGATAGCGACGTCATCGACACCGTCGCCCACTGCCTCGACGATGCCGGCGAACTCATGCCCGGTGATGCGCGGGAAACGCACGAAGGCGTTGTCGCCGTGAATGATGTGCATGTCCGAGCCGCAGATGCCGGCGAAGGCGACGCGCACCAGCACCTCGCCCGGCGCGGCCTGGGGGTATTCGATCTCGGCCAGCTGATAATCGTGCGTGGCGCGGACCTGAAAGGCTTGCATGGTCTGGACTCCTGATTACCAGTGCCACAGGGTGCCGTCCTCGAGACGGTTGACCGGCAGGCTGGCGGGGCGATAGGGGAAGCGAGCGGCGGCTTTTTCGTCGATATCGACGCCGTGCCCCGGCGCTTCGCCGACGATGAAATGGCCGTCTTCGAAACGGTAATCGTGGGGAAACACCTCATCGGTACGCGGCTCGTGAGGCATGTGTTCCTGGATGCCGAAGTTGGGCACCCAGGTATCGAAATGCACCGCCGCCCCCAGGCACACCGGCGACAGGTCCGTAGGACCATGGAAACCGGTGCGCACGTGATAGAGCCCGGCCAGATCGGCGATGCGGCGCATCGCGGTGATGCCGCCGGCGTGCGTCAGCGAGGCGCGGATGTAGTCGATCCACTGGTTCTCGATCAGCTCGCGGCAGTCGTGAATCGAATTGAACACCTCGCCCACCGCCAGCGGCGTAGTGGTGTGCTGGCGGATCAGCCCGAAGCCCTGCTGGTTCTCGGCGGGTACGCAATCCTCGAGCCAGAACAGCTTGAACGGCTCGGCCTCCTTGCCCAGTCGCGCGGCCTCGATCGGCGTCAGGCGATGATGCACATCGTGCAGCAGGTGCAGATCGTCGCCGAAACGCTCGCGCACCGCGGCGAACAGCTTGGGCGCGTGGTTGAGATAGCGCGCGGTGTTCCAGTCGTGTTCCGCGGGAAGCTCGGCATCGGCCGGCTCGTAACGCTCGCCGGGGCGCTTGGCCACGCCATAGGTACTCTTGATGCCAGGAATGCCCGATTGCACCCTGACCGCACGATAGCCCTGCTCGACGTGGCGGGCGACCTCATCCAGGCAGGCCTCGATGTCGCTGCCGGTGGCATGGCTGTAGGTCATCACCCGTTCACGGCTCTTGCCGCCCAGCAGTTGATACAGCGGCAGGCCGGCCAGCTTGCCCTTGATGTCCCACAGCGCCATGTCGACGGCGGCGATCGCGCTCATGGTCACCGGCCCGCGCCGCCAGTACGCGCCGCGATAAAGATACTGCCAGGTATCCTCGATGCGCTGCGGATCGCGGCCGAGCAGCGTGGGGATGACGTGCTCCTCGAGGTAGGCGACCACGGCCATCTCGCGGCCGTTGAGCGTGGCATCGCCGATGCCATGAACGCCTTCGTCGGTGACGATCTTCAGGGTGACGAAGTTGCGCCCCGGTGAGGTGACGATGACGTAGGCGTCCTGGATATTCATCAGTGGCTCTCTTTACGGGCTGTGAATCAGGATTTGGCGTCGAACATGTCGGGGAAACGTCCGACCAGTTCCGGCAACGATTGCAGGATCTCGCGCTGGTGGGCGCGCATGGAGACCTCGGCGGCCTCGACATTGCGCTCGGCGATGGTTTCGACGATGCGCGTGTGTTGATCGATCAGCTTGGGCAGCGGCGTGGTCTCCGGCACGCTCAGGTAACGCACCCGATCGAGCTGCGCCTTGACCTCCTCGGTCACCCGCCAGGCCGCGTGGTGGCCGGCACCGAGGGAGAGCGTGCGGTGAAACGCTTCGTCGAGCAGGAAAAAACGGTCGTAATCGTGCGGAGCGGCGCAGCGCTTCTGGCGCTCGATCAGGTCGTACAGCTCGGCGATCACGGCATCGTCCAGGCCACGTTCGGCCGCCGACTTGGCCACGGCGACCTCGACCGCTTCACGCACGAAGCGCGCCTCGAGTACCGCTGCCTGGGAAACTCTCACCACATAGGTGCCGCGTTGCGGGCGTACCTCGACCAGCCCGGCCTCCGAGAGGCGAATGAACGATTCGCGTACCGGTTGGCGGCTGACATCGAACGTATCGGCGATCTCCTTCTCGGAGAGCGCCTGCCCGGGGGACAACACCATGCGAATGATCGACTGGCGAAGCACGCGGTAGAGGCGCTGGCGCACGCTACTGTCACTGGTATTGTCGTCCCATAACTTGAGTAATTCGTTATTCATGCAGTTCTCGGCAAAAGCGATGACAGCGTTATGGTTAACTGAACCAACTAGTATGGTAGTTGTTTTTCGTCGCTTCGCAACACCGTATGACACTGCGTTGCTTATACGTTGGTCGGCTTTGCTTCGGCTTTGCGTTATAAAAGCGTTACTCGAGAGTAAGTGATCCGTTAACCAGCGAGATGAAAAACGCCGATGTCGATTCGCGATTGGCCCGAGGGCGAACGCCCACGGGAAAAACTGCTGGCGCTGGGCTCGGCGGCATTATCGGATGCGGAGTTGTTGGCGATTTTCCTGCGCGTGGGAGTGAAAGGGCGCTCGGCGGTGGATCTGGCGCGCGATCTGTTGGCATCGTTCGGTGGGCTCAGGCCATTGCTCGAGGCCGAGCAGGAGCGATTCTGCGCCGAACATGGGCTGGGCGAGGCCAAGTTCGTGCAGTTGCAAGCCTCGATGGAACTATCCCGGCGCCACCTGGCCAGCCAGCTCGAACGCGGCGGGGCGCTGACCTCTCCGGCTCTGGTGCGTGCCTTCCTGGTGGCGCAGTTGCGTCATCTCGGCCACGAAGAGTTCGCCGCGCTGTTTCTCGATACGCGCCATCGGGTGATCCGTTTCGAGTCGCTGTTTCGCGGCACACTGGACAGCGCTTCGGTCTACCCACGAGAGGTGGCACGCCGAGCGCTGGAGCTGGGCGCCGGCGCGGTGATCTTCGCGCACAATCATCCTTCCGGCGTCGCCGAGCCCAGCGACGCCGACCGGCGTATCACCACGCGGCTAAGCGAGGCGCTGGGATTGTTCGAGATCCGCGTACTGGATCATTTCGTGGTCGGCGATGGAGAGGTGATCTCCTTCGCCGAGCGCGGCTGGCTATAGTGAGAAACTGGCTGCACTCGGCCAGGCGGTGTTAAAAACCGGCTTGCGATGCTCATTTGCTACAGCAAACTCCGCTCGCGCGCCGATTTTTGCCTAGCCTGACCATCGTTCGCTCAGTTCTCAAGCGCAGGGTTTATTGTAGTAGAATATTGCCGAGGCGCCGGTCCTCTGGTATAAAGTACGCCCTTTGACTTCCTTGGGTTAATTTAAGGGGCGGAAAGGCGGTCACCTGCCACTCTCTTCCCGGTTTGCCCGACAGGTTTTGAACAACTCGCCCAGCGGTTGGAGGCTTCCATGTCCAAAGTATGTCAGGTTACCGGCAAGCGCCCGGTGACTGGTAACAACGTATCTCACTCCCAGCGCAAGACGCGCCGTCGTTTCGTGCCCAACCTGCACACCCATCGCTTTTGGGTGGAAGCCGAGAAGCGCTTCGTCAAGCTGCGCGTTTCCTCCAAGGGCATGCGTATCATCGACAAGAAGGGCATCGAAGAAGTACTCGGTGACATTCGCAAGCGCGGCGAGCGCATCTAACGGAGCATGAGTCATGCGTGACAAGATCAAGTTGGTGTCCAGCGCCGGTACCGGCCACTTCTATACCACCGACAAGAACAAGCGCAACACCCCGGACAAGCTCGAATTCAAGAAATTCGATCCGGTGGTTCGCAAGCACGTGATGTACAAGGAAGCCAAGATCAAGTGATCTGACGCTTCCGCCGCAGGCTCGACCTGTCGCCAGAACCCGGTTAGCGCCGGGTTTTTGCGTATCTGCTTCCAGGAAACCGCCGCCATGCCCGAACTCCCCGAAGTCGAAACCACTCGCCGCGGCATCGCTCCGTATATCGAAGGCCGCGAGATTCGCGAGGTCATCGTCCGTGAGCGGCGATTGCGTACACCGGTGCCCGACGACCTGATCGATACCTTGATCGGTCGCCGTGTCGGCGAGTTGGGTCGGCGCGCCAAGTACCTTCTCATCCCCGTCGGCGAGCGCTCGCTGATCTGGCATCTGGGCATGTCGGGTAGTCTGCGCATCGCCCGCATCGGCGATCTGCCGAAAAAGCACGACCATGTCGATGTGGTACTCGATAGCGGCGCCATCCTGCGTTATCACGATCCGCGCCGCTTCGGCTTCGTCGATTGGCTACAAGGCAGTGTCTTCGAGGATGCCAGGCTCACGCGTCTCGGTCCCGAGCCGCTGTCGCCGGATTTCGATGGTGAGCGGCTCTATGTGCTGTCCCGCGGTCGGCGCCTGGCGGTCAAGCCGTTTCTGATGGATAACGCCGTGGTGGTCGGGGTAGGTAATATCTACGCCAGCGAGGCGCTCTATCTGGCCGGTATCGACCCACGACGCGCGGCGGGGCGTATCTCTCGCGAGCGCTATGAGCGTCTGGCCGCGGCGGTTCGCGAAGTGCTGGCCGCGGCGATCGCCCAGGGCGGCACCACGTTGCGCGATTTTGTCAGCGGTACCGGCGAGCCGGGCTATTTCGCCCAGCGCCTGAATGTGTATGGCCGCGCCGGGCAAGCGTGCCGGCGCTGCGGCGGTGAGCTGCGCCTGATCACGCTGGGTCAGCGGGCGAGTGTGTACTGTGCTCACTGCCAGACCTGAGAAATCACGAAATAAACGTCTACGCGAACGAATCACTGCGTTACGCGGTGCTCGAAGACTCGCCTAACAAGATGTTATGTCTCATCTTCTGTGCTCCGGGCGCCTTGTGCTTCATTTCGCTCGAAGGTTTATTTCACGATTTCTACGCGAAAGCTCAAGGCTTTAGCCTGGCTTTCCCCATCGTAATAGTGACGCGTTAGAATACGCGTAGTCACTTTTATCCGACGGAGAGTTCCGTGTCCGAACGCCTGCGCTTGAAGAAGAATGCCGATCGCCGCCTCAAGGCCGGTCATCTCTGGCTGTACTCCAATGAGATCGATATCGAAGCGACACCGCTCAAGGGCATCGAGCCCGGCGCCCAGGCGGTTATCGAGGCCGCCAATGGCAAGGCGATGGGGGTGGCTTACGTCAATCCCCACTCGCTGATCTGCGCTCGCGTGGTATCGCGAGACGCCAATGTGCGCCTGGATCGCTCGCTGCTGGTGCATCGCTTCAACCAGGCGTTGGCCCTGCGCAAGCAACTGTTCGAAAAACCCTTTTACCGCCTGGTGCATGGCGAGGGCGATCTGCTGCCGGGGCTGATTGTCGATCGCTTCGACGACGTGCTGGTGGTCCAGCTCAATACTCTGGGTATGGAGTTGTTGGGCGAGGAGGTCATCGCCGCGTTGGACAAGGTATTGTCGCCACGTGCGATCGTGTTCAAGAACGACTCATCCGGACGCCGTCAGGAACAGCTCGAACGCCAGGTGGAAGTGGTGCATGGCGAACTGCCCGACCAGGTCGTGCTGGAAGAAAATGGCGTGCGCTTCGTCGCGCCGGTGCTCGACGGTCAGAAGACCGGCTGGTTTTTTGACCACCGCGCCAACCGCGCCTGGCTCAATGGCCTGGTCGCCGGCAAGCGGGTGCTCGATGTGTTCAGTTACGTCGGCGGCTGGGGCGTGCAGGCCGCCGCGCATGGCGCCAGCGAGGTGCTGTGTGTGGACAGTTCCAGCGCAGCGCTGGAACGGGTCGTCGAGAACGCCGCACTCAATGGGCTTGCCGAGAAAGTGGCGGTTGGCGAAGGCGACGCCTTCGAGGCGCTGGCCGCGCTCAAGGCCGATGGCGAGCAGTTCGATGTGGTGATTCTCGATCCGCCGGCCTTCATCAGGAAACGCAAGGACATCCCCAACGGCGAGCGCGCTTATTCGCGGCTCAACCGTGAGGCGATGCGCCTGCTGGGCCGCGATGGCCTGCTGCTCAGTGCGTCGTGTTCGATGCACCTGGCGCCGGAGCGTCTGGTGGAGTGCGTGCGCGGTGCGGTACGCCATCAGGATCGCCACGGTCAGGTGATCTATCAGGGCGGCCAGGGCCCGGATCATCCGGTACACCCGGCGATTCCCGAAACGTCCTATCTCAAGGCGTTGGGCGTGCGGGTCTTCCGGGATTGACCGTGAACTACGTGCGAGTTTTTCAGCACAGCAATACGCTGCTGGTCAGCCATGTGCGCAACGTGCTCGAAAACGCGGGGATCCCCTGCGAGCTGCGCAATATGACGCTCGGCGGCGGCGCCGGCGAGCTGCCGCTGGGCGAGTGCGAGCCCGAGGTCTGGGTCGCTGCGCACAATCAAGAGCGCGCCGAGACGCTTGCTCACGATGCTCTGCATGGCCCGCGGGAAACGACACCGGCCTGGGTCTGCCCATGCTGCGGCGAGACGCTGGACGGCGTGTTCGATACCTGCTGGCATTGCGCCACGCCTCGCTCGGGCCGGTAAACGCCTGATGACAAGGAGTCGCCATGGACTGGGAACTGCCCACGCCGTTCGTGATCGATATCGAGGTCGATGAAGCCGCGATCGATCACTATGGCCATGTCAATAATGCCGAGTACCTGCGCTGGATCGAGCAGATTAGCTGGGCGCACTCTCGGCATCTGGGCCTGGGCATCGAGGATTACCGACGGCACGACCGGGCGATGGCCGTGCACCGCCACGAGCTCGATTATCTTGCCCCGGCTCATGTCGGTGAGCGTCTGCAACTCGCTACCTGGATCGTCGGCTGCGATGGCCGATTGACCCTGACCCGCCGCTTCCAGCTCAAACGCATAAGCGATTCCTGCACCTTGCTGCGTGCACGCACCCGCTTCGCCTGTATCGAGCTTTCCAGTGGCCGAGCCCGGCGCCTGCCGGCAGCCTACGTGGCGATTTACGGCGATGCCGTGATCGACGAGACGCCGTGAAGGTGCGAACCGGCAAGATTTGTCATTTTGCCGCCATTGACCGGACTATTTTCTCCGATTGGGCGCCGTTATAGCGCAAGAACCCGTTCTTTCGCGTGATATTATCGTGATTGCCGCTTTGTGCTGTACTGGAGAGGAGAAAACGTTGCATTCCTATCCCGTACGCAGGAGGTGTCATGAAAATCGCCGTTCCCAAGGAAATCAAGAACCATGAATACCGCGTCGCCCTAACGCCGACGGGTGTACGCGAACTGGTCGACCGTGGTCACCGGGTGACCGTACAAGCCTCGGCGGGCGAGGGCTCGGGTTTTCCCGATGCCGATTACGAAGCGGCAGGCGCCGTTATCGAAACCAGCGTGGAGAAGGTCTGGGACGAGGCCGAACTGATCGTCAAGGTCAAGGAGCCGCAAAGCGATGAGGTCGCGCGGCTCCGCGAGGGCCAGACGCTGTTCACCTATCTGCACTTGGCGGCCGAGGAAAAGCTCACCAAAGGGCTGATGGAATCCGGTGCGACCTGTATCGCCTACGAAACCATCACCGATAACGAAGGCGGTTTGCCGCTGCTGGCGCCGATGAGCCGCGTAGCCGGGCGCATGGCGGTGCAGGCCGGGGCGCATAGTCTCGAAAAGGCCCAGGGCGGCGCCGGTATACTACTGCCGGGCGTGCCGGGTGTGGCGCCGGCCCGGGTCACGGTGATCGGCGGTGGTGTGGTCGGCGAGAACGCCGGGCGCATGGCGCTGGGTCTGGGTGCCGAAGTCACGGTGCTGGACCGGTCATTGGCGCGCCTGGAAGTGCTCGATCATCGTTATCAGGGGCGCATGCGTACCGTCTATTCCACCGCCGATGCGCTGGATGAAGCCGTGCGCGAATCGGATCTGATCATCGGCGCGGTGTTGGTGGCGGGTGCCGCGGCGCCCAAGCTGATTACCCGCAAGATGCTCGCCGATATGCGGCCGGGCAGCGTGCTGGTCGACGTGGCTATCGATCAGGGCGGCTGTTTCGAGACCAGCAAGGCGACCACCCATGCCGAACCCACCTACGTGGTCGATGGCGTGGTGCATTACTGCGTGGCCAACATGCCCGGCGCAGTGGCGCGCACCTCGACCCAGGCATTGACCAACGCCACCATGCCGTTCGTTGCGGCGCTGGCCGACAAGGGCTGGCAAAAAGCGTTGGCTGACGATGCGCACTTCCGTGCTGGACTGAACGTACACGCCGGCCAGGTGACGCATCCGGCGGTTGCCTCGGCGTTCGCGTTGGAAGGTGTCGACCCACGTACATTGGTTAATTAAGCGCCACATATTACGTCGCCACTTCGGCCAACTAGCCGAGGTGGCGGTCGCTTTGAAAACCTCCACCGTTGTACACTGGGTATATTTGCCATTTCTCACGCAGATACGCCTACCTCATGCAAAAGACCCGCGTTCTTACCGGTATCACGACGACCGGCACCCCGCATCTCGGTAACTATGTCGGCGCCATCAAGCCGGCGATCGCCGCCAGTCAGGACCCAAACGTTCAGTCCTACTACTTTCTCGCCGACCTGCATGCGCTGATCAAGTGTCAGGATCCCAAGCGTGTTCAGGAGTCGCGCCTGGAAATCGCCGCGACCTGGCTGGCGCTGGGCTTGGATACCGATAACGCGATCTTCTATCGCCAGTCGGACATTCCCGAAATTCCCGAATTGACCTGGATGCTTTCCTGCGTCTGCGCCAAGGGCTTGATGAACCGCGCGCATGCCTACAAGGCCACGGTCGCCGACAACGAGGCCGCCGGCCAGTCGGATATCGACAAGGGCGTGACCATGGGGCTGTTCGGCTACCCGGTGCTGATGGCCGCCGACATTTTGATGTTCAACGCCAACAAGGTGCCGGTGGGCCGCGACCAGATCCAGCACATCGAGATGGCACGCGACATGGGCGGGCGCTTCAATCATCTGTTCAAGGGTCAGTACTTCACCCTGCCCGAGGCGGTAGTCGACGAGAAGGTCGAGGTATTGGGTGGGCTCGATGGCCGCAAGATGTCGAAGAGCTACGACAATACCATTCCGCTGTTCGCTTCCGAGAAGAAGCTCTTGAAGTTGGTGCGCAAGATCAAGACCAACTCGCTGGAACCGGGCGAGCCGAAAGATCCCGATGGCTGCACGCTGTTCCAGATCTACTCGGCCTTCGCCACGCCGCAGGAAACCGAGGCCATGCGCCAGCGCTATGTTGGCGGCATCGGCTGGGGCGAGGCCAAGAACGAACTCTTCGAATACCTGAATACCTATCTACGCGAGCCGCGCGAGCGCTATCAAGCGCTGATGGAAGACCCGGGACACATCGAGAGCGTGCTGCAAAAAGGCGCCGAGCGTGCCCGTGCCGAGGCCGCACCGCTGATGGATAAGCTACGCCATGCCGTGGGCCTGGGCTCTTTCAGATAGCCCTTCGCTCAATGAATGGTACGGAGGCGCCGCGTTGGCGCCTTTTTTTGTCGCACGGTGACGGTAACGCTAGTTGACCCTGGTGACTTCAATGGCATAGCGAAGCGAGTCGAGGCGATTGGGCAGGTCAGCCGGGCGGTGGGCGTGTTATCTTAGCGCGCTACAATAAAGCGGTCCCCTCGATGCTTGCGCATGAGTCCTTGCGTCATGTTTTGGTTAACGCTCAGCGTTACGGGGATTGCTGCTATTTCTTCCACCGAGTCGAGCCGAGATATGAGCGAACACGCCAAGCGCCCCCTCTACATTCCCTACGCCGGTCCGTCGCTGCTGGAGATGCCGCTGCTCAACAAGGGCAGCGCCTTTACGCTCAAGGAGCGCATCGATTTCAACCTGGTCGGGTTGCTGCCGCAGAACGTCGAAACCATCGAGGAGCAGGCCGAGCGCGCCTATCGGCAGTACCGCTTCTGCCAGAACGATCTGGACAAGCATATTTTCCTGCGCTCGATTCAGGACGACAACGAAACGCTGTTCTTTCGCCTGCTGGAAGAGCATCTCGAGGAGATGATGCCGATCATCTACACGCCGGTCGTGGGCGAGGCGTGCGAGGAGTTCTCCAATATCTACCGCAACCATCGCGGTATTTTCGTTGCTTACCCTGATCGCGAGCACATGGAGGACATCCTGCGCAGCGCCACCAAGGACAAGGTCAAGGTGATCGTGGTCACCGACGGCGAGCGCATTCTCGGCCTGGGCGATCAGGGCATCGGCGGCATGGGCATTCCGATTGGCAAGCTGTCGCTATACACCGCCTGCGGTGGCATCAGCCCGGCCTACACCTTGCCGATCGCGCTGGACGTGGGAACCAACAATCAGGCGTTGCTGGACGATCCGATGTACATGGGCTGGCGCCACGAGCGGATCAGCGGCGAGGAGTACGCCGAGTTCATGGCGCTGTTCATGGACGCCGTCAAGCGTCGCTGGCCGAACGTGCTGCTGCAGTTCGAGGATTTCGCCCAGGTCAATGCCATGCCGCTGCTCGAGCGCTATCGTGACGAGCTGTGCTGCTTCAACGACGACATCCAGGGTACCGCGGCGGTTTGCGTCGGCACATTGCTGGCCGCTTGCAAGGCCAGAGGGGCCAAGGTCAGTGAACAGACGGTGGCGTTCGTCGGTGCCGGTTCCGCCGGTTGCGGTATCGCCGAGCAGATCATCGTGGCGATGACGTCCGAAGGCATCAGCGACGCCGAGGCACGTAAGCGCATCTACATGGTCGATCGCCATGGCCTGCTGACCGACGATATGAGCGGGCTTTACGATTTCCAGCGCCGTCTGGCGCACCGGCGCGACGAACTCGATGGCTGGGAGGGCAGTGCCTTGATGGATGTGGTAACCCAGGCACGGCCCACGGTATTGATCGGCGTTTCCGGTCAGAAGGGCCTGTTTGGCGAGACGCTGATCAGAGCGCTGCACGAAAACTGCGCCAATCCGTTGGTCATGCCGCTATCCAATCCCACATCGCGGGCCGAAGCCACGCCGCAGGACATCCTCGACTGGACCGCCGGCCAGGCGCTGGTCGCTACCGGCAGCCCGTTCCCGCCAGCAACGATAGACGGTCGCAGCGTCACCATCGCGCAGTGCAACAATGCCTATATTTTCCCCGGTATCGGCCTCGGTGTGGTGGCGGCGAACGCCACGCGGGTCACCGATGCGATGCTGATGGCCGCCTCCAACGCACTGGCCAACGGCTCGCCGCTCGTCAAGGAGGGCAAGGGCGCTCTATTGCCGGCGCTGGGTAACATTCGCGAACTCAGCAAGGCGATCGCCTTCGATGTCGCCAAGCAGGCTCAGGAAGACGGCGTGGCGCTGCGCTCGAGCGACGAGGCGCTGTGGGAGGCCATAGAAAGTAACTTCTGGTATCCGAGATATCGCCGCTATCGCCGCCGCGCCTTCTGAGTTCTAACGAAAAGTGGCTGCGCTCGCCCATGCGGCGTTAAAAAGTGGTCAGCCTTGCTCATTTACAATGAGTAAACTCCGCCGGCTGACCACTTTTTGCCTTGCCTGAGCATCGCTCGCTGCCTTTTCGTAGAGAACTCGCGCTGGGCTCTCCTCGAACGAAAGACACCTCACCAGTGACGGTGAGGTGCTGCCTTCGATGGGACATGCTCGCTGCTCTGCTGCGCTCTATAACATATTGCGCAACACGTACTGCAGAATGCCGCCGTGACGGTAATAATCCATCTCGTTGACCGTATCGATGCGGCATTTCGCATCCAGCGTCTTCTCGCCCTTGTCGCTCTTGATCGTCACCTTGACGCTGCCGCCCGGCTCGAGATCGTTGAGGCCTTCGATGGAGAAGGTTTCGTCACCGGTCAGCCCCAGCGATTTGCGATCATCGCCTTCGGGAAACTGCAACGGCACCACGCCCATGCCAATCAGATTGGAGCGGTGAATGCGCTCGTAGGATTCGGCGAGCACCGCACGCACACCGAGTAGCACGGTGCCCTTGGCCGCCCAATCGCGCGATGAACCGGTGCCATACTCCTTGCCGGCCACCACCACCAGTGGGGTAGCGTCCTCGGCGTACTTCATGGCGGCATCGTAGATCGCCATCTGTTCGCCGCTGGGCACATGGCGGGTATAGCCGCCCTCGACATCATCGAGCATCTCGTTGCGGATACGCACGTTGGCGAAGGTGCCGCGCATCATTACTTCGTGATTGCCGCGCCGTGAGCCGTAGGAGTTGAAATCCTTGGGCTCGACGCCATGCTCCTGCAGATAGCGCCCGGCGGGGCTGTCGGGCTTGATCGCGCCGGCCGGCGAGATATGGTCGGTGGTCACCGAGTCGCCAAGCATGGCCAGCACCCGGGCTTCCTTGATGTCCTCGATGGGCTCAGGCTCCTTGCCCATACCCTCGAAGAACGGCGGATGCTGGATGTAGGTGGAATCGTCCGACCAGGCGTAGACCTTGCTCTCGGGCACCTCGATCGAGCGCCAGATCTCGTCGCCATCGAAGACCTCGGCGTATTCCTTGCGGAACATGTCGGTCTTGACCTTTTCCACGGCCTCGGCGATCTCCGCCTGCGATGGCCAAATATCCTTGAGGTAGACCGGCTCGCCGTCGCTGCCTCGGCCCAACGGCTCTGTGGAAAGGTCCACACGGACGTTGCCGGCCAGCGCATAGGCGACCACCAGCGGCGGTGAGGCCAGCCAGTTGGTCTTGACCAGCGGATGCACGCGCCCTTCGAAGTTGCGATTGCCGGATAGCACCGAGGCGACGGTCAGGTCGCCGGCATCGATGGCCTTCTCGATCTCCTCGGGCAGCGGGCCCGAGTTGCCAATACAGGTGGTGCAGCCATAGCCGACCAGGTTGAAGCCGAGCCGGTCGAGATCGTCCTGGACTTCGCCGGCGGCCAGGTAGTCGGTGACCACCTTGGAGCCGGGCGCCAGTGAGGTCTTGACCCAGGGCTTGGTGCTCAATCCTTTCTCCAGTGCCTTACGGGCCAACAGGCCGGCGGCCATCATCACACTGGGATTGGAGGTGTTGGTACACGAGGTGATCGCGGCGATGACGACCGCACCGGGATTGAGCTTGAATGCCTCGCCATCGATCTCGCAGGACTGGCTGTCGCTATTCTCGTAGTCGCCATGGTTGTAGTGAAGCTCGGCATCGGCAACGGACTGGCCGCCCTCGGACTGCCATTTGCCCTGTTCCGTAGCCGGCGCGTCGGGGGCGTCGCCGTTCATCAGCTTCTCGAAGGTGGCCTTCATGTCCGAGAGCGCGACGCGATCCTGCGGGCGCTTGGGTCCGGCCAGGCTGGCCTCGACGTCGTTCATGTCGAGTTGCAGGGTGTCGGTATAGATCGGTTCGTGACCGGGCTCGCGCCACAGGCCTTGCGCCTTGCTGTAGGCCTCGACCAGCGCGATCTGGGCATCGTCGCGACCGGTCAGGCGCAGATAATTCAGAGTCTGGTCGTCGACCGGGAAGAAACCGCAGGTGGCGCCATACTCCGGCGACATGTTGGCGATGGTGGCGCGATCGGCGACCGGCATGTCCTTCAGGCCATCGCCGTAGAATTCGACGAATTTACCGACCACGCCCCTCTGGCGCAGCATCTGGGTGACGGTCAGCACCAGATCGGTGGCGGTGATGCCTTCGCGCAGCTTGCCGGTGATCTTGAAGCCGATCACTTCGGGAATCAGCATCGATACCGGCTGACCGAGCATCGCGGCTTCGGCCTCGATACCGCCGACCCCCCAGCCGAGTATGCCAAGGCCATTGATCATGGTGGTGTGCGAGTCGGTGCCGACCAGCGTATCGGGGTAGGCGAAGGTCTTGCCATCCTCGTCCTTGGTCCACACCGTCTTGCCCAGGTACTCGAGGTTGACCTGGTGGCAGATGCCGGTGCCCGGCGGCACCACGCGGAAATTATCGAAAGCCTGCTGGCCCCAGCGCAGGAATTCGTAGCGCTCGTGGTTGCGCTCCATCTCGATGGCGACGTTGTCCTTGAACGCCGAGGCATCGCCGAAGTGATCGACCATGACCGAATGGTCGATGACCAGATCGACGGGAGAGAGCGGATTGATGCGTGCCGGGTCGTCGCCCAGGCGCTCCACGGCGTCACGCATCGAGGCCAGGTCGACCACGCCAGGCACGCCGGTGAAGTCCTGCATCAATACACGCGCCGGGCGATAGCCGATCTCACGGGTGGAGCGGGCATCCTTCTGCCAATCGACCAGCGCTTGCATGTCCTCGAGGGAGACGCTCTCGTCATCGGCGAAACGTAGCTGATTTTCGAGCAGTACCTTGAGCGTGTAAGGCAGCCGTTCCATGTCGCCCAGCGTCTTGGCGGCCTCGGGCAGGCTGTAATAATGGTAGGTGGTTCCCCCGACTTCGAGGGTACTCTGGGTATGCGGCGTTGTGTCGGCGCTCATGGGGACTCCTCTTTATATCCTAGGCGGATCGCAGCCCCTCTATCCGTGCAGGGGCGATCGCGCCAGATACTTATCACATGGTCATGATAGAAGGAGAATGCAAGCGTCTGCCAGCAATGCAAAAGGCATCGAGGCTCGACTACGCTTGCGGGAGATGGCCCCAAATTCCGTTCGGTCGCCGCCAGCGTGCGGTCGGGAGCTTGTCATGCATGAGGAAATGCTCAATTCGTTGGCAGTGAGTTGCCCTTACTGCGATACCGACTTCGATCTGCTGGTCGATGTCAGCCAGGGCAGCCATAGCACGTGGGAAGATTGCCCCCGCTGCTGTGCGCCTATCCAGATCGGCGTCTCGGTGTCGCTGTACTCCGGTGAGTTGGAGCAGGTTACGCTAGGGCGCGACGATGATGTGGTCTGAGCGCCGCCGGTGCGGCACATGATGGAAGGCGATATCGATAGGTTGTTGCTATACCGATCATAAGGGCAATCGAATTGCCATATCCGGGTACTTGGACGTACTCTCTGTGCTCCTGAATTCACCCCCAAGTGAACACACTCGATCTCAAGGAGATTTGCATGAGCGTACTGGTTGGACGTCAAGCGCCGGATTTCGAAGCCGCCGCAGTCCTGGGCGATGGCAGCATCGTCGAGAACTTCAAGCTGTCCGACAGCAACGGCAAGCTGCGCGTGCTGTTTTTCTGGCCGCTGGATTTCACTTTCGTGTGCCCGTCCGAAATCATCGCCCACGACAATCGTCTGGCGCAGTTCAAGGAACTCGGCGTCGAAGTGATCGGTGCATCGATCGATTCGCAGTTCACCCACCACGCCTGGCGCAAGACCTCGCCGGATGCCGGCGGTATCGGTGAAGTCGGCTTCCCCATCGTTGCCGACGTCAAGCACGAAGTGACCCAGGCCTATGGGATCGAGCACCCGGAAGCCGGCGTCGCACTGCGCGCTTCCTTCCTGATCGACGAGAACGGCGTGGTTCAGCACCAGACCGTCAACAACCTGCCGCTGGGCCGTAACGTCGACGAAATGCTGCGCATGGTCAAGGCGCTCAAGCATCACCAGCAGCACGGTGAAGTCTGCCCGGCCGGCTGGGACGAAGGCAAGGAAGGCATGAAGGACACCGCGGAAGGCGTCGCCAAGTACCTGGGTGAGCACTCCACGGCACTGTAAGGATCCTACGTTTCGCGATTGTCCGGGGCGGCCTGCGGGCCGCCTTTTTTGCCGCGTTTCGCGGCTTGGGTTTGCCAGCGAGCCCAGCCCACGAATCGCTGTACAGCAGCCAATAGCCCAGGCCGATCGATCGGCGCATCCTGAGTGATGGCCGACCTATCGGCATGCATCGTGAATAGGGGTCTCCATGAGCGAAGTTCGTCACGAACGCCTGATCATCCTCGGTTCCGGCCCGGCCGGTTACAGTGCGGCGGTATATGCATCGCGGGCCAATCTCAAGCCGCTGCTGATCACCGGCATGCAGGCGGGTGGCCAACTGACCACCACGACCGACGTGGATAACTGGCCGGGCGACGATGCCGGTGTGCAAGGGCCGGAGTTGATGGAGCGCATGCGCAAGCACGCCGAGCGCTTCGACACCGAGGTGCTGTTCGATCATATCCACGAGGTGGAGCTGCGCCAGCGTCCCTACACACTCAAGGGCGACAACGGCACCTACACTTGCGATGCGCTGATCATCGCCACCGGCGCCACGGCTCGCTATCTCGGACTCGAGTCCGAGCAGCGTTTCATGGGCCAGGGGGTTTCGGCCTGCGCTACCTGCGATGGCTTCTTCTATCGCAACCAGGAAGTGGTCGTGGTCGGCGGTGGCAATACCGCCGTGGAAGAGGCGCTGTATCTCTCCAATATCGCTTCCAAGGTGACCCTGGTGCATCGCCGCGACAGCCTGCGCGCCGAGAAGATCCTGCAGGATCGGCTATTCGAGAAGGTCGATAACGGCAATATGACCGTGCTGTGGAACCATACGCTCGATGAGGTGCTTGGCGACGGCAGCGGTGTCACCGGGGTGCGGTTGCGCTCGACCGAAGACGGCGGCACCCGCGAGCTATCGGTGCCCGGCGTGTTCATCGCCATCGGCCATACCCCCAACACCGGCATCTTCGAGGGTCAACTGGAGATGGCCGACGGCTACATCAAGGTCAAATCGGGGCTCGATGGCAATGCCACGGCGACCAACCGACCCGGCGTATTCGCCGCCGGCGACGTGATGGATCATGTCTATCGCCAGGCCATCACCTCCGCCGGCAGCGGCTGCATGGCGGCGCTGGATGCCGAGCGGTATCTGGACGACTTAAGCTAGAAGCTGGAAGAGCGCCGCTACGCGCCTTGGAGAAAACAGGGAGCTAGGATCATTCCAGCTCCTAGCTTCCAGCTTCAATAATGCGGCGGCACTTCGTCTTCGAGCCGGTAATCGTCGTCATCCAATCCTTGCAGCGTCTGCTGCTGCTCGCGCAGCCGGCGCTGCATCAATTCGCCCAGCCGCTCGAGTTGAGTCAAGCGCCGCTCCTGGCCCGCCACGGCCCGGTCGAGCGTATCCAGCCAGTGCTCCTGATAAGCCAGGCGGCTCTCGAGTGCTTCGAGCCGCCCCTCCAGGCGGGCGAGCGCGTCGTCACCGGTCATGCTAGAATCGCTGCGCTGTGTGTTGCCGTTCATCGCGACACCTTCATCGAGTCTTCGCCCGCACGCGCGTGAGGCGCCTGCCGGGTCGTTTTCGTCACCACAACAAGAGAAACCGAGGTCCATGAATCGTAAGGTCTTATTCCGTTGTAGTCTGATTAGTCTTCTACTTGCCGCTCCTGCCCCTCTCTTGATTGCCCTGTTCGTGTCGTCGACTTCCGACGCACTGCAACGAACGATGGCGCTGGAAGGTATTACGCAAGCCTACTTGGCGACTGCGCTGGCGGTCTTTGTGATTTTATTGATTGCGACATTGGCAGTGAATGCCTTTACCCCGCAGCACGCCAACCTGACGGACGTTGAAAACGACGATCGCGAGGTCGGCGAAGTCAAGTGGTTCAACGTCAACAAAGGGTATGGCTTCATCACCCGCGACAGCGGTGAAGACGTCTTCGTGCACTTTCGCGCCATTCGCGGCAAGGGTCATCGTACGCTTGCCGAGGGCCAGAAGGTGCGTTATTACATCATTCACAATGAGCGTGGGCTACAGGCCGATGACGTCACCGTCATAACCTGAGATCACCGCTTCACTACCAGACCCATCGCCCCGGCCGGTTCCCGACCGGGGCGATGACGTTTGCAGCGCTTACGCCTCGCTGCCTTCGCCGTGGTTGAGTTGGGAATCCACACCGGCACGCGCCTCGGCCTCGACATACACTCGCTTGACCGTATCGTGCTCCGCCTTGATGCGCCGGTCGAGCTCGGCGATGGCGCGTTCGATACGCTCGGCCGGGATGCCGCGAACGAACCGTACGCTGAGCGTGACCAGGATGAAGTCAGGGCCCATATGCATGGTCAGCACTTCATTGACGCGCTCGACGCCCTCGGCCTCGCTCGCCAGCTGGCGAATGCCTTCGACCACCGATCGGTTGGCGCTTTCACCGATCAATAGTCCCTTGGTTTCGATCGCCAGCCAGATCGCGGTACCGCCCAGGATCATGCCGATCACGATCGAGGCGATGCCGTCGAAGATCGAATTGCCGGTCCACTGGCTCAGCGCGATGCCCACCAGTGCCGCGAGCAGGCCCAGCAGAGCGGCGGAATCCTCGAACACCACCACGAACATGGATGGATCCTTGCCACGGCGTACGGCTTCGACATAGCTCCACTTGCCCTTGGTCTTGCGGAACTGGTGAAGCGCAAAGGCCCAGGAGGCGCCCTCGAAGAGAATGCCCAGCCCCAGCACGCCGTAGCTGACCAGCGGCGACTCTAGCGGTTCGGGATTGAGGATGTGATGGATGCCCTCGTAGAGCGAGATACCGGAACCGACCGAAAAGAGCAACAGCGCGACCACGAAACTCCAGAAATAGACTTCCTTGCCGTGACCGAAGGGAAACTGGGCGCTGGGCGGGCGATTGGCGCGCTTGATTCCCAATAGCAGCAGAACCTGATTGCCGGTATCGACGACCGAATGGATGCCCTCGGAGAGCATGGCCGAACTGCCGGTGATCGCCGCCGCCACGAATTTACTGATAGCGATCATCAGATTGCCGCCCATGGCCGCATAGATGACCGGTTTGGACTCCGCCATATCAACGCTCCCTGTCCGTTAGTGCCCTAAGGATAGGCCAGGTCGGCTAGGGACGGAATCACTGACCCGAATCGGGCCAGACGATGGCACCCTCCTGGCCATCGGGGCGGACCTGCCAGAAACGGTCCGGATCGTCGCCGGGCTGCCAGCCGCCCAATGAGCAGCGCACTTCGCAATCGAGCGCACGAGCCACGTCGCGGGCGCAGTCGATATCGCGCGGCCAGGGCGTGGCGGCGCTATCGAACCATAAGCTGGCGAAGCCATCGGCGACGTTTTCCACCAGCAGGATCGGGATGTCGGCACCGTCGCGTCGCCCATGACCGCGCCACTTGTGCTTGCCGGCCGGCTTCAATGGCGCGGCATCCAATGTCTCTCCAAGCCAGGCATCAAGACGCTCGGTAGTGACGTTGGCCAGGTAAATCTCGATATCGGGATAGCGCTCCATGGCGAACCTCAGGTGAACAGCCGCTTGATGATCGTCTCGTAGACGCGACTCAAGGCATCGAGATCGGCGGCACGCACACGCTCGTTGACCTTGTGGATGGTTGCGTTGAGCGGCCCCAACTCCACGACCTGGCTACCCAGCGTGGCGATGAACCGCCCATCCGAGGTACCGCCGGTGGTGGCGAGCTGTGCGCGCTGGCCCAGCACTTCCTCGACGCCGGCGACGGCGGCGTCGACCAATTCGCCTTCGGCGGTCAGGAAGGGCTCGCCGTTGAGCGTCCAGTCGAGGCGGTAATCGAGGCCATGAGCATCGAGAATCGTCTCGGTGCGTTCACGTAGGCGCTCGTGGGTAACCTCGGTGGAGTAGCGAAAATTGAAGACCACTTCCAGCTCGCCGGGAATCACGTTGGTGGCGCCCTGGCCGGCGCGTACGTTGGAAATCTGAAAACTGGTGGCGGGGAAGAACGCATTGCCGCCATCCCAATGCTCGCGGCACAGTGCATCGAGCGCCGGCGCGGCCTCGTGAATGGGATTGCGCGCCAGATGCGGATAGGCGACATGGCCCTGCACGCCATGCACGTGCAGCACGCCACCCAGCGAGCCACGCCGGCCATTCTTGATGATGTCACCCAGCCGTGCGGTGGAAGAGGGCTCGCCAACCAGGCAGTAGTCGAGACGCTCATGGGTCTCGCGCAGATGCTCGACCACCGCGCGGGTGCCGTCCATCGCCGGGCCTTCCTCGTCGGAGGTGATCAGAAAGGCGAGCTTGCCATCGTGATCGGGGTGTTCGGCGACGAAGCGTTCGACCGCGGTGAGCATCGCCGCCAGGCTGCCCTTCATGTCGGCGGCACCGCGCCCGCATAGCTCGCCATCGGCATTGATGAAAGGCTCGAAGGGCGGGTAGTCCCATTGACTCTCGGGGCCGCTGGGCACCACGTCGGTATGCCCGGCGAAGGCCAGCACCGGCCCGCGATGACCACGCACCGCCCAGAAGTTATCCACATCGCCGTACGGTAGGCGCGTCACGTTGAAGCCAATACGCTCCAGGCGTTCGATCATCAGGGCCTGGCAGCCGGCATCGTCGGGCGTGACCGACGGTCGCCGTATCAACTCGATGGCCAGCTCGAGTGTCGGTGAGAGAATCGGCGGATGCTCGGCGATATCGGATGGCATGGAGAATCCCAGCTAGCGAAAGAGAAGTGCCCGCCTAATGCGGGCAACCTGATCAATTGTGTGCATGCAGCGCGTCGTTGAGCGCGATGGCGCTCTTGTTGGTCAGGCACTCGATGCGCCCATTGACCGAATTGCGGCGCAACAGCAAATCGCTCTGCCCGGCCAGATCGCGCGCGGTCACGGTTTTCACATCCTGGCCATGATCGTCGAGCACCACGACCTTGGCCCCAGCGGTAATGTACAGCCCGGCCTCGACGGTGCAGCGATCGCCGAGCGGAATGCCGATGCCGGCATTGGCGCCGATCAGACAGTTTTCTCCCACCGCGATGACGATACCGCCGCCACCGGACAAGGTGCCCATGGTCGAGCAGCCACCGCCGAGATCCGAGCCCTTGCCGACCATCACACCGGCGGAAATGCGCCCTTCGATCATGTTCGGGCCTTCGGTGCCGGCATTGAAGTTGACGAAGCCCTCGTGCATCACCGTGGTGCCTTCACCGAGATGGGCACCCAGGCGAACCCGTGCAGTATCGCCGATGCGCACGCCCTTGGGCACCACGTAGTCGGTCATCTTGGGGAATTTGTCGACGCAGTCCACCGACAACGGGCGGCCTTCCAGGCGGGCCTTGAGACGCCGCGCCGGCAACTCCTCGACATCGACCGGCCCCTCGCTGGTCCAGGCGACGTTGCGCAGCAGGCCGAACATGCCGGATAGATCGACCCCGTGCGGCTCGACCAGCCGGTGCGATAGCAGATGCAGCTTGAGATAGACCTCCGGCACGCTAGCGGGCGGCTGATCGGTCTCGAGGAAGGTGGCGACCAGCGGCCGCTGGCTGGCGGCGAGCGTGTCGGCCAGCTCGGCCTGCTCGGCATTGCCGGCGCCCTTCAGGGCCTCGGCCAGCGCGGCGCAGTGCTCGGGAAGAAAGCTCACCGTGGTATTGCCGGCCGGCGCATCGAGCGCCTGGCGAGCCGCTTCCGTCAGTGCGGTGTCGGGCTCGAACAGCGGCGCTGGGTAATAGATGTCCAGCCAGTCGCCTTGGCTGTTCTGGCTGCCGATTCCGAGAGCGAAGCTCAGCATGGGAATTCTCCTGAAAGTGATCGTAAGGGTCGCGTGTCGTTCAGCCCGCCAGCGATGCGTAGTCGCCAGCCTTGAAGCCGACCATCAGCCGCTCTTCCGTATCGAGCAACGGGCGTTTGAGCAGGGTCGGCTGGGCGAGCATCAGCGCGCGAGCGTGACGAGGATCGGCCTGGGCGGCTCGTTGGTCGCTGTCGTCGAGCGCCCGCCAGGTGGTGCTGCGGGTGTTGAGCAATACCGCCAGATCGGCCTGGGCGATGAAGCGATCCAACTGCTCGCCACTCAGGCCATCCTCGCGTAGGTCGTGATAGCGATAGGGCGTTCCCAGGCCGTCGAGTGCCTTGCGCGCCTTGCGACAGGTATCGCAGCTCTTGATGCCGTATAGCGTGATCATCGGATGGTTGGCCGTCGTTCGATGAAGCGGCGAATACGGCTTGCGGCCTCGACGGTGGCCTCGATGTCGGCAACCAATGCCAAGCGTACCCGACCGGCGCCTGGGTTGTGACCGGGGTTGTGAATCGCTCCGTCATGCACGCTGTCGCGTGACATGTAGCGACCCGGCAGCACCGTGACGTGCTGCTCGGCGTAAAGCTCGCGGGCGAAGGTTTCATCGTCGCCGCCGGGCACCGCCGGCCATAGATAGAAACTGGCCTGGGGCGGCGCGAACTCCATCACCGGCGCGAGAATGTCGGTGACCGTGGCGAATTTCTCGCGATAGGCATCGCGATTGGCCAGTACGTGGGTCTCGTCGCGCCAGGCGGTGATCGAGGCCTGCTGAATCGGCAACCCCATGGCGCAGCCATGATAGGTGCGATAGCGCTTGAACGGCGCGATCAGCGCCGCGTCCCCGGCGACGAAGCCGGAGCGCAGGCCGGGCAGATTGGAGCGCTTGGAGAGCGAATGGAAGACGATACAGCGCCGGTAATCGTCACGTCCCAGCGCGGCGCAGGCCTGAAGTAGCCCCGGCGGCGGCGCGGCCTCGTCGAGATACAGCTCGGAGTAGCATTCATCCGAGGCGACGATGAAATCGTATTCATCGGCCAGCGCGATCAGGCGCTGGAAGTCGGCGAGCGGTGTCACCGCACCAGTGGGATTACCCGGCGAGCAGACGAAGACGATCTGCACGTCGCGCCAAACCTCTGCGGGCACCGCATCCAAATTCGCCAGAAAGCCATGCTCGGCGCGACAGTCGAGATATACCGGCTGGCCGCCGGCGAGCAGTGTGGCGCCCTCGTAGATCTGATAGAAGGGGTTGGGCATGGCGACCCTGGCCGGGCGCGAGCGGTCCAGCGCCGCCTGGACGAAGGCGAAGATCGCCTCGCGGGTGCCGTTGACCGGCAGCACATGGCGATCGGGATCGAGACTTCGGACGTTCAGCCCGAAGCGTCGCGTCGCCCAGTCGGCAATCGCCGTGCGCAATTCCAGCAGCCCGGCGATCGTCGGATAACGCGCGACATCGCCCTCATGGCGGCGCAGGCTCTCGAGCACGGCGGCGGGCGGCGCGTGTTTCGGCTCGCCGATCGATAGCGCAATGTGGGCCAGCTCGGCGGGCGGCGTCGTGCCCGCCATCAGCGCGGCGAGCTTCTCGAAGGGGTAGGGCTTGAGGGCGTCGAGATCGGGGTTCATCGGCGTTCCGGCAGCGAATCGTTATCGTGATGAGCGCGGGAATCGTCGCCAGCGCCAAACCCACGATTATAGGGAAGGCGCCGGGGCGGCTCAAACGCTCAACACCTCGCATAGCCGTTCGCGCAGTTGCGCCTGGCGGGTGAGGTCGGTCAGCGGCGCGCCGTTCTTGTCGGTGATGAAGAAGACGTCCTCGACCCGCTCGCCGAGGGTGGCGATCTTGGCCGCCGACAGGGCGATGTCCTGCTCCATGAAGAGACGGCCCACGCGGGCCAGCAGGCCGGGGCGGTCGGGGGCGATCAGTTCGAGCACGGTGCGTTCGTTGGCCGGGTCCTGCTCGATCAGCACCTGGGTCGGCACGCGGAAATGCTTGAGCTGGCGCGGTGTATGGCGGCTGACGATCTGCGGATAATCGTCGGGATCGTCGAGTTCCTCGACCAGGTGGCGGCGAATGTGCTCCAGACGCCCCGGATCGCGGATCGGCTCGTCGTCGTCATCGAGCACGATGAAGGTGTTGAGCGTCCAGTCGTTGCTCGAGGTGGCGATGCGCGCATCGTGAATCGATAGATCCATCTGATCCATGGCCGCCGCGCTGGCGGCGAACAGGTCGTCCACCGAGCGGGTGTGGATGAATACCTTGGTGCCGCCCTCGCTGGTGTCCTCGGCCGGTGCGCTGATCAGTACCAGCGGCAACTGCGAGCCGCCATGGGCGAGGATGCCTTGGGTCTGCCAGACGACCTCGCTGGGCGCGTACTGCATGAAATAGTCGTCGCCGAGGGTGTTCCACAGCCGCTCGATGCGCGCCACATCGGCACCCATCGATTGCAGCAGGGCCAGCGCCTCGGCACGGGTTTCATTGATCCAATCGTCGCGATCGATGGGGTTCTCGAGCCCCCGGCGCAAGGCGCGCTTGGTCTCGCCGTGCAACTGGCGCAGCAGTGCGGCACGCCAGCCATTCCACAGCGAGGGGTTGGTGGCGTTGATGTCGGCCACGGTGAGTACGTAAAGATAGTCGAGATGCACTTCGTCGCGCATCTGCACGGCGAATTCGCGAATCACGTCGGGGTCGGAGATATCGCGCTTCTGGGCGGTCTTCGACATCAGCAGATGATATTCGACCAGCCACACGACCAGGCGTGTGTCGCGTGGCGAAAGCCCGTGGCGTTCGCAGAATTCGGCGGCATCGCGGGCGCCGAGTAGCGAGTGATTGCCGCCACGCCCCTTGCCGATATCGTGATAGAGCCCGGCGATCCACAAGAGCTCCAGCTTGGGCAGTTGCTGTACCAGGGCGGCGGCGACCGGAAACGCCTCGCGGCCCTCGGGCTCGCGAAAATGCTGGATGAATTTCAACAGGCGCAGGGTATGGGCGTCGACGGTGTAGATGTGGAACAGGTCGTGCTGCATCAGCCCGACCGCCTGGCCGAATTCGGGCAGGTACTTGCCCAGCACGCCGTAGCGGTTCATGCGTCGCAACTGGCGGGCGACGTTGCCGCCACAGCGCAGCAGCTCCATGAACAGGCTCTGATGGCGCACGTCGTCGCGAAAGGCGTCGTCGATCTGATGACGGTGATCGCGAATCAGGCGAATGGTTGCGGCGCGCACGCCCTCGATTTCGGGGTGCTGGGCCATCAGCAGGAACAGTTCGAGCAATGCGGCGGGTCGGCGCTGGAAGACGCGCGCATTGCGCGCCTGAATATAGCCGCCCTTGATCTCGAAACGGGCATTGAGCGGGCGCGTCTCGAGCTTCTCATCGGCGCGCAGGATCATCTCGTCGAAGTGCTGCAACAGCATGTCGTTGAGGCCCGCCAGGGCGGTGACGTGGCGATAGTAGCGCTTCATGAACTGCTCGACGGCGAGGCGCTCCGGCGTGTCGCGAAAGCCGAACAGCTCGGCGATGGCGCGCTGATGATCGAACAGCAAGCGGTCCTCGGCGCGCCCGGTGAGCATATGCAGGGCGTAGCGTACCTGCCACAGGAAGGCCTGCCCCTGGCTGAGAATCAGCAGTTCGGGATCGTTCATGAAACCCTGGGCGACCACGTCTTCGTAACGCATCGGGCCGAAGTGGCGCTTGGCCACCCAGCCGATCATCTGGATGTCGCGCAGCCCCCCGGGCGAGCTCTTGATGTTGGGTTCGAGGTGATATTCGGAGTTGTTGTGCTTGTAGTGGCGGGCGATCTGCTCCTGCCACTTGGCCTCGAAGAAACGATCCGACGGCCACATGTGCCGGCTCGACAGGCGCTCGCGCATGGCCTTGCGCAGTGACTCCGGGCCGGCCAGCGTACGTGTCTCGATCAGGTTGGTGATGACCGTGACGTCGGCCCGCGCCTCGCGCTCGCAATCGGCCAGTGAGCGTACGCTATGGCCGATCTCCAGGCCGATGTCCCACAGGAAGGTGATGAAGGCGGTCAGCGGCTCGCGGTAGGGCGTGTCGTCGTCGTGCTCGAGCAACAGCAGCAGATCGATATCCGAATAGGGATGCAGCTCGCCACGTCCATAGCCGCCCACCGCGAGCAGGGCAACACCGTCGTCGGGCCAGGTGTGGCGCGCCCAGGCGGCCTTCAATAGCTGATCCAGACACCAGGCGCGGCCATGCACCAGGTCACGGATATCGGCGCCGCCGTGGAAGCGTGCATCGAGACGATCCTGAATATCGCTCAGTGCCTGCTTGAATAGCGGAATCGGCGTGCGGCTGGTCTCGAGTTCGCGGCGAAAGGCCTCGGCATCGAATAGCGTGTCGTCGGCCGCGAACCGGTAATGGTGCAGGAGCATGTCAGGCGTCGAGGAAGGTCAGGTCTTCCTCGCCACGCGCGGTCAGCACCTCGACGCCGCTGGCGGTGACCAGCAGGGTATGTTCCCACTGTGCGGAGAGACTCTTGTCGCGAGTCACCGCGGTCCAGCCGTCGCGCAGCACCTTGGTGCGATAGCCGCCGGCGTTGATCATCGGCTCGATGGTCAGGCACATGCCCTCGGCGAGTTCGATGTCGGCTTCGGGCGCGTAGCCGTCATAGTGAAGAACCTGCGGATCTTCATGGAATACCGCGCCGATGCCGTGACCGCAGAAATCGCGAACCACCGAATAGCCGTTGGTTTCGGCATGGCGCTGGATGACCTTGGCCAGGGTCGACAGCCGCGCGCCGGGGCGCACCTCGGCCATGCTCTTGTAAAGGCACTCCTGAGTGATCCGGCACAGCCGTTCGCCCTGCACGTTGTCGCCGATCACGAACATCTTGCTGGAGTCGCCGTGGTAGCCGTCGGCGGTCTTGACGGTGATATCGATGTTCATGATATCGCCCTTCTTCAGCTTCTTGCCGTCGTCGGGAATGCCGTGGCACACCACGTGGTTGATCGACGTGCAGATCGACTTGGGGAAGCCGTGATAGTTGAGCGGCGCGGGCTGCGAGCCCAGCTCGTCGACGATGAAGGCGTGGCACAGCCGGTCGAGTTCGCCGGTGCTGACACCGGCCTGGACATGCGGAGTGATCATGTCGAACACGCGCGCCGCCTGGCGGCCGGCTTCGCGCATTTTTTCGATCTCGTGAGGGGTCTTGATGGGAACGTTCATGGAATCTCGATTCGGGGATTGGCTAGCCGTTCATCGACGAAGAGACGGCGATGCTCGGCTTCATCTCGGCATCATTGTATGGTATAAAGCCGCGCGCTTTCCTGCAATCCGCACGCTTCGTTACGGCGCTGTCGCAACGTTCGGCAATCGCGGAAAGCGTCAATGAGCGTAACGCCTTGAAAACACACATGCACCGTCACATGGTCCCGGGTGCCGTCGACGATTCGCCTTTAAAGGTCGGTCTCACGGTCGGATCCATGGGGTGCGTGGAGGCCTAACCCGATATATCAGGAGTCATCCATGGCACAAGTCAATATGCGTGACCTGCTGAAAGCAGGCGCCCACTTCGGTCACCAGACCAAGTACTGGAACCCGAAGATGAGCAAATACATCTTCGGCGCGCGTAACAAGATTCACATCATCAACCTCGAACACACCCTGCCGGCGCTGAACGACGCCATCGCGGTGGTCGAGAAGATGGCCGCTTCCAACAACAAGATCATGTTCGTCGGCACCAAGCGCAGTGCCAGCAAGATCATCAAGGAAGAGGCCAACCGTGTCGGCCAGCCATTCGTCAACCATCGCTGGTTGGGCGGCATGCTGACCAACTACAAGACCATTCGCGTATCGATCAAGCGGCTGCGCGAACTCGAGTCCATGCACGAAGATGGCACTTTCGAGAAGCTGACCAAGAAAGAAGTCCTGATGGCGACCCGCGAGCAGGACAAGCTCGAGCGCTCCGTCGGCGGCATCAAGAACATGGGCGGCTTGCCGGACGCGCTGTTCGTGGTCGACGTCGACCATGAGCGCATCGCCATCAACGAAGCCAACAAGCTGGGCATCCCGGTCATCGGTGTGGTCGATACCAACTCCGACCCGGATGGCGTCGATTACGTCATTCCCGGCAACGACGACTCCATTCGCGCCATCCAGATCTACGTGCAGGCCATCGCCAACGCTTGCGCCAAGGCGAAGGAAGGCCGTCCCGACGAGTTCGTCGAGGTGACCGAGAGCAACGAAGTCGCCGAGTGATATCGTCGCGCCCGTCCTGATCGTCATGAGGGGGCCTTGGCCCCCTTTGTCTCGCTAGCCGGGCAGACAGGGCGGCGCATATTTGCATAACCGACGTCGAACATTCAGAGGTTTATTACCATGGCAGCTATCAGCGCATCTCTGGTCAAGGAACTGCGCGAGCGTACCGGGCTCGGCATGATGGAGTGCAAGAAGGCGCTCACCGAAGCCGATGGCGATATCGACAAGGCCATCGAGGACCTGCGCAAGAATTCCGGTCTCAAGGCCGCCAAGAAGGCCGGCCGCACCGCCGCGGAAGGCGCCGTGCTGACGCGCGTGGCCGACGACGGCAGCTACGGCGTGATGCTCGAAATCAATTCCGAGACCGACTTCGTCTCGCGCGACGACAACTTCAAGGGCTTCGCCGAGAAGGTGCTGGCCAAGGTCTTCGAAAGCAAGTCCGAAGACATTGCCACGATCATGGCCGACGGCATGGAAGAGACCCGTCAGCAGCTGGTGCAGAAGATCGGTGAGAACATCTCCGTGCGCCGCGCGGCGGTGATCGACGCGCCGGCGGGTGGCGTGGTGGGCGAATACGTCCATGGCGGTCGTATCGGCGTGCTGGTCCAGCTGACCGGTGCCAATGCCGAGGTGGCCAAGGACGTCGCCATGCATGTGGCGGCGATCAATCCGGCCGTGGCGCATCCCGGCGACATGCCGCAGGAGCAGCTCGACAACGAGAAGGCAATCATCCTGGCGCAGCCCGACATGGCCGGCAAGCCGGAGCAGATCGCCGAGAAGATGGTTCAAGGCCGTCTCAAGAAGTACCTGGCCGAGAACAGCCTGACCGAGCAGCCCTTCGTCAAGGATCCCAATACCACCGTGGCCGATTACGTCAAGGCCAGTGGTGGCGAGGTCGTCGGCTTCACCCGTTTCGAGGTGGGCGAGGGCATCGAGAAGGAAGAGGTCGATTTCGCCAAGGAAGTCCGGGAACAGGCTCGTCGTAGCTGAGGTCATACTGGGCTGAGATAAGTCGTCCGGTTATCAGATGGCGTGCGCGCGAGCGCACGCCATTGCGTATCCAGCCGGTGTCCGTGCCGGCCATCTTCATTCATCGCCATCTGGAGATCCACGCATGCCTGTCACCCCCGAGCGTAATGACAAACCGCAAGAGCGCGGTGCAAAATCGAAGTACAAGCGCATTTTGCTCAAGCTGTCGGGCGAGGCGCTGATGGGCGATGGGGATTTCGGTATCGATCCCAAGGTGCTCGATCGCATGGCGCTGGAGATCGGCCAACTGGTCGGGATCGGTGTTCAGGTGGGCATCGTCATCGGCGGGGGCAACCTGTTTCGTGGCGCGGCCCTGCATGCGGCGGGCATGGACCGGGTGACCGGCGATCACATGGGCATGCTGGCCACGGTAATGAATGCGTTGGCCATGCGCGATGCACTCGAGCGCTCGAACATTCGCTCGCGGGTGATGTCGGCGATTCCCATGAGTGGTGTGGTCGAGCATTATGACCGGCGAACCGGCATTCGTTACCTGACTTCGGGCGACGTGGTGATCTTTTCCGCCGGTACGGGCAATCCGTTTTTTACCACCGATTCCGCCGCTTGCCTGCGCGGTATCGAGATCGATGCCGACGTGGTGGTCAAGGCCACCAAGGTCGACGGCGTCTACGATAAGGATCCGGTGAAACACTCCGATGCCGTCAAGTACGATCACCTGGGCTATGACGAGGTGCTCGACCAGAAGTTGGGGGTGATGGATTTGACCGCCATCTGCCTGGTACGGGACCATGACATGCCGGTGCGCGTATTCGACATGACCAAGCCCGGCGCGTTGCTGAATCTGGTGGTGGGCGGCAAGGAAGGCACGCTGATAGATAGAGGTTGAAACCGTGATCAACGATATCAAGAAAGACGCCGAAACACGTATGAAGAAGAGCCTGGAGGCGCTGCAGGCCAATTTCCACAAGATCCGTACCGGACGTGCCCATCCCAGCATCCTCGATGCGGTGAGCGTGGACTATTATGGCTCGCAGATGCCGCTCAATCAGGTCGCCAGCGTCAACGTCGAGGACGCTCGCACGCTGGCCGTGGTGCCGTGGGAGAAATCCATGGTGCCCAAGGTGGAAAAAGCCATCATGATGTCGGATCTGGGTCTCAATCCGGCCACGGCGGGCTCGGTGATTCGTGTGCCGATGCCGATGCTGACCGAGGAAACGCGCAAGAATTACACCCGGCAGGCGCGTGGCGAAGCCGAGAGCGCTCGGGTCGCCGTGCGCAATGTACGTCGCGATGCCAATAGCGATATCAAGGCACTGCTCAAGGAAAAAGAGATCAGCGAGGACGAGGAGCATGATGCCGAGGAGGCGATCCAGAAGTTGACCGATCGATACATCGCCGAGATCGACAAACTGCTGGAAGCCAAGGAACATGACCTGATGCAGGTCTGAGGACATTTCCAAGCGGTAGCGGGCGGTGCGCCGCCCGTGCCCTTCCCTCCATGCGAGACATCATGACGTCACCGCAGTCCCCCAAAGTGCCGCGTCACGTGGCCATCATCATGGACGGCAACAACCGTTGGGCCAGGTCGCGTGGCCTGTCCGGCGTGCGCGGTCATCGTGCGGGTGTCGAGTCGGTGCGCGCCGTGATTCGACGCGCCGCCGAGCGTGGCGTGAAGACCCTGACCCTGTTCGCTTTTTCCAGCGAGAACTGGAAGCGTCCGGCGGGTGAGGTCAATGCGCTGATGGAGTTGTTCCTGATGGCGCTCAAGCGCGAAGTCAAGAAGCTGCACCAGCACGATATTCGGCTGACGATCATCGGCGAGCGTGAAGGCTTCTCGGCGGCGATCCAGCAGCAGATCGCGCGTGCCGAGGCACTGACCCATGAGAACCGGGGATTGCACCTGATGATCGCCGCCAACTACGGCGGGCGTTGGGATATCGCCATGGCCGCACGGCGCCTGGCCGCACGCGTCGAGGCTGGCGAACTGACACCCGCGGCGATCGACGAACAGGCCCTGGATGATGAAATCGGCCTGATCAGCGCGCCGCCGGTGGATCTGTGCATTCGTACCAGCGGCGAGCAGCGCATCTCCAATTTCCTGCTTTGGCAGCTGACCTATTCCGAGCTCTATTTCTCGCCGCTGTTGTGGCCCGACTTCGATGCCGATGCCTTCGACGAGGCGATCGACGATTTCTGCCAGCGTGAGCGACGTTTCGGCCTGACTCGGGAGCAGATCGAGGCGCACGGTGCTTAGACAGCGCGTGGTGACCGCCGCGATCCTTATCCCGCTGGTGCTGGCCGGGCTGTTCGGCCTCACGGGTGGCGCCTTCGCCCTGTTCACCGGTGCCGTGGTGCTATTGAGTGCCTGGGAATGGGCCAATCTGGCCGGTTTCGAACGCATCGTCCCGCGCCTGGGCTACGTCGCGCTGCTGGCGCTGTTGATGATGGCGGGCTGGCATAGCGGTGCCGCGCATGCGACCTGGCCATTGTGGCTGAGCGCCATCGGCTGGCTGATCAACTTCTATTGGGTGGCACGTTACCCTGAATGCCGCGAGCAGTGGCATGCGCCACCGATGCGCCTGGCGATGGGGCTCTGGGTGCTGCTGCCGTGCTGGGTCGGTTTCATTCAACTCCGCGAAAGCGGCGTCGAATGGCTGCTCTACGTGCTATTACTGGTGTGGCTGGCCGATATCGGCGCCTATTTCGCCGGGCGGCGCTTTGGCCGGCGCAAGCTGGCGCCACGCGTCAGCCCCGCCAAATCCTGGGAAGGCGTATACGGCGGCCTGATCGCGACGGCATTGCTGGCGCTTGCGTTTTCCGGCTGGGCGGAGCTTGCGACTGGCGCGCGGGCCTGGCTGGTCCTGGCGACGCTGCTGGTCGCCCTGATATCGGTATTGGGCGATCTGTTCGAGAGCATGCTCAAGCGCCTGCGTGGGCTCAAGGATTCCGGCAATTTACTGCCTGGCCACGGCGGCGTGCTCGATCGCATCGACAGCCTGACCGCCGCGGTACCGCTATTCGCCCTGTTCAGGCTGTGGGGGTAAGGAGACCGCGATGACCGACACTCCCGCGCCAGATGGCCGCCAGACTGTCACGGTGCTCGGTGCGACCGGCTCCATCGGCTCGAGTACGCTGGACGTGATCGCGCGCCATCCCGAACGTTACCGACTGCATGCGCTGACCGCCTGCAGCCGCCGCGAGGCGCTGCGCGATCAATGCCTGGTGCATCGCCCCGATGTCGCGGTGCTGGCGCATGAGCGCGATGCCGCCTGGCTGCGCGACGAACTGGCTCGCGCCAGCATCGCCACCGAGGTCGGCTCGGGTGAAGCGGCGCTGATCGCGGTGGCCGAGGCGAGCGAGGTCGATGTGGTCATGGCGGCCATCGTCGGCGCCGCCGGGCTGCTGCCGACATTGGCGGCGGTGCGTGGCGGCAAGCGCGTGCTATTGGCCAACAAGGAGGCGCTGGTGATGTCCGGCGCGCTGTTCATGGACGAAGTGGCGCGCCATGACACCGTGCTGCTACCCATCGATTCCGAACATAACGCCATCTATCAATGTCTTCCCGCCGAGCATCGCGGTAGGCTGAACGACATCGGCGTGACGCAATTGCTATTGACGGCGTCGGGCGGCCCGTTTCGCGGCTGGCGCGCCGAGCAACTGGCCGGGGTTACCCCGGCGCAGGCCTGCGCGCATCCCAACTGGTCGATGGGGCGCAAGATATCGGTGGATAGCGCCACCCTGATGAACAAGGGCCTCGAACTGATCGAAGCCTGTTGGCTGTTCGACGCGCGACCGGAGCAGATTCAGGTGGTCGTGCACCCGCAGAGCGTGATTCACTCGATGGCGGCCTATAGCGATGGCTCGGTGATCGCGCAGCTGGGCAACCCCGATATGCGCACGCCGATCGCCTTCGGCCTGGCCTGGCCCGAACGCATCGATGCGGGCGTCGAACATCTCGACCTGTTCAGCGTGGCGCGTCTGGACTTCGAGGCACCGGATGAAACGGTGTTTCCCTGCCTGCGCCTGGCGCGCGAGGCGATGCGCGCCGGCGGCACGGCACCGGCACTGCTCAATGCCGCCAATGAGGTCGCCGTCGAGGCGTTTCTCGATGGGCGCCTGGGTTTCAGCGATATTGCCCGGGTCGTCGAAGCGGTACTCGACGCCTGTGAGGTGCATCCCGCCGATGAGCTGGATGCGATTCTTCATGAAGACGCACGTGCGCGACGCGTCGCCATGCAACGGCTGGCACGCTAACGCCGGGAGGCAGCGATGGACATCATTCAGAACCTGCTGGCGGTCATCGTGGTGCTGGGTCTTTTGATCACCTTTCACGAATTCGGCCATTTCTGGGTGGCGCGGCGCTGTGGGGTCAAGGTGCTGCGTTTCTCGGTGGGCTTCGGCAAGCCATTATGGTCGCGTTTCGATCGCCATGGCACCGAGTTCGCGATCGCCGCGATTCCGCTGGGCGGTTACGTCAAGATGCTCGACGAGCGCGAGGCGCCAGTGGCGCCCGAGGAGCGGCACCGGGCCTTCAACCGCCAGGGTGTATGGGCGCGCATCGCGATCGTCGTCGCCGGTCCGCTGGCCAACTTCGTGCTGGCGGTGGTCGGCTACTGGTTGTTGTTCGTCGTCGGTACGACCAGCGTGGCGCCGATGATCGGCGAGGTGGCACCGGACTCGCCGGCGGCCCAGGCCGGTCTGATGCGCGGCCAGGAGATCGTCGCGGTTCAGGGCGATCGCACCCGCACCTGGGAGCAGGTCAATCTCGAGCTGATCGCGGCCATCGGTTACAGCGGCGCACTGAGCGTGACCGCTCGCGACGGCGAAGCGGGCACGCCACGCGATTATCAGCTGCCGGTGTCGAACTGGCTGGTGGGGCAGGATACGCCGCAACCGCTCTCGACGCTGGGCGTGACGCCTTGGCGTCCGGAGATTCCGGCGACGATTGGCCAGGTGCTCGAAGGTGAAGTCGCCGCACGCGCGGGGCTCGAACCCGGCGATCATATCGTTGCGGTCAACGGTCGGCCGCTGGCCGACTGGATGGCGTTCGTCGGCCTGGTGCGCGCGAGCCCCAATGAGCCGCTGACACTGCGTATCGAGCGTGATGGCGACAGGCGCGAATTGACCCTGACGCCGGCGAGCCGCGAGGAAGCGGGCGCCGTCATCGGTTACATTGGCGCCGGTGTGGCATCGGTGAGCTGGCCCGAGGAGTATCGCCGCGAGATTCGCTACGGGCCGCTGGCGGCGCTGGGCCAATCGCTGTCGCGCACCGCGGAAATGACCGTGCTGACGCTGGACTCGATCCGCAAGATGCTGACTGGGCTGATCTCGCCCTCGAATCTCTCCGGGCCGATCACCATCGCCCGTGTCGCCGGCGATACCGCACGTAGCGGATTGGAGAGCTTCATCAGCTTCATGGCCTATCTGTCGATCAGCCTCGGGGTGCTCAATTTGCTGCCGATACCGGTGCTGGACGGCGGTCATCTGGCCTACTACTTGATCGAAGCCGTGCGCGGGCGTCCGGTTTCCGCCACGGCACAGGCCGTTGGGCTACGTATCGGCATGGCGCTGGTCGGCACATTGATGCTGATGGCGCTGTATTTCGACCTGATGCGCTTGTAGCGATCCGCGCGGCGGATCGGCAAACGCATCCCACATGATGCCACTGGCGTCTCTCGCCCCGGGGCGATGCGCTGGCAAGCGCCATGGTTGGCCTTGTCAGTTACCCAGGGAAATGTATAAGGTGCCTGTTCAGCGAGCTGGCGGAACAACTCGAGCGAATCGATTGCATGAAACTCAAGACCATCGGATTGGCGGCACTGCTGATTTCCAGCACCCAGACGGCCCTTGCGGCTACATTCACTGTTTCAGATATTCGCGTGGAAGGCCTGCAGCGTGTCTCGGCCGCCTCGGTATTCAATGCGTTTCCGGTCAGTGCCCAGGAGAGCGTCGACGATCGCGAACTGGCCGAAGCGGCCAAGCAACTCTTCGAAACCGGGCTGTTCGACGATATTCGGCTATCGCGCGATGGCGACGTGCTGATCGTACACGTGGTCGAGCGTCCCTCGATCTCGGTGATCGATATCGAGGGCAACTCGCAGATATCCGATGAAGATCTGCGCAAGGGCCTCACCGATGCCGGGCTGGCCGAAGGCCAGGTGCTGCAGCGTTCGACCCTGGAGGAAGTCCAGCGCGAACTGGAGCAGCTCTATCACTCCCAGGGCCGCTACAGCGCGAGCATCGACGCCTCGGTCGAGCCGGTCGATCGCAATCGTGTGCAGATCAATATCGACGTCAACGAGGGCGCGGTAGCCAAGATCCGGCAGATCAACATCGTCGGCAACGAGGCCTTCAGCGATGAGACCCTGCGTGAACTGATGGTGCTCGAGGATCGCCCGGGCTGGTTGTTCGGCTGGTTCTCCGACGACGAATACGCCCGTGAAAAGCTCTCCGCCGATCTCGAGACATTACGCTCGCACTATCTCGACCGCGGCTACGTCAATTTCGCCATTACCTCCACCCAGGTGGCCATCAGTCCCGACAAATCGCAGATCTACATCACCATCAACATCGACGAGGGGCGTCGCTACCGCATCGATGAGATCCAGTTCGCCGGCGATCTGGTGCTTTCCGAGGAAAAAGCCCGCGAACTGGTTACCGCCGAAACCGGCGATGTCTATTCGCGTAGCGTGCTGACCGCCTCCTCGGAGGCGCTGCGCCAGAAATTGGGCGCCGAGGGCTTCGCCTTCGCCACGGTCGAAAGCATTCCCGAGGTCAGCGAGAGCGACGATACGGTCGATGTCACCTTCCTGGTCGAGCCCGGTCGTCGTGCCTACGTGCGGCGTATCACGTTCGAGGGCAACACCACCACTCAGGATCAGGTGTTGCGCCGCGAGTTGACCCAGATGGAGGGCGCGCCGGCCTCCACCGACAAGATCAGCCAATCGCGGGTGCGCCTGGAGCGCCTCGGCTTCTTCCGTCAGGTCGATGTCGAAACCCGGCCGGTGGCGGGCCAGCCGGATCAGGTAGATGTCATCTACAATGTCGAGGAGCAGCCGTCCGGCTCCATCTCGGCCAGTGTCGGTTACTCGCAGACTGCGGGGATCATCTATGGCGCCTCGTTGGCGCAGCGCAACTTCCTGGGCACCGGCAATCAGGTCAATGTCGGCGCGCAGCGCAGCGACACCTTCACCAGCGTCAACTTCGGCTTCAACGATCCGTATTGGACGCTGAACGGCATTTCGCGCGGCTACAATCTGTTCTATCGCGAGACCGATTACGAAGATTCGGATATCTCGACCTACTCCACCGACTCCTACGGTGGCAGCATCGATTTCGGCTACCCGATCAACGAACTCAGCCGCCTCAATTTCGGGGTCGGTCTGGAAGATCTGTCGATCGAGACCTACGACGACACGCCGGCCGAAATCGTCGAGTACACCAACAACCAGGGCGAAGATGCGATGAGCTACAAGCTCACCGCCAGCTGGTCGCGCAACAACCTCAACCGCGGCATCATGCCGACCGCCGGCAGCTATCAGCGCGTCTCGCTGGAAACCGCGGTGCCCGGCTCCGATGCCGAGTATTACAAGCTGCGCTACAACGGTCAGAAGCTGTTCGAGCTCAGTCCCGACTGGTCATTGAAGTTCAGCACTTCGCTTGGCTATGCCGAGACCATCGGCGACGAGCCTTTCCCGTTCTACGAGAACTTCTACGCCGGCGGCCTGGGCTCGGTGCGCGGCTTTGCCGGCAATACCCTGGGGCCGGCCACCACCGAGCGCAACGGTGGCGACGACGATACCCTGGGCGGCAACGTGCTGGTCGAAGGCTCGGTGGAGCTGATCTATCCGTTCCCATGGATCGAGGATCGCCGTTCGATTCAGACCAGCGTGTTCTTCGATGCCGGTAACACCTTCCTGACCGAATGCTACGATGTGCCCGACGGCTTCACCTCGGACTGCGAGAGCGGCGTGCATCTCGATGAGCTGCGCTACAGTGTCGGTCTGGGGCTGTCCTGGCTGACGCCGGTGGGGCCGTTGACGTTCAGCGTGGCTCAGCCGCTCAACAGCGAAGACGGTGACGATGATCAGACGTTCCAATTCTCGCTTGGCCAGACGTTCTGATGGTATCGAGATCCCATTCAGCGAGAGCTTGCCCGTGCAGGCTCTCTACTCCAACCGATATCCGGGTCCGCTAACGGTGCCCGGTTCGCCAATGACATGAAGAAAACCAGCACTTTTTCCTGCTCCCTGGCCGAGCTGGCCGCGCGGCTAGGGGCAACGCTCGTCGGTGATGGCGAGCGCCGTGTCACTGGCCTGGCGACACTCAGCGATGCCGGCCCCGAGGACGTGAGCTTTCTGGCCAACAAGGCCTATCTCAAGTATCTGCCCGACACGCGCGCGGCAGCGGTATTGATCCATCCCTCGTATGTCGCCGAGTGCCCGGCGGCCCGCCTCGAGCTCGACAACCCCTACCTGGCATATGCCGATCTGTCGCGCCTGTTCGATCCACTCGCGGCACGTCCGGCGGCCGGTATTCATCCCGATGCGTCGGTCGCCGATGGTGTGAGGCTGGGCCAGCGGGTCGAGATCGGTGCGCGCGCGGTCATCGAGGCCGGCGTCGAGCTCGGCGATGATGTGATCGTCGGTCCTGGCAGCGTGGTGGGGGCGGATTCGTCGATTGGCGATGGATCGCGCCTGCATGCCAACGTCACCGTCTATCACGGCGTGGTCGTCGGCAAACGCGCCATCTTGCACAGTGGCTGCGTGGTTGGCGCCGACGGTTTCGGCTTCGCCCAAGACGGTGCCGGCTGGCACAAGATCGCCCAGCTCGGTGGGGTAGTGCTCGGCGACGACGTCGAGGTCGGTAGCTGTTCGAGCATCGATCGCGGTGCGCTCGGCGATACCGTGATCGGCAACGACGTCAAGATCGATAGCCAGGTGCAGATCGCCCATAACGTGCGGATCGGCGATCACAGCGCGCTTGCCGGTTGCGTGGGCATCGCTGGCTCGACCAAGGTGGGCCGTCACTGCATGCTCGGTGGCGGTGTCGGGCTGTCGGGGCATCTGACGATCTGCGATGGCGTACAGGTCACCGGCATGAGCCTGGTCACCAATTCCATTGCCCAGCCCGGGGTCTATTCGTCCGGCACCGGCGCCATGAAGAACGCGCTATGGCGCAAGAACGCCGTGCGTTTCAAACAGCTCGATGACATCGCCAAGCGCCTGACGCGGCTCGAGCGCCGTGCGAGCGATGAGTAGGGTTTGTACGAAAAGTCGGCGAGCGAAGGCCCGGCAAGGCAAAAATCGGCGAAAAGGCGGAGTTTACTGGAGTAAATGAGTACTTTGAGTCGGTTTTTAACGCCGTATGGTCGAGCATAGACAGTTTTCGTACAAGCCTAGCGGCTGTCAGACAGCGCCAGCGACGCTATAATCCAGCGCCAAATTCGATTGGCGAGGCCACTCGCCAATCGGTGCCCGTCTTATGTGGGCATTACGTACTTTTCAGAGGTTGCCTCGATGGAAATGGACATCAACGAGATTCGTGAGTATCTGCCACACCGCTATCCTTTTTTGCTGGTGGATCGCGTGCTGGAGATCGCCATCGGCGAATCCATCGTCGCCTACAAGAACGTCAGCATCAACGAGCCGTTCTTCAACGGGCACTTTCCCCATCATCCGATCATGCCCGGCGTGCTGATCATCGAGGCGATGGCCCAGGCTTGCGGCATTCTCGGTTTCAAGACGGTCAACAAGCTGCCCGCCGATGGCTATGTCTACTATCTGGTCGGCAGTGACAACGCGCGCTTCAAGCGCCCGGTCATGCCGGGCGATCAGTTGCGTCTCGAAGCCCGCGTGATACGCGGCAAGCGCGGCATCTGGAAGTTCGCCTGCCGCGCCACGGTCGACAACGAACTGGCCTGCGAAGCCGAGATCATCTGTGCCGAGAGGAAGGTCGCTTGATTCATCCCACCGCCATCGTCGATCCTGCCGCCAGCCTGGCCGAAGACGTCCAGGTCGGTCCGTTCAGCGTAATCGGGCCAAATGTCGAGATCGGTGCCGGGAGCGTGATCGGACCGCATGTCGTGATCAAGGGTCCGACGCGCCTGGGACGCCGCACGCGCATCTTTCAGTTCGCCTCGGTGGGTGAGGATTGCCAGGACAAGAAGTACGCCGGAGAGCCGACGCGTCTCGAGCTAGGCGACGACAATGTCATTCGCGAGGGTGCGACGCTGCATCGCGGTACCGTTCAGGATCGCGGCGAGACCACCATCGGCAACCGCAATCTATTCATGGCCTATGTGCATGTCGGTCACGATTGCGTGATCGGCGACGACTGCATTCTCGCCAATCAGGTCACCCTGGCAGGCCATGTCACGCTCGGCGATTTCGCGATTCTGGGCGGGCTCTCGGCAATCCATCAGTTCTGCCATTTCGGCACCCATGCCATGGCGGGCGGCGGTTCGATCATCACCAAGGACACCCCGGCCTACGTGATGATCAACGGCAGCCCGGCGCAGGCGCACGGGTTGAACCTGGTCGGCTTGAAGCGTCGGGGCTTCTCCCGCGAGGCGATCAAGTCGCTCACCGACGCCTACAAGACCGTTTACCGCCAGGGGTTGACCCTGGAACAAGCCTTGGCGAACCTCGAAGCGCAGCCCGATATCCTGCCCGAGCTTGCGACCTTCATCGCCTCGCTGAAGGCATCGAAGCGCGGCATCACCCGCTAGGCCGGCATGCGTATCTATCTGGTCGCGGGCGAGCTTTCCGGAGATATCCTCGGTGCGGGGCTGATGCGCTCGCTCAGGGCGCGCCACGCCGATATCGAGTTTCGCGGCATCGGCGGGCCGCGCATGATCGCCGAAGGTCTCGATAGCCTCTATCCGCTGGAGACGCTATCGGTGATGGGCCTGGTCGAAGTGCTCAAGCATCTGCCCGAGTTGCTGCGGGTCCGTCGCCATCTCAAGCGAGATGCACTGGCCTGGCGGCCGGACGTCATGGTCGGTATCGATGCGCCCGATTTCAATCTGGGGCTCGAGCGGGCGCTGCGCGAGACCGGGATCGCCACCGTGCATTACGTCAGCCCCTCGGTGTGGGCCTGGCGCCAGGGCCGGGTCAAGGGCATCGCCCGTGCGGTGGATGCCATGCTGACGCTTCTGCCATTCGAAGCCGCCTTCTACGAACGTCACCGGGTGCCGGTGGCCTTCGTCGGCCATCCGCTGGCCGACGAGTTGCCACTGATCAACGACCGCGACGCCGCGCGCGCCGAGCTAGGATTGCCATCCACGGCGCCGGTGCTGGCGATATTACCGGGATCGCGGGCCAACGAGATTCGCTTTCTCGGCGCGACCTTTCTCGCTGCCGCCGAGCGCCTGTGCGAGCGCATCGCTGCGTTGCGCCTGGTGATTCCCGCCGCCACTGCACAGCGCCGTCGCGAGCTTGAAGCGCTGCTGACGGGTTATCCGGCAGTGCATGAGCGGCTGACGCTGACCGATGGTCAGTCGCGCGAGGCGATGGTCGCCAGCGACGCCGTACTGCTGGCCTCCGGCACCGCGGCGCTGGAAGCGATGCTCTGCCACCGCCCGATGGTGGTCGCCTACAGGATGGCGCCGGCGACTCACTGGCTGGCGCAGCGGCTGGTCAAGACCGAGTGGATCTCGCTGCCCAATCTGATTGCCCGCGAGACCCTGGTGCCCGAGCTGATCCAGCACGCCGCAACGCCCGAGGCGATCGCCGAGCATCTCATGACCTGGCTCGACGACAGCGCTGCCCGCCAGGCGCTGGAGGCGCGTTTCGCGACGCTGCATGCCGACCTGCAATGCGGTGCCAGCGAGCGTGCCGCCGAGGCGATAACCGCACTCGTCGAGGGCCGCCCACTGCCTGGGCAGCTCGCGCCGAACGTAGAGGAGGGCGTGTCGTGACGATGCTGGGCGAAGGCGCCTTCGCACCGCTGGTCATCGACTATGTCGGCGAGCGGCTGGCCGGCGTCGATGAAGTCGGTCGCGGACCCTTGGCCGGCGCGGTGGTTGCCGCGGCGGTGATTCTCGACCCATGCCGTCCCATCGATGGCATCAACGATTCCAAGCTGCTCTGCGAAAAACGCCGTCAGGCACTCGATGTCGAGATTCGCGAGCATGCCCTGGCCTTCGCCGTGGCCGAGGCCTCGCCCGCCGAGATCGACGCACTGAATATCTATCATGCCACCCATCTGGCCATGCGCCGCGCCATCGACGCGTTGACGATTGCCGCCGAATACCTGTTGGTGGACGGCAATCGCCTACCGGGGCATGATTGTCCTGGCCAGGCGGTCATCAAGGGCGACGCTCGCCATCCGGCGATCGGTGCCGCCTCGATTCTGGCCAAGGTGGCCCGCGATGCGCAGATGGTGGCGCTGCACGAGCGCTTCCCCGATTACGGCTTCGCCCGCCACAAGGGCTACCCGACACCCGAGCACCTGGACGCGCTGATGCGCCTGGGGCCGCTGCCCGAACACCGCCGTTCGTTTGCGCCAGTAAGAAAGCATTTCGAGCGCTGCTGAAATCCCGACAGCGCCGCACAACACGCGAGCCCGATTTATGACTACGCCCTTCGTCCACCTTCGCGTACACAGCGAATATTCTCTCGTCGATGGTCTGGTGCGCCTGAAACCCCTGGTCCAAGCCACTGCCGAGGCCGACATGCCGGCGGTGACCGTGACCGACGAAGCCAACCTGTTCGGGCTGGTCAAGGTCTACAAGGCGGCTCAGGGCGCCGGCCTCAAGCCGATCGTCGGCGCCGATCTGTGGCTCGAGAACCCGTTCGACGAGAGCCACCCCTACCGCCTGACCCTGCTGGCCATGGATAACGATGGCTACCGTAATCTCACCGAGCTGATCTCGCGCGGCTGGGTCGAAGGCCAGCGCCAGGGGCTGGCGATTCTCAAGAAGGCGTGGGTATTCGCCCAGAGCGAGGGGTTGATCGCCTTGTCCGGTGCGCGTGAAGGCGAGATCGGCCGCTGCCTGCTCGCCGATCACGAGGAAGAGGCGCGCGAGCTGCTCAGCGAGTGGCAGCGCTACTTTCCCGGGCGCTTCTATCTCGAACTCACCCGCACCGGGCGCCAATACGAAGAGGAGTGCGTGCATCTGTCGGTGGCGCTGGCGACCCGTACCGGCACGCCGGTGGTCGCCACCAACGATGTGCGCTTTTTGCAACGCGAGGATTTCTGGGCTCACGAGACCCGCGTGTCGATCGGCGAGGGCAAGGCGCTCGACGATCCGCGCCGCGAGCGGCGTTACAGCGAAGAGCAATACCTGAAAACCCCGCAGGAGATGGCTGAGCTATTCGCCGATATCCCCGAGGCGCTGGAAAACAGCGTGATGATCGCCGCGCGCTGCAATACCGACGTGCGCCTCGGTGAGATATTCCTGCCCGAGTTCCCGGTTCCCGAGGGCATGACCCTGGAAGAGTACTTTCGCAAGGTCTCTCACGATGGCCTCGGCGAGCGCCTCTATCAGCTCTTCGACAGTCCCAACGCGATCTACGCCGGACGCGATCGCGCCGAGCACGAGCCCATCTATCGCCAGCGTCTGGATTTCGAGCTCGACATCATCCTGCAGATGGGCTTTCCCGGTTACTTCCTGATCGTCATGGACTTCATCCAGTGGGCCAAGGACAACGATGTGCCGGTGGGCCCGGGTCGCGGTTCCGGTGCCGGCTCGCTGGTGGCCTACGCGCAGAAGATCACCGATCTCGATCCACTGGAATACGACCTGCTGTTCGAGCGCTTCTTGAACCCCGAACGCGTATCGATGCCCGATTTCGATGTCGATTTCTGTATGGAGAAGCGCGATAGCGTCATCGATTACGTGGCAAGCCGCTATGGCCGCAACGCGGTATCGCAGATCGTCACCTTCGGCACCATGGCCGCCAAGGCGGTGGTGCGCGACGTGGCGCGTGCCCAGGGCAAGCCCTACTCGCTGGGTGACAAGCTCTCCAAGCTGATCCCGTTCGAGGTCGGCATGACCCTGGCCAAGGCGTTCGAGCAGGAAGAGGCGCTGCGCGATCATCTCGCCGGCGACGAAGAGGCCCAGGAAATCTGGGACATGGCGATCAAGCTCGAAGGCGTTACGCGCGGCACCGGCAAGCACGCCGGCGGGGTGGTGATCGCGCCGACCAAATTGACCGACTTCTCGCCGCTGCTGTGCGACGAGGGCGGCAACGGCCTGATGGTGCAGTTCGACAAGAACGACATCGAGGAGGCTGGGCTGGTCAAGTTCGACTTCCTGGGTCTGCGTACGCTGACCATCATCGACTGGGCGCTCGAAATGGTCGATGCGGTGCGCGCACGCCAGGGCGAAGGCCCGCTGGATATCACCAGCATTCCGCTCGACGACGCAGCGACCTTCGAAATGCTCAAGAAGGCCGAGACCACGGCGGTGTTCCAGCTCGAATCGCGCGGCATGAAGGAGTTGATCAAACGCCTGCAGCCCGACTCGCTGGAGGACATGATCGCACTCGTCGCGCTGTTTCGTCCCGGCCCGCTGCAATCGGGCATGGTCGACGACTTCATCAACCGCAAGCATGGTCGCGCCGAGCTCTCCTACCCGCACCCGGATTACCAGCACGAGTGGCTCAAGCCGGTGCTCGAGCCCACCTACGGCGTCATCCTCTATCAGGAACAGGTGATGCAGATCGCTCAGGTGCTGGCCGGTTACAGCCTGGGTCAGGCCGATATGCTGCGCCGGGCGATGGGCAAGAAGAAGCCCGAGGAGATGGCCAAGCAGCGCGATGGCTTCATGGAGGGCTGCGCCGCCAACGGCATCGACAAGGATCTCGCCGGCAATATCTTCGACCTGGTGGAAAAATTCGCCGGCTACGGCTTCAACAAATCGCACTCGGCGGCCTACGGATTGGTCTCCTATCAGACCGCCTGGCTCAAGACGCGCTATCCAGGGCCATTCATGGCCGCGGTGCTGTCCACCGAGATGGACAATCTCGACAAGGTGGTGCCGCTGATCGAGGAGTGCCGCAACCTGGGTCTGACGGTGACCCCACCGGATGTCAACGTCGGGGCCTACAAGTTCACCGTCGACGGCGACGGCCGGGTGGTCTATGGCCTGGGCGCGATTCGTGGCGTCGGCGAAGGGCCGATCGGCGCGATCGTCGAGGCGCGCACGAGCGACGGGCCGTTCGCCGATCTGTTCGACTTCTGCCGCCGCGTCGATTCCAAACGCATGAACAAGCGCACCCTGGAGGCGCTGATCCGCGCCGGCGCCCTGGATAACCTCGGCCCATCGCGTGCGGTGCTCGCCGCGGCGTTGGAAGATGCGCTGAAGGCAGCGGCGCAGAGCAGTGCCAACGCCAACCTGGGTATGGTCGATATGTTCGGTGAGGCGTTCGCCGAGCCCGAGGCCGGCGACGGCTATGCCGCCTATCTACAGGTACGCGACTGGAGCGACAAGGAGCGTCTGGCCGGCGAGAAGGATACCTTGGGGCTGTATCTCACCGGGCACCCCATCGACGAGTACGAGAAGGAGCTTTCACGCTTCGTCTCGACGCGCATCAGCGATCTCAAGCCATCGCGTGAGCCGCAGCGCGTCGCCGGGCTGGTGGTGGCGATGCGCACCATGAAGTCCAAGCGCGGCGATACCATGGCCTTCGTCACCCTCGATGACCGTACCGGGCGCATCGAGGCCTCGCTGTTCGGTGAGTTGTTCGATCAGGTGCGCAATACCCTGGGCCAGGACCAGGTGTTGATCGTCGAGGGCGAGGTGGCCAGCGACGATTACTCCGGCGGGCTGCGCCTGCGCGGCAAGGAGATTACCCTGATGGTCGAGGCGCGCCGGCGCTACGGCGAAGCGGTGGAGTTGTCGGTGGATGGCACGCGGCTCAATGGACGCTTCATCGATAGCCTGCGCGATAGCCTCGTCCCCTGGCGCGATAGCGACGGCCTGCCGGTGCGCGTCAAATACCGCAACACCCGCGCCAGCGGCTGGCTGGAGCTGGGCGGCGAGTGGAAGGTCGCACCCGCCGATGAGTTGATGGTCGCGCTGCGCGAGGTCGAGGGCCAGGATGGCGTGCGTCTTAAATACCGCGGCTGAGAACTCGCAGTGCAGGGCTATCGCAGTTGGAGTATGCGGGAGGCCAGGAACAGGTCGAAGTGAGGGTCTTTTGCCATGGCCGGAAAAGGCTCCATGCAATTCCGGCATTTCCGCCATCCATGGCGGTCAGATAGCAAAAGTAGCGCCCATGGAGGGGTTTACAGCGCCCTCACGAAGACCTGCTGCTGGACTAATTCGATAATTAGGCTGCCCAAGCATCTGCGATTGCCCTGGCTCGCGATGAGCCCACCTTGCGTGAGCAGGCCAAGGTGCGATAATGCGCGATTAGCTAACCGTACCGTTTTGCGCTTTTACAGCCGAGGCCTTCAGGCTACCTATTTCAAAAAGCGGAAGCCCTATTAATCTTCGAAAAGCAGAAGCCTTATGAATCCCAATTATCTGGATTTTGAACAGCCGATTGCCGAGCTGCAGTCGAAGATCGAGGAGCTGCGGCTGGTCGGCAACGACAGCAAGATCAATATCAACGACGAAATCGGCAAGCTCCAGGAAAAGAGCAAGAAGCTCACCGAATCGATCTTTCGCGACCTTTCCGCCTGGCAGGTGTCGCAGCTCTCGCGCCACCCGCAGCGCCCCTACACGCTGGATTATCTCGATAGCGTGTTCAGCGATTTCGACGAGTTGCACGGCGATCGCCACTTCGCCGACGACGCCGCCATCGTTGGTGGCATCGCGCGTCTCGACGACAAGCCCGTCATGGTGATCGGCCATCAGAAGGGCCGCGACGTGAAGGAGAAGGTCCGCCGCAACTTCGGCATGCCGCGTCCCGAAGGCTATCGCAAGGCGTGCCGGCTGATGGAAATGGCCGAGCGCTTCAAGCTGCCGGTGCTGACCTTCATCGATACGCCCGGCGCCTATCCCGGCATCGATGCCGAGGAGCGCGGTCAGTCCGAGGCCATCGCCTACAACCTGGCGGTGATGTCGCGGCTCAGGACGCCGATCGTCGCTACCGTGGTCGGCGAGGGTGGCTCCGGCGGCGCGCTGGCGATCGGTGTCTGCGACGAACTGGCGATGCTGCAGTACTCGACCTACTCGGTGATCTCACCGGAGGGCTGCGCGTCGATTCTATGGAAGAGCGCCGAGAAGGCCTCCGATGCCGCTCACGCCATGGGCATCACCGCCGAACGCCTGAAGGAACTGGGCTTCGTCGATACCCTGATCGAAGAGCCACTAGGTGGCGCGCACCGCCATCCGCGGGCCACCGCCGAGCGCATCAAGGAGTCGCTGCTGGCGAGCCTCGAGCGTCTCGAGTCGATGGAAACGGACGAACTGCTCGAACGCCGGTATCAGCGACTGATGAGTTACGGCGCCCCGGCTTAACGGCCCTTTCTGCGCTCGGTCAGGCGTTGTTGGAAAAGACCTCACGATGCTCATTTACGACTAGTAAACTGCGCTCGCTCGGTCTTTTCCGCCTAGCCTGACCATCGCTCGAAGCGGGCCCGCGGGTCTAGAGAATCGCCCACATGTCCCTCGACTCTGTAACCACCGAAGCGCTAGCGCGAACCCCAACAAATCGTCCGGTCTGGGTCGCGCTGTCCGGCGGTCTCGACTCCTGCCTGCTGCTGACGCTGGCCGCCCAGGCGGCGCATCGCCATCCCCGTCCTCTGCGTGCCGTACACGTGAACCATGGCCTGCAGGCCGCTGCGAACGATTTCGAGAATCACTGCCGCGCGCTGTGCTCGCGCCTTGGCGTACCGCTGTTCGTCGAGTGCGTACGGGTCGAGCCGACCGGGAAGGGGATCGAAGCGGCGGCGCGCGAGGCGCGTTATGCCGCCTTCGCCAAGCGGGTTGCAGCTGGCGAAACGCTGTGGCTGGCCCAGCACGGCGACGATCAGGCGGAAACGCTGCTGCTCGCCGCACTGCGTGGCAGCGGCGTGCGTGGGCTGGCAGGCATGCCTTTCGAGCGCGATTGGCAAGGGCGCCGTTTGACGCGGCCACTGCTCGGGCACACACGAGCCGAACTCGAGCGTGAGGCCGGCGGTCTGGCGCTGCGCTGGGTCGAGGATCCCAGCAACCAGGATACCGATCTCGATCGCAACTTTTTGCGTGGGCGGGCAATGCCGTTGCTGGCTTCCCGCTGGCCCGATGCGGGCCGCTTGCTGGCGCGCAGTGCCGAGTTGGCGGGCGAGGCCGATGGGCTGCTCGATGAACTCGCCGCGCTGGACCTGGCCGCCGTGGGCGGAAAGCCGGGTTGCATCCCGATAGCGGCATTGCTGGCGTTGTCCGCGCCGCGCCAACGCTTGTTGGTGCGCTACGCCTGCCAGTGCCTGGCTTTGCCCACGCCGCCATCGGCGCGGTTGGCAACGTTGCTCTCGCAACTCGGTGGGCGTGACGACACTCGGGTACATGTCGGCTGGCCGGGCGGCGAGGCGCGTCGCTGGCGCGGCGCGCTGTATCTGCAGGCGCCGCCAGCCGAGCCGCCAGTCGACTGGCGCGCCGAGTGGGATGGGCGCCCCGGCTTGATGACGCCGCTGGGCCGTATCGCCTGTTGCCTGCATGGCGAGCGCGAGGCTCACGCGAAACTGTTATTGACGTTACGCCGTGGCGGCGAGTCGCTCCGGGTCGCCGGGCGTGGCCGGCGTGACGTCAAGCGCCTATTGCAGGAGGCCAATGTGCCGCCCTGGCAGCGCTCGCGCCAGTTGCTGGCCTGGCGCGACGACACGCTGATCGCCGTGCTGAATGTGGCTATCGCCGAGGGTTGGTCGCAGGTCGGCCCGGCATTCGACGCGTGAAGTTCAGGCATCGGCCATGGCGTGGTCGATATCCAGGCGATAGCCGGCGGCATGCTGGTAGGCGCTCTCCTGTTGCAGATCGTCGAGCAACAGGGCGTGATCGGCCAGCGCCTCGGGTAGCGAGAGAGTCAGATTCTCGCCCTCGGCGCGCAGCAGAAAATCGCCGATCGGTTGCTCGGGACGCGAGTGGTTGAGGATCACCGCCAGGCGTAGCAGCCGGGCCAACCGTGCATAGTGCAGGCGCAAGCCGACGGGCAGCGATTCGAGCTCTTTTTGCGGAAACTTGCGACGGTGGGCGCGCACCAGAAACGCCAACGCGCGCTGCTCGGGGCGCGAGAAGCCCGCGAGGTCGGAGTGCTCGAGCAGATAGGCGCCATGGCGATGAAACTGGCTATGCGAGATAGCCAGGCCGATTTCGTGCAGCCGTGCCGCCCAGGCGAGAAACTGGCCCTGTTCGTCATCGAGCCGCCAGGCGCCGCGCAATTGCCCGAACGCCGCCGCGGCGCTGGCCGCGACATTATCGGCCTGGCGGGCTTCGATGCCATAGCGCCGGCGCAGGTTGGCCAGCGTCTGCAAACGCGAATCCTCGGGGGTGTTGCGCCCAGCCAGGTCGTAGAGCACGCCTTCGCGCAGGGCGCCATCGGAATAGCGCATGATGTGCAGATCGAAGGTCTCGAAAATCGCACAGAGTATCGCCACGCCGGCGGGAAATACCCTGGCGCGGTCGGCCTTGAGCCCCTCCAGGGCCACCTTGTCGAGGTGTTTGCAGGCAATCAATCGCTGGCGCAGCGCATACAGCCCATCGCGATGGATCAATCCATCGGGACTGTCGCCGCTGGCGGCGAGTACCGCGGCCACCGCCTTGATGGTGCCGCTCGAACCGACCGGATCGACCCATCCGAGCTCGAGATAGTGACGGCGAATGTTGGCCAGTTCGGAGCGGGCCGCCAGTTCGGCACGCCGAAAGCGCCGTTCGGTGATCTCGCCATCGATGAAGAAGCGCTGCGTATAAGCCACGCATCCCATGTGCAGGCTTTCCAGCGCCAGCGGCTCGAAATCCTCACCGATGATGAGTTCGGTGGAGCCGCCGCCGATGTCGACGATCAGCCGCTTGCCATGCACGTCGGCCAGGGCATGGGCCGCACCCAGATAGATCAGCCGCGCTTCCTCGCGGCCAGCGACGATTTCGATGGCATGCCCGAGCAGCGCCTCGGCGCGCTCGATCAGTGCCTGGCTATTGTGCGCGGTGCGCAGGGCGTTGGTGCCCACGATGCGTAGATGACGAGGCGCGATATCTTTGACGAAAGGGGCGAACTGAGCCAGGCAGGCCAGCGCGCGCTGCATCGCCTCTTCGTTCAGAGCGCCGTCTTCATCGAGCCCGGCGGCCAGTTGGACTTTCTCGCCGAGCTTGGCGACGACGTGAAGCTGGCCGTCCTGATAATTGGCCACCAGTAAGTGGAAACTGTTGGAGCCCAGATCGATAGCGGCGAGTCGGCAAGATTGCAACGCCCCGGCATGCGTCCTGCTCATGCGCTGTCCTTGTGTTGTCCATGGGCCAAGGAACCACTGCATAAATGCCTGCACGAACGAATGGCTGCGTTGCGCGGTACTCGAAAGCTCGCCTAACCTTATGTTATGTCTCGCCTTCTGCGTTCCGTGCGCCTTGCCCTTCATTCCGTTCGACAATTTATTCAGCGATTCCCTAAATACGGGTGACGATGGTTCAAGGTTGCTGGGCGTCGCAGGGCTTGTCAATCGTACAGGGGCGGTGGGGCTTGCGTTTGTCGGCTAGCTTAACTAACATCGAAGCGTTCGCCTGTTCCGAATGCTTTTCGGCCGCCACGCGGTCAAATTCCAAGTCGTCAGTTAGCCCGCTGTTCCAGTACTGCATTTATTGATTGGCAGTTGTTGAAAGATCCAGGCGATGGGAACGGCGCCTCCCTCGATTCCGATTGTGTCCATGGCCTCTTCGCGGAGCCGCCATCCAACGACCATATCCGGCGAGCGGAACACCCAAGGGCTCTGAACGCACCGCGCGGCGCACTGTCACCGCCTCCTGTCCCAGTTATCTATCGGCATTCATGCCGTCACGCTGACAAGAGCAATCTCTGAACAAACCGATGAATCTTACCGAACTCAAGCAAAAAACCGTTCCGGAACTGCTGGAAATCGCCCAACAGATGGGTATCGATAATCTAGCCCGTTCCCGCAAGCAGGATATTATTTTCGCCATCCTCAAGAAGCACGCCAAGAGTGGCGAGGATATCTATGGCGATGGCGTCCTGGAAATTCTCCAGGATGGTTTCGGTTTCCTGCGCAGTGCCGACTCCTCCTACCTTGCCGGCCCCGACGACATTTACGTGTCGCCGTCGCAAATCCGCCGTTTCAACCTGCGCAAGGGCGATTCCATCGCGGGCAAGATTCGTCCGCCCAAGGAAGGCGAGCGCTATTTCGCGCTGTTGAAGGTCAATCAGATCAACCTCGACAAGCCCGAGAATGCCAAGCACAAGATCCTTTTCGAAAACCTGACGCCGCTGTTTCCCAATGAACGCATGTTCATGGAAATCGGCAACGGGTCCACCGAGGATCTCACCGCCCGCATCATCGATCTCACCGCGCCCATCGGCAAGGGCCAGCGTGGCCTGATCGTCTCGCCGCCCAAGGCCGGTAAGACGCTGATGCTGCAGAATATCGCCACCTCGATCACGCGCAACAACCCCGAGTGCCACCTGATCGTGCTGTTGATCGACGAGCGCCCCGAGGAAGTGACCGAGATGTCGCGCACGGTGCGCGGCGAGGTGGTGGCCTCGACCTTCGACGAGCCGCCGGCGCGCCACGTGCAGGTCGCCGAGATGGTGATCGAGAAGGCCAAGCGCTTGGTCGAGCACAAGAAGGACGTGGTCATCCTGCTCGACTCCATCACCCGCCTGGCGCGTGCCTACAACACCGTGGTGCCCTCCTCCGGTAAGGTGCTCACTGGTGGTGTCGATGCCCACGCACTCGAGAAGCCCAAGCGCTTCTTCGGCGCCGCGCGCAACATCGAGGAGGGCGGCAGTCTGACCATCCTCGCCACCGCGCTGGTCGATACCGGCTCGAAGATGGACGAAGTGATCTTCGAGGAGTTCAAGGGTACCGGCAACATGGAGGCGCACCTCGACCGCAAGCTGGCCGAGAGGCGCGTTTATCCGGCACTCAACATTCGTCGCTCGGGCACACGCCGCGAAGACCTGATCGCCTCCGAGGAAGAGATGCAGCGCATGTGGATCCTGCGCAAGCTGCTCAATCCGATGGAAGATACCGCGGCCACGGAGTTCCTGATCGATCGCTTGAAGGATACCAAGACAAACCTTGAGTTCTTCGAGGCCATGAAGAGACGTTGATTCTGGCCTGCTACACTCGACGATACGGCGTTGGAAAATAGCTCAAGCTGCTCATTTACTTCAGTAAACTCCGCTTTGGACTCGCGACGTCCATGTCGCTCGCTCTGCGAGCAGCGGAGTTGCCCAAATTGTCAATCCTGACAATTTGTCGCTATTTTCCGCCTTGTCTCGCCTTCGTTCGCGACGACCAGCTCTCAACGTCTGTATCTTAGATAAATACCAAGGCGAGCAGCACCGGGGACAGGCCGGAACGGAGGTCTTTTGCCATGGATGGCAAAAGTAGCGCCCAGGGAAGGGTTCATAGCGCCTCCGTGTAGGCCTGTCCCCGGCTGCTGCGGTAACGCTTCACCGAGTTGGTCGAGCTAGCAGAAACCGAAGGGGCGGGTGCTATCCTGCCCCTTTCGTCGTTCGGAATACGGGAAGCCGATGAAGTATAAGGACTTGCGCGAATTCATCGCGGCGCTGGAAAAACTCGGCGAGCTCCAGCGAGTGAGCGCCGAGGTCGATCCGTATCTGGAAATCACCGAGATCTGCGATCGCACCCTGCGTGCCGGCGGGCCGGCGTTGCTGTTCGAGAACGTCAAGGGGCATGACATGCCGGTGCTGGGCAACCTGTTCGGTACGCCGAAGCGGGTCGCACTCGGCATGGGGCGGGATTCGGTCGATGCCCTGCGAGAAATCGGCGAACTGCTGGCCTTTCTCAAGGAGCCGGAGCCGCCCAAGGGCTTTCGCGATGCGCTCGACAAGCTGCCGGTGTACAGGCAAGTCATGAGTATGGGGCCCAAGACCCTGCGCAAGGCCCCGGTGCAGGAAGTGGTACTCGAAGGCGACAGTGTCGATCTCGATCGCATTCCCATCCAGCACTGCTGGCCGGGTGACGTGGCGCCGCTGGTCACCTGGGCACTGGTGGTAACCAAGGGGCCGCACAAGGCACGCCAGAATCTCGGCATCTACCGCCAACAGAAGCTCTCGCGGAATCGCTTGATCATGCGCTGGCTGTCGCATCGTGGTGGCGCGCTGGATTTCCAGGAGTGGTGCGAGGCGCATCCCGGCGAGCCGTTCCCGGTGGCGGTGGCGCTGGGTGCCGATCCGGCGACGATTCTTGGCGCGGTCACGCCGGTGCCGGATACGCTATCGGAATACGCCTTCGCCGGTCTGCTGCGCGGCTCGCGCACCGAACTCATCAAGTGCGGCCATGCCGATCTCGAGGTGCCGGCGTCGGCGGAAATCGTGCTCGAGGGTTTCATCTACCCCGACGATACCGCAGCGGAGGGCCCTTACGGCGATCACACCGGCTACTACAATGAAATCGAGACGTTCCCGGTATTCACCGTCGAGCGCATCACGCACCGCCGCGATCCGATCTATCACTCGACCTACACCGGCCGCCCGCCCGATGAACCGGCGATTCTCGGCCTGGCGCTCAACGAGGTGTTCGTACCGATCCTGCGCAAGCAGTTTCCCGAGATCGTCGATTTCTATCTGCCACCCGAGGGCTGCTCCTATCGCATGGCGGTAGTGACCATGAAGAAGCGCTATCCCGGTCACGCCAAGCGGGTGATGATGGGCGTTTGGAGCTTCCTGCGCCAATTCATGTACACCAAGTTCGTGGTGGTGCTCGACGACGACATCGATGCGCGTGAGTGGCAGGACGTTATCTGGGCGATCACCACACGCATGGATCCGGCACGCGATACGGTGATCGTCGAAAACACGCCCATCGATTACCTGGATTTCGCCTCGCCGGTGGCTGGGCTGGGCTCGAAAATGGGCCTGGATGCCACCAACAAATGGCCGGGAGAGACCGACCGCGAATGGGGTGCGCCCATCGTCATGTCTGCCGAGGTCAAGGCACGTGTCGACGCCCGCTGGAACGAGCTGGGCATTGCATTACCCGATTCGGCGGACCGCTGAATGGATCGCCCCGACAACCGCAAGAGGACAGCATGACGGCGAGGACCCTGACCTGCCACGTGATCGCGGTGGAAGACCTGACTTCCGATGTCTTTCGGGTCAGGCTGGAAGGCCGTGCCGAAGCGGTCGCTCACGCGCCCGGTCAGTATCTGGAACTCAAGCTCGACGATGAGACCTGGGTGCCTTTCTCGATCGCCAATGCGCATCGTGGCGACGGCACGATCGAGCTGCACATTCAGCATTGGCCGGAGCGCGAGAATTCCCGGCGGATGCGCGAGCTCGTCGAGCACTCGCCGCACCTGACCGTATGCCTGCCCAGCGGCGACTGCGTGCTGGCGCCATCCGGCGATCGACCGCTGCTGATGCTGGCCGCGGGTACGGGCTTCGCACAGATGAAGGCACTGGTGGAGGCCGCACTGGCCGCCGATGCCAGCCGGCCGATCGCATTGTGGTGGGCGGTTCGCGAACGTCGCGATTTCTATCTCGAAAGCCTGGTGCGCGAGTGGGCCGAAACCCATTCCAATGTCACTTTTCACGGCGTGTCCGAGGCGCCGCTCGGTGCCGACTTCGCCGGTGAGCGCGTTCAGGCGCATCAAGGACGCATCGATCGGGTTTTGGCCGATGAGTTCGATGACGTCTCGGGTTGCGATGTCTATCTATCCGGCTCGCCGGGCATGGTTTACGCCTGCATCGATGTCCTGGCGCCGCTGGGTCTCATGCCCGAGCGGACGTTCTCCGATGTGTTCGCCTACGCGCCGCGAGTGCCGCTTATCCCGCCCGAAGCCGGCACCGAGATCGCCACGCTGTCACCGGGCGAGGAGCACAAGGCATGAGCGCCGCGCCAATCCTGGTCACCGGCGGCGGCCAGCGTCTGGGCTTGCACTGTGCCGAGCGCCTGGTCGACGACGGCCATTCGGTCATCGTCAGCTATCGCCGTGAGCGGCCAGCGCTCGATGGGCTACGCCGTCGTGGCGTCGTTACGCTTCCTGCGGATTTCTCCAGCGAAGCGGGCATCGTCGATTTCATCGCCCGGCTCAAGGCCGAAACCGGCTCGCTGCGTGCGATCGTCCATAATGCCAGCGATAAGACCCCCGATACCGATGGCATTGATGACGGCATCGCCTTCGAGCGGTTGTTTCGCGTGCATATGCAGGCGCCTTATCTGATCAACCGGCATTGCCGTGAGTTGCTCGATGCCTGCAGCGAGCCGCAGCGCGACATCGTGCACATGACCGATTTTCTCGTGCAGACGGGTTCACGCCAGCATATGGCCTATGCGGCTACCAAGGCCGGTCTGGATAATCTGACGCGGTCGTTCGCCGCGCTTTATGCGCCGAGCATTCAGGTCAATGCCATTGCACCGTCGCTGATCATGTTGGACCAGAACGATGAATCCGCCGAGAGGGCCTGCACCAAGCCGGCGATGCAGATGATTCCCGGCCCGGGTGTCATCTACCAGAGCCTGCGTTATCTGCTCGACAATCGCTATGTCACCGGCACCACCCTGGCGGTGGATGGCGGCCAGTATCTTCGCTGAGCGTCGCCGACGCTGCATTGCCCGCCATAACCCGGTAATATGCGTTTCAAGTTCCTTCTTGCGATGACGCGGAGACGATTCCATGGCTGAGTACGATGCCAACTTCAAGGACGAAAGCGGCTTCATGTCGCTGTTTCTCGGCGTGGTGGTGCTCATCGGCATGAGCCTGCTGCCGGCGACCATCACCTGGATACGTTACTTCAGCTAGCGAAAATAGCCGGTCATCGTTGATCGCGGTCGGGTTTGCCAAATCGGTTCGACCGTGTAGGATGAAGACAACATTCAGGAGTCAGCCATGCGCCTCAACCCCTCGCAAGCCCTCACCGATATCGCTCAGCCCATGCTGAACGATGCGCGTGCATTGGTGTGGCGGGAGTTTGGCTATTGGTATTGGTTTAGCGTCGGTGCGTCGGCGGCCCGGTCGAAATGACCTGAGCCAAGAGGCGCACCCTGACCCAGGGCTGCCTCCACCGCATATGAAACCCCCGGTCGGCAACCCGATCGGGGGTTTTTCGTTGATAACAGGCGTTCATTTCATAGCGACATGGGAGATTGGAAGATGAGCATTGCGACCTTCGCCTACCGCGTTTATTACGATGGCTATCGTGGCGAAGGTTATTGGCGATTTAGCGTCGTTCGGCCAGGGCAAGCCGCCACCGCTGGCCGGGCTCTTCTCGGTGGTTTGAGACATCTACGATCCCTTGCCAGGAAACGATTGCCATGAATGCCCACTCCTCAACGCTTGATCCCACCGAGAGCCGCGTCGCTTCGACTCCCGGGCAGCCGTTGCCGACGCCGGCGGCGTTACGCACAAGCCTGCCATTGGATGCCGCGCTGCGTAGCCGAATTACCACCCAGCGCCAAGCCGTGCGGGCGATTCTCGATGGCCGCGACGAGCGCCTGCTGGTGGTCGTCGGCCCCTGCTCCATCCATGATCCCAAGGCGGCGCTGGAATACGCCGAACGCCTGGCCGAGCTGGCCAGACGTGTCGAGGACCGCTTGCTGCTGGTCATGCGGGTGTATGTCGAGAAACCACGCACCACCGTGGGCTGGAAGGGCCTGGCCTACGATCCGCACCTGGATGGCAGTGACGACATGGCGCACGGCCTTGCGCTGTCTCGCCAATTGATGCGCGATATCGCGGCACTGGGCCTGCCGGTGGCTACCGAGCTGTTGCAACCGCTGGCCGCCGCCTACTTCGACGATATCCTGGCCTGGGCGGCAATCGGTGCGCGCACCACCGAATCGCAAATCCATCGCGAACTGGCCAGCGGCATGGAAGCGGCGGTGGGTTTCAAGAATGGTACCGATGGCGGCATCGACGTCGCCATCGCGGCGATACGTGCGGCGAGTCACCCGCATCGCCACTTGGCCATCGACCTGGAGGGCCGCCCGATCATGCGTGAGACGCATGGCAACGTGCATACGCATCTGGTGCTGCGCGGTGGCCATAGCCAGCCCAATCACGATGCCGCCTCGGTACGTGCCAGCCGCAAGGCGCTCAGCGATGCCGGGCTCGCGGCACGGATCATGGTCGATTGCAGCCACGCCAATTCACGCAAGGATCATCGTCGCCAGGCCGAGGTGCTACTCGATGTACTGGCGCAACGCCTGGCCGGCGATGACAGCCTGATCGGCGTGATGCTCGAAGGCAATCTGTACGAGGGCAAGCAGCCGCTCAATCCGGCCGCGCTGCGCTACGGTGTCTCGATCACCGACGCCTGCCTGGGCTGGGAGGCCACTGCCGGCCTGCTCGAACGCGCCGCCGAGCGCCTGCGTGACAGGTCATGAAGTTGCGCAACGGGCAATGAAGCTGAGTGGTTACGTCTTGGCGGCGTAGGCATAGAGCAGCGTCTCCTGGGCGCTGATCGGTGACTCGCCGCCGGATTCGAGCTTGGCGTAACTGCCATCCTCGTGCAGCAGCCAACCCTGGCAGTTGTCGACCAGATAGGTTTCCAGGTCCTTACGTACGCGCTGGATGAGCTTTTTATCGAGGATCGGGAAACAGGTCTCCACGCGGTGGAACATGTTGCGCTCCATGAAGTCAGCGCTCGAGGCCCAGGCCTGGGGTTTGCCATCGTTGTGGAAATAGAACACCCGGGTGTGTTCCAGGAAGCGGCCGATGATCGAACGTACGCGAATGTTCTCGGAAATGCCCGGCACGCCGGGGCGCAGGCAGCAGGTACCGCGAATGATCAAATCGCACGTTACGCCGGCGCGTGAGGCCCCGTAGAGCGCACGTATCAGCTTGGGCTCGGTCAGCGCATTGCACTTGACGATCAGGTGGGCCTTTCGGCCTTTCTCGGCCAGCTTGGCTTCGCGGTCGATCATCGCCACCAGCCGATCATGAAGTGTGAAGGGTGCATGCAGCAGGATGTCGATGTGACGTTGCTTGCCCATTCCCGAGAGTTGCTGGAAGACCTTGTGCACATCCTCGCAGAGCGTTTCGTTGGCGGTGAGCAGGCTGTAATCGGTATATTGCCGGGCCGTTCTCGAATGGTAATTGCCGGTGCCCAGGTGCGCATAGTAACGCAGCTCGCCTTTTTCGCGGCGCACGATGTGCAGCATCTTGGCGTGCGTCTTGTAGGCCATGACGCCGTAGATGACGATCGCGCCGGCCTCCTGCAGGCGCGATGCCAGGGCCAGGTTGTCGGCTTCGTCGAAGCGCGCACGCAACTCGATAACCACCGTGACCTCCTTGCCATTGCGGGCCGCATCGACCAGCGCGCCGACGATCGGCGAATCGGCGCCGGTGCGATACAACGTCTGTTTGATGGCCAATACCTCGGCGTCGCGCGCCGCCTCGCGTAGCAGCTCCTCGATGGGCGTGAATGACTGGAAGGGATGATGAAGCAGAATATCGCCCTGTCGAATGGTGTCGAACACGCTGCTCTCGGCCTTGACGTCGCGCGGTAACCCGGGGGTGAATGGCCGGTAACGCAGGTCGGGTCGATCGACATCGCCGAGTACCGCCATCATCCGTGTCAGGTTGACCGGTCCATGCACGCGATAGAGATCCTGCTCGCCGAGTTCGAACTGCCCGAGCAGGAAGGCGGCCAGATCGGCCGGGCAGTTATCGGCGACTTCCAGGCGCACGCCATCGCCATAGCGCCGGGCCAGCAGCTCGCCGCGCAATGCCGAAGCCAGGTCCGAGACCGCTTCGGGGTCGACGGAGAAATCGGCATTGCGGGTCAGTCTGAATTGATAGCAGCCGCGCACCGCCATGCCCGGAAAAACCTCCTGGGCGTGAGCGTGGATCATCGACGACAGGAACAGGTAATCGGCATAGTCACAGCCATCCTCGCTGAGTTCGGCCGGCAGCCGGATCAGGCGCGGCAATGAACGTGGCGCCGGCAGAATCGCCAGGCCGCCCTCGCGGCCGAAGGCGTCCTTGCCCTCCAGCTGGACGATGAAATTGAGGCTCTTGTTGGCCAGCCGGGGGAAGGGGTGCGAAGGATCGAGACCAATCGGGCTGATCACCGGCATGATCTGCGTCTCGAAATAGTCGCGCACCCAGTCGCGCTGCGCCTCGCTCCATTGGGAGCGCCGGCGAAAGCGAATGCGCTGCGCCTCGAGCGCGGGGATCAAGGTCTCGTTGAGTACCCGATATTGGCGTTCGACCTGCTCGTGGACGGTGTGCGCGATCTCGGCGAGCACCCGGCGCGGGGCCAGGCCATCGGCGCCGGTGTCGTCATGGCCGAGCTCCAGTTGGCGCTGCAGGCCAGCGACGCGAATCTCGAAGAACTCGTCGAGATTCGATGAGAAGATCAGCAGAAACATTAGCCGGTCGAGCAGGGGATGCGAGGCGTCCAGCGCCTGTTCCAGCACGCGGATATTGAACTGCAGGTGCGAGAGTTCGCGGTTGAAATACAGCGAATCGTCGTCGAGATCCACCTGTGGCGAGGGTGTCGGTTTGGCGTGGATGCCGGTACGGGTCCGGTTGACCCGCAGCGCTGGGCTATCGCTTACGGCGTCGGCGGCATCGAACGATGATGGCACCTGACTGGCGTCATTCGATGACACGTGGCTGCGTGGCTCTTCCATAGCAAGGTTCCTGCGTTGGCAAGAAGGCGCACGCAGCCCTTCCGCCTATTGGTTGAGAAGCTGGGCGGCACGCTTGGCGAAATAGGTCAATACGCCATCGGCGCCGGCACGCTTGAAGCTCGTCAGCGATTCGAGGATCACGCTATCGGCGTCGAGCCAGCCATTCTCGAAGGCCGCCATGTGCATGGCGTATTCGCCGCTGACCTGATAGGCGAAGGTCGGCACCCTGAGTTCCTGCTTGATGCGCCTCACCACATCGAGGTAGGGCATGCCCGGCTTGACCATCACCATGTCGGCGCCTTCGGCAAGATCGAGAGCGACTTCATGCACGGCCTCGTCGCTATTGGCCGGATCCATCTGATAGGTGGTCTTGTCGGCCTTGCCAAGATTGCCCGACGAGCCCACCGCGTCGCGAAATGGACCGTAGTAATACGAGGCATACTTGGCGGAGTAGGCCATGATCCGCGCGTTATGCAACTGCTCCTGCTCGAGTACCGCGCGAATCGCGCCAATCCGCCCATCCATCATGTCCGACGGCGCGAGCACATCGGCGCCGGCCTCGGCGTGAGACAGTGCCTGCTTGAGCAGCGTCTCGACGGTACGGTCGTTCTCCACGTAGCCCAGAGCATCGAGGATGCCGTCCTGGCCATGGCTGGTGTAGGGGTCGAGCGCCACATCGGTGATGATGCCGAGCTCGGGGCAGGCATCCTTGAGCGCCCGCACGCTACGCTGTACCAGGCCGCTGGCGTTGTAGGCTTCCTCGGCCAGCTCGCTCTTGTGCTGACCATCGACCACCGGGAACAGCGCCAACGCCGGTATGCCGAGCGCCGAGACTTCGCGGGCCTCCTCGATCAACAGATCGAGTGACAGGCGTTCGACACCGGGCATCGAGGGCACCGCTTCGCGGCGCCGCTCGCCATCGAGCACGAACACCGGCAGGATCAGATCGTCCGGGGTGAGGGTCGATTCGCGCATCAGGCGGCGAGAAAAATCATCCTTGCGCATACGGCGCATGCGGGTCGCGGGGTATTGGCGTGAGACTAATGGATTCAAGCTCGCATCTCCGGTCGTATGAGGTCGCGACGCCATGCCCAGCCTGCCCGAAGTAGATGACGGCAAGGTGACAGCGGCGGCGTTGCCCTTGAGTATATCAGGGCGATCGAGACGCGGATGCCGGCGCCTTGTCGCACCCATGAAGACCTTCTAAAGTGAAAGATTCCGTCAGAGCGTGCGCACCTGGGCACCTTGCATAAGGAGAATGACATGAGCAAACAGGTGGCGGTCATCCTGTCCGGTTGCGGTATTCACGATGGCTCGGAAATCCACGAGACCGTATTGACGCTGCTGCGGCTCGATCAACGGGGCATCGGCTATCGCTGTTTCGCCCCCGATAGCGACCAACGGCACGTTATCGATCATTTGACCGGCGAGGAGGCCGAGGGTGAGACGCGCAACATGCTGGTCGAGTCGGCACGCCTGGCCGGCGGGGCGATCGATTCGCTCGAGGCGCTCGATCCCGATGCTTTCGATGGCGTCGTAGTGCCCGGCGGGTTCGGGATCACCAAGAACCTGTCGGATTTTGCCGTAGCGGGTGCCGAGATGACGATATTGCCGCTATTGCGCGACAAACTGGTGCCGTTTCACGAGGCCGGCAAGCCGATCGGATTGATGTGCTTTGCGCCGGTGCTGGTGCCTCGGCTGCTGGGCGGCGCCATTCCGGTGACCGTGGGTCAGAACGCCAGTGTCGCCGGTGCCATCAGTAGCATGGGTGGGCTGCACAAGAGCTGCGCCGTCGATGAGGTGGTGGTGGATCGCGAGCATCGGGTAGTGACGACACCCGCCTACATGCTCGGCGAGCGCATCAGTGAGGTGGCGCAGGGCATTTTCAAGCTCGTCGATAAGCTCGATGAGATGATCGATAGAAGATAAAAGGTCGCCGCTGCGCGCTGGAAAATGGAAGAGCGGCGCTTGCGCGCCTTGAAGAAAAGAGCGAAAAGCAGAATCTTGCCTTCCGTCTTCCTACTCGTCGCTATCCTCGTCGTCGGCCTTCTTGCGCTGTATCAAGCGACCGAACAGCAGTCCAACTTCATAAAGCATCCACATGGGAACGGCGAGTAGCGTCTGCGAGAAGACATCGGGGGGAGTCAGCAGCATGCCGATCACGAAGCAGCCGAGCACGATATAAGGGCGTTTAGCGGATAGACTCTCGACGCTGGCGATACCGGTCCAGATCAGCAGAAAGGTCGCGATGGGAATTTCGAAAGCCACACCGAAGGCGAAGAATAGCTTGAGCACGAAGCTCAAATACTGGCTGATGTCGGTCATCACCGCGATATCTTCGGGCCCGGTAAATACGAAGAAGCTGAACAATAGCGGGAACACCACGTAATAGGCGAAGGCGGCACCGCCATAAAACAGCAGCACGCTCGAGCCCAACAACGGCAACGCGAGTTTCTTCTCGTTCTGGTAGAGCCCCGGGGCGATGAATGCCCATAACTGGTGCAATACGAAAGGTACGGCGATGAATACCGCGACCACCATGGTCAGTTTGAACGGTGCCAGGAAGGGCGAGGCGACCTCGGTGGCGATCATCTGCGAGCCTTCGGGTAGCAACGCCATCAATGGCTCGGCGACGAAGGTGTAGATATCGTTGGAGAAGGCGTATAGCCCCACGAAAATGACCAGAATGACGATCACCGAGCGCATCAACCGTGAGCGCAGTTCGATCAAATGCTCGATCAGCGGTGCCTGCGCCGGCTCTTCGTTTGCGGGCCGCTGGCCGTCTCGCGGGGTGGGACTATCGCTCATCGTGCTGCGGAATCCTTATCGGCCGAGGAGGCGCCGGCCTCGACGGTAGGGGAAGTGGCGGTCTTGTCGGCGGGCGAGGTATCGCTCGCGGTCGTGAATGGCTCTACCGGCTCATGCTCGGCCTGCTGGCGACTGGCAGGCTGGGTCGTGTTGCCATGGTCCGCCGGTTTGCTGAGCGGACCCTTGTCGTCACGCGCGACGCTCCCAGGCGCCGATTCGGACTCATCGCTCTGCCGTGACGAGGATTCGACGTAGCTCTCGACATCGCGGCGGGCCTTGTCGAGACCGGCGTCGAGCTTCTTCTGCTGCTCGGCGAGTTTCTGCCGCAGCTCTTCGGCATCCAGTTGCGCGTTGATCTCACGCTGCATGCCGGAGACGCTGCGCTTGATCTTGCCGATCCACAATCCCGTGGTGCGCGCCGCCTTGGGCAGCCGCTCGGGGCCGAGCACCAGCAGGCCGACCACGCCGACCAGCAATAGCTCTAGAAAGCCGATGTCGAACATGGGTTATTTCCGCTCGTCCCGCTGTTCGGCGCGCTGCTCGGGCTTGACGTCATAGGTCTCGCCGCGCTCTTCATGGCTGACGTGGCGCTGGTTGGTGTCGTCGCTGTCGTTCTTGTCCTTGCCCTCTTCATGCATGGCCTTCTTGAAGCCCTTGACCGCGCCGCCCAAATCGCCACCGACATTGCGCAGCTTCTTGGTGCCGAAGATCAGGATGATGATGCCGAGTACGATCAGCAGTTGCCAGATACTGATGCCACCTAACATGGAGCTTCTCCCTTCGGGCCAGGCCCGGATTATTCAGAAGATCGGGCGGCTTTCTCGTCCAGCCCGGAAATACCGAAACGACGTGCCAACTCGTCGAGCACCGTCTGATGATCGATGCCTAGATGTGACAGCATCACCAGACTATGAAACCACAGGTCGGCGGTTTCGGCGACCACTGCCTGACGCATTCTTTCGTCGCCCGTCGCGGCATCCTTGGCGGCGAGCAACGTCTCGGTCGCTTCCTCGCCCAGCTTCTCGAGAATCTTGTTGAGCCCCTTGTGATGCAGCGACGCCACATAGGAGGCTTCGGGGTCGGCATGGCGGCGCTGGTCGAGCACCGTGGCGAGTTGATCGAGAATATCGCTCATCGAAGACAGTCCTGTATAGATACCACTGGTAAGCCTAGCGCCAGGCGAGTAGCGCGATGCCGATCACGGCGGCGGCCAACACCGGCCAGGGCTGGAATTGCGCCCATTGCCAGATGGGCTCCCAGGCCAGCGCCACGGCCAACAGCAATACGCCGAAGCGCAAGCGTCGGTTGCCGCTCGCCGCTCGGATCAATTGGCGGCGCATGCTGACCAAGGCATCGGCCTGACGGCGGCGCTGGCGCTGTTCGCTCTCCATCCGCGATAACGCCTGATGAGCGAGCGCCGGCAACTCGGGGAGCTGCCGGCTGAGTTCCGGGGCTTGCTTGCGTAGCGATGTCCAGAGCCCGCGCGGCCCGGCGCGCTCCTTCATCCAATTCTCCAGGAACGGTTTTGCCGTGCTCCACAGATCCAGATCGGGGTAGAGCTGGCGCCCCAGCCCCTCGATGTTGAGCAGGGTTTTCTGTAACAGCACCAGCTGCGGCTGGACTTCCATGTTAAAGCGTCGCGCGGTCTGGAACAGCCCCAGCAGCACCTGGCCGAAGGAAATATCCTTCAACGGCTTTTCCAGAATCGGCTCGCAGACCGCACGAATCGCGGCGGCGAACTCGTTGGCGCGGGTACCCTCGCCGACCCAGCCGGACTCGATATGCAGTACCGCGACCTCATAATAATCCTGATGGAAGAAGGCCAGCAGGTTGCGCGCCAGGTAGTCCTGATCTTCGCGGGTCAAGCTGCCGACGATGCCGCAATCGATGGCGATATACTGGGGATCCCTGGGGTGCTTGTGCGAGACGAAAATATTGCCGGGGTGCATGTCGGCATGAAAGAAGTTATCGCGAAACACCTGGGTGAAGAAGATCTCGACGCCGCGCTCGGCCAGCTTGCGAAGGTCGGTGTCCTGCGCCTGCAGCGCCAGCATGTCGGCGACCGGTACACCGTGAATGCGCTCCTGCACCATCACTCGTCGGCGCGTCAACGGCCAGTGGATGATCGGCACGTAGAGCAGCGGTGAATCCTTGAAATTGCGGCGCAACTGCGAGGTGTTGGCGGCTTCCTTGTGCAGGTCGAGCTCATCGAACAGCGTCGCCTCGTAATCGGCGACCACTTCCACCGGGCGCAGGCGGCGTGCTTCGGGAATGCGCTTGAGAAATCGCGCGAAGGTATAAAGCAGGCCGATATCCTGGTGCATCACCCGATCGATACCGGGTCGAATCACCTTGACGACCACGTCTTCACCGCTATGCAGGCGCGCGGCATGCACCTGGGCGACCGAGGCCGAGGCCATGGGATCGGTATCGAAGGCGGCGAAGGCGGTCTCGATCGGGCATTCGAGTTCTTCCTCGATCAGCGCTCGGGCCTGATCGCCGGGGAAGGGCGGCACCTGGTCCTGCAGGCGCTTGAGCTCATCGGCGATATCGGGTGGCAGCAGGTCGCGGCGCGTGGAGAGCATCTGACCGAACTTGACGAAGATCGGTCCCAGCGCCTCCAGTGCCAGGCGCAGGCGCAGACCCCGTGAATGATCGCCGGTCGCTACCAGGCGCAGCGGCGAGAGGCGAAAGGCCAGGCGCAGCAACACCGGCAGGCGTTCGAATGGAATGAGTGTGTCCAAGCGGTAACGGGTCACCACCCAGAAGATGCGCAGCAGGCGCAGATTCACGCTGCGGTCCTCCGGCGAGCGTCGAGCCGGCGCCGTAGGCGAGCGAGACGGGCTTCGAGACGGTCGGTAGCGATTTCCAGTTCGGTGAGGTGATCGCGCAGCATGTCCCGCTGTGAATGGCCGGTCAGCAGGCGCGCCTCTTCGAAGACGTAATCCTTGAGGTCGGTGCGCAACTCGTGATGGCTGCGCCGGCCGAAGCGAGCGGCATGGCGTACGCCCTCGGCCAAGCCATGGGCAGGAGTGTCGCCGAGCCATTCGGCCAGCGCGCCTTCCCAATCCAGGTCGAGATCCATCAGCAGTGCGCGAGTCTCCTCGAGCAGGTGGGTCTGGCCGTGTATGGCCAAGCGGCCGGAGAACATCAATCGCTCGAGCGGTTCGCCGCCCAGTAGCGCCCCCAGCGCCTGGTTATCGAGTTCGACGATGGCGTCGGCATCGTTCTCCTCGGTCCGCGCGGCGCCGAGCAAATCGAGGCCCTGCGGGTGAAAACTCACCAACAACGCGATGTTCGGTCGCTCCAGGCGCAACAGCAGGCGTTTGCCCGCCAGGCGACGCAGCCGCTTCGGTGCGGCCGGATCGCGGGCGAGCAAGGCATTCAGGGCTTTTTCGGCGCAGGCCAGCAGCAGGGTCAGCGGCATCGAAACCTCACAGCTTGATCCCGCGATGCAGAGCGACGATGCCACCGGTCATGTTGGTGTACTCCACCCGTTCCAGGCCGGCCGCTTCCATCATCGCCTTGAGCGTTTCCTGATCCGGGTGCATGCGGATCGATTCGGCCAGATAGCGGTAGCTGTCGGCATCGTCGGCCACCCACTGGCCGATCTTCGGCAGCATGCTGAACGAGTAGCTGTCATAGGCCTTGGAGAGCAGGGCATTGGGCGGCTTGGAGAATTCCAGCACCAGCAGCCGGCCGCCGGGTTTGAGTACCCGGGTCATCGAGGCCAGCGCGGCGTCCTTGTCGGTGACGTTGCGCAGGCCGAAGGCGATGGTGATGCAATCGAAGCTATTATCGGGAAACGGCAGGCGCTCGGCATTGGCCTGCACATACTCGACGTTGTCGCCGACGCCACTGTCGAGCAGCTTGTCGCGACCGACGGCGAGCATCGACTGATTGATGTCGGCGAGCACCACGCGCCCGGTCGGGCCGACCAGGCGCGAGAACTTGAGCGTCAGATCGCCGGTGCCGCCGGCGATATCCAGCACGTGATGGCCGCGGCGCACCCCGGCACGCTCGAGCGTCAAGCGTTTCCACAGCCGGTGAATGCCCATCGACATCAAGTCGTTCATGATGTCGTAGCGAGTCGCTACCGAGTGGAAGACATCGGCCACCCGGGCGGCTTTCTCCTCGACCGGAACTTCCTGGTAGCCGAAGTGGGTCGTGCGCTTGTCCATGGTATTCCCTTGCTGTGGCCGGGTGTAAAGGAAGCATTGAATAAATGCCTGCACTGGCGAATCGCTGCGTTGCGCGGTACTGGTACGCCAGCCCGGTCGAAACTCGCCTAACTATATGTTATGCCTCGTCTTCTGCGTGCCGTGCGCCTTGCACTCCATCCAGTTCGCCGATTTATTCAGCGCTTCCAGGGCGTGGGCGACATTGTAGCGTCGCCCAGCGGGGTTTGTCTGCGCTGTGGCCCTATAACTGGCGGACCGGAATTCCCAACGCTTCCCGGGAAGCGCCGGCAGCGTCGAGGCGCTTGAGATAATCGGCCCAGTTGGCTTCCTGATTGGTGGCCAGATCGTACAGGTAGTCCCAGCTGTACAGGCCACTATCGTGGCCATCGTCGAAGTGCAGCTTGAGCGCGTAGCGCCCGGTCTGGGTGATGTTCTTGAGCCCGACATCCTTCTTGCCGACCTGCAGCACGGCGGTGTCGGGGCCGTGACCGCGCACCTCGGCGGAGGGCGAGAACACGCGCAGATACTCGGCGCTGAGCCGGTAGCTCTCGCCGCTGGCATAGCCAAGCTCCAGATCGCGGGCCTGCTTGTGGTAATGCACACGGGTGGGAATCGGGGCGCTCATGAAAACTCCTGGTCGTAAGAACGCCGCTTCGCGGCTGGAAGAGAGAAGAAACCCAACTCAAATACCCTTTCCCTGTTTTCTTCCTTCTCTCTTACTACTCTCTCTTACTACTCGTGGTTAGAGGATATACCGCGACAGATCGTCGTCCGTCGCCAACTCACCGAGCTGCGAATTGACGTAGTCGGCATCGATGGTCAGCGGGCCGGGCATGTCGCCGCCCTGGAACGAGGCCTCTTCGAGCAGGCGCTCCATCACCGTATGCAAGCGCCGCGCGCCGATGTTCTCGGTGCCTTCGTTGACCTGCCAGGCAATTTCCGCAATGCGCGCGATGCCATCGTCGGTGAACTCGATTGCCAGCCCTTCGGTCGCCATCAACGCCTGGTACTGCTTGGTCAACGCCGCCGACGGTTCGGTGAGGATGCGCCGGAAGTCCTCGGGGGAGAGCGCCGAAAGCTCGACGCGGATCGGCAATCGGCCCTGGAGTTCGGGAATCAGATCCGACGGCTTGGAGAGATGAAAAGCGCCGGAGGCGATGAACAGGATGTGATCGGTCTTGATCATGCCGTGCTTGGTCGACACCGTCGAGCCCTCGATCAGCGGCAGCAGATCGCGCTGCACGCCCTCACGGGAGACCTCGGCACCGCCGGAATCGCCGCGCTTGGCGACCTTGTCGATCTCGTCGAGAAAGACGATGCCGTTCTCTTCCACCGCTTCGATGGCGCGGCGCTTGATATCCTCGTCATTGACCAGCTTGGCGGCTTCCTCGTCGCGCAGCAGCTGCCAGGCGTCCTTGACCGCGACGCGCTTGGCTTCGGTCTTCTGCTTGCCCATGTTGGAGAACATGCTCTGCAACTGGCTGGTCATCTCCTCCATGCCGGGTGGGCCGGCGATATCGAAACCGCCGCTCTGCGGGGTGATCTCGATATCGATCTCCTTGTCGTCCAGCTGGCCCTCGCGCAGCTTCTTGCGAAATAGCTGGCGGGTCGATGAGTCGTCGCGGGCGCTGTCGTACTCGCTACCGCGCGGGCGCGGCAGCAGGGCATCGAGAATGCGATCCTCGGCGGCATCGTCGGCCTTGTGGCGCACCTCTTCCTTGGCCTGCTCACGGACCATCTTGATCGACATCTCCATCAGGTCGCGGACGATCGATTCGACATCGCGACCGACATAGCCGACCTCGGTGAACTTGGTCGCCTCGATCTTGATGAACGGCGCGCGGGCCAGCTTGGCCAGGCGACGGGCGATCTCGGTCTTGCCGACCCCGGTCGGGCCGATCATCAGGATGTTCTTGGGCGTGACCTCGGGGCGCAGGTCGTCGTCGAGCTGCATGCGCCGCCAGCGGTTGCGCAAGGCGATGGCGACGGCGCGCTTGGCATCGTGCTGGCCGATGATGAACTGATCCAGCGAATGGACGATTTCACGAGGGGTCATCTGGGATTGAGGCATGCTCCGGGCCCTCTCCTCACAGCTCTTCGAGCGTGATGTGGTGATTGGTATAGACGCAGATATCGGCGGCGATGTTCAGCGATTTCTCGGTGATCTCGCGGGCGCTGAGCTCGGTATTCTCGAGCAGTGCGCGGGCGGCCGCCTGGGCGAAGTTGCCGCCGGAGCCGATCGCGATGACGCCGCGCTCGGGCTCGACCACATCGCCATTGCCGGTGATGATCAGCGAGGCGCTCTTGTCGGCGACGATCAGCAGCGCCTCGAGGCGGCGCAGGGCGCGGTCGGTGCGCCAATCCTTGGCCAGCTCGACGGCGGCCTTGACCAGGTGCCCCTGGTATTTCTCCAATTGCGATTCGAAGCGTTCGAACAGCGTGAAGGCATCGGCGGTGCCGCCGGCGAAACCGGCCAGCACCTGGCCGCGATAGAGGCGACGCACCTTGCTGGCGTTGCCTTTCATCACCGTATCGCCCAGTGACACCTGGCCATCGCCGGCGAGTGCGACCTGATCGCCACGGCGCACGGATACGATCGTCGTCATGTTGGGAACCCCCTGACTGGAAACGGCCGCTGCGACCGGTCCCGATGACTTTAGGCGCCGTCACTGATGGGCGCCTAGCGTGAATTAACAGGGAGATGTGGGCATGCTTTCCTGAAATCAAGCGAAGGGGATCTGATGGACGGACTCAGTTCTGCAGCTTGATCAGCAACGGCTCGATACCCTGGGTCACCATCAGATCGCGAGCACGGCTGAGTTCGCGCGTATCCTGATAAGGCCCGACCTGAACGCGGTGCCAGGTCTGGTCGCCGTTGGCCTTGACCGTGGTGATCTTGGCCAGCAGGCCGAGATCCTCGAGACGACCGGCAAGGCGCTGGGCATCGTTGGCCTCGCGAAACGAAGCTGCCTGAAGCACGAAGCTATCGGCGGTCGCGGTGCCATCGCCCGCTGCGGCATCTTCCGATGGGCGCGGTGTCGAGTGATAGGCCTCAACCTTGGGCGCGATGACTTCGGATTCCGGCAACAGCGTGTAGAACTCGAAGGTCGGCATGCGCGGCTTGGCGGGCTCCTCGGGCTGGCTCGCGCTGGGCGATGACGCATCGTCGGCGGCGGGCGCGGTGGCGCTGGATGGCGGCTTGGGCATCACCGTGGCGACGGGCGGCGCGGTCTGCTGAAAGTATTGTGACAGTGCGAAACCGGCGATCAGCCCGGCCAGCCCCCATAGCCAGCCGGGTACGCTGAGGCGGCCTTGTTGCTGGCGAGGCGCGCGCCGCGTCGTTGCGCCCTTGGGCGCGGCGCGGCGTGTCGGTTTCTGCGCGGGACGACGTGCCATGGTTTACATCTCCTCCGGGGCGCCGACACCCAACAGGTCCAGTCCATTGCGAATCACCTGACGCGTGGCCAGGCCCAGCGCCAGTCGGGCGTTGCGTGTTGCAGCGTCGTCGATGATGACCTTGACCGCGTTGTAGCAGGTATGGAAATCGGCGGCGAGATCCTGCAGGTATTGAGCGACCTGCTGCGGCTCGCGGCTGGCGGCGGCATGTTCGACGACCTCGGGGAAGCGCGCCAGGCGGTTCATCAGCGCTTTTTCCTGATCGGTGTCGAGCAGCGCCAGGTGTTCGCAGGCCACCGCGAGATCGAAGGGCAGGCCATCGGCCTCGGCGCGGCGCATCACGCTGCACACCCGGGCATGCGCATATTGCACGTAGTAAACCGGATTGTCGTTGGATTGCGAGCGCGCCAGGTCGATATCGAAGGTCAACTGCGAGTCGGCGCGACGCGCGGCGAGGAAGTAGCGCGTGGCGTCACGTCCGACTTCATCGATCAGATCGCGTAGGGTGACGTAACTACCGGCACGCTTGGAGAGTTTCACCTCGACGCCCGAGCGGGTCACCAGAACCATCTGATGCAGTACATAATCGGGCCAGCCATCGGGAATGCCGGCTTCCAGTGCCTGCAGACCGGCGCGTACGCGCGTCACCGTGGAGTGGTGATCGGCGCCCTGCTCGTCGATGACCTGTTTGAAGCCGCGCTGCCATTTGCCGAGGTGATAGGCGACATCGGGGACGAAATAGGTGTAGGCGCCATCGCTCTTGCGCATGACGCGGTCCTTGTCGTCGCCGAAGGACGTGGTGCGGAGCCACAGGGCGCCGTCCTGCTCGTAGGTGTGTCCCTTGTCGATCAGGCGCTGAACGGTCTCCTCGACCTTGCCCTCGTCGTATAGCGACGATTCGAGGAAATAGACATCGAATTCGACACCGAAGGCCTTGAGGTCGAGATCCTGCTCGCGGCGCAGATAGGCGACGGCGAAGCGGCGGATCGCTTCGAGATCGTCGCCGTCGGCGGCGGCGGTGACGTGTTGGTCGTCGGCATCGACGGTATCGCCGGCGAGATAGCTCAGTGCGACGTCATTGATGTAATCGCCGCGATAGCCGTCCTCCGGCCAGGCGTCGTCGTGCGGCGTGAGACCCTGTACGCGCGCCTGCACCGAGCGCGCCAGGTTGGCGATCTGGGCGCCGGCGTCGTTGTAGTAGAACTCGCGGGTGACATCGTAGCCGGTGGCCTCGAGCAGGCGACACAGGCAATCGCCGATCGCCGCGCCACGCCCGTGGCCGACATGCAGGGGGCCGGTGGGGTTGGCCGAAACGAATTCGACCTGCACCTTTTGCCCGGCACCCTGCAAGCTGCGCCCGAAGGTATCGCCGGCATCGAGAATCGACGGCACGATTTGCGCCACGGCGTCGGTGGCGGCGAAGAAATTGATGAAACCCGGCCCGGCGATCTCGACCTTCTGCACGGCTGAGCTACCGGGCAGGGCGCCGATCAGGCTTTCTGCCAGCTCGCGTGGCTTCTTGCCCGCCGGCTTGGCGAGCATCAGCGCCAGGTTGCTGGCGTAGTCGCCATGGGCCTTGTCTCGGGTCGGATCGACCTTGATCGTCGGGGTTGCATCCTGGGGCACGATGCCCTGCCGCTTGAGCGTGGCCAATGCCTCGTCGAGCAGCGAAACGATGGTATCTTTCATGTGGCGTGCGGCATCCTGTAGCCCTGTGGGCGCAGCGGCGTGAAATCGCTCACGATGAGCCTGGCCGGCTATTATCGGCAATTGCGGCTCGGCTTTAAACCCACAACCTCGAAGAGGCAAGGCCCAGGCTTTTTCAGCTCAGCGTCTGCGGGTCGATATCCAGCGACCAGCGTCCGCGGCGTGCTTGCGGCGCCTGCTCCAGCCAGCCGACCAGAAAGGCACAGGCTTCGTGCAGCGGGCCGCGCCTGGCCGCCGAGAGCATCAATTGCACGTGATAGCGATTCTGACGGCGCTCCATCGGCGCGGGCACCGGGCCGAGGCAGTCCACCGCCAGGCCGCGTTCCTTCAGCCAGTCGCGCAGTGCCGTGGCAGCTTGGTTGGTCAAGTCGATGGCGTCGGCCTCGCGCGGGCTCTCCAGGCGCAGCAGCGCCAGGTAGCGATAGGGCGGCAGCATGGCCAGGCGGCGTTCTTCGAGCATCGCCTCGGCGAGCGCATCGAAACCGCTGTCGGCGAGCAGGCGCAGGTGGGGATCGTCGGGGTGCAGCGTCTGCACCAGCACGCGTCCCGGTCGTTCGGCGCGCCCGGCGCGCCCGGCGACCTGGATCAGGAGCTGGGCGCTGTGTTCGAGCGCACGAAAGTCGCTGGCATAAAGCCCCGCATCGGCATTGACCACCACGACCAGCGTGACGTGGGGCAAGTGATGACCCTTGGCGAGCATCTGCGTGCCGACCAGCAGACAAGGCTCGCCACGGCGCACCTCGTTCAGGGTTTGCTCGAAGGCGTCCTTGCGCCGGGTGCTGTCACGGTCGATGCGATGCACCGGCACCTCGGGAAATAGCGCGGCCAGGGTCTCTTCGCTGCGTTCGGTGCCGGTACCCAGCGGGCGTAAGTCGGCGCTGCCGCAGTCGGGGCAGGCGTCGGGCAGGGCGCGCTGACGCTCGCAATGGTGACACGTCAGCTGAGGCGGCTGGCGATGCAGGGTCATGCGCGCATCGCAACGGTCACACTCGGCCAGCCAGCCACAGGCATGGCAGGCCAGCGTCGGCGCGAAGCCACGACGATTGATGAACACCAGCACCTGGCCGCCGTCGTTCAGCGTGTTCTTGATGGCGTCGATGACCGGGGCGATCAGCCCACCCTGGCGCGGCCGCCCGCGCAGATCGACCAGTTCCAGGCGCGCCGGGGCGTGATGGCTGGCGCGCCGTGTCAGGCGCAGGTGGCGATAGTGACCGGCGCGTGCCTGTACCAGGCTCTCCAGCGATGGCGTGGCGCTACCCAGCACGATCGGGATGCCCTCGCGATGGGCGCGGACGATCGCCAGGTCGCGGGCGTGGTAGCGCAGGCCGTCCTGCTGCTTGAACGAGCCGTCGTGCTCCTCATCGACGATGATCGCACCGGGGCGGGCGAGTGGCGTGAATACTGCCGAGCGCGTGCCGATGACGATCGGCGCGCGTCCGGCGCGGGCGGCTTCCCAAGCATCCAGACGCTCCGCGTCGGTCAGCCCCGAATGAAGGGCCACTACCGGGATTCGGAAACGCCGTCGAAAGCGCGCCAGGGTCTGCGGCGTCAGGCCGATCTCGGGCACCAGCACCAGCGCCTGGCGCCCCTGGGCGACGATCGCCTCGATCAGTTGCAGGTAGATTTCGGTCTTGCCGCTGCCAGTCACGCCATGCAGCAGGCAAGGGTGATAGCGTTCGAGGCCCTGGTGCAGTTCGGCCAGCGCGGTGGCCTGTTCACGGTTCAGCGTCAATGCGGGCTCGGCCAGCAGGCCGCCGCCAGGTGTCGTCGGAGAAGCCATCAGCGGTTCATCGACACTTTCGGCAAGCCCCTTGTTGGCAAGCCCGGTGAGCTGGGCGCGGCTGAAGCCCTGAGCGCTGATCACCGAGCCGATGACACCGCGCGGGTGCTGGCGCAGCAGTTCCAGCAACTCGGCCTGGCGCCGGGCACGGCCCAGACTCGCCGCGTCGGCGGCCTGGCCGGCTGCGGTCAGTTGCCAACGCTCGCGAGTGCGCGCTTCCAGCGGACGCCCCTGGCGCAGCAGCACCGGCAGCGCCTGATGCAGCGTGTCGCCTAGCGCGTGTTGATAATAGCGCGCGGTAAAGCGGCACAGCCACAGCCAGTCGGTGGGTAGGGGTTCGCTATCCAGGCAGGCGCTGACCGGTTTGAGCGAGGCAGGATCGAGCTCGCTGGTATCGCGGCATTCGACGACGATACCTACCACCTCGCGTCGGCCCAAGGGCACCCGCACGCGCAAGCCTGGCTGCCAGCCGTCATTCGGGGCGGGTCGGCAGGGGCGGTAGTCGAACAACTTGCGCAGTGGCGTGGGCACGGCGACGCCGAGCACGCGGGGGGTGGGCGATACGGGGGTGACTGACAATTGGCCTCCGCTAGTGGCTTTGCTATAATATGCGGCCTTCTTGCCCGGCAGCGCGTGCTCACTGGCGTATCGGAAGATGGGCTTGAAGAAAACCGGTTACTCACAACCCGTGTGCGGTACTCGGCAAGACCGGGTGGCGGCACACAGCATCATGAGGCTTCACGATGAAAAAAGGTATCCATCCGGATTACAAGAAGGTCACTGCGACCTGTTCCTGCGGCGCCACCCACGAGGTGGGCACTACCGGAAACCAGGATTTCACCATCGACGTTTGCTCCAACTGCCATCCCTTCTATACCGGCAAGCAGAAGCAGGCGACCACGGGTGGCCGTGTCGAGCGCTTCAACAAGCGTTTCGGTGCCGCCGTCAAGCGTGGCTGATACGTTTTTGCTGGCTGCGTGACTATGAAACCCGCCCTTCGAGGCGGGTTTTTCGTGATTGAGGCATCGCTGCAATAAGCTTCCAGTTATGCCATCCGAGCTTGCCATAAGCTGTTATTAATATCTGGAAATAATTTCAAACAAACGACTAAAAGTCTTTCAGTACAATGACTTGCTTCAAGTTGTTGGTGTGAGTGTTTTTCTATATTCTGATTGCATACTCTCCATGACTGACCGGATACGAGCATGACAGACGCGAAGAAGCAAGCGGCGCTGGACTATCACTCACAACCCATTCCCGGCAAGCTATCCGTCGAGCTCACCAAGCCGACCTCTTCGGCCAAGCATCTGGCGTTGGCATACAGCCCCGGTGTGGCCGAGCCATGCCGTGAGATCGCCAGGGATCCGGAAAGCGCCTATCTGTATACCGGCAAGGGCAATCTGGTGGCAGTGATTTCCGATGGCAGCGCGATTCTCGGTCTGGGCAATCTGGGGCCGCTGGCCAGCAAGCCGGTCATGGAAGGCAAGGGTGTCCTGTTCAAGCGTTTCGCGGGCATCAACTCGGTCGATATCGAGGTCGACGCCGAGAGTCCGCAAGCCTTCATCGATACCGTGGCGCGCATTGCCGACACTTGGGGCGGCATCAATCTCGAGGATATCAAGGCACCCGAGTGCTTCGAGATCGAACGCGCTCTGATCGAGCAGTGCAGCATTCCGGTCTTTCACGATGACCAGCATGGCACCGCCATCGTTACCACGGCGGGCATGCTCAATGCGCTGGATATCGCCGGCAAGCGCATCGAAGAGGCGCGCATCGTCTGCCTGGGTGCCGGCTCGGCAGCGATCGCCTGCATGAAGCTGCTGGTCTCCTGCGGCGCTCGGGCCGAAAACATCTTCATGATCGACCGCAAGGGCGTCATTCACAGCGGGCGTGACGATCTCAATCAGTACAAGGCGATATTTGCCACCGAAACGCCGCTGCGTACCCTGGACGAAGCCATCGATGGCGCCGATGTGTTCGTTGGCCTGTCCGGTCCCAACCTGCTGACCCCCGAGCAGCTCAAGAAAATGGCCGCGAGCCCGGTGGTATTCGCCTGCTCCAACCCCGATCCCGAGATACATCCCGATACGGCCCATGAGGCGCGCGACGATGTGATCATGGCCACCGGGCGCTCCGATTATCCCAATCAGGTCAACAATGTACTGGGCTTTCCCTTCATTTTCCGGGGTGCGCTCGATGTACGCGCCACGCGCATCAATGAAGAGATGAAAATCGCCGCGGTACATGCGATCAAGGATCTGGCTCGCGAACCGGTGCCGCAAGCGGTGCTCGACGGCTACGAGATCGATGCGCTGGAATTCGGTCGCGGTTACATCATTCCCACGCCGCTGGATGCCCGCCTGCTCGATCGCGTTTCCGCCGCCGTGGCTCAAGCCGCCGTCGATTCCGGCGTGGCGCGCCGTCCCTATCCTTCGCATTATCCGTTGCTGAGTGTCGATAACGTCTACGGCGGATGATTGCCTTGGCTCAGATACGAAGAAGCCGGCGATGTGCCGGCTTTTTTGTTGCTCGCTGAAACTACCAGCTATATAGCAGTGAGGCGGTCGTGGTGAGATCGGTATTGGCCGAAGCTCCATCGGGCGGGCTGGAGTTGTGCTTGAGCTCGTGGGACAGGCGTAGCGCGAGGTGCGAGTTCAATTGCGTGGTCAGTGCCGAGAAGGAGCGAGTGGTAACGTTCTCGGCGGTTCCCTCGACCGAAAGCTCCTGCTGCACGCTGGAATGCTCCGAAAACGACCATTGATAATTGACGGCGGCGTAGCCGACTGCCAAATCCTTGTCTTCACCGCTTTCCAATGCGTCGTGGCGATAGCCGGGGCCGGCTTCCACCGACAGGATATGCGTGGGCCCATCGAGTAACTGGCGACCGTAGCCGGCGATCGTCGTGGTCTGATAACGGTAGCCGCTGAAACGATCCTTTTCCCAGCGGGCGAAGCCAAACAGATAATGCGGACCATCCAGGTCATAGCGCTCGCGCCCGGCAACCAGGTACTGCTCTGCGCTGGTATTGTCGTCCTTTTCGACTCGCCGGGTTTCGGCGCGCAGGATGTGCGTCCAGCGACCATTGAGCCACGATAGAGAGCCTTTGGCGATCAGCGTCTCGCTGTCGGTATTGCCCGAGAGATTGGTGTAACCGAGTTCCGCCGTGCCGCTGAATTCCGGAGCGTCGTCGTTCGGCGCGGGCGGGGCGTAGAACGCGTTGGCCAGCGTGGGCACGGTGCCGGACAACAACCCGATGATCAGCGCCGGACGGGCTTTTCGCAATGAGGCCATTCGCGCTGACGCGATGAATGGTCGTAGCATGTCACAAGCTCCTCGCTCTCCTGGTCACGGCTTCGTCGTCACGAAACCGCTCGACAGGGGAAGGCGTCGCAGAGGTGGCGGGGGCGCGATACCGCCCCCGCCGTGTCATCAGAAGATCGCTTCGTAGGTTCCGGTACCCTGGGAGCCGCTGCTGTCTTCCAACTCGCTCTGGATGCGCCGCGGCTGGAACTCGGGGAGGTTGCCCTCACGGAATATCTCGGTGATGCCGCCGGGCTGGTCATCGTGCAGTCGGCGGCCGGTTTGTGGGTCGATACGCGCGGTGACGATGCCCTCGGGGCGCTCCGGCCAGCTGTTCGGCATGCCTTCCAGCGCGCCGGCCATGAAGTCCATCCAGATCGGCAATGCGGCCTGCGCGCCGTATTCGCCGGTACTCGAATAGTCGTCCTTGCCGACCCATACCGAGACGGCCAGTTCGCCATTGAACCCGGAGAACCAGGCATCCCGCTGATCGTTACTGGTCCCGGTCTTGCCAACGATATCGTCGCGATTCAGCGCCAGCGCGGCGCGACCGGTGCCTCGCTCGATCACGTCACGCATGATATCGCGCAGGATGTACAGGGCCTGGGGGTCGAGCACGCGCGGCGCGATGGGGTAGGTCTCGCCGTCGATCTGGGTGGTTTCGGCCTCCGGCGGGCAGGTTCTGCAAGCCACGTTGGGGGTGGCTTGCATCAGTGGCTCTTCCTCGCCGACCCGTTCCACGCGCTCGATGTACCACGGCGTTATCTTGAAGCCGCCATTGGCCAGGATGGCGAAACCGCGGGCCACTTGCAGGGGCGTCAGCGAGGCGCTGCCCAGCGCCAGCGAGAGGCCGTGCGGCAGCTCTTCCGACGAGAAGCCGAATTTCTCCAGGAACTCTAGGGCATTCTCGATCCCCAGCGACTGCAATATGCGGATGGTGACCAGGTTGCGGGATTGGTAGAGCCCGACGCGGAGCCGGGTCGGACCGTGGAACTCGTTGCCTGAATTGTTCGGACGCCAGTCGCCACTGACATCGCTCATGACGACCGGCGCATCGTTGACGATGGTAGCTGCGGTCATGCCGCCTTTCTGTAGCGCGGCCAGATAGATGAACGGTTTGAAGTTGGAGCCGGGCTGGCGCTTGGCCTGGATGGCACGATTGAATTGGCTGCCAGCGAAACTGAAGCCACCCTGCAGGGCGAGAATCGCGCCGGTGTCGGGCTCGAGTACGACGATTGCCGCCTCGGCGCCGGGCTGCTGGGACAGCCGCCATCCGCCATCCTCGGTACGCATCACGCGTACCAGCGAGCCACGCTGGGCGATCTGATCGGCGCTGGTCGGTACCTCGCCACGCCATTCGGGGCTGTGATACTCGCGCGCCCACTCGAGGCCCTCCCAGCCGATGGTGACCAGCTCGCCGTCGCGGGTCAGTACCTCCATCTCCTTGCCTTCGCTGGAGACCACGATGGCCGGCTCGAGCGGGCCCAGCGACGGTGTGCGCTCGAGAACCTTGAGCCAATTGCTGACATCGGTATCGATACCGCTGACTCTGGCCTTGCTGCTCTCGGCGGCCTGGCGCGCGGTCTCCATGACTTCGGGCGATTCGGACAGCTCCTCCTCGAGGCCTTCGCGCTGGGTCTGGCTCTGGGCCTCCACCAGGCTGGGCGGGATTCCGGTCTTCTCGGCGCCGCGCCAGCCATGGCGCGTGTCGTACTCGATCAGCCCTTCGACCAATGCCTCGCGGGCCTGAACCTGGAGCTCGCTGTCGATGGTGGTGTGGATGCGATAGCCACCGGTATAGGCGGTGTCGCCGAAACGCTCCTTGGCGAACTGGCGGGCCATCTCGGCGATATAGGGCGCCTCGATATCGACCTGGGTGACATGATTGCTCGCCGTGATGGGCGACTTGACCGCCTGCTCGTAAGCCGCCTGGTCGATGAAGCCCTGATCGCGCATGCGATAGAGCACCCAGTTACGGCGAATTAGCGAGCGCTCTGGGTCGGTCAGGGGGTTCAGGGCCGATGGCGCCTTGGGCAGGCCGGCGATCATCGCCGTCTCGGCCACGCTGAGTTCATCCAGTGGCTTGTCGTAGTAGGTTCTGGCGGCGGCGGCGACGCCATAGGCGCGATGACCGAGGTAAATCTTGTTGACGTAGAGCTCGAAGATCTCCTGCTTGGAGAGGATCTGTTCCATCTGCAAGGACAGCAATATCTCGCGAATCTTGCGGGTGAACGTCTGGTCCAGGGTCAGCAGATAGTTGCGCGCCACCTGCATGGTGATGGTACTGCCGCCGGATTGGATCTCACCACTCGCCACCAGTTCGAGCGCGGCACGCGCCAGGCTGGTGGGGTCGACCCCGGGATGTTCGAAGAAGCTGGAGTCTTCGGCGGCGAGGAAGGCCTGCACCATGTCCTCGGGAATGTCGTCGTAATCGACGAGCATGCGGCGCTCGGCACCGTATTCGCCAATCAGCTTGCCATCGCGCGTGAAGATGCGTAGCGGGGTCTGCAGTTCGAAGTCCTGCAGTTGGCGTACATCCGGCAGGCCCGGCGCGAAATACAGGGCGGCACCGGTGACGGCCAGGAGGCTGGCTGCGCTCAAGGAGAGGATGAGCCACAGGGCCGAGGTCAGCAGGCGTCTGAAGAGCTTCATGAAATGACGGTATCCATGGTAATCGGGTGGCGGTCGAGCCGCGAAGAGCAAGGCAATCCGTTGAACTGCGCATTATAAGAAGCTGAGGTGCTAGTAACCAGCGTTGATGACACGACGAACGGATGAGTGTGTAAATGGCGGAAACATCATGTAACCTCGGAAAATAGCCGTATGTCCTAATGGTATTTAGGGATTAGGCAAATAATAAGAAGCGGTATGTTGGTTTTCATCACCGCTTCCATGAGCAGGGATACGAATACATCATGTTTGGGCTCAGTAAGTCCGGCGGAGGGCTGATCGGGGTCGACATCACTTCGGCCACGGTCAAGCTGATCGAACTCAAGCGCAGCGGGCAGCACTACCGTGTCGACAGCTACGCGGTGAGACCGCTACGCGAGGGCGCGGTGGTCGAGCGGCGCATTCGACAGATGGACGATGTGGTGGAGGCCATCCGCCGCGCCGTCGATCACGCGCGCCCGCATTCGCGCCGCGTCGCGGTCGCGGTACCCCCCAGCGCGGCGATCACCAAGACATTGACGCTGCCCGCTTCGCTCAGCGACGAAGAGATCGAAGCGCGCATTCAGCTTGAATCCGACAGGCACATTCCCTTTCCGTTCAGTGAAGTCGCCTTCGATTTTCAGCGCCTGGGTTTGAATGCGCGTTTCGGCGATCAACAGGACGTACTGCTGGTCGCCTGTCGCCAACAGGATGTCAGCCAGCTCACCGATGCCATATTGCAGGCAGGGCTCGAGCCCGCCGCCGTCGACGTCGAGGCGTTCGCCATGGAGCGCGCCTTCGGCGAATTGTGCCATCAACTGCCCATGGGCGCCGATAGCCAGGAGTGTGTCGCACTGGTGGATATCGGCGCGAACATGAATGCGTTCCACGTGTTGCGCGGCGGGCGCATCATCTATAGCCGCGATAACGTCTTCGGCGGCCGGCAACTCACCGACGCCATCCGCGAGCGTTACGACCTGAGCCTGGAAGAAGCGGGGCTGGCCAAGAAGCGTGGCGGCCTGCCCGAGGATTATCAGGACAGCGTGCTCAAGCCGTTTCGCGACACCTTGTTACAGCAGATCTCGCGCTCGTTACAGCTCTATCACACCGCCGGGCGCAATCCTGACGTCAACCGCATGATCCTGGCTGGCGGCTCGAGCGTGATCCCCGGATTCAGCGAGCGGGTAGCCACGGAGAGCGGCATGGAGGTGGTGACCGCCAACCCCTTCGTGCGCATGAAGGTCAATCCGCGCATCGATATCCATACCCTGGCCAACGATGCGCCCGCCATGCTCACCGCGTGCGGCCTGGCAATGAGGTCGCGCTCATGAGCATCGAAATCAATCTGCTGCCCTGGCGCGAAGCGCTCCGCGAGCGGCGCAGCCGGCGCTTTCTGGGCACCCTGGCAGTGGTGGCGCTGGTCGGTATCGGCGCGGGCTGGGGCATGTCGCAGTGGTATCAGCACTCGCTCGAGCTGCAACGGCAACGCATCGCGCACATCGAGGCCCGCACCGAGCAGCTCGACAACGACATCCAGGCGATCCGCGACTATCAGGCGCTACGCGAGCGCATGCTGACCCAGATCGAGTTGATTCGCGAACTGCAGTTCAGCCGACCCCAGACGGTACGCGTATTCAATCAGTTGGCCAGCAGTCTCGAACCGGGCGTGTACTACACCCGCCTGTCGCGTCAGGCCGATCGGCTCAGCCTGACGGGGCTGGCCGAGACCAACCGCCAGGTTTCCGATCAGATGCGCGCGATTGCCGCCGCCGAGGCATTCGCCATTCCCGTACTGTCCGAAGTCAATGTCGAGGATGACGGCGACCGTCGTCGCTTCGACATGAGCGTCGAGGAGACCTTGCCCGAAGCGCGGCTCGACGTGGCCGACGGGGAGGAGGTGCGATGAGCATGAAGGCGGAATGGCGCCGCTTGCGCGAACTCGATTGGCGCGAGCTCGACCTGCGCGAGGCGGGCGGTTGGCCGCTGTCCTTGCAGTTGTTCTGCTACGCGCTGGTATTGGTGGTCATTTTCTGGGCGATGCACTGGTATGTGGCGGCGCCCAAGGTCGAGGCGCTCGAGCAGGCCCGGGCGCAGGAGAGCGAGTTGCTTCGGCAGTTCGAGAGCAAATCCTATCAAGCCGCCAACCTGCCGATGATGCGTCAGCAAAAGAGCGTTCTGGAGTCGCGCATGGGCGCGCTACTGGAAATGTTGCCGACCGGGGCGGAGGTACCCTCGCTGATCGATAACATCAGCGAGACCGCGCTGGAAAACCAATTGACCATCGATTTCATTCGCCTGCGCGAACCGATACCGCGTGAGTTCTACACCGAGCAGCCGTTCGATATCCAGGTCCAGGGCGACTATCACCGCATCGCCGCCTTTCTTTCCGGTGTCGCCAGCCTGCCACGGATCGTCACGCTGCACGATTTCAGCCTGATCCCGCTGGAAGACGAAGACACGCTGCAGCTATCGATGCTGGCCAAGACCTACAACCATCGCTCGGTGACGGAGGAGGCGCAATGAAACGCTTCGCGCTCCCCGGTATCGCGCTCTGCGTCGTGCTCCTGAGCGGCTGTCAGGATGCCGAAATCGCCGCACTCGATCGCCGGCTCGACGAGATTCGTGCCGCGCCCACGGGGCAGGTCGCGCCGTTGCCGGCGTCGCCGCAATACCTGGCGGTGACCTATGACCAGGCCAATTTGCGCAGCCCCTTCATGCCCGAGCGGCCGGAGCCCGAGGAGAAGAGCCTCGAAGGTATCGATCTGGCGCCGAATCTCGACCGACCGCGCGACCCGCTGGAGCAATACCCGCTCGAAGGGCTGCTGCTGGTCGGCACGCTCAGCATCGATGGCATCAACTCGGCGCTGGTACGCGACCCGCAAGGAGAAGTCCACCGCGTGCATGTCGGCGAACACATGGGCAGCGATTTCGGACGCATCGTCAGTATTACCGATAGTGCACTGCAGTTGGTCGAGATCGTTTCCAACGGCCAGGGGGGCTGGATCGAACGCACCCGCAACCTTTCGCTCAAGCAAGCTACCGAACAAGGCCAGGGCTGACCCGGCAAGACGCAGGTAGAGGGGATTAACATGACGGGAATCATACGCACGCTGCTGGCCGCGTTGCTGATGCTGGGGATGGCGGAACAGGCCCAGGCGGTGTCGACCCTGACGGGTCTGGATTTCGATCAGCGTGCCGGCCAGCTCGAGGTGTCGCTGCATTTCGCAGGCGGCGTGCCCGAGGTGCGCGGCTATCGGGTCGATTCGCCGCCGCGCCTGACCATCGATCTGATGGATACGGTCAGCCAGCTCGATCAGCGGCGTTTCGAATTGGGCTTGGGCGGCGTCAACCATGTCGTGGCGTTGGAAGCCGGCGAGCGTACACGGTTGGTGTTCAATCTCGAGCGGGCGCTGCCCTACGCTCTCAGCGAGCGGGGCGATACGCTGATACTCGGCATGGGCGAGGGCGTCGACCAGCAGGCCACCGCGAACCGGGCAGCCGATACGGCGCCGAGCGCTGCGCCGGGCGACGAGAGCGGCGCCATGGCGCGCACGGCGCAGATCGAGAATATCGATTTCCGGCGTGGCGAGGATGGTGCCAGTCGGCTGATCGTCACCTTCGATCGTAACGGTGTCGACACCCAGGTCAGCCAGCGCGGTAACGGTCGCATCGTCGCTGAATTGCTCGATGTCGAACTGCCGGCGTCGATGCTGCAGGTACTCGATGTCAGCGACTTCGGCACGCCGATGCAGCGTATCGTACCGCAGCCAGGGCGCGACGACGTCACGCTGGCGATCGAGCTCGATGGCGAGTATTCGATGCTCTCCACCCAGAGCGGGCGGCGCCTGGTGATCGAAGCCGAGCCGGTGACCCGTGCCGAGCGCGAGGCCGAGCAGCGTGAGCAGTTCCCGTATACCGGCAAGCGCATCACGCTGAATTTCCAGGATATAGAGGTTCGCGAAGTGCTGGCGATCATCGCCAGCTTCACCGGGCTCAATCTGGTCGCCAGCGATAGCGTGCAGGGTAGCGTGACCCTGAACCTGGAGGACGTGCCTTGGGATCAGGCGCTCGATCTGGTTCTCAAGAGCCACGGCCTGGCCAGCCGCAAGACCGGCAATGTGCTGATCGTCGCCCCGGCCGAAGAACTCGCCGCCATGGAGCGCCAGGAACTCGAAGCCCAGATGCAGCTACAGGGCCTGGCGCCGCTGGTCACCGAGTACATCCCGGTCAGTTATGCCAAGGCCTCGGAACTTGCCGTACTGCTGAGTGGCGGCGAGGGCCTGGGGTTGCTCTCCGAGCGTGGCCGGGTCAGCGTCGATGCGCGCACCAACACGCTGCTGATCCAGGAGACCCGCGAGCGGCTCGAGGAGATTCGCCTGACTATCGCCCGGCTCGATGTGCCGGTTCGTCAGGTGCAGATCGAGGCGCGCATCGTCATTGCGCGCGACAGCGTCACGCGTGAACTGGGCCTCAACTGGGGGCTGTCGTCGCCGCAGGGCAGTCGCTTCGATTTCGACGGTGCGGCTGACGGCCTGGTCGAGAACGGCGGGCTCAGCGTCGATCTTGGCGATGATACCCAGCCGGGAACCGGCTTCAGCTTCGGCTACCTCTCCGGCGACATCCTGCTCGATCTCGAACTGCGCGCGCTGGAGAGCGAGGGCAAGAGCCAGACCATTTCCCAGCCCAAGGTGATTACCGCCAACCAGCAGAAGGCGGTGATCAAGCAAGGAACCGAGATCGCCTACCAGGAAGCCACCTCGAGCGGGGCGACCAACGTCGAGTTCAAGGAGGCGGTGCTGTCGCTGGAAGTCACGCCGCAGATCACTCCCGACGACCGCATCATCATGGACCTGATGATCAACAACGATACGGTCGGCGACGAGATCGGCGGTGTGCCCTCCATCGATACCAACGAGATCCAGACCCAGGTACTGGTCGATGACGGCGAAACCGTGGTGCTGGGCGGCATTCTCACCACCGAGCAGTTGCGCAACCTGTTCAAGACACCGCTACTCGGCGACATCCCCGTCATCGGCCAACTATTTCGCTATACCGAGGAGAGCAATGAGAAGGTAGAATTGCTGGTATTCATCACCCCGAAGATTATCGAGGACGAACTGGCGATTCGCTGATGCAGGGCTTTCCCAACGTTTTTCTGGTCGGTCCCATGGGGGCCGGCAAAAGCACGATCGGCCGCCTTCTGGCGGCCGAGTTGCAGCGTGATTTCGTGGATACCGACCATGAGATTCAGGCGCGCTGCGGTGCCGACATACCCTGGATATTCGATGTCGAAGGCGAGATCGGCTTTCGCGAGCGCGAGGTGTTGATGGTCGATGAGCTGACAAATCGTCCATCGATCGTACTGGCGACCGGTGGTGGCGCGGTCATGCGCGAGGTCAATCGCCGTGCGCTGCGCGAGCGCGGCACGGTGGTCTATCTGTATACCACCGTCGAACAGCAACTGCGCCGCACCGCCAAGGATCGCAATCGCCCCCTGCTGCGCAACAAGGATCCCGAGGCCGTGCTGCGCGGGCTGTTCGAGGTGCGCGATCCGCTTTACCGCGCCACCGCCGATCTCGTGGTACGTACCGATCGCCGCGGTCCCCGCGCGGTGGTCAATGAAATACTGCGACGCGTGCAGCGTCTCGTCGACCCACTGCAAACCAAGGCTTGATGCCCATGACCGCCGACGTACCGCGCAAGACGCTCAGTGTCGATCTGGGCGAGCGCAGCTATCCCATTCATATCGGCCCCGGCCTGCTCGAAGACGGCTCTCTGTTGCGTCCGCATCTGGCCGGACGCCAGGTGATGATCGTCACCAACGAGACGGTGGCGCCACTGTATCTCGAGCCGCTCAGACGCAGCCTGGGTGAAGGCCAGGATAGCGAGCTGGATGTGCGCGAGTTGGTCCTGCCCGACGGCGAGCACACCAAGACGCTGGCCTCGATGGAGCGCATCTGGGATGCACTGCTCGCCGCCGGCTTCAATCGCCGCTGTACGCTGATCGCCCTCGGCGGCGGCGTGATCGGCGACATGACCGGCTACGCCGCGGCCTGCTATCAACGTGGCGTGGCATTCATTCAGGTGCCGACCACGCTGCTCTCGCAGGTCGACTCATCGGTGGGTGGCAAGACCGGCGTCAATCATCCGCGCGGCAAGAACATGATCGGTGCCTTCTGGCAGCCGCGTGCGGTGGTGATCGACACCTCGACGCTGAAGAGCCTGGCGGCGCGCGAGCTATCGGCGGGACTGGCCGAGGTGATCAAGTACGGCCTGATCCGCGATCTCGATTTCCTGGCCTGGCTGGAAGCCAACATGGCGGCGCTGCGTGGGCTGGACGACGCCTTGCTGAGCGAGGCGATCCTGCGCAGTTGCACGATCAAGGCCGAGATCGTCGCGGCGGACGAGACCGAGCAGGGCGTGCGTGCGCTACTCAATCTTGGGCATACCTTCGGTCATGCCATCGAGGCGCATCAGGGTTACGGCAACTGGCTGCATGGCGAGGCGGTCGGTGCCGGCATGGCGATGGCCGTGTCGCTCTCCCGGCGCCTGGGTTGGCTCGATGATGCCGATGTGGCGCGCGTGGCGGCGGTGCTCGAGGCGGCCGGCCTGCCGCTGGCGGCGCCGGTGGGAATGGACGCCAGGGCGTTTACCGAGCGCATGCGATTGGACAAGAAGAATCTGGACAGCCGTCTGCGGCTGGTGCTGCTGCGTGCGCTCGGCGATGCCTGTGTCTACGACGACACGCCTGCCGCGATGCTCGACGAATTTCTGCGCGATTACCCACGCGCCTGACACCCCGCTCTTTCGCCTGGCAATGCTCGCCCGCTCCGATTGGAGCGGGCGTTTTTTTGTCAGGGGGTTGGAGCCGCCGACGCTCTGTCATAATATACGTGCATGCCCCATGCGTATTACGCATAACAGGCCGATTCAACGAGTTCCGTGCGGGTTACGTTTCCGCACCCATCGCCTGGCCTGTGAGTTTCCCGGATTTCGCACAACCTTAGTATTCGCAAAACAAAACCGAGACATGCCCATGATGAAAGGTCTCCACCAACCCGGTGAATTCCGCGATAACTGTGGCTTCGGCCTGATCGCCCATATGGAAGGGCAGGCCAGCCACGATCTGCTGAAAACCGCCATCGAGTCGCTGACTTGCATGACCCACCGTGGCGGTATCGCCGCCGACGGCAGGACCGGCGACGGCTGCGGCCTGCTGTTCAAGATGCCGGTCGACTTCATGCGCGCCATCGCCCGCGAAGAGTTGGGGGTGGAGTTGGGTGCGCGTTTCGCGGTGGGTTGCGTTTTCCTGCCCGACGACGATAGCCGCGAGACGCAGGCTCGCGACATTCTCGATGCCGCACTCACCGCGCGGGGCCTGAGCGTGCGCGGCTGGCGCGATGTCCCGGTCGATCCCAGCGTGTGCGGGCCGATGGCGCTCGATTGCCTGCCACGCATCCGCCAGATCTTCGTCGAGGCCAGCGACGACCGCCTCGACCAGGCATTCAATGTCGACCTGTTCATGGCCCGGCGTCGCGCCGAGCAGCAGCTCAAGCGCGAGGAGGATTTCTACGTCTGTTCGTTGTCGTCACGGGTCATGTCCTACAAGGGATTGATGATGCCCGTCGATCTGCCGACGTTCTATCACGACCTGAACGATCCGCGCCTTACGACGGCGATCTGCGTCTTTCACCAGCGCTTTTCGACCAATACCGCACCGCGCTGGCCGCTGGCGCAGCCGTTCCGCTTCCTGGCCCACAACGGCGAAATCAACACCATCGAGGCCAACCGCGGCTGGGCCAACGCGCGCAAGGAAAACTTCGTCAGCGATCTGCTGCCCGACATCACCGAGCTGGATGAAATCGTCAATACCAGCGGCTCGGACTCCTCGAGCATGGACAACATGCTCGAAGTGCTGATGACCGGCGGCATGGATCTGTACAACGCCATCCGCATGATGGTGCCGCCGGCGTGGCAGAACGTCGAGACCATGGACGCGCAGCTGCGCGCCTTCTACGAATACAACTCCATGCACATGGAGGCCTGGGACGGCCCGGCGGGATTGGTGATGACCGATGGCCGCCACGCGGTGTGCATGCTCGATCGCAACGGCCTGCGCCCGGCGCGTTGGGTGATCACCAAGAATGGCTACATCACCCTGGCCTCCGAGGTCGGCACCTACGGCTACAAGCCCGAGGACGTGGTGGCCAAGGGCCGGGTCGGTCCGGGTCAGGTGCTCGGCGTGGATACCGAGACCGGCGAGGTGCTGCATACCCGGGAGATCGACGATCGACTCAAGTCGGCGCACCCCTACAAGCGCTGGCTGAAGGATCGCGCCCAGTATCTGGAATCGGCGCTCACCGAGCTGGCACGCTTCCAGCCGCTCGAAGGCGACGAGCTGCGCGTCTATCAGAAGATGTTCCAGGTTACCTTCGAGGAGCGCGACCAACTGCTGCGACCACTGGCCGAAAGCGGCCAGGAAGCGGTCGGCTCGATGGGCGACGACACGCCGATGGCGGTACTCTCGCGCCACGGTCGCTTGCTGACCGACTACTTCCGACAGAAATTCGCCCAGGTCACCAACCCGGCCATCGATCCGCTGCGCGAAGCGATCGTGATGTCGCTGGAAACCTGCTGTGGTGCCGAGTTGAACGTTTTCGAGGCGACCCCCGACCACGCCCATCGGCTGATTCTGACCACGCCGATCCTATCGCCGCGCAAGTTCACCGCGCTAGTCACTCAGGAGGACGAGGCGTTTCGCGCGCAGACGTTCAAGCTGACCTACGACCCCGAGCAGGGCACCCTGAAGCAGGCGTTGCAGGCACTGTGCCAGCAGGTCGAGCAGGCCGTGCGCGACGGCGCGGTGATTCTGGTGCTGTCCGACGATGGCCTGGAGAAAGGCAAGCTGCCGATTCATTCGGTGCTCGCCACCGGGGCGATTCACCATCACCTGGGGCGCCTGGCGCTGCGCCCGCGGGTCAATCTGGTCATCGAGACCGGCTATGCCCGCGATGCCCATCAGATGGCGGTGCTGTTCGGCGTGGGCGCCACGGCGGTCTATCCCTACCTGGCCTATCAGGTGATGGCCGACATGCATCGCAGCGGCGAGTTGATCGGCAACCCGGCGGATGCCCGCGAAAACTACCGCAAGGGCCTGCAAAAAGGGCTCTACAAGATTCTCTCGAAGATGGGCATCTCGACGCTGGCCTCGTATCGCGGCTCGCAACTGTTCGAGGCGGTGGGGCTGTCGTCCGAGGTCATGGAATTGTGCTTCACGGGCATGATGTCGCGCATCGAAGGTACCGGTTTCGCCGAGCTGCAACTGCAGCAGGAACTGCTGGCGCGCGAGGCCTGGACACCGCGCAAGGCGCTGCGCCAGGGCGGGCTGATCAAGTACGTTCACGATCACGAATACCACGCCTACAATCCCGATGTGGTGATGACCCTTCAGGAGGCGGTGCAGCAGGGCGATTACGCCAAGTGGAAGAAGTTCGCCCGGTTGGTCAACGAGCGCCCGGTGGCGACCATTCGCGACATGCTGGGGCTCAAGCCGGCCCCCGAGCCGCTGCCGCTCGACGAGATCGAGTCGGTCGAGGAGTTGCTGCCGCGCTTCGATAGCGCCGGCATGTCGCTGGGTGCGCTGTCGCCGGAAGCCCACGAGGCGCTGGCCCAGGCCATGAACGAGGCCGGCGGTCGCTCCAACTCCGGCGAGGGCGGCGAGGATCCGGCGCGCTACGGCACTATCCGCAGTTCCAAGATCAAACAGATCGCCTCGGGGCGCTTTGGCGTGACGCCGGCCTACCTGGTCAATGCCGAGGTGCTGCAGATCAAGGTCGCCCAGGGCGCCAAGCCCGGCGAGGGCGGCCAGCTACCCGGCGGCAAGGTCAACGAGCTGATCGCGCGACTGCGCTACGCGGTGCCCGGCGTCACGCTGATCTCACCGCCGCCGCACCACGACATCTACTCCATCGAGGATCTGGCGCAGCTGATCTTCGATCTGAAGCAGGTCAATCCGAGCGCCCAGGTCTCGGTCAAGCTGGTCTCCGAGCCGGGCATCGGTACCATCGCTACCGGGGTGGCCAAGGCCTATGCCGACCTGATCACCGTCTCCGGCTACGATGGCGGCACCGCGGCGAGCCCCTTGGCCTCGATCAAGCACGCCGGCAGCCCGTGGGAGCTGGGCCTGCCCGAAGTGCATCAGGCGCTGCGCATCAACGGCCTGCGCGACAAGATCCGCCTACAGACCGACGGTGGCCTGAAGACCGGCCTCGACGTGGTCAAGGCGGCGATTCTCGGCGCCGAGAGCTTCGGCTTCGGCACCGCGCCGATGGTCGCGCTGGGCTGCAAGTACCTGCGCATCTGCCATCTCAACAACTGTGCCACCGGCGTTGCCACTCAGCACCAATACCTGCGCGATGAGCACTTTCGCGGCACCGTCGACATGGTCAAGCACTACTTCCGCTTCATCGCCGAGGAGGTGCGTGAGTTGATGGCGCTGCTCGGGGTGCGCAAGCTCACCGACCTGATCGGTCGCACCGATCTGCTCGAGGTGCTCGAAGGCGAAACCGCCTCGCAGCGCAAGCTCGATCTGACGCCGTTGCTGGAAAACGACTTCGTACCGGCGGATGCGCCACAGTTCTGCACGCACAACCGCAACGAGCCGCACGATTCGGGAGCCAAGAACCGCCAGATAGTAGAAACGCTGATGCCGGCGATCGAGGCCCAATCCGGTGGCGAGTTTACCTTCACCATCACCAACGGCGACCGCAGCGTGGGCGCGCGTGCCTCCGGCGAGATCGCCAAGCGCTATGGCGAGGCGGGACTCGAAGATGCGCCGATCTCCGTGCGTTTCACGGGGGTCGCCGGCCAGAGCTTCGGTGTATGGAACGCGCGCGGTCTCAATCTGTACCTTGAGGGCGATGCCAACGATTATGTCGGCAAGGGCATGAACGGCGGCAAGGTGGTGATCGTGCCGCCGCGCGAAAGCGCCTTCCAGAGCCACGAGAGCGCGATCGTCGGTAACACCTGCCTCTATGGCGCCACGGGCGGCAAGCTGTTCGCTGCGGGTACCGCCGGCGAGCGTTTCGGCGTACGCAACTCCGGTGTGCATGCGGTGATCGAGGGGGCCGGCGATCACTGCTGCGAATACATGACCGGCGGCATGGTCGCCGTGCTCGGCGAGACCGGCGTCAATTTCGGCGCGGGCATGACCGGCGGCTTCGCTTACGTACTCGACGAAGATCGCACCTTCGTCGACAAGTACAACCACGAGCTGGTCGAGATCCATCGCATCAACACCGAAGCCATGGAAGCCTACCGGCGCCACCTGCGCGAAGTGATCGAAGAGTACGTCGCCGAGACCGGCTCCGCGCGGGGCGAGGAGATTCTCGAGGATTTCTCCGATTTCGTTCGTCATTTCTGGCTGGTCAAGCCCAAGGCGGCAAATCTGAACAGCCTGCTCGCCCAGTCCCGGCGTCAGCCGGAATAAGCGCCGCCGCCGGCCCGAATAATAGGAGAGACGATTGATGGCAAACCGTCTGAGTAACGATTTTCAGTTCATCGATGTCGGCCGCCAGGACCCGCGCAAGAAAGAGGCGCGTAGCCGCGCCCGCGAATTCGCCGAGATCTACGAGCCGTTCAAGCCCAGCGAGGCGGCCAGCCAGGCGCATCGCTGCCTGCATTGCGGCAATCCGTATTGCGAATGGAAGTGCCCGGTACACAACTATATTCCCAACTGGCTCAAGCTGGTCAGCGAGGGCAATATTCTCGAGGCCGCCGAGTTGTCGCACCGCACCAACTCGTTGCCCGAGGTGTGCGGTCGGGTGTGCCCGCAGGATCGCCTCTGCGAAGGCGACTGCACCCTCAACGACGGCTTCGGTGCGGTGACCATCGGCTCGGTGGAGAAGTACATCACCGACACCGCCTTCGCCATGGGCTGGCGCCCGGACATGTCCAAGGTCGTCTGGACCGACAAGCGCGTCGCGGTGATCGGCGCCGGCCCGGCGGGGCTCGGCTGCGCCGATATCCTGGTGCGTAACGGCGTCAGGCCGGTGGTGTTCGATCGCTACCCCGAAATCGGCGGGCTGCTGACGTTCGGCATTCCCGAATTCAAGCTCGAGAAGAACGTCATGGAGCGCCGCCGCGCGGTATTCGAGGAGATGGGCGTGGAGTTCCGTCTCAATACCGAGATCGGCAAGGATGTGACCATCGACGCACTGCTCGCCGAGTTTGACGCCGTGTTCATGGGTATGGGCACCTATAAATACATGCAGGGCGGCTTCCCCGGCGAGGACCTGCCCGGCGTGTACAAGGCGCTCGATTACCTGGTCGCCAACGTCAACCACTGCCTGGGCTTCGAAGAGGATCCGAACGAATACCAGAGTCTGCAAGGCCAGCGCGTGGTGGTGCTGGGCGGTGGCGATACGGCGATGGACTGCAATCGCACCGCGATCCGCCAGGGTGCTGCCAGCGTGACCTGCGCCTACCGCCGCGACGAGGGCAACATGCCCGGTTCCAAGCGCGAGGTGGCCAACGCCCGCGAAGAGGGCGTCGATTTCCTGTTCAACCGCCAGCCGGTGGCGGTAATCGGCGAGGGCAAGGTCGAGGGCGTCAAGCTGGTGCGTACCCGCCTCGGCGAGCCGGACGAGAACGGTCGCCAGCGTCCCGAGGTGGTGCCGGGCTCCGAGGAGGTGCTGGCGGCGGATGCGGTGATCATCGCCTTCGGCTTCCAACCCAGCGATATCGACTGGTTCGAGCCCAACGACATCGCCACCGACGAGCGTGGCCGGGTCACTGCGCCGGAGCATGGCAGCTTCGCCTTCCAGACCAGCAACGAGAAGATCTTCGCCGGCGGCGACATGGTGCGCGGCTCCGATCTGGTGGTCACCGCCGTTTATGAAGGGCGCCAGGCGGGCGAGGGCATTCTCGACTATCTGGGCGTGTGAGCGGTCGTCGCTGCCATGCTCGCTGGGGGGCTTGCCTTTTTAGCGCTGCCTTCATCTAGACTGAGAGGGAGACTTCAGGAGGAGGCGACATGGACGATACGCTGGCGACACTGGGTCTGGGATCGAGCGAAGGCGGTTCGGTGGTACCTGAGCAGTTGACCTTCGATGACGATGGCAGCATTCCCAATACGCGGCTGGCCACGCTGCTGTTTCGCTCCGGCGGGCTCGAGGCGGGGCTGGACAGGGAGAGCGTGGCGCAGTGTTTCGAGCGGCTCTTTTCGGCCTACGACTGGCCATCCAGCTGGCGGGGTGGCGTGTACGACTACCACCATTATCACTCCACCGCCCACGAGGCGTTCGGCGCGCTTTCGGGCTGGGGTAAATTGCGCCTGGGCGGCGAGGCGGGCCGCGATATCGAGATTCGCGCCGGCGATGCGCTGGTGCTGCCGGCCGGCACGGGGCACTGCTGCCTGGCGGCGAGCGACGATTTTCTGCTGCTGGCCGCCTATCCGGCCGATCAGCCGACACTCGACTTGCTGCGCGCCGACCCGGCCGAGCACGATGCGGCGGTGGCGCGCATCGCCCAGTTGTCGCAACCTGAGCGGGATCCGTTGGGTGGGGCCATGTCACGCTGGTGGCGCTGAAAGTGACTGCACTCGTCCATACGGCGTTAAAAATCGGCTTAAGATGCTCATTTACAGTTTGTAAACTCCGCTCTCTCGCCGATTTTTGCCTTGTCTGGACTTCGTTCGTCGACTTTCGATATAGCTGGAGTGATGCACTGGCAAAATTGAGCGGGCGGGCCGAGTCTGCTATTCTGGCGTCCCATCCGGGCCCGGTTTTCTCCACGGCCTTCTGATCACGATTCGACAGGTTTTCCATGACACGATATATCTTCGTGACCGGCGGCGTTGTGTCCTCTCTCGGCAAGGGCATCGCGTCGGCCTCCCTCGCGGCGATTCTCGAGGCGCGCGGCCTCAAGGTCACCATCCTCAAGCTGGACCCGTACATCAACGTCGATCCGGGCACCATGAGTCCCTTCCAGCACGGCGAGGTATTCGTCACCGAAGATGGCGCGGAAACCGATCTCGACCTGGGCCACTATGAGCGCTTCATCCGCACCAAGATGACCCAGGGCAACAATTTCACCACCGGGCGCGTCTACGAGCACGTGCTGCGCCGTGAGCGTCGCGGTGACTACCTGGGCGGCACCGTGCAGGTGATCCCACATATCACCGACGAGATCAAGCGCCGGGTGATCGAGGGTGGCGAGGGTTGCGACGTGGCGCTGGTCGAGATCGGCGGCACCGTCGGCGACATCGAGTCGCTGCCGTTTCTCGAGTCGATCCGCCAGTTGCGCAGTGAAGTCGGCGCCAACCGCGCGCTGTTCATGCACTTGACCCTGGTGCCCTACATCAAGACCGCCGGCGAGACCAAGACCAAGCCGACCCAGCACAGCGTCAAGGAGTTGCGCTCGATCGGTATTCAGCCGGATATCCTGATCTGTCGCAGCGAGGTCGAGCTGGAAGAGACCGAACGGCGCAAGATCGCGCTGTTCACCAACGTCGAAGAGCGTGCGGTCGTCCCGCTGCAGGACGCCGATACCATCTACCGCATCCCGTTGATGCTGCACGAGTTCGGCCTCGACGAGATCGTCTGCGACAAGCTGCGTATCGAAGCCCCGGAAGCCGATCTGACCGAATGGATTCATGTGCTCGATGCCAAGCTCAATCCGCTCAAATCGATCAATATCGCCATGGTCGGCAAGTACATGGAATTGCTCGACGCCTACAAATCGCTCAACGAGGCGCTGATTCACGCCGGCATCCAGACCCGGGTCAAGGTCAATATCGACTACATCGATGCCGAAACCATCGAGCTCCACGGTACCGAGCGGCTCGCTGGAAAGGATGCGATCCTGGTCCCCGGCGGCTTCGGCGAGCGCGGCGTGGAAGGCAAGATCATGACCGCGCGCTACGCGCGCGAGCAAGGCATCCCCTATCTGGGTATCTGCCTCGGCATGCAGGTCGCGGTAATCGAGTTTGCGCGCCACATCGCCGGCTGGACGGACGCCAACTCCACCGAATTCACCCACGATACCCAGCATCCGGTGGTCGGCCTGATCACCGAATGGATCACGCCCGAAGGCAAGATCGAACTGCGTGACGAGGCTTCCGATCTCGGCGGCAGCATGCGCTTGGGTGGCCAGATCTGCCATCTCAAGCCGGGCTCGAAGGCTCGCGAAGCCTATGGGCTGGACGCCATCACCGAGCGTCATCGTCACCGTTTCGAGGTCAACAATCAGTTCGTCGATGCGTTGGAGAAGGCCGGGCTGGTGATCTCCGGCAAGAGCGTCGACAATTCGCTGGTGGAGATGATCGAGCTGCCCGATCATCCCTGGTACGTGGCCTGTCAGTTCCATCCCGAGTTCACCTCGACGCCACGCGACGGCCATCCGCTATTTACCGGGTTCGTCAATGCGGCGCTGGAGCACAAGGCGGCGCGCGTACGTATCCAGGCCCAGCAGGCGCCGCAAGCCTGAACCCGCCAAGGGGAAAGTCATGACCACGCCACAGAAAACCATCGAATTCGCCGGCCTCAGGGTCGGCAATTCATTGCCGCTGATGCTGTTCGGCGGCATGAACGTGTTGGAATCTCGCGAGATGGCGCTGGAAGTCGCCGAGGTCTACGTCGACGTTTGTCGCCGATTGGATATCCCCTACGTATTCAAGGCCAGCTTCGACAAAGCCAATCGCAGCTCGATCCACTCCTATCGCGGCCCCGGCCTGGAGAAAGGGCTCGAGATCCTCGCCGAGATCAAGTCGCGCTTCGATGTACCGGTGATTACCGACGTTCACGAGCCCTGGCAGGCGGCCCCCGTCGCACGGGTCGCCGATGTCATCCAGTTGCCGGCGTTTCTCGCCCGTCAGACCGACCTGGTGGTGGCGATGGCCGAAACCGGTGCGGTGATCAACATCAAGAAGCCGCAGTTCGTCGCGCCGCATGAGATGCGCCACATCGTCGCCAAATGTCAGGAGGCCGGCAACGAGCGGCTGCTGCTATGTGAGCGCGGTTCGAGCTTCGGCTACAACAACCTGATCGTCGACATGCTCGGTTTCGGTGAGATGAAGCAGACCGGTTTTCCGACGATCTTCGATGTGACCCATGCGCTGCAACGTCCCGGCGGGCGCGCCGACAGCGCCGATGGCCGCCGCGCGCAGGTCTTCGAGCTGGCGCGTGCCGGCGTCGCCGTAGGCCTGGCCGGGCTGTTCCTGGAGGCGCACCCCGATCCGGACAACGCCAAGTGCGACGGCCCCTGCGCGCTGCCGCTGGACAAGCTCGAGCCCTTCCTGGGTCAGATCAAATCCCTCGACGCGCTGACCAAGAGCTTTTCGGGGGTCCATATCCAGTAATTTCGATAACCCTAAAACACATCCAAGAAGGACGGCAACATGGCAGAGATCGTCGATATTCGCGCCCTCGAGGTGCTCGATTCGCGCGGCAACCCGACCGTACAGGCCGAGGTGATTCTCAACAGCGGTACGCGCGGTAGCGCCTGCGCGCCGTCCGGCGCCTCCACCGGCTCGCGCGAGGCGCTGGAACTGCGCGACGCTGACAAGTCGCGCTATCTGGGCAAGGGCGTGCTCAAGGCGGTCGACGCCGTGAACGGCAGGATTCGTGAACGCCTCCTGGGCATGGATGCACGCGACCAGCGTGCGCTGGATGACGCCATGTGTGATCTCGACGGCACCGACAACAAGGCCAACCTTGGCGCCAATGCGATTCTTGCCGTGTCGCTGGCCGCCGCCAAGGCCGCCGCCGCCGAGCGGAATGTACCGCTCTACGCGCACATCGCCGAGCTCTACGGCCAGCCGGGTAAGTACAGCATGCCGGTGCCGATGATGAACATCATCAACGGCGGCGAGCATGCCGACAACAACGTCGATATGCAGGAGTTCATGGTGCAGCCGGTCGGCGCACTGAACTTCCGCGAGGCACTGCGCATGGGCGCGGAGATCTTCCATGCCCTGAAGAAGGTGTTGTCCGCGCGTGGCCTGGCCACCTCGGTGGGCGATGAGGGCGGCTTCGCACCCAATCTGGAATCCAACGCCGAGGCGCTGGCGGTGATCAAGCAGGCGGTGAGTGACGCCGGTTATGTCTTGGGCAAGGATGTAACGTTAGCGCTGGACTGCGCCTCATCCGAGTTCTACAAGGATGGCCAGTACGATCTGGCCGGCGAGGGCAAGCGCTACGATTCCGCCGGTTTCGCCGATTATCTGGCCGAACTGGTCGATGCGTATCCGATCGTCTCGATCGAGGATGGCATGGACGAATCCGATTGGGCGGGCTGGAAGACGCTGACCGACAAGCTCGGCGACAAGGTGCAACTGGTCGGCGACGATCTGTTCGTGACCAACACCAGGATTCTGAAGCGCGGCATCGACGAGGCCATCGGCAACTCGATCCTGATCAAGTTCAACCAGATCGGCTCGCTTTCGGAGACGCTGGATGCGATCAGAATGGCGCAGGATGCCGGCTTCACCGCGGTCATCTCGCACCGCAGTGGCGAGACCGAGGACACCACCATCGCCGATCTGGCGGTAGGTACTTCGGCTGGGCAGATCAAGACCGGCTCGTTGAGCCGCAGCGATCGTATCGCCAAGTACAATCGCCTGCTGGTGATCGAGCAGGAACTGGGCGACAAGGCCACCTACCCGGGTCTAAAAGCCATCAAAGGCCAAGGCTGAGGCAGGGTTCGAAGCCCGGCTCCGTTATCGGGGCCGGGCCGTGTTGCGCATGCCGATCAACGCTCCAGCAGTTCCCGCTTGCCCGGCTTGCCATCCCACTCCTCGGCATCCGCCGGGGGATCCTTCTTCTCGGTGATGTTCGGCCATACTTCGGCGAGTTCGGCATTGAGCTCGATGAACTCGCTTTGCCCTTCGGGCAGCTCATCCTCGGAGAAGATCGCCTCGGCCGGGCACTCCGGTTCGCATAGCGCGCAGTCGATGCATTCGTCGGGGTGGATCACCAGAAAGTTGGGCCCCTCGTAAAAGCAGTCGACCGGGCAGACCTCGATGCAATCCATGTACTTGCAGCGAATGCAGTTTTCGGTGACGACGAATGTCATGGTGTCTCCCTCAATCTCGATATGCCCGGCGTCGGTGCATCATCGTCAGCTAGGTTATAAGCGGTTGGGCCATTATAAGGCCTTATTCTAATTGGGGCTCGATTTTAGTCGCGCCACGTGTATGGCGGCAAGCGGGGCTATCGACCGATTGGCTATGGATTAATAGCTGTGAGCCGTGACTCGAATCAGGCCCTAGACATTTTCCCGCCAACGATACAGCAGGTCCAGCGCCTGGCGTGGCGTCAGTTCATCCAGTTTCAGCCCGCCGAGCTCCTCGATGAGCGGATGCGGTGCGCTGGCGAACAGGTCGGCCTGCTGCGGAGCCGGGGTGGTGGTCGTATCCCTCCGTGGACGCTGCCCCTGATCGACCTCCTGTTGCTCGAGGCCGGCCAGCTTGTCGCGGGCGCGCTCGATTACCGCCTGCGGTACTCCGGCCAACTGCGCGACTTGCAGGCCGTAGCTCTGGCTGGCCGGGCCATCTTCGACACGGTGCATGAAGACGATGCCCTCCTTGTGCTCGGCGGCGGTCAGGTGCACGTTGGCCACGCCCTCGGCCTGATCGGCCAGCGCGGTCATCTCGAAATAGTGCGTGGCGAACAGCGTGAACGCCTTGACCCGCGCCAGATGCTCGGCGCTGGCCCAGGCCAGCGACAGGCCGTCGAAGGTGCTGGTGCCGCGGCCAATCTCGTCCATCAGCACCAGGCTCTGGTCGGTGGCGTTGTGCAGAATGCTGGCGGTCTCGGTCATCTCGACCATGAAGGTCGAGCGCCCGCCGGCCAGGTCGTCGCTGGAGCCGATACGCGTGAAGATACGATCCAGCGGGCCGATCTCGGCGCGATCGGCGGGCACGAAGCTGCCGCTGTGGGCGAGCAGGGCGATCAGCGCCGCCTGGCGCATGTAGGTCGACTTGCCGCCCATGTTGGGGCCGGTGATCACCAGCATGTGGCGACTCGGATCGAGTGTCAGGTCGTTGGGCACGAAGGGCCGATCGCTGACGTGCTCGACCACCGGATGGCGCCCGCCGACGATGCACAATCCCGGCGTCTCGAGCAGTTGCGGGCGCACGAAATCCAGCGCCTGGGCGCGCTCGGCGAAGGCGGCGAGCACGTCGAGCGCGGCCAGCGCACGGCCACTGGCCTGCAATGTGTCGAGTTCGGCATTCAGCGTATCGAGCAGGCTCTCATAGAGCAGCTTTTCGCGGGCCAGCGCACGCGACTTGGCCGATAGCGCCTTGTCCTCGAACTCCTTGAGCTCGGGAATGATGAAGCGCTCGGCGTTTTTCAGCGTCTGACGACGAACGTAGTCGGCTGGCACCTCGCGGGCCTGGGCGCGGGGAATCTCGATGAAATAGCCATGCACCCGGTTGTAGCCGACCTTGAGTCCGGCCAGCCCGGTGCGCTCGCGTTCGCGGGTTTCGAGCTTGACCAGGTAGTCGCCGGCATGCTCGGCCAGGCCACGAAATTCATCCAGCTCATCATCAAACCCAGCGGCGATTACGCCGCCCTCGCGAATCACCACCGGCGGGTTGTCGATCAGCGCGCGAGTCAGCGTTTCGGCCAGCTCCGGGTAGGGCCGAATATGCCGGCGCAGCTCATCCAGCGCGGTGCCTTCATCGAACGTGGCGAGCTCGCGTTGCAACTCGGGCAGGGCATTGAGCGCATCGCGCAGGCGCGCCAGATCGCGCGGGCGGGCGCTGCGCAGGGCGATACGAGCGAGGATGCGCTCGACGTCGCCGATCCGCTTGAGCGCCTCGCGTAGCGAGACACAGGCGTCGTCGGCCAGTAGCAATTGCACCGCGCCCTGGCGCGCGCCGATCTGCTCGCGGTTGCGCAGCGGGCGGTTGAGCCAACGCTTGAGCAGGCGCGAGCCCATGGCCGTGGCGGTGGTGTCGAGCACGCTGGCCAGGGTATTGTCGCCACTGCCGCCGAGATTGGTGTCGATTTCGAGATTGCGTCGGCTGGCGGCATCGATGACGACGCTGTCGTCGCGGTTCTCGACACCCAGCGCGGTAACGTGCGGCAGGCCCGAGCGCTGGGTGTCGCGGGCGTAATCGATCAGTACGCCGGCAGCGGTAATGGCACAGATCAGATGCGCGCAGCCGAAGCCGCGCAGGTCGGCGACACCGAACTGATCGCACAGCAAGCGGGTCGCCGACTCCAGGTCGAACAGCCACTCGCTCTGGCGTTTCAGTCCGGCGCGCTCGGCAAGCGCGGTTGGCAGGTCGAGGCCGTCGGCGATCAGCAGCTCGGCGGGGGCCAGGCGATGCACCTCGGCGAGCATATCGGCCTCGCCATCGACCTCGAGCACGCTGAAGCGACCGCTGGAGAGCTCCAGCCAGGCCAGTCCCCAGCGCTCGCCCTGGCAATGCAGGGCGAGCAGCAAGTTGTCGCGGCGGGCATCGAGTAGCGCCTCGTCGTGCAGCGTACCGGGGGTGACGATGCGCACTACCTTGCGCTCCACCGGACCTTTACTGGCGGCGGGGTCGCCGATCTGCTCGCAGATCGCCACCGACTCGCCGGCTTTGACCAGCCGCGCCAGATAACCCTCGGCACTGTGATAGGGCACCCCGGCCATGGGGATCGGCTTGCCCGCCGACTGGCCGCGCTGGGTGAGCGTGATGTCGAGCAGTTGCGCGGCGCGGCGCGCGTCATCGAAGAACAATTCGTAGAAATCGCCCATGCGATAGAACAGCAGCACCTCCGGGTGCTCGCGCTTGATCTTCAAATACTGCGCCATCATCGGCGTCTGAGTTGGAGCTGCCTGCATCGTCACGCCTTACGCGGTTTCGGGTGCGTTTTGGGCCGTCATTCTATCCCAGACCGGCAAGCGGGCGACAGTTCCGAGCGGGCTGTTTAGAACGCGTTAACTCAGGCGCTCGGTCTCTTCCCGGCAATGACCGCAGGTCGTCTATTCTCCTACTAAAGGCCGGCTCTTGAAGTGGGTTGCGGTTGGCTGCATGGCAGACGCAGCGGCTTTCGAGATGGCGGGTCCGGTAAACGAGGAGACGACGTGCCCAAGATATTTCGGCTAACCCTCTTCACGCTCGTGGGCGTGATACTCCTGGTGCTGGCGCTAGCGATGCTATTGGAGTCGCCGTGGGCGAAAGGCTTGCTGGAAAGTCAGGCCAGCCAGCGCCTGGGCGGTCGGGAGGTCGAGATCGGCACGCTGGATATCGACTGGGGCTGGCCGCTGACGATTCGCCTGGAGGACATCAATGTCGCCAATCCCGAGTGGGCAAGGCATGAGCGGATGCTCAGCCTGGCGGCGCTGGAGCTGGCCATCGAGCCCGGCGCACTGCTGCACGGCCGAATCGCGATCGCCAGATTGCAACTGGAGCGTCCGGTCGTCCATCTGGCCAGGCGCGAGGATGGCACCGCCAATTGGTCCGGCCTGATTGCCGATGACAGTGAAGATACCGATGAGGGCGGTGGGGGGATCGCCATCGATCTCGATGTCATCAAGGTGGATCAGGCCCGTGTCACCTATTGGGAGCCGACGCTGGACGAAGAGAGCCAATTGACGGGCTCGGTGAGCGTGATGCTGGACGAAACGCCACGAATCGAGGCGCGAGTGCGCGCCGATCGATTGGACCTCGACCGCTGGGGTATTACCGAACTCGACAGTGCCAAGGAGCGCGAGGAGGTCGAACAAGAGGTCGAGCAGGTCGTCGAGAACGTCGCCTGGGATCGGCGCTGGGCCGAGCGGCTAGCGTTCTTGAGCGATTACGAAGCGCACGTGGACGTAGCGGTAGAACGCCTGAGTTACGGCGATACGGTGCTTCACGACGTGGCGCTCATCGGGCGACTTCAGGAGGGTCGTCTGAATGTGCAGCGCCTGCACGTCGCCCAGGGTGACGGGGAGCTGGCCGTCCAGGGCTGGCTAGGCATACGACCGGAGACGCTGCGCGGCGATATCGATGCCGAACTGATGCAAATCGATCTGGGCGCCGCACTCGGGCCGCTGGGTTATGGCCAGCTTGGCACGCTGGACGGTCGTCTGCATGTGAAGCTCGATCAAGGCACTCTGGCGCTTGACGATACGCAACTCGCCTACCGCGCGCCGGCGCAGGAAGTGACGCTCGATGTGGGCGCCGAAACGGCGGATATCGCTGGCACGTCGGTGTCCGGCGTGCACCTCGAGGGCAGCGGTTCCTATCGCGATGAGCCTTTTTCCTTCGATCTGGTCGTGGGGCCCTTGCTGGATCTGTACGATCCGCAAACGCCCTATCCGGTACAGGGTGAGATCGTGGCCGAGGACACGACGTTGATAGTGGACGGCACCATCAAGCAGCCGTTGGAAATAGCGGCGGTGGATGGGAGTTTTCAGCTCTCGGGGCCCAATCCGGCACGCTTGAACCGCCTGACTGGCCTGAACCTGCCGGCACTGCCGCCTTATCGAATCGAGGGCGAACTGCACGTCGAAGACGATCTGGTGCGCCTGCTTGGGCTGCGTGGGCGCTTCGGCAACAGCGATGTGAATGGCGACGTGCAGATTCAGTTGGGCGAGCGCCCCATGCTCTGGGCGACACTGGGCTCCGAGCGGCTCGACCTGGACGATTTCTTGCCCCTGGTGGGTGCCGCCCCCGATACCAGCGGTGGCGATGTGGCGTCGCCCGAGCAGCAGCAGCGCGCTAGGCAGCAGGATGACCAGGTCGGCATATTTCCTGATCAGCCATGGAACCTACAGGGCCTGCGCGCCATGGACGCCATCGTGAGTTATCGCGCCGACTCCGTCAGCGCCGACTATCTGCCGCTCAACGACGTACACCTGGAGCTTACGATGGAGGAGGGCGTATTGACACTCGAACCGCTCGATGTCGGCATCGGAGGAGGAGAAGCGCGTTCGCGGATCAGGCTCGATGCGAGTGGATCGACGCTACGCGGCAATCTCGACGTTTCGCTCAGCCAGGTCAATCTCAAGCCGCTATTGCGCCGCGCCGAGCTATCCGACGTAGCCGCGGATTCCGCCGGGGTGATCGACGGACATAGCGAGGTGCGTTTCCATGGCGATTCGATGGACGAAGCCATGGCCAATCTGAGTGGCGCGCTGGAACTGGCAATGTCCGGTGGCCGGCTGGGCGTGGTGGCCGTGGAGGCGCTGGGCCTGGATGTCGGCGAGGCGCTGGTGGCCGCGCTGGTCGACCCGTCGGATTCGGTGCCGATCGACTGTGCCTATGCCAATTTCCAGGCGGACGATGGCCTGGCGACGCTCGAACAGCTGTTCATCAGCACGGAGGATTCCAACATCACCGGCGGCGGCGCCATCGATCTGGATGAAGAGTTCATGACACTGGCCTTCGAAGCGCATCCCAAGGATTTCAGCTTCCTGGCATCGGATTCCCCGATCAGTCTGACGGGGCCGCTGAGCGACTTGGGAGTGAGCGTAACGTCCCGGGAGTTGGCGATCCGCGGGGTGCTCTCGGTGATCGGTGCCTTGCTGGCGCCGCCGCTGGCACTGTTGCCGTGGATCGAGCCGGGCACGGGTGAAAACGTCGGGCCGAGCTGCCAGCAGGTGCTCGAAAAATTCAATTCGCCAGCCGAACAGGGATAGGCGCACCCTGACTCGCGCATGGGTGTGTCTGGTAAGCTGCTCTTTTATCGATTATCCGGTGGCGCTGCCACCTAGCCACCTGGAGCGACGCCTTGGCCACTGCTGCGTTGGAAACTCTCGATACTTTCGCCCTGAGCCAACGTCTCGGTCAGGCCTGCCTGGCGCGGCGAGCCTTCATCACCGCTGCCGAGTCCTGCACCGGCGGTGGCGTCGCCAGCGCGATCACCGCCGTTGCCGGCAGTTCGGATTACTTCGAAACCGGCTATGTCACCTACGCCAATGCCGCCAAGACGCGCCTGCTGGGTGTGCCCGCGGCGACACTCGACGCCCATGGCGCGGTCAGTCGCGAGACGGTCATGGCGATGGTCGCGGGCGCCTGTGCCGAGAGCGGTGCCGATTTGGGGGTGGCGATCAGCGGCGTGGCGGGCCCCGGCGGTGGCAGCGCCGATAAACCGGTGGGCACCGTGTGGCTGGCGTGGGGCGATACGACGCATCAGCGCGCCGAGCGTCATCGTTTCGATGGCGATCGCGTGGCGGTTCGCGAAAAAGCGGTGCGCATGGCGCTCGAGGGCTTGATTCTCCGGCTCGAGGACCAAGATTGACGTTGCCATGCATTTAACCGCTACGGGGAGTAGGCGCACGGCGTTTTTTTCGTCATAATACTGTGCAGCCATACAGTATGATTTGCTGCAACGGCAGCAATGGATGGATAGGAATGAATAGCGCCAGCCGATGCTGGCGATGCGAGCCCGAACCGGGCATCGCGGCAACCTTCACCTGCTTATCAGGAGACGTTCATGGCACAGGACGACAATCGCTCCAAGGCGCTAAGTGCGGCGCTCTCGCAGATCGAGCGCCAGTTCGGCAAGGGCACCGTGATGCGTCTGGGCGATACGCCGCGCGTCACCATGCCGTCGGTATCGACCGGCTCACTGGGGCTGGATATCGCCCTCGGCATCGGCGGCCTACCGCTGGGTCGGGTAACCGAAATTTTCGGCCCCGAGTCCTCGGGCAAGACCACGCTGACACTGTCGGTCATCGCCCAGGCGCAGAAGCAGGGCAAGACCTGCGCCTTCATCGATGCCGAGCACGCGCTGGATCCCAGCTACGCCGAGAAGCTCGGGGTCAATCTCGACGACCTGCTGGTTTCGCAGCCGGATACCGGCGAGCAGGCACTGGAAATCTGCGACATGCTGGTGCGCTCCGGCGGCGTCGACGTGATCGTCATCGACTCGGTGGCGGCACTCACCCCGCGTGCCGAAATCGAAGGCGAAATGGGCGACTCCCATGTCGGCCTGCAGGCACGCCTGATGTCCCAGGCGCTACGCAAGATCACCGGCAACATCAAGAACGCCAACTGCATGGTGGTGTTCATCAACCAGATCCGCATGAAGATCGGCGTGATGTTCGGCAGCCCCGAAACCACCACCGGCGGTAACGCGCTCAAGTTCTACTCCAGCGTGCGCCTGGACATTCGCCGCACCGGCTCGGTCAAGCAGGGCGACGAAGTCACCGGTAACGAGACCCGGGTCAAGGTCGTCAAGAACAAGGTGGCGCCGCCGTTCCGCCAGGCCGAGTTCCAGATTCTCTATGGCAAGGGTATCTATCATGCCGGCGAAGTCATCGATCTGGGCGTGCAGTGCAAGCTGGTCGATAAGGCCGGTGCCTGGTACAGCTACCAGGGCAACAAGATCGGCCAGGGCAAGGCCAATGCCGCTCAGTTCCTCGAGGACAATCCCGCGGTCATGGATGAGATCGAGACCAATATCCGCGCCCAGCTACTGAGCCCGCCGGAACCCAAGGGCCAGGAAGCCGAGCCGGAAGCGGCGACCGAAGACAACGAGGATGGCCTGCTGTAAGCCATGGTCGGCTCTAGTGCGAGTGAGAGCACGCCTCGAGACGATGCCATTCGCCTGCTGGCTCGGCGCGAGTATTCCCGCGCCGAGTTGCAGGCGCGTCTGGCCGGCAAGGGACATGCCGATACCCTCATTGGCGAGACGTTGGATGCGCTAGCCGAGGAGGGCCTGCAATCCGATACGCGTTTCGCCGATATTTTCGTCCGCTCGCGCATTGCGCGCGGGCAGGGGCCGATCAAGATTCGCGCCGAACTTGGCGATCGCGGCATCGATCGCGAGTTGACCCGAGCGGCACTCGACGATGCCCAGCATGCTGGCGAGGCCGACTGGTTCGCCCTCGCTTGCGACACCCTCGCCAAACGCTTCGGCGACCCTGGCAGCACTCCCCGCGAGCGTGCCCGCCGCGAACGCTTTCTGGCCGGACGCGGTTTCGACTTCGATCAGGTTCGTCACGCCCTCTCCCACGCCTGGGATGCAGATCTGGAACAATAGCCAAGCTCGACCCTCTCTCGTTTATTTCTTGACAACTGCGTTATACTAGTGCGCTTTGCGACGGCCCCGGGTGGCGCCTTTTCGTGGTTTGCCGAACCATCGATTGCCCCGAATTCGGAACCAACGACCGCCTGCCCGCAGCGCTCAAATGCTTGATATCACGGGTTTTCTATGAAAAGCGCAGACATCAGACAGGCCTTTCTGACCTTCTTCGAAGAGCAGGGGCATACCATCGTGCCGTCGAGCTCGCTGGTGCCGGGCAACGACCCGACCCTGCTGTTCACCAATGCCGGCATGGTCCCGTTCAAGGACGTCTTCCTCGGTCGCGACCCGCGCCCCTACGTACGCGCGACCTCGGCGCAGCGCTGCGTGCGCGCCGGCGGCAAGCACAACGACCTGGACAACGTCGGCTACACCGCGCGCCACCATACCTTCTTCGAGATGCTCGGCAACTTCAGCTTCGGCGACTACTTCAAGCACGATGCGATTCGCTTCGCCTGGACCTTTCTCACCGAGACGCTGGGCCTGCCGAGAGAGAAGCTGTGGGTCACCGTACACGTCAGCGACGACGAGGCCGAACGCATCTGGAAGGACGAGATCGGCATCGCCCCCGCGCGTTTCTCCAGGCTCGATGAAGACAACTTCTGGCAGATGGGCGACACCGGCCCCTGCGGTCCGTCATCGGAAATCTTCTTCGATCACGGTCCCGAGGTCTGGGGCGGGCCTCCCGGTAGCCCCGACGAGGACGGCGATCGCTACATCGAGATCTGGAACCTGGTGTTCATGCAGTTCGATCGCGATGCCGCAGGCAACCTGAACCCGCTGCCCAAGCCATCGATCGACACCGGCATGGGTCTGGAGCGCGTCGCCGCGGTGCTGCAGGGCGTGCACTCCAATTATGAGATCGACCTGTTCGAGAACCTGCTGAAAGCCGCCGCCGAGATCATCGATCATGACGACATCGCTACGCCGTCGCTGCGGGTGATCGCCGACCATATCCGTTCCTGTGCCTTTCTCATCGTTGATGGCGTGCTGCCGTCCAACGAGGGGCGCGGCTACGTGCTGCGCCGGATCATCCGCCGCGCGGTGCGCCATGGCCACAAGCTCGGCGCGCGCGAGCCGTTCTTTTACAAGCTGGTCGCGGCGTTGGATACCGAGATGGGCGAGGCCTACCCGGAACTGCGCCGCGCGCGCGCACAGATCGAGAAAGTATTGCTCAAGGAGGAGGAGCAGTTCGCGCGCACGCTGGATCACGGCATGGGCCTGCTGGAGGCCGCACTCGCCGAACTCGATGGCGAGACGCTCACCGGCGAGACGGTGTTCAAGCTTTACGACACCTACGGCTTTCCGTTCGATCTGACCGCCGATATCTGCCGCGAGCGCGGCGTGACGCTCGATGAAGTCGGCTTCCAGCGTGAACTCGAAGCGCAGCGCGAGCGCGCCCGCGCCGCCAGCCAGTTCGGTGCCGATTACACCGCCAGCATCGAGATCGAGGGTGAAACCGCCTTCACCGGTTACGAGCGGCTCGATGACGAGGCGCGCGTCACCGCGCTGATCGACGACAGCGGCAATGCGCTGGTCGAACTCGACGAGGGCGCCAAGGGCGTGGTGGTGCTCGATCGCACGCCATTCTATGGCGAGTCGGGCGGCCAGGTCGGCGACACCGGCTATCTCGAGGCCGATGGCGTGCGCTTCCAGGTCACCGATACCCAGAAGCAGAGCGGTCATCACCTGCATCACGGCGTGGTGATCGAGGGCCGCCTGCGTGTGGGCGCCGAGCTCACCCCGAGCGTCGATGCCAGCCTGCGCACGGCGACCATGCGCAACCACTCGGCGACCCACCTGCTGCACGAGGCGCTAAAGCGCGTGCTCGGTGACCACGTGCAGCAGAAGGGCTCACTGGTCAGCGCCGAGCGTCTGCGTTTCGACTTCAGCCATTTCGAGGCGATGACCCGCGAACAGTTGGCCGAGGTCGAGGCGATCGTCAATCAGCAGATCCTGGCCAATGCCGATACCCGCATTCAGCAGATGACCCTCGACGAGGCCAAGGCCAAGGGCGCGGCGGCGCTGTTCGAAGCCAAGTACAGCGACAGCGTGCGCGTACTGACCATCGGCGCCGACGACTTCTCCATCGAGTTGTGCGGTGGCACCCATGTGGCGCGCAGCGGCGATATCGGCGCCTTCCATATCCTCGCCGAGACCGGCATCGCCGCCGGCGTACGCCGCATCGAAGCGGTGACCGGCGAGGGTGCGCTGGATTACTTCCGCGACCAGGAAGCCCGCCTGCTGCGCATCGGCGAACGTCTCAGGACCAAGCCCGAGCAGCTCGAGGAGCGTGTCGAGTCGTTGATCGAGCGCAACCGCGGGCTGGAGAAGGAGCTCGAGCGGCTCAAGGCCAAGCTGGCCAGCGCCGCCGGTAGCGACATGCTCGCCGAGGCCCGCGATGTGGCCGGCGTCAAGCTGCTGGCCAAGCAGGTCGAGGGCGTTTCCGGCAAGGAACTGCGCGGCCTGCTCGATCAGCTCAAGAACAAGCTCGGCTCGGGCGTTCTGGTGCTGGGCGTGGCCGACACCGAGGCGAACAAAGTCAGCCTGATCGCCGGTGTCACCGATGATTTGACCGCCAAGATACGTGCGGGCGAGCTGGTCAATCATGTCGCCGCCCAGGTCGGCGGCAAGGGTGGCGGCCGTGCCGACATGGCCCAGGCTGGCGGCAGCGATGCCGGAGCGCTCCCCGAGGCGCTGGCCAGCGTGCCGGCATGGCTCGAGAGTCGGTTGGGCTAGATTAACGAAGGCCGGGCGATCGTCGCCCGGCTTTTTTACGACGATACCTTTCACTCACCAACTCACACGGATACGCAAAAATATGGCGCTATACGTACAGAAGTTTGGCGGGACATCGGTGGGCTCGGTGGAGCGCATCAAGGCCGTGGCCGATAAGGTCAAGCGGTTTCGCGACGACGGCCATCAGGTCGTGGTGGTCGTTTCGGCCATGAGCGGCGAGACCAACCGCCTGATCGAGATGGCCGGGCTGATCAACGATGAGCCCACCCCACGCGAGATGGACATGCTGGTCTCCACCGGCGAGCAGGTCACCTGTTCGCTACTGGCCATGGCGCTGCACAAACTGGGTGTGGCGGCGACCTCCTATACCGGTGGCCAGGTCGGTATCCAGACCGACAGCGCGCACACCAAGGCGCGCATCCAGCGGATCGAGACCGATGAGATTCGTGACGATCTCGACGATGGTCAGGTCGTCGTGGTCGCCGGTTTCCAGGGCGTCGACGAAGAGGGCAATATCACGACGCTGGGCCGCGGCGGATCGGACACCACCGGTGTGGCGCTGGCCGCGGCGCTGCAAGCCGACGAATGCCAGATTTATACCGATGTCGATGGCGTCTATACCACCGACCCGCGCGTATGTACCAAAGCGAGGCGTCTGGAGAGCATTACCGTCGAGGAGATGCTCGAGCTGGCCAGCCTGGGTTCCAAGGTGTTGCAGATCCGCGCCGTGGAGTTCGCCGGCAAGTACAATGTTCCCCTGCGTGTGCTGTCCAGTTTCGAGGACGGCCCGGGTACCCTGATCGTCGCTGACTCAGATGAAGAAGAGGATTCCATGGAAGAGCCGCTGATTTCCGGTATCGCCTTTACCGCCAACGAAGCCAAGTTCACCCTGCTCAACACGCCCGATGTGCCGGGTGTGGCCTCGCGCATTCTGGGCCCGATCGCCGACGCCAACATCGAGGTCGACATGATCGTGCAGAACGTGGCGCCGGCCGGCGATTACACCGACTTCACCTTCACCGTCGCCAAGGGCGATTACAAGCAGACCATGAAGATCCTTAAGGAGCAGGTGATTCCCGATCTCGGTGGTGGCGATTTGCGTGGCGACGATAATATTGCCAAGGTTTCGTTGGTGGGTGTAGGCATGCGTTCACATGCTGGCGTAGCCTCGAAGATGTTTCGCACGCTAGCCGAGGAAAGCATCAATATCCGCATGGTTTCGACCTCCGAAATCAAGATATCGGTGGTGATCGACGAGAAGCAGATGGAGCTCGCGGTACGCTCGCTGCACAAGGCCTTCGGCCTCGATAAGGATAGCGTGGAAAGCGAATGAAGATACATTTTCATCGATGCGTTCTACGCTGGGAGTGTAAGGATACCGAAAGGCCTCTTTAGGCCTTTCATTCAACGAAGCTATAACGCGTTATAGCCCAATGGAGTTGGCCTCTGACCAGCGCATGGCGCATAATCGGTGCGCACTGCCTGAAGCCCGCATGTCGTTGGAAGAAGTCTGAAAGGAGATCAGCAAATGCTCATCCTGACCCGCCGTGTCGGCGAGACATTGATGATCGGTGACGATGTCACCGTGACCGTACTGGGGGTAAAAGGCAACCAGGTGCGTATTGGTGTCAATGCGCCGAGGGATGTCGCCGTCCATCGCGAAGAGATCTATCAGCGTATTCAGCGTGAGAAAGTCGACGGTGAAGGGGATTCGGGAGCAGGGCGATAGCCATAAAATCTTGTCCAAGGGTGGACAAGAAGTAGTGAAATCGGTAACCTACGCGCCGTGTCGCTAAGGGAGAGGTGGCCGAGTGGCTGAAGGCGCTCCCCTGCTAAGGGAGTATAGGGTTTATAGCCCTATCGAGGGTTCGAATCCCTCTCTCTCCGCCATTTAACGCTTGCGTCTAGCGAAGATGCCGTGAATGGATAGCGCATGCGTGATACTCGTGAAGATGCGCCCGTAGCTCAGCTGGATAGAGTACCTGACTACGAATCAGGTGGTCGGAGGTTCGAATCCTCCCGGGCGCGCCATCTCTTGCGATTGGCGCATTCGATAGCGCCTAGTGGTAATTCGCTCGCCGAACCGAAAGGATCGGACTGGAAACAACGGCTCTTCTAGCATCGTTCGCTGCGTTATCGTGGCGATATGGACCGTTACTTCCACTGTGTTTTAAATCGCTTTTCAAAGCTGCTTTCAAAAGAGCGCCCGTAGCTCAGCTGGATAGAGTACCTGACTACGAATCAGGTGGTCGGAGGT
>NZ_CAMPKE010000009.1 GCF_946887195.1 uncultured Halomonas sp.
TCGGCCTTCTCCTCGACCAGGATGATCTCGCCCTTGTTGATCACCCCGATGCGGTCGGCCATCTCCTCGGCTTCCTCGATGTAATGGGTGGTCAGTATGATCGTCACGCCGCTCTCGCGAAGCCCACGCACCACGTTCCACATGTCGCGCCTGAGCTCGACATCCACGCCGGCGGTCGGTTCGTCGAGAAACAGAATCCGCGGCTCGTGAGATAGCGCCTTGGCGATCAGCACGCGACGCTTCATGCCGCCGGATAGCGTGATCAGCCGGTTGTAGCGCTTGTCCCACAGGGCGAGATCCTTGAGCACCTTCTCGATATGCGCGGGATTGGCCGGCTTGCCGAACAGCCCCCGGCTGAAGCTGACGGTGGCCCACACGGTCTCGAAGGCGTCGGTGGTCAACTCCTGCGGCACCAGGCCGACCTTCGCGCGCGCCGCGCGGTAATCGCCGACGATATCGTGGCCATCCGCCAGTACCGTGCCCTCACTGGGATTGACGAGCCCGCAGATGATGCTGATCAGTGTCGTCTTGCCGGCGCCGTTGGGGCCGAGCAGGGCGAAGATTTCGCCGCGCCGCACATCCAGGTCGATGTTCTTGAGCGCCTGGAATCCCGAGCGATAGGTCTTGGAAAGGTTCGAGACATGGATCGCTGACTGCATGCGATGTCCTTAGAGGGTGTCTACAAAATGCCTGCACTCAGCAATACAGCGTTGAAATTAACCTCAAAATGCTCATTTACCCATCGTAAACTGCGCTTTTTCACTCAATTTCGCCTTGTCTTGCCTTTGTTCGCCTGTTTTGTAAACACCCTCTTATCGAGTGGGTGAAAATCAGGTCGTGGGAATGATGCGCGGCCCCACCGGCGATTCGGCCTGGGCATCGAGCCCCAGGAAGCCGCCGGATTGGCGCCGCCACAACCCGGCGTAGATACCATCGTGGCGCAGCAGCTCTTCATGGCTTCCGGTCTCGACGATGCGCCCGGCATCCATCACCACGAGTCGATCGAGCATGGCGATGGTCGACAGCCGATGCGCGATGGCGATCACCGTCTTGTTTTCCATCAACGTGAACAACTGCTCCTGGATCGCCGCTTCGATCTCGGAATCCAGTGCCGAGGTCGCCTCGTCGAGGATCAGGATCGGCGCGTCCTTGAGCAGCACCCGGGCAATCGCGATGCGCTGACGCTGGCCGCCGGAGAGCTTGACGCCGCGCTCGCCGACATGCGCGGCATAGCCGGTGCGGCCGCTGGCGTCGGATGCCGCGCGAATGAACCCGTCGGCATGCGCGCGCCGCGCCGCGTCGACGATCTCCGCCTCGCTGGCCTCGGGCCGGCCGTAGGCGATGTTGTCGGCGATCGAGCGGTGCAGCAGCGAGGTATCCTGCGTCACCAGGCCGATCTGGCGACGCAGCGACGCCTGGGTGACGGCGGCGATGTCCTGACCGTCGATAACGATACGCCCGCTTTCCAGTTCATAGAAGCGCAACAGCAGATTGATCAGGGTCGACTTGCCCGCGCCCGAGCGACCGACCAGCCCGATGCGCTCGCCCGGCGCGATGGTCAGCGAGAGATCGTCGATGACCCGTGGCTCGCTTCGTTCACGGCTATGCTGGGCGCTTCTCTGAGCATAATGGAAATGCACCCGCTCGAGGCGTATCTCGCCGCGCGGTGTGGTCAATTCACGCGCCTCGGGGGCATCGGTGATGGTCTTCGGCTGGGCCAGGGTATTGATGCCGTCCTGCACCGTGCCGATGTTCTCGAACAGCCCCGCAACCTCCCAGAGAATCCAGTCCGACATGGCGCGCAGGCGCATGACCAGCGCGATGGCTACCGCGATGGCGCCCAGCGAAATCGCCGCCTGGTGCCAAGCGAGTATGGCGATGCCGGCAATCGCCACCAGCAGCAGCGAGTTGAGCGTCTGCAGGCAGACGGTGAGCTTGGTCACCAGCCGCATCTGCTTGTAGACCGTCTGCATGAAGCCATCCATGGCGCCGCGCACGTAGTCCTGTTCGCGGCGCGTATGGGCAAACAGCTTGATGGTCTGGATATTGGTGTAACTGTCGACGACCCGGCCGGTCATCTGGGCGCGAGCGTCCGCCTGGGCCTTGGAGATACGCCGCAGGCGCGGCACGAAATAGACCACGATGGCCAGATAACCCGCCAACCACACCACCAGCGGCGCCATCAGCCAGAGTTCGGTACGCCCGAGCAGGACCATCGCGCCGGTGAAATACACCACCACGTAGACGAAAACGTCCATCAGCTTCATCACCGTCTCGCGGATGGCCAGCGCCGTCTGCATGATCTTCTGCGAGACGCGCCCGGCGAACTCGTCCTGAAAGAACGGCAGGCTCTGGTCGAGCAGGTAACGGTGGGCGAGCCAGCGCACGATCATCGGATAGTTGCCGAAGATTCCTTGGTGGACGATCAGCGACTGCGCCAGTACCAGCAGCGGGAAAACCACTACGACCAGCAGCGCCATGCCGGCAAGCTCCCAGCCATGTTCGGCGAAGAAGGTGCCGCGCTCACTGCCGCCGAGCCAATCGACCAGATCACCCATGTAGGAGAAGAATGTCACCTCGGCGATCGACACCAGCGCGGTGAGTACCGACATCACCGCCAGCAGCGGCAATACCGGCTTCGAATAGTGATACAGAAAGGCCAGCAGGCCACTGGGCGGCGTTTGCGGCTCGCCTTGCGGATATGGATCGATTAGCGATTCGAAGTAACGGAACATGGCGAACACACCGGGATTAAGTGGCTGTTGGCAAAACCGACAACAGGGTTGTCAGCCGAGCGCCAATCAGGGTAAAACCTCAACATTGCTTAAGGTCAAGAGATTGATTCCATAAAAGCGAGATTACGATGATAAGAGGTGATGGCGAGCGCATTCATAAACAACTCAGCGTAGGTGAAGTGGCCAAGCGTAGCGGTGTTGCCGTTTCCACGCTGCATTTCTACGAAGCCAAAGGGCTGATCGCGAGCTGGCGCAATGCCGGCAATCAGCGCCGTTACTCGCGCGATGTGCTGCGTCGCGTGGCGATCATCAAGGTCGCCCAGCGCACCGGCATTCCGCTGGCATCGATTCGCGAAGCGCTGCACACCCTGCCCGAGGGGCGCACGCCGACGGCGGCGGATTGGGGCCGACTATCGGCTACCTGGAAAGTCGACCTGGATGCACGAATCGACCGCCTGGCGCGCCTGCGCGATCAACTCGATCATTGCATCGGTTGCGGCTGCCTCTCGCTGGACGACTGCCCGCTGCGCAATCCCTGGGATGAGCTGGCCGAGCAGGGGCCGGGGCCGCACCTGCTCGATCCGGTCTAGTCGCCGGTGTCGATGATCGACGTCTGGCGACTCACTCGAGCTCGATCCTGCCGTCGAAATCGACCTTGAGATTGAGCTCACCGACTTCCAGCGTCATGCGTACCGGCAGAGTTTCCGAGCCTTTCAGGCGGCCTTCTTCGATGGCCTTGTATACCGCCTGTTCGATGTCGTGCTGTGAGCCGATGCCGACTTTCTTCAAAAACTTGCGGACGCTGATATTGAAGGCTTCCTCGTTCATGGCGGTCTCTCCAATGTGGCATGAGTCCTCACAGACTAGCGCCGGATGCCGCGCTTGTCGCGAGGCTGGCAGCCCTTATTGACGAGTGCCGATAGCGGTGATGCTTGCCAGCTCATCGGTATATTCGCGATGCGTGGGGTGGTTGCCGTCGAGCCAGGCGTCGTCATACAGCGTGTCGCGGTAACGCTGGCCGTCGTCGCAGATCAGCATCAGCAGCGCGGCTTGTTCTCCGCGTTCGTGCAGGCAGGCGGCATGACGCAGCGCGCCGATCAGCGCGGTGCCGGTCGAGGGGCCGGCGCGCAACGAGAAATGTCGATTCAACCAGCGCGAGGCGGCCAGGCTGGCGGCATCCTCGATGGTTTGCAGGGTGTCGAAGGCTTGCGGCAGGAACGCCGGCGCGGGGCAGGGGCGGCCGATGCCCTCGATGGGATTGGCACCGTCAAGTGCCGGAGCGGCTTCGCCAGCCCACAGCGAGCGATAGATGGAGCGCTGGGGATCGACGCCATGGATTTCACTCGTCAAACCGCGATAGCGCAGGTGCCGAGCGAAGGTCGCGGCGGTACCGCCGGTGCCGGCACCCAAAATCACCGCGTGCGGGGCGGGCTCGTCGAGCGCCTCGAGCTGGCGCAGGCTCTCGGCGGCGAGATTGTCGTCACTGCGCCAATCGCTGGCCTCGCTGGCGAAGCGGAACTGATCCATGAAATGCCCACCGCATTCACCGGCGAGCCGTGCCGCCGTGCTGCAAAGTGCCGCCGAGTCGTCGATGACATGCACCTGGCCGCCTTCGGCGCTGATCGCATCCAGCTTGGCGCGAGCGGTGCCGCGTGGCACCACGGCGATGAACGGCAGGCCAAGTCGGCGCGCGAACCAGGCCTCGGAGACGGCGGTGGAGCCGGATGACGCCTCGATGACCGGCGCACCGGGCGTCAGCCAGCCATGGCACAGCGCATGCTCGAACAGTGAGGCGGCAAGACGATGCTTGAGGCTGCCGCTGGGATGGGCGCGTTCATCCTTGAGATACACACGCATGCCGGGCAGCCGGGGAAACGCCAGCCGATAAAGCGGGGTGGCCCGAGCTTGATGCTTGAGTGCGTGCAGTCTCGCCAATCGATCGCGTTGCCAGGCACGTTGCGCGCATCGATCGGACAGTTCGACCGCTGTGTTGTGCGACGTGGCTATTGTCGAATGGGTGAGCGATGGCATGGTGGCTCCAGAGGCGAGATAAAGAGGCGATGATGCCGCTTAGCGTAGCCCTCCTGACGAAGCATTCCTTGCCAAAATAGCCCTCGATAGACAGTGTCAAGGAAATTTTTTTCCACATTGAGGCGCATATGGGTGAAATTATGCTCGACAAGGTCGACCGTGAGCTGCTCACGCTCCTGCAGCGCGATGCCACGCTCTCGCTGAACGCGCTGGCCGAGGCGGTCCATCTCACTTCATCGCCCTGTTGGAAACGCCTGAAACGACTCGAAGAGAGCGGCGTGTTGCGTGGCCGAGTGGCGCTGCTCGACCCTGACCGGCTGGGGCTCGGGCTGACCGCCTTCGTGCAACTGCGCACCCGCGACCACTCGAGCGCCTGGTTCGAGCGCTTCGTGGCGCTGGTCGAAGGCTTCGAGGAAGTCACCGAGTTCTATCGTATGGCTGGCGACTACGACTACCTGATCAAGTTGCAGGTCGCCGATATGAACGCCTACGACCGTGTCTACAAGCGGCTGGTGAACGGCATCGACGGTTTGGTCGACGTGTCGGCGCGGTTCGCCATGGAGCGCATCAAGTACACCACCGCGTTGCCGTTGTGAAATTGGCCGATGTGGATCGATATTGGTTCTAGCTAAATTAAGCTCTAGTCACGACAAAGTCTCTCTTTTACCGATTGCGCCACGAAATCCACGAACGCTCGAATCCGCGCGACCCGGCGCAAATCCGGATGGGTCAGCAGCCACAAATCGGTCGCCAGTTCCGGTATCGGTTCGCCGATCCGGGCCAATCGATCGTCGCCATCGCATAAATAGCAGGGCAGCACCGCCAGCCCGATGCCATCGCGAACCGCCATAAGCATTCCCATCAGCGTATCGACTCGATACCGACAATACCGATCGACGCCATGATCAGTCATCCAGGCATCCAGCGCTCGGTATGCCAGGCGCTCATCCGCTCCCACCCAATCGGTAGTATCCAGATCCAGCGCGCCTTCATTAAAGATCGCGGTGTCTGCACGGCCATAAATCGCTTGAGCGATGGTTCCGGCTCTACGTCCGATCAGAGTCTCGGGAGGTGTCAGAGATGGGCGAATCGCGACATCGGCTTCGCGCTTGGTCAAATTGAAAAGCTGATTGGAAACGGCGATTTCCAGAAATATCTCAGGATGGGAGAGGCGAAAAGCCGCAAAGATCGGCGACAGCAGCCCCGCAAGCAGGGTATCGGTCGTCGTCACGCGCACAGTGCCCGAAGGACGCAGATCCTGTCCGATCACGCGACGCTCGACGCCCAATACCTCGGCTTCGATGCGCTGAGCCGACACGGTAATATCCTCACCTGCTGGCGTCGGTGCGTAGCCAGCGCGTGAGCGTTCGAACAGCTTCGCGCCTAGGCGCTGCTCGATGTTACCGAGGCGCCGGAAGACCGTGGCATGACTGACACCCAATCGCCGGGCCGCGCCCGAGAGTGAGCCGGCCTCGGCGATGGCCATCACGGTTTTAAGGTCGTCCCAGAGGATTTCGTTGTTCATTTTTGCAAACTTGATTTCCAGTGATAGGCAATTCTAGTTCCTTTACGCAACGTTCATAGTTGGGTTCTCTGAAATCGCATCGAGAACTAACGACATGCAAGTGCTAATCGTTCACTGCCATCCCGAGCCCCGCTCGTTCAATGCCACTCTCAAGGACGTGGCTATCAATACGCTGCAGCGCCTCGGTCATACGGTAGAGATTTCCGATCTCTACGCCGAAGGCTTCGACCCGGCGGAAGGCCCCGTGCATTATGCGGAGCGCGCAAACCCGGAGGCTTTCTCGGCGCTGACCGAACAGCGCTATGCCAGCGAGATCGGTAGCCTACCCGCCGATGTACAGCGCGAGATCGCGCGGCTGGAGCGCGCGGATCTGGTGATATTCCAGTTTCCCCTCTGGTGGCATGCACAGCCGGCCATGCTCAAGGGCTGGCTGGATCGGGTGTTCGTCTATGGCGGGCTCTATACGGGCAAGCGGCGCTACGATTGTGGTCACTTTTTAGGGCGACGCGCCATTTGCTGCGTCACCACCGGCGGGCCGGCGGCCACCTTCGCGCATAACGGGCGTGGGGGCGATGTCGAGTTGCTGTTATGGCCTATGAACTATTCGCTGTACTACATGGGTTTTGAGGTATTGCCGCCTTTTCTGGCTCACGGTATTCAGGGCGGCGGCCCGATCTATCAGGCGCAGAATACTTTCAAGGCTCAGCTCGAGACCTATCAATCGGATTGGGCACAGCGCTTGGAGAATCTTCAGGATGACACACCGATTCCTTTTACCGGCTGGAACGACTGGGATGAGCGTGGCGTACTCAAACCGGGGGTCGAGGGGTACGATTATTTTATTCGCGCCCGGCCTTAGCTGGCCGATTTGGAGCATGCTTGAGTATGCTTGACCTAAACTAAACTTGAGGTTTTATAGTCCTCGCGTGCACTGGATGGCACCGTTTGATGCGCCCCCACGCCCACGTACGCACATAGCGCTGCGCGTCGTGATCGACGGCGAACCCTGGCGCGTTACACGCTTGCGCGTAATCGCTTTAGCGTGCGAACGCCGGATGGCGATCTGCAACGGCGCATGCTGAGCGCCGACGAGATCGAGCGTGTGCTGGCCGAAACGTTCGGTCTGCGCGTGGAGCCCGACTGGCGGCCAATCATCGAGCGCGCCGTCGCGATGGGCGATTGACTGCGGCATGCACCACGGCGCCTGACGTATCCCCGCGTTTACTTCGTGGCGGTAGTAGCTTTGCCCAGCGGGTGCTCATTTTCTTAGAGCGCGTCATGATTACTCGCAATGTGCTGCTGCTGACAGGATCGATTGCCATTATCGGCGCCAACTCCCTGGTGCTAAGCCCGATCGCAGCGTCGGTCGCTAAATCATTCATCGATACCGAAGCGGCTAATGTAATGGCTGCCTCGGCCGTCTATGGGCTCGCCACGGCGGCCAGCGCATTGACCCTGGCATCCATGGCGGATCGCATCGGTGCCGAACATGCTCTGCTGAATGCCCTGCTGATACTAATCGTGGCGATGACGGGCGCGGCGTTATCTCCCGCTCTGCTATGGCTCTGCCTGGCGCAGGCGCTGGCCGGGCTCGCGGCGGGCATCGCGCTGCCGGCGATTTATACGCTGGCGGCCCAAGTGGCCGAGAAAGGCCGCGAGAGCGAAACCTTGGGCGTCGTACTAACGGGATGGACGCTGAGCCTCGTCGCGGGCGTCAGTCTGTCGGCAGTGCTGGCCGATATCCTGCACTGGCGCGCAGTCTTTTCAATCCTGGCGATGGCCTCGGCCGCACTCGCGGTCGCCATTGCCAGGAGTCGCAATTGGGGAACGGGCACAAACGCCGCCATATCGACCTCACCGTTCACGGCGTTGCGGGTGCCCGGGATCGTGCCCGCACTCTTGAATGTCGCTTCCTATATGACGGCCTTCTATGGGCTCTACAGCTATCTCGGCCCGCATCTCGGTATAGCGTTGCAGCTTCCTGCCACCTTCGCCGGTCTGGCGACCTTCGCTTACGGGGTAGGTTTCGGCGTAGCGGCGCCGCTGGGTCGTCTGGTAGATCGCTACGGTACGCTGACGGCGGCCAGCACCGCTTTCGCTAGCCTGGCGCTCGTCTATCTCGGCCTGGCCGCCGCTTCCAGTCATGTCTTCATTCTGCTGGTCGGCTGCGTGGCGTGGGGGCTGGCCAACCATGTTGGTCTCAACCTGCTCGTGCGCCGTTTGACGGAACTCGATCCCTCACAGAGAGGCGCGATCATGGGCTTGTACAGCGCCATCACCTACCTTTGCGTCTTCATCGGCGCGCTGGCCTATCGTCCGGTCTTCGAGCGATTCGGCTTCGTCGCCTGCGCGCTGCTATCGGCGGCCTGCGTGGTCCCGGCGTTGATCGGGTCGTTCAGGCGATCGCTGCCGGGCTTTGCGCGAGAAGAGGGATGAAGCGAATACGCCGGTAGATAGCGGGGCTAGCGCATGGCTTCGTCGTCCATTCGATTGGCGCGGCGGAAGGCCTCGCGGTCGCTGACTCGCGCCCAGTAGTCGCGAAAGGCCGGACGTTCCTCAATGGAGCCGAACTGCATGCCCCAGCCGATCTGCGAGCCGACATAAACGTCCGCCGCAGTGAAACGCTCGCCGGCGATATAGTCGCCAGCGCTGACGGCGCGCTCCAAGTTATCGATCACGGCGGCGTAGGTACCGTAGCCAACCCGCCCCTGTTGCTCGGCGTCGGGCTCGATACCTAGTGATCTATCGGCCACCGCCGCCTCGAGTGGCCCGGCGGTGAAGAACAGCCATCGATAATAGGCCGCGCGTGCCTCCAGTGGCGGTGCCAGTTTCGCCTCGGGAAAGGCATCGGCGAGGTAGGCGCAAATGGCGGCACACTCGGTTACTACGTGATCGCCATGCTGGATGGCCGGCACCTTGCCCATGGGATTGATGGCAAGATACTCGGAAGATTTCATGGTCGTGCCGTATTCCAGTATCTCGGTGCGATAAGGCGTGCCGATCTCTTCCAGCATCCAGCGGACGATACGACCGCGCGACATGGGGTTGGTATAGAAAACCAGCGTATCGGTCATGAGGTTCTCCTGGGGACGTCGGTGGCAGGGGAGATTGCCTGTATCAACGTGACGGAGCGCCAGAGGGCGCTCCGCCATTATCCAGAATCAAACATAGCGCCGAATGGGCGGTCGCGCTCATTGCCTCGATCTAAATTTTGAACGGCACCTCGAACCCACCTTAGAGCATGCGCTTGCCACCGAAGGGCATCGATTTGGGATCCATGTTGGCGATGCAATGGAGCCCATAGGCACTGGAAATAACCGACAAAATAATGCTTCGATCGAACTGTTTTCGCGGTTTATTTCCCGCGCCGCTTGATCTGATCGCGCAGCGCCGTGGGTACCTGATGAATGATCAGTTGATCGTGGGCTTCGTCGTATTCGACCTGCGAGCCGAGCAGATGGCTCTCGAAGCTGATCGATAGCCCTCCGGCGCGACCGGTGAGGCGGCGGAACTGGTGAAGGGTGCGCTTATCGGGTGGAATCTCGGCGGCAAGGCCGTAGTCCTTGTTGCGGATGTAATCGTAGAAGGCCTTGGGCTGCTCGTCGTCGATCAGTTCGGAAAGCTCGTCCAGGGTGATCGGCTGGCCGGTGCGCGCTTGGGTGTTGGCGTAGTCGATCAGGTTGTCGGTTTTCTCGCGGGCCTGCTCCTCGGCGAAGTCCTCGCTCTCGACATAGTCGCTGAAGGCTTTCAATAGCGTACGGGTTTCGCCGGGCGCATCGACGCCTTCTTCATAGCCGATGAAATCGCGAAAGTAATCGGCGATGCGTTTGCCGCCCTTACCCTTGATGAAGGAGATGTATTGCTTCGAGGGCGAGTCGCCGCGCCAGTCGGAGAGGTCGATGCGCGCGGCGAGATGCAATTGACCGAGATCGAGCTGGCGCGCCGGCGCGACATCCAGCGACTCGGTGACGCTGACCCCATCGCTGTGGTGCAGCAGGGCAATGGCCAAGTAGTCGCTCTCGCCCTGGCGATAGAGAGCGAACAGCACGTGACCGCCTACCGAGAGGTTGTTGCCTTCCATCAGCGTTTTCAAATGATCGGCCGCCTGGCGGCTGAAGGCGACGAAATCGCCACCCTCCAGATAACGGCCCAACCACCCGCTGAACGGGTAGGTGACGCTGTCGGCATTGAACAAGCCCCAGATCTTGGGCTTGGCGTTGTAGCTGTCGTTCAGGTCGTCCAGCAAGTGCTCCAGCGCCTGGGAAGCGGCCAACTCGCTGTCGCGGGCGTGCAGTGTCGCCGGCGTGCCATCGGCCTGCTTGTCGATGAGGTGAACGATACTGCGAAGAATCGGCATGTCAGTACCCGGCCTGCGGGTCGATGGTCTTGATCGGTTCGCCGTTCTCCATTGCCCGGATCAGCGCGGCGACCTGATCGGCGGCGTCGCGCACCGGCGTGGGGCCGGCCATGTGCGGGGTGATACGCACTCGGGGATGAGTCCATAGCGGGTTGGATTTCGGCAGGGGCTCCTCGGCGAAGGCATCGAGAATCGCGCCGCGCAGGCGGCCCGGCTGTTGAGCCGGTCCCAGGGCATCGAGCAGGGCCTGCTCGTCGATCAGCGTGCCGCGCCCGGGATTGACCAGGCTGGCGCCGTCGGGTAGCCGCGCCAGCGTATCGGCATTGATGATGCCGCGTGTGCTGGCGGTGTCCGGCAGTAGCGTCACCAGCGTGTTCACCTCGCCGAGCAGTGCCGGCAGGCCAGCGTCGCCATGGTGGCAGATCACACCATCGAGCGACTTGGGCGAGCGGCTCCAGCCATGTACCGGAAAGCCATCGGCGGCCAACGCCTGGGCGACATGCGCGCCGATCGCGCCGAGTCCGAGCACGCCGACCGGCCAGTCGGCCTTGTCGATCAGCGGAATTTCATGCCACTCGGCGTGGGCCTGCTGATCGAAATAGCGATCGAAGTCGCGTTGGAAATGTAGCACGCCGTAGCGCGTGTAATCGGCCATCAGCGGCCCCATGCCGGCATCGCGCAGCTTGGCGATCGGCACGTTGCGGGGCAGCGCGGGATTTTTCAGCAGCGCATCGACGCCCGCGCCGAGATTGACGATGCCTTTCAGGCGGGTCTGTTTCTCGAGCAGCTCGGCGGGCGGTTTCCACGCGGCCAGATAATCGGCGGGGGTATCGGCGTCGTCATCGCTGGTGACGACCTCGGCACCGGGCAAGCGCTTGGCCAGCGCGTCGCGCCAGGTGGCGGCATCGCCGTTATGAACCAGTACGCGCATTTCTTCTCCTTGATTAGGTCTTGCTTCAAAGTGAATCCGGGCTAATAGACGATTTGCAGCATGGGCGGCGGCGCCTCGCCCAGCAACTGTGCCAGCAGCTCCAAGCCACGATCCAGGCGCTCGGTATCGGTTTCCGCGCCCAGGCTCAGGCGCACCCGGCGCGGCGGTGGAGTCTGCTCGACCATGAATGGCTGCGCGGTGGTAATCGCCAGGCCCTCCTGCTCGGCCTGCTGCTGCAACTCTTCGGCGCGCCAGGCCGGCGGCAAGGACAACCACAGATGCAGGCTGCTGGGGCGGGCGGAGAACTCATGCCCACGCAAGCGCTGCGCGGCCAGGCGCTGACGCTCGCCGAGCAGCCGGCGCTGTTCGCCGGCGAGCTCCTCGACGGTGCCATTGGCGAGCCACAGGTCGGCGAGTTCGAAGATCAGCGGCGTGGCCATCCAACTGGTGGCACGCAGGCGCGGCAGGGTGTGGTGAAGCTGGCCGCGCGGCACGCTCAAATAGCCGGCACGCAACCCCGGCACGGTGACCTTGGTCAGGCTGGTCACATGGAAGCTCTGGCGTGGCAGTCGCGCGGTGAGCGGTGTCAGGCCGGGCGGTTCGAGCAGCGCATGCACGTCGTCCTCGATCAGCCAGATGCCGTGGCGAATCAACACCTCGGCGACAGCATCGCGGCGTGTTTGGCTCATGGTCGCGCCGGTAGGGTTGAGCTGGGTCGGCGTCAGGCATGCCGCGCGTGGCCGAAAGCGTCGGCAGGCGGCATCCAGCGCTTCGGGAATCACGCCTTCCTCATCGATGGCAACACCGCGCAGTTGAAAGCCCAGCGTGCGCGACAATGCGATCAACCCGTGGTCGGTCAGCGCCTCGGTCAGCACCACGTCGCCATGCTGAACCACGGTGGCGATCGCCAGCATCAAGCCATGCGCCGCGCCATTGCACAGCAGGCGATCGTCGACATCACCAGGTACGCCGAGTCGTTCATGCAGCCAGGCACTGGCGCGCTCGCGTTGGTGAATCAGCCCGGCAATCGGGCGGCAGGCGGCGATCACATCGGGCGATGCCTGTTCGGCGAGCTCGGCCAGCGCCTCGCGAAAGCGCAAGTGGTGCATCGGCAGGCACACCGGATGCGCGATCGACAGGTCGATCAATGCCGCCTCGGGACGCGGTTCACTGACGCGCAGGTACTCCGATTCGCGCGAGTCGTCGAGCATGTTGATCCAGGTTCCGCTGCCCACCCGCGCCTGTACCAGCCCCATCTTCTCGGCCTGGGCGTAGGCGCGCGACACGGTTTGCACGCTGACATTCAGCGATTCGGCCAACTGGCGATGGGTCGGCAGCCGTGTGCCAGGGGTCAGCTCGCCGTGGCGAATGGCCTCGGAAAGCGCCCGGGCGATGGCCAGATACTTGGGGCCATGCGGCGATAGGTACGGTGTCAGATCAATTGTCATGATTCAATAAAGCCTTTGACGGCCAGCTCTGCCTTGGTGCTAGTATCCCCACAAGGACATTGATAGGCAATTGTCATGATTTAAAATAATCAAAGATCATGACAATAATAATGCCAGCTTCTGCAAATGCGTTTATCGCGATGAAGCGTTCAAAGCGTGTCCAGACAGCGACTCGATCTCCCGCACTTGGCGGGCGGATCGGTTTTGGCGATTTCGTTTTGGGGCGAGGCCATGATCGAGGTTTCCCTGCCGTTCACTCGTGAAGAATATGCAAGCCGTGTATGGAAGGTGCGCCGCGCCATGGCCAGCCGTGGCATCGACGTGCTGATCGTCAGCGACCCTTCCAACATGGCCTGGCTGACTGGCTACGATGGCTGGTCGTTTTATGTACACCAATGTGTGCTGCTGGGGCTCGAAGGCGAGCCGGTATGGTATGGCCGTCGCCAGGACAGCAACGGCGCGCTGCGCACCTGCTGGATCGACCCCGAGAACATTACCTACTATCCGGATTACTACGTGCAGAATCCGGACATGCACCCGATGGATTATCTCGCCCAGTCGATCATGCCCGAACGTGGCTGGCACGAAGGTGTCGTGGGCATGGAGATGGACAACTACTACTTCTCTGCCAAGGCGTATCAGAGCCTGCTCAGCGAGTTGCCCCACGCGCGCTTCATGGATGCCAACGCGCTGGTCAACTGGTGCCGGGCGATCAAGTCGCCGCAGGAGATCGAGTACATGCGGGTGGCCGCGCGCATCGTCGAGGGCATGCATTCGCGCATTCTCGAGATGATCGAGCCGGGGCTGGCCAAGAGCAAGCTGGTTTCGGAAATCTACCGGGTGGGCATCGAAGGCTGGACGGCGCCCGACGGTACCGTCTACGGCGGCGATTACCCGGCCATCGTACCGCTGCTGCCGACCGGCTCCGACGCGGCGGCACCGCACCTGACCTGGGACGATACGCCGTTTCGCGAAGGCGAGGGCACCTTCTTCGAGATCGCCGGTTGCTTCAAGCGCTATCATGCGCCGCTGTCGCGTACCGTGTTCCTCGGCAAGCCGCCCAGTGAGTTCGTGCGCGGCGAGTCGGCGCTGCTCGAGGGTATCGAGAATGGCCTGGCGGTGGCCAAGCCCGGCAACCGCTGCGCGGATATCGCCATGGCATTGGGTGCGGCGATGGACAAATACGGTTTCGACCGTGGCGGCGCACGCTGCGGCTATCCCATCGGCATCAGCTACCCACCCGACTGGGGCGAGCGCACCATGAGCTTGCGCCCCTCCGACGAGACGATCCTCGAGCCCGGCATGACCTTCCATTTCATGCCCGGCATGTGGATGGACGACTGGGGGCTCGAGATCACCGAGAGCATTCTGATTACCGAACAGGGCGCCGAGCCGCTGGCCCATTTTCCGCGCCAGCTCTTCGTCAAGTAGCGCCCGAGCCGTTCGTCACGTTAAGGAGAAAATCATGAGCGATCGACCCAGCCCCATGCGGCCCAGCCCGATCTCCGCCACCGTCGATTTCGATGCGCAAGGCGTGCAGCACGGCTTTCTCAAGCTGCCGATCTCCAACGACGAGTCCGCCTGGGGAGCGGTGATGATCCCGATCACCGTGGTCAACAATGGCGAAGGCCCCAGCGCCCTGCTCACCGGTGGCAACCACGGCGACGAGTATGAAGGCATCACCGCGCTGCTCAAGCTGGCCAATACCCTCAAGGCCGAGGACGTTCACGGCCGGGTGATCATCGTGCCGATGATGAACACGCCGGCGGCCCAGGTGGGGCGGCGCACCTCGCCGATGGATGGCGGCAATCTCAATCGCAGCTTTCCCGGCGACCCGAATGGCAGCGTCACCGAGCAGATCGCCGACTACTTCACCCGCATGCTGGTGCCGCTGGTCGATGTCGTGCTCGATCTGCACTCCGGCGGGCGCACGCTGGACATCGTGCCGTTCGCCGCCTCGCATTCGCTCGATGACAAGGCGCAGCAGCGCCAGGCGCTGGAGGGCGCCAAGGCCTTCGGCGCGCCGACGGCGATGATGATGTTCGAACTCGACGCCGCCAAGCTGTTCGATACCGCGGTGGAGAGCCAGGGCAAGATATTCGTCGCCACCGAGCTCGGCGGCGGCGGCACCACCACGCCTGAGCGCATGGCGATCGCCGAACGCGGCGTGCATAATTTCCTGATTCACTATGGCCTGATCGACGGCGAACTCGAAGCGCCGGCCGAGCCGCAGGTGTACGTCGATATGCCCGACGCCTCCTGCTACGTGCAGAGCGAACACACCGGCCTGCTCGAGCTGACGCTGGCCCTTGGCGATACCGTGAAGCGCGGCGACGTCATCGCCCGCGTTTACGATATGACCCGCACTGGCGCCGCGCCGGTGGAATATCGCGCCGAACGCAGCGGCCTGCTGGTGGCGCGGCGCTTCCCGGCGCAGGTCAACATGGGCGATACCATCGCGGTTATTGCCGAAATCGTTGATTCGCTCGATTCATAAGGTTCTATTCACGCATGAAGCTCGATCGGTACGATTTCAAGATTCTGGAGATTCTGGCCAAGGAGGGTCGTATCACCAAGTCGCGGCTGGCCGAGGCGATCAATCTCTCGGTGAGCCCGTGCTGGGAGCGGGTGCGGCGGTTGGAAAAGGCCGGCATCATCGAAGGCTACGGTGCGCGTATCAACCCTCGTGTGCTGCTCAAGCGCACCCCGGTATGGATGCAGATCGAGCTGAAACAGCACAACGCCGAGAGTTTCCTGCGTTTCGAGAACGCCATGCGCGACACGCCCGAGGTCACCGAATGCGTGGCCGTGGGCGGTGGCGTGGATTACCTGGTCAAGGTCGAGGCCGAAAACGTCGATGCCTATCAACGGCTGATCGACGATTGGTTGATGTCCGACCTGGGGATAGAGCGCTATTTCACCTACATCGTCACGAAAACGGTCAAGCTCGAGGCGCCGCCCCTCGACGTCGCCCGCGAGTAGCGAGTCTTCACATTCCCGCCATTGACGCTGCTATGCTGAGTGCATCTGGCGGTTATCGGCGCCCTCGATTGGCATCGGTATCCGTTTCGCCGTCACACTCAAGGATGAGAAGCGCAATGGATCGTCACGAGTCCGGATCGACCGTTATGTCCCAGGTATCGCCGCAGGAGTGCGCTACCGCTGCCGACGAATTCCGAGAAGATGACTTTCCAGAGCGCTACGACGATCAGCGCCATCGCCCGCTGCGTGAATTTCGCGATCCCTCCGAGTTGCCGATCACCCTGACCCTCAACGACACCGTCATGGTCACGCTACTGGCCACGCCCGAGGCGCTGGAAACGCTGGCCATCGGACACGCCTATACGGCGGGCTGGATCGAGCGCTTCGCGCAGATCGAGGCGATCGATATCTCGCGATTGCGCCATGGGCTGGCGGTGCGCTTGACGGTCGCAGAGCGCCTCGCCACGCGAGCCGCCGAGGGCCTGCCCAGCGAGCCATCGGTTTCCAGCTGTGGAGCGTGCGGCGCGGCGCAGGAAGCGCAACTGATGGCCGGGCTGGTCAGGCTCGGCGCGCAGGCACCCATTGCGCCTGCCATGCTGCGGCGCGGGCTCGATGCGCTATCGCGACGTTACCGGCGCGGCCAGCACAGTGCGTTGGGGCTCGACGAAAACGGCGACGTCATGGCCTCGGGGACCGATATCGGTCGCCACAATGCGCTCGACCGGGTGATCGGCGAATGCCTGCGCCGCGGCCACTGGCCGCGTGCCGTGTTGCTGTCGAGTCGTTGCAGCCTGGAATTGGTGCAGAAGACCGTGCGTGCGCGTATCCCCACGCTCGCCACGCTTTCGCTACCCTCGGCGTTGGCGGTGGAAGTCGCCCGCGCCTGCGATCTCAATCTGCTCTGTTGTCACCGTGGCCGGCACCTCGAATTGCTGAGCGGGCAGGCCTGAGCGCTGTATCAGAAAATTCTGCATTTCGGCATGGTAACTCCGGAAATTTCTCTCGCCGCGCCCTCGGCGGACAAAAACTCTCCTCCCCGATAAGCCGTTACCCTGTGCATCAAGGCTAACCGATGTTCGGCCTGCTTTTCGTTTCAGGGGAGGTGCAACATGAAGCTTAACGATCCGCGTCTTTTTCGCCAGTATGCCTATATCGACGGCAAATGGGTGCATGGCGATGGCGGCCGCGAGGAGGCCGTGATAGACCCCGCGACCGGTGAGACGCTGGGGCACATTCCCTCGCTAGAGCGGGGGCAGATCGCTGCCGCCGTCGCCGCCGCCGATGCCGCTTTCGCCCAGTGGCGGGCGCTGCGCGTCGACGAGCGCTGCGAGCGCTTGCTGGCCTGGTACGATCTGCTGCAAGCCAATCGCGAAGACCTGGCCACCATCATGACGCTGGAGCAGGGCAAGCCGCTGCCCGATGCGCGTGGCGAGGTCGAGTACGGCGCCAGCTTCGTGCGCTGGTTCGCCGAAGAGGGCAAGCGCACCTTCGGCCAGACCATCCCCAGCCATATTCCCAATGCCGCGCTCGGTACCATCAAGGAGCCGGTCGGCGTCGCCGCGCTGATCACGCCGTGGAACTTCCCGCTGGCAATGATCACCCGCAAGGCCGCCGCCGCCTTGGCCGCCGGTTGCCCGGTGATCGTCAAGCCGGCCAGCGAGACGCCTTTCAGCGCGTTGGCACTGGCCGAACTGGCCGAGCGCGCCGGCATCCCCGCCGGGGTGTTCAACGTGGTGCTGGGCGATGCCGCGATGGTTTCCGAGGTGTTGTGCGCCGAGGAGCGCGTTAAGGCGCTGTCGTTCACCGGCTCCACGCCGGTCGGTCGGCTGCTGCTCGAGCAGTGTGCCAGCACCGTCAAGCGGGTATCGTTGGAGTTGGGCGGCAACGCACCGTTCATCGTCGGCCCCGATGTCGACCCCAAGGAGGCCGCGCTGGCCGCCGTCGCCGCCAAGTTCCAGACCGCCGGGCAGGATTGCCTGGCCGCCAATCGCATTCTGGTTCACGAGGATGTACACGACGAATTCGTCGAGCATTTCGCCGAGCGCATGAAGGCGCTCAAGGTCGGCAATGGCCTGGTCAGCGAGATCGATCTCGGCCCGCTGATTCATGGGCGCGCCGTGGAGAAAGCCGCGAGCATCGTCGACGACGCGCTCTCCAAGGGCGCGACGCTGGTGCATGGCGATCAGTCCATGGCACCCGGCCCCAACTTCTTCATGCCGACGCTGGTGACCGGCGTGACGGGGCAGATGAAGATCTGGCGCGAGGAGAACTTCGCCCCGGTCGCCGGTATCACCAAATTCAGCAGCGACGACGAAGCCATCGAGCTGGCCAACGATACCGAATACGGCCTGGCCGCCTATGTCTTCACCCACGATATCCGCCGAATCTGGAAGATGCTGCGCGCGCTGCAAAACGGCATGGTCTCGGTCAATACCGTGAAGATGACCGGTCCGCCGATTCCCTTCGGTGGGGTGAAGCAATCCGGCCTGGGGCGCGAGGGTGGTACCAGCGGGATCGATGAGTATCTCGATACCAAGTATTACTGCCTTGGGGGATTGGGTTCCGTTTCGGGGAGCTAGCTGCGCTCGGTGAGGCGTTGTTGAGTTGCTGACGGGAAATGCTCATGGACACTAGTCCACTCCGCTATCCCGTCAGCAACTCGCCTACCCTCACCATCGCTCGCAGAGCTCTCTGGCCTTGTGATTAAAAAATTTTCTATCGAAATTGTTTGTTTATTCTTGTCTAGGAGATTGCCATGACCACTCAGAACGACCTGATCGAACGCGATCGCAAGGTGACCTTTCACGCCTCTACGCACCTGCGCGACTACGCGCAGGGCGATGCGCCGGGGCGTGTGATTACCGGCGGCAAGGGCATCAGGATATTCGATAAGGAAGGCCGCGAGACGATCGACGGCTTCGCCGGCCTGTACTGCGTGAACATCGGCTACGGTCGCACCGAGATGGCCGAGGCGATCTACAAGCAGGCGCTCGAGCTCTCCTACTATCACACCTATGTGGGCACCTCCAACGAGCCGCTGATCGAGCTTTCCGAGAAGATCGTCAAGCTCGCCGGCATGGGCATGTCCAAGGTCTACTACGGCATGTCCGGCAGTGACGCCAACGAGACCCAGCTCAAGATCGTGCGCTATTACAACAACGTGCTCGGTCGTCCACAGAAGAAGAAGGTCATCGCGCGTCAGCGCGGTTATCACGGCTCCGGCATCGCCTCCGGCTCGCTGACCGGGCTGCCGGCGTTCCATAACCATTTCGATCTGCCGATCGACACCATTCGCCACACCGAGGCGCCATATTATTATCGCCGCAGCGACGCCCAGGCCAACATGAGCGAGCGTGAGTTCGCCAAGGACTGCGCGCAGAAGCTCGAGGAGATGATCCTCCACGAAGGCCCGGATACCGTGGCCGCCTTCATCGGCGAGCCGGTGCTGGGCACCGGCGGCATCGTGCCGCCGCCCGAAGGCTACTGGGAAGAGATCCAGAAGGTGCTGGCCAAGTACGACGTGCTGCTGATCGCCGATGAAGTGGTCACCGGTTTCGGGCGCATCGGTACCGATTTCGGCTCGCATTTCTACGGCATGAAGCCCGACCTGATCACCGTCGCCAAGGGCCTGACCAGCGCCTATCAGCCGCTGTCCGGCGTGATCGTCGGCGACAAGGTATGGAGCGTGCTGGAGCAGGGCACCGGCGAGTACGGCCCGATCGGCCATGGCTGGACCTACTCCGGCCATCCGCTGGGCGCCGCCGCCGGCCTGGCCAACCTGGCGATCATCGAGCGCGAGGGCCTGACCCAGAACGCCGCCGAGACCGGCGCCTACCTGCAGAAGCAGATGCAGGCCACCTTCGGCGAGCATCCGCTGGTCGGCAACGTGCGCGGTGTCGGCCTGCTGGCGGCGCTCGAGTTCTCGCCCGACAAGGCGACCCGTGCGCAGTTCGCGCCGAACCTCAAGGTCGGCCCGCGGATCAGCGCCGCCGCGGTGGACGAGGATCTGATCGCTCGTGCCATGCCGCACGGTGACATCCTCGGCTTCGCACCGCCGCTGGTGGTTACCCGCGATGAGGTCGATGAGATCATCGCACGGGCCAAGCGGGCGGTGGACAAAGTCACCGATGAGCTCGTCCGCTCCGGTGATTTCAAGGCTTGAACTTGTTGCGCTTGACTATACGGCGTTGGACATTGGCTCATCATGCTCATTTACGACTTGTAAACTCCGCTGATTCGCCAATGTCCGCCTGGTCTAGTCTTCGCTCACTAGCGTTCAAGCTCTTGAAATGATGTAGCGGTTATAGCGCTGCGGAAGTTCTACTTTCGCGGCGCTATTGTTTGTAGTGGGCAACGGTTTGTTTGAGAGGGGAGCGCTCATGACTCAACCTATCCACGGCGTGACGCTGGCATCGATCTATCAGGCGCGTGCACGAATCGCCGGGCAGGTCATGCGCACGCCGCTGATTCGCTCGCTGGCGCTGTCGCAGCGCTTCGATGCCGAGATATTCCTCAAGCTGGAAAACCATCAGCCCAGCGGCGCCTTCAAGCTGCGCGGCGCGACCAACATGATCGCTGCGCTGATGGAGCGCCATGGCGCGGAACACTTGCGGCGCGGCGTGACGACCGCCTCGACCGGCAACCACGGTCGCGCGGTGGCCCATGCCGCGAAGCGCCTGGGCGTGCCGGCGGTGATCTGCCTCTCGACGCTGGTGCCGGATAACAAGGTACGCGCCATCGAGGCGCTGGGCGCCGAGGCGCGGCGCATCGGTCAAAGCCAGGACGAAGCCTTCGGGGAAGTCGCGCGGCTGGTCGACGAGCAGGGCATGACGCTGATTCCGCCGTTCGACGATCCGCTGATCGCCAGCGGCCAGGGCACCATCGGCCTGGAGTTGCTGGAGGATCAGCCTAATCTCGACCGGGTAATCGTCGGGCTTTCCGGTGGCGGCCTGCTGGGCGGCATCGGCGCGGCGCTCAAGGCGATTCGCCCCGAGATTCGTATCACCGGGGTCAGCCTGTCGCAAGGCGCGGCGATGTGGGAGAGCCTTGCGGCCGGCCATCCGGTTGATGTCGAGGAAATCGAGAGCCTGGGCGATTCGCTGGGTGGCGGCATCGGCCTGGACAATCGCTGCACGTTCGGTCTGGTGCGCACGGTAATGGACGATCACTATCAGGTCTCGGAGCTTGCCATCGCCCGCGCCATGGTCGACCTGCTGGAAAACGAGAAGATGCTGGTGGAGGGCGCTGCCGCCGTCGGTCTGGCGGCCATCGAGGAGCACGGCCTGGATGTGCGCGGCGAGAAAGTCGCGCTGATCGTCTCCGGCAATGGGGTGTCGCTGGAAACATTCGATCACGCACGCGGCCTTGTAAATCGCGGCTGAGCTTGCTGCGATTGGTGAGATATCGAGCTTTTCGGAAGAAGGAATTTCGCTATGCAACTCTATCAACGCGAGGCGATCGAAGCGGCGGTCAAGCTCGACCGCGAGGCCATGGACACGGTGGAGGCCGGTTTCGCGGCGCTGGGCCGTGGCGAGGTGGTGCAGCCACCGATCCTGTCGATGGCCATCGAGGAATCCAATGGCGAGGTGGACGTGAAAACCGCGCACATTCGCGGTTTCGAGCGCTTCGCGATCAAGGTCAGTCCCGGCTTCTTCGATAATCCTAAATTAGGTCTACCGAGCTTGAATGGCCTGGTCATGGTGTTCTCGGCCAAGACCGGGTTGGTCGATGCGGTACTGTTCGACGAGGGCTACCTCACCGCTATCCGAACGGCGCTGGCCGGGGCGATCGCCGCCAAGCACCTGGCGCGGGAGAACAGCCGCCGTGTCGCCGTGCTGGGCGCCGGCGAGCAGGCCGAGCTGCAGGTGCGCGCGCTGCAACTGGTGCGCGATATCGACACCATCGACGTGTGGGCGCGGCGGCGCGAATCGGCCGAGACCTACGCCGAGCGCATGCGCGCGCTGGGACTTACGGTCAACGTACACGATAGCGTCAGGGCTGCTTGCGAGCGGGCCGATATCATCGTTACCACCACCCCCGCGCGCGAGCCGATTCTTACCGCGCAGGATCTACCCGAGGGCGTGCACGTCACGGCGATGGGTTCGGACAGTCCCGACAAGCGCGAACTCGACGAGTCGGTGATGATCCGCGCCGACGCCTTCGTCTGCGATACTCGCGCGCAGAGCGAGAACAACGGCGAGCTCAAGGCGTTTTCTCGGCATGCTAGCCACGACTCAAGCGGTTCAAGCGGTTCGGCCGGCTTCGGGGCCGATGGAAAGCCACCTTTCAAGGTCTACGAGCTGGGCAGAGCGATCGCCGAGGGCCAGCGCCTGCGTGTCTCGGATGCCAGCATAACGGTATGCGATCTGACCGGCACCGGCGTGCAGGACACCGCGATCGCCAATTTCGCGCTAACGCGGCTGGTGGGCTGAATCGACAGGGCCGGGCTGGCTGGCAATAGCCTGGCCTATGCCGTCGCCCCGTTCGAGTTACGCGATGCGATGGCCGTCTACGCGTAGGTATCGATGGTCGAGGTTGGTTCCTTCCATGCTTTTTCTCCCATTGGCTGTACCTCCACTCTTGTTGTCATTGGAGGCGGTCGCTTGCATGAGTGCCACTCGTTTTTGCCTCCGATCGCAGGCCCGCTCCCTTCGGCGCAGTGACGACGATTGCTGGTTGGCAGTCGCACGGCGTATGGGCTAGATGTACCAGTGATCCCTACCCAAGACATGCCAACACCACATAAGCGGAGAGGAGGCATCATGTCCCGGTACCTCGTATTCGACGTGAACGAGACGCTGCTCGACGTCGCGGCGCTCGATCCGTTCTTCGAACATCTGTTCGGTGACGTCCACACGCGGGTCGAATGGTTCCTGACCCTGGAGGAGAACTGGCTCACGGCAACCGTCATCGACCGCTACCAACCCTTCGGTGAGTTGGCCCAGGGCGCATTGACCATGACTGGCCGACGGCGGGGAATCGACGTGACCGACGATCAACGAAAGGAGCTGGTGGCGGGGCTCAAGACGCTGCCGCCTCATGTGGATGTGTTGCAGGCGCTTCAGTCGCTGCGCGATCACGGCCTGCATCTCACCGCGCTGACCAACGGCAGCCTGGAGACGGCCAAGCAGCAACTGGAATCGGCCGGTCTGGCGGACTGCTTCGACGCCATCATGGCGGTGGAGGAAGTGAAGCGTTACAAGCCGGCGCCTGAGCCCTACCGGATGGTCGCGGAGCGCCTGGGTATCGCCACGGCCGAGATGACGATGGTCGCGGCACATGCATGGGACATCGCCGGTGCGGCGAGTGCCGGCTGCCGGACGGCGTTCGTGGCACGCCCGGGCAAGGTGCTCAATCCGGTCGGAATTCAGCCGGACTTGCAAGGCGACGACATGCGAGAGGTGGCCGAGAAGATCCTGGCTCGCCAGACCTAGTCGCATTACTCATGTGCCCGATAGTCATCCTAGTCGACACGTACTCTCACCCGCTGCCACATCGCGGCGAGAAACTTCGGCCAATGGGCGATGGTCGAAGGACATCTCGTGACCGGCATCGATCATGGTAGATCGTCTACGCTGACAGAATAGGGTTTCGTGCTTGCGCAGCTTGTACAAAGGGGCCACCGTAGCGTGAAATCTTTCAGCGGACGAGGGAGTTCATCCATGAGAGCGGTTCTGGCCTTCGATGTCTATGGCACCCTGATCGACACCCACGGTGTGGTCGAGGAACTCAAGGATCGTGTCGGCGATCGGGCGGCGGCTTTTTCCCAACGCTGGCGCGACAGGCAGCTCGAGTACACGTTTCGGCGTGGCTTGATGGGCGCGTATGTCGATTTTTCCCAATGTACCCGCGAGGCGCTGGAATATGTCGACCGGGCGATGGCCACCCACCTTTCGGAGACCGACAAGGATCGCTTGATGGCCAGTTATGCGGGGCTGCCGGCGTTCTCCGATGTGGTCGGGGCACTGGAGCGCATGGCCGAAATGGGCATCCGCCGGGTGGCTTTTTCCAACGGTAGTCGCCAGGCGGTGACAGGGCTGCTCGAGCAGGCCAGGATCATCCAGCATTTCGATGACATCGTCAGCGTCGAGGAGATCAAGCGTTTCAAACCCGATCCGGCGGTTTACGCGCATCTGCGCTCGCGCCTGGAAGTCGCCGCCGGCGATACCTGGCTGGTCTCTTCCAATCCCTTCGATGTGATCGGTGCCAAGCATGCCGGATTGCATGCCGCGTGGGTACGGCGTAGCGCGGAAGCGCCTTTCGATCCCTGGGGCGGTGAGCCGGATATCACCGTTGCCGATCTCGACGAGTTAGCGACGGTATTCGCAAGATAGGTTGCGAGTGTCTCGTCGGTAGCGACTCACCGGTATCTATCGAACAGGAGAGTCCCATGACATTGCGCGTGATAAGCATGGCTTTTGTGCTGACCTGTCTCTTTTCGGTGACAGTCCAGGCCGAGCCGCAGTCTGGAAAGAATAAAACGGTCTATTGGGGTATCGAACATATAACCACCGAAGAGTCCGTGAACGAGGTCGAGGCTCTGCTTCGACAAGCCCTGCAAAAGCGCGGATTGACGCTGTTCACGGTAATCGACCATACCCAGGGGGCGGTCGATGCCGGGCTCGAACTGCCGCCCACGCTGACCGTCATCTTCGGCAATCCCAAGGTCGGCACGCCGCTGATGCAGTGCCAGGGCAGTGTGGCGCTGGATTTGCCGCAGAAAATGGTCATACGCAAGGTGGACGATGTCACCCGCATCGAGTGGAACGATCCCGCCTATCTGGCCGAGCGCCACGGCCTGCAGGGCTGCAAGCCATCCTCCGAGAAACTCGCCAGGGTATTGAACGAAGTGGCCCACGAAGCCGCCGGTGAAACGAAGTAGCCTCAGCGATCCAAGCCAGCCTGTTGCTCGCCGTCGTTATTGCGCATGGTGAGCGATAACGCTATCGACGTACGAGTGGGGATACCTTCGGGATGGAAAGGATTACCTCGGATATCCGTCGGTACATGGCTCTGCTGGGCATAAGGCATGATCTCTGTGCCAATCCTGCGCCCGGTTCATGTTTGTCAGCTATAGATAGCTAGGAGCGTTGTCGCTGTTTTTCGACGCTTGAGCCAGTGTGAACGCTTTCATTATTGTTGAGTCATATTGGCCGCATCCCTTTTTGCCAGAGACCGCAAGTATGTCGAATAGTAAAGCCGACAAGATCGGTGGATTGGTATTCTTCCTCGCGCTACTTTTCATCGCCTTCGTTGGCGGTGCCATTCTGGTATTGGCTAAGCTGCCCCCTTATAAATTTTTGAACGATGCCTATGTCGCGGCGGGTGCACTATTTGAAAAGGAGACCGCATACGACGATCCGCTGCGGACCAATTTCTGGAACCCGGCACGCTCGGAGCAACGTGGCGTCACGATCAATGACAGCGAGCGAGTCTTCCCTGGCTATACGTTGTATACCTCGACCGACGACTCATCGGCACGATTGGTCGCATTGGATGGCACCGTGGTGCATGAGTGGCGTCGCCCCTACAGCACGGTCTGGACCACGGAATCGGCGATCGATACTCCGCAGCCCGATGAGTTGGTCACCATGCGCGAGGCACGGGTATACCCCAACGGCGACATGCTGGCTCAGTACATTGCGGCAGGCGACTCGCCGTACGGTTACGGTATCGTCAAGCTGGACAGCGAATCCAATGTCATCTGGAAGTATCTGGAGCATTCCCATCACGACATGGAAATCGCACCCGATGGTCGTATCGTGACGCTGACCCACGATTACCAGTCGCAACCGATCGAGGGCCTGGACTTCCTCGTACCACCCTATATCGAAGACTACGCGGTCATCCTGTCACCGGATGGCGATGAGCTGAAAAAAATTCCGCTGTTGCCCGCGGTGGCACGTTCCAAGTACGACGACTTGTTGATTCGAGGCACTCCCCATCACGCAGTCAGCGATGTACTGCACGCCAACGGAATCGAATTCATCACCGCCGAGAAGGCGCAGAACTTTCCCTATGGCGAGCCGGGTGACCTACTGATTTCCTTCAGAAACATCAGTGCAATCGCTGTGCTGGATCCGGAAAGCGAGGAGATCGTCTGGGCGACGCGTGGCCCTTGGATCGAGCAGCACGATGCCGATCTGTTGCCCAATGGCGACATCATGTTATTCGATAATTACGGCAACTTCGAAGAGAAAAACCTGTCTCGAGTGTTGCAGTTCGATCCGGAGAACATGGCGATTACCTGGTCATACCACGGCACGGACGAGCACCCATTATCCAGCGATATCCGTTCTTCGGCACAGCGTTTGCCCAACGGCAATACATTGATTACCGAATCCAATGGCGGCCGTATGCTGGAAGTCACACGAGAAGGTGACATCGTGTGGGAGTATTTCAATCCGGTGCGCGGCGGTAATTCGGATCAGTACATTCCAATCATATCGTCCGGTATCAGAATCGACCCGGCGAGCTTGGAACCGGAATTTCGTTCCACTCTTAATCCTGATAGCAATCCCAACCGCAATCCCGATCGGTAGGAGGCAACATGACCCATATGACTCGTTTAGTCATCGTATCGCTACTGCTTTTCACCGTCTCATCGCCAGCCTTGGCCTACATTGGCCCCGGCGCGGGGCTTAGCCTGCTTGGCGCATTGTGGGGGCTGGTCGCCGCAGTGGGCGCTGCACTGCTCTTCGTTCTTCTATGGCCATTCCGCCGTATGATGCGTCGTAAGCGCGAGGCCAAAAAGGCCGAGGCAGAGTCGCAGCAAACGGCGCAGCATCGGCCCATCAGCGAGACGACGACCCCAAACACGACGACGCAAGAAACGACCGAGCGTGAAACGGCTCCCTACGACAGTACACAGGCGCCGCGCGATACGTCCGTGCCCGGGGATGAAAAAACCGAGCATGAGAAGGCGAAGCACTCCGACGCGAGTTCACGATGAGCTATGGCCTGCTGGACCTTCCAGCCCCGCTGTTCGATGGAATGGACGCCGCCTTCGCGATCGTGCTGCCGCCGATCGCGAGGCTGGTGGTCTGGGCGCTGATCGGCGCCGTCGTATCGATGCTGCTTTATTATTTCCTGACGCCGCAGAAGCGCATCGGCATCGCCAAGCAGAAGGCGGCCGATGCGCGGCGCCGGCTGAATGACTTCGATGGCGAGTTCTCGGAGGCCGGCTCGCTGATCGGCGATCAGTTCAAGACCTCGTTTCGCCATATCGGCTTGGTGCTCCCTGGCACGGTGCTCGCATCGTTGCCGGTGCTATGCCTGCTGATCTGGATGGAGACGACCTATGGGCATGGCTATCCACCAGCCGGCCAGACGCCAGCGATCGCCACTCAGCCGGAATCGGCATCGGCACGTTGGGTGGCACCCTCCGAACCCGGTGGTGTGCCGCACGTCCAGGTACTCGGGCCGGGCGACGAAGTCACGGCCGATCTCGAGTGGGTCGCACCGGTATCGGTCGTTCATGAGCGGCAGTGGTGGAACTGGCTGATTGGCAATCCGGTCGGTTATCTACCCAACGACGGCCCCGCGAGCCAGATCAGAGTCGAGTTGCCCGAGAAGCACTATCTCGAGATCGGCCCGAACTGGATGCATTCCTGGCTGTTCGTGTTCTTTCCGGTGCTGGTGATCACCTCGTTGCTCATTCATCGGTTCTCTCGAATCAAATAGGAGATTGGCGATGACGTCCAGCGCTCAACCCAATACCGCGGGCTTCAAGGTGACCGGCTGGGTCAACACGCTCGGCGGCTTCGTTGCCAGAAACCCCGGCCTATGGAAGCGGCTTGGCAATTTCGAGACCAGGATCGCTGCCGACGCCATCGAGGATATCGATGTCGAGCGGCCGATTTACGTGGCGGGACTCGCACGCTCCGGCAGCACCAAATTGCTGGAGATTCTGGCTTCGCACCCGGATGTCGCCAGCCATCGCTACCGGGATTACCCGCTGGTTTTCACGCCTTACCTGTGGAACCGCTGGCTGGACAAGGTACCGCAACGCACCGAGCAGGCCGCCGAGCGTACCCACGCCGACGGCATCAAGGTGACTTCGGAAAGCCCCGAAGCGTTCGAGGAAGTGCTGTGGATGGCTTACTTCCCGGACATTCACGATACGACGCGCAGCTCGGTGTTGACCCGCGATACCAGCAACCCGCCATTCGAACGCTTCTATCGCGAGCACATTCGCAAGCTGCTTGCGGTGCGCAAGGCGTCCCGCTATATCGCCAAGGGCAATTACAACGTCTCGAGGCTGGGCTATCTGCGGCAGATCTTCGATGACGCTCGCTTCGTCATCCCGGTGCGCGACCCGGTGTGGCACATCGCATCGCTGATGAAGCAACACCGCCTGTTTCTCGCCGGCGAGCGCGATCACCCCGAGGCGCTGACGCACATGCAGCGCGTCGGTCACTTCGAGTTCGGACTCGATCGCCGTGCCATCAACCTGGATGACGACGAAGCCGTTGCCGACGTTCAGGCCTGCTGGGAGCGTGGCGACGACGTGCTTGGCTGGGCGCGTTACTGGGCGCTGATCCATAACCATATCCTGGATCGGCTGGAAGCCGACCCGGACCTGAAAGAGGCCGCGCTCATCGTGCGCTTCGAGGATCTGTGTCAGGCGCCCCGTGAATATCTGCAGCGCATTCTCGAGCATTGCGGCTTGCCCGCGGACGCTGCATTCGTGGAGGATGCCGCCAGCGGCATTCACTTTCCCACATACTACGAGCCGGGCTTCACCCCCGCCGAGATGGATATCATCCGGACGGAAACCGCCGGCGCGGCGCGGCGGCTGGGTTATCCCTTCACGCCTCCGGCGTGACACCGGGCACTGGCATCAGCGTTTGCTGGCATCGATCAGGGCTTGCCAGTGCGCGGCGTTGGGTAGCGTTGCCAGGCGGTCGAGATCTTCCGGGCGATCGATGTCCCAGACCGTTGCCGGGCACGCGCAAGTCCAGCCCAACGTCGCGATGCGTGAGCGGGTCTGCGCCATGACCCGCTCGCTGCCCCAATCGATGTCGGCGAACAATCGCCTATCGGCTCGCTGCATTCCCACCAGTGCGTAGCCGCCATCCTCCGCTGGCAGCAGCACACAGTGCGCCACTGCCAGTGCGGCCTGGCAGCGCTGCAACAGCGCCGCATCGAGCACGGCGCAATCGCTGCCGATGAGCAGGCCTGGCCTTGGCATGGCGGCCAGTGCGGCATGCATGCGCACGCCGAGATCGCCCCTCGGCTGAGACCGTAGGCGTATCCCGAAGTGCGAGCGGCACTCTCGGAAGAAGCTGTGTCGATGCTCGAGTGCCGTCCACAAGGTAATCGAGGCCGGCGCGGTTGCCGTCACGGCGGTTTCCAGTGTCTGCCAGAGCAGGGCCTCATGCAGCGCGGCCGCGCCAGCAGCCCCGAGGCGCGGAATCAGGCGCGTCTTGACCCGGCCGGGCAGCGGCGCCTTGGCGAGAATCGCCAGGGGAAAATCGAACTCAACGGACATCGCGATACTCATTGGCCAGCCGCTGGCTATCGACGCCACGCCAGTAGCGAAAACGCAGCCGCCACATTTGCCAGATGGTGCGCCAGACGCCCTGGCGCTCCCAGCGCCGTCCCGAGCTGACGACTCTGTCATGCAGGCAGGCCGGCGGCGACACACGCTTGAGCCGTTTCGACATCTCGATGTCTTCCATCAGCGGTTGCTCGGGAAAGCCGTTGAGCTTCTCGAAAACCTCGCGGGTCATGAATAGCGCCTGGTCCCCGGTGGCGATGCCGGTCAGTCGTGAGCGCAGATTCATGCCCAAGGCGATCATGCGCAGTGGCCAGGGCCGGCCCGCCAGGCGGATGTCGAAGCGTCCCCAGCGGTGGCGCCCCGACAACGCAGCGGCGATCAATCGGTCGGCGCGCGGCGGCAGGCAGGTATCGGCATGCAGAAAGAGCAGCCACTGGCCGCAAGCGACACGGGCTCCGGCATTCATCTGCATGGCGCGCCCCGTGGGGCTGGCAATCACACGGTCGGCGTGACGCGCGGCGAGCGCTACCGTGGCGTCGCGGCTGCCGCCATCGGCGACGACGATCTCACAGCCACGTTCGCGTAGCGGCTGCAATGCCGCGAGTCGTGCATCGATTTCCCCGGCTTCATCGAGCGTCGGAATGACAATGCTCAGGCGCGGTTCGTTCATGGCGCGGCATTCATCGTGAAGCGCCATCGGCCAATTCGATGACGCGACCGCCGGCCGCCTCGGCATCGGCGGCGTCATGGGTGACCATCAGCGTGGGTAGCCCCCGTTCGCGCACGCGCGCGAATACCAGCGCACGCATGTCGCTGCGCAGCGCCGCGTCGAGCTTGGAAAATGGCTCATCGAGCAGCATCGCCCCGGGCTCTGAAAGCAGCACGCGCAGCAGTGCTACGCGCGCCTTCTGACCGCCGGATAGTGTGGCGGGGTCGCGGCTGGCATAGCCCGCCAGGCCGACATCGGCGAGCGCCGCCGCGATGCGCTGACGTCGTTGGCGACGCGAGCCGCCGGCGCTCATGCCGAAGGCCAGATTGCCGCCGACGTTGAAATGCGGAAACAGCAGTGGATCCTGAAACAGCAAGCCCACGCGGCGTGCCTCGGCGGGTAGCCCGGTGAGTTCGCGCTGCCCCAGCCAAACCTGGCCATGCGCCTTGAATGCCGGCGACAGGAAGCCGGCGATATAAGCCAGCAGTGTCGATTTGCCGACCCCGGACGGCCCCATCACGGTCACTATTTCTCCCGGTTCGATGGTGGTATCGAGATCGAGCAGCGGCGCATCGCTGAGAGCGATGTGGATGTCCTGCAATGTCAGCGTGTGCATGGCGCTCCTGGTGAGTGTCGTCGATGCCGCATTCAAGCCGGTGTCAAAAGGCCGCTGCGGCGGCGGAACAGCAGGCGTGGCAGGCCGAGCGCCAGAGCGAAGCCCACGGCGGGCAGCGCTAGTTGCAGCAGTGCGTAAACGGCGGTCAGACGGCGGTCGCCGCCGCTGGCCAGGCTCACCGCCTCGGTGGTGATGGTCGTGACACGACCCGCGCCCAACAGCAGGGTCGGTAGATACTGCCCGATGCTCACCGCGAAGCCCACCGCCGCCGCAGTCAGCAGTGCCGCGCCGAGCAGTGGCAGGCGCACCCGCCAGAAAACCCGTGCCGGACTGGCGCCAAGACAGCGCGCAAGCTGCGCCCAGCGCGGGTCCAGGCGGCGGTAGCTCTCCGCCAGCGACAGGAAGACGTAAGGCAGCACGAATATCGCATGGCCGAGGATGACCACCGTCAGTCCCGGCCCGATACCGAGCTGGACCTGCATCATCACCAGCCCGAACAGAAAAGCCACCGGCGGCACCAGCAGCGGCAAATAGAGAATCAGCTGCGCCCAGGGGCGGGTGGGGCGTTCGTGGAGCGTTTCGGCTTCCAGCGCGCCGACTACCAGCACCAGCGACAATAGCGTGGCGGCGATGCCGATGAGCGCGGCCTGCGTCAGCGGATCGGTCAGGCCGGCGGCGGCATCCATCCAGTTGCGCAGCGTCAGCGGTTGGGGAATCGTCTGGGGAAACGGCCAGTAGGCCGCCAACGACCACAAAATCAATCCGAGCAGGCTGGCGAGTATCAGCAACAGCGAAAGACCAATGGCACCGAGCGCGATAGCGCCCAGCCAGGCATCGCCATGGTGGCGTCGACCGCCCTGTAGCCAGGCATGGCTCAGCCGGCGCAGCGCCGTTTCGAACAGCCACCAGCTGATCAGCGCCGCCAGGGTGACCGCGAGTTGCAGCAGAGCACCGGCCGAGGCGACGAAGCGCATCGTCAGGTCCGGGTCGTTGAGCCAGCGCAGCACCGCCACCGCGAGCGGTGGTGGCGTGGTCGGGCCGAGAATCAATGCCACGTCGACGGTCGACGAGGCGAAGGCGATCACCGCATAGACCGGCAGACGCAATAGCGGATAGAGCCCCGGCAGCACGGCCTTGAGAAACGCCGATAGCGGGCCGTAGCCGAGTGCGCGCGCTACGCGAAGCCGCTCGCTGGCTTGGCATTGAGGCAGCGCGGCCAGGCTCATCAGTAGCAGGAAAGGCACTTCCTTGATGACCAGACCGGCGATCAGCGAAAGCCCATGCGGGTCGCCGGGAAACAGGATGTCGGGCGGGTATTGCCAGCCAGTCAGCCACGGCGACAGGGCGCGGCTGAGCAACCCCGAGGGGGCGAGCAGAAAGGCCAAACCGATGGCCGCCGCGGCATGCGGCACCGCAAGTAGCGGCGAGAGCAGCCGGCGCATCGCGGTGAATAGCCGCGACTGCATGAAAGCGCCGAGAAACAGCACCACGATAGCCAGTGACAGTCCCGCGCTGGCAAGCCCGGTGACGTAGCTCAACTGGACCATGCGCGTGAGTCCCGGCATCTGCCAGAGCCGTTGCCAGTGCGTCAGGGTCAACGTGTCGCCGCCCAGCGCCGGCAGCCAGCCGAAGGCCGGGGCGATGACCCCGGCCAGGCCGCCGGCCACCGGCAGGCTCAGCAGAGCGATCGCCAGCCACGGTGCCAGACGTACGCCCAGCGCATATCCTGACACCACTAGCGCGCTCCGTAGCGCTCGAGCCAGGCGTCTTCCAGGCGCTCCATCCAGCTTGGGTGCGGCTCGGCGAGCGTGCGGCCCAGAGCCTCGGGCGGCAGCGCCGCGGGATTGTTGTCGATCGAATCGAAGGCTTTACGTTGCTTTTCGCTCAGCCTATCCATCGCCAGTACGGTGGCGTCGCCCCAGATATCGAGATCCTGTTTACGAGCCTGGGCCTTGGGGGAGAGCAGGAAATTGGCCACCACCAGCGCGCCGGCCTTGTGGCTGGCGTTGAACGGGATGGCCAGGAAATGCACGTTGCCCAGCGTGCCATCGTCGAGCACGTAACTGCGTGTGGTCGGGGGCAATTGGTAGTCGGCCATCCAGGCGGCGGGGCCCAGCGGCGAAAAGGTAAAGGCCAGGCTGAGTTGGCCATCGCCCATCAGCTGACGCATCTCCGGGCCGCTATTCGGAAAGCTCTCGCCGCTGCGCCACAGGTGCGGGTGCAAGGCATCGAGATACTCCCATAGCGGCGCGGTGACGGCCGCGAAATCCGCCTCGTCGACCGGCTCGTAGAGCGGTGCGGGATCGTCGACGAGGCTCAATAGCGCCTGCTTCAGGAAGGTGCTGCCGAGAAAGTCGGGAACCAGCGGATAGGTGAAGCGACCGGGGTTCTCCTTGGCCCAGGCGAGCAGTTCCTCGATGCTGCGGGGCGGCGATTCGACGCGTGCGCTGTCGTAATAGAAGGTGATCTGTGCCTTGCCCCAGGGCGCCTCATAGCCCTCCACCGGTACGGTGAAATCGTTGCGTACCTCGGGGTTGGCGTCGGGGGCGGTCAGCGAGAAATTCGGCAATCGTTCGGCCCAGGGGCCATAGAGCAGGCCATTGTCCTTCATCGCCGCGAAGTTTTCGCCGTTGATCCAGATCAGGTCGACGGCCCCTGCGTCGAGATTGCCGGCAGCCTTTTCGGCCACCACCCGGGAAACCGCTTCGGCGGTGTCGCCGAGCTTCACGTGCACGAGCTCGATGTCATGGCGCGATTGCATGCGCTCGCCGACCCAATCGATGTAGGCGTTGGTGCGCGGATCGCCGCCCCAGGCATTCCAGTAGACCGTCTGGCCCTTGGCTTCGTCGACGACCGACGCCCAGTCGTCGAGTTGATAGGCCTGGCTCGGCAGCGTGGCGGTGAGCAGCACGGTGGCCAGCAGCGGCGTGGCAATACGGTTCCGGCGAGGCGTTGGGATCATGCGGCGTAACTCCTGACAGCGGGTTCGGAAGGGAAGTGGCTACCTATCCATACGCGGAAAATGCCGTGCAAGATGCGCGCGTTCCTCGAGTACCCGCACAACGCTGGATGGCGACAGGTAATGATCGACTCGTTCGGCGACGTGAGCAATCAACGCGTCCTCGCTGAGCGAGGCGGACCAATCCTCGCCACTGGCCTGCGCGTCTCGCTGCGCGGTATGCAGGACGCGCCACTTGGCACACCAGGTCAGCGACCACAGCCACATACCGCGGCGAGCCTCCAGCAGCGAGGCGGTGTCGATGAGATCGAAGCGCCGCGCATCGCGCATGGCATCGATCCAACAGGCGGTGAAGCGGCGAATGTCAGCGGTGCCAAGTACGGCATGGCTCGCTGGATCCCAGGTGGTCGAGGTGTACAGGCTGGCGTGAGCGAGATCCATGCCGGGGATGCCGTAGCGGCATTTCTCCAGATCGACGAGGATAGCTTCGCCCTGCGCGGTAATCAGGAAATTGCCGGGATGGGCATCGAAGCTGATCAGTGTCTTGGCATCGCTTCGGCGCTCATCGAGCGCGGCATGCAGGCACTCGATCTCATCCGTTATCCGCTGGGCCGTCGCGGCATCGAGTCGTGCCTGCGGCAGATAAGCGGCCTGGGCCTCGATCTCGGTGAGCAGCGCTTGCCAGGGATGCTCGGGGGCGTGCAGGGGCGGACGCTGCGCAGCGGACGGTAATGCCAGCGCATGAAAACTGGCCAGCGCCCGGGCGATGGCCGGCAGGTCGTCGGGCAGCCGCGCCGCACGGCCCTCGATGGCCGATACCAGCAAGCCGCCACGTGGCAGGGATTCGCTGGGTGGCAGCACAGTGTGCAGCGTGGGGGCGTGACCACCTTGCGCGGCGCGCTGAAAGCAGGCCGCTTGATAGGTCAGGTTATCGGCCACGCCAAGGTCCATCTGGCTCTGCTTGGGCAGCCGCGCGACCCAGTCGTCGCCGTCGCGGCGATGCAGCCAGACGTGATCGTGCGCCAGACCGGTATCGGCCATGGGTTGCAGCGAAACGACATCGACGCCTGCTTCGTTCAATGCCTGACGCAGCCCGGCGAGTTGCCGGTCCGTTCGATGCGTGTGGCCAGTGCCGAATTGGGGAGACGTCATAAGGTCGATACCGTCGAATCGAGAGTGGCCGTTTTTCAATATTCCCAATGCCCCGGCGGTGGCTGCCCGACGACCAGCGCGGCCACCACGAGAACACTCATGCCGACGGCGATCTCGATAGCCAGTGAGATGCCCAGGCTTTGAGGCGCGCCGGCATCGCTGCGCGGCGTCCACAGCCAGCGATTGAGTGCGCCGATGCCTAGCAGGGCGACAAAGGCCCCGGCCTTGAGTATGACCAAATGACCATATGTGCTACCGAACAGCGCCGACCAGTCACCGATCAACACTAGACTCTGCAATAGCCCAGCGGCGGCGAGCAGTACAACGCAGGCGGTGGCGAACGTCGAGAAACGCAGCAGCAACGGTCGTAGATCGCCTCGACACCGTCGGTACGCCGCCAGCAGCCCGGGCAGACAACCCAACCATAGCAGCCCGGCAAGCACGTGCAGCATCATTGCCGTGCGGGTGGGCCACGGCACCGCCGCACCGTGGCCAAGCAGCGGCGTCATCGATGCGACGAGCGCCATCAGACCCACGGCGATCAGGCCCAGTGCCGAACGTTGCCAACGGCACGTCATCAGCCACCACAGCAACCAGGCCAGAACGAGCAGGGCGAAGCGCCAGGATAGCGTGGCGCCGACATGCGTTTGCAACAGCACGACGCTCAGATCGGGAAGCGCATCGGCGAGCGAGTCCGCGCCTGTCATGCTGCGGGTCAGCAGTGGCCACCACAGCAACAGACTCAGCAGGCTGATGCACAGACCGGCATGAGTGAGCCGCTCGAGATCGCGGCGCCACGCGGGGGCGTCGGCGGCATATCGCCAATGCGTGAGTAGCGCGCTGCCAAGCCCCACACCGAGACCGGCGACATGGCAACTGCGTACCGCCGCCAGCCACGTCATGTCGACGATCGGCAAGTCGCTCAATCGTCGCCGGCTACCTGAAAGGTGAATTCGCCCTCGCTGCGATGGGTATCGATCGAGGTTACCTGCCAGGTGACCCGATACGTGCCGGGTGCCAATTCGGGCAGCTCGAGATTGACGATGGAGGCATCGTCGTCCTCGGCAGCGAGCTCGCCGATAGCGATCGTCTTGCCTTGGGCATCGGTCAGCGTGACATCGCTCAGTGCGGTTTCGAGCGCTTCGCTGAAGTCCAGAGTGAGTGTTTCGGGTGCGGTTTCGATTACGCTCCCTTCGGCAGGTGTGCTGCTTTGAAGATGGCCATGGGCCAGCGCCTGGGCCGAACCCAGCATCAGCAACGCGGCAACGATGAATCGGCGCACGAATATCCTCCTTCTTTCATGATATAGAGCGTTCAGCGCGGTGAACCGCGCTTGTTTCCTGTCGCTCTTTATTCAAACACGAATCGAAGACGCTGGCCTGCGTCATCGGCGCTCAGCATATAGGGGCCTTCATGAGCAGTCTGTTCGCCCCATGAGGAGTCAATAGCCATCATCGACTACAGTAACGAAAGCTCCCTGCCGATCGGAGGTGGCCATGCCGATGTCCCGGCCTCGCTTGCTGCGTCTGGCGCTATCCTTGCTCAGTCTGCTGCTGGCCCTGGGGCTTGCGGTGTTGGCGATGGCTCAGAGCGAAACCGCCCACGAAGGCTCGGGTCAGGCGCTGGTATTGACGATCGATGGCGGCATCGGCCCGGCCACCAGCGACTACTTCCAGCGCGGACTGGAGACGGCGGAGGAGGCTGGTGCCGGCTTGCTGATTCTGCGGCTAGATACCCCAGGTGGGCTGGATGCCTCGATGCGCGACATGATCCAGGCGATGCTCTCGGCCGAGGTGCCGGTGGTGGTGTATGTCGCGCCGGATGGGGCGCGTGCCGCCAGTGCCGGCACCTATCTACTGTATGCCAGCCACGTGGCGGCGATGGCGCCATCGACGCACCTGGGCTCGGCGACACCGGTGCGGATCGGTGGCGACGGCAGCGATCCCGGCGGCAACGCGGATGACGACGCCAGTGAGAACGCCGAGAATAGCCCTCGGCGCGGCGAGACCGCCATGCAGCGCAAGGTGCTCGAGGATGCGGTTGCCACCATTCGCAGCCTGGCCGAGCGTCACGGCCGCAACGCCGAGTGGGCCGAGCGCGCGGTGCGCGAGGCAGTCAATCTCACCGCCCGCGAGGCGCTCGAGCGCAATGTGATCGAGGTGATCGCGAGCGATATCGACGATCTGCTGGCCCAGATCGATGGCCGCACGGTGGTCATGTCCGATGGCCCGCGCCAATTGGCCACCGCCGGCCTCGCCATCGAGCGCATCGATCCCGATTGGCGTACCGAGTTGTTGTCGATCATCACCCATCCCAACGTGGCCTATCTGCTGATGATCGTCGGCTTCTATGGCCTGGTTTTCGAGCTGATCAGCCCGGGCGCCGTGGTCCCCGGTGTGGTCGGTGCCATCTGCCTGCTGCTGGCGCTGTACGCCTTTCAGGTATTGCCGATCAACTACGCCGGCCTGGCGCTGATACTGTTGGGGCTGGGCTTGATCGTCGGCGAGGCGTTGATGCCGAGCTTCGGTGTTCTCGGCCTCGGCGGCATCGTCGCTTTCGTTTTCGGCTCGGTGATTCTGATGGACGACAGCCAACTCGCCGTATCGCTGCCGCTGATTGGCGGCGTGGCTCTGGTGGCCTCCGGCCTCATGCTGTGGGTGGTGATGCGCTTCATGAAGCTGCGCAAACGCCGTCCGCGTACCGGCCAGGAGGAGATGATCGGCGCGACGGCGATCGCGCTGCACGATTTCATCGGCAATGGCCATGTGCGGTTGCATGGCGAGCGCTGGAGCGCGCGCAGCGTGCTGCCGGTGAGCCAGGGCCAGCGACTCACGGTGGTCGCCATCGACGGATTGACCGTCGAGGTGACACCGCTCGATTCCCCGCCAGCGATGCGTTGATGTCGGCCGACGAGCCGCGTCGCGACTCAAGGAGGTGCAGCATGTGGATTTCATACCTGGTACCGGTAGTGTTGGTGCTGCTGTTGATTGCAGCCTCGATTCGCATCTTGCCGGAGTACAAGCGCGGCGTGGTGTTCTTTCTCGGGCGCTTTCAGGCGGTCAAGGGGCCGGGGATTTTGATCATCATCCCGCTGATCCAGAAGATGGAGGTGGTCGATCTGCGTGTGATCACCATGGACGTGCCGGAGCAGGACGTAATCTCCAAGGACAACGTCACCGTGCGCGTCAACGCGGTGCTCTATTTCCGTGTCGTCGATGCCGAGAAGGCGATCATTCAGGTCGAGCATTTCGTCACCGCCACCAGCCAACTGGCGCAGACCACGCTGCGCTCGGTACTCGGCAAGCACGATCTCGATGAGATGCTCTCCGAGCGCGACAAGCTCAACGACGACATTCAGGAAATCATCGACAGCTCGGCGGAGGCCTGGGGCATCAAGGTCGCCAACGTCGAGATCAAGCACGTCGATCTCGATGAGAGCATGATCCGTGCTATCGCCCGCCAGGCCGAGGCCGAGCGTGAGCGGCGCGCTAAGGTGATTCATGCCGAGGGCGAGTTGCAGGCCTCGAAGAAGCTGGTCGAGGCGGCCAACGTGATGTCCGAGAACTCGGCGGCACTGCAGCTGCGCTACCTGCAGACCATGAGCGACATGAGCAATCGCAACGCCTCGACCATCGTCTTCCCGTTGCCGATGGATATCATGGAAGCGTTCAAGTCGATGAATAAAGGGCCGCGCATCGGCAAGCCCAACGCAGCGCGAGAAAGCGACGATGGTGAGAGTTGGTCGAAACGCAACGAGCAGGGCGGCGATGGCACCGATCTGGGTTAGAAGCTTGCCTGTGTGGCTGAATCCGGTCAGTCTGATTGACCGACCGGACAGCCGATAGAGAGCCAGACTGTGTCCTCTTCTTCACTCTCCCTGCGTCAGAAGGGCCTGCTGATGACCGCGGCGGGTCCGCTGATCATCTCCCCCGATGCGCTGCTGATCAAGCTGATCGGCATGCCCGACAGCCAGGTGCTGTTTTGGCGCGGGCTGCTCGTCGCGCTGGGGTTCCTGGCCATTGTCCTGCTGCGTAACGGTCGCCACAGTGTCGAGGCGTTCCGTCGCTGTGGCGGCACCGGCGTGGGAGTGGCATTGCTGTTCACCTGCTCGATTCTCGGTTTCGTACTCGGTAATCAGTACACCAAGGGTGGCAACGTGCTGATGATTCTCGCCGGCGCGCCGCTGATCGCCGCGTTGCTGTCGCGCCTTTTCCTGCATGAACGGCTGCCGCCGCTGACCTGGATCGCCATCGGGCTATGTCTGGTCGGTACCTCGCTGATCGTCTTCGACGATGCTGGGCCCGGTTCCTGGGTGGGTAATGGCTTCGCCTTGCTGGCGGCGATATCGCTGGCCGGCAATTTCACGCTATGTCGCACGCGCCCAGGCATCGATATGAGTCCGATGCCGGCGCTCTCGGGGCTGTTGGTAGCGACTCTGGCACTCCTGTTCTCGCTCACCGGCGACGGCATTCGGCTACCCGATGCAACCCAGGCCGGCTGGCTGGTGCTGCTGTGCCTGATATTGCTGCCGCTTGGCTTCACGCTGATTCAGCGCGGGCCGCTGTTTCTGCCCGCCGCCGAGGTCGGCCTGCTGATGCTGCTGGAAACCGTGACCGGCACGCTATGGGTATGGTGGGTGCTCGGCGAGCGCCCCTCGATGTTGGCCTTCGTTGGCGGCGCGCTGGTGCTGGGTACGCTGCTGGCCAAGGGGTTGATCGATCTGCAGGTCGAGCGAAGCCGGCGTAACATCGCACGGCGCGGCGTCGCTGTGGGTGAAAAGGGTGCGCGGAGCTGCTAGACTCCGCGGCTCGCAAATACGCTGCCATCCCGTTGATCGGAACCGAGTATTCCATGTCTATCGCTGCCTGCAGTCCACCCTAGCGGAGCCCCCTTCCCCGCGTGCTCCGCACGTGCCGGTGTCGTGAGCCTGGCTTGCCGTGCTTCGCTCATCGTCATCCTGTCGTTCTACCGATACCTTGCCGTTGATTCGGCGACGTCACGGGCCAGTTGGCGATCGATCGTGCCATGGCCTGCCTTCTAGAGAGATGTCTTGCATCGTGCGCCTCACTGGGCGATCGCGTGGGCGATGGCATTCGATAACCCACTGGAACCGAGAATGATTCGATCCATCCGACAGAGCTGGTTTTCCAACATCAAAAACGATTCGCTGGCCGGTACCGTTGTCGCCCTGGCGCTGATTCCCGAGGCGATCGCCTTTTCGATCATCGCCGGCGTCGATCCCAAGGTCGGCCTTTATGCCTCGTTCTGCATCGCTGTGACGATCGCCTTTGCCGGCGGGCGGCCGGGGATGATCTCGGCGGCCACCGGCGCTACGGCGCTATTGATGGTCACGCTGGTTCGCGATCATGGCCTCGAATATTTGCTCGCCACGACGCTACTCACCGGGGTATTGCAGATCGTCGCCGGCTACCTGCGTCTGGGCGAGCTGATGCGCTTCGTATCGCGTTCGGTGGTCACCGGCTTCGTCAACGCGCTGGCGATCCTGATCTTCATGGCCCAACTGCCCGAGCTGACCGGCGTCACCTGGCATGTGTATGCGATGACCGCGGCGGGGCTAGCCATCATCTATCTGTTTCCGCTGCTGCCGCGAATCGGCAAGTCGGTGCCGTCGCCGCTGGTCTGCATCGTCGTGCTGACCGTGGTCTATCTGGTCTCGGGGGTGGATGTCCGCACCGTCGGCGACATGGGCGAATTGCCCGATACGCTGCCGGTATTTTTGTGGCCGGATGTACCGTTGAGCCTGGAAACGCTGAAAATCATCTTCCCCTATGCGCTGATGCTGTGCGTGGTCGGCCTGCTCGAGTCGATGATGACTGCGGCCATCGTCGATGAGCTGACCGACACGCCGAGCGACAAGAACCGCGAATGCCGGGGCCAGGGGATCGCCAATATCGGCTCCGGCCTGTTCGGCGGCATGGCTGGTTGCGCGATGATCGGCCAGTCGGTCATCAACGTGAAATCCGGCGGGCGCACCCGGCTGTCGACGCTGGTCGCCGGCGTCGTGCTGCTGATCATGGTGGTGTTTCTGAGCGATTGGGTCTCGCAGATCCCCATGGCCGCGCTGGTCGCGGTGATGATCATGGTCTCCATCGGTACGTTCAGCTGGGAATCGCTGCGCGATCTCAAAAAGCACCCAACGAGCAGCAGCATCGTCATGCTCGCCACCGTGGCGGTCGTGGTCGCGACGCACAACCTGGCGATCGGCGTATTCGTCGGCGTGTTGTTAGCGTCGCTGTTCTTCGCCAACAAGGTCGGTCGGGTGCTGCATATCGGCAACGCGATGAGCGAAGACGGCCGCACCCGTGAGTATCGGGTGGTGGGGCAGGTCTTCTTCACTTCGGCGGATCGCTTCATCGATGCCTTCGATTTCAAGGAAACCGTCGAGCGCGTGCGCATCGACTTGTCGCGCGCGCACTTCTGGGATATTACCGCCGTCGGCGCGCTGGATAAGGTGGTAATCAAGTTCCGCCGCGAGGGCACCGAGGTCGAGATCGTCGGCCTCGTTGATGCCAGCGCGACCATGGTCGACCGCTTTGCGGTTTACGACAGGCCCGATGCCGTCGAGAAACTGATGAGCGGCCATTGAGGGCTTTGTTCATGACGCCGAACAACGCTATTCATTGCCGCCAGGATGGGTTAGAACGATGGGTAGCGACAACCAAAGGGATGTGGATATGAGCGAGCATGTAATGGCCTGCATCGATGCCTCTGGCTACGCCATGGCGGTCTGCGATTATGCCGCCTGGGCCAGCCAGCGGCTCGAGGCGCCGCTGACGTTTCTACACGTGCTGGACAATCACCTGCCACCGGACGAGGGCAATCTGTCGGGCAATATCGGGCTCGGCAGCCGTGAGCATCTGCTCGAGGAACTGGCGACGCTCGACGAGCGCCGTGCCAAGCTCGCCCAGGAGCAGAGCCGAGTGATGCTCGAGGCGGCGCGAGGACGCGCCGTCGAAGATGGCATCGCAGAGCCGCATACTCGCCAGCGCAACGGTGAACTGGTCGAGACGCTATCCGAGCTGGAGAGTGAAATGCGGCTGCTGGTGCTCGGCAAGCGTGGCGAGTCGGCGCATCTGGCCAGCGAGCATATCGGTTCCAAGCTGGAGCGAGTGGTGCGTGCCATGCACCGGCCGATCCTGATGGTGCCGGACACCTTTCGCACCCCGAAGCGGGTGATGATTGCCTTCGATGGCAGCAAGACCACCCGCAAGGGCATCGAGATGATTGCCGAGAGCCCGCTGTTCAAGGGCATCGGTTGTCACGTGGTCATGATCGGCGCCGACGACTCCAGCCTGCGAACCCAATGCGACTGGGCCCTGGATACGCTCAACAATGCCGGTATAGAAGCGCATGGAGCGATTCGCACCGGTGAGGTGGAGGCGGCGCTGCACATCTACCAACACGAGCATGACATCGACCTGCTGGTCATGGGCGCCTATGGCCACACGCGCATTCGCCATTTGCTGGTCGGCAGCATCACGACCGCCATGTTGCGCAGCGCCGACATCCCGTTACTTCTGCTGCGCTGATTCATCACTCAACGAGGAAATAGCATGACCCTAATGCGTCACGACACCCAGACTCGCATGAGCCGCGCCGTCATCCACAATGGCGTTGCCTACCTGTGTGGCCAGGTGAGCGGTCCCGAAGCCCGTCACGGCGATATCACCGAGCAGACTCAGAGCATGCTGGCGCGTGTCGATGGATTGCTCGAAGAGATCGGCTCCGATCGCGAGCACCTGCTCTCGGCGACGCTCTATCTGAAAGAGGGCGAGGATTTCGCCGCCATGAACGCGGTCTGGGATGCCTGGGTACCGCAGGGGCATGCGCCGGCGCGAACCTGCGTTACCGCACCGATGCCCGCCGCTGAGTTGAAGGTGGAGATTACCGTGACCGCGGTAGTGAAAGATCGCTAATCGTCGTTCTCACTAGCCCGCGATGGCTGCGGCTGATAGCGCAAGAAGGCTTTCAGCCGCTCTTCATTCGCTTCGCCGACATGGCACAACTGGTCGGCGACTTCCGCATACTGGCGCAGCACGGGTTCGATCAACCGCAGTCGCGGGCCGTCGCCCTTGGCGTCGTCGGCCTCGATGGCCAGCCACTCGAACAGTTGCCCCAGACGCTGATAGTTCGGGTCGCCGCGCCCGGTGTTACCGCGCAGCGCATCGATCGCCAGGCAACGCTGTACGCTGCGCTTGTTGGGATCCAGGCTCTCCTTGTCGAGCAGCCGCTCGGCCTGATTCACGAAGCGCTCCATCAACTGCGCGACTTCCATGCTGCGCTGTTCGCGCCGCTGGGCGTCGAGGCTCGCCAACAGGGCACGCTGTTGCGTCCCCTGCGTGTTAACCAGGACGATCAGCAGAATCAATAATCCCATGCCGGCGGTTAGTGCCAGGGCATAAAAGCTCAGTGGTACCAGCATGGCGACGGGTATCGGCCAGCCGAGATCGCTGGCCGCGATGCCGAGTGCGGCCAATGCCAGCGTAGCCAGCACCACGAAAACGATCGGTGTTCTCACGCGGTTCTCCAAATCGGCAGGAAGCGACCAGGTAGCCTGTCGCTTATTGGCTATCGGCCGATTGCAAAAAAAACTTAGCGGATCGCGACCGGATCGGCGTCAATCACCGCTGGCGGCAGGGGAGGAAGTCGCCAGGCTGTCCTGGAAGTGCCTGGCGGCGTCTTCATCGACCAGCGGGGTCCGCTCGAATAGCCGGATGTTCAACGCGTTGCCGGAAGAAGAACTCGCACTGAGGGTGTCGATGCGATGCCCGCCTCGCAGGGTCACCAACTTGGCGATGTCGCGGCCGGCCTGCCTGGGTAGCAGTACCAGGCGCCACTGTTCGGCATCGCCATCGAGCAGCAAGTAATAGTCCTCGCGCAGCGTGCCGATATCGCCATGCAGCGCCGCCAGCAATACTCGTGAAACCTGCTGGGCTCCCGGCAATCCATCTTTGGTGGCCAGCGGGTCGAAGGTAATCTGGGCCTTGGGTGCCAGATGAAAGAAGCGTCCGGCGGCATCGATGCCGAGCGTGGCTCGCAACGGGCTGAGCCACTGCCAGATCATCGACTGATCGGGTACGAACATCAGCCGACCATTGGTATGGACGCGAAGCTCCTGTGCCGCCAGCCAGCGGCTCTGTTCGATATGGCCCAGAAAGGCCGATGTACGAGCCTGCTGGGCTTGCCATTCATCGAGCGTGAACGCATTGGCGATCGGTGCCAGAAGCAGCAGCAGACCGCAGACGAGATATTTCATGTGGTGTCCAGGCGCGGCGTAAGATCGAAAAAGAACGCTATCGCGCCATGCGACTGATGGAGGCGGTCGGGCACGGCACGTAGCTTGCGAATAAAGACAGCGATAGCCTCAGCAGATTCCGCCATTCACGGCGATCACCTGCCGGGTGATGTAGCTGGCATCCTTCGAGCACAGAAAACTCACCGCGGCGGCGACCTCGTCGCTGGTTCCGGTGCGCTGCATGGGGATCATCTTCACGGCTTCCTGGCCGAGGCGGTCGGCGGTCATATCGGTATCGATCAACCCCGGTGCGACACAGTTGACGGTGATCCGGCGTTTGGCCAACTCCACCGCGAGCGCCTTGACCGCGCCGATCAGGCCAGCCTTGGCGGCGCTGTAATTGACCTGCCCACGATTGCCTATCTGCCCGGATGTCGATGACATCACCACGATGCGGCCCGCCGCGCGGCGGCGAATCATCGGCATCGTCAATGGCTTGACCACGTTGTAGAAGCCATCGAGATTGGTGCGCATGACGCTATCCCAATCGTCATCGGTGAGTGCGGGAAACGCGCCATCGGCGGCAATGCCGGCATTGCAGATCACGCCGTAATAGGCGCCATGCGCGTCGATGTCGGCCTCGATGGCGTGGCGCGCGGCCTCGCGGTCGGCGACATCGAAGCACAGCACGCGGGCGCTGCGCCCCAACTCGCGAATCTCGCGTGCCACGCCGTCGGCGGCATCGCGTCGCTGGCGGCAATGCAGCACCACATCGTAGCCATCGCGCGCCAGACGCAGGGCAATGGCGCGGCCGATGCCGCGGCTCGATCCGGTCACTAGCAGGGTGTCGTTCATGGGGTACTCATGGGGCCATGTCGTCGCTGGTAATGGCGTCGAGCGAGGCGGGCTGGAAGATGGTCAGGCTGCCGTGGGCCAGACACACGCCGTTGCCATCGCATAACTCGCCGTGAAACTGCCCGAGGCCGTTGTCGGCACGAAAATCCAGCCGGATCGTCGCGCGCACGGTTTCGCCGAATGCGAAGCGATCCTGCACTGTGGTGAAACGCCGTGTGCCGATCAGGAAGCCCGGCGCCGGTGGCTCGCCGCGCCGCGCACCGTGCCAGCCGGCCCAGGCGGCGATCGCCTGGGCCAGCCATTCGAGGCCGACCCAGCCGGGAATGCCCTCGGCGGTGGCGAAGATATCGGCGGCGCTTGGGGTGATCTCCGCGCTCAGGGTGTCATCGTCGACGGCGACGATGCGCTCCAGCAGGCACATGCCTTGGGTCTGCGGCACATAAGGCGCGATGGCGCAGGGCAGTTGCGGAATGGCGCCAGGATGAGCGGTCATGCCTCGGCCCGCCCGAGCAGCAGAGCGGCGTTATTGCCACCGAAGGCGAAGGAGTTGCTCAGCGCCAGCCGGGGCGGCTCGCCCTGGATATCCATGACCAGAGGCAGCGCCGGCAGTGCCGGATCGTAATGCCCATCGAAAACGTGCAGCGGTCGTTTGCCATGCCTCAGCGCCAGCCAGCAGAAAGCGGCCTCGAGCGCGCCGGCGGCACCGAGCGTATGGCCGGTCAGCGCCTTGGTCGAGCTGCACGGCGGTGGCGTGGCGAACAGCTCGCTGACGGCCTGGGCTTCCATGCTGTCGTTGTGCGCGGTGCCGGTGCCGTGCAGGTTGAGATAATCGATCTCGCTGGGCGTGCGTCCGGCCTGGGCCAGCGCCGCGCACATCGCCGCCAGCGCGCCGCTGCCATCCGGTCGCGGTGCCGAGACATGATAGGCGTCGGAACTCTCGCCGGCGCCTTCTAGCTGAATGCCGCCGGACTCGCGGGTCACGATGAACAGCGCCGCCGCCTCACCCAGATTGATGCCGCGCCGGTTGACCGAAAACGGCAGGCTGGGGGCATCGCTGATCGCCTCCAGGCTGGCAAAGCCATTCACGGTGAGCCGGCACAGGCTGTCGGCACCGCCGGCGATCACCGCATCGCATTCGCCCGATTGCAGCAGGCGCCGGGCACTGGCCAGCGCGCGTGCGCTGGAGCTACAGGCGGTCGACAGGGCATATACCGGCCCCGCGATGCCGAGCCGCTCGGCGAGAAAGCGCGCCGGTGCCCCCAACTCCTGGCGTGCATAGCGAAAATCCTCGGGCAATGGCGCCTCGCGACCGACGCTGGCCAGCACCTGCTCGGTCTCGCCGATGCCCGATGTGCTGGTGCCGCAGACCACGCCGATACGCGACGGATCGTATGCGGCAAGGGTGCGCTCCAGCGTCTCGCCGAGGCGCGCCAGTGCCGCGGCCAGCAACCGATTGTTGCGGCTGCGGTGCTCCATCGGCCAATCACGGGTATCGGGCAATGGCGCAGTGACCTGGCCCAGTGGCAGCGCACGGCCTGGCGTGAAGGCATCGCTGACGGGTAGGCCACGCCGTCCGGTGAATAGTGCCTCGGCGATATCGTCGAGGGTATCGCCGAGGCTGCACACGATGCCGGGTTCGGACAGCCGGCAAGGCATTCTCGACAAGCCATTGCGATCGCTCATGGCCGAGCTCCTTGATGCTCGCTGGGTGCGTTTGCGCCAGGCGCATCGAGCGGTGAGATGCGCAGCGTGTAACGGCCCTGACGATCGTCGAGCAATACTGCGCCGGCAGTGTTGGCGCTCGCCGTGGCTGGCGTAATACGCGCCACGCTTTCGTTGCGGTATCGAATCACTCGGCTGCCATCGTCGATCGCGACCGACCATTCGCCACCGGCGAAGGCGTCACGCAGGGCACGGCTCGGCCATAAACTCCATTCCAGCCGCGAGGCCAGCCACTCGGGTGAGATCGGCAGCGCTTCGCGCAAAGCATCCGGCGGGATATCGCCGGGCACGAAGCGGCTGCCTTCGCTGTCATGCTCCAGCGTCACCAGGCGCTGGCCGAAGGGGGTCAGCAGTACCGCGCGCAGTTGATTGTCACCCAGCGCGATCAGGCCGATCAGTTCGCGTGTCGGTCGGTCGTTATCATAGGGAATGAAGGTCAGGCGGCGTTTGAGCGTACCATTGAAATCGACGCTATCGAAGGCCGGCGATGGCGCGGGCGGCGGACGAGTGGCGCAGCCAGCCAGTGCTATCGACAGTAACAGTGACAGCAATAGTATCGCTGGCCGAAACCCGGCACGGCGCCAGGTAGTTGGGGGTCGACTCATGATGTGCCGAGTCCACTCGATGATGACGAATGACCGCACAGTTGCGCCAGCGTAGCCAGGTGCTTGCGCGGCGCGCTGGCGAAAGGGTTGTTGCGATCCCAGGCGTAACCGGCCAGCACCGCGCTGATCATGCGCTTGAGATCGGCCGGCTGAGCGTCGTGGAAGACGATCGATTGCAGTTGGCCGTCGTACCAGGTATCGACATAGGCGCGGAAGGTATCCACGCCTGCCCGCAGCGGCGTTTCGAACTCGCTCTGCCAATCGACCGCCTCGCCGCGCAACTGGCGGTCGACCAAGGGTGCTGCCATGCTCGCCGAACGCAGCGCCACGGTCACGCCCGATGAGAACACCGGATCGAGAAACTCCCCGGCATTGCCGAGCAGCGCATAACCCGGGCCATGCAGCGTGACGACATCGGCGGAATAGCCCTTGAGTTCGTCCACCGGGCGTACTGGGTTTGCATCGCCGAGTAGCTCGTGCAGGCGTGGTTCGGCATCGATCAGCGCCTGCCAGCGCGTGGCGGGGCTATCGCCGTAGCCGTTCAGGGTGTCGACCTCGCCGACCACGCCGACCGAGGCACGCCCGCTGGCGAACGGAATCAGCCAATACCAGATCGAGGCGTCGCTGGGGTGCACACCGATCAGGATCTTTTCGCGGTCGTAGCCAGGGTCGCTGATGTTGTCCTCGACATGCGTGAACAGCGCCATGCGTGGCTCCAGGCGCGGATCGCGAGTCAACTCGAGCTGGCGGGCCAGCACGCGCCCGTAACCGCTGGCATCGAGCACGAAACGCGCACACAGGGTCGATGCCTGGCCATGCTCATCGACAAGGCTCAATCGCGGCTGCTCGGGGTCGGGGTGAAAAGCCGTGACCGTGACCCCGAAATCGACCTCGGCGCCTTGGGCGGCGGCGGCCTGGATCAGGCGCTGATCGAAGTCGGCGCGCTCGACCTGGTAGGTGGTGCCCCAGCCCTCGGTGAACTTGTCGCGAAAATCGATGGCGGTATTCACGCCACCGCGCGTGAAGGCCGCACCGTTCTTGGGCTGATAGCCCGCGGCTTGTACCGTCTCGAGCAGTCCGGCTTCGGCGAGGAGCGACATGGACTGTGGCAGCAGGCTCTCGCCGATCGAGAAGCGTGGGAAGTGGCTACGCTCCACGACACGTACGCGATGGCCCCGGCGAACCAGCAGCGCAGCGGCCGCCGCGCCGGCCGGGCCGGCGCCGATGATCGCCACGTCCGTATCGATAGCGTGATCGTCGTTATCGGTCATGAGAGCCCTCTCGTGGTGAACGTACATGAATCGGTCGAACCCAGGGTACCAGCAACCATACCGCCGCGAGCCCCAGCAGGCAGGTCAGGCCTAGATGATGCAGCGCCGGCGTGGCGCTGAATGCCAGCAGGCCAAACGCCAGCAGGCTAGTCAAGGTCGACAGGCTGATTGCCAGCCAGGTCGCCGGACGCCGCGCATGCTCGACATTGAAGATACCCGCATCCAGGCCGATGCCCAGCACCAGCAGCATACCCAGTTGGCTGAAGACATTGAGCGGCACGCCAATCACGCCGAATATCGCCAGTACGATCAGCACCGCACCGGCGGGCGGTACCAGCACCCGCCACGCCAGGCTGCGATAACGCCATGCCAGCACGATGGCCATGCCCGCCAGCGCCACACCGACCCATAGCGCGATATGCGCGCGCAACTCGCCGAGCAGGTTCGATAGCCGCTCGACGCGATCGACATGGATAACGTCGGCGTGGCGCTCGGCGAAATCCGCCAAGCGCTGTTCCAGTGTGGCCGATTCGCTCCCCGACAGCGGCATGACCGCCGCTACTCTGCTGGATTCATCATTCGCCATGTCGGCCTGCGCCGCGTCGACGCTCCCCAACCACAAGCGGCGGTCGGCCTCGCCGATCGCGCTATCGAGCCAGGTGGCGACATCCAGTATCGGCGCATCGATCAGGCGCGCGCGGGCACGTTCGGCTATGCTCTCGGGCAGGCCCGCTTGCGTAACCAGCGCGGTCAGCGGCTCGCCATAGAGCTGCCTGACACGGGCCAGGTTGGCCCTTTGGACTTCGGGCGGCGGCACGCTATCGGCCAGGTTGGTATAGCGCAGGCTGGCGCCCTCGGCGATCCAGCGATCCAGCGTATCGCCGATTTCGGCCAGGCGAGCGAGCAAGGCGGCTTCGTCGTTGGCGCTCACCAGCAGATAGCGGCTGCCGGTATCGCTGCCCATCAAGCGCTGGACCTGACGCTCCTCGGCGAGCATGGCGGGCGATGACGGGTTGAGCAGGCGCAGGCTGTCGTTGACGGTCAATTGCCAGGCGGCCAGGACGCCAAGTAGCCCGGCGCCGATCAGCGCGCCGGCGGGCGTCAGCCGCCGGCTCGGCATGCTGATTCGCCACAGGCGCTCGGCGATTCGCGTGGTGGCGGGATGAGTCGGCGTCGCTAGTCTCGGTAGCCACAGCACCACGGTGAGCCAGGCGCCGAGCAGGCCTAGTGCTGCGAATATTGCCATCTGGCGCAATCCCGGCAGTGGCGTCAGCGCCTGGGCCAGATAGGCCAGCAGGCTCGAAATCAGCGCCAGCGCCAGCCCTGGCAGCAGCGGGCGCAGGCGAAAGCCGTGTCCCGCCACGGCGCGTTCGCACTGCAAGTGCAGGGCGTAATCGATGGCGATACCGATCAGGCTGGCACCGAAGGCCAGCGTCAGCACATGCAACTGGCCGAACAGCGCCAGTGTCAGTGGCAGGGCGAGCAGCAGCCCACAGCCCAGCGGCAACAGCATTTGCGCCAGCACGCGTGGCGAGCGGAACACCACCAGCAGGATGATCACCAGACCCAGCAGCGCGCCCAGGCCAATCGTGCCGACTTCGCGTTTGGCCTGCTCGGCGCCGGCGGCGGCATGAAAGATCAACCCCGAGCGCAACAGGCTGGCGTCGGGGTGCGCTTGCTGGAAATCCTCGATCGCCGTGGTGAGCGCCTGCTGGGAAGGCAGCGAATAGGGACCTTCGGCCAGTTCGCCGATCACCAGCGAATAACGCTTGCCGTCGTCGGTGACGGTCAGCAGCCCATCGCGGGCCTCGACGCGGCTATCGTCGCGTGCCGCCAGCCAAGCATCGAGCAGGCCGAAAGGATCGGCGACGGGCTGTGGCTGGGCGGTCGGCGAGAACAGCGAGCGCAGCGCCGGCATGACCAGCGAGGCGCCGCCATCGCTGTCGATCGTATGCTGCAGGGCCGGGGTCAGCAGGCGATAGCGGTAAGCGTCCAGCGCCTTGCGCGGGTCGGCATCGGCGAGATCCACATCGCGCCAGATCAGCCGTGACAATAGCGGCGAGGCGCCGCCCGCGCGCGATAGCCGCTCGGCCAGCGCTTGCGCGGCGTCTTGCAGGTCGGGCGCCGTCAACAGCACCACGAAGCGATTCTCGAAGCTACGGCTTAAATTCGCATCGGCGCGTTCGATCAGCGGCGCCTGGCGATCCTCGGGCAACATGGCGGTCAAGCGCGTGTCGGTCGGCAGGCCGTCGCGCAGCAGCCAGGCCGTTGCCAGCGCACAGACCAGCAGCGCCAGACCCCATAGCCAGGCCAGCGCGCGCGAGCGACCGGTGGGCGGTTCAGTCGGCACGGGCATCGTCGGGCGGGTGCTGATCGAACAGGCGAACCTCGAGCACGTCGTCGTTGGCGGCGTGCAATGTCAGGTGCTCGAGATAACGCCCGCCGCGCAGCTCGATGGTCGCGATACGCTCGCGCAGCGCCGCCGCGCGAGGCGTCAGTGTGACTCGCCAGCTTTCGGCATCGCCGTCGATGGCGATCTCGAAGCGCTCGGCCAATGCTTGCCAGTCGCCACCCAGCAGCCGCAGGAACAGCGCCGCCACCTGATCGCGGCGGCGGTCGTCGTTACCCGACTCATCGAGTGCCGAGGCGGAGTCGGGCGTGAGCACCAGGCGGTCCTTCACCGGAGCTTCGAGTACCCAGACCACACGCTCGGCGCGTTCGTAGACGAAGTGACCGTGACTGGCCAAGGTCGTGTCGAGATCAGCGAGATAGCGTTGCTGCTCGAAGCGCCCCTCGATGGCCTGGGTTTCCCCGAGCCGGGACTGCAGATCGCCGAGATCGAAGGCCAGCGCGGGCAGGGGTAGCCATGAGAGCGATAACAGCAGCAGGCGAGCCGGCGCTGTGCGCCATGACGGGCGATCAGTCATACAGCCTCCGTGCCATGGTCTGCAAATGGGCGCACAGATCGCGCAGATCGCTTTCCAGCGCGCGATCCTCATCGACGAAAGCGATCCGCTCGCGGCACTCGGCATGAAACGCCTTCAGTGCCGGTGGCGGCGTCGCGCCGAGCGCACGGCGCAGTTCCAGGCCCTGGCAGGCGGCGTGCAACACGCCGGCGACGACTTGCTCGGTCAACGTCAGTACCCGCAGGGCGTCGCGTGCGGCGATGGTACCCATGCTCACCTTGTCCTGATTGTGGCATTCGGTGGAACGCGAGAAGACGCTGGCCGGCAGGGTCAGCTTGAGCGCTTCGGCGGTCCATGCCGAAACGCCGATCTGCACCGCCTTGTAGCCATGATTGAGCGGCGCGCGCGCGCGGCTCGCACCGCTCAGGTTGGCCGGCAGGCCGTGGTTGTAGCGGGTATCGACCAGCAGCGCGAGTTGGCGATCGAGCAGATCGGCGATGTTGGCGACCAGGGTCTTCAGCGAATCCATGGCGAAGGCGATGTGCCCGCCATAGAAGTGACCGCCGTGCATGACCTTGCCGGCGACCGGATCGATCAGCGGGTTGTCGTTGGCGCTGTTGAGCTCGCCCTCGATGAAGCCGCGCAGCCAGGCGAGGCTGTCTTCGAGCACACCAATCACGTGCGGGGCGCAGCGCGTCGAGTAGCGATCCTGCAGGCGCGGCGAGTTACGTGGAGCGTCGCTGACGCTTCCCGCCGGGCTCAGATCCTGGCGCAGCCTGGTGGCAACGCGCTGCTGACCCGCGTGCGGCTTGGCCGCGAACAGGTCGGCATCGAAGTGATAGGGGTTGCCGTCCAGCGCCCAGACGTTCATTGCGGTGATCCGTGTGGCCAGCCGCGACAGCCGCTCGGCGCGCGTGAAAGCCAGACAGGCCAGCGCGGTCATCACCGCGGTGCCGTTCATCAGCGCCAGGCCCTCCTTGGGACGCAGCCGATACGCGCTGAGCCCGCGCTCGGCGAACGCTTCGGCGGTGGGGCGTCGATGGCCGCGGTCGAACACCTCACGCTCGCCGCACAGTACCGCCGCCAAGTACGAGAGCGGGGTCAGGTCGCCGCTGGCGCCCACCGAGCCCTCGGCGGGAATCACCGGCACCACGTCCTCCTCGAGCAGCCACACCAGCCGTTCGAGCAGTTCGACGCTGACACCCGACACACCGCGGCACAGCGAGACCAGCCGCACCAGCACGACGGCGCGCGCGGCTTCGACATCGAGAATTTCACCAAGACCGCAGCCATGAAAGGTATACAGATGCTGGGGCAGTTCGGCGAGCTGCTCGGCGGGTACCGCGCGGGTACAGGCGTCACCGTAGCCGGTGGTCACGCCATAGATCACGCCGTCCTCGTCGAGCAGCCGATCGAGGAAGGCCGGACCGGCGTCGATGCGCGCGCGAAAGGCCGTGTCATCGGAGAGCGCCACGCGGGTGCGGCGCTGGGCAACGTCCTGCACGGCCTCGATGGCGATCTCGCTGCCATCGAGGATCAGCAGGGCGCGTTCGACGAGTTCAGGATTGGGAGCGGTCATGGGCTTGCCAATAAGGGAAGAAATTGAACCATTGCAGCGGCTGTCGGCGGCACTGATCGGTCAGCCAGGCGACATAACGCTGCATGGCGGCCTCGCGCCAGGCGTCGCGCTCGGCGCGCTTGAGCGCGGTGGTATCATCGAAAGGGCGGAATTCGACACGGTGCGCCTCACCGTCGCGCAGGCAACTCAACGTGTAGATGGGGCAGCGCAGCAGCGTGGCCAGCCAGAATGGCCCTTCGGGGAACTCGGCCGGCGCGCCGAGGAAATCGAGCGAACGGATGCGTCCGTCATCGTTCAGTGGCACGCGATCCGCGGCGATCACCACGAAGCCGCCGGCGTTGATGCGCTCGGCCAGGCGCATCGCGGTGGCCGGGGTGATTTCGCTGACCTCGACGATCTCGGGTCCGCGACGCAGCGTGGAGCGGTCGAGTAGCTGGTTGAACTTGAGTGCGTTGCGGGTGTGCATGAGCTGGGTAACGTGGAAATCGTCGCGTTTGTCGCTCATGGCGCTACAAATCTCGAGATTGCCGATGTGCGAGACCAGCATCAGCCCGCCGCGCCCGCCGCTGATGGCCCGATCGAGGCATTCACGATCCTCGTCGGAAAGCGTCACCTCGATGGGGATGCCGCTCCAGGCGTCGATCTTGTCCATCAGCGATTGGCCGAATGCCAGAAAGTGCCGCAGGCCGAGCCAGGTACGCCAGCGCAGCGGGCGACCCGCGTGCACGGGCCAGATGCGTTCCAGATAATGGCGCGAGGCGCGGCGCGGCGGCGCATGGCAGAGATAGTAATAGAGCACCACCAGACTCAGCATGATGCGAAACGGCAGGCGACCCAGATGGCGGCGAATCCATACCATGATGCGCATGGTGGAGACCGAGCCATACTCCTGAATGCGTGCCCAGTGCTGGGGTGTGTCGTCGAACGAGCTCATCGCGTGTTTCTTCTCCTTCTGACACGACGTGCCAGCCGCTTGAGTAGATGCCACGGCATGCCACACAACAGCCGAATGTGCATGACGACCAGCAAGGCGTTGTCGCGCAGCAGCGCGAAGTGCGAAATCCCGTCGCGGGGATAGTGCACCCTCACCGGCAGGTTGATCACTGGCAGGCCGGCCCAGTGCCAGCGCACCGGCAACTCGGTGTCGAACTGCATGCGGTCCCCACAGGCGTGACGCGCTACCAGGCGATTGACGGCGGCCAGCGGATAGAGTCTCACTCCGCACATGGTATCGCGCAGCTCGAATGACAGGGTACTGAGCCATACCAGCACATGCGTCGCGTAGCGCGAGTAGAAGCGCAGGCGTGGCACGCTGGCGTCGAAGCGCGGATAGCCGATACGCAGCCGTTCATCGCCGGCATGCAGGCCCTCGATGAAAGGGGCGAAATCGTCGGGATCGTGCTGGCCATCGGCGTCCACCTGCAGGGCATGGGTGAAGCCCAAACGCTCGGCCTCGCGCAGCCCGGCCTTGACCGCCGCACCCTTGCCACGGTTGCGAGGCAGGCGCACCAGCGTGACGTCATCGACCATGGCCAGCGCATCGAGCACCGCCGCGCAGTCGGCGTCGCTGCCATCGTCGACCAGCAGCAGCGGTATATCGAGACGCCGCGCGCCCGCACAGGTGCCACCGATGGCGGCGGCATGATTGTAAACGGGAATCAGCACGCAGGGCCGTGCCGGTGGCTTGTTCACAGGCTCAACCGGCATGCGTGACCCCCCGCTCATCGATCGAGCGCTTGAACAGCGCCTTGCCCGAAGCATGGTTGCCCTGACGCCCGTCGATGCTGAAGCTCAACCGCATGCCCTGTTCGGCGGGCGTCGCCGCCAGGCTGAGCGACACGCGCTCGCCAGGCAGCAGCAGGCGCGCGAACTTGACCCGTTCGAGGCGCTGGAACTCGCCGCTGAGCCCCAGGTGTTCGCGAGCCAGTTCGCAGGCCCACTGCACCATGACCACGCCGGGCACTATCTGCCGAGCATCGAAATGACCCTGCAGATAGACCAGCCGCTCGGGCACTTCCAGGGTTACCCGGCACTGCCCGTCGCCGGGCGACTCGACCCCTAGCCAGCGTGGCTGGCGGCGATCGTCGAGATCGCGAAACAGCCGCTCCACCTGCCCGGATGAGAGCTTGCCCTGGGTATTGGTCGGCCAGGATTCGACGAAGCGCCAGTAGCGCGGGATCACCGTCGGCTCATAGGCGCCAAGCAGTCGCTGGCGCAGCGAGGAGATCAACTCACGGCGCGAGGCGTGATCGACGGGCAGGCACGCAGCGTCGAGCTGGACGATGGCGCCGAGGCGGGTGTCGTGGCGTGGCAGTGCCAGCGTATTCGCCCGTACGACGCCGGGATGCGCCGCCAGGGCGCGATCCATGCCGGTCAGCGAGAGCCGCTTGCCGCCCACCTTGATGATGCGGTCGGCGCGTCCGAGTAGCCGAAAGCCGTCGCCGGTGCCGTCGAATGCGATGCGATCGGCCTGACGCTCCCAACTACCGGGGAAGGGCAGATAGGGCGAGCGCAGCCACAGGCAGCCGTGGTCGTCGTCGCGCACCTCGACGCCGGGCAGCGGAGTCCAACGCTCGCCGCGCTGCTGCTCGCGCCAGGCGATGCCACCGGTCTCGGAGCTGCCGTAGATCTCACTGATCGCGACGCCGAGCACGGCCTGAGCATGCTCGCTGGCGGTTTTTGAGAGCGGCGCCCCCGAGGAATGGACACGCGCCAGTACGCTGGGCGCGGCTCGCCAATCGAACTCGCTGGGCAGGCGCTTGAGCGGTGGCGGGGCACTGATCAACACGGCGCCACATGGCGCTTCGCCACTGTGCTGGCGGGCAGTGGCGAGGCGATTCAACCAATCGCTGAGCGTTTCCGGGTAGCGGCAGGTAGCGCCGGCCAGCGGCGCGCCTTCGCACAGCGGGCGCAGAATCGCGAACAGCAGGCCATAGATATGCTGATGGCTGACCTGGCTGATCGTCAGTCGTCCCGCCAGCGGCCATAACGCGGCGTGGGTGCTGAGCTCGGCATCGAGCTGGGCGAAGGTCTTGTCGATGCGCTTGGGCTCGCCGCTGGAGCCGGACGTATACAGCGAGACGGCGGTGCACGTAGCGGTTAATTCCCCCCAGCGCGGTTTGGCATCGCCATGCTCAGGGCGATGACCATCGACCACGTCGCCCAGCCGGGCGGCGGTCTGCGCATCCAGAGCGGTAAGCGTTTCGGGGCGGTCATCGGCGGGCAGCACGGCGCTGTCGCCACGCTCCCACAGTGCGATCAAGGCGGCGGTGAAGTCGAATGGATCGCGCTGGTGAAGCAGCCAGCGCTGGCCGGGGGCGGCGAGCGCATCCAGGGCGTTCTGCCAGGCGCCGATGCGGGCATGCAGGTCGCGCAAGCCGACGGCAATGCCGGTATCGGCATGCCAAACGATGGTGCGTGTCGGTTCGCCATGTCGCCAGGGGGCGGATAGCAGCGCGCTATCGCTCATGCCGAGCCCTCCTCTTGACGCCTTGGCGGACACACCACTCGCCAGCGAACAGCAGCGCCGACAATGCATAGGCGATGCCGCCGTTGTAGAGCGTCCACAGCGCCTGGTCGGCATACAGCGCCGTCAATAGCGATAACATGGCGTTGATCGCGAAGAAGCCACACCAGACTTGAGTGACGCGCCGCGTATAACGCACGCCGCTGGACGGCAGGTCGGGTTCCTGACGCCGTGCCAGGCGCTCGATCACGCTCGGGGGGCGATAAAGGCTCCAGGCGAAAACCCCCAGCAAGCCGAGGTTGATCAACACCGGCCAGGTACGCACGCCCAGTTCGGCATGGTCACTCCAGACCAGAGCGGCGGCCCCCAGCGCCAGCGCGAATCCCCAGCGCCGATGGCCGGCCGGTAGCCGCCAGCAGACCAGAACCACGGCGGCGACCAGCAGTGGCCAGGCCGGCACGCGTGGCAGCAGCCAGTAAACCAGTAGTGGCCAAGCCAGGCTCACAAGGCCAAGCAGCAGGGTGAGCGCGGACACCCGCCATGGCGGGCGTGCGCTTGTCGAGGCATTCGTGGATGGTGACATGGCTGGCGCTACTTGATGCGGCGCGCCTCCACCAGCGTGGCGAGGCTCTTCAGGTTGGCGAAGTGCCGGCGCGACTCCTCGCTGTCGGCCTCGAGTTTGATGCCGTAGGTTTTCTGCAATGCCAGGCCCAGTTCCAACGCGTCGATGGAATCCAGCCCCAGACCTTCGACGAACAGCGGCTCGTCGGGATCGATATCTTCCGGAGTGACATCCTCGAGTTCGAGGGTATCGATGATCAATTGTTTGAGTTCAAGTTCCAACGCGTTCGCCATGCACGGCTCCCTCGTCCAATGTGGGCTGGTTGAAGTACGCTTCAAGACGCCGGGTCAGTTCGCTGCTGGCGCGGTGTCTTGCCGGTAGCACGTCGTCGACCGGACAGATGCCTTCGCCGATCTCGAAGACGAAACAGGGTTTGCGCGGTGGTACACGGTACCAGGGCTCACCCTTGATCAGTGTGCTGGGCTGGCAGCGGATGCGCACCGGCGTGATCCAGGCACCGCTCGCCATGGCGATGGCCGCGCCACCGCGACGCAGGCGGATCGGCTCGCCGGGCGTGGTGCGAGTGCCTTCGGGGAACACGATCAGCGATTGCCCATTGTCCAGTGCTTCGCGCGCCGCCGCAATCATGGCGCGTGGCTCACGGTTGGCGATGAAGCCGGCGGCCCGAATCGCGCCGCGGGTGACCGGATGGCTGGCCAGGCGTCCCTTGACGATACAGCCGGCGTTGGGTGTGAACGCCAGCAGGAACAGCGCATCGATCAACGAGGGATGATTGGCGAGCAGCAGCCGTCCCGGCTGACTCAAGCGCCGCGCATGAAGAATCCGGTAGTCGATCAGGCCGAGGCTGCGCATCAGGCCGATGAAACCCCGGCAGGTCAGCCGTACAACCCGGCGTACACGCTGCTGCGCGTGCTGCCGGGTCGCGCTGTAACGGCGTATCAGTGGCGCGATCGCCAAGCCGACGAGCAACGCGCAGAGCGCGAAGATCGCGAAGCAGGCACCCGTGGCGGTACGCCGCCACAAGCGGTCGCAACCCATGCTTAGCCACGCGAGCATATCGAACGTACCCGCCATTAGCTGGCCAGCGACCAGACGAGACGGCGTGCGGGGCAGGCCAGTCGACCGCCGCTCACCAGCCAATCGATGACATCGCCCGGCTGCGGCGCACGGGCTCGATCGAGCTGCGACTGGCTCGCCGGCTGGGTCTCGATACGTCGCCCCGCATGGCAAGACAGTCGCAGCGCCACCGCAGCCGCTTCTGCGGGTACGGCGACATGCTCGGTAAAACGCGACGGCACCGGCACATCGCCGAATAGCGCGATCACCTGCGTCTCTCCATCGGCCAGATAACCTCGTGCCTCGCTCAACAGCGCCGCCCACTCACTACCGCATGCGGCAATCGCCTGTAGCGAACGGCGATTGCCGCTGGCAATGGAGTGCACACCAAGAATGGCATTGTGCACCGACAGACTGAAACGCGCCGGCGACAGCGGGGTTTCCTCGGCCAGGGCATACAGCATCTCCAACGTGCGCTCGCCATCGCCATGACGCGAGGCATGCAGCAGTACGCACTCGGCGTTGGGGTCGAGCTCGGCGAGCATGTCGCAAACCGCTCGGCCCATATCGTTGAGTCTACGGCGCAATATGGGCGGCACCGATGCCCCCTTGGGTCGCTCGGCCACCGACAGGTGCGCATCGTCATCAGGGGCTCTGCCGGGTTGCCAGGCACGCCAGTCTTGCAGGCTGATCGAAGCCGTCGTCATCGAACCATCCATTTTACCTACTGCGCTCATACCCTACGCGAGTCGCCCCTGTCAGGCCATACTCTTGGATTTCGCGGATCAAGTAGCGTAGCGCTTCAATAGTACGTCGAATTGTACGTAATGAGCGTTTCCCTGATGATTCAGCGACTGCATGGATCGTCGAGCACCACGTCGCGTGGGCGGAAACGGCGCGCTAGAGCGTCGACGCCGAGATTGAGCCCGGCGGTCACCAGCAGCAGGAAGAACGCCTGATCGAACATCAGGTAGGCGAAGCTCGAGTCGATGTGAAAACCCAAGGTGGCGATGCCGAGCATGCCGAGTATCGCGGTCTCGCGAATGATCACTTCGGCTCGGTAGAAGAGCAGCGCGAGCAGGCCGGGGTAGATGCGTGGCAGCAGTTCGTAGGCATAGCGGCCACTGGCGCTCGACTCGGGCATGCCGGGGTGCAGGGCATCGGCGTGGCGCGCGGCGAGAAAGGCGATCAATGCGCCGTTGTGCAGTGCCAAAGCCAGCCAGGCCGGCAGCATCGATGGGCCGAGCAGCAGCAGGAAGATGAACGCCAGCATCAACTCGGGCGTCGAGCGCAGAATGATCAGCAGGCCGCGCCCGCCCAGGTGTGTGGCGCGATTGCCGAAGTGGCGGCTGGCCAGCGGCCACAGCGCTAGCGCTACGAACAGGGCGCCGACCGTACCCATCAGCCCCAACAGTAGAGTATTGCCGATCGCCGGCAGCAGATCGGGAATCTCGCCGAGCCAGGTGAGCAGACCTGCCCAGTCGCCTTCGCGCAGCGGTGCCGGCCACAGATCCTGGCTGACGAAGCGCCATAGGAGATCGCCATCGATGCGCGGCCAGGGGCCGAGCAGGAAAGCACTGCCGATCACCAGTAGCGGTAGCAAACGGCGATGCCCCCACACGCCCAGCGAGGCGATCAGCAGATAGAACAACCACAGCAGCGCGCCGGCCTCGTGATAGCGCCCCTCGCGAAAGGCACTCTCCAGGTGGAAGCCCAGTGTCGGCAGGCCGACGAAGCCGAGCAGCACGCTGGCGCGCATGGCGCACTCGAAGCGGTAGCGGGTATAAGCGGCGAGGCGCGCCCAGACCAGCGGCAACTCGGCATAGACGAAACGCGACAGGCGCCCGACGCCCGGTGGCAGCGCGTCATTCGGTGCCGGCGGCGTCTGTTCGAGAATCTCGGCATAGACCTTGGCGAAAATGCCGGCGTAGGGAATCGCCAGCGCGGCCAGCGCGGTGATGGCGCTGAGGCCGAACACCTGCAGAAACAGCAGCGCCCAGAACAGCTCATGAATGGCGCGCACGAAGGCGCAGCCGGTGCGGATAATGCGCGAGCGCGAAAAAACCAGCGCCAGCGGAAAGCCCAGCAGCACGCCGATCAGGGTGCCCCATAGCGCGACGACAATGGTCAGGGCGATGGCGTGGATCGGCGAGGGCAGCGACCACCAGTGCGGCCAGGCCATGCCGAAAGCCATGCGGCCCAGCTCGCTCCACGGGTCGCGAGTGATAATCGCCAGATCGGCCAGCGGCAGCAATACCACGCAAGCCGCAATCAGCGTCAACGAGCGTCGTGCCAGGCGCAGCCCCGGCGAGTCGCCACGCAGCCAGCCGGGGGCGGTAGCGCGGGTCTCAGCCTTCATCGCGGTCAGTGCCGGCCGGGTCGCGGGCATCGGGATAAAGCCGGTCGAGGTCGGCCAGGGTCAGCTCACCGGCCGGTGCGTCGAGCGCCAGTTGCCCGTCGCGCAGCCCCCATACGCGGTCGAAGTGCGACAGCGCCAGTTCGCGCTGGTGCAGGGCGATCACGCTGGTGGTATGGCGCTTGTCGATCAGTGCCAGCAAACGCAGTGCCTGATGCGGATCGACGCTGGCCACAGGCTCGTCGCCGAGAAACAGCGCGCGGCGCTGATAGAGCGCGCGGGCAATCGCCACGCGCTGACGCTGGCCGCCGGAGAGCTGGCCCACCGGTCGCTTGAGCAGGCCATCCAGTCCCAGTTCGCCGCACAGGCTATGGATCTCGGCCCAGGCCTGGCGGTTGGGGCGAATCAGGTTGAACAGGTTGGCCAGCGCCGAGTGGCGCTCGAGCCGGCCCATGTAGACGTTGTGATACACCGCGAGCTGCGGCACCAGGCCATGGCTCTGCGGGCACCAGGCGGCCTGTCCGGCAAGGCGTAAACGCAACTCGGCGAGCAGGGTGGATTTGCCTGCACCGGAGGCGCCGAGCAACGCGATGCGCTCGCCGGCCCTGATCGTCAACGAGAGGCGCGGCAGCACGACCCGGTCGCCATGACCGAGATCGGCATCGCGTAGATCGAGCAATGTGGCTTGCGACATCACGTTAGCGCAGTAGCCCCAGCGACTCGGCGACCCGCTCGATAGGAGCGTAATCGGCATTTTCGGCGGGAATGAAGCCCGAGCGAGGGAAGCTTTCGAGCAATTCGGGGGCCTGCATGTCGAGCAGTGCCTGACGCACCTTGGCGGTGAAGCCGTCGCCGAAACGCGCATCGACGTCGCCGCGAATGGTCCACTGGTAATCCGGATAGGCCGGCGACTTCCAGATCACTTGTACCTTGTCGGTATCGACACGGTCATCGGCGACCGCGGCGTTCCATACACTGAAATTGACCGCGCCGATGTCATAGGTGCCGGACTCGACCAGCGCGATGGTTCGCGAATGGTCGCCGGAGAAGCCGACCCGCGAAAACAGCGCCTCGGGTGACTGCCCGAAACGCTCGCTCAAAAAGTATTCGGGCATCAACCGGCCCGAGGTGGAGGTCTTGGCGCCGAAGGTGAACGACATGCCTTCGATGGCCTCGGGCAGGCGTTTGGCGCTCTTCAGCCCGGTTGAGCGATGGGCGATGAAGTAGCTATGAAAGGCGGCGTCCTCGATACCCTGGGCCAGGGCTTGTGAGCCGGGCACCAGGCGCCGTGCCTGCACGCCGGAGAGCCCGCCGAACCAGGCCAGTTGCACCTGGTCGTTGCGAAACGCGCTGACCGCGGCGCTGTAGGACTTCACCGGCACGTATTCGACATCGACCTCGAGCTTGCTCGCCAGGTAGTCGGCGACTTTCTGGAAGCGCTCGACCAGCCGCGACTGATCCTCGTCGGGAATCGCGGTAAAGCGGAAAGTCTCTGCGTTGGCGGCCTGGGCGAACAACGACAAGGTAAGGGCGGTGATGGCGGCGAACCAGCGCATGGTGCAACTCCTTGCAGTGAATGAGGAGCGCTATTGTTGTGCTTCGCCTACCGCCGGGCAAGTCGGATTCAATCAGGATGCTTACGCTCGTTACCTGTTAAGCATGCTCTCAGCCATCGCTGACGGGAAAACGCGTCGCCCGCAGGCTCTCCTTGATCTTCTTCAGATGTACCAGGAAATCCTCGCCACGCCGCAAGGTCACGCCGGTGGCCAGCACGTCGATCAGCGCCAGATGAATCATGCGTGAGGTCATCGGCATATAGACGTCGGTGTCCTCGGGGGTGGTCACTTCCAGGGTTTCGGTGCACTCCCGGGCCAGCGGCGAGCCCGGCGCGGTGATGCCGAGCACCACGGCATCGTTTTCGCGGGCGACCCGGGCGATTTCGACCAGTTCGCGGGTGCGCCCGGTATAGGAGACGATCACGATCACATCGCCGGTGTGGCTGGCGGCGGCGACCATGCGTTGCATGAGTACATCCTCGTAGGCCATTACCGGCAGGTTGAAGCGGAAGAACTTGTGCTGGGCGTCCTGGGCGACCGGGCCCGAGGCGCCGAGCCCGAAGAAGCTGATCTGCTTGGCCTGAATCAGATAATCCACGGCGCGCTCGACGCGTTTGCTATCGAGCGCACGCCGGGCATCGTCCAATGCGGCGATGGTGGCGCCGAAGATCTTGTCGCCGTAGCTCGCCGCATCGTCGTCGCTCTCGACGCTACGGCTGACATAAGGCGTGCCGCCGGCCAGGCTCTGCGCTAGCTTGATCTTGAAGTCCGGGTAACCCTTGGCGTTGAAGTTACGGCAGAAGCGGTTGACGGTGGGCTCGCTGACCGAGGCGCGCTGGGCCAGGGTGGCGATGCTCAGGCCGGTCGCGGTGGCGGGATCCTGCAGGATGACATCGGCCACCTTGCGCTCCGAACGATTGAGTTCGTCCAGGCGCGCGCGAATGCGGTCGAGCAGATCGTGGCTGGCCATAGTAAAAGAGGTCTCCGTCACTGAGCTATTCTTTATGTAGTGATTTAACTACATGGATAGCCGCATCCTAGCCGTGCTGGTCGTAGGCGCCAAGATGCGAGACGAATGAGCATCGAATTGGTGGTAAAATTACCCCAATCGATTGCGGTTCCCTACGGTAATGGCGTATTTTATTGGTAAGTTAACCAGCTTTAAGGGGTCAAGGCATGATCCACGACACCACGCCCGAAGTCGATCTGGCGCTCTTCGGCGCCTTGGGCGATTTGGCCATGCGCAAGCTCTACCCCGCGCTTTATCATCTCGACCGCGATGGCCTGCTCGCCGAAAGCACGCGTGTGCTGGGGCTGGCGCGCCAGGATATCGATGGCGACACCTTTCGCAAGCAAGTGCGGGAAACACTGAAGAAACGCGTCAAGGCCTCGGCGCTGGATAACGATTGCCTGCAGCGGTTCATCGATCGTCTCGATTACCTGAAACTCGATTTTTCCACCGTCGAAGGGTACGAGGCCATTCGCGACTGGCGCCGAAGCGCGCCAAACGAGCGACCGATGACCGTCTACCTGGCGGTGCCCGCCAGCATCTATGGCGCTATCTGCCATAACCTCGATGCCAGCGGCAGCCTCGACGACGAAACCCGCGTGGTGGTGGAAAAGCCGATCGGCTACGACCTCGAGTCGTCGAAAGAGATCAACGATGCCATCGGCTCGGTATTTCCCGAGTCGCGGATCTATCGCATCGATCATTACTTGGGCAAGGAAACCGTTCAGAACCTGATCGCGCTGCGTTTCGCCAATCCGCTGTTCGGCAATCAGTGGAACCAGAATCAGATTTCCCATGTGGAGATCACCGTGGCCGAGCAGGTCGGCATCGAAGGCCGTTGGGGCTACTTCGACAAGGCCGGCCAGTTGCGCGACATGGTCCAGAATCACTTGCTGCAATTGCTGTGTCTGATCGCCATGGACCCGCCATCCAATCTCGATGCCGACGCCATTCGCGACGAGAAGGTCAAGGTGCTCAAGGCTCTCAAGCCGTTCAGTCAGGAAACCATCGGGCGTGACGTGGTGCGCGGGCAATACATCGCCGGCTCGATCAACGGCGCCAGCGTGCCGGGTTACCTGGACGAAGAGGGTGCCAACACGGAAAGCCGTACCGAAACCTTCGTCGCCATGAAGACCGAGGTGGCGAACTGGCGCTGGGCGGGCGTGCCGTTCTACCTGCGCACCGGCAAGCGCATGCCCGAGAAGCTGTCGCAGATCGTCATTCATTTCCGCCAGCAGCCGCACTATATCTTCGACCCGGACCAGCGCAACCTGGCCTCGAACAAGCTGATCATTCGCCTGCAACCCGAAGAGGGCATCGCGCTTCAAGTACTGACCAAGGATGGCGGCCTGGACAAGGGCATGCGCCTGCGCCCGGGGCCGCTGCACCTGGACTTCAACAGCGCCTTCCCCAAGTCGCGCATACCCGATGCCTACGAGCGTCTGCTGCTCGAGGTGATGAAGGGCCAGCAGTACCTGTTCGTGCGCCGCGACGAGGTCGAATACGCCTGGCGCTGGGTCGATCGGCTGATCGCCGGCTGGGCCGAGCGCGATATGCCGCCGCGCCGCTATCCGGCGGGTTCCTGGGGGCCGGTGGCGTCGATCGCCATGATCACCCAGGACGGGCGTTCCTGGTATGAGGACTATTGAGCGATGAGCCAAGATATCAGCCGTGAATCGCCATCGCCGCGCGAGCAATTGGCGGCGCAATTGGCGGAGTCGGTCGCCGGTGCGTTGATCGCCGATCTGAAACGGCAACCGCGCGCGCTGCTGGTGGTGTCCGGTGGCTCGACGCCGGTGGCGTTCTTTCAGCGGCTTGCGGCGATGGAGTTACCTTGGGCGCGTGTCGACGTGACGCTGGCCGACGAACGCTGGGTCGCCGAAAGCGACAAGGACAGCAACGCCCGGCTGGTACGCGAGCATCTGCTACAGGGGCCCGCCGCCGCTGCCACCTTTCACTCATTGATCACCGAGGCCGCCACGCCCGAGCAGGGCGCGGCAACGGTCGGCGAGCGCATTTCGCGCCTACCCTGGCCGGCCAGCGTAGTGATTCTGGGCATGGGCGGCGATGGCCACACCGCCTCGCTGTTTCCCGATAGCGGCGAACTGGGCCTGGCGCTGATAACCGACGAAGCGACGGTCGCCGTGCGCGCAGCCAGCGTAACGCAGCCGCGCATCACCCTGAGCGCGAGTCGGCTTCATCAAGCGCGCCGCCATGTGCTGCATATCGCCGGCGACGACAAGCGTACCGTGCTGGCCCGAGCGATGGCCGGCGACGACGCCCGCGAGCTACCCATTCGTGCTTTTCTGGCCTGTCCGCTGGCCATTTACTGGGCGCCCTGAGCGTCTCGACATATGTTTCTGGAGCCGATGACATGACCATCGACAAGCAACTGCCCTCTACCCGTACCACCGAACTCGATAGCATCTGTCTCAAGGCCGAGGTCATTCCGGTGTTGACCATCGAGCGACTCGAAGACGCCGTGCCGCTGGGCCGCGCGCTGGTCGAAGGTGGCCTGCCGGTGTTGGAGATCACCCTGCGCACCGATTGCGCGCTGGAAGCCATTCGTCGCATGCGCGATGCGCTGCCCGGCGCCAGTATCGGCGCTGGCACCGTGCTGACCACGGCCCAGTATCGCTTGGCCGAGCAGGCCGGCGTCGATTTCGTGGTCACGCCGGGAGCCACCGAATCGCTGTATCGCTACGGCGTGAGCAGCCCGGTGCCGATGCTGCCGGGGGTCGCGACCGTATCCGAGCTGATGACCGGCTGGCAGTACGGCTATCGCCGTTTCAAGTTCTTCCCCGCCGAATCCAGCGGCGGCGCCGCGGCGATCAAGGCCTTCGGCGCACCGATCCCCGAGGCGCGTTTCTGCCCCACCGGCGGTATCACGCCGGACAACGCCGAGGACTACCTCAAGCTGCCCAACGTGATGTGCGTCGGCGGCTCCTGGGTCACCCCCAAGAAGTTGATCGATGCCGAGGATTGGGATGGTATTCGTGCGTTGGCACGCGAGGCCGCCGAACGCTTTCACCATTGAGCGATCACCCGCGAGGGCAATTTCCGTCTCTCTCGACAGCTGAAGCTGTTGTTGACCCGCCGCCCGGTGGGTCTTTTTTTGGTTCATCGCACTTACCTGAACGACTGCAAAGCGATAAGCCGACGGTATTTTTGTCGGCTTATCGGTGCGTCGATTAGAGTCTTAAGGTAATCCCACCCTCCACATAACGATCCTGGGTGTTGTAGCCGTCGACCAGTTGATACTGCTTGTCGAAAACGTTCTCGACCTTGGCCGAGAGTTCGATCATCGACGTGATCTGCCAGGCGGTGCGTAGGTCGAGCACGCCGTAGCCGGCGACATGGCTGTCGGCGAAGGTCTGCGCATCGATGTCACGACGGTTCGAAGCGCTGCGCAGAGTGGCGCCGAACGACCAGTCGGTCAGCACATAATCGGCATCGAATCGGCCGAAAAGGCGCGCACGGCGTTGAAGCCGCTCATTGGTTCTGGCGTTCTCCGGTTCCTGATACGTCACGGCCGCGTTCAAGATCAACTTGCCGACATCCCAACCGCCGCTCAACTCGATACCGCGGATACGTGCTTCATCGACATTGATGGGGGTAAAGTTGGGGCCGGTAAAGCTGATCAGGTCGTCGACCCGGGTTTCGAAAGCGGCCAATTCGAGACGCCAGTCCTGATCTCGAATTCGCCAGAAAAGCTCGCTGGTTCGAGACTCTTCCGCATCGAGATCCGGATTGGCGCCGAACGGGCCATAGAGTTCAAGCAGGCTAGGCGCCTTGTAAGCCGTGCCATAACTGGCACCGATTTCCTGACGCGAACTGAGCGCAAAGGCATAAGCCAGGCTGCCAGTGGTGAAGCCGCCAAAGGTATCGTCATCATCGTGACGCAGGCCAGCCGATAGATGGTGGCGTTCGAAGCGGCCATGCCAATTGGCAAACAGACCCCAGTTGTCGCGGTCGTCTTGGCTATACGCTTGAGAGGAGTCCAGCGACTCATCGCGGTAATCGATACCTAGCGCCGCACCGCCATTGTCGGTACTCAACCGGTTGGTGATAGAGAGTTCGTTGCGCCGCGTCGATGTCTCATCGGAAAAAACACCGTCGATAATGCGTTCACGCGTTTCTCGTGTCTGGGCGATAGCGATTTCGGTGTCCCAATCGTTGCGCACATGCGTGGTCAAGGCGGCCGATGCGATCTGTTGAGTGCCTTGACCACGGCAGTCTTGGCTATACGGGAATCCGCAATCGTCGAAGTTATAATCGTTGGCCGAGCGCAGCAGCGAGATTCGCAGATCGGCTTTGTTGGCAAAGGCATGACGCAGGGCTATCTTGCCGGTGGACTGCTCGAAGCCGTCGTCGTCACCGCTATTGGCGCGCGCCGAAAACCCATCGGTGCGCTCATGATCGATTAATGCCGATAGGCTTGTGCCATTCTCCACCGAGGAGAACCAGCCGCTTTGCTGCCGAGTGTTCCGACCACCGCCGCGCAGGGTCAACGTTGCGTGCTGGCCCAGTTCGCCGGCTTGGCGGGTGATGATGTTGATGACCCCACCGATAGCACCGGCGCCATAAGCGGCGGCTCTCGGCCCACGCACGATCTCGATGCGCTCGATGGCGGCCACCGGTAAGAACTCCCAATTGATCGTGCCATCGGTAGCCGAGGCAATACGCGCGCCATCGACCAGTACCAGAGCATGGTCGGAGTTGGTGCCGCGCATGAACAGGCTGGTTTGATTGCCGCGTGTACCGTTGCGCGCCAGTTCTATTCCAGCCCGACCCTGCAACAGTTCGACAACGGAGTCGGCTTGCAGGCGCTCGATCTCCTCGCGATCGATAATCGTGGTGCTGGCGAGTACATCGGCCTGGGATTGGGGAAGACGATTGGCGGTGATCTGCAGGTCGGCCAGGCGTTGATCGGCGTGAGCCGGTGTGCTCGCCGCCAGCGCAATGGCCAGCCACAACGCTTTTTTCTTGTGCAACATGTGGGGTGTTCCTCAAACGCGCAGTTACTTAACGCGATGAGGAGGGACAGAAGGTGACGACATACGCATGCCGCGACAGGGCAGGCGCATTATCCTGAGGCCTCGATAAGCAAGCCCCGAACAGATATCGCCACTGGCGAAGCCCTCCGCATCAGCCAGTGCAGAGACATAGGCCGGTCTCCGGACTGACGCGCCAAGCACTGCTTCAAAGCGTTTTGAAACAGCACCTGCGGATTGCTCCGAGAGCCGATGACGCCTTCCCATCCCAGGCGGGATAGTGATTGACTCGAAAGCCGTGCCATCGGCGAGCGCGATTACCGTTGCGGGGGCAGTGTGGGATTTTCACCCACTTCCCGAGCACCTGTGTCTCGACGAATAGATCCTACGTGCGTGAACCAGCCAGGTCAATCTGCTGCAACTCAGTGGCAGATTGATGCGTTCCGCCGCTGATTTTCAGCGATTATCGCCGGGCACCCATAGAACATCCTTCGTACCGTTATCGTTGACATGGCGAGCGGCGACGAACAAAAAATCCGATAAACGATTCATATAGCGTAGAACGGCGGGATTGATTATTTGCTCGATCATTAGATGAGTGATCAAGCGTTCTGCGCGCCGAGTCACCGTCCGTGCGTGATGCAAATGAGCGCCGGAAGCACTACCGCCGGGTAGAATGAACGAGCGTAAGGAGGGGAGATTGACATTCAGCCGATCGATCTCCCGCTCGAGCCGCTCCACCTGTGTATCGACCACTCGTAGCGGCGGATATTTCGGTTCTTTCTCCTCCGGCGTGCATAAATCGGCACCGACATCGAAGAGATCGTTCTGAATTCGGGACAACATCCGATCTAGCTCGCCTTCGGTATACAGGCGTGCCATCCCCACCACGGCATTGGCTTCGTCTACGGTGCCATAGGCTTCCACGCGCAGATCGTATTTGGCGACACGACTACCATCACCCAAGCCAGTATCGCCCTTGTCTCCCGTGCGGGTATAGATATTGGTCAACTTTACCATTGGCTGTAATTCTCCGTCGGTGGCCCCGCTGACCAGACATTCTCGAGCGCGGGAAGGCCAAATGAAAAACGAGATTTGAGGCGCTCATAGCGCGTGTAAATTACCCCAGATTTTCAGCCTTATTGGGTTGTCTCTCACAGTGGGAACCACCCAATTATATTACTGGGGTTTCGCGGTAGGTTCCCCATATTTCCTTGAGAGTCTCAACGATATCACCCATGGAAGCTCCTTCCTTCACCAACTCTATGGTGATGGGCATGAGGTTCACCGATTCATCGGCGGCCTGCTCCTTGAGCTTGGCTAGCAGGCTTTGAACCTTGCCCTCGTCACGTTTGGCACGGACATTATCCAGGCGTTCGATCTGGCGGCGCTCGGTCTCCTGATCGTGGGGGTGGATTTCGATATCCACCTCTTCTTCGTTCTCGACGAATAGATTGACCCCGATTACGGGGCGCTCACCGCTGGCCTTGCGCAGCGCGAAATCGTAGGCAGAGTCGGAGATGCCGCGCTGGAACCAACCGTCATCGATACATTTTAAAGTGCCGCCTAGGCGTTCAACCTCATCGAGCATTTCCCAGACCTGTTTCTCGATCCCATCGGTCAGCGCTTCGACGTAGTAAGAGCCGCCCAATGGGTCGACCACCTGGGTGACGTTAGTTTCATAAGCGATGATCTGCTGGGTCCGCAGGGCGATGCGCATCGCCTCCTCCGTGGGAATGGCGAAGGCCTCGTCCATACCGTTGGTATGCAGTGACTGGGCGCCGCCGAGCACTGCCGAGAGGGCCTGCAAGGCGGTGCGGACCGGGTTGATCGTATATTGCGGCTTGGTCAGCGTGGCGGCGGCAGTCTGGGCATGGAAGCGCAGGCGGCTGGACTCCGGCTTCTTGGCACCGAAGCGCTCGCGCATGATCTTGGCATAGACTCGACGCGCAGCTCGGAACTTGGCAATCTCCTCGAAGAAGTCTGCCTGGGAGACGAAGAAGAACGATAACCGGGGTGCGAAGTCGTCCACTGCCACGCCGGCTTCGATGGCTTGCTTTACATATTCCATCGTAGTGGCCATGGTATACGCCACTTCCTGTACCGCCGTGGAGCCGGCTTCAGAAATGTGGTAACCCGAGATATTGATTGGGTTGTAGCGCTTCATATGTTGGGCGCCGTACTGGATGCAGTCGCGCACCAGCCGCACCGATGGACGCACCGGATAGATCCACTCTTTCTGCGCAATATACTCTTTGAGGATGTCGTTCTGGATCGTGCCCGACAGGTCGTTCAGGTTATAGCCGCGCTTCTCGCCAAGGGCGATATACATGGCATATAGAATCCAGGCGGAGGGGTTGATCGTCATCGACACCGAGATCTTGGTAAGGTCGATCTCTTCGAATAGCTCCTCCATGTCGGCCAGGGTGTCGATGGCCACGCCCTCGCGACCCACCTCGCCCTGGCTCATGGCGTGATCGGAGTCGTAGCCCATTAGAGTAGGCATGTCGAAATCGATCGATAGACCGGTCTGACCCTGAGCAATCAAGTACTTGAATCGTCCGTTGGTTTCCTTCGCCGTGCCGAAGCCGGCGATCTGTCGCATGGTCCAGTTGCGGCCCCGATACATCGTCGGGTAGGGGCCGCGGGTGAATGGATACTGCCCCGGCAAGCCAATATCCTCGTACGACGTATCCTTTATATCCACCGGCGTATAGGTACGCTTGACGGGGCTGCCCGAGGCGGTCCTGTACTCCGGTTTGCTCTCCGGGGCGCGCTTGACGAAGCCGGCAACCTCGTCCTCTTCCCACTTTCGCTCTTTCTCGGCGATATGCTCGATGGCCGTCGGGTCGAATTGCTTAGTCTGCGTCATGGATCTTCTCCTTCACGTCTTTGAGCAACTCCACCGCGGCGCTATGAGGGTCCATTTCGCGGCGAGTGACCTTGTCGAGTAGTTCCTGGATATGCGTCTTGCCGCTGCGGGCGAAATTTACACGTACGATCTCCTCGGCGATTTTCACCATTCGCGTCGACGCGATATCCCGGCGGCGTGCCTCGATCTCGCCGCTGCGCTCCAAGTACTCATGGTGCCGATCGATGGCCGCGAGTAGCTTGTCAAAACTGCTGCCCTGCTCAGAGCTGGTGGGTACCACCGGCACCCGCCACATATCCTCACCGGGAACCAGGCTCAGCATCATCATCGCCTTGAGTTCCTGAATGGTCTTGTTCGCATCGGGGCGGTCGGACTTGCTGACGACATGTACATCGGCGATCTCGAGAATCCCAGCCTTGATGGCCTGTATGTCGTCGCCCAAACCGGGGGCATTCACCACCACGATGGTGTGTGCGGCACGGACGATATCCACCTCATCCTGACCCACTCCCACGGTTTCCATCAGCACCACGTCGAAACCGCCGGCATCGAGTAGATCCACCGCATCCAGGGCCGGCCGAGCCAGACCGCCCAGCGAGCCCCGGGTCGCCATGCTGCGGATGAATACGCCGGGGTCACTGACCAGTTCACCCATGCGGATGCGGTCTCCGAGGATTGCTCCACCCGAGAAGGGGCTGGACGGATCGATGGCGACCACGCCCACCTTCCGGCCCGAGGCGCGTATCTCGCGGGCAAGCTGCGTCACCAGGGTCGATTTACCGGCTCCGGGTACGCCAGTAATACCGATGACATGGGCCCGGCCCGTATCCCGGTAGAGTGCGGCGAGTGCGGGGCGTACCTCGCTTTCGCCGGACTCGACCCGGGTGATCAGGCGGGCAATGGCGCGCAGGTTGCCCTCGCGCACTAGCTCGGCCAGCTTCATTGAGGGTTTTCGGTTAGTCATTCAGCCTCCGTTTTTCTCGTGCAGGCTGCGGTATAGATCCCGATCGTCCACCACCCGCTGTGCCTTGAAATCAGTGCGGGGAAAGGTTTCGGGAGCGACCATCTCGACTCGCGCACGTACGCCGAGGACGCGACTCAGTTCGGCGGCGGCCTGCTCGGCTAGGGCTTGAATGGCAGCCTCACCTTGAGACTGGGTGGGTGCATCGGCTTCCACCTGTACGGCCAACTCATCCATGGAGCCTTGGCGGCTGATGATGATGCGATGCTCGCCGCCGTAGCCGCTCAGCCCTTCGAGCACCTCGGCAATCGCGGAGGGGTAGACGTTCTCACTGCGGATCTGGAACATGTCATCGATCCGCCCGTAGATGCCCTTGGGCAGCCGCGGGTAGGTTCGGCCGCAAGGATTGTCTTCCATCACCCAGTGGGTCAGGTCGCCTGAGACCAAACGGATCATGGGCTGGGAGGTGCGCTCCAGATGGGTATAAATGGGCGTACCCTGCTCGCCGTATGGCACCCGACGATGGGTATCGGAGTCGGCCACCTCGGTGTAGACGATGTCCTGCCACAGCAGCATGCCTTCAGAGCTGGCGCTGCCGGAGGCGTGCATCCAGGGGGTCATTTCGGCCATGGTGCCGCAATCGACCACCTTGGCGCCGTAGATGTCCTGAATCTTGTCACGGATCGCCGGGATGGAGCCGCCGGGCTCGCCGGAGAAGAACATCACCTTTACTCCGAACTCCCGTGGATTGACTCCCTCATCCCGAGCCACTTCGGCTAGACGTAGAGCATAGGATGGCGTGCTGTAGAGGCCTGCTGGCTTCATTAGCTTCAGCCAGGCGACCGCTCGAGCGGTCATGCCCGGCGCACCCGCACCGAATGGAAACGCTTTGCAGCGCAGCCGCTCGGCCCCCATCAGGGCGCCCCAGGAGCCCATGTAGAGGCTCAGGATAGCCGCAACGAACACCGTATCTCCGGGACGCAGACCCATGCCCCACATGATGCGCGCATGGTTGTTGGCGATGATCTCCCAGTCATGCCGGGAAATGCCGAAAGCCGTTGGCCGCCCGGTTGTCCCTGAAGTACCGTGAATATGGTGAATATCCTTCTCAGGAACGCACAAGTAGTCGCCGAAGGGTGGGTGCGCCGCCTGGGATTCGCGTAGTTCCTGTTTGGTGACTACTGGGACATTCTCGAAGTCCGCCAAGGTACGTATGTCTGCCGGCTTGATTCCGGCCGCGTCCCACTTGCGCTGGTAGAATGGCGCATTCTCATAGGCGTAGGCCATGACCTCGCGCAGGCGCGCGGCGATCAGTTCATCGCGCTTGGCCGGATCCATGATTTCCCGCTCCCGGAACCAGTAGGGACTGGCCGGATCGGGAAAATAGTTATTGTCGTAGCGAGGCGGAAAGCTCCACTCTTCCATTTAGTGTCTCCTCCGTTATCTCCTTCGGTGGGCCGTGACTGGCGGGCGGACCGAGGACGTTAGCGGGGGCCGCGCTCGGCGACCAACTGACGAAAGGAGTCCACGATTTCCTGGGGCGGGGTGTCCTGCAGGAGAATCTTCTGCACGCCCATGTCATAGAGCTGCTTGACATCGTCGTCGGGGATCACGCCGCCGCCAGCGACAATGATGTCCGCAGCGTCCTTCTCCCTGAGCAGTTCCATGACTCTTGGAAAGATGTGCATGTGCGCGCCGGAGAGCAGGCTGATTCCGAGGATATCGACGTCTTCCTGAATGGCCGCTTCCACCACCTCTTCTGGCGTGCGGTGCAGGCCGGTATAAACGACATCCATTCCAGCATCGCGTAGCGAACGGGCCACGACCTTGATTCCGCGGTCGTGGCCATCCAGGCCGACCTTCGCCAGTAGAACCCGAATTACTCCACTGTTGTTATCCATCTCCATCTCCTCGCTTGATTGCTATGCATTCGCTGAAGCCGATTGAGTGTGGGTCAATTCGTCACACAGCCAATCAGCAGCGTTTTCAACATGCTTCCGCGCCAGTTGTTCGGCACGAGAGACATCACGGGAGCAGATTGCCTCCAGCATGGCGGCGTGTTCCTGCCATATCTGATCCAGATTGCGGGGCTCGGTCAGAATGGCGCGCATGATCCGACGGGTATGACTCCAATGCGATTCCATGGCATCCAGGACAAATAGGTTGTCCGTGAGCTCGTAGATAAACCGGTGAAATTCCATATCGGCATCGATCAGCGCCGGAAGATCGCGCGCTTTGCTCGCCACGCGACCCGCGGAAATGATGTGCTGGCCGCGTTCGCGAGCCGCAGGGCCAACCCGTCGAGCCGCCAGGCCAGCACTGATCTGGTCAATACCGCTGCGGAATTCGTAGAGACCCCGGACGAAGCTCGCATCCAGTGCCGACACCTTTAGCCCGCGACGGCCGGCACTCGCAAGGAAACCCTCGGCTTCCAGCCGTTTCAGGGCTTGTCCTACCGGCAGTCGTGACACATTCAAACGCTCCGCCAATCCTTCTTGGGTCACCCGCTGGCCAGCCTTCAGCGTGCCCTCGACGATGGCATTGATCACAGCGGCATACACAAGCTCTGATAGGCTTTTTTGCGACTCTATTTCTTTCATAAATTTCCCGAAAACGCCTTGCGACTGCATATCCAAGCGACTGCATCAGGCTGAGTGTACTTATTCGAATACTGTATCCAATATACGATAGCTCAAGAAAAGCGCAAGATTAGTACTGGTTGCAAAGCGCATGCTCTTTCCGCCCCATGCCGCCGCCGCTACTCGTTATGGCGAAGAGGGCATGACCACGGTAGGCCGCTAGCAAACTACTGAATGTTGCCCTCGTTAATGGGCTATCTTGCGTTGAGCATCATGACAAGAAAGCGAGGAGAATCATGGCGACTCTGACGATCAACGGTGAATCCCACCAACTCGATGTGCCCGATAACATGCCCCTGCTGTGGGCGCTGCGCGATGTAGCGGACCTCACCGGGACCAAATACGGTTGCGGCATGTCGTTGTGCGGTGCCTGCACCGTGCATCTCGATGGGCAGCCGACCCGTTCGTGCGTCACGCCGGTTTCCGCCGCCGTCGGCAAGCAGGTAACGACCATCGAGGCCGTCGCTGAGAATCCGGTCGGCCAGGCCGTGCAGACGGCGTGGCGCAAGCTCGATGTGGTGCAGTGCGGCTACTGCCAATCGGGGCAGATCATGACGGCAACCGCGCTGCTGAGCGGCAATCGCAATCCCAGCGATGCCGATATCGATGCCGCCATGGGCGGCAACATCTGCCGCTGCGCGACCTACGTGCGTATCCGCGCGGCGATTCACGATGCCGCCAACACGCTGGCCTGACGCATTTGCCAAAGGAGCTTCGACATGGGAATCATCAAGCGTATCCCATCGCCTGCGCAGGAAAGCCAGCAGAGCACGGCGGTGATTAACGTCAGTCGCCGGCGTTTCCTGCAGGGCACGGCCGGGCTTGCACTGGGGATCTATCTCGCACCGCTGATCGTCGATAGCGCCAACGCCGCGACGCCGGGTGCACAGGCCGACTTCGTACCCAACGCCTTCGTGCGCATCGATAGCGACGGCACCGTCACGGTGATCGCCAAGCACCTGGAGATGGGCCAGGGCACCTATACCGGCCTGGCGACTTTGGTCGCCGAAGAGCTCGATGCGGACTGGAGCCGGGTGCGGGTGGAAGGCGCCCCCGCCGACCCCGAACGCTACAAGAATTTGAATTTCGGCATGCAGGGCACCGGCGGCAGCACCGCCATCGCCAACTCCTACGAGCAGATGCGTATGGCCGGCGCGACCGCGCGTGCCATGCTGGTCGCCGCCGCTGCCGAGCAGTGGGGCGTTCCCGCCGCGAGCATCGGCGTCAGCCAGGGCGTGGTGCGTCACGCCGAATCGGGGCGCGAGGCGGGATTCGGCGAATTGGCCGAGGCCGCCGCCGAACAGCCGGTGCCGCAGGGTGTCACGCTCAAGCGTCCCGAGAATTTCACCCTGATCGGAACGCTGAAGACGCCGCGACCCGATAGTCCGGCCAAGACCGACGGTAGCGCGCTCTTCACCCAGGACATGAAATTGCCCGGCATGCTGATGGCGGTAGCGGCGCATCCCAGCCGCTTCGGCGCCACCGTCAAGCGCTTCGACGATGCCCAGGCCAGGCAGGTGCCGGGTGTCGTCGATGTGGTGCAATTTGACGGCGGCCCGCATCGTTTCGCAGGCGTGGCGGTATTGGCGCAAAACACCTGGGCGGCGCAGCAGGGGCGCGATGCACTGGAAGTGGCGTGGGACGAGAGCCAGGCGTTTGCGATGGGTAGCGACGAGATCATGGCTCATTATCGCGAATTGGCCGACCGGGAAGGCGCGGTGGCGAGCCAGCGTGGCGATGCGATCTCGGCGCTTGCCGAGCCGGCGACGCTGATCGAGGCCGACTACGAGTTCCCCTATCTCGCGCATGCGGCGATGGAGCCGATGAACTGCCTGGTTCGACTCGGCGATGGGCGCTGCGACATCTGGCAGGGCGAGCAGTTTCAGGGCCTGGATCAGAGCGCCGTCGCGAAATTGCTGGGCATTGCCCCGGAGAACGTCAGCCTGAGCCAGCTCTATGCGGGCGGCAGCTTCGGCCGGCGCGCCAATCCGCAGTCGGATTTCGTGCTGGAGGCGGTCTCGATCGCCAAGGCGGCGCGCGATAACGGCATGGAAGTGCCGATCAAGCTGGTCTGGATGCGCGAGGACGATACGCGTGGCGGCTATTACCGGCCGATGAATTTCCATCGTGGGCGGCTGGCACTGGACGCCGAAGGCAAGTTGATCGCCTGGCACCAGCGCCTGGTCGGTCAGTCGATCATGGCCGGCACCGCCATGGAGCCTTTCATGGTCAAGGATGGCGTCGATGCGACCTCGGTCGAGGGCGCGGCGAATCTGGCCTACGATGTGCCCAATCTACAGGTCGAGCTGCACACGCCCAAGGATATCGGCGTGCCGATCCAGTGGTGGCGTTCGGTGGGCCACACGCATACCGCCTTCTCCACCGAGAGCCTGATCGATGAAGCGGCGGTGGCTGCCGGAAAGGATCCGGTGGCGTTTCGCCAATCACTGCTGAGCCAGCATCCACGCCATTTGGACGTACTGGAATTGGCAGCGGAAAAAGCCGCCTGGAGCCAGCCGCTCGAACCCGGCGGCGAGGGCGAACGGCGCGGGCGGGGCGTGGCCGTGCACGAGTCGTTCGACTCCTTCGTCGCCCAGGTCGCCGAGGTTACGGTCAAGCAAGACGGTAGCTGGCGTGTCGATCGCGTGGTATGCGCGGTGGATTGCGGCGTCGCCGTCAATCCGGACGTCATCAAGGCGCAGATGGAAGGCGGCATCGGCTACGCACTGGCGGCCGTGCTGCATGGCGAAATCACCCTGGACAAGGGTGTCGTGCAACAGACCAACTTCCACAACTATCCGGTACTGCGCATCAATGAGATGCCGGTGGTCGAGGTGTATATCGTACCCTCCACCCAGGCGCCGACCGGGGTCGGTGAGCCGGGCGTGCCGCCGCTGGCGCCGGCCGTGGCCAATGCGATCTTCGACGCCACCGGCAGGCGCTTGCGCAGGTTGCCATTCGCCAACAAGCTGACCGCCTGAACCATGCAGCCACTCGATAATGAAGTGATCGAAAGCGCGGTGTGCTGGAGCCGGGCGGGCGAGGATGTCTGGCTATGCACGGTGCTGGCGACGTACGGCTCGTCGCCCCGCGCACCCGGGGCGCTGCTGGTGGCGCGCCGGGATGGGCGCAGTGTCGGCTCGCTGTCCGGCGGCTGCGTGGAGGAGGATTTCCTGGCGGGGCTACAGGCGGGCGATTTCCAATCCAGCGTCCAGGTCGTTCGTTACGGCGAATCCGAAGGCGACCGGCAGCGCCTGGAGCTGCCCTGCGGCGGTATTCTCGAGGTCCTGGTGGAGCGCCTGCCGGCAACGCCGGAATCCTTGCGATTATTGACCGCGCTGCACGAAGCGCTGCGCGGCCAGCGTCGCCTGATTCGCCAGGTGAGTCTGCACACGGGCGCGTCAGGCCTCGAGGCCGATGAAGAGCTGCCAGGCGTAGAGCGACCGTGTGTCGAGCGCGAGGGCGATCGGCTGCGGATTCGCCTGGGACCGACACGGCGCCTGGTCATCGCCGGGGTGTCGCCGGTCTCCGTCGCCTGCGCCGAATTCGCGCGAAGCCTGGGCTTCGAGGTCATCGTCTGCGATCCGCGCGATGAATCGATCGAGTCGTTCGATGTCGCGGGTGTCGACAAGCGTGCCATCCTGCCGTCGATGTATCTCGCCCGCGAGGGCTGCCATGCGGCGACGGCGGTGGTGGCGTTGACCCACGACCCGCGCATCGACGATCTGGCGATGATCGAAGCCCTGCGCACTCCCGCGTTCTACATTGGCGTGATGGGGTCGCGAAAAACCTCGGTGGCGCGAGCCGAGCGCCTGCAACGCTCGGGCGGGCTCAGCCGCGAGCAGATCGAACGCATCCACATGCCGATCGGCCTCGCCATCGGCAGCAAGACACCGGCCGAGATCGCCCTGGCGGTGATGGCCGACGTCGTGCGCGTCTACCATGGCCTTGATCGAGTGTGAGAAATAACGATGAACGAATCCGACGATGCGCGACTTTCCAGCCCCGCCACACGGCGCAATCGCGAGCCCATCCTGGCCGTGTTGGACGAGGTGTTGCCCCGCGATGGCACGGTACTCGAGATTGCCAGCGGTAGCGGTGAGCATGCCTTCCATTTCGCCTATCACCTGCCTCAGGTGATTTGGTATCCAAGCGATGCCAGCGCGGCGGCCAGGGCGTCGATCGGTGCCTGGCGCAGCAAGGGTGGCCCGCCCAATCTGCGCGCGCCGCTGGCGCTGGATGTGACCCGCAGGCCCTGGCCCAGCGTCGATTTCGACGCGCTGGTGTGCATCAACATGTTGCACATCGCCCCGTGGGAGGCGGCCCAGGCGCTGTTCGCCGAAGCGGGCAAGCGCTTGCCGCCGGCTGGCGTGCTTTATCTCTACGGCCCCTACAAACGCGCGGGGAGTCATACCGCACCGAGCAATGCCGCCTTCGATGCCGACTTGCGGCGGCGCGATGCGCGCTGGGGCATTCGCGACCTGGAGGCCGTCGAGGTGCTCGCTGAGTCTCACGGGCTGGCGCTCGAGCGCATCGTCGAGATGCCGGCCAACAACCTCAGCCTGGTGTTCAGGCGGCGCGGCGATGGTGCTTGATTAATCGCGGTCAGCCCCAAACACTGATGTCACAGGTATCACTGCCTGTTCGTGGCAAAGGAGAGCATGCCCATGACCGATCTTTCAGAAGAGTTTCGCCTGCCGGTGGCTTGCCCCAACTGCGGTAGCCACCTGATGCGGGTATCCGAGGTGCACAACCCCGATGACAAGGTCTTCTGCGCCTCCTGCAATCGTTACATCTGCCTGTATCACGAGGCCCAGACCATTCTGGCCAAGGGGCCGGGAAGCGAGAGCGAGGCGTTGATCGAAAAGGCGGTCAATGCCGATCACCACCGTTGATGGTCGACCGACTGGAACGAAAGCGCCCGCCGATGGCGGGCGCGCTGCGTATGGCAATGGCTTGCGATGCGTTACAAGAGTTCCTCGGCGGCCAATGCCAGGCGTGAGCGCTCGACGCTCTTCAGCGTGACATGCCCGGCATGCGGCCAGTCGCGAAAGCGCTCGACCACCGTGGCCATGCCGCAGGTATTGGCGGTGAGATAGGGCGTATCGATCTGGCCGACGTTGCCCAGGCACACGATCTTGGTATTGCGTCCCGCGCGTGAGATCAGGCCCTTCAACTGCTTGGGCGTGAAATTCTGCGCCTCGTCGATGATCAGGAAGGTATCGTTCAGGGTTCGCCCGCGCATGAAGGTCGGCGAGCGGATCTGCACCCGCGAACCGATCAACTGCCGCGTGGCGCCTTCGCTCCAGCTCGAACTGCCGTCCTTTTCGTCGCGCAGCAGGTTATCCATGTTGTCGTGGAAGGCGCCCATCCACGGCGACATCTTCTCCTCCTCGGTACCGGGTAGGAAACCGATGTCCTCGCCCATCGGGATCGGTGCGCGGGTGAAGACGATACGCTCGAACAACTTGCTGTCCAGCGTCTGCTGGAACGCCGCGGCGAGCGTCATGAAGGTCTTGCCGGTGCCGGCACTGCCGGCAATGGTGACCAGGTCGATTTCCGGGTCCATCAACAGATTGAGCGTGAAGTTCTGGCGGCTGTCGTGGGCATGCACGCCCCAGACGCCGGCGTGATGGCGATAGTTGGTCAGCAGTTGCAGACGCGCGCTGGTGGGCGTCAGATTGCGCACGATGGCTTCGAAGTCGGCGCCGTTGTCGCTGTCGGAAACCAGCATGCCGAGGTGCCAGTCGTCGGGCATGTCGCCGCTCAGTTGGTAGAAGGTGTGATGGTCGACGCGTTCGACCTTGACCTCGACGTTGAGCGTTTCCCACAGGCCCGCGCCATCCTTGCCGGCTTCGGTATAGACCTTGGTGCCTTCGATCATCGCGTCGTTGTCGCTGAACACGCGATCGTTGAGGTAATCCTCCACCGGTACGTTCAGCGCCGCGGCCTTGACCCTGAGATTGATGTCCTTGGTGACCAGGATCACCGAGGCGTCGGGGCGTTCGTCGCGCAGCCGGCAGGTCTCCGCGAGCAGGCGATTGTCGGGGCTGTCCTCCAGGTGATCGAGAGGCTTCACGTCGTTGTAGCAGAGAAAGCGCAACCGGCCGGTACCACCGGCACCCGCGCTCAGCGGAATGCCGCGCCGTATTTCGTCGAAGGAGACCTGGGCGGTGAGTTCGGAAAGGGTACGGCTGATCTGACGGGCGGTGCGGGCGATTTCGCGGATGCCATTCTTGTGCTTGTCGAGCTCCTCGAGCACCGTCATGGGAATGACGACGTCATGTTCCTCGAAGTGATAAAGCGCGGCGGGATCGTGAATGAGAACGTTGGTGTCGAGCACATAGAGGCGGGTAGCTTTCTTGTCGATTCGTACCATCGGCGTGAGCACTCCTTGAAGTAACGGCGATCTCGACGCTGGCAGCGAAAGATGACACGGCGGTGACGTCATCCTGCGCTGGTGCTCAGCGTCGCCTCTTCTGGTGCGGGTCGGCGGGCTCCTCTGAACGGGTGAATGAGAGATGGCTTTTTCTTCAGATTACTCGCCCTCGCGTAGAATGCCAGCCATCGCCATTTCACGATCGAGACCTGTCATGTCTTGATGCCACCCCAGCCGTGTTTATAGCAATCGCAATCGGGGTTCTGGCAGGGCTGGCGGTCGGGATGCGCGGCCGCGCAGGCCTCGCAGCAGTAATACTTGCCACCAGCCGGTACGGCGGTTTTCGGCACCTTGCAATCGCAATACGTACAGGCGCAGGTATGTTCTTCCATGAGTCTTCTCCTTTTCGCGATGAACGATGACGCCTTTCCAGTGTAACCCCGCCTGGCCGCGTCAGAAATAGCCAAGCCGGGACGATCCAGGATGGTCCCAGGCGGGTAAGCCGAGCGATTTGCCGCGCAAGCTCATTTGCGTTTCCGGCCATCGCTGTTAGGTTTAGAAAGAAGCGGTGAAACACGCTAACTACCCTTAAAACAGCAACATTAGACAAACACGAGGGAAACTGAAATGCGCTTGAAACTCGCTAAGCGAATCCTGGCGGTAGCCGGTGGCCTGGCTCTGACGACGGCCATGGCCTGGGCCCAATCCACCTCTTTCATCACCATCGGTTCGGGCTCGACGTCCGGTCTGTATTACCCGACCGCGGTCGGCATCGCCAATATTCTCAACGATGCCGATGTCGGGCTGCGTGCCAACGCACGCTCCACCGGGGCATCGGTATTCAACGCCAATGCCATCGGCCAGGGCTCCATGCAAATGGGCATGATGCAGAACAATATCGCCTATTACGCTTATAACGGCACCGGTGTGCAGGCTTTCGAGGGCAACAAGATCGAGAATCTGCGCGGTCTGGTGGGGCTCTATCCCGAAGCCATCCATATCCTGGCGCGTTCGGATGCCGGTATCGAAAGCGTGGCCGATCTGGCCGGCAAGCGCGTATATGTCGGCGACGTGGGCTCGGGCACCGAGCAGGATGCCAAGAACATCATGGGCGCTTTCGGCCTGACCTTCGACGATCTGCAGACAGCGGTACGCGGCAGCTCGGGTAACGCCGTGGGTCTACTGCGCGACGATCAGATCGCGGCGATGTTCTACACCGTCGGTCTGGGCTCGGCGGCGATCGTCGAGGCGGCGCAGACGGCACCGATCACGGTCGTTTCGATCACCGAAGACGAGCTCAACCAGCTTCAGGAAGACTACTCGTTCTACACACCGTTCACGATTCCCGCCGGCACCTATCCCGGTGTCGATGAAGATGTGCAGACGGTAACCTTGAAAGCCATGCTCGCCGCCTCGGCGGACATGTCCGAGGACGATGTCTATACCTTCATGAATACCATCTTCAACAAGAAGCTCGACGCTTTCTACAGCGATGTCCAGAACCCCAACCTGGACGAGTACTTCACCGTGGAAAACTCGATCGAGGGCATGTCCATCCCGCTGCATGCCGGCGCCGTGAAATTCTTCAAGGAGCAGGGCATCGAGGTTCCCGATGAACTGATGCCGCCCGAGTCCGGCAGCGATTCCGGATCGGCATCCGAGTAACAGAGGGCCAATCTGGCGGGCTCCGGTCGTTCCGGGGCCCGCCGGCTTGCGTGAGCGGTTTCAAGACCGGACCGGGACAGGGCAGGGGAGCAATGGGCGATGGCCGACGAATCAACCAATCACGATAGCGGCAGAGCGAGCGAGGAGGCGACCGCCAAGGACAGGGCCGAAGCCCAGCGCATCGTCGAAGCGGCCGAATTCGGTGCACGCGCGCCGCGTCAGCAGTGGCTGCGCTGGCTGCTGATCCTGACCGCGGTCGGTTGGAGTCTGTTCCAGCTCTATGCGACCTATTTCGGTTCGATCAGCCCGCAGAAAGTCGGTGCCATTCACCTGGCGTTCGGTTTCGCCCTGGCCTTTCTGGCCTACCCGACCGCCAAGGGCCCTACCGATCGCATTCCCTGGAGCGACTGGCTGCTGGCCATCGCCGGTGTCGCGTCGTCGCTGTATATCGTCGTCAATTACTTCAACCTGGTCGCGATCCAGGGCGGCCTGCCGATCACCCGTGACGTGTGGGTGGGCACGATATTGATGATTGCGCTGGCGATCGCCGCCTCGCGCATCGTCGGCATCGCGCTGCCGATCATCGCCGCCATCGTCATCCTGTATGGCATTACCGGCCCCGCCGGCATCATTCCGCTGACCCCGCCCGATGTGATCTTCCTTCACAACGGCTACGGCTGGTCGGAGATCATTCAGCAGCTCTACATCTCCACCGAAGGCATCTGGGGCACGCCGATTCAGGTATCGGCGACGTTCGTGTTCCTGTTCGTGCTGTTCGGCGCGCTGCTGGACCGCGCCGGTGCGGGGCAATACTTCGTCGATCTGGCCTACAGCGGCCTGGGTTCATACCGTGGCGGTCCGGCCAAGGCGGCGGTGGTGGCGAGCATGCTGACCGGCATCGTCTCCGGTTCGTCGACCGCCAACACGGTCACCACCGGGACGTTCACCATTCCGTTGATGAAGAAGGTCGGTTATCCGCCGATCAAGGCCGGCGCCATCGAATGCGCGGCTTCGGTCAATGGCCAGTTGATGCCACCGATCATGGGCGCGGCGGCCTTCATCATGGCCACATTTTTGAACATCCCCTATTCGCAGATCATCATCTACGCCATCGTGCCGGCGCTGCTGACCTATTTCGGCCTGGTCGTCACGGTCCATCTGGAAGCGCTCAAGTTGAACCTGGCCGGCATGCCCAAGGCCGACCTGCCGCCATTCTGGCCGACCTTCATGAAGGGCGCCCACTATCTGATTCCGGTGGCGTTCCTGCTCTACGAACTCATGTGGGTTCAGCTCACCCCGGAGCGCAGTGCGCTGAATGCCATCTTCATGATGATCGCACTGATCCTGATCCAGGAGGCCTGGCTCGGCGTGCGCGGCAGCGGGGCTTCCGGATTGGCGAGCGGACTCTGGAAAGGTTGTAAGGAAGTCTTTCTGGGCTTCGAGATGGGCGCACGCAACATGACCACCATCGCGATCGCCACGGCCGCCGCGGGCATCATCGTCGGCATGGTCACCATGACCAACCTGGGCTATGGCCTGACCGAAGTCATCGGCGTGGTGTCGTTCGGCAATATCTGGCTGGTACTGATCTTCTCGGCGGTCGCCTCGCTGATCCTCGGCATGGGTCTGCCGACCACCGCGAATTACATCGTCATGGCGGCGTTGGTGGCGCCGGTGATCGCCAATCTGGCCGCCGATTCGGGGATCATGGTGCCGATGGTGGCCATTCACCTGTTCGTGTTCTATTTCGGCATCCTCGCCGACGATACGCCGCCGGTGGGGCTGGCGGCCTACGCGGCATCCGCCATTTCGCGGGCCGACCCGGTGATGACCGGTGTGCAGGGCTTCACCTACGATCTGCGCACGGCGATTCTGCCGTTCATGTTCTTCTTCAATCCGGTGCTGCTGCTGATCGATGTGGGTAGCTGGTACAACGCCGCCTGGGTGATCTTCACCGCGGCGGTCGGCATGGTGGCCTTCGTCGCGGCGATACAGGGCTACATGGTCACTTGGATGCGTTGGTACGAGCGTATATTGGTGATGATTTGTGCGCTGTTGATGATCAAGCCGGGGCTAATGACCGACATCCCCGGCATCATTCTACTGGTGCTGGTCTTCCTCTATCACCGACACCGCTCCGTTGCCGCCGGTGGGCCGTCGGCACCGTTTGGCAGAAACAGCTACGCGCTCAACGAGAGACCGGCCAGATAATCACTCAATGCGACCCGAAGCCGGCGCCGCGGCGATGGCGATCATCACCTGCTCGCCATCCAAGCGCACCGGCCAGTGGCGCAGGCGCATATCGGCATCCTCGAGGCAGACGCCATCAGCGAGCAGGAAGCGCTGCTTGTACAGCGGCGAGACGATGACCGGCTCGCCCTTTACGTCACCGACGATACCGCGAGCGATGACGTTGGCGTCGGAGAACGGATCATGGTTATCCACGGCGTACAACTCATTCGAGTGGCCGGGAAGGTAGAACAGGGCTACCTGATCTGTGTCGTTGCCGGTTTCCAGCCATGCCGCCACGCCGGAATGCGCGACTAGATCGGCCTTGCGGCACAGTGGCTGCCAGGTCGCGTCGTTCTTGATTGCCTTTGTAGTGCTCATGGTCTCTACCTTTTATGGATTCAGGTAAATCGGCGCTTGATGAGGCGGATGCCGGCGGCAAGCCTACGCGAGGGCGCTGTAAACCCGTCCTTGGGCGCTACTTTTGCTATCTGACCGCCATGGATGGCGGGAATGCCGGAATGGAAGGGATCAACTTTCCGGCCATGGCAAAAGACCCTCGCTCCGCCTTGTCCCCGGCGCCTGCTTCATCCACAGTGCCATGAGAGGAGCGTCAAACCGGCCGTAACTGGCCGCGTTCCTCCGTGACAATAATGTCCGGGTCGGGCCGCGCATCGTTGACGAAGCTGCGAAAGCGCTTGAGCTTTTCCGGATCGCCAAGGGCGCCCGCCCACTCGCACTCGTAGTTGTCGATCACCGATTGCATCTGGCTTTCGAGTTCATCGGCTAGCCCCAGGCTGTCATCGATCACCACTGCCTTTAAGTAATCCAGCCCGCCCTCGAGGTTCTCGCGCCATACCGAGGTGCGCTGCAGGCGGTCGGCGGTACGTACGTAGAACATCAAAAAACGGTCGATGGTGCGGATCAGCGCCGCGTCATCGAGATCTGTGGCGAACAGTTCGGCATGGCGCGGGCGCATGCCGCCGTTGCCGCACACGTAGAGATTCCAGCCGTTCTCGGTGGCGATCACGCCGACATCCTTGCTCTGCGCCTCGGCGCATTCGCGGGTACAGCCGGAAACGGCGAACTTGAGCTTGTGCGGCGAGCGCAGGCCCTTGTAGCGATTCTCCAGGCGGATTGCCATGCCCACGCTGTCCTGCACGCCGTAGCGGCACCAGGTGCTGCCGACGCAGGATTTCACCGTGCGCGTGGACTTGCCGTAGGCGTGGCCGGTCTCGAAGCCGGCGTCGATCAGTTCGGCCCAGATGTCGGGCAACTGCTCCAGATGCGCGCCGAACAGGTCGATGCGCTGGCCGCCGGTGACCTTGGTATACAGGCCGTACTTCTTGCCGACTTGCCCCAATACGATCAGCTTCTCGGAAGTGATCTCGCCACCCGGTATGCGCGGCACCACCGAATAGGTGCCGTTCTTTTGCATGTTGGCCATGAAGGTGTCGTTGGTGTCCTGCAACGGTACGTGGGCGGCATCGGTGATCGGCTCGTTGAAGCACGAGGCGAGAATCGACGCCACCGCCGGCTTGCAGATATCGCAGCCTAAGCCCTGGGTTCGTGAAGAGCCATGTTTGTCGATGAGTGCCGAAAACGTGCGAATGCCTTCGACACGCACGATGGAATAAAGCGCCTGGCGGGTATGCGCGAAGTGCTCGCAGAGCGATGAATCGACCTCGACGCCACGGGCCGTGAGTTCATGATCGACCACGCTCTTGAGCAGCGCCGCGCAGCCGCCACAGCCGGTACTGGCCCTGGTCGCTTCCTTGACCGCGCCAAGATCACCGGCACCGGCACCGATGGCCGCGCAGATCGCGCCCTTGGTGACGTTATGGCACGAGCAGATCGAGGCCGTCTCGGGTAGGGCCTCCGGCCCCAGCATCGGCGCGCCGCCCTCGTTGGCGGGCAGAATCAGGCTTTCCGGTCGCTCGGGCAGTTCCAGACCACCCGCGTAATACTGCATCAGCGTATCAAACGCGCCGTTGTCGCCCACCAGCATCGCGCCGAGCAGTTTCTTGCCATCGCTGGAAACCACCAGTTTGCGATAGTGCTGCTTGATCTGATCCAGGTAGCGGTACATCCGCGTGCCGGGGCGTTGATCGCCATGGGCGTCGCCGATGGCGCCGACATCCACGCCGAGCAGCTTCAGTTTGGTGCTCATATCGGCACCCTTGAAGGTCAGATCATTCCCGGTGAGCGTGGCGACCGCCGCCTTGGCCATCTGATATCCGGGGGCGACCAGACCGAAGCACGAGCCGTTCCAGATCGCCACCTCGCCGATGGCCAGAATCGCCGGGTCGCTGGTGCGGCACTGATCGTCGATCGTCACGCCGCCGCGCTCGCCCATCTCCAGGCCGCAATCGCGAGCGAGCTCATCGCGGGGGCGAATGCCGGCGGAGAACACGATCAGATCGGTCTCCAGCACCTTGCCGTCCTCGAATACCATGCGGTGGAAGCTGGCCTGGCCGTCCTCGATGTGTTGGGTGGCGCGACCGGTGAGCACCTGCACGCCGAGCGATTCGATCTTCTCGCGCAGCAGTTCGCCGCCTTCGGTATCGACCTGCATCGGCATCAGGCGGGGGGCGAATTCCACCACGGCGGTGTCCAGATTCAACCCGCGCAGGGCGTTGGCCGCTTCCAGCCCGAGCAGGCCGCCGCCCACCACCACACCGGTATTGGCCGTTTTCGCCGCCTCGCGAATGGCGTCCAGATCGTCCAGGGTGCGATAGACCAGGCAATTGGCGCGGTCGTTGCCGGGAATCGGCGGCACGAACGGGTAGGAGCCGGTCGCGAGGACCAGATTGTCGTAGTGGTAGCTGCCTTGCTCGGTGACGACGTTATTGGCGTCGCGATCGATGCGAATGACAGTCTCATTCAGGCGTAGTTCTACGGCGTTAGCGGCATAGAAGCCGGGTTCGCCCAGCGCTAGTGACTGCGCGTCGCGTCCGGCGAAATATTCCGACAAATGCACGCGGTCGTAGGCCGGGTGGCGCTCCTCGCCGAACACCGCGATCTCGTACTTCGCGGTGGCACCTTGCTCGATCAACCGCTCGATTAGATGGTGGCCGACCATGCCGTTGCCGATGACGATCAGACGTTCTTTCATGCGGCCTTCTCCATCAGCAAGGGCTTGGCATCGCCGGCACCGAACAGCAGTGCCTGGCGGCAGGCGCCAAGGTCGCGCCCGGCCAGCGATTGTTCGAAATACCAGGGGCCGTAAGCGGTATCGCCGTAAAGCACGGCACCGATAATGCGGTCGTCGCGCAGCAACAGGCGGCGGTAATCGCCATGTTGCGGGTCGTGGTAGGTCAGCACCTCGTGGCCGGCATCGGGCTCGGTAGGGCCGAAGGCGTACAGTGAGATGCCACTGACCTTGAGCTTGGTGGCGCTGGGTCGCTCGCTATATCCGGCGACGTTCTCGCCGCACAGATGCGCGGTGAGCACCTCGATCTGGCGCCAGATCGGCTCGACCAAGCCATAGCCTTGGCCCTGGAATTCGCAGCATTCGCCGAGTGCGTGAATGGCCGGGTCGCTGGTGGTCAGCCAGGCATCGACCGTGATGCCGCGCGCCGTGGCCAAACCGGCCTGACGGCCCAGTTCGGCATTGGGCGTGATGCCGGCGGCGACAACTACGCAATCGGCGGCCAGGCGGCGACCGCCCGCGAGACGCACCGCGCGGACATGACCGTGGGCGTCGCCTTCAAGGCTCACCAATTGGGCGTCGGTGACTATTTCGAGGCCGCGATTTTCGAGTTCGCGCTTTAGCAGTTCTGCCGCCGTGGTATCGAGCTGGCGGTTCATCAGCCGTCCACCGCGCTGTAGCAACGTGACTTGCATGCCGCGCTTGCCCTGTCCTCGTTTACGTAAGCCCTCGGCGGCTTCCAGCCCTAGCAGGCCGCCGCCGATCACCACTGCGCGTTGGCCGGTCTGGCTGGCTTGGGCCAACGCCATGGCATCGTCGAGATATCGAAAACCCTGCACGCCAACCAGATGAATACCCGGCACCTCGGGCATCGCCGGGCGCGAGCCGGTGGCCAGCACCAGGCGGTCGTAGCCGAGTTCACGGCCGGTGTCGGTGACAACGCGCTGGTGGCCGCGGTCGATCTCGCTGACCCGCTCACCCAATACCAGTTCGACGCAATGCTTGGCGTACCAGGCGGTCTCGCGCAGGGTCAGCGCCTCGCGCTCGGCCTCGCCGGCCAGCCAGTTCGACAGCAGGATGCGGTTATAAGCCGGGATAGGTTCGTCGCCGATCACGCTGATCCGTCGCGGCCGACGCTCGCGCTTGAGCAGGATTTCGAGCAGACGATGCCCGGCCATGCCGTTGCCGACGATCAGCAGATGTTCGTGAGGTTGCACGGCGTTTCCTCCGCAAATTGACCGATATTCGACACAGCAAAGCTAGCCGCGTGCCAAGGCGGTATTTAGTGCTTTTATTTCATGGGCTTGGTGGCGAAAAGTTTGCTTTTGAGATTGCCGGGGCTGGTTGAAACGATTGCCTGTTGGTGCAGGGGCGTTGGGCTGTGCACCAGGCTGGCGCGTTGCCAGGTGATTGGGGCGCGGCTTGGGAAGTCCCGATTCGCCGATGGACCGGGTAATCGCATGATTCGACGATAAAAATGCGTGGCCGGTCTCGTGCTTGCTTACTCTGCGAGATCGGACTCAACGAGGATGGCCATGCGCACTTCCACCACCTGCCCCTATTGCGGCGTCGGCTGCGGCGTAATCGTCACGCACGATGGTGAGACGGCGCTCGGCGTCGAAGGCGATCGCACTCACCCGGCCAATCACGGGCGGCTGTGCGTGAAGGGCATGGCGCTCGCCGAGACGCTAGGCGACCAAGGGCGGCTGACGCGGCCACGGGTCGATGGCGTCGAGGTCGATTGGGACACGGCACTCACGACCGTCGCCGAGCGATTGAAAGCGACGCAGGCGGCGTATGGGCGCGATTCGGTGGCGGCCTATCTCTCCGGTCAGTTGCTGACCGAGGACTATTATGTCGCCAACAAGCTGTTCAAGGGCTTTCTCGGCACACCGCACCTGGATACCAACTCACGGCTGTGTATGGCCTCGGCGGTGGCCGGCTACAAGCGCGCGTTCGGCGCCGACGCCGTGCCGTGCAGCTACGAGGATCTGGAGGAGGCCGAACTGGTGGTGCTTGTGGGCTCGAATCTGGCCTGGAATCACCCGGTGCTGTTTCAGCGCCTGCGCACTGCCAAGCAGCGCAATCCGCTAACGCGCGTAGTGGTGATCGACCCGCGCGTTACCGACACCTGCGAAGTCGCCGACCTGTATCTCGGCTTGCGACCCGGCACCGACGCACGCCTGTTCAACGGCCTGTTGGCGTGGATGGCGGCCAAGGAGCGCCTCGATAAGGTCTATCTCGCGCGCCACACCCAGGGCATCGACGATGCCTTGGCCGCGGCGCGCGAGAATGACTGCTCGATAGAGGCCATCGCCGCCGATTGCGATGTCGATCCCGAGCGTCTGGAAACCTTCTTCTATTGGTTCGCCAGCCAGTTGCACGTGGTCACGCTCTATTCCCAAGGCATCAATCAATCGAGCAGTGGCACCGATAAGTGCAACGCGATCATCAATTGCCATTTGGCCGGCGGCAAGCTCGGCCTGCCCGGTGCCGGGCCGTTCTCGATCACCGGCCAGCCCAACGCCATGGGCGGTCGCGAGGTGGGCGGGCTGGCCAACCAGCTCGCCGCGCACATGGATTACGACACGCCAGGCGCCATCGATCGGGTCACTCGCTTCTGGACCACCGACTCGCTGATGCCGATCCTGCCGCCGGAGCCGGGCCACAAGGCGGTCGCGTTGTTCGACGCCATCGAGCGCGGCGAGATCCGCGCCGTGTGGATCATGGCCACCAACCCCGGCGTCAGCCTGCCCGACGCCAATCGCATGCGGCGCATTCTGACTGCCTGCCCGCTGGTGATCGTCTCGGAATGCATGGCTAACGCCGACGTCCTGCAGTATGCCGATATCATGCTGCCGGCCTCGAGCTGGTCCGAGAAGGATGGCACCGTGACCAACTCCGAGCGCTGTATCTCGCGCCAGCGCGGCATGCTAACGCCGCCCGGTGAAGCGCGCCACGACTGGTGGATCATTTCGCAGGTGGCTCGACGCCTGGGCTTCGGCGAGACCTTCGCCTATACCCACCCCAGCGAGATCTTCGACGAGCACGCGCGGCTCTCGGGCTTCGAGAACGACACCGAACCCCGGCGGCTATTCGATATCTCCGGCCTCGCCGGACTCGATCGCGCCGCCTACGATGCGCTCGTCCCGATCCAGTGGCCGGTCAACGCTGCCGCCCCTGAGGGCACAGCGCGGCTATTCACCGCTGGCCGCTTCGCCACGCCGGATGGCCGCGCCCGGCTAATCCCTATTCGCCCGCGCGGGCCGCAGCAAGCGCTCAGCGGGGCGTACCCGCTGCGCCTCAATACCGGGCGCGTGCGCGATCAATGGCACACCATGACTCGTACCGCCCGCGCGCCGCGATTGATGAACCACCGCGCCGAGCCATTCATCGAGGTGAATTCCGAAGATGCCGAACGCTACGGCGTGAAAGAGCAGCAACTGGCGCGGCTGGAAGGGGCGGGTGGCGAGTATGTCGGTCGCGTGCGCGTCTCGCATGCCATGCGCCAAGGCGAGGTGTTCGTGCCCATGCACTGGAACGACAGCTTCAGTGGCCGGGCGCGCATGGGCGGGCTGCTGGCCGTGTATCTCGATCCGGTCTCCGGCCAACCGGAGTCCAAGCACGGCGCGGTGAGTCTTACGCCGCTGGCCGTGGGCTGGGAGGCCACGCTGGTTCTCGCCGCCGATACCGATGCCGGGAACTGGCGCGAGGAAAGCGCCTATTGGGCATATATCCCGCTGGCGCACTGCCAGCGCTGGCAACTCGCCGGAAACGACTCCCAGCGCAATTGGCTCGCTTGGGCCGGTGCCAATCTGCCCGGCGAACCGATGCTATGGGCCGAGGATGCCGCCTGCAGCCGGTTGCGCGCCGCCGGTTTCATAGATGGCCGGCTCGTCTGGTGGCTGATGGTCGCTGCGCCTTTCGAGTTGCCAGCGCTCAATTGGCTGGATGCACGTTTCGCCGAGGCCGCCGCCGGCACACCGCTGACTGGTGAACTGCGCCGTCGCCTGTTGGCCGGTTGCGACGCCGGCGAGGCCGATACCGGCCCGACGGTATGTAGCTGCCATCAGGTTGGGCAGAGGGCCATCGTCGAGGCGATCCGCAGCGGTGATGCCAGCGTCGAGGCCCTCGGCGCGCGGCTGGCCTGCGGTACCCAGTGCGGTTCGTGTATTCCTGAATTGAAATCGCTGATCGAAGAGGAAACAGCCCATGCTGGCTCAGATAAAGCGCTGGAAACCGAAACTGTCTGAACGGATGGGATTTCTGCCTCGGCTGGGCGCGGGAGTCGCCGGTACGTTTTCGGGCATCCCCGGCTCGAGGGAAGCAGGGCACGACGAACGCCGCAGAACAGTGGGCGAATGCCAACCCGGCAAGGTCTACCTGGTCGGCGCCGGGCCGGGTAGCGCCGATCTGCTCACGCTGCGCGCCGCGCGTTTGCTCACCCAGGCCGACGCCATCGTTTACGACCGCCTGGTCGGCGATGATGTGCTGGCGCTGATTCCCGCCGGCCGCGAGCGTTACTACGTGGGCAAGGCGCGCGGCCACCACAGCGTGCCGCAGGCCGAGATCGGCGCGCTGCTGGTCAAGCTGGCCGGGGAGGGCAAGTCGGTGGTGCGCCTCAAGGGCGGCGACCCCGGTGTGTTCGGTCGCATGGGTGAAGAACTCGCGGCACTCGCCCAGGCCGCTATTCCCGCCGAAATCGTACCCGGCATCACCGCCGCCTCGGGTGCCGCCGCCGCGATGGGCATGGCGCTGACCGACCGTGCCCACGCCCAGCAGCTTCGTTTCATCACCGCGCAACTCTGCCGCGAAGGCGGCGAGCTCGATTGGCCATCGCTCGCCCGGCGTGACGAAACACTGGTGTTCTACATGGGCTTGTCGAAGCTCGACTCTATTTGCATTGGCTTACGCGACGCCGGCCTGCCCGACGACTGGCCGATCATGCTGGTCGCCAACGCCTCGCTGGCCGACCAGCAATCGCTGGTTGGCACGCTTGGGGATATGCCGGAGAAGCTTGCCGAAAATTCGCTGCCGTCGCCGTGCCTGATCATGGTGGGTAGTGTGGTGCAAATGGCGGGAATGGGGGAGGAGGCTAAGAGCGCTTGTCAGATGGAGCGATAAGAAGGGTCTGCGCTATCTAGCGTGCTGTTACTGGGTTTACGCGCTTTTTACGCTGCAAAGAAAAGATATCCGGTACCGAGATGGAATGAGCACCCGACCCTCTAAATGACCTCCTCCCGAAATCGCGCCGCCTCCTCAACCAACCAATCGATAAACCGCTGGACCATTGGCGGAGCACTGCCGGCGGCGGGCAGGATCAGGTCGTAGGTGAACGGCGAGTCGATCACGTAGCGCTCGCCGAAAGGGCGTACCAATACGCCGCTGGCCAGGCGGTCGGCGACCACGGCGGGGTTGGCGAGCATTACGCCGCGCCCGGCGATGGCTTGGTCGAGCGCCAGCCCGGAGAGCGAGTAGCGGCGCTGGATTGGCACCTCGGCATCGGGCAGGCCAGCGGCGTCGAACCACTCCCGCCAGCCGGGGAAGGCGACGTTCTGTCGCGAGCTCCAGGCGACTTCGAGCAGGCTATGGCCGAGCAGATTGGCGGGCGTGTCGATGGGCGCGCGCTCCAGCAGAGTGGGTGAGCAGACCGGGAACAACTCATCCTCGAACAGCCGCACGCTCCTCACGCCGGGCCAGGGGCCGCGACCATAGCGCAAGGCGAGCCGCGCGCCATCACCGTGCCAGCTCGGTGCCGTCAGGGACTGTTCCGCGTCCAGGGAAATTTCGAGGTGAGTTTCATGAACCTCGAAGTCCGCCAGGCGCGGCAGCAGCCAGAACTGTATGAACGAGGGCGGGGCGCTCAGGGTCAGTGTGGTGGCCGATCTGGCCCGTTCGCTGGCCGCCCTGACGCCATTGGCGATGCGCTCGAGCCCGGCATCCACGTCCTCGGCCAGCAGGCGGCCGGCGTCGTTCACATGCACGCCGTTGGCATGCCGCTCGAAGAGCGGCGTTCCCAGCCGGTCCTCGAGTTGCTTGATCTGGCGACTGACGGCGCCGGGCGTTACCCCCAAGCGGCTCGCCGCCGACTTGAAGCTTCCTTCTCGCGCTGCTTCGGCGAAAGCCCGCAGGGCGTTGAGGGGCAATCGTTCGATCTTCATGACGTGAGTTTTCCTGAGCCTAGACCGGCAGATTAATCGTTTGGAGCGCCGCGCGACAAATGCTGAAATTAGTGCCGTCATTGCCAGGGAGAGAACGCATGAACGATTCCAGCGCATCCACGCCATGCGCCGCATCGATGGCCCGCACTCGCCGATCCATCGATATGCCGGCCAGCGCCTTGATGACGCTGTTCTGTCTGGCGCTCGGCTTGCAGCAGGTCGCTATCAAGGCCGTGGCCATGGATATTTCACCCTTGGCCCAGATTGCCCTGCGCTCGCTGGTGGCGGCGTTGTTGGTGGTGCTTCTAGTGCGCTGGCGCGGCATCGGAGTGACCGCTTTCCGCACTCACCTTGGGCCGGGGTTGCTCGTGGGGCTGGGGTTCACCGCGGAGTTCGTCTTCGTGGCGCTGGGGCTGAATCACACCCTGGCCTCGCACATGTCCGTGTTCCTCTACACCGCGCCGATCTTCGCCGCTCTGGGGTTGCACTTCTGGGTGCCGGGGGAACAACTGGCAAGGCGCCAGTGGTGGGGCGTCGCGATGGCGTTCGCCGGCATGGTGATCGCCATGGCGCCGACGACGAGCCGCATCGATGCTGGCTCGCTGATGCTGGGCGATGCGTTGGGGCTGTTGGCGGGCCTGGCTTGGGCATCCACCACGCTGGTGCTGCGGCGCTCGAAGCTCTCCGAGGCGCCACCCGAGCAGACGCTGTGCTACCAGCTGTGTGTCGCCACGCTGCTGTTGTTGCCGGCCGCGATTCTGCTCGGCGATATGCAGGCGATCGATTTCACCGGCCTGGCGCTGGCCAGCCTGACTTTCCAGACGCTGGTGATCTCGCTTGGGGCGCTGCTGCTGTGGTTCGCTCTGCTGCGCCGCTACCTGGCCTCGCAGCTCGGCGTATTCTCGTTTCTGTCACCGGTCTTCGGTGTGCTGTTAGGTGCCTTGCTGCTGAACGAGCCGCTGACGGTCAACTTCGTGATCGGCGGCGGTATCATACTGATCGGCATCGTGCTGGTGAGCCGCTAGCGGTTTGGCTATCCAGGGTCAGACGACTCGCTACGGCTCTCTCAATGTTGGGCTGCAATATCTGCATGTGGGCTATCCTTTAAGCTAAGCCAATCGATGTCGCCTGGCATGCATTATCGCTCGCCTGGTCGTGGGGGATTTGAATCCTTATGTGCGCTAGCGTACAGAGCGAGCGCGGCTATACTTTAGAATACATTGCCCCGGAGGTTACTCCCTGAACGGTGATGAGTATGTCCGTAAGCCCCATCCCGCAACACAATCATATTCTGGCCGCCTTGCCAGCCGAGGTTCAGGATCGCTTGTTTCCTAACCTCGAACTGGTTTCACTGCCGCTGGGCAAGATATTGCATGAATCCGGGGACTCCCCGAGCCACGTCTACTTTCCGACCGACTCCATCGTGTCGCTGTTATACGTGATGGAGAGCGGCTCATCGGCGGAGATTTCGGTGGTCGGCAATGAAGGGCTGATTGGTGTCGCGGTGTTCATGGGTGGCGAAAGCACGACTAGCCGTGCAGTGGTACAGAGCGGTGGTCAGGCCTATCGGCTACCGAGGCAGCGGTTGAAGGATGAGTTCAACCGCCACGGTGCATTGCTGGATCTGATGCTGCGTTACACGCAAGCGCTGATTACCCAGATGGCCCAGACGGCGGTATGCAACCGCCACCACTCGATCAATCAACAACTATGCCGTTGGCTGTTGCTTTCATTGGATCGTCTGCCGAGCAATCATCTGGTCATGACTCAGGAGCTAATTGCCAACATGCTTGGCGTGCGTCGCGAGGGCGTTACCGAGGCCGCCGGCAAGTTGCACAAGCTGGGCGTCATCAAATATAGCCGTGGGCATATCACGGTGCTGGACCGGCCCGAGCTTGAGCGGCTGAGTTGCGAGTGCTACTGTGTCGTCAAAGCGGAAACCGACCGCTTGTTACCGTATTTTTCACAGCATCATTCCAAAGGATGAATCGAGCAGAAGTCCGCTCCTAGTCTGCTGGTTTGCCCCGAGTATTTCTCTTCCGCGTGCCCTGGCGAACAGGTCATCGCGAAACTGACTATCCAACCGTGTTATCGAGATTGCCTGGCACCTCCTCTCGGCCATCCCCTGGCTTTTCCGGTGCCGTAGGATAATTGCATGTCAGTCGCATCCAAGTTACCCGTGGCCAATCGCCTGATCGAAAGCCTGCCTCTCAATGAACGCGACAGAATTTTGCTATGCTGCGAGACCGTGGAATTGGTGTTCGGCGATATTCTGTGCGAGCCCCATGAGCCCTTTGAATACGTGTACTTCCCCCTTACCGGTTTTATCTCGCTGGTGACGACACTGAGCGGACACAAGCCGTTGGAAATGGGCTTGATCGGCAACGAAGGCATGTTCGGTGTGACGCTGGCGCTGGAGGTCGACGCCTTGCCCATGCGCGCGGTCGTTCAAGGCCCGGGGACTGCGTTGCGGATATCCACGGCGCAGCTACGTAGCGAACTGAGCGGCTGCCCCCGCCTGCGGCGCATGCTCAACCGCTACCTGTACTTATTGCTATCGCAATTGTCGCTCACAGCCGCCTGCACGCATTTTCATGAAATCGAGCCACGCCTGGCGCGCTGGTTATTGTTGACGCATGACCGCGCGCATGCCGATCATTTCCATCTCACGCACGAATTTCTCGCCGGCATGCTCGGGGTGCGTAGAAGCGGTGTCACTATTGCCGCGGGCGCGCTGCAAGTGAAGAATCTCATTCACTACACTCGTGGCGAGATCAGCATTCTCGACCGGCGAGGACTCGAAGCGGCATCCTGCGAATGCTATGACGCCGTCATGGGTGACTATGCCCGACTATTGGCCTAACCCTGGCGGACTTTCGAACGCCACCGGCTCAATCGCTGTGAGATGACTGTAAAATTCGAAACGTCCACCGCCGCGTTTTTTGGCGCGGTACATGGCGCTGTCGGCCCGATCAATAAGCGTTGCTGTGTCAGTGCCATCCTCGGGATGGATCGCGATACCCAAGCTCGCCGATAGATGAAATGCATGGGCGCCGACGCGACTGGGTGCGGCAAGATCGGCAAGCATCTTCGCAGCGATCAGAGCAGCGTCGGAGGCTTGGCTTATATCGTTGAGCAGGATGAGGAATTCGTCCCCGCCGTAGCGGCTGACGGTATCCGAGTCGCGTACCGCCGAGGCCAGACGGCGGGCTACCAACTGCATGACACGATCGCCGATCGTATGGCCGAGTGTGTCGTTGATCTGCTTGAAACGATCCAGGTCGAGGAAAAGCACGGCGATATGCGTTCCATGCCGTCGTGCCTGCGTGATGGCGCTTTCCAGCCGGTCGCGCATCATTGTGCGATTGGGCGTATTCGTTAGCGCATCGTGCTGGCTCGAGCGAATTACTTCATCCAGCTTGCTGGAGGCTGTGCGTGCGAGAGCCTGGGCTTTGAGTGTCGCGAGCACCAATTGTTGATTGGCCTCGCGAAGCCGAGCGGCTCGCGTCTAGATGAAATCCTGGCGAATGGCAGGGCTTGATGGGTCGTGCCATACGAACTGGAGTAGCTGTTCGGTCAACGATTTACCGATCAGACAGGCTAGACGTTCATGGAAGGTTCGAAGGAGCGCACTGTTCGTAGCCACGGCGTCCGTACCGTTTTGCCGTGATAGTGCCATCTGCAATACGGAAAAATCGCCGGGCTCGAGCGTGTGCTCGTGCACGAAAGCCAGACAGGGGTAGTCGCTACGTGTCAGAGACAGGCTGCGCTTATAGAGCGCGGCGACACCCTGCTGGCCGATAACCGGTGACAGAGCGATATTGATATCGTGCCAGATTGACACGATCGACTCGGCAAAGGGGTCGCTACTCCCCACTTCCGCTGTTCGTTGCATAAGGGGTGTTCGAAACTGTCTTAGCTCGCTTTTCATCACTAATCCACCCGACTTCCTGTTCACGTGGAGCGGTTGATGGGACGCCTTGCTTCGTACTCGCTGTCAAGAATGACATACCGAACGGCGGCGCTTGGTGCGTTAGAGCACATAGCGTCGGGATTGGTGAATTGGGCTTGCTGGGTGTTGTAGCGTACAGACTCGTAGCGCACACCGCGCCTAGCATGGCTTTTTAAAATGGATTTACTCGCCTCGGCGGTTGTTGCGTAAGCCAACCTTGGCTAAAGAGGCACGCATGGACTCGATTCTTCGTTATGTTCGCGGTTACCGTTCTTCGTCGCCGCCCTGGAACGACAAGGCGCCGGTAAGGCAGGAGCTTTTCGGCGTCGAACGGCTCGAGCAGCACGCCCAAGGCCTGGCTGCCGCTCAGCCGGTGACGACCCGACCGCCCATTGTTGTGTCGTTGCGCACTCGGCTCAATGACAATGCCGCCGTGTTGCTTGCCGCCTATCGGGCGAGTGCCGCGAAGCTGGCGAGTGGGCAGGGCGGGGTGCCCGCCGCGCAGTGGCTGCTCGACAATTATCATCTCGTCGAGGAGCAGATTCGCGAGATTCACGATGACTTGCCCGCCGGCTATTATCGCCAGTTGCCGAAACTGGCCGAGGGGGCGTTCGCCGGTTATCCCCGCGTGTTCGGCCTTGCCTGGGCCTATGTGGCCCACACCGATAGCCATTTCGACTCCGAGATATTGCGTCGTTTCATTGCCGCCTATCAGCGGGTTCAACCGCTGACGATCGGTGAGTTGTGGGCGGTTGCGATCACGCTGCGCATCGTGCTCATCGAGAACTTGCGCCGGCTGGCCGATCAGATCACCGCCGGGCGCGAAACGCGTGCCGATGCCGATGCGCTGGCCAACCGGCTGCTGGTCGCGGGGGGTGCCAGATCCGCACTCGATATCGACATGGCCACGCGCTCGGCCGAGCCGCTATCCACGATCTTCGCCGCACAGCTCGCCAAGCGGCTCAGAGAGCAGGACCCGAGAACGACGCCGGCGCTGGGGTGGCTGGAGGAGCGGCTCGGGCTGCAGGGCACGTCGATCGATGAGGTGGTGCAACACGCCCAACAGCGCCAGGGCGCCTCCAACGTCAGCGTGCGCAATGTCATCACCAGCATGCGGCTGATTTCCGATATCGATTGGGCGGAGCTTTTCGAAAGCGTGAGCCTCGTCGACGAGCGGCTGTGCGCGGGTAGCGCCTTCGCGGACATGGATTTTCCGACGCGCAATCTCTACCGCAGCGCCATCGAACAACTGGCTCGGGGCTCGTCGTTATCGGAACTCGAGATTGCCGATCAGGCGCTAAAGGCGGCGCAGGTTGCGGCAGGAGCGGGCAAGGAGGGGGAGGCGGAGCGTGCCAGTGATCCTGGCTATCATCTAATCGCCGAGGGTCGCCATGCTCTCGAACGGGCGATCGGCTTCCGACCTCCTCTGCGATTGCGCCTCAGCCGCCGGTGCATTCGCCTGGGTATCGGGGGCTATATCGGAGCCATCGTATCGGTCACGGTGGTGTTGCTGGCGCTCGCGCTGTGGGCGATCTGGGTTCCCGGCCTGGGTGTCGGCTGGTTGGCGCTGCTTGCATTGATTGGATTTCTCCCGGCAACCGAGGTGGCGACGGCGTTCGTCAACCGCGCGATTACCTGGAGTATTGCCGCGACGGCCTTGCCGGGGCTCGAACTCACCGCGGGCGTTCCGCGATCGCTGCGAACGCTGGTCGCCGTACCGACGCTGCTGACCAGCGAAGCCGATCTTCGCGAGCAAGTCGAACGCCTCGAAGTTCATCATCTCGCCAGTGCCGGCGGCGATCTCACCTTCGCTTTGCTATCGGATGGGGCCGACGCGGACCAAGAGGTTCTGGAAGGCGATGCGCATATGCTCGGTGTCGCAACCGATGCCATCAAAGCGCTTAACCAGCGTTATGGGCCAGGCCCCGGCGGCGACCGATTCGTGCTGCTGCATCGCCGTCGCGTCTTCAACGCGGGTGAGAACAAGTGGATTGGGTGGGAGCGCAAACGCGGCAAGCTGCATGAGCTCAACCGGCTTTTGCGCGGCGCCACCGACACGACATTCATGCCCATCGCGGGGCATACGCCCTACGTGCCGGCCGACGTGCGTTACGTGATTACCCTGGATGCCGATACGCGGCTACCCAGAGATGCGGCACTTCGCTTGATCGGCAAGATGGCGCACCCGCTGAATCGACCGACATTCAGCGACGCCGAGCAGCGCGTCGTCGATGGCTACGCGATCCTTCAGCCGCGCGTTACGCCATCACTGCCAGTTGGTCGCGAGGGGTCGTTGTATCAACGGGTCTTCTCCAGCCCTGGCGGTATGGACCCCTACGCGGCAGCCGTCTCGGACGTTTATCAGGATCTGTTCGGCGAGGGCTCCTATACCGGCAAAGGCATCTACGATGTCGATGCCTTCGAGGCGGCGCTGCGTGGCCGCGTTCCGGAAAACGCGCTGCTCAGCCACGATCTCTTCGAGGGCGTTTTCGCACGCGCCGGGCTTGCCACCGACGTCGAGGTCGTCGAGGAAGTGCCGGCTCGCTACGATGTGGTTGGCAAGCGCCAGCACCGCTGGACACGTGGCGACTGGCAGCTTTTGCCTTGGCTGTTCGGGCAGCGAACGAAACGCCAGGCGGTACCCACGATTGGCCGTGGCAAGATGCTCGATAACCTCAGGCGCTCGCTGCTTGCGCCGACCACCTTGGCAGCCTTGGGTTTATGCTGGCTGTTACCCATGCCCGCCGACATCAAGGCCGTTCTACTGGTGATCGCCACCATCGCGATTCCGGCCTTTCTGCCGATCTTTTTTTCCTTGCTGCCGCAGCGTTCCAGCATTCGCCTGCGCAATCATATCGACACGTTGACCGCCGACGTGAAGCTGGCGGCCATGCAAACGCTGCTTTGCGTGGTTTTCTTGACCGATCAAGCCTGGCGAATGCTGGATGCCATCGCCAGGACACTGACGCGGCTATTCGTGACACGCCGCCATCTGCTCGAGTGGACGACAGCGGCGCAGTCGTTGGGGAGTCCGCGACCGAACCTGCGCGGCTACTATCGGCAGATGGCGGGCGGCACAGCGCTTGGACTCGCCATGGCGGCCGGCGTGGTTGCCCTCACGCCGTCATCCTGGCCAGTGGTTTTGCCATTTGCGCTGCTCTGGCTAGGTGCGCCGGCAATCGCCCTATGGGTCAGCCGGGCACCGACAGCCGAGCGGCTCGCGGTCTCGGACGCCGATGCGCGGGATTTACGCCTCACCGCGCGTCGCACCTGGCGCTTCTTCGAGACGTTCGTCACGCCAGCGGACAACATGCTACCGCCGGACAATTTCCAGGAGGCGCCGAAGCCGGTCATTGCGCACCGCACATCGCCCACCAATATGGGGCTCTATCTGCTTTCCGCCATCGCCGCCCGGGATTTCGGCTGGGCGGGAACCTTGCAGACCGTCGAGCGGTTGGAAGCGACCTTCGAGGTCATGCATAAGCTGCCACGTTTCAAAGGCCACTTCTTCAACTGGTACGAGACACAAGGCTTGCACGCGCTCGACCCTGCCTACGTTTCGACCGTCGACAGTGGCAATCTCGCCGGTCATTTGATCGTGATCGCCAACGCCTGCGAAGAGTGGATGCACGCTCCTTTGCTAGCCGATTCGCGCTGTGGCTTGTCGGACACTATCCATCTGGCACGCGAGGCCATCGCGGTGTTGCCCGCCGCGGGAGGCGAGCGGGGGCGAGAGCTCGCCTCGCTGCTTGAAGATATCGATGTCCAATTGAAGGGGGTGCAAGCGATCGAGACGCTGTCTCCAGCACTGAGGCGGTTAACCGAAAAAGCCGCCAAGGCGGCGCATGACATGACACCTGCGATCGAGGACGTCAGCGCCACGGACCTGATTTTCTGGATCGAGGCGTTGGCTCTGGCGTTGGCCGAACATGGCCGCGATCGGCTTCGGGTCGCTGATGAACCGAACGCTATCAAGGCCCGGCTGCAGGCACTTGCCGATACGGCGCGCGAGATGGCGCTGACGATGGATTTCGCGTTTCTGCTCGACCCCGAGCGCAAACTGCTATCGATCGGCTACTCCTTTGCCGACAACAGTCTCGATCCTAGCTGTTACGATTTGCTCGCATCGGAAGCCCGGCTCGCCAGCCTGTTCGCCATCGCCAAGGGGGATGTAACGACACGTCACTGGTTTCGCCTTGGCCGCACGGCGACACCGTTGGGAAATGGTTCGGCACTGATCTCCTGGTCCGGCTCGATGTTCGAATACCTGATGCCGTCGCTGGTGATGCGCGCGCCGGCAGGCAGCTTGCTCGAGCAAACCAATCGATTGGTGGTGGAGCGTCAGGCGGCTTATGGGCGCTCACTGAGTATTCCGTGGGGCATCTCGGAATCCGCCTACAATGCCCGCGATATGGAATTCACTTACCAGTATTCCAACTTCGGCGTTCCCGGTCTCGGCCTGAAGCGTGGCCTTGCGGAAAATGTGGTGATTGCGCCCTACGCCACGGGGCTTGCCGCCATGGTGGACCCATCCGGCGCGCAACGGAACTACACTCGCCTTGCCGAAATGGGGGCCAGCGGGCGCTACGGCTTTTACGAGGCCCTCGATTTCACCCGCTCGCGACTGCCCGATAACGCGAGCGTGGCGATCGTATGTAGCTTCATGGCCCATCATCAGGGCATGACCATCGTGGCCATCGCCAACGCCCTGCACGATGGCCGGATGCGTGCCCGCTTTCATCGCGAACCGATGATCCAGGCCAGTGAGCTGCTGCTTCAGGAGCGTATGCCTCGCAACGTCGCCGTGGCGCATCCGCGCGCCGAAGAAGTACAGGTTTCGGCGGTCAGGAGTAGCGAGGCGCCAACGCTGCGCCGCCTCTCGCCATCGACCGGTGGCGCCCCGATAACGCACTTGTTGTCGAACGGGCGCTACGCGGTGATGCTGACTGCCGCGGGGGCAGGCTACAGCCGTTGGCGCGATATTGCCGTGACCCGCTGGCGCGAAGACGCGACTCGCGACGACTGGGGCTCGTTCGTCTTCCTGCGCGATACCCAGAGCAAGCATGTTTGGTCCGCCAGCGTGCAGCCGCTTGGAGGTGGCGTTCAGGACGACGGTGGCCACGACGAAGTGCTCTTCGATGAGGACCACGCCGAGTTCATCCATCGCAATGGCTCATTGACGACCGTCATGGCGGTTCTGGTTTCCGGCGAGGATGACGGCGAAGTGCGCCGGGTATCGCTGGCCAATAGTGGGCGCCAGCCGCGCGAGATCGAGCTGACTTCCTACGCCGAGGTGGTCTTGGCCACGCCGGCCACCGATAACGCGCATCCGGCGTTCGCCAAGCTGTTCGTCGAGACCGAGTATCTTGCCGAATATGGCGCGCTGGTGGCCACGCGCCGCCCGCGCTCCTTGGATGAACCACGCATATGGGCGGCCCATTTCGCCGTCGTGGAAGGAGAGATCGTTGCCGATCCGCAATACGAGTCCGATCGCGCGCGTTTTTTGGGGCGCGGCCGGGCGGTGGCTACGGCGGCAGCCTTCGACGACGACCGACCGCTGTCGAACACGGTCGGAACCGTTCTCGACCCAATCTTTTCGATCCGGCAGCGGGTCAGGATTGCCCCCGGCAAGGTCGCGCGGGTGGCTTTCTGGACGGTTGTTGCGTCATCACGAGTCGAGCTTCTGGATCTGGTCGACCAGCATCATGATCGTAGTGCGTTCGAGCGAGCCAAGACCCTGGCGTGGACCCAGGCTCAGGTACAACTTCGTCATTTCGATATCGACGCGGAGGCGGCGGCGGATTTTCAGCGCCTGGCCGCGCCGATCCTGTACGCCGACCCTCGCTTCAGGGCGCCTTCGGATGCGATCGATCGCGGTGCGGGGCCGCAGTCGGGCTTGTGGCCGCACGCGATTTCCGGCGATTTGCCGATCGTGTTGCTGCGTATCGACGAAATCGGCGACATCGCGCAGGTTCGACAGCTTCTACGCGCTCACGAATACTGGCGCATGAAACGCCTCGCCGTTGATCTGGTCATCGTCAACGAGCGCGCATCTTCCTACGTGCAGGATCTGCAAATCGCGATAGAGACGGCGGTACGCAGCAGCCAGGCACGGCCGAGCTTTGGGGCTGAACTGGCGCAGGGCTCGGTCACCACGCTGCGCGCCGACCTGATCAGCAGCGATGCGCGAGCCTTGCTTCAATCGGTCGCGCGTGTCGCATTGATCGCCCGCCGTGGGTCCATCGCCGACCAGCTTGCCCGGCTGCCAGCATTGCCGGTACGCTCGCCGCGCCAGCGGAAAACACCGACGCCGCTGCCATCGCCGGTATCCAAGCCGGCGGATCTCGAGTTCTTCAACGGCCTTGGCGGTTTCGACAAGCAAGGCCGGGAGTATGTGACCGTTCTCGATGCCGGCCACTCGACGCCCGCGCCGTGGATCAACGTCATTGCCAATCGGGGTTTCGGCTTTCAGGCATCGGCGGAGGGTAGCGGCTACACCTGGGCTGAAAACAGCCGCGAGAATCAGCTTACGCCGTGGTCGAACGACCCGATCTCGGACCCGACCGGCGAGGCGATCTACGTGCGCGACGAACGGACCGGCGAGCTGTGGAGCGCAACGGCGCAGCCGATCCGCGACGAGGGCACTTATATCGCCCGCCACGGCTTCGGTTACAGCCGGTTCGAGCACGAGGCCAACGGCATCGCGCTCGAATTGCTGCAATACGTGCCGCTTGCCGACCCGATCAAGATTTCACGCCTGACCCTACGCAATCTCTCGAACAAGCCCCGCCGATTATCGGTGACGGCTTACGCGGAGTGGGTGCTGGGTACCTCGCGGGGCGCCTCGGGGCCGTTCATCGTGACGCAGATGGATGGCGCCAGCGGCGCGATGCTGGCCCGCAACCCTTGGAGCATCGCCTTTCCCGGACGTGTCGCTTTCGCCGATCTCGGCGGTCGGCAAACGGCCTGGACGGCGGATCGCAGCGAATTTCTCGGTCATAACGGCGGACCCGAGGCACCGGCGGCACTCACTGCACAAGCGTCTCTATCCGGTATTACCGGTGCCGGTCTCGACCCCTGTGCGGCCTTGCAGTGCAGTGTCGAACTTGGCGTGGGCGAGCGGATCGAAGTCGTCTTGCTCTTCGGGCAATGCGGATCGATCAAAAAAGCCCGAGCGCTGATCGCCCGCTATCGCGAGGCGGATCTCGATGCCGTTCTCGATGATGTGCAAGCGCATTGGCAGACGGTGCTCGGCGCGGTCCAGGTCAAGACGCCCGACCGGGCGATGGACATCATGCTTAACGGCTGGCTGCTTTATCAGACGCTGGCCTGTCGCATCTGGGCGCGCTCGGCCTTCTATCAGGCCAGCGGCGCTTACGGCTTTCGCGACCAGCTTCAGGACGGCATGGCATTGACCTTCGCCAGGCCGGCCGCGACACGCCGACACCTGTTGCGCGCCGCTGCCCGGCAATTCGTCGAAGGCGACGTTCAGCATTGGTGGTTGCCGCATTCCGGCCAGGGTGTGCGCACGCGGATTTCTGACGATCGCGTGTGGCTGGCGTTTGCTACCGCGACGTACATCGACTGTTCGGGCGATGCTGGGATTCTCGATGAGAGTGTGGCGTTTCTCGAAGGCCCGGCACTGCAACCCGGTGAACATGACGCTTTCTTCGCGCCGATGGTCGCAATCGAAAGGGCTTCGCTGTTCGAGCATTGCGCGCGTGGCCTCGATCAATGCCTCGAACTCACCGGCCAACACGGCCTGCCGTTGATCGGTACCGGCGATTGGAACGACGGCATGAACCGGGTCGGAGAAGGCGGCAAGGGCGAAAGTGTGTGGCTCGGCTGGTTGCTGGTCCGCACCATCGAGCTCTTTGCGCCACTGGCCGAAAGGCGCGAAACGGCAATTGATGCCGAGCGCGCAAGGCGTTGGTACGCCCATGCGGCAATGCTGCGTGAAGCGCTCGAAAGGGCAGCCTGGGACGGGCAATGGTATCGCCGCGCGACGTTCGATGACGGCACCTGGCTCGGCTCCAGGGCGAGCGAGGAATGCCGGATCGATTCCATCGCTCAATCCTGGGCGGTGTTGTCAGGCGCCGCCGATTCCGCGCGCGCCGCGACGGCGATGGCGTCCCTGGAAAGCCACCTTATCAGCCATGACGACGGCCTGGCGCTGCTGTTCTCGCCACCCTTCGACAAGACGCCGCACGATCCTGGCTATATCAAGGGCTACCCGCCCGGCCTGCGCGAAAATGGTGGGCAGTATAGCCACGCCGCCATGTGGGCGATTCTGGCGTTTGCCAAGCAGGGCGAGGGCGGCAAGGCTTTCGATCTGTTCGCACTGCTCAATCCGATCAATCATGCGCGCACGCGAGAAGGCGTCGAACGCTACAAGGTCGAGCCTTACGTCGTTGCCGCCGACGTTTATTCCGTTGCGCCGCATGTTGGGCGCGGAGGCTGGACCTGGTACACCGGCTCCGCTGGGTGGATGTATCGCGCGGGTGTCGAGGGCATTCTGGGCATTCGTCGCGAGGGGGCATTTCTGGTCATCGACCCCTGCATCCCCGCTGCATGGCCGGGATTCGACGCTACGCTGAGCGTGGCATCGACCCGTTACGCTATCCGCGTGGACAATCCCTCGCAGCGCAGTCGTGGCATCTCACTGGCCACGCTCGATGGCGTATCTCTTCAGACCGATGAGCAAGGGATTCGCGTGCCGCTCGATGAGGGCACCCATGAGCTCGAAATTTCTCTCTAGTCTGTCGTCTATTCCGACAAGGAAGGTTAACTCATGAGCCCAACAGACAACGGTGAGATGCTTGACCAACTGGCCGCGACGCTCGATGCCGCCCTGGAAAGCCTGGCGCAGGCCCGTCAGGCTGACCCCAAGGCATCCTGTGCCGAGGTGCTGGAGTCGGCAAGTGCAGTAATGGCGGTTACCGGGGGGCTGGATGCCCTGTATGCACGCGTGCCCACTGTGGAATCGACCGGCGTGTTCGCGGGTAGGGATTGGGCGCAGCCAGCGATCCTGCAGCCCGCATTGGCGGTGCGCGCATTGCGGCAAGGCGAGCCGGACATTACCGTCATCGAGGCGCTCAGCGAAATCCGCTTACTGGCCGTCGCATCGGGAGACTACTTTCATCCGGGTATTTCCGCCGAACAGGCCAAAAATTTCCTGACCCAGGTGATGGCACTCAATCTGGACTTGCTATCAGGGCAGATGAATGAGGCCGACCGCGAGCGCCCGCAAGCGTTGGGCGCCATCGTGCAAGCGCTTTATCAATATCTGCTGGCTCGATTGGGTTACGAGAGCATTCTCGAGAGCCTGGTCGGTGAGGTCAAACGCCTGCTTGCCCAGCGCCCGGTTCAGGCAGACAGCATTAAACAAATGATCGATCAGATCGCCAAGTGCCTCTTCGACCCCGAGATCGAAACCGCGGGTACGGATAGCGCCGCACGCTTGGTCAGCGCGCTGTTCGGCCCAAGCCAGGGCTGTCGTGAGGATCCGGGGCTGGAAGTGTACGCCCAGCGCTTGTCGGCAATGGACGAGGTCGCATTGGCCGAAGAGGCCGCAGGTTTCGCCCGCGCGATGCACGACACGGGGTTGGTATCTCCCTACCATCCCGCATTTTTGCGGCACTTGCGTGGCCACCGGGACGATTTGATACCCGCCGCCCTGGGTCTGAGCATGACGGGCATCGATGTCCTGCAGTGTTACAGCCAACTGGTGCACACACTGATCGACGAGGCTATCTTCCCGGAAACCAGTCAGGCGGTTTACGGATTGGCCATGCTGCTCGAACGCGGCACGCTCTTTACGCCACCGGTCGCATCGGCGCTGTGGCGACAAATTGCACTGACGCTGTCTGCTGAAACGGCGGAGAAGCTGAGCGCGGTGTTTGGCGTGGCGCATCCCCCGCGTGTATTTCTGCTCGCTGGCGTGCTGAGCCTGTTGGGCCAGCCACTGGGCGTCGGCCAGGGCAACAACCCTACCTGTCAATCGGTGATAGGCCTATCCATGTGGGCCTACAATGATCCGGATTATCTATTGCAGCTCGTGGCCTGGGCGGCGCGTGACGATGCCGTGCTGAGCCGTTTCGAGGGTGAGCGAGTGTCTTCCAAGGGGCTGGAGGCTGGCTTGGCGACGGAACCACCGATCGATGTCGATGCCGTGTCTCTGATTCTGGTACCGCATATTGATCGCATCTATATGGAGATGGGGCGTTTGTGCGGTGAGCGCGACGATGACCTGCACCGCTGGATCAATCCGGAATTATACGGCTGGTGGGTTGGCCAAGGCTTTCGTGTCGTCGCCGACATACATACAGGGAAGCTTGACGACTACGCCGGCTTCATTCGTGATTTCTATGCCTGCTACCACCCCTATTACAACGGCAACCTGCCGGTGATTCACCCACAACCAGCGGGTATCGCCGTCACCGACAGTGCCGCGCGTTTCGTGGGCCGGCATGCGATCACCCTTCTTCGGGTGGCTCTGGACCCCCGCGCCGAGATGCGCGTTTACTTCTTTAACCCCAACAACGACAGCGGACAGAACTGGGGCCAAGGCATAACCTGCGCGACCCAGGGCAATGGCGAGCGTCATGGCGAGGCCTCCCTGCCTATCGCCGAGTTTGCCTCGCGACTCTACGTGTTTCATTACGACCCGCTGGAGCTCGGTGACACGCAGGCGGTACCCGCCGAAGAAGTGGCGCGGGTTATCGAGTTGGGGCGAAGCAGTTGGGCGACAGATCGATGAGAGCGGTGTCTGTAAAAATTGAATTCTGAATTTTTTACGGCTAGTTGAATAACCTAGGTTAATGTTTGGAATGTAATTTATTGAGTTGCCTGTTAATCAACAACGACTTTTGTCATGCGAAGTCACGAATATGAAAAAGATGACTGAAATTAATGCTCAAGTGTTCGCTAGCCAACATACAAATTTGTTTTATTCGGCTAAATTCAAGTTGGGTGTGGCGAAGGAGCGCCTAAACAAGGAAGTTACACCATGCGTCGCCGGATTGCGACGCTATTTATTACAGAAAATACGTAAGTTTGGTGGCTTGGGGTTACGTGTTCGCTAGGCGAAATTGAAACCAGTTCGCCGGCTTGTTTCAAATTAGTATCTTCAGTGCGCTTGTGCATTGAAGGAGAGTCGGGAGAGTGACATGAAGTTGATTGAAAGCCTTAAAAGTCTACTTGCGCGTGATTTGCCGCTCACAGCAACGACTACAGCTTGCAGCAATGAAATATATAACCATTTCATTGAAGAAGCCCGGCTATTTCAGCTTAACATGATGGCATTTATGAATCTGGCAGGTGAAGCTCGTATTCCCTGCCATGTCGATTCATCGGACCAGACTAGAGAGTTGAACTAAACTCAATGGTTTATAAGGCAATAAATGTTTGAACTATTTTTAGTTGTACATGTTTTCGTGATGGCGGTAATTTTCGTTAGTTACTGCAGCATTAAAAGGTGGCCAGATTCCTGAGCCACCTTATTTTTTGCAGTTTTAGCTATCCAAAGCTTTCCTTCCGCTTTATCACGGCCCTAATCCCATTTCACCTTTTCGGGGTGCATCCCATGCAGGGCAGGGTAATCGACGGGCTTCGGTTGCTCCCAGTCAGTTAGCAAATCCGGGTCGAGCTTGAATACTTCGACCACCGGTCGGACTCGTTGAGCCCCTTGCAACTGACGCCCGGCATGGAGGTAATGGTGGAAATCAAGGCCGGCAAGCGTCGCTTGATCGAGTACTTTTGAGTCCACTGCTCCGCTATGGCAACGAGAGTATAAAAGAACGCTAGTCTCGCCTGATCTCGTGAACGCCAGCCCTGGCAAGTCATGCCGACATCTCGCTGATTCCGCTACAGCCCACCGTTGGCATCCGTCAGAAAATGGTGGGTTAAGTTATTAGTCAGCAAACGATATACTCGCTACCCAATAAGCGCCTTTCGTATTGCTGCCAGCCACAAGCCGCAAGCCCCTCGACGCGTTGAATACGCTACCCAAGGCCCGACCGTGGATGCTGGCGAGTCATGCTATCGCTCGGCGCTACGACACGCGCTACCTCAATTCAGGGGAAGAACCTTTGTTCGATAGAGTCATCGCCCGCGGGATGCATCAGCGCCACGGGAACGCATCATGAGTCAGGTGGATCTTCTGTTCGAGCGCTATGGCGCTCGTTATCGATTGTGGGTCACTCTCACCGTCATGCTTGGGCTGGTGGCGCTGGGCATGTCGATCACCATCGTCAACGTGGCGATCCCCTACATCAAGGGCGCCTTCGGCATGAGCGATTCCCAGGTGCAGTGGCTTTCCACCGGCTTTCTGGCCTCGACCACGGTATCGCTATTGATTGCGCCGTGGCTGGTGGATGCCGTCGGCCAGCGCGCCACCTTCATAGGTTTGCTGATGGTGTTTGTCGCCGCGTCGATTCTTGGCGGCCTCGGTCAGAGCGTGGCGATGCTGATCGGTGCCCGGGTCGTGCAGGGCGCCATGACCGGGTTGATTCGCCCCGTCGCCATGCAGGCATTGTTCGCGGCTTACCCACCGGAAGGCCGTGGCATGGCCGTCGCCATGTATGGCATGTGCCTGGGGCTGCCATTGACGCTGGCCACCGTCGTGGGTGGCTGGCTGGTGGAAAGCTTCACCTGGCGTTATGTGTTCTTCATTACCTTGCCGATTTGCGTTGCAGCAGCGGTGATGGGATTTTTCTTCCTGCCGCCGCGCGAGCGAAAGGGGCCGCGCGCGCCCTTCGATTGGGCCGGGGTGGTGCTATCGTTCGCCGCCATATTCGCGCTGTTGGCGGCGCTCTCCAACGGCCAGCGCTGGGGCTGGTACGACCCCCGCATCGCTGAATTGACGCTGTTCGGACTGACCTGCGCGACCGCCTTCGTGATCTGGCAGAAGCGTACTGCCCATCCGCTGCTGGATCTGTCGATCTTCAGCTACCGGATATTCTCGGTCGGCACCCTGGCGATGTTCCTGTTCGGCGGTACGTTCTACGGCATCATGTACCTGCTGCCGCTGTTCGTGCAGTCGGTGCTGCACTACAGCCCGGTCAGCGCGGGGCAGATATTTCTGCCATCCACGCTGGTGCTGGGCATTCTGGTGCCGCTGGTCGGCTGGCTCAGCGACCGTTATCCACCGCATTGGATCACTCTACCGGGGCTGGCCTGCACGGTGTTTTCGGTATGGCGCATGGCGCAGATGGATTGGAATACGTCCTTTACCTATCTGGCCATGTCGATGGCGATACTGTCGGTGGGCATGGCGGCCTTTCCGCCGCCCACCCTGTCCAAGTCGATTTCCGCCTTGCCGCCGCGGCTCACCGGTTACGGCTCCGGGGCGATCAATTTCGCCATGCAGTTGGGGGGTGCGTTGGGCATCGCCGGCCTGGTGATTCTCCTCGATCGGCGCACCGCGCTGCATGGCCAGCATCTCAATGCCGGAGTCACCGCCGGCAACAGCATGGCCCAGCAGCAACTCGGCGAACTCGCCGATCTGGCCGGTCGGCTGGGTGTGCCTGCCACTCATCAGCAAGCCATGGCCGGCTACCTGATGGGGCGTCTTGAAGCCATCTGGGCGTCGATTCTCGCCTATCAGGATGGCTTCTGGCTCCTGGTAGCCAGTCTGTTAATAGTGGCGATCCCTTCCGTGTTGCTGAGCCGCTGGCAGCGCGCGCCGCAACCCTGACTCCATTTCACATGACAGCTTCAAGGATTCATCGATCATGACATCGCATACACCGAACCCCGTTTCACGCCATCCCTCCAGGCGGGTCAAACTGGCTGTACTGGCGCTACTGGTGCTGATATGCCTGATCTGGGCGGGCCTTGCGATCTCCCATCGGCTCACGCATGTGAGCGTCCAGGACGCTCGCGTGATGGCCAGCCAGGTCACCGTCAGCAGTCGCCTGGCGGGCTGGGTCACCGATTTCACGGTCATCGAGGGCGATCATCTCGACAAGGGCGATCTGGTGGCCGGCCTGTACAGCCGGCCCGATCAGCGCAAGTTGGAGACGCTCTCCGCGGGCGTTTCGGCCATGCAGGCGCGCCTGGATTCGCAACGGACTCGCCTGGAACTGGCCAAGAAGCAGTTTCAGGGCGGGCTGAACATCAGCAGTGAGGAACTGGACGCCAGCAAGGCCGCCGAGCAAGCCGCCAAGGCTCGCCTGGTTCAGGCCCGCAAGGACTTCAAGCGCTCCGATGCGCTGTACGAGAAGCACTCCGTGTCACAGCAGCGCCGCGATCAGGACTATTACGAGTACCAGGCCGCCGAGGCGGAATATCAACAGGCTCGCCAGCAGGTGGCGGTCAGTCAGGCCCAGGTCACCAATGCTCATGTGGGGTTTCTCAACGGCGTGCAGGCACCACTGCCCAGCCCCTCGGTGCTGCGTACACAGTTGGAAGTAGCCAGGCAGGAACTGGCCCAGGCTCAGGCCAGGCTCGAGGAGGAGAAGCTGCGCATCGCCGATCTCACCATTCCTAGCCCGATCGGCGGTGTGGTCAACAAGACACTGATCGACAAGGGCGAGTACGTCGCCGCCGGTCAACCGATTCTGATGATGCACGACCCGAGCAAGCTCTGGGTGGAAGCCAATGTCAAGGAGACCGACATCAGCGAGCTGCGTGTAGGGCAGCCGGTGCAAATCACCGTGGATGCCTACCCGGACAAATCCTTCAGTGGCCGGGTCAGCATCATCGGGCGCGCCGCCACCAGCCAATTCGCGCTGCTGCCGGACCCCAATCCATCCGGCAACTTCACCAAGATTACCCAACGCATCCCGGTGCGCATCGCCCTGGAAGAAGGGCCCACCGAACTGATCGGCCCGGGTATGATGGTCGAAGTCGATATCGACGTGAGCGGGGACGCTGGCACGCAGGCCGGCTAATTTATGCTGGGTTTATGCCGAGAGGCGCGAGACTAGATGGGACGAATGACGCGGCATGGATTGCCCGCGGCAAGGACTCCCGGTGGGATGTCCCGGGTTACGACGCTACCGGCTCCAATCACCGAGCCGTCGCCAATACTGATGCCGGGGCAGACGATTGCCCCGCCTCCCATCCAAACGTCATTGCCTATGCGAATCGGTTTCCCGAACTCGATGCCACTGCGCCTTTCATCGGCACCCATGGGATGCGAAGCGGTATAAATCTGCACGGCCGGCCCAAAGAGAACGTTGCTTCCGATGGAGACCTTTGTTCCATCGAGAACGACACAGTTGAAATTGAAGTAGACATTGCTACCCAGTTCGATATTGCTGCCGTAATCACAGAAGAAAGGCGGCGTAATGTAAACATCGGTTGTAGCGCCGAAAAGGCGCGCGAGCAGCTCTTGCCGCTGTGCATCAGCGGCGCGAGGCGGCAAGCTATTCAGTTCCAGGCACAGCTCACGGGCACGCAGCCGCTCGGCCACCAATTCAGGATCAGCGGGATCGTATCGCTCTCCCGCCAGCATCTTCTCTTTTTCCGAACGCATCGTTTCCCCGGCGTCTCACCAATGGCTCGATATCATCTCATAGGTATCGAATGAACATGCGAATGCGACCGCTGTTCCGAAGGCATCGGTTCGGTATTAACCCAGCGATTGGCGCCACCACCGAGATAATTGTGCCTTTTGGCCACGACCGGAATGCTGAGCTAGGCCGACTCATTCCTTGGGCGTCGTGGCATTCTCGATGCTTTCGTAGGTCACGTTACCTTGCTCATCTACCTGGCAAGTGACGTTGTGAAACGCGTTGCCGTGACCAAGGAAGCTGAGATGCAACTCGAAAGCTTCGCCTGGCTTATAGGTCGCCGCGTTCGTCTCTCGCAATGGGTTGCCGGCCAGTTCCTGCCCTTCGGGGGTTTGCAATACCTGTTGCTGGCACTGCTCGACCAGTTCCTGGGCATGCTCTTTCCATTCCTGGGCCATAGCGGTTGTCGCCGACAGCGTGAGCAGCGCCACACCGATGGCGCCGACGGTACGTTGGTAATTGCGGGCTTGCATGGGGTTCCCTCCCTGGTTGGCCAATTGCCTACAGTGTAGGGAACGCCACGCCATGCGCCAGCGGCAACTGTCAGTGCCCGCCAATCCTCTTCACCTCAGCAGATCGCATTCCGCCAACGCCTGGTCTCAGCGAATTTGTCCTCGCTCATGTCAGCGCAAAGGGCGCGCCATATTGCTGCCACTGCGAGTCAGGGACGATCACGATCTTGCCCAGGAAGTTGCTGCCGCGATCGACGAAATAGCGCTCGGCGTCGTATAGCTCCGAGAGCTTGAACGCCGCGTGCAGCACCGGCTTGAGTTGGCCTGAGCGGATCCATGCCACCAACTGCTCGGCCTCGTCGCGGGTGCCATGGGAGACGCCGAAGATCTGCACCTGATAGAGATAAATGCGCGTCCACAGAATCTCGCTGATGTTGCCACCGCTGGCCCCGGCGATGCTCAGGCGCGGGTAGCTATCGCGGCGTTTCATATCGAAGATCATGCAATCGATGAAGCGGTCGGTCATCTCGCCACCGACCAGGTCCATCACGGCGTCAATGGGACGGCCGTCTGTCATCGCGCGCACCTTGTCGGTGAAATCCTGCATGGCCGAGCGGTCGAGTACGGCTTCTGCGCCAAGCTCGATCAGTGCCTCGGCCTTGTCCGGGGTGCTCAGCGCGTAGGGAATCGCGCCCATGATACGGCAGAGCTGAATCAGCGCCGTGCCCACGCCACCGCTGGCACCGGTGACCAACACACGCTCGCCGGCCGTTACGCCTGCCGCGTTGAGCATGTGCAGCGCGGTCTGGTAGGAGCACATGCCCATCGCCGCCAGTTCGGCATCGGCCAGCTCGGGGTTCTCCACCGTATGAAACTGACCCGCCGGCACGGCGATGTACTCGGCGAAGCCGCCGTCGGCGCCATGGCCGTAGTAATCCGGCGTCAGGTTGATATCGCGGCGGCTATCGAGATAAAGATTGAAATCCAGCAGGCCGCGCTGGCCGATGCGCTCTGCCTCTACACCGTCACCCACCGCGACCACACGGCCGACCACATCGGCGCCCTGAATGCGCGGGAAGGTCAACGTCGGCGAACCGCCGATCTGGAATGACGTCACATCACCCTTGTCCTTGGTGGGGTAGAGTCCCTCACGTGCTTTGCGGTCGGTGTTGTTCTTTGCCGTCGCGGTGATTTTTACCAGCACCTCGCCATGCGCGGGTGAGGGCGTCGGCACATCCTGGCGATAGATCAGCTTGTCGATGCCGCCGTGGCCGGTCAGCAGCGTGGCTGCCATGGTGGCGGGAATGTGCTCGGGGCGGGCAGGGGATGTCATGTCAAGGCTCCTGGTGTCGATCGGGTGCTGGTGTGACGATATCAAATTCGGTTCTGGGCAGCCGATGATATGCGCTGGCGGGACAACGCCGATTAAAAGGGGAAGAGTTATGGCATTCAAGCCAGAGCGAGACATAGGGAAGGGAATGCATGAGAAAAGAGGCCGGGCGAGGTACCCGGCCATTGAAAGCTTGGGCCAACGGCTTACATCGCTTTGAGGCTTCTGGTCTTGAAGATGGATTTAGGCATGTAGCAAGAGACGACCCAGTTCGGCTGGTCTACGATCTCGCTGATGCGCAATTGCCCTGCCACACTGCACAGAGCATAGGCCAGTTCCTCGTCCATTCCCGCCTTCTTGGTAAGCCGATCGATCATGAACCGGACGGCGTCCTTGGCTCCCTGCATCAAGTCTGAACCGACCCCCGTCGTCGCGATGAAACCTTCATTATGCTGCCGATCATTCTCAATGGCGGGCATATCGAACATTGGCGCGGGAATGCTATCGCCCTTGTGCAGCCGTAGTGTGGCCGTCGCCATCATTCGCGTTTCCACGGCGGTCCCACAAACTTCCCCATCGCCCTGGCAGGCGTGCGTATCGCCGATACTGAGCAAGCCTCCCCTTACTTGCACGGGCAAATAGAGCTTGGATCCTTTGACGAGATCGCGGATATCCAGATTACCGCCACACAGCCGCGGTGGCACGATGGAGTGCTGCCCAGGCTCCGCGGGGGCTAGACCGATCGTGCCCGCAAAGGGACGAAACGGAATCACGATATCATCGCGAAAGTACACCGATTCGCTGTCGTAGTCCGAGATCTTCAGCCAGGGCGTCGTGAAATCCTCCGCCAACAGACCGAACCCGGGGATCAAGCCGGTCCAGCCCCACTGTCCTGGCTCGAAATCCACCAGCTCGATTTCTATCACATCACCGGGCTCGGCATCCTCGACAAACAGAGGGCCGCAGACAGGATTCAACGCATCGTGAGGCAAGCGGGTAAGTATCTCGGCCTGGCTATCGCATTGGATGAGGCCGCCGCTGGCATCCAGGATATCGAAGCGCCTGGTATCGCCGGAACTCACCGTTTCCACGGGCGCGAGATCGTGATCGAAACAGTGATGAATGTCATGAATGGTCTTGAAGGCCATGTTAAATCTCCATGTTGACGGACCGGCCACGGCGCTGCGCTATCGCATAGAGGGCAACGCCGATGATGGTCCATCCCAAACCAATGAGAATGGTGTAGTACTCGAAACCACTCCAGATATAGCCAACGACCGCTAAACCCAGCAGAGGGCACACGATGTGGAGAAATATATTGGCGGCTCTCTTCTTGAAGACGAAGTAGTAGAGCGTACTGACATTGAGCACGATAAAGGCCGTCAGCGCCCCGATAGTAACGATCGATGTCAGCAGTGCGAGGTAGTGCATGAAGGCGATCCCCACCACGATGGATATTGCGCCGACGAGTAGCGTACTGACGTAGGGGGTCTTGAACCGAGAATGAACGCGCGATAAAGGTTCCGGCAACAGGCGATCACGTCCCATGCTGTAGAGGATGCGGGCCGTGGCGATTTGAGCCACCAAAGAGTCCGCAATTCCCCAAGCGATCGCTGTCGTGGCAGCGGTGAGAATGGCCAGCCATTCGCCGCCTGCCAACCCTGCGGTTTCGTAGAATGCGGTATCCAGATTATCGAATTGAGTGGGGTCTGGCTGGATCAGCGCCGCAATCCAGGTCTGAGCGATGAACAAGCCACCAATAATCAGAAGAACCAGAAAGATCGCCCGGCTGACGTCTCGCCCACCTCCCTTGGCTTCCTCTGCTAGCGTGGAAATGCCATCGAAGCCTAGAAAACTCAGCACGGCAATAGGCACCGCGGAAATGATCAGGCCCAGTGAAAAATTATCGGCATCGTAGACCGGAGCTATTGAGAATACCGCGCCATTGACGTTATTGCTGATGGCAACTACGCCCACTATCAAGAATATGGCAAGAACGATCAGCTCTACGATCAACATCCAGCGATTGAACGCGGCGGTAAAGCTGATCCCGCGAATGTTGATATAAGTGTTGAAGAGAACAAAAGCGACGATCAGCACAAGGGGCGACAGTGAGGGGAAAATGTCATGTATCGCCAAAGCACCGACCACATAAAGCAGTGCCGGGATAAGAATATAGTCCAGCAACATGATCCAGCCAGCCATAAAGCCGACAAAGCCGTTGGTCCCTCGCGACACGTATGAGTACACCGAACCTGCTATAGGAAATTCCTTGGCCATCTGGGAGTAAGAGACAGCCGTGAACAACATACCGACAAGCCCAATGACATAGGCGGTGACGATCATTCCCCCACTGGCACTCATGACGTAGCCAAAAATTCCGAAGGGGGCGATGGGGACGATGAAGATGAGTCCGTAGATCACTAGATCTCTCAGCTTCAGTGTTCGCGAAAGCTCTTGGGTGTAACCAAGGCTTTCCAGGGTATTGTTACTCACAAGTGACCTCCTTTTGTTCTAGTCGCGCGCGGGCGCCTGGAAGCCCGCGAGGTATCGAGCGGTTGCGGTGGTACGCCGTGCGAGGGGCCGAGCATCGGTCTTGCTTGCCTCAACGAGCATCATTTTGCCCTTGCGTCCGGTACTCTTGACCCGGTGAGCCACACATCGCCAAGACTTGTGTGGCCTTGCCCAGCATCGACGACACCGCTATCAGAAAATCATAGTTAAAGGTATTGTTCAAATACCTTTTGAGGAGAGCTTGTGAATATGCCGCCTCATCACGATCGATCCTTTGCCAGGGAAGCCAGCTCGACCAAGCAGGAGCTGGCCGACAGGATTGTGACGGCTATCGCTATCGGCGCTTACTCTCCGGGCGATCGTCTGCCATCGGAGCGGGAACTAGCGGAGCGCCAAGGGGTTAGTCGTGTGACGGTAAGAGCTGCCTTGAAAATCGTGAACGAACTTGGGCTCATCGAATCGCGACGGGGGCGTGATGGTGGCACTTTCGTCACGTTCAAGCGGGTCAGTGAGGCATCTCCCGATACGGCGCAGCGGATTCTTGCCCAGGAGGTTCCCCAGTTGAAGGACTTCTTCGATTATCGCTGTCTGGTAGAGGGACTCGTCGCTAAGACCGCCGCTGAACGTCATGGCGAGGAGCAAGCCAGCGCATTGCAACGGCTGCTCGACGCGTTCTGTACGACGCAAGATGCCTCCCACGCTCGGGAACTGGATCAGAGGCTGCATGCCTGCATCTTGGAGATGGCGGCAAACCACCATCTCGCGGTGCAGTCCAAGCAGCTAACGGCCCGCGCCACACTGGGCTTCGGCTCGGAGCCTTACCCGGTGGAGTCGCTACCTCGGGCCAGGCGCGAGCACACGACGCTGGTACGGGCGATCTTGAAGCGTGACGGTGATGAAGCCTTCAGGGCCGCCCAGCATCACTTCTTTTTGACCCTTGCCATCATGGAGCACTCTCTGGATGGCAAGCCACTCTAAGGTTTGATCTGCCATATGCTGCCTCCTTGCGGTAATGGTGATGTCTAGCGAGGCAGTAACAAAATTAGCTTTCGCTCAAGTGTTTCAGATTCAATAAGTCGCGTTTCACCCATGCCTGGTCTTCGGCGAACTTCTCATCGGACATACCGGGCTGACGGAACAAGGTGAGTTGTACCTCGGCACCGTCGCCGTTGGCGATGATGCGCAAGGGGATATAGATTTCTTGCCCACCGCCCAGATCGACCCAGTGATCCATGACACCGAAAGTGTTGTGCGCCGTGAATCGGATTTCGATCGGCCCCTCCGGTCCCTCGGCTTTCCAGCACTCGCCGCTTTTCCGGAAATTCGACTGGCTGAGGCCGGAGGCCCATTGCACAAACGCCTCGGGGCGCCACCACATCTCGTAGAGTGGCTGCCAAGGGCGATCGACCGCTACGCTGATTGTTTGAACTTCGAGCATGCATGGCCTCTCTTGGTACTCGATCCAGGATGGTCAATCATCCGGTAGGCTCAATACGATAGCGATGCTCGACTCCACCACCGTACTGTCGCCATCCACCAGCAACGGGAAAGCGTTTGAGCGGCCACAGCCCTGCGAACTCGGCCATGGCCCGTTCGTTATCATGCTCGAGCAGACGCCCGGCTTTGGGGCGGAAAGGCCGTCCCGCATCACGCCTCCTGCAAATCGAAATCCGGTACCTCCCTTTTGAACAGCCGCGTCAGGTAGAGCAGATAGACAAACCCCACCGCGAACCAGGTCAGGCCGACTTCAAACGTGGTGGCCGAGAGGCTGGTCCATAGCCACACGGTGAGCAGGAAGCCGATGCTGGGCAGCAAGCCGTAGCGGAGCAGGTCGCTGCCGCTGCGTTGGCGCTCATCGACGAGAAAATGCTTGATCACCGAGAGGTTGACGAAGGAGAAGGCGACCAGCGCGCCGAAGCTGATCATGGTCGCGGCGAGCGAAAGGCTGATGACCAGTGCGAGCAGCGAGATCGCGCCGACCACCAGGGTGGCACCGACCGGGGTGGCGTAGCGCCGGCTGACCTTGCCGAATACGCTCCTGGGCAGCACATTGTCGCGGCCCATGGCGTAGAGGATGCGCGAGACGCTGGCCTGGGAGGCCATGGCCGAGGCGAAGCAGCCGGCGACATAGGCGGCGGTGAAGAAGGTGACCATGAAGATGCCGCCGGCGCGCTGCATCACATCCACGGCGGCGGAGTCGGCGTTACCGAAGTTCTGCCAGTCGGGGAAGATGATGTGCCCGGCCCAGGAGGTGACGATGTATATCGCGCCGCCGATCAACGTGCAGAGCATGATGGCGCGGGGGATGTCGCGGGTCGGCTCGCGGGTCTCCTCGGAGAGCGTCGAAACGGCATCGAAGCCGAGAAACGACAGGCACAGAATGGCCGCGCCGGCGAGTATTGCGGGGAAGGCCAGCTCTTGGCTGTAGAACGGCGAGAGCAGGGAGGGCGCGTCGGCACTGCCCAGTGCGCTCAGCGAGATGGCGATGAACACGACGAGGAAGACGATCTGGAAGGCGATGATCAAAAAGTTCATCTTCGCCACCAGACGGATGCCGAGGATGTTCAGCGCCGTGACCAGCGCGATGGCGCCGACGATCCACACCGCCTCCGGCACCGCCGGAAAGTATTCCTTCATGTAGATGCCGATTACCAGGTAGTTGATCATCGGCAGGAAGATGTAATCCAGCAGCAGCGTCCAGCCGACCATGAAGCCCGCCCGACCGCCGAAGGCGCGTCGTGTGTAGGTATAGGCCGAGCCGGCGGCCGGAAAGGCCTCGACCATGCGCCCGTAGCTATAGGCGGTGAAGAACATTGCCGCCAAGGTGACGATGTAGGCGGTGGGCAGGTGTCCGGCGGTCTCCTGAGTGACCACGCCATAGGTGGTGAACACCGTCAGCGGCACCATGTAGGCGAGGCCGAAGAAGACCAGCGAGGGCAGACCGAGGATGCGCTTGAGCGATTTGTCGTCGCGGTGATGAGTGGTCGCGTTCGTCGTCATCGTTGCCAGTTCCTGTTGTTGGGGTTGTCATTGCCGCCGTGAGGCGGCGTGGCTGGCTTTATGGTGTCCGTAGCGTGGCTAGAGAAGTGCTTATTGTTTCTCGAAGCCGGTCAGTACGTTGACGGTATTGATGCCGATCTCCTCCACGGCGTAGCCGCCCTCGAGCAGGAAGGCGGTGGGAATGCCCAGCCTTTTGAGGCGGGCGCCGCAATCGATGTAGTCGTCGCTCTTCAGCTTGAATGAGCTGATCGGGTCGTTCTCGAAGGTGTCGACGCCCAGCGAGATGATCAAAATCTCCGGGCGATAGTCCCGGATGCGCCGGATGGCATCGTCGAGCGCACTCGCCCAGGCGGCGTAGTCGGTGCCGCTGGGCATCGGGTAGTTGACGTTGAACCCCTCGCCCTTGCCGCGCCCGGTCTCGTCGGCGAAGCCGAGGAAGTAGGGAAATTCGTCGCGTGGGTCGCCGTGCAGCGAGAGAAACAGCACGTCGTCGCGCTCGTAGAAGATGTCCTGGGTGCCGTTGCCGTGATGGAAGTCGATATCCAGGATCGCAACCTTTTGCATGCCGCCGTTCAGCGCACGTTGTGCGGCGATCGCGGCGTTGTTGAAGAAGCAGTAGCCACCGAATTGATCGCTGGCGGCATGGTGACCGGGCGGACGGCACAGGCCGAAGGCGGGTTCGCCAGTCTCGATCACATGATCCAGCGCCGAGAGCGCGATGTCCTTGCTGGCTTGCGCCGCCGCGAAGGTGCCGGGGCACAGCGAAGTCTCCGCCGCCAGGGCGTAGTAGCCGATCCTGCCGTCGATATTGTTGGGGATCACGTCGTCGCGCAGGCGCCGGGTCGGCCAGATCGATGGCATCGGTTCGCCCTTGAAGCCGGCCGCTTTCCAGTCGTCATAAGCATGCTCGAGAAAATCGACATAGCGGCGATCGTGTACGGCGAGTACCGGGTCGAGGCCGTAAACACGTGGCTCGCGAATCTCGCCGAGGCCGACTTTGCGCACGCGGTCGATGACGATATCGACTCGCTCCGGGCATTCAAAGGGTGCAACCAGCCTGCCGCCATGGAGTTCGGTCTTGGCTTGGCGCTTCTTGGTGTCTTCCGAGTGAAACGTCAGCATGGCTCTTCCTTAATCGTTGGTTGAAGTCGGTGCCGTTAAGTGGAAATGGCGCACACGCTGATTCGGCGCGTCGTGTTGGCCGGAAAGGGCGATACGCCGGTCGGCGAGATAGTCGTAGGTGCCGCGGGCGGTGCGGTGGAGCGAGAAATCGAGCGTGGCTTGAATGGATCCCTCTTCCCGCTCCAGATGAGCGAGGCACTCGCCACTGGGCGCGAACACGGCACTGCCGCCGGCGAAGACGTAGCCCGCGCCCGTGCCGGCCCGGTTGGTCATGGCCACGAAACACTGGTTCTCGATGGCGCGCGCCTGGGCCAGGTTATGGTGAACGGGGCCGTATGGATCCATGTTGCCGTTGGTGATGACGATCAGTTCGGCGCCGAGACCGGCGAGCGCTCGCGCCGTCTCGGGAAACTCCAGGTCGTAGCAGATCATCAGGCCGATGCGCCGGCCGCGCCACTCGACGCAGACCAGTCGGTCGCCAGGCGTGACCAGGGCGCGCTCATCGGTCCACAGGTGGGTCTTGCGGTAGTGCAGCAGCGGGCCATCTTCTGGCGTGATCAATACGCTGGCGTTGTAGCAGCGCTCCGCATCGATGCGTTCGAGAAAACCGATGGCGATGGCGAGATCCTTGCGGATTGCTGCCTGGTGTAGGGTAGCCAGGGCGGAGTCCGTGGGCGCAATGGCGCGGCTGGCGGCGGCGCCCTGCTCGGCGAAGCCGGTCAGGTGCGTTTCGGGAAAGACGATGAGATCGGTCGCTTCCCCGGCTCGCTCGATACAGTGCAGCGCCTTGTCGAGGTTCGCGTCGAGGTCGCCTTCGATACCGGGAACCTGGGCCAGCTCGATTTTCATGATCGTCTCCATGTTCAGTGCAAACGATGAACCCTACTGCATAGCTTAATCGCGATCCTTTTGCCGCTCACTCGATAATCGAGGCGAAGGCATCGTTCATCTTCGTCAGTGCCGGCTTGAGCAGTGGCGCCGGCTTGCCGCGCCGCATCAGTGCCTCCTCCCCCGCGTAGCTGTAGGTGATCGCTTGCGCTGCCAGCCAGCGCAGTGGCTCGGGCTCCCAGCGCTTGATCAGTTGGTGGTGGCTGGCATGGGTGAAGGCCCAGGGCATGCGTGCCAATTCGGTATCGCGCTTGAGGATCAGGTCGGCCAGGGTGCGACCGAACAGATGCGAGGCGGCGACGCCTTCACCGGCATAGCCGCCAGCGGTGGCGAGGCCGCTGGCGCGATCGAGGATCGCATGCGGGCGGAAGTTGCGCGATAGCCCCAGCGAGCCGCCCCAGCCGTAGTCGATCCTCACTCCCTCGAGCGCGGGGAAGAGATCCACCAGTAGGTCGCGGCGCATGCGGATGTCATCCTGCGTGATGGCCATGTCGTGCCTGGGCCGGGCGCCGAGACGGTAGGTGCCGCGGGCGCCGAAGACGATGCGCCCATCGGCGCTGCGGTGGCCGTAGTTGATCAGGCGGCTGGCGTCGGCGAAGGCGGGACGCTCGGCCATGCCGATCTCCTGCCACAGCGCGTCCGGTAGCGGCTCGGTGGCGATCACCAGGCTCTGCACCGGGATGACGTGGCGCTTGAAGTCGTGGAAGCGATCGGCGTAGCCCTCGGTGGCGCAGACGATGGTTGGCGCCTCGACGCCGCCCCCGTGAGTGCTCACTTTGTGCCGATCCAGCGCGGTGGCGCTGCTGCCCTCGTGGATCGTCACGCCCAGGCGCTCGACGATCTCGGCCAGGCCGGTGACGAGTTTGCGTGGGTTCACGGTCGCGACCTGGCGGTGATGGATGCCGCCGTAGCCGTCGCGGAAGCGGATCTTTTGCGCCAGTTGCTCGGCATCCAGCCAGTGGCAGTCCGCCTCGTCATGGCCGAGTTCGTGCAGGTGCTTCAGGTAGTCGCGCTGAATGGCGACCTGGTCCGGATAGCGCGCTGCGGCGTAGATCGCGCCGCCCTTGTTGAAGTCCGCCTGGATGCCTTCGCGCGACAGCGCCGCGCCGATCTCGTCGACGTTGTCGGCCAGCACCTGGCAGCACTTGCGCCGTGCCGCCAGCGGCAGGCCGCCGATATGCCGCTCCAGACCGGCGAGATTGCCCACCACCCAGCCGCCGTTGCGCCCCGAGGCGCCGTGGCCGACGCGCTCGGCCTCGAGCACGACGATATCGAGCGCGGGCGCGAGCCGCTTCAGGTAGTAGGCGGTCCACAGCCCGGTGAAGCCGGCGCCGACGATGGCGATATCGGCCTGAATTCGAGCTTCCAGTCGCGGGCGTGGCGTGGCGCGCTCGGTGACGGTCGAGGACCAGAAATTGGCTTGGGTGTCGGAATGCATGGCGTTTCCATCACATCGTAAAGCCCAGCATGATATAGGCGATGGCGGCCAGCGCCGCCGCCAGCAGGGCGTAGGGCAGTTGCGTCCAGGCGTGCTGGAACGGTGTGCAGCCGGTGGCCTGGGCGGTCAGCACCGTGGCGTCCGAGTAGAAGCAGGCGTGGCTGCCGAAGGTACTGGCCGATAGGGTGGCGCCGATCACCAGCGTCATGTCTGCGCCCACGGCGTTGGCCAGCGAGGTGACGATGGGCAGGATGATCACGAACACGCCCCAGTTGGAGCCGGTGGCGAACGACACCGAGGCCATCACGGTGAAAATGATGAAAGGAAGCAGCTCGGCGCTGATCAGCGGCTCGGTGGTTGAGATGACGTACTCGGTGAGGCCGAGCGTAGTGTTGACCTCGTTGAGCAAAAAGGCTGCCACCAGAATCGCCAGTGGATCGATCATGCTCTTGAAGCCTTCGAGCAGATTGTCGAAAGTTTCGCCCGGCTTGAGGATGCGCAAGCCGATCAGCGCGACGACCATCCAGGCCAGCGTGATGAACAGGCCCTTGAGGAAGTCGAGATTGAAGTACCAGGTGAAGAAGGCCAGCGAGGCCATCGGCAACAGGAACATCCACAGATTGCCCGTGACGCCGGTCCGCGGCTCGAGATGGGCGATCTCCTCATCGATGTGTTCGGCGCCCGACGGCACGCTCCGGTCCTCGTTGCGGGCGCGCCGCTCGGCCTTTTTCATGGCGCCGATCAGCGGAATCTTGCCGCTGATGACGATCGGTACCATGGCCACCGCGATCCACGGATAAATCATGTAGGGAATCGATTGGATATAGGTCAACACGCCCTCGCCGGCGCTGGCCACCCCGTTCTCCTCGAGCAGGGCGCCGAAGAATACCGCCCAGGTCGAGATCGGGATGATCACGCTGACCGGCGCCGCAGTGGAGTCGACCACGTAGGCGAGCATCTCGCGCGAGACCTTGTAGCGGTCGGTGAGCCTGCGCATCGAGGTGCCGATGGCCAGCGAATTCAGGTAGTCGTCGACGAACAGGATGATGCCCATCACCCACGACGCCAGCAGCGAGGAGCGCCGACCGGTGGCGAAGCGCGTGAGACTCGTGGCGAAAGCCTGCGAGGCGCCCGAGCGCAATAGCAGCGCGATGACGCTGCCCATCAGGCCGCAGACCAGAATGACCCAGGCCACGGTGCCGTTGGTCATCACCGCCAGCGAATCCTCGGCCAGGCTGCCGAGAATATTGCCGGGGGCGATCATCACGGTGCCGACCACGGCGCCGAAAATCAGCGGCTCCAGGGCGCGTCGCGACCACAGCGCGAGTATCAGCACGACCGCCGTGGGCAGCAGAATCAGCGGGCTATCGTATTCCATCGTGTTTCACCTTTCGTGTCTTGTTGTTGTCGTTCTTGTGGTGGGTTTGGAGGCCTTACTTCACTTTTTCGAGGAGTTGGTAGTACCACATGCCGGCGGCGAGCAGCGCATTGCCCAGCCGGTCGTTGAGCGGGATGCGAACGTGCTTGACCTGGGCGAAGGCGTCGAACTCCTCGAGCGTGCCGGTCAGGGCATTGGCCATGATCTCGCCGACGATGTGCGAGGTGGCGATGCCGTGCCCCGAGTAGCCCTGGGCGTAGTAGACGTTGGGCGAAAGCTTGCCGAGCTGGGGAATGCGGTTGATGACGATGCCCGCCATGCCCTGCCACTGGAAATCGATCGCCACGCCCTTGAGCTGGGGGAAGGTGTGCTCGAGGCGTGGGCGCAGTTCGGCGGCGATGTCCTCGGAATCGCGACCGGAGTAGTTGGCGCCGCCACCGAACAGCAGGCGCTTGTCGGCGGTCAGGCGGTAGTAGTCGAGCACGAAACGCGTGTCGTAGACGGCCAGGTCGTCCGGATCGATCTCGCGGACCTGTTCGGGCGGCAGCGGCGCGGTGGTGACGATGCCCAGCGCCGCCGGGAACAGCTTGCCGCCGAGCTTTTTGCGTTCGAGCCGGTGATAGGCGTTGCCGGCGAGCACCACGCTGTCCGCCGTGATGCGCCCGCGCTCGCCGATAACCACCGGGGTATCGCCGTGCTGGATATCGACCACCGGCGAGTGCTCGAAGATCAGCGCGCCCAGGCTCGCCGCGGCGCGGGCCTCGCCCAGGCACAGGTTGAGCGGGTGCAGGTGCATGTTGTAGTCGTTGCGGATCGCGCCGTGATACAGATCGGTGCCGACGATATGCCGCGTGGCCCCGGCATCCAGCCAATGGACGTATTCACCGATGGCATGCTTCTGCGACGCCTCGAAGTCCTTGCGCAAGTCCTTCACGTGGCTCGGCTTGTAGGCCGCCTGCAGATGGCCGTGCTTGAGATCGCAGGCAATGGCGTACTTCTCGACGCGCTCCCGAATGATGCGATGCCCGCGCCAGCGCAGGTTCCAGACGAACTCCCCGGCGTCGTCGCCGAGCGTATGTCGCATTTGCCTGGCCATGGCATCCTGGCCGGAGAGGCTGCCGGTGACCTGGCCGCCGTTGCGCCCGCTGGCGCCCCAGCCGATCTTGTTGGCCTCTACGATGGCCACCCGATAGCCACGCTCGGCCAGTTCGACCGCCGTGGTCACACCGGTGAAGCCGCCGCCGACGATGGCCACGTCGACCCGGTGCTCGCCCTCGAGCCGGGGGTAGGCGGACTCCTCGACGATCGACGCGGTGTAGTAGGAGGCGCAGCGTTGCTGGGTCATGATGCTTCCTGGCTTACGTCACGGCTGATTCGCCCGCCACCGGCGTGCTCGTCGAGGCGCTGGGTTCTTGTGAAGCGTGTGGTTAAAGGCATGGGCTTCATGGTGTCCGTCGTTGGTTTATGCTGTGATCACACATGTGTGATCACACTAGCAAAGGCCTATCGAGCTCACAAGGCGGCGCGTGGAAGCCACCGTTTCGGAACTGCGATAAGGTAGGGGAGGGACTACATGACGATGGCGCCAGCATGACCACGGAACTGACGGCCAACCGCGATGCGTTTTCGCCCGACACCGCCTCGACCCGGCTGCATCGCGCGCTGCGCGTGCGCCTGTGCGAGGGCGATTTCACCCCTGGTGAGGTGATCTCGATCCGGCGCATCGCCGCGGAGTACGGCACCAGCGCGATGCCGGCCCGGGAGGCGGTGCGCTGGCTGGTCACCGAGGGGGCGCTGATGTTCTCCGACAGCCGCAAGATCATCGTCCCCGAACTGAGCCGCGAGCGCTTCCACGAAGTGCTTTATGCGCGCAAGAACCTGGAGACCGAAATCTCGCGCCAAGCCTTCGCCAACATTGGCTTCGACGACATCGATGAACTCGAACGCATCGACGAGCGCATCAATGTCGCCATCGCCGAGAGCGATCTGGTGAGCTACATGCGCGGCAACTACCGGTTTCACTTCCATATCTATCGGCTCAGCCGCTCGCGGGTGCTGCTGCCCCTGGTCGAGATCCTGTGGCTGCAGTACGGGCCGAGCATGCGCTATATCTGCACGCGCTGGGGCGCCTCCAGCATCGCCGACGATCATCACCGCGCAGTGACCCAGGCGCTTAGGCGCAGCAACCGCGAGGCCTTCTGCCAGGCGATTGCCGCGGATATCGAACAGGGAATGATGTTATTGAGTTAACTTGTGCTCGGAGTCTGGCTATCGGTGGAACCCGTGAAAGCCTCGAACACCTCCGCGCCGGTCATGTTGATCGTCGGATTGGCGAAGTCGTAGAATCCCGGTTTTTCGTCGATGAATATCTGCTGCTTCAGCATCCAGGGCTCGCCGTTATCGATCAGACCGGTGGGAATCGCATAGTGGCCACCCTTTTTGAGACGGTAAAAGAGATGGGTGCCGCATTGCCGACAGAAGCCGCGCTCGGCCCAGTCGGATGAGGCATAAACGCCGACGTTCTCCTCGCCACGCATGTTCACCTGCCCATCGCATTCGACGGCCAGCAAAGGGCCGCCGCCCCATGTCCGGCACATATGGCAATGACAAACGTCCACCTCGTGGCTGTTGGCCGTGATGCTCAAGCTGACGGCACCGCACAGGCAAGCGCCCTGACACTTCTTGGATGCTGACATCGAGGCTTTCCTCTCGCTAGTTGAAGGGGTTTTGGGCGAATCGGATCGGCACGCAATCCAGTGTAGTCATGGATAGTCAGGTGCATCGTCTCAATGCTGGCGCCATGAATCGCCGACGCCACGCTCGGCGGCAAAGCAGTGCTCGGCCGGCATCCTCGCGCAGGGGCAAACGTAGCGCCCACTCGATTTCATCTCGGCAATGGCCCATGTCTTCGAGGATATGATCGTCGTAATCGAGCAGATACAGAAAGCGCTGACGAAACTGTCGGCGGCGTACCCAGGCGTGGACCCAGTTCTCTACCGCATTGATCAATCCCAATGGCGGCATGGCCGGCATGTAGAAATCGGGCCTGGGCGGCCGAGCTGGACGTTTCTCATCACATTTAGGGCAACGAATATGGCCGAGATCAGGCATGACGACACCTCTTCGTAGCCGCCCGGTTGGCCGGAGCGGCAGGTTTTGAAATGGGTGAGGGTCGCGACTCGGATAGCAGGATGGATCGCCGGCTTTGTTCAATCAAACGAAAAGAACTACAGTGACGATTAAGAATATTTGAAAGGTAACTGGCATGACGCTTCCTTCCATCCCCATCGGTAATTCAGCCTTGCCGCTATTGGACTCGGAGGTATTGCGCACCTTCGTCGCCATTGCCGAAAGCGGCAGTTTCACTCGTGCCGCGCGGCAGGTATTTCGTACGCCATCCGCCTTGAGCATGCAGATCAAGCGTCTGGAAGAAACGCTGGGACAAACGCTGTTCGTGCGTGAAGCGCGCCAGGTGAAGCTGACCCCCGAGGGAGAGGTGCTGCTGAGCTACGGGCGTCGCCTGCTCAAGCTCAACGAAGAAGCGGTAACGCATTTCCTCACGCCATCGCTGGAGGGAACGGTACGCTTTGGTACGCCCGACGATGTGGGATCGCGTATTTTGCCTCGAGTACTGGCGCAATTCGCTCGTTCGCATTCGGCAGTGCAGGTCGATGTCGTCGTCGGTCGCAGTATCGATATGCTCGAGCGGCTGGATAAAGGAGAACTCGACCTGGCACTGGTAACCGCCGGCACCGAGGGCCAGGGGTCGACACATGGCGAAATCGTGCATACCGAGCCGCTGGTCTGGGCCTGCCTCGATGGTGGGGTCGCGCATGAGCGCTCTCCACTCCCGCTGGCGCTGGCCAATCACGGCTGTGCCTGGCGCGCGATGGCGTTATCGGCCCTGGACCGCAGTGGCGTGGCTTATCGCATCGCCTACACCTGCGAAAGCTGCGCAGGGCAAGAGGCCGCGCTGCTGGCCGATCTGGCGGTGACGCCATTGCCGCTCAGCATGGCGCTCCCGCCGATACGCAAGCTGGGTCAGGGCGACGGATTGCCATTCATCGGCGAGTATCAAGTTCAATTGATTCGTGGGGTAAGTAACGGGCCGGTGAGCGAGGTGTTGGCGGGTTATGTCATCGAGGCGTTTCGCGGCCTGCGTTAAAGCAATGGGCAATAATTAAGGCCGTATTTGCGGATCGATAAAACATTCTCGGCGATTGTCGATTTCATGTGCCGCCGAACGACTATCCAGTAACCACCCGATGATCTGGAGTCCATCATGAAATATCTCTGCCTGGTCTATAGCGAAGAAGCCACTTTTCACACCCTGCCAGATAGCCCGCGTGACGAGGAGTGTTTTGCCTACGCCGAATCGGTGCATGAGAGCGGCCGCATGATCGCCGCCGAGGCACTGCAACCCGTGGCGACTGCGACCACCGTGCGCGTTCGCGGCGGCAATACATCGATTACCGATGGTCCGTTCGCCGAGACGAAGGAGCAACTGGCCGGCTTCTATCTGGTCGATGCGCGGGATCTGAACGAGGCCATTCGAATCGCCGCGAAAATTCCCGCGGCTCGGGTTGGCAGTGTCGAGGTCAGGCCGGTTCGCGAACTGAACGTGCAAGCGGATGCCTCGGATTACCGACAAGCGAGTAACGGCGCATGAAACTCATCGATTGATGAATGAACCTATTGACGAACGGGTTCGCGATGTCGTCGATGCCGTCTATCGCAACGAATCGCGCCGCGTTCTCGCCACCTTGATCCGTCTGCTTGGCGACTTCGAACTCGCCGAGGAGGCCCTGCATGACGCTTTTGTCGCGGCGGTGGCGCAATGGCAACGCGATGGCATACCCGCCAATCCGCGTGCCTGGCTGGTTTCGGCCGGGCGCTTCAAGGCCATCGATGGCCTGCGTCGGCGTGCACGATTCGATGCCTCGCAGGCGGAGCTCGCCCGGCAGATCGAAGCGAATGGCGATGACGACGCGGGGGACGACGAAGACGTCGAGGACGATCGGCTGCGGCTGATTTTCACCTGCTGCCACCCGGCATTGCCGGCACCCGCCCAGGTGGCGCTGACCCTGCGTGAAGTCTGCGGTCTGACCACCGAAGAGATCGCTCGCGCCTTCCTGACCACGCCACCCACGGTGGCCCAGCGCATCGTGCGTGCCAAGGGGAAGATTCGCACCGCCCGCATTCCTTATCAGGTGCCGTCGCGAAGTGAATTGTCGCAGCGCATGGATAGCGTATTGCGCGTGATCTATCTCGTTTTCAACGAGGGCTATTCGGCGTCGTCCGGCGAAACGCTGACGCGCGGCGAGCTCTCCAGCGAAGCGATTCGCCTGGGCAGACTGCTGGTGACGCTACTGCCCGAGCCGGAGGCGATGGGCTTGCTGGCGCTGATGTTGCTGCATGAATCGCGCCGCGCGGCGCGCACCACGGCAGCGGGCGAGATGATCCTGCTTGGCGAACAGGATCGCGCGCTGTGGAACCGGGAATGGATCGAAGAGGGCAGTGCGCTCGTGGAGCGTGCTCTGACATCGCGCCGCTTCGGCCCTTATACGCTACAGGCCGCCATCGCCGCGGTGCATGCCGAGGCGCCCAGTGCCGCCGAGACCGATTGGGAGCAGATCGTCGGGCTCTATGACGTACTGGCGCGGGTGGAGCCCTCCACGATCGTCGAACTGAACCGCGCCGTCGCCATGGCCATGCATAGGGGCCCCGCGGCAGGCCTGGCCATCATCGACGCGATTCTCGAGCGTGGCGACCTGCTCGATTATCATTTGGCTCATGCCGCGCGTGCCGACCTGTGCCGGCGGTTGGGAAGAAACGCCGAGGCGCGAATCGCCTATCGGCGAGCGCTGGAACTCACCCAGCAGCGCCAGGAGCGGGAGTTCCTGGCGCAGCGGCTGGAAGATCTGCCCGATAGCTGACTAGCGGGACGCTGGCTTCTCGCGCGGCGGCGGCGGTGGATGCGAGGGGTAAGCGTAACGATCCTTGCGACCCGGCAAGCCGGGAGGCCGCTCCTTGACCAAGGCCCGCAGCAGCCCCCAGCACATGAACACCATGACGACGGAGAAGGGCAGGCCGGTTGCCACCGCAGCCGTCTGCAGCGGACCCAATGCAGCCGTCGCATTGCCCGTCGCGGCCCAGCCGGCGGCCAGCAGCACGGCGGCGACCACGCCCTCCAGCAAGGCCCAGAACAGACGCTGCTGCCAAATGGGATGCGGATCGCCACCGTTGGTGAGCATATCCACCACCAGCGAGCCGGAATCCGATGACGTGGCGAAGAATAGCGCCACGACGATGATCGCGAGTAGCGAAGCCAGTGTGCCCAGGCTTGGCAATATGGATAGCTGATCCATGAGAATGAACATGGCATCGGTGGTACCCGCCTCGGCCAATGCATTGCCGGGATCGTCGAGCAGGAATTTCAGCGCGCTGCCGCCGAAGATCGCAAACCAGACCACCGAGGCCCCAACCGGCGCCAGCAGTGTACCGGCAATGAACTGACGAATGGTGCGTCCGCGCGACACCCGTGCGATGAACATGCCCACGAAAGGCGACCAGGATATCCACCAGCCCCAGTAGAATAGCGTCCAGTTCGCCAACCATTCGGAACCCGCCTCGGAGAACGAGTACATCTTGAAACTGGTCTCGGGCAGATGCTGGAAATAGTAGCCGGTGCTGCTGACCATGAACTCGAGAATGAATACGCTCGGGCCGACGACGAACACGAACACCGCAAGCAGGATCGCCAGGTACATATTGATCACCGACAGCCGTCGGATACCGGCATCGACACCGAGCATGACCGAGGTAACGGCGACCGAGGTGATCAGGCCGATGATGATGACCTGCGAAGTCGCGTTGATATCGAGCCCGAAGACCTCGTTGAGACCGGCGTTGATCTGGGTCGCGCCAAGCCCCAACGAGGTCGCCAGCCCGAACAGTGTGCCGAACACCGCGAGGATATCGATCGCATTGCCGACGGGGCCATAGATACCCTTGCCGATCAGCGGATACAGCGCCGAGGCCGGCCGCATCGGCAGGTCCTTGCGATAGCAGAAATAGCCGAGCGACAGGCCGACGACGATATAGATCGCCCAGGGGTGAAGGCCCCAGTGAAACAGGGTGATGCCCATGGCCCTGAGTGCGGCTTCGCCGGTGCCGCCTTCGCCGGTGGGTGGGCTGTTGAAGTGAAAGATGGGTTCGGCGACGCCATAAAAGACAAGCCCGATGCCCATGCCGGCCGTGAACAGCATGGAGAACCAGGACCAGGTATTCCATTCCGGGCGGCTGTCGTCGGGACCGAGCCGAATACGCCCCCATGGGCTGAATAGCACGACGACGACGAAAACCAGAAAAGCGGTTGCGCTCAGCATGTACCACCAGCCGAACGTCCGGGTGATCCAGGTATTGGCCACACCGGCGACCGAACCCAACTGCGCTGGCGCCACGACGCCCCAGGCGACGAAGGCCAGGATCACGATTGCCGAGACGATGAATACGGGCGGGTTGGTATGTTCCTTTAAGTAGGCTCGCATGCGGCTTCTCCCTGCCCAAGTCCGGTCATCGCTAAAGCAGTGTAGGGCATTCGAGGGCGCATTGCCGGGTTCATCGGCAGATTTGGCTGGCGAGGCTATTTACCGGGGCGCGACGATCCACTGAAGTATCGCAATGTCACGTCGCGCAATCAGCCGGGGGAACCCCGACCTAAAAGCGATGGGAGAGGCGGTAGCTCAGAGCTTGCCGAGTACCGTCTCGGCGCTGCTCTCTTCAACGCCCTTGGCATCCACGCCGAGATATTCCACGACGCCATCGTTGGCGATCAGTGCGAAGCGCCTGCTGCGAGTGCCCATGCCGTTGCCGCTGGCGTCCAACTCCAATCCAAGTGCCTTGGTGAATTCGGCATTACCATCGGCGAGCATGGTGATTTGCTGAGCATTCTGATCCTTCTGCCAGGCACCCATCACGAAGGCATCGTTGACCGCCATGCAGGCGATGGTATCCACGCCCTTGGCCAGGATATCGTCGGCCTTGATCACGAAGCCCGGCATATGGGTATTTGAGCAGCCCGGCGTGAAGGCGCCCGGCACCGCGAAAAGTACCACGCGCTTGCCGGCGAACAGCTCGCCGGTGGAGAGATTTTCGGGGCCATTGGCACCGTTGGTCTTGAGGGTGATGTCGGGAATCTTGTCGCCTACGGAGATGGTCATGCGCTGCTTCCTTTGCGAACGTGTGAAGCCTCGATATCGAGGCAAAGCCAGTCGTCTCCACTCTAGCAAGAAGGCGGGATGCCTGTCCTTCAATAACGCGCCATAAAAAAGCGCCCCGCATCGTATGATGCGAGGCGCCTTTGGGTGTGGGTAGATTACCGCTCAGCCATCGTCGGGACGTTCGAGCAGATTCGTACTGGCGATAACGGTGCCATCGGTGTTGTGCTCGAGCTTGGCCAGCAACTGCTCGGACTCTTCCTTGAAGGCGGCCAGGGCTTCGCCCGACAGGCTCTGGCTTTCCGGTAGCTTGACGCGCATCGGATCGACATGATTGTTGTTGACGATCACTTCATAATGCAGGTGAGGTCCGGTGCTGCGACCCGTATTGCCCGTCAGCGCGATCTTTTCACCCATGCTGACACGGTCGCCCTCTGACACCAGGCGCTTCGAGAGGTGCATGTAGCGAGTCACATAGCCATTGTCATGGCGGATCACGACGAAATTGCCGGCCAGCGACAGGCGCGTCGACTTGATCACGCGGCCGTCGGCGGGCGAGAGCACTGGGGTGCCGACCATGGTGGCGAAATCCGTGCCACGGTGCGGGCTGATGCGCCCGGTGATCGGGTGATGGCGACGCAGGTTGAACGACGAACTGATACGGTAATGGCCGTTGAAAGGGTAGCGGTCGAAGGCTGGGTCCAGGCTGTGCCCTTCGGGTGTATAGAAACGGTCGTCGGCGGGATTGCGCACCACGGTCAGATCCATCTTCTGGCCTTCGTAGTGGGCCGCGAGGATTCGCGAATCCATCGCCTTGCCTTCGATCATATCGGCTTCGACCAGCACCTGAAAACGATCGCCGCGACGGGTATCGCGGCGAAAGTCGAGTTTTTTGGACAGCAGGTTCGATAGGTCGGCCACTTCCGCATACGAGAGGCCGGTGACCACGGCAGACTGCGCGAAGCTGCCACTCACCGTGCCGGTGAACAGGCGTTGGGTGGCCTCGGTGGCCTTCTCGATCTTGGCAACATCGAAGGTTTTTTCCTCGAGATCGTGCTCGATGAGATAGCCGCTACGAGCATCCTTCATTACCCGCAGGGCCAGCAGATCGCCCGATTCATCACGCTTGAAATCGAAACTGTCGCCCACGTGCCACTGGGTCAGTACCGATTTGTCGGGCAGACTCTCGAGCAGCTTCATGACCTTGCTGTAACCGAGCCCGAGCGAGCGCTCGGCCATTACGGCGAAAGTATCGCCGGCCTGCACGGTATAGGTCTCCCACTCGGGAACGTAGACTTCCTTGGCGACGAGTTCGTTTTCAAGCTCGATATCGTCTTCACTGAGAATGAGCGGATCGATGGAAATATCGTCGTAAGAGGTTCCGCCGGCCTCCTCGTTACCACCCAATTGCATGGCCAAATGCAGCGCCTGGTTATCGAGGCGCTGTGTTTCGGCGGATAACGTATCGCCACTCTGTTCAGGCGCCGCGAAGGGAATCGCCCGATTGGAAGCAGCGGATTGGCCGGCATTGGCCGATTCGATAAAGCTGATATCGACGATTTCGTGAGCTACCAGACTGGACAATGGCACCGCTTGGCGCGTTGCATCGAGAATGGCCGAAGGGCTGCTGGAGCCGTCATTGCTGGCAAGCGGGGCCGCGGCAATGGCTTGTGTCTGTTGCTCATCAGTCGTACTGGAGTCGCCAACAATGGGCAGACTAACCAGCATTTGCTTTTCTGCGCTTTCGTCGTTAGCGTCGAAAGTCGCGATGATCTTGTGTGCGCCCAGCACGGTAACCATGGTAGCAACGGGTAACAGCAATAACTTGTGCGTGCGGGGCAGCGAATGGAGAATTCGCATTATGACGGCCTGTATATATGTCAAGTGAATAGAAAAAGGCAAGCGAACATTAACCTATGACATTTGACATTCCTAGCCTGTATAGAAAAACAGGCATTAAACTCAAGGCCAACGAGTACATTAAATAATTGTTTGTTAACAATTTGTTACATAAATAACGCTAAGCGCCGCAATCGCGACGCTAGCGTTATTGACTTAATAATTTCAGTCACAAGCGGCAAGGTGAAAATCAATTAGCTGGTCAGCGTTCCCTCACGATAATCGCGTAACGCCTGGTCGAGTTCCTCGCGAGTATTCATGACAAAGGGTCCGTAGTGGGCGATCGGCTCGCCATGCGGCTGCCCCGCCAGCACGAGTGCTTGGCCGCCCGCAGCGCTGGTCAATTCGAGACGTTCCCCTCCACCTAACCGCGCCAGTTGCCCTTGCGCGATCGCATCATCGCCCACTGCCAGCTCACCCTCGAAAACGTATAGCAGGAGTGTCGGCGCGAGCAGTTCCAGGCTTATCGAGCCACCGGCAATGAGCCGTACATGAGCGACTGCCGCTTGGCCGGCCAGGGCATCCAGCGGGCCGCTGACAGTCTGCTGGCCACTCTCTTCATCATGGCTCTGCCATTCGCCACCCAAGGCGATCAACTCGGCGCCCGGCGTCTGGATGCGCGGCATTTCGGCGGCGCGAACGTCGCGATAGGTCGCCGGGCTGAGCTTGTCGCGCGCCGGCAGGTTGAGCCATAGCTGGAACGCATGCAGCCCTTGGCTATCGGTCAATGGCATTTCGGAATGGATGATACCGTGCCCGGTATGCATCCACTGGGCATCACCCACACCGATGGTGCTGGCGTGCCCCAAATGATCCTCATGGGAAAGGCCGCCATGAATGACGTAAGTCAGCGTCTGAATGCCGCGGTGAGGGTGCGGGGGGAAGCCGCCGATATAGTCATCGGTGTGCTCCGAACCCAACTCGTCGAGCATCAGGAAGGGGTCGAGCCCTCCGCCGAAGTCGTGGATGCGTGAAATCTTGACGCCATCGCCATCCTGGCTGGGGTGGCTGCGGATGAGACGTTCGATCGTGCGCAGGGACATGGAAGTCTCCTCGAAATTCGATGGTCTGATTGGTATTTTAGGTCGGTTTTTTCGAAAATTAAGCGCATAGTTTCGCCTGTTTCATTCGAGGAAAACGAAATGTCCCGTGTCACTCTGGCGCAATGGCAGATGCTGGCCGCCGTCGTCGACCATGGCGGCTTCGCGCGTGCCTCCGAAGCGATCCACAAGAGCCCTTCGACGCTCAACCATGCGGTGCATAAGCTGGAGGCCCAACTCGGCGTGCAACTGCTCGAGCCGGTCGGTCGTCAGGTACGCCTGACCGAATCCGGCGACATGCTGCTGCGCCGGGCCCGTCAATTGATCGAAAGCGCCGCGGCGCTGGAAGACGTCGCGGGAAGCCTGGCGAAAGGGCTCGAAACCGAAGTCGTGCTGGCGGTGGATCAGATATTCCCGGCCGATGCCCTGGCCAGGGCGCTGGAAACCTTCTCCACCGAGTATCCCTTCGTACGTGTGCAGCTTCACGAGACGGTGCTCAATGGCGGGGTCGAGATGCTCTACGATGGCCGCGCCGACCTGGTGGTATCGGGGCTCGCCGCCCAGGGATTTCTTGGCGAACCATTGACCGCGCTGCGCTTTATCGCCGTGGCGCATCCCGAGCATCCGCTGCACCGGCTCGGGCGCACGCTAGATCTGCGCGATCTGGAGCAGCATCGCCAATTGGTGGTGCGCGACTCGGCGCTGCGTCAATCGATGGATGCCGGTTGGCTCAAGGCCGAACAGCGCTGGACCGTGAGCCATCTGGCGACGTCATTGGATATGCTCGAACGCGGACTGGGCTTCGCCTGGTTTCCCGAGACGCGTATCAGCGAAGCGCTGGCCAGTGGAAGCCTCGAGCCGCTGCCACTGAACGCTGGCGGTATTCGCGAGGTGCCGATGCAGCTGATCTTCAGCGATCGGGATCGTGCCGGCCCGGCGACCCGTGCCATGGCCCGTGCACTGACAGAGGCCGTAGCGGTGACTTGCGCCCCGTATCTCGATTCGACGAAATCGAACGAACGGGCGGAAAACTTGCGCGGAAGCCTCGACTGATTCGGTTTACGCTGGGAGGCAGACATTCGACCTAGACGACCGGAGGCGAGCATGGGTTTATTGATCGACGGCCAATGGCACGACCAGTGGTACGACACCAAGAAGCATGGCGGCGAGTTCGTTCGCGAGTCGTCCAAATTGCACAAATGGGTAACGGCGAATGGCGGCCCGGGGCCGGACGATCAGCCTGGCGTACCCGCCGAGGCGGATCGATACCACCTGTATGTATCGCTGGCCTGCCCATGGGCGCACCGCACGTTGATCATGCGCAGGCTCAAGGGCTTGCAGCGACTGGTCGGCGTATCGCATGTCAGCCCGTTGATGCTCGACAAGGGCTGGACTTACGACGTCGCCGAAGGTTCGAGTGGCGATCCGCTCAATGGCGTCGGGTTTCACTACCAACTCTATACCCTGACCGAGCCGGATTATACCGGGCGGGTCACGGTGCCGGCACTGTGGGACAAGCTGGCCAAGCGCCTGATCAACAACGAATCCGCCGAGCTGGTGCGCATGTTCAACGACGCCTTCGATGAGCTGACCGGCAACCGTCTCGATTTCTATCCCGAGGACTTGCGCGAGACCATCGATGCGGTCAATGCCGATGTTTACGACCACATCAATAACGGCGTCTACAAGGCGGGTTTCGCTACCGAACAATCGGTCTACGACAAGCATGTCGTCGCGCTGTTCGAGGCACTCGATCGCATGGAAGCGCGCCTCGGCGAGCAGCGCTATCTGGCCGGCGAATGGCTGAGCGAGGCGGATATTCGGTTATTCACCACGCTGGTGCGCTTCGATGCCGTCTATCATGGCCACTTCAAGTGCAACCTGCGGCGTATCGAGGATTACCCGAACCTGTCGAACTACCTGCGTGAGCTATACCAGTGGCCGGGCATCAAGGAGACGGTCGATTTCGATCACATTAAGCGCCACTACTATTATAGTCACGACACCATCAACCCGGCGCGCATCGTACCCAAGGGGCCGATTCTCGATCTCGATCGCCCGCACGATCGCGAGCGGCTGCCGGGGCGGGGCATCCGCGAGAAAGGGTGAGCCTGAAGGGGTTTTGCCTTTGATCGGATAAGCCCGGCAGTGCGGGATGCACCGTTAGCAAAGCGCTGGCGAATGAGAAGCGGCAAGCGATGATCGACAGGATGTCGATCAAGGACAGGCAAGAGGGATCTTGTTCCTGTCCGGTTCGCTTAGGCCGCGAGCATATCGCCAGGTTTCGCTTTGCGAGGTGTAGATCGCACTGCCGGGTTGGTAGTGTGGGGGTTACTTCCTACGCTTCGCCAGCCAACGATCCAGCGCATTGGCGAATTCGCGACGCTCGACATCGCCGTAACCTTTTGGCCCGCCGCTGTGTTCGCCGCTGGCGCGTAGCGTTTCCATGAAGTCCCTCATCTGGACCCGGGCGCGAATGTTGTCCGGGGTCAGCGCCTCGCCGCGATTGGTCATCACCTCGGCGCCCTTGTCGATGGCTTCCAGGGCCAGCGGCAGATCGGCGGTGATCAATAGATCGCCCCTGACGATGCGCGCGACGATCTCGTTGTCGGCAGCGTCGAAGCCGCTGGCCACCGATAGCGCCTTCACCCAGCGCGACGGCGGTAGCGGCAAGGCATGATTGGCGACCATCCAGGCTGGCGTCTCGGTGCGCTCGGCGGCACGGATCACGATATCCCGCGCGGCTCGCGGGCAGGCATCGGCATCGACCCAAACGGTGGGCATTCACTGACTCCAAACTAGTGGCACTGCTTTTATAAGCAAGCGGCTCGATAAAAAGTGGGCAAACAACCACGACGATGGTAGTATGCCACCTCCTCGCATGTGTTGACCCCACCATCCTGCTGATTCGCCCCGCCAAACAGTGCCTGACGGCATAGGGACGTTTCTCTCGCAAGGCGCACGCCGGCTCATTGAAGAGCGGCTGATACGAGCGCCCGGTGCATAGATGGAACGCCATAGTTGCCCCCGTGGCCCGGCGTATAAGGTCGCCACACCTGCTCGTCCTTTACCGCGTTTCGCGGTGGGGCTATCAAACGAACAGGATGCCAGGTGCGACCCGGTGCCATGTCGCGTTGCCGAAGTTTAAAAGCGAGCATAGCGAACGCTCGATTGCGACGACTCGACAGCAACGAGAAGTGACAAGGCGCCACGACATTCTCCCGCCGGTAACTGCCGGCTACTCAAGGTGTGACATGACCTCGACTTCTGTTGCCTCGCCGAGCTTCGGCGACCTGGCATTGTTGCCTGCCGTACTTTCCGCCCTCGAAACCCTGGGCTACGAAACACCGTCGCCAATTCAGGCGCAGACCATTCCCGCATTGCTGGAAGGCCGCGACATGCTGGGCCAGGCCCAGACCGGCACCGGCAAGACCGCAGCCTTCGCGCTGCCGATTCTGTCGAAACTCGAACTCACCCGCCGCGAGCCCCAGGTATTGGTGCTGGCGCCGACCCGTGAACTGGCCCAGCAGGTTGCCGTGTCGTTCACCAAGTATGGCCAGAACCTCAAGGGCCTGGAAGTGGCCAGCCTGTGCGGCGGCCAGGAATATCGCGAGCAGCTCGGTGCCCTGCGGCGCGGCGCCCAGGTGATCGTCGGCACTCCCGGCCGCGTCATCGACCATCTCGACCGGGGCAGCCTGAAACTCGATGGGCTCTCTTCCCTGGTGCTCGACGAAGCCGACGAGATGCTGCGCATGGGCTTCATCGATGACGTCAAGCGCGTGGTCGCCGACACGCCCAAGGACGCCCAGCGGGTGTTCTTCTCCGCCACCCTGCCGGCCGAGATCGAGCGCATCGTCAACCGCTACCTGGTCGACCCGGTCAAGGTGGCCATCGAATCCAAGGCCGATACCGCCGCCAGCATCGAGCAGCGCCTGGTGCGTGTCGATGGCGGCGCCAAGCTCGAAGCGCTGTCACGCATTCTCGAGGTCGAGCCGGTGGATGCCGCGATCGTCTTCGTGCGTACGCGTGCCGCCTGCACCACCTTGGTCGAGCAGCTCACCGCGCGTGGCGTGAATGCCGCCGCGTTGTCGGGCGATCTCGATCAGAGCCTGCGCGAGCGCACCGTGGCGCGCCTGAAGCGCGGCAAGGTCGACATCCTGATCGCTACCGACGTGGCCGCTCGCGGCCTCGACGTGCCGCGTATCACGCATGTCTTCAATTACGATCTACCGCAGGACAGCGAGTCCTACACCCACCGTATCGGTCGTACCGGTCGGGCCGGTCGCTCGGGCGTGGCGATCACCTTCGCCGGCTTCCGCGAGACGCGCAAGGTACGCTGGCTGGAGCAGGCCACCGGCCAGACCATGACCGATACCGAACTGCCCGATGAAGCGGCGATTCGCGCGCATCGCGACGAGGCATTCAGCAAGCGTGTGGTCGGCGCGCTGACCGCCGGTGCCGAAGAGCAGCGCGCGCTGGTCGAGCGCTTGATCGCCGAAGGCCAGGATCCGCTCGAGCTGGCTTGCGCCTTCGCCGCCATGGCGCGTGCCGACGAGGCGCCGATTGGCCGCCTGCCCAAGCCGGGCGCACGCAACGAGCGCGAGCGCGCACCGCGCGATGGCAAGCCGCCGCGGCGTCGCGACAGTGGCCCCTCCGAGGGCATGACGCGTTACCGCGTCTCGGTGGGCCACAAGGATGGCGTCAAGCCGGGCCAACTGGTTGGTGCATTGGCCAACGAGGGCGGCATCGAAGGGGCGCGTATCGGTCGTATCGATATTCGCAACGCCTTCTCGGTGGTCGAACTGCCGAGCAGCCTGCCGGCCAGCATTCTGGCCAAGATGGCGCGTGCCCGGGTCGCCGGTCGCCCGCTGGAGATCGCCGAGGATGGCGGCGCGCCGGAGCGCGCACCGCGCCGTCGCAGCGACCCCGACGCACCGATTCGTCGCCGCTCGCGGGCGTAAATCGGCTCGCGGCGAATCGCTTCGCCAAGCGTGTCGTAACAACACAGGCCGGGGACGCTCCCCGGCCTGTGTCGTTTTCGGCTCCCGCGATACTGAGCCGATGGTATTGAGGGAGGGCTTATGTGGCAGTCGTTGTCGTGGCGGTTGCGCGGTTATCTGATCACCGGCGCCGGGGTACTGTTGCTGTCGCCGGATGCGCTGTTCGTCAAGGACACCGAGGTGGATGTGACCACTTTCATGTTCTGGCGTGCGTCGCTGCTGGGCGTGGTGCTCTCGCTGGTGGCCTGGCTGCGCTACGGGCGCGCGCTGCCGGAAGCGATACGCGCCTGCGGCCCGGCCGCCTGGTGGTGCCCGCTGGCCTTTGCTACCAGCGCCTGGGGTTTCGTCGCCGCGACCCGCCTGACCGCCGCCGGCAATGTGTTGGTCATTCAGAACCTGGCACCGCTGATCGCCGGGCTGATTGGCATGCTGGTCTATGGCCAGCGTCTGCGCCGCCAGACCTGGGCGGTCATCGTGCTCTGTGTCATTGGCGCGAGCCTGATGGCCGCCGGCGAGATCGGCCAGGGCAATCCGTTGGGATTGATCGTGGCGTTGGCGGTCCCGGCAGCCATCGCCGTCAATACCAGCGTGGCGAGCGCCCAGCGCGGTACGGGCCGGCGCGGCGTGGACACCACGGTGATTCTGCCGCTGGGCTGTCTGGTAATGCTGATTCCCGCCGTGTTGATGGGCGGCGCGACGCTACCGCCGTGGAATGAACTCGGACGATTGATGCTGCTGGCGCTGCTTTTTCTGCCCGGTGCTTACCTGTTGATTCAGACCGGGCCGCGCTATCTGCCGGGCGCCGAGGTCAGCCTGGTGATGCTGCTGGAAACGCTGGTCGGTACGCTGCTGGTGTGGTGGTGGGTCGGCGAGATTCCGCCACCGCTGGCTTTCGTGGGTGGCGGGATCATTCTTACGGCATTGCTGGGGAGTGGCGCGCTGGATCTGTATCGCCAACGGCGCAAGGCCGAAGCGGGCGCACCGGATCCGCGCGCGGTGCTCGATCCGAACGTCGACTAGTCCTATCGCTCGAAAACCGCTCCTCACAAAAAAGGGCAGACCATTCGGTCCGCCCTTCGTGTCTATGAATGCCCAATAGACGTTACGCTTCGCGCTTGCCATCCACCAGCCGGTTGAGCCCCAGCGGATTGCCTTCACGCAGCGCCTCGGGCAGCAGGCCGTCCGGCAGGTCCTGGTAGCACACCGGGCGCAGGAAGCGCTGGATCGCCGCGCTGCCCACCGAGGTGGTGCGGCTGTCCGAGGTCGCCGGGTAGGGCCCGCCGTGGACCATGGCATGGCAGACTTCCACACCGGTCGGCCAGCCGTTGACCAGCACCCGCCCGGCCTTGCGCTCGAGTGTCGGCAGCAGCGCACGTGCGGCCTCCAGGTCGCCGTCGTCCATCTGCAGCGTCGCGGTGAGCTGGCCTTCGAGGTGCTCGGCGACTTTCTTTACCTCGTCCGTGTTCTGGCATTCGATCACCAGCGAGGTGGAGCCGAACACCTCCTCCTGTAGCGCCTCGTCATTCAGGAAATCCGCCGCCGTGGTGACGAACAGCCCGGCCTGGCACTGGTTGGGCGTTTCGCCGACCTGGCCGCGCGCCACTTCGCGCACCTTGTCATTGCTGGATAGCCGGCCCACGCCCTGCTGGTAGGCGGCATGGATGCCGGGAGTGAGCATGGTCTGTGCCGTGCTCTGCTTCAGCGCCTCGCCGGCGGCCTGCACGAAGGCATCGAGCGCCGGGCCTTGCTCGGCGATCACCAGGCCGGGGTTGGTGCAGAACTGCCCGGCGCCCATGTTGAGCGAGGCGACGAACGCCTGGGCCATGGCCTCGCCGCGCGCCTCTAGCGCCTGGGGCAGCGGAAATACCGGGTTGATGCTGCTCATCTCGGCGTAGACCGGGATCGGCACGCGGCGTTGCTGGGCGATCTTCATCAGCGCCAGTCCGCCGCTGCGCGAGCCGGTGAAGCCCACCGCCTGGATTGCCGGGTGTTCGACCAGCGCACCGCCGATCGCATTGCCGCTGCCGAACAGCAGCGAGAACACGCCCTCGGGCAGGTTGCACGCCTTGACGGCTTGTTGAATCGCCTGGCCGACCAGCTCCGAGGTGCCGGGGTGGGCGGGGTGCGCCTTGACGACTACCGGGCAGCCGGCGGCGAGTGCCGAGGCGGTATCGCCGCCGGCCACCGAGAACGCCAGCGGGAAGTTGCTGGCGCCGAATACCGCCACCGGGCCGAGGGCGATATGCCGCTGGCGCAGGTCGGCGCGCGGCAGCGGGGCGCGCTCCGGCAGCGCCGGGTCGATGCGCACGTCGAGCCACTCGCCGGCACGCACCACGCTAGCGAACAGGCGCAGCTGGCCGCAGGTGCGTCCGCGCTCGCCTTCCAGGCGCGCCCGCGGCAGGCCGGATTCCGCCATGGCGCGCTCGATCAGCCCATCGCCGATCGCCTCGATCTCGCTGGCGATGGTTTCGAGAAATACCGCGCGATCCTCCAGTGAGGTTTCGCGATAGGCGTCGAAGGCCTCGCGGGCCAGCTCGCAGGCGCGCTCGACATCGGCCGCATTACCGCCGCCGTAAGCCGGCTCGAGCCGCTCGCCGCTGGCCGGGTCGATGGCGTGAAAGGTGGCGTCATTGCCGGTGATGCGCTGCTGTCCAATGAGTTGGTTGCCTTGCAGTGTCATGAGATCTCCATGCTCGTTACGAGATAATCCATTTAGGCATCATGGCCGGGCCGGCTTCGATGCGTGAGATGGCTATAAAGCTGGCGAATGCCAAACGTCCAGGGTGGCAGACGATCCGAGCGGTCGACGCGATTGATCAGCGCACCCAGCGAGGGCGTGGCGATGGTCACCACATCGTTCAGGTGATGGGTAAAGCCCTGGCCCGCGCCGTCGCGGTCCTGTATCGGCGAAAACATCGTACCCAGGAACAGCATGAAGCCATCCGGGTATTGATGATGGGGGCCATGCGACTGCGCGACAAGGTCGAGCGGATCGCGGCTGATCTCGCGCATGTCGCTGGTGCCTTCGAGCACGAAGCCGTCGTCGGCACCCTCGATGCGCAGCGAGACCTGCGCCTGACGCAGCGTATCGAGGCTGAAATGCGCATCGAACAGGCGAATGAAGGGGCCGATGGCGCAAGAGGCGTTATTGTCCTTGGCCTTGCCCAGCAGCAGGGCACTGCGGCCCTCGACATCGCGCAGATTGACGTCGTTGCCGAGCGTGGCGCCGCGCACCTGGCCGGTGGCATTCACGGCCAGCACGATCTCAGGCTCGGGGTTGTTCCATTGTGATGAAGGGTGCAGGCCGACCGCACTGCCGAAACCCACCGCGGAGAGCGGCTGGGCCTTGGTAAAGACCTCGGCGTCGGGGCCGATGCCGACTTCCATGTACTGCGACCAGGCGCCACGCGCCTGCAATTCCTTCTTGAGTGCCATGGCCTCGCTCGAACCGGGCACGATTTTCGAGAGATCCTTGCCGATCACCGCCTGCAGATCGCGTCGCAGGTCGTTGGCCTTGGCGGCATCGCCGCCGGCCTGCTCCTCGATGACCCGCTCGAGCAGGCTGACCGCGAAGGTCACGCCACACGCCTTGATCGCCTGCACGTCGCAGGGCGCCAGCAGGTAGGGCGCTTGGGGCGCCTCGGCCCGCGAGTTGTCGAGCAGATCGTTCACCGATCCCAGCGATTCGCCGTTGAGGCTGGCCACGAACCTGGCGGCATCGTCACTGTCGAGCAGGTCGGCGACGGTTGCCACATGCGCGGACACGTCGATGACCTCGCCCGCGCGTACCACGACCACCACCGGCCCATCGTGTGGGGCCGCACGCCAGGCGCGGCCGATGAGCAGCGCACGCTCGATGTCGTGAGGCAGTGCAGGGTGATTCGAGGTGGAGCTATTCGCTGATGTCATAATCAATCCTATGAACGATTTTTATTCGGCAGTGGCGGTATCAGAACACCCAATTGGGCAGCGCCAATGACAGCGCGGGAATGAAGGTGACCAGCAACAACAGCGCCAGCATCACCAACCAGAATGGCACGATCGCGCGAATGAAGTCGGGAACCTTGACGCCGGTGATACTACAGGTCGTGAACATCACCGTACCCAGCGGTGGCGTTATGGTACCGATCGAGGCATTGAGGATGAAGATGATGCCAAAGTGTACGGGGTCGATGCCGAACTGCGTCGCGACGGGCGCGAGTAGCGGCGACAATACGATGAGAATGGCATTGCCTTCGAGGAACATGCCCAGCACCAGCAGGATCAGGTTGGCCAATAGCAGAAAGAGTATCGCCGAACCGACCTGCGAGGAGAGCAGCATAGCGATCTCCTGGGGTACCTGCTGCCAGGTGAGGAAGCGGGCGAAACCCGAAGCCACGGCAATGATGAACAGCACGTTCACCGATGCCAGCAGCGATTCTCGCGTGGCGAAGGCGATGGTGCCGAAGCCCATCTCCTTGTAGACGAAGACGCCGATGATCAGTGAGTAGAGCACGGCGATGGCACCGGCTTCGGTAGGTGTGAACACACCGATGCGGATGCCGCCGATGACCACCAGGGGCAGCATCAGCGCGATGATGCCGGCGCGTGTCACGCTGACCCATTCATGCCGCGTTGCCTTGGTGCGATTGGGCGGCTGGTAGCCGTGCCGACGGCATAGATAGGAAACCATCGCCATCAATGCGATGGACATCAGCACGCCGGGCACGACGCCGGCGAGAAACAGACGCCCGATGGACACGTTATTGACGTAGCCGTAGACGATCAGCGCGATGCCGGGCGGAATGGTCGAGGTGACCAGCGACGAGGCGGCGGTGACCGCCGACGAGAAAGCCTTGGGATAGCCCTTCTCGGTCATGCTGGGGACCAGCAATTTGGAGTTCATCGCCGCGTCGGCGATATTCGAACCCGACAGCCCGCCCATGAAGGTGCTGAGCAGGACGTTGGCCTGGGCCAGCCCACCATGAAAACGTCGGGTCATCAGCTCGGCGAGCCTCAACAGGCGCTCGGTGATACCCGAGTGGTTCATGAATACGCCGGCCATGATGAAAAACGGAATGGCCAGCAGCGAGATCGACTCCAGACCGCCGGAAAGGCGCTGGATCACCAGCATGATCGGCTGTTCGGAGCCGATCACGAAGTACAAGAAGGTAGACAGGAACAGCGAGAAGGCGATAGGGGTGCCCAGCATGAACAGCACCAGCAGTGCCCCGATGGAGAGTCCGACAGCCATGAAAAATCGTCCTTTAGGGTCGCATGAACAGCCGGGCCAGGCTGTGGTAGATCATCAGGCCGGCGCTTACCGGAATGGCCAGATGAATCCAGTAGAAAGGAATATTGAGCATCGGTGTGCTGCGATAGGCCGAGAAGGGCAGTAGCTTCGCTCCCCAGTAGAGCATCACCAGTGCGCTGATCAACACGACACCGGTGTTGAAGATATGCTCGTTCCAGCGCGCCAGCTTGCTCGGAAGCCTGTCATTGAGCAGGGAAATCAGCACGTGCTCATTGCGCCGCACCAGGGCGCTGGCCCCGAGAAACGTCGCCCAGACCATCAGCATTTGCAGGATCTCTTCCGTCCACGCCAGCGGCGAGCTGAACAGGTAACGCATGAAGATATTGCTGATGGCGACGGCGAACAGGGCGAACAGGGCAATGCTGGCTACGACTTCGTCGAGGCGCATCACCCGGTCGAACCAGGCCAGTAGCGTCTTCATCCTTTTTCACTCCTGAAAATAACGAAAGTGCGCTCCCGTGGAAGCGCACTGTCAGCGTTCGAGACGACACTCAGCCGTTGATGATGTCGCTCACGGTCTGATAGAGACCCGGAGTCCACTCGGGGAAGGCCGGCGGAATCTGCTCACGGGCGCGTTCGCGGAACGCCTCGATGTCCACTTCGTGAACCTCTACACCCGCGTCCTTGAGTTTCTGAAGGGCCACCTCGGTCTGCTCGTCGACCAGCTTGGCGAGATAGTCGGCCATGCGCTGGCCGGTCTCGGTCAGGATCTGCTGCTGCTCCTCGCTGAGCTGTTCCCAGAAGGCGCGACCGGTAACGAACGGCGCCACGGTGTGCATGTGCGCGGTCAGGTTGAGATGCTTGACGACCTCGTAGAACTTGCCGCCGTACAGTACCGGCAGCGGGTTCTCGACACCGTCGACCAGGCCCTGTGCCAGCGCCGGATAGACATCGCCCAGCGACATCGGCGTGGGGACGGCGCCCATCGCGCGGATGGCTTCGACGTACATCGGTGAGTTCTGCACGCGAATCTTCACGCCTTTGAGGTCCGCAGGCGTCGTGGCGGGTTCGCGCGATAGCAGGTGGCGCACGCCATAAATGGTGTTGGGGATGACGATATGATAACCGGCTTCCTCGACCTTGGCGCTCTGCTCGGCGAACCATTCGGAGTCGAAGACCTTGAGCTTGGATTCGAAATCGTCGCTCAGGTAGGGGGCGTCGAGCACCGCCAGATCCGGCACCGAGCTCACGAAGTTGCTATAGGCGGTGATGGTGATCAGGCTGGCGCCGAAGCGGGCCTGCTCCATGACCTCGGTTTCCGAACCGAGCTGGCTGGCCGGAAAAGCCTGCAGGATCAACTCGCCATCGCTGGCTTCCTCGACCCATTCGGCCCATTGCTTGACGGCCCTGTCCACCGGCTCGCCCGGCTGGTTGCCGTAGGCGACATGGATCACGGTTTCGGCCTGTGCCGTACCCGCCAGGGTCATGCCGGCGACGCTGAGCGTGGCAATGGCGGCGGTTATTGTTTTCAAGCGCATGTTGGCTCCTTCGAGACTAGGTTATGGTTATCGTGATGATGACGACAGTGCCGGCAGCCGCGCGACACAATCGGCGAGGGCGGGGACGGCCAAGCCGTGGTTCCGCGCCATTTCCACTACCGGCAACAGGCGCCGGCGGAATTTTTCCTCATGATTCTGGGCGATGTCTTCCAGACGATGATCGAGGAAGGGGTTGGCGAAGCGCTCCAGCGTCGTCGCCTTGTAGCCAGCGAGATCCAGACCCGGCATCTCGCGCGATAGCACCGGCAGCACCTCGTCGCTGAGTACGGCATCGAGCGGCCCGGCCAGGCGCGCATCATTCATCGCCTCGCGGACGAAGCGGATCTCGCCCTGCAGGCCGAGATCCCGCCAGCGCTGGACGAGATAGCTGTGCGCGAGGTTGAGCACGTGCAGCTTGCGTTTCTCGAACGGCGCCAACTCCGCGACCACCTGCACGTCGGGATGCCGGCAGGGCAGGATCAGGCCGGGGGTGTCCTGGATGGCCCATAGCCCATAAGGCTCGGCGACCGCGCCGACCGGCTCCAGCGGCGCCGAGACGATGCGATCGACCAGCGTATCGACCCACACGCAATCGCGATCGAGCCAGTGCGTGAACGCGTCATCGGCCCAGTAGCGATGAGCCAGTTCCAGCACGATGGTTTTCAGGCGCTGGCCATTGCCGCTGATCAATTCACAAGGCATCAGCGTGACGCCGCTGCCACCTTGCCGATAGCGGGCATGTAGCAGCTTGGTCAGCTTGGCCGGAAAACTCACCGGAACATCGGCATGCGGGGAATCCTCGGTCACCAGCTCGAAACCGCGATCGCCGGTGTTGGAGACCACATGGGTGATCTCGGTGCAGAAGCGCCGCTCCAGCTCCGCCCAGTCCTCGTCGGCGATCAGGCAGGTCTCGACGCTGTCCACCCACTCGGTCGCGTCGATGGTTTCGCCATCGCGAACGCCACGCACCTGCACCGGGTAACGGCGGTGTGCGGCGAGCTGGCGCGCCTTGGCCTTGCCTTCCGCTCGTGCGGAGCTCTGCACGACGACCACGCGCTTATCGCTCGTCCCGTCGGCCAGCGAGTGGCTGACGAAGGCATCGACATGCGCGAGCAGGAAACGGCTGGTGCCGAACTGCAGGATCTCGGGGCGAGCAATGGCCGACATTACAGCGAGACCCCGCGCTTCCAGGGAATGAAGTCGAGTTGCCCGAGCTGCACGGCCTTGGGCACGTAGCGCCCCGAGGCGGCCTCGATGCACATGACGAGCAAGCGATCGGCCAGTTCGTCGATCTGCGCCTCGCCGCGAATGATCGGGCCGGCATCGAAGTCGATGACATCGGCCATGCGTGTGGCCAGCTCGCTATTGCTGGAAATCTTCAGCACCGGGGTGACCGGGTTGCCGGTCGGCGTGCCGAGCCCGGTGGTGAACATCACCAGGTTGGCGCCGGAGCTGGCCAACGCGGTGGTCGATTCGACGTCGTTGCCCGGCGTGCAGAGCAGGTTCAGGCCCTTGCGCTTGAGCGGTTCGGTGTAGTCGAGCACGTCGACCACCGGGCTATCGCCGCCTTTCTTGGCCGCGCCCGCCGATTTCATGGCGTCGGTGATCAGGCCGTCGCGCACGTTGCCGGGCGAGGGATTCATCGAGAAGTGCGCGCCGACCGCCGCCGCGTGACGCTGATAGGCGTCCATCAGCGCCTGGAAGCGCTCGGCGCTATGGTCGTCGCGACAGCGGGCAATCAGTTCGTGCTCGACACCGCACAACTCGGGGAACTCGCTGAGAATACCGCTGCCACCCAGCGTGACCAGGCGGTCGATCACCGCGCCGACCAGCGGGTTGGCCGACAGCCCCGAAAAGCCATCGGAGCCGCCACACTCCACACCGATGGTCAGTTCCGCCAGCGGGGCGGGCGTGCGCGAGGTCTGGTTGGCGATCGTCAGGCCATCGAAGATTGCGCCCAGCGACTCGCGAATCAGCGTCTCCTCGCTGCCCACCGCCTGTTGCTCGAAGTAGCGTACCGGGCGCAGGCCTTGCGGATCGCGCTCGGCCACCGCCTGTTGAAGCATGTCGATCTGCGCCTTCTGGCAGCCCAGGCTGAGCACGGTGGCACCGGCTACGTTGGGGTGGCAGATATAACCGGCCAGCAGCTGGCATAGCGCCTGAGCGTCGTCATCGGTGCCGCCGCAGCCCAGCGAGTGGGTCAAGAAGCGCACGCCGTCGACGTTCGGGAACAGCCGCTCTTCGCTTGCCGCGACCGGTGTCGGGGAAACTTCGCCGCGCAATAGTTCACGCGCCATGCGCTTGTAGTCCCGGTAAGGGTCTTCGCCCAGCGCCTCGGCGACACAAGCGCGCAATACCTCGATATTGCGGTTCTCGCAGAACACCAGCGGCACGACCAGCCAGAAATTGGCGGTGCCCACGCGCCCATCCGGGCGATGATAGCCATCGAAGCTCAACCCCTGAAACGCACTGACATCGGGCGCATCCCAGTGATCGCGCCGACCCTGCGGCTGGGCGTTATCGGTGGAGTGCTCGACGTTTTCGGTGGTGATCGCGCCGCCCTCGGCGATGGCGCGGGTCACCCGGCCGACCGTGACGCCATACATGATCACCAGTTCGCCCACGGCCATCGGTTGCAGGGTGAACTTGTGCTTGTGGCGGATATTTTCCGCCAGCCGGATCGTGCGGCCGTTGTCCTCGATCTCGCTGCCGGCGGCTAGATCCTTGAGCGCGACCCGCACATTGTCGGCGGCATGCACGCGCAGGCTGGGCTGTTGATGCGTATCGGTAGCGATGGTTCTCATGCGTGCCGCTCCTGGCCCGTGGCGTGGTTGGCCGTGTTGGGGGCGTCGTCGTCGAAGGTGATCATGGCCTTGATCACGCCGCTGGCTGGGTCGCACCACTGCGGCATCAGGGTCGGCATGTCGGCCAGGGCGCCGCGATGCGTAATCATCGCATCGGCTTTCAGGTGGCCCTCGGCGATGAGCCGGGCAACCGTTTCGAAGTCTTCGCGGGTGGCGTTGCGGCTACCGAGCAGCGATAGCTCCTTCTTGTGGAAATCCGGATCGTGGAAGGCGATATCCGCCTTGACCACGCTGACCAGCACGTAACGACCGCCGTGGCCGGCGAAATCGAAGCCACGCTGCATGGCCTTGGGGTTGCCGGTGGCATCGAACACCACATCGGCGAGCGCGCCATCGTTCATGGCGCTGAGTTCGGCGACGACATCGTCTTCCACGGCATGCAGGGCGGCATCGGCACCCAGCGTGTCGCGGCAGAACGCCAGGCGTTGGCGATTGGTATCGACCACCACGGTGCGCGCGCCGCGACTTTTGGCGACCTGCAGGGCGCCCATACCGATCGGCCCGGCGCCGACGATCACCGCCAGTTCGCCGTCTTCCACCGCGCCACGGCGTACCGCGTGGGCTCCGATCGCCAGGCATTCGATCAACGCCAACTGATCGGGCGCGAGTGTCTGCGAGACCACCAGATGCTCGGCCGGTACCGCCAGGTATTCAGCCATGCCGCCATCGCGATGCACGCCGATCACCTGCATATGTTGGCAGCAATTGGTCTTGCCGCTGCGGCAGGCGCGGCACTCACCGCAATGCAAATAGGGAATGACATAGGCGTTCTGGCCGATCAGCGCGGTATCCGCCCGCGCGCCGACCGCGACGATTTCGCCGGCCAACTCATGGCCGAGTACGCGCGGGTATTCGAAGTACGGCTGGTTGCCGCCGTAAGCGTGAATATCCGTGCCGCAGATACCGACGCGACGAACCTTGACCAGCGCCTCGTCGGGGCCGCAGGCCGGCATGGGCACATCGTGTAACGCCATCTGCTGTGGCTGGGTACAGACCAGAACTTGCATGGGATTCCTTGAATGACGACCTGACTGGCGATCGATTGGTTCTTTGATCCAGTGGTCAGGCCTTTGGTGAGACAATGCCCCACAGCGTGGGGCGTGACAAGTCAGGAAATGACGTTATGAGTTAGACATACGTCTCATTGCTTTGCGCATCACTCAGCCTGCACGGTGCGCTGGCGCTGTTCGCCCAGCCCATCGATGCCCAGGCGCATGACCTGGCCCGGCTTGAGATAGGTCTGCGGCGACTGGCCCATGCCCACACCCGGCGGTGTACCGGTGGAGATCACGTCGCCCGGTTGCAGGCTCATGAAACGGCTCAGATAGGCGATCAGAAACGCCACCGGGTAGACCATGGTGCGTGTACTGCCGTTCTGGTAACGCTTGCCGTCGACCTCGAGCCATAGCCCAAGGTTCTGCGGATCGTCGATCTCATCGGCAGTGACCAGCCATGGCCCCATTGGGCCGAAGGTATCGCAGCCCTTGCCCTTGTCCCAGGTTCCGCTGCGCTCGAGTTGATACTCACGCTCCGAGACATCGTTGATCACGCAGTAGCCAGCGACATGAGACATGGCGTCCGCTTCGTCGATATAGCGGCCGCCCTTGCCGATCACCACGCCGAGCTCGACTTCCCAATCGGTCTTTTCGGAGCCGCGCGGAATTTCCACGTCGTCGTTGGGGCCGCAGATCGCGCTGGTCCATTTGTTGAAGATTACTGGCTCGCTGGGCACTTCGGCGCCGGTCTCCGCGGCGTGATCCGAGTAGTTGAGACCGATGCAGATGAACTTGCCTACCCCGCCAACACAAGCGCCCAGGCGCGGGTCGCCATCGACCGCCGGCAGGCTGCGCGGATCGATCTCGCGCAGTCGCGCCAGACTCTCGGCGCCGAGTGCGGCGCCTGCGATGTCGTCGATATGCGCCGACAGATCGCGCAGGGTGCCATCGGCATCGAGCATGGCGGGTTTTTCCTGGCCTTGGGGGCCGAAGCGCAGCAGTTTCACGACACTCTCCTTTGAAGTTGCCCATGGCGGACAACGTTAGCGTTATAAAAAATCAGTTGGCCCAGCCACCATCGATCAACTGCGCGGTACCGGTGATGAAGTCCGCCTCGTCGGAGGCCAGATGCACCGCCAGCGCGGCGATTTCCTCGGCCCGGCCCAGCCGCCCCATTGGCTGGCGGGCAACGAAATCGGCGAACACGTCGTCGACGTTACGCCCTTGCTGGCGTGCCTGCTCGGCGATGCGCTCATGCAGCGAGGGCGACTCCACGGTGCCTGGGCAAATGGCGTTGCAGCGGATGCCCTGGGTCATGAAATCGGCGGCGACGGCCTTGGTCAGCCCGATGACGGCGGCCTTGGTGGTGCCATAGGCGAAGCGATTGGGGATTCCCTTGATGCTGGAGGCCAGCGACGACATATTGATGATGCTGCCACCGCCGTGTTGCAGCATGCCGGGTAGAAACGCCTTGATCATGCGATACATCGACGTGACGTTCAGCGCCTGGGCGCGCTCCCAGTCCTGCTCGGAGCACTCGAGAATAGTGCCGCCGGGCACCATGCCGGCGCAATTGAACAGAATATCGAGCCTCGGTAGCTCCGCGGCCAGGCGTTGAATGGCCTCGGCATCGGTCACGTTCAATACATGAGTCTCGGCGCCGTGCAACCCTTCGAGCTTATGGGCATCGATGTCCGTGGCAATGACGCGGGCGCCTTCCGCCACGAAGCGCTCCACGGTAGCGCGGCCGATGCCCTGGCCGGCTGCCGTGATCAGCGCCGTCTTGTTCGCGAGTCTCATGACGTATGTATCCCTTTATGGCGGAGAGTCGTAGAATGAGATAATTGCTCAGTTGTCTAGAGGCCTGACCATTGGTCCGAGTATCCTATAGCCGTTCGATCCATTGCAATCGTCGGGCGCTGCGAAGCGGCACTCCTGACATTAGACTTTGGTCTTGATGGCGAGGCGCGGGGCAGCCACATCCAACGACAATACGAGGGTATTTCAGATGCCGATCCAGGCCGTCCGCTCGCAGCGGCTCTATCGACAGATCGCCGATCAGCTTCATCAATTGATCCTCGATGGCGAGTTTCCGCCGGGCAGCCTGTTGCCGCCCGAGCGCGAGTTGGCGCAGTCGCTGGGCGTCAGCCGCGCCTCGGTGCGCGAAGCGCTGATTGCCCTGGAGGTGGTGGGCCAGGTAGAGGTGCGGGTCGGTCATGGCGTGGTGGTCATGGAGCGTACCCACGGCGTCAGATCGCCGGTCATGCAGGCGGCTAGCCGCAAGGAGCCGTGGGCGCTCGACCCCGAATTCATCAGCGAGATCGATCTCGATCTCGACGAGGAAATCCCGCCGTTCTCATTGCTGCAGGCACGCCGCTACCTGGAGCCCGAGAACGCCGCACTCGCCGCGATGAATGCCAGCGAGGACGATCTGAAGGCGATTCGCGCGGCCTTCGAGCGTAACGTCTTCGACAACGAGCATGGCGGTGGCAATCTCGCCGGCGATCGCCTGCTGCATATTCGTATCGCCGAGGCCTCGGGCAACGCCGCCTACGCGCTGCTGATGAAGCATCTGCTGGGGCACCAGTACGGCGTGATGTTCCGGCGCCTGCAGGAGCTATTCATGGAGACCGGCATGCCCCAGCGCTCCGAGGGCGATCATGAGCGCATCGTGCGTGCCATCGAGGAGCGTGATCCCGCGGCGGCACGACGCGCGATGGAGGTGCATCTGGATCATGTGCTCAATGTCTTCTTCGCCGAGTGATCCATCGTCACCTGTCGATTAAACCATCCACATGGCCAGGTTCGGGAAGAACAGCAGCAGCGCCAGCACGCACAGTTGAATGGCGATGAACGGCAGCAGCGC
>NZ_CAMPKE010000010.1 GCF_946887195.1 uncultured Halomonas sp.
CGCCGCGCGCAATGGCGTCGGCATGGCGGCTATTCTCAGCATCGACCCAGGCATTGAACGACGCCACCAGCGCGGCGTTGTCGATGGCGTGCTCCGGCGTGTACAGGCCCGTGCCGGTAATCACGGCTTTTATCATGTGCTCTCCTCACGGTGACAAAAACGCCACCTGACTGTCCCTCGTCGTCGTCTCAGCGACCGGCAATCTCCGCCCAGCGTTTTTCCAGGCGCTTGGCGGAAACCGGCATCAGCGTGCCCAACTGCTGGGCGAACAGCGATACCCGAAACTCCTCGAGCCACCAGCCGAACTCGATCAGGCGAGGATCTTCCCGGCCGCCGCGCGCCTCGGCCTGGCGACGATTGGCCAGGCGCGTCTCGAAATCCTGAATCTCCTGCATCAGCATCTGGTCGCGCATGCGCTCGCGCGGAGCCTTCTCCAGGCGAATTTTCGCGGCCTCCATATAACGAGGATACTCCGCTAGCCACTCCCCTGCCTCGCTGATGAAGCCGGGATGCACCAAGCGCTGCATCTGCGCCTTTAAATCACTGTATACCAGCGCCAACGCCAGGCTGAGATTGCCTTTCAACGCCTGGGTCACAGCCAGATGCCCCTCGAGTGCGTCATGCAGCGTGCTCAGCAGCGATTCGCCGTAGGGTATGAGCTCGCCACGCCGTTCACGCAACCGTTCATCCAGCGCCTCGCGCGAGCGCGGCAGCGGATCGGTGGCGATCTCGTGCAGGAACACCGCCGCGACCCAATCATCGAGCAACTGCTGTTTGCTACCCACCTTGGTGTATAGCAGCGCGCAGCGTTCCAGCCCTTTCAACTGCTTGAGCGCCTTGACCTGATCCGGCAAACGCTGCATGGCCAAGCGCTTGATCCCCTGGCGGTGCGCTTCGTGGGCCTTGGCCGGATGATCGAACAGTTCGACCGCCAGCCCAGCGCCCTTACCCACGCCTTGCTCGGTGAGCGCCGGATAGGCCTCGACGCGAATCCCCGCCTGGGTGGTGGTGCGAGATTCGGCCAAGGGCGTCTCGGGCAGATCGTCGAGTGCTTCTGCCACACCGGCGGATTCGCTCAGTGCCTGGGCGCCGGCACTGGCCGCTGCGGAGAAACGCCGCTCCAGCGTCGCGAGATCCCGGCCCTGCCCCAATACCTCGCCGGCATGATCGACCACCTTCAGATTCATACGCAGATGCGGCTCGAGCAGATCCGCGCGCCAGTCATCGGGCGCTAGCCGCAACCCAGTCTTAATGCGCAGGAACTCACCCAATGCCTCGCCGAGCGGCACGTCATCGGGCGCGATCACGTCAAGCGCGGCATCGACCCAGTCGGGTATCGGCACGACCTGCCGGCGTACCGACTTGGGCAGCGACTTGAGCAGCGCAATGCATTTTTCACGCAGCAGCCCCGGCACCAGCCATTCGAGGCGGTGACGCGGTAGCTGCGAGAGCATCGCCGCCGGTACGGTCATACTCACCCCATCGTCTTCGGCCCCCGGCGCGAAATGATAGCTCAACGGATAGCGAACGCCATTCAAGGTCAGCTCATCCGGATACTGCTCCTCGCTGATATCGCCGACCTCGCGCGCCATCAACGTGGCCTTGTCGAGCTTCAGGATATCCGGTTCGTCGCGCTCGGCCTGGCGGCGCCAGTGCTCGAACCCCTTGCCATTGATGATATCGCTGGGCAAGCGCCGATCGTAGAAATCGAACAGCGTTTCCTCATCGATCAGAATATCGCGCTTTCGCGCCCGATCTTCAAGATTCTCGACCTCATCGATCAGTTCGCGGTTATGCGCGAAGAACGCGGCCCTGGTACGGTATTCGCCCTCGACCAGTGCGCGGCGAATGAATATTTCACGCGCTTCATCCGGGGCGATCGGCCCGTAATGCACCTTGCGCCGTGCGACGATCGGCAGCCCGAACAGCGTGACCTGTTCGAAGGCCACGACCTGGGCGCGTTTCATCTCCCAGTGCGGTTCGCTGTAGCTGCGCTTGGTCAAGTGCCCGGCCAGCGGCTCGATCCACTCCGGCTGAATCCGCGCGACCTGGCGAGCGAACAGCCGCGAGGTTTCGATGAGTTCCCCGACCATGATCCATTTCGGCGTTTTCTTCGCCATCCCCGAGCCGGGGTGAATCATGAATTTGCGGTTGCGAGCGCCCAGATACTCGCGATTCTCGATGAACTGGCCGATGTTCGACAGCAGCCCGGTCAGCAGTGCCTGATGCAGCCGTGACTGCTGCAGGCGCCGCGCCTCGCGGGCGGCTTCGTCATCATCCGAGGCGGCGGCTAGCGAGTCGCTCAGGGCGGGCGCGGTGATTTCCATGTCGCGCAGCAACTGCCGAAGCTGGCGATAGGTGTCGTGCCATTCGCGCAGGCGCAGGTAATTGAGGTAATGCTCGCGGCACCAGCGGCGCAATTGATTGCCGGAGAGTTCGTCGCGCGCGGCCTCGAAGCCGGCCCACAGATTGAGCCAGGCGACGAAATCGGAATCCGGATCGTCCCAGCGCTTGTGGGCCTGATCGGCGGCCTGGCGTTTCTCCGCCGGGCGCTCGCGTGGGTCCTGCACCGATAGCGCGCTGACCACGATCAATACCTCGCGCAGGCACTCATGTTCGGCGCCGGCCAGCACCATACGCGCCAGGCGCGGATCGATGGGCAGTTTGGCCAAACGCCGACCGTTGGTCGTCAAACGGTTGCCGTCATCGACCGCGCCGAGTTCGAACAGCAGCCGAAAGCCATCCTTGATGAAGCGCGAATCCGGTGCGTCGACGAACGGAAAGGCCTCGATATCACCCAGTTTCAGCGCCAACATCGACAAAATCACCGAGGCCAGGTTGGTGCGCTGAATCTCCGGTTCGGTGTACTCGGGGCGCGCGAGAAAATCTTCTTCGCTGTACAAACGCAGGCACACGCCTTCGGCGATACGTCCGCAACGGCCCTTGCGCTGATCGGCGCTGGCCTGGCTGATCGGCTCGATGGGCAGGCGCTGGATCTTGGCGCGGTAGCTGTAGCGGCTGATCCGCACCAGCCCCGGATCGATCACGTAGCGAATGCCGGGCACCGTCAGCGAGGTTTCGGCGACGTTGGTCGAGAGCACGATGCGACGCCCGGCGTGTGATTGAAACACGCGGTTCTGCTCGGCGTTCGACAGCCGCGCGTAGAGCGGCAGAATCTCGGTACTCTTCAGGTTGGCATGGCGCAGGGTATCGGCGGTTTCGCGGATCTCGCGCTCGCCCGGCAGAAAAATCAGGATGTCGCGCGGGCCGCTGTACCAGCGCTTTTCGCGCTCGATGGCTTCGATCTCCTCCACCGCATGCACAATCCCCTCCTGCAGGGTACGGTCCTCTTCGCCGTCGCCATCGCGCAGCAGCGGCCGGTAGTGCACTTCGACCGGAAACGTGCGCCCCGAAACCTGGACCACCGGCGCCGGTTTATCATTGATGGCGAAATGCGCCGAAAAGCGCTCCACGTCGATGGTCGCCGAGGTAATGACGATCTTGAGGTCGGGACGCCGTTCGCTGAGACGCTTGAGATAGCCGAGCAGGAAATCGATGTTGAGGCTGCGCTCGTGGGCCTCGTCGATGATGATCGCCTCGTAGCGCTCGAGATCCGGGTCGTGCTGGGTCTCGGCCAGCAGAATACCGTCGGTCATCAGCTTGACCAGCGTACGCTCGTTGGTCTGATCGGTGAAACGCACCTGATAGCCGACCTGCTCGCCCAATGGCACTTCCAGCTCTTCGGCAAGGCGTGTAGCCACCGAGCGTGCCGCCAGGCGGCGTGGCTGGGTATGGCCGATCAATCCGCGCCGGCCCAGGCCTAGTTCCAGGCACAATTTGGGTAGCTGGGTGGTCTTGCCCGAACCGGTTTCGCCGGCCACCACCACCACCTGGTGCTCGCGCAGTGCGGCGAGAATGTCCTCGCGCTTCTCGGCGACCGGCAGCTGCTCGGGATAGCGCAGCGTAACCGGCAGTTGCCGGCGCGCTTCGAGTTGGGCCTGTGAGGCCACCAGGCGCGCATCGATATCGCGCAACGCCCGATCGATCGGCTGGCCGTCGCGCGCGCGAGGCTTCAGGCGCGCCAGACGCCGGCCCTGATTGTGCGCGTCGCGCAGCAGGCAATCGTCGAGTCGCGCCAGGCGTGTATCGAGTTCCTTCAAGGCATGGGTCGGCTGGGCGGTGGCGCTCAATGCATCCTCGCTGACTGTCGTAAAAAAACCTGCCCGCCGGAACTACCGAGGCGGGCAGGTCATTGTAACGCCGGGCAAGCGGCCACGGCTATTTCATGATGGCGATCAGGCTAGCCTAGGAATCGCGCAGTTCGCGGCGCAGCACTTTCCCCACATTGGTCTTGGGCAGTTCGTCGCGAAACTCGATCAATTTGGGCACCTTGTAGGCGGCGAGCTCCTTCTTGCACCAGGTGCGCAGCGTTTCGGCATCCAGCGCCTCGTTGCGCGAGACCACGAACAGCTTGATCGCCTCGCCGCTGTTGTCGTCGGCGACACCGACCGCGGCGGCTTCGATCACGTCGGGATGGCCGGCCACCACGTCCTCGATCTCGTTGGGATAGACGTTGAAGCCGGAGACGATGATCATGTCCTTCTTGCGATCGACGATGCGGATGTAGCCATCCTCCTGCAGCACGGCGATATCGCCGGTGCGAATCCAGCCCTCGTCGTCGAGCGTCTTGGCGGTATCCTCGGGACGATTCCAGTAGCCCTTCATTACCTGCGGGCCCTTGACGCACAGCTCGCCCGGCTCGCCCAACGGCAATGCCCGGCCATCGTCATCGATCACCTTGACCGAGGTACCCGATGCCGGCTTGCCGATAGTGCCGAGTTGAATCGCATCCGGTGGGTTGAAGGAGACGATCGGCGAGGTTTCGGTCATGCCATAGCCTTCGGCGATCGGGCAACCGGTGATCTCCTCCCAGCGCTTGGCGGCGGTTCTGGTCAGCGCCATGCCGCCGGAGATGGTCAGCTTGAGCGAGGAGAAATCGAGGGCGCGGAACTCCTCGCGATTGCACAGCGCGTTGAACAGCGTGTTGAGCCCGACGAAGCCGGAGAACTTGATCGTCTTGAGGGTCTTGATGAAACCGTCGATATCGCGCGGATTGGTGATCAGCACGCTGTGATTGCCGGTCACCATCATGCACAGGCAGTTCACGGTGAAGGTATAGATGTGATAGACCGGCAGCGGCGCGATGATGACTTCGCTGCCTTCGTTCATCGCTCCCGCCATCAACGCGACGCGGGCCTGCAACATGTTGGCGACCAGGTTGCGATGGGTGAGCATGGTGCCCTTGGCCAGCCCCGTGGTGCCGCCGGTGTATTGCAGCGCGGCGACGTCGTCCATGCCCCGTGCCACCTCGCGATGCTCCAGGCCGCGCCCCTTGGCCAGCGCCTGGCGGAAACCGATCGCGGTGGGCAGTGAGTATTTCGGCACCATCTTCTTGACGTACTTGACCACCGCATTGATCAGCGTGCGCTGGGGAAAACCGTGCAGATCGCCCAGTTCGGTGACCAGCACATGCTTGATCTGCGACTGCCCGAGCACCTTCTCCAGCTTGTCGGCCATGTTGGCCAGAATCAGAATCGCCCTGGCGCCGGAATCCTCGAACTGGTGGCGCATTTCGCGTTCGGTATACAGCGGATTGGTATTGACCACCACCAGGCCGGCACGCAATGCGCCGAACACCGCCACCGGGAATTGCAGGACGTTGGGCAGTTGGATGGCGATGCGATCGCCCGGCTCGAGATCGGTTTCCTGCTGCAGCCAGGCGGCAAAATCCGACGATAACGTATCCAACTCGCCGTAAGTCAGCACCCGGCCCATACAACTGAAGGCCGGCTTGTCGGCGAAGCGCTTGACCGAGGCATGGAAGACATCCACCACCGAGGTGTAGTCGTCCAACCCGTCAAGGGCCGGACCGGAGAGAATGGGAGCGCTGGCAGGCTGGTTCATGGCTGATCTCCGAGGATGCCACCGGCTGAAGCCGACTGTTTTTTTGTTGGCCCCAAGTGGATCGACTGTCACTCAGGGTAATAAGCACGTCGCAGCCACCTTATAACAGCACTGAGATGCTGTAAAACAAGCGATTGAAACGATCGTTCAGCCCTGATCGCTCAGTGTCCGCTCGTGCTGACATACTGCGCCTTAATTTCACCGTCGCGCCATACCAGCAGTTCACCTGGCTGCATGCTTGTCCAGCGCTCGTTATCGGTCAATGGCTGGGTGGCGATCACCGAAACCACATCGGCGGGCGTGGTGTGCTCGATGAAGTCGACGACCATCTCGGCGTCGCACAGGCGCGCCTCGCCGAACGGAGCGCGCCGCGTGATATGCACCAGTTTGGTCGCGCAGTAACAATACAGGTGGCGGCCGTCGGTCAGCAGCATATTGAACACACCGAATTCGCGTAGCCGTTCGCAGAGGCCATGCAGCGTTTGCCATAGCGCATCGGAATTGCTCGGCGGATGCGCAAAGCGCTGGCGCAATTCGCCCATCAGCCAACAGAAAACGTGTTCACTGTCAGTGTCGCCCACCGCCTGATAGAACGATGGCGTCAGTGCCTGCCAGCCAGTGAGCTGACCATTGTGCGCATAGCACCACTGGCGCCCCCACATCTCGCGAGTGAAAGGATGCGTATTGGCCAGGCGGATATCGCCGACATTGGCCTGGCGAATATGGCTGATGACGACATGCGATTTGATCGGATAATCGCTGATCAAGCGTGCGATCGGCGAGTCCACCGAGGGGTGGGGATCGCGAAACTCGCGGTAGCCGCCCTCTTCGTAAAAGGCGATGCCCCAACCGTCGCGGTGCGGGCCGGTGCCGCCACCGCGCCGCAAGAATCCGGTGAAGCTGAAGCAGATATCCGTAGGCACATTGGCGCTCATGCCCAACAGTTCACACATGCGGCTCCTCCCGCCGTAGCCGACGGCGATTCGCCGCGTGGCGACGCCACACGAACAGCATCATTAGCAACACTACCGCAGCCGCGATCAACCCCCAGGCCAGCGGGTCGTCACTGTGCTCGCGCAGTTCGGGGCTCACCCCGGCCCACAGTTTTTTGGCCTGCTCCGGCAATTCGCCGAGCGCCTGGCCAACGGAGCGACCCAACTCATCGAGCAGCGAGGATGATGGCTGCATGGGCTCGTCAGGCATCGGCCGATTGGCCAGCGCCTGGGCATTGACACCCTGGCGGTCGAGACTGGCGCTGCCCAGGCCGGTATCCGCCTCGTCATTGAGCTGTAGCGTTGGCAGCTCCAAGGTGCGCGTTTCGCCATCGAGCGTAATGGTTGCGGTCATTGCCAATGGCACCGACAGGTCGTCGTCGAGCTCGGGCAGCTCGATACGCCAATTGTGCTCGTCGACCGGCTCGACCGCTAGCGTATCGCCCTGCAGTATCGCCTCGATGCGCGTGTTGTCGGCATTCAAACGAGGATGCTCGGCGTGCAATCGAACCAGACCCACGGCTTCGTCGGCGAGGGCGCTGATCGCCGGCAGCACATTGACGGCCTGGCGGCGCTGGCGCACGAACGCATCGCTTTCGGCAATCACCGCCAAGCGCGCGTTGCCGGTGGCATCGGGCGCTGGCAACAAGCCGCGATAGCGAACGCGCTCGCCGCTGCGCTCCCTGTCGCCTTCAGGCGCCAGCGTCACCGACTCGATCACATCGCCGTCGTCGATATCGCGCAACTCGGCGCGCATCTGCAAATCCTGCGGCGTCTCGCCAGCCGTCAGCGGCACGCCCCGCTCGGCAAGCCAGGCCTCTATCGGCGTCTCGAAGCCACGGTAGAGCGCCGTCGGCAGCTCATCGGTACGCAACGATAGCGGGGAATCGATATTGACCCGGCTCTCGTCGCCGACCTCGCCCTCGATGCGCCATTCGCCCTCACTCGGGTCGGGCACGGTGATCAGATCGAAGAGCGGCTGATGTTCCCAGCGGATGCTGTCGGGATGGTCCTCGGCGGTGTAGCGCTCGCCATCGGGACCAATCAGCACCAGCGGCGGCGCATCCGGCTCGTGGAACAGCAAGGATGAGAACGCATCGACACGATCGTCGATGCGGAAGCGGTTTTCGTCCAGCGGCACCTGATCGCGGGGAAAGATACGATCGAAGACGTCGAGAAAGGCGCGCATCAGCGCTTCGGGCGTCTCGGCCACCGCCGCAAGCCCGCCGGTGGTACGCGCCATGTTCTCGAGCAGTGTAAGGTCCACCTGGGGCGAAAAGGCGATGGTGTGGATCACCACGCCCTCATCGGCCAGTGCCGGCGCCAGCTCTTCCAACAAGCGCTGGCGCGAGGCCGCATCCTGCGCCCGCTTGTCGCCCTCGGCAGCGGGCACATCGACCACGCCATCGGTGAGCAACACCAGGTGGCGCTTGCTGGAAGTCGGCGGCGCCGATGCCGCCTGACGCACGGCCTGCTCGATATCGGTAAACTGCTGGTATTCGAACAGCGCCGGTTTCAGCGCCAGCGCACGGCGTCGCCAGGCATCGTCGACGGTCGACGTAGGCAGCGGATTGGCGACCTCGCTGCCGAATGTCCACAACCCGCTGCGTGCACCGGACGGCAATAGCGAAACCATCAACTCCAGTGCACTGGCACTGAGCCGGTTGGGGTCGTTGTATTTCATGCTGCCGGAAACATCGATCACCAGGCGGACGTCCGGGCGATCCTCCGGCGCTTCCTGGGCCCACCCCTGAGTGGTCCAAGCCAGCAGCGACAGTAACGCTGCGGCAATCAACACGCGCATGGCGATTCCTTAGCCAATCACCGGCTCCCGGCGTTTATCGGCGAGCGGTGTCTTGCCGCCGCCCCCGCTAGTGTCATCGTGGGAGTCCGGCTGGTTGCGGCGCCGCAACCAGCCCCATAACAGCACTCCCGCGCCGACACCCAGCCCGAGGCCCAGCAGCAATAGCGGTAGCGCCGCGCCGAAGTCGCCCCAGGCATTCTGCAGCACCGCCACGGCGGCGACCACGATAGCCGGCGCCAAGCCGTTGTAGACCTCGTCTTCCAGTACCGGAATCGTGAAACCGGCCGGCATCCACAGCATGCCCGCTACCATCCCCGTTATTACGAAACGTGGCAATCTCGGCAGCCAACGAATGGCAAGGTAGCCAGTCACCAGTACCACCAGCGACAATGCCACGTAGCTCAGCCATAGTAGTGGTATGGAGTCGGATATCAGCATCGCCTAATTATCTCCTGGAGTAGATTCTTCATCATGGTACACCGCGTCCAATGAAAGCACAGCCGCCCATCACTGCATCGCAAGCCTCTCCCATTCCACGCTTCCGGCGCGACGCCGACCCGCATTGGCACTGGCTGGAAAACCGTGACGATCAGGCCGTGACGGCGTTTCTCGATGCCGCCAATACCGAATGCGACCGTTGGTTCGCACCGCTGGAACCGTTGGTCGAGGCGCTCTACCGGGGTCATCTGGCACGCCGCGAACTGGCCATCGTGGGTCTGAAGACACCACTCGAACGCCATACCTACTGGAGCGAGACCGCCGCCGACGCCGATTACCCCACCTGGTGGCGGCATTTGAATGGCACGCCGGAGCGGCGCGAATTGCTGCTCGATCTCGAGGTGCGCGCCAGCGAGCGGGACTATCTCGAACTCGGCGACCTGGCCATCTCCTCCGACGAGCAATGGCTGGCCTGGACCGAAGACACGCGCGGCGATGAATATTTCGATCTGTATTTACGCCAATTGCCGGATGGCGAGCCCCGGCTTCTGCTCGAGGGGATTGGCCCCGAACTGACCTGGGCCGAGGACAACCGCACCCTGCTGTTCACGCAGTATGATGCCACCCAGCGACCGGCCAGCGTATGGCGTATGACACGCGACGGCGGCGAATCGATCCTCGTTTTCGAGGAAACCGATGCGCAGTTCTGGGTCGGCCTGGGCAAGACTCGCTCCAAGGCCTGGCTGGTACTCGAGACCGCGTCCAAGGACACCTCGGAGTGTCATCTGATTCCCGCTCACGCGCCGAATACGCCGCCACGCTGCGTCAGGCCGCGCGAGAACGGGGTCGAATACAGCATCGAGCATCGCCCCGGCCATTTCTATGTACTGCATAATCGCCAGGCGGCGCATTTCTGTCTGGATGTGGCGCCACAAGCCCGGCCCGATGCCTGGCAAACGCTGATCGCTCATCGCGAAGATTACACGCTAGAGGGCGTCGATGCCTTCGCCTGGGGGCTGGTGATCACCGAGCGCGATCACCACGAGGCCCAGGTGCACTTGCGCGTGCTCGAATTCGATACCGGCCACGGCCTGGCTGGCGAGCGCCGCCTGCCGCTCTTTGATGAGCCATGCAGCCTGACACTCGGCGATACGCCGGACTTCGCCACACGCCGGCTGCGTTTGCATGAGGAATCCTTTACCCTGCCGCCGCGCTGGATCGAGCATGACCTGGATAGCGATAGCCGGCGCCTGCTCAAGGCCCAGCCGATTCATGGCGACTTGCCACCCGAGCAAGTCACATGTCGGCGATTGTGGGCCACCTCGCACGATGGCGAGCGAATTCCGGTGTCGGTCGTCGCGCGCGCCGACCTGCTCGACCGGCAGCCATTGCCGACACTGCTCTACGGTTATGGCGCCTATGGCGAGGTACTCGACCCGTGGTTCTCGGTGGCGCGCCTGGAGTTGCTGGCGCGTGGCGTCGCCTTCGCGGTGGCACACGTGCGCGGCGGCGGCGAGCGCGGCGAACCCTGGTATCTGGCCGGCAAGCTCGAACACAAGGAGAACAGCTTTCGGGATTTTCTTGCCGCTCGCGACGCGCTGGTCGAGGCCGGCCTCGCCGATGGCGGACGTATTGCCGCCTATGGCGCCAGCGCCGGCGGCCTGCTGGTCGGCGCCAGTCTCAATCTCGACCCCGAAGCGTTCTGTGCCGCGGTACTCGACGTCCCTTTCGTCGATGTGCTGCGCACCATGGAAAATCCCGATTTACCGCTGACCACCGCCGAATACACCGAATGGGGCAATCCCGATGAACCCGCGGTGCGCCGGCGCATTCGCGACTATTCACCGCTCGACAATTTGGCCGCGCTGCCCTACCCGGCGATATTTCTGCAAGGTAGCTGGCACGATTCGCGAGTCCCTTACTGGGAGCCGGCCAAACTCTATGCCAGGCTGACCGAACTGAGTACGTCGCCTGGCACGACGGAGCGCCGCCCAGCGGAGTGCCGCCCAATACTGCTGCGAACCGACATGGCCGCTGGCCACGGCGGCGCCTCCGGGCGCTTCAAGGCATGGCAGGATAGCGCCCGGCAGGACGCCTTCATTCTCTGGGCGCTGGGATTGGCGAAGGAATAGGGTCAAGGATTGATTGGCAGAATCGCGATGATGTGTTCGTCGAGTTCGTCCTCGGGCACATCGCGCTGCGATACGGCGAAGCTTGCCACGCTGACGCCCTTGCGATGAACGCGCTGGGGATCGCCCGAGATAAGTGGATGCCAGCGCGCCAGCTTGCGTCCCTCATGCACCCGCCGGTAAGCGCAGGACCTGGGCAGCCAGCGAAAATCGTCGACGCGTTCAGGCGTCAACTGAGTGCAATCGGGCACCTTCGCGAAACGATTGGCGTAATCCCCACAGCGACAGCTACCAATGTCCAGCAGCTCGCAGGCCACGTTGAGCACCGCTATATCGCCGCTGCCTTCATCCTCGACTTTCAGCAAGCAGCACTGGCCGCAACCATCGCACAGCGCCTCCCACTCCTCCCGATCCAGCTCATCGAGTGTAAAGCGCTCCCAGAAACGTTCGCGCATCTCAACTCCTTACATATAACAACGGCGCGATAAGGATTTGTCTGAAAAGGCAGCGAGCGAAGGTCAGACAAGAGAAAAATCATCGAAAGAACGGAGTTTACAAGACGTAAATGAGGCTCTTGAGATGGTTTTTAACGCCGTATGGCCGAGCGCAGCCAGTTTTCAGATAAATCCTAATAACGGGCTTCGGTGGGAGTTTTATACAGATCGAGTAGATATTCCTCCCGGGCCGGCGGCATCTGTAAGTAAAAGCCCTTGGCATCGATGGCTGCAATGACCTCGGCGGCATCGGCGCGGGCCAGCGGCCGGCTTTCGTCAAGGATCAACGTCATTGCCGAAACCGGTTTACCGAAGCGCTCGAGCAAGACCTCGGGGACATCGACCAGGCCACGCGCCTTCTCCACATAAAGGTACATCTCTTCTCGACGCGGGCTCTTGAATATCTCGCATAGCAATTTACGCATCGTCAGTTCCTTTCGGCCTCGGCGCCGATTTCGCTCAGAATCCGCTGAAAATCCGCTGCCAGCAGCTCGCCACGCCAGCCTTCGGGCAACGGCAGCGGTTGCCCTTGCAGATCGGCGGCCACCAGCGCTTCGAGATCGCGACGCCGGGCCAGCAGCCCGGGCGCTACTCCCAACCGCTCGGCGGCAGTGGCTGCCATGCCCTTGAGCGCCTTTAGCCGACGCTTGAATGGCCCCGATAGCGGCGAAGGCAATGCCGCCGGCAGCGTATCGTCTGCCAGGTGCGCGCTTTCACGCACCAATGCCAGCAGTGCATCGCCCTCGCGCTTGATCAGCGGCGGTTTGATACCCTCGACCGAAGACAGTTCATAGCGATTGGTCGGCATCGCCTCGGCGATGGCGTACAGTGCGTTATCGCCGACCAGCCAGTTGCGCGGCAGATTACGGCTTCTGATTTCGGCCTCGCGCCATCGCGTCAAGCGCTGGTAAGCGGCGATCGAGCGCGGCTGTAGCCGCCACAATTGGCGGTGGCGGCGGTACCATTCGCCGTCGCTATCGCTGTTACGTCCGGCCTGGGCAATTAGCGCGGCGCAATCGGCCTCGAGCCAGGCAAGGCGACCCAAGGCACCGAGCGCCTGGCGCTGCGCTGCCCAGATTTCCGGCAAGTAGATGACATCGAGCGCGGCATAGCGCGTTTGCGCCGCGCTGAGTGGTCGCGCCAGCCAGTCGGAGCGCGTTTCATCCTTGGGCAGCACCTCGCCCGTCCAGTGCTCGACCAGGCGCTGATAGCCCATCGATGGATCCTCGCCGAGCAAGCCCTGCGCAAGTTGGGTATCGATCAGCGGCGTTACCATCACCTCGGCCCAGTTAGCGATCACTTCGATATCTTCGCTGCTCGCGTGCAGCAGCTTGAGCGGCCCTTCCTCACTCAACAGTCGCTGCAAGTCGGGAGTCGCCGCCACTGCCTGCGGGTCGATCAGATAGACATCCTCACCCGCCGACAACTGCAGCAGCGCAGGCACCGGATGAAAGGTCGACTCGCGAAAGAACTCGGTATCCATGCCCAGCGTCTCGGCGCCGCTCAGTTTGGCGCAGACATCGTTCAAGGCATTACGGGTGTCGATCCAGTGGATCGTGGGCTCAAGGGGCATGGGGGGCAACTTCGGTTTCGATTCGGTGGGTTTGGTCATGAATGCTGGCGCAGCAGGTCAATCGCCACGAAATGGCAAGCGGCCGTTGAAGGCCCGGCTCAGGGTACCGCCATCGACATACTCCAACTCGCCACCCATCGGTACGCCATAGGCCAGCCGCGACAGACGCATCCCGCGCTCGTGCAACTGCTCGGCGATATAGTGGGCGGTGGCTTCGCCCTCGACGGTGGGATTGGTGGCCAGAATCACCTCTTCGACACCGCCTTCATCGAGGCGTATCTCGAGCTGATCCAGCCCGATATCCTCGGGGCCGATGCCATCGAGCGGCGAAAGGTGACCATGCAGTACGAAGTAGTGACCGCGATAGCCGCCGGCATCTTCGATCGCCAGCATATCGGCGGGCGATTCCACCACGCAGAGCAGCGCTTCATCGCGCCGTGGGCTGGTGCACAACGCGCAGATCTCCTCTTCGGTCAGCGTACGACAGCGTCGACAATAGCCGACCTCCTCCAGCGCCTGGCCAAGCACGGCGGTCAAGCGGCGACCGCCATCGCGGTCGCGCTCGAGTAGATGCAACGCCATACGCTGAGCGGTCTTCGGCCCAACGCCCGGCAGCACGCGCAACGCCTCGAGCAGGCGGTCGACGAGGGGTGAAAAGCTCATTAGCAAGGCTCTTAGCTAAAAGTCGACGAACGATGATCAGATAAGGCAAAAATCAGCGAAAAAACGGAGTTTACATAAGTGTAAATGAGTATTTTAAGCTGATTTTTAACGCCGTATGATCGAGTGCAGGCAGTTTTAGCAAGAGCCTAAAAGGGCATCTTGAAGCCGGCCGGCAAATTCAGGCCGGCGGTCGCCTCCTCCATCTTGGCCTTGGAGCTGGCCTCGACCTTGCGCACCGCATCGTTGACCGCAGCGGCAAGCAGATCCTCGAGCATCTCCTTGTCCTCTTCCAGAATGCTGGGGTCGATATCGACCTTGCTCACGTCATGACGGCCATTCATGGTCACCTTGATCATGCCGGCACCCGCTTCACCGCTGACTTCGGTGCGTGCGATCTCTTCCTGGATTCGCTGCATCTTTTCCTGCATTTCCTGAGCCTGTTGCATCAGGTTGCCCATTCCACCCTTGAACATGCTGTCACCTCGTCGATGTGGCGTTGTCGGGATATGCTGAAGCCATCTTGCCGTAACTCATTGCGCACTAGCCTGCGGCGCGACGGTCTGCTCGAGCAGGCGCGCATCGAAGGCCTGCTCCAGTCGTTGGATATGCGGGTCGTCACGCAGCGCTTCAACCGCCTCGCCATGGCGCTCGGCCGCTTGGCGATCGCTACGCGCCTTGGGCGTTTCGACGGTATCCGGCAGATCACCCGCTTCGATGACGATCTTTCGCTCGATGCCGACCTCGGCCAGCGCCCGCCGTACACGCTCGACATGGATCTCGGCGTTCATCGCCTCCTGGCTGGGGTCGAGACGAAGCGACAATACTTGGCCATCGTCGCGTTCGACCATGCAGTGCGCTAGCAGATTGCGGGTCAGCCCCGACAGCGCCAGGCGCGGGAACGCTTCCAACCAGGCGGCGTGATCGAAACCGGTTGTCGGGTCGATTGTCACCTGCTCGGGCTCAGGCTCGGTTTGCGATTCGAGATCCTGCTCCACCGCAGCGGCGGTCTCGGCCGTGGCTGGCTCGTCATCGACCGCGGTTTCTCCGAGTAGGGTTTCATGAATCGGTACAGGCGCCTCGGCAGGCTGCTGCTTTGGCGACGGCTCGGGAGGCTCGTCCGGTATCGCAAACGCCGCACTGACTGCGGCCTCGGTAGGCATGTCACGTGGGCCGGCCGGTGCTTCTAGCTCTTGCTGTGCTTCGGATTCTTGCTGCTGTTCTGGCGCTGCCTGCTTAGCCGGCACTGCTACCGGCTCCATCGCTTTGGGCTGCGGCTCCCAAGGTGGCGGTGCATCGTCCGCCGGTGCCGGCACCGGCTCCGCCGAAGGCGGCAGTTCACTGGACGGTGGCGTTTCCCGTGCGTCAGCCATATCGGCTTGATGGGTGCCGAGTTGCGTGGGCGCTTCGGCTTTCGCCGCCCCGCCGGCTGGCGCGCTCGGCTCAGTGCCACTCGTCCGGTCGCCGCGCAGCGGCAATGGCGTCTGTGGCGGCTTGGGCACGCCTTGTGGGCGAAACGCCAGCATGCGCAACAGGGTCATTTCCAGCGCGGTGCGGGCATCCGGTGCGCTATCCATATCGCCCCGCCCCTGCAAGCCAATCTGGTAATAGAGCTGAACGTCTTCGGCGGTAAAGCGCGATGCCAGGGCCAGCAGCGCCTGGCGATCGCCATGGCCGTTATCGAGCGCATCGGGCACCATCTGCGCGATCGCCAAGCGATGAAAGACGCCAGCCAGATCGTCGAGCACGCCCGCGAAATCGGGGCCCTGCTCGGCCAGGCTGGCGATTTCGGCCAGCACGCGGGCGGCATCGACTTCGGCCAGCGCCTCGACCAGCGCCAATAGATGGTGCTGGTCGAGCGTGCCGAGCATGGCGGCCACGTCGCTGCGATTCACCTGCCCTTGGCCGAAAGCGATGGCCTGATCGGTCAAGCTCAAGGCGTCGCGCATCGAGCCGTCGGCGGCCTTGCCCAGCAGCCACAGCGCGGCCTCCTCGAACGCCACCCGCTCGGCCTCGAGCACCTTTGAAAGATGCCCGACGATGCGCTCCGGCGGCATGTTCTTGAGCGTGAACTGCAGGCAACGCGACAGCACCGTGACGGGCAATTTCTGCGGATCGGTGGTGGCGAGCAGGAACTTGACGTGGGGCGGCGGCTCTTCGAGGGTCTTGAGCAGCGCATTGAAACTGTGCGTCGACAGCATGTGTACCTCATCGATGAGATACACCTTGTAGCGGCCCTGGGTCGGCGCGTACTGCACATTATCGAGCAGCTCGCGGGTGTCTTCGACCTTGGTGCGCGAGGCGGCATCGACCTCGATCAGATCGACGAAACGCCCCTCGTCGATCTCGCGGCAGGTTGCGCACTGCCCGCACGGGGTCGAGGTCACGCCGGTCTCACAATTCAGGCACTTGGCAAGAATGCGCGCCAGCGTGGTCTTGCCGACACCACGCGTACCGGTGAACAGGTATGCGTGATGCAGCCTTCCCTGATCGAGCGCGTTGACCAGGGCGCGCTGCACGTGCTCCTGACCGACCAGTTCATGGAAGGTGCGCGGACGCCACTTGCGGGCCAGTACCTGATAGCTCATGCAGCGCGGAATCCTTGCAAAGGGTGATAGGCCAAGGCCGGCAGCAGCCAAGCCCAAGAGTAAACCGACATTCTAGCGGTTGGGGGCGATAGCGGAAAGCGTGGCTATGAACAAGTGCCACTGAGCGAAGAATCGTGGGGGAGAGTCAATCGATGAGAAGTGGCCCATGGGCAGGAGCGTGATTTCAGGGCTCAAAATGGAGGCGGCCCCCGCCAGCCACATCCCGGCACACGCAGCCACCGCTACCGTTGCTCCCTTCCGGGCCTGGCGGGGTTCGCAGTTTAGCGTTGCGGGAGGACCGACGAGGGCCACCATCGTCGTCTCGGCGTCTTCGACCGACTCTTTTTCGCCGATCGCCAGCGCTTGCCGAGAGGTCCGAACAAGCGTGAATCTTCAATCACTTGTCTCGAGCGCGCCGGCACTATAACAGCGCACAAGGGTAGCGACAAGCCTGCGGATATCTGGCTGTCACGGCACCCCGGTTCGTTGGATGGGCTAGGCTACTGGTAGCATGGGGAACATGTCGCGCGCTCAATAGTCGCATCCGTATCTCGCGGCATGCCATTGGTTACCAAAGGAGAGAACAACCATGACCAAGGACAACAGCAAGGGCTACGTCGCCATTCTCGGTTGGAGCCTGAACGCCATCGAAGCCATCGATCGCTTCGACCGGCGCTACGTGGTCGTGGCTCCCGAGTGGGCCGAGGATTATTGCAAGGAACATGACATTCCTTATATACCCTGGAATTTCGAACGCCTGAACGACCGTTCCATGGAAATCGCACAACGCCTCAAGGACGAAGGTGTGAATGTCGCCATTCCCTTGTTCGAGGAAACCGTCGAGTGGGCCGGCGCGATCAACGCGGTGCTGCTCGACAATCCACGGCTGTTCGGTCAATCGATCCTGTTCCGTGACAAGGCCTTGATGAAGCGTCGCGCCCAGCTCGGCGGCATTCGCGTGGGTATCTTCGAGGAAGCGCACGACAAGGCGGACGTGATCCGGTTTCTCAAGCGGGTCAACCAGACCCTGCTCAAGCTGGATGGCGACCCCAACGACCCGATTCACCTCAAGGCCTTCGACAAGGCCGGCTGCCTGGGTCACCGGGTGATCCGCACCCCGGACGAAGTCGATACGATTCCCGACGAAGAGTTCCCGGTGTTGATGGAGAGCCACCTGGATGGCTGGGAATTCGCCGTGGAGGCGTGGATTCACGATGGCAAGATCCGCTTTCTCAACATCTCCGAGTACGTGACGCTGGGCTATTCGGTATTCGTTCCGGCAACGCCAGAGCTCGAGAAGTATCGCGAGGCGATCACCCGTCAGATAGAGAAGCTGATCAAAACCTTCGATATCGAATTCGGCTTCATCCATCCCGAATACTTCGTCACCAGCGATGGCGAAATGTACTTCGGCGAGGTCGCCTACCGGCCACCCGGCTTCAAGGTTTTCGAACTGCTGGAACGGGCCTATGGTTTCAATGCCTACCAGGGTTTGGTGCTGGCCTTCGATCCCAAGACGACCGAGGAGGAAATCACCGCCTTCTTCCCCCGCGAAGTGGTCGATGCCAAGGGCCATGCCGGCTGCTTCGGGGTCTATCCGCGCCGCCGCGTGGTGAGCCGGCTCGAGATTCCCGAGGAGACCGAGCAGCATGAGTATTTCGAGTCGCATGAGTTGACCTCGCCGCTCGAAGAGACGGTAACGAAACGTACCGCATTCGGAACGCACTGGGGGCTGGTATACTTTTTCGGCGATGATCCGCATCGCCTGCGCGACCTGCTCAAACACCAGGAAGATCTGGACTTCTACGTCTGATCCACCGCCTGATCGAACGGCGATAAAAGGAGTTCGTTTGACTACCAACGATGACCCGAGCGCCAGCGAATCCAGCAGCCTGGAAAAGCTGCTGGACAACTTGGACGAGGCAGTCGCCATTCTTGCCAGGACCAAGGACTTCGCCAAGCCGCTGAAGACCGGTCGCGTACTCACAGTGGCCCGGCGCGTGCTGTTGCAGGAAGGCGGCTGCAGCGCGCTGGAGCGCCGTGCGCCCGAACTCGAGGCGGCCGGTATCTTCAACGGCTCGGACTGGGCACATCCGCAGATCCTGATTCCCTCGTTGACCCGCCAGTCGCTGCGCTCCGCTACATCCGAGACCGTGATGATGGAGGCGCTCAGCGAGCTACGCCTATTGGCGGTGGCGCATGGTACCTATCTGCATCCCGATATCTCCATGGAGCAGGCGCACCACTACCTGACCCAGGTACTGGCGCTGAATCTCGAACTGCTGTTCACGCCGCCCAGCGAAGCGGAGCGCACCCAGCAAGGCGATCTGGCGCTGGCCACTCGCGCGCTATACCGACACCTGGCCGAAGGTATCGGTTACGAGCACGTCATCGAGCAACTGGTCGATGAGATCTGGCGAATCCTTCAGCAGCGTCCGATTCAGGTCGACTCGGTCAAGCAGATGATCCTGCAGATCGCGGCGTGCCGGGCCAATCCGGAGATCGACCTCGGCAATAGCGGTCAGGGCGCCGACCGGCTGATCAGCAGCCTGTTCGGCACTACCACTGGCTGCCGCGAGGATCCCGGGCTCGATGTCTACCTCGAGCGCCTGGGCAGCATGGATAGCGCCGCGCTCCAGTACGAAGCGACCGGTTTCGCGCGCGCCATGCACGACACCGGCCTGGTCTCGCCCTATCACACCGTTCTGCTGCGCTACCTGCTGGATCAGGGCGAGCACTTGCTGGCCGAGGCGCTGGGACTGTCGAGCACCGGTCGCGACTGCCTGTTGTGCTATCGCCAACTGGTGCATGCGATGATCGATCTCGGCGTGCATCCGCAGACCAGCCAGGCCGTGTATGGGCTGGCACTGCTGCTCGAACGCGGCATTCTCTATCAGCCGCCGGTGGCACCGGCGCTATGGCGTCAGATCGCCCTGCCGCTGTCGCCCTACTCCCAGCAGCGGCTGATTCTCGCCTTCGGCAATACGCCACCGCCGAACGCGCGACTGATGGAGGGGGTTCTGTGCATGCTCGGCCAGCCGCTGGGCGTCGGCCAGGGCAACAACCCGACCTGCCAATCGGCGCGCGCACTGTCGATGTGGGCTTACAACGATCCGGACTATTTGCTGCAGATGGTCGCCTGGGCGACCCGTGACGATGAAATCATCATGCATTTCGAAGGCCAGCCGGTGTCGTCTCGCGAGAATCTCGAAGGCGTTGCCAAGAGTTTGCCGTTCGATCTCGATCCGGTGTCGCTACTGGTGGTCCCCCATCTGGATCGTATCTACGCCGAAATGGGCCGGCGCTGCGCCGATCGCAATGAGGACCCACACCGCTGGATCAACCCTGAGTTTCATGGCTGGTGGGCCGGTCGCGGTTTTCGCATCGCAGTGGATATCGCCACCGGCAACCTGCATGGGCTGGATGATTTCCTGCGTTATTTTTATGCAAGCTACCATCCCTACTTCAACGGCAACCAGCCACTGATCCATCCACAACCCGCCGGCATCGCGGTCACCGACAGCGCCGCGCGCTTCATCGGCTGGCATGCCATCACCCTGCTACGCGTGAATCTCGACCCGCAACGGGTCATGCGCATGTATTTCTACAACCCCAACAACGACAGCGGTCAGGACTGGGGAGACGACGTAGTAGTCAGCACGGCAGGCAACGGCGAACGTTTCGGCGAAGCCTCGCTACCCTTCGAAGACTTCGTGTCCCGGGTCTATATCTTCCACTATGACCCCCTCGAGCCGGGTGACCCGACCCAAGTCGATGAGCAGTACATCCATACCGTGATCGACAAGATCCAGCGCAGTTGGGGCAAGGATCGCCTGCCCGCGGCGGGCCTGCAGGCGGACGGCGGCCAACAGGCGACGCCAGGCTGATCCTGCCGCTAGTCGCTCCGATCGTCGTGGGCGCGCCGGCCAAGCCAGCGCGCCCATAACGGGGCAACGATCATCAACACGACCATGCGCAGCAGATGATGGAAAGCCACGAACATCGGGTCGAGCCCCAGCGCCACGGCGACGATCGCCATTTCGCCGATCCCGCCCGGCGCCAGGGCCAGCAGCGCCACATCGCGAGGCACGTCCACCGCGTGATGAATCAACTCGGCGAATATCGCCAGCACGCTCAGCGCCAATGCCGTGGCAATGCCGGCCTGCCAGGCATAACGCCCCAGGCGCTTGCCGGATAACCCCTTGAAGCGCGAGCCGATCGCACTGCCCAATACCCAGAGCATGGTATTCATGCCCCAACCCGGCAGGTGCAGGCTGGCGATGCCACCGATGCCCAGCGCCACCGCCACGAACAGCGGCGCCAGCAGCGCCGCCGTCGGCAAACGTAGCCAGCGCCCCAAGGGAATGACCAGAGGCAACGTCAGCAATAGCCAGATATCCTCGGCCTCTCCGCCCCGTGCCGAGGCCATGGCGCCCGAACGATCCTCGAAGACCCAGAACAGCGGCGGCAGGATCAGGATGACCAGAATGACCCGCAACGACTGAGCGATGGCGATACGCTGCGGATCGCCGCCCACCTTGTCGCCCATCAGGATCATTGCCGTCATTGCCCCGGGCGCCGAGGCAAACCAGGCACTCACCGGATCGAACCCACAGCGGCGATACCAGGCGGCGGCCATTGCGGTGGAAGCAAAGACGCCGAGCAATAGCAAGGCCGCCGACAGCGGCCAATCCAGAATGCGATGCGCCAGTGCCGGCGTTACCTGGCTGCCCAGCACCAACCCCAGCACGCCAAGAAATGCCTCTCGCAAGCGCTCGGGAATGCGTACATCCACGCCACGCGCCGACAGTGCCAGGTTGGCCACCAGTGGCCCGAGCATCCATGCCAGCGGCAAGCCGGTAAGCTGAAAGATCAACCCACCCACCGCGCCCGCGCTTAGTGAACGCAATATTGGTGCTACCGGCGACGAAACCAAGCCTGCCTCTTCGTCATCGATTCCTCAAGATTGCTAAACCCAACGAAGGACCCCGGCAGCTCAGCTGCCGGGGTCCGCTCAAGCGCTACGACCGTAAGAGCCCAGCCTAGCTCAATCCGACTGAACTCCAGCCTTCATGCGCCGGCGCAGCATCGGGCCGACGAAAACCGGCAGCACCAGGCCCAGGATTGCCACGACCCACAGACCGATCGCCAGGCCACTATCCCAAAGAATGGTCCAGTCGCCATTGGAAAGTTGCATCGCGTGGCGCAGGTTCTTCTCCATTTCCGGGCCCAAGAGCAGCCCGAGGATGACCGGAACCAACGGAATTTCCAGCTTGCGCAGCAGATAGCCGCCGATCCCGAAGGCAATCATGAAATAAAGATCGAACGTCGAGTGACTGATCGCATAAATGCCCACGAAGGCAATCATCGTCACCATCGGCAGCAGGTACATCGGCGGCACCGACAGCAGCTTGACGAACACCCCAACCAGCGGAATATTCAGCATCAGCAACATGAAGTTACCGATCAATAGCGCCGCGATCACCCCCCAGACGATATCGGCATGCTGCGTGAACATCAGCGGACCCGGCGTGACATTGAACGAGATCAGCATCGCCAGCAATACCGCGGTAGTACCGCTGCCCGGCACGCCCAGCGTCAGCATCGGCACCAGCGCACCGCTGGAAGCACCGTTATTGCCGGATTCCGGCGCGGCCACGCCACGCGGATCGCCTTCACCGAAACGGCCCTTCTTGCCCAATACCTTCTTTTCCAGCGTATAGGCGATGAAACTGCCCAGCGAGGCGCCGGCACCCGGCAGCACACCGGCGATAAAGCCCAGCACGCTACCACGCAGCGTGGTCGGAAGCACGTAAGCGATATCCTTCCATGACAGCTTGAGCTTGTTGACCTTGATCGCTTCGCGCCCCGCACCGGCGCGCTCCTCGATAAAGAACAGCAGCTCGGATATGGCGAACAGACCGACGATGGCAATAATGAAGTCGACGCCTTCGTAAAGTTTCAGCACACCGAACGTAAAGCGTTGGGTACCGGTGGAAATATCGATACCGACGGTGGCAATGATCAGCCCGATCGCCGCGGCGAGAATGGTCTTCACCGGATTCTTGCCGGTAATGCCACCTAGCGTGGCAAAAGCCAACACGAACAGCGCGAAGTACTCCGCCGGTCCGAAAGTCAGCGCGAAATCTGCCAGCAATGGCGCCAGTAATATCAACCCGATGGTAGCAATCAAACTGCCCATGAATGAGGCCACGGCGGAGATCACCAGCGCCTCGGCGGCTCGCCCCTGCTTGGCCATCGGATAGCCATCGAGACATGTCATCATTGCCGGCTCGTCGCCGGGAATGTTCAGCAGAATCGATGAAATACGCCCACCATACATTGCCCCGGCATAAACCGATGTGAGCATGATCAGCGCGGTTTCAGGGCGTAAGCCCAGGGTAAAGGCCAACGGAATCAGGATCGCCACACCATTGGCCGGGCCTAGCCCCGGCAGGGCGCCGATCAAGGTGCCTAGAAAGGCACCGATCAGGGCGAACATCAGGTTATGCGGCGCCAGGGCGACGCCGAACCCATCGATGAGATAATTGATGGTTTCCATCAGAGCGCCTCCAAAAATGACAACAGCCCCAACGGCAAGGCCAACTCAAGCACGTAGTTGAACAGCACGAATACCACGATGCCTCCGGCCAGGGCGATCGGGTAGGCATGCACCGGCCTGGCACCCATCCGCCAGCACAGTGTGCCCACCGCCAGCATAGTGGACGCGATGAAACCCAGCGGCTCGAGCAGCAGCGTATAGCCGCACAGCACCAGCACGGCGATCAGCATCTCAAGCGCGGTACGCCGCTTGGGCCAAGCATTATCGGAGTCCGGCTTGACGATCAGGTATAGGCTCGACAAGGCCAGCACGACCGACAGGATCGTAGGAAACGTCTCGGGGCCAACCGCCTCGACCCCGCCGAAAGGTTCGGGAAACTGCTGAGCGCCCCAGCCGTACGCGACGGCCAGGACGAGCATCAGCAGACCGAAGATACGGTCGTTGAGGATCATTACTTGATCAATCCGATATCTTTGGACAGATCCTCGATGGAGCGAATCTGCGATTTAACGAAGTTCTCGAACTTATCGGCACCGGGATGGAATGGCATCAGGCCATTTTTCTTCATGACGCTTTTCCACTCTTCGCTGGCGTAAAGCTCATCGATGGCGTTGACCCAGTACTGCTTGGCCTCATCGGAGATATCTCCCGGCATGTAAAAACCACGCCAGTTGGGACCGATCGAATCGATGCCCTGCTCGCGTGCGGTAGGAATGTCGGAAAACTTGCCCGGCAGGCGCTCCTCTGAAAGCACGGCCAGAACGCGTAAATCACCGGATTCCATGAAACCCTGGGCTTCGGAGATATCGCCCGTGAAGGCATCGACATGACCGCCAACCACCTGGGTCATCGCCTCACCGCCATTGTTGTAGGAGAGATAACCGATCTTGGGCAGGTCATCGACACCCGCGGCATTGGCGGTAATCAGCACCTTGAGATGATCCCAGCCACCGTTGGCACTGCCACCGGCGAACTTGACCGATTGCGGGTCCTCCTTGAGTGCATTCATCAGGTCCTGCAGGGTCTGGTACTCGGAATCGGCCGACACGGCGATGATCCCGTAATCCGCGCCCACCGCACCGATCCAGGTAACCTGATCGGCATTCATGCCGGGAAACTGGCCCTGCGCCAAGCGCGTGGTGGTCGCCGTCGAGGCCGCGACCAGCAGTTGGTCATCGCCGGCACGCTTGCTCACGGTGTGCGCGTAAGCCACGCCGCCACCGGCGCCCGCCATGTTGATGGTCTGCACGCTGCCCGGGACCATTTCCAGGGTTTCCAGCACGTTGCCCACGCTACGGCAGGTAAAATCCCAGCCACCGCCCGGGTCCGATGGTGCGATACATTCCACCTTGCCGGTGGGCTCGAAAGCCATGGCCATGCTGGCGCTCAGCGTCAGCGTAGCTGCGGCGAGAAACTTGATCGGTGTTTTCAACGACATTGTTGTTGTCCCCTTTGCATGAAAGACAGAGTTGCTAGCGATTGAAACGCAGGTCTTGCAGGAAAATGGCGAGCACCTTACAATTCTGTAAGGCAGAATTGCGTTCCTCAGGATAGAAAACTAGGCAACTTGCCAAGCGCCGTCAACGCCTGCCTGCTCAGTTACAACTAAAGTCGAGCAATTTTTCGCTCATCTGCCGGGCGAAGACGCATTGATGACGACACGAAGAGGCATGGATCATGGCACAGGACCGCGTCGAAGCCGTCGAACGAGCCCTGACGATACTCAGCGCGTTCGATACCGCCCAGGAGCAGTTCACGCTCGCCGAGCTGGCATCGATCACCGGGTTCTATAAAAGTACCCTGCTGCGCCTGATCGGCTCGCTGGAGCGTTTCGATTACATCCAGCGCGGCAGCGATGGCCGCTACCGGCTGGGCCACATGCCGGGGCAACTGGCCCGCCGGCACTCGCCCAGCCGGCAACTGGAAGCCCGGCTACAGCCCGTGCTCGATGGGCTGGCCGCCGCCAGCGGTGAAACCGCGGCGCTGATCGAGATCGACGAAGAGAGTGCCGAATGCCGCCTGGTCGCCCTGCCCGATGCGGCGCTGCGCCACGATCTGCGTCCCGGCCTGCGCTGGCAAGCATCGCCAGGCGATCCGGCGCTGGCGTTCGCCGGCGGACTCATGGTGTGCCGTCATCTGTCGATGCCGCCGGGCAACCTGTGGCTAACGCTGTCGGGGCCTGGCGGTCGGCTGACTCGAGCGGCCGCCGACACGCACCTGGCTACCGTCGTGGACGCGTTGGCACGACACTCCGCCAGCGAACCCGCCAGCACCGTGGGGGAGCCGACGTGAACCTGCTGCTGGTCGAAGACGATCGGCTGCTCGCCGAAACCCTGACCGACGTTCTGCGGCTCGATGGTTATCGGGTCATGGCGCTCGATGACGGCGAACTGGCGCGGCAACGTCTCGAGGCAGCGGGCCACGGTCACGATCTGATTCTCCTCGACCTCAACCTGCCGGGTTGCAGCGGCCTGGACATACTCGCCGCGCTGCGCCGTCACGACCGCGCGACGCCGGTATTGATCCTGACCGCGCGCGGCGCCATCGAGGACCGGGTGCGCGGCCTCGACCTGGGCGCCGACGATTATCTCGCCAAGCCCTTTGCGCTCGATGAACTCGAAGCCCGCGTGCGCGCCCTGTTGCGTCGCCAGACGCGCGGCACGACATTGCAGGTCGGCGCCTTGGCCTTCGATAGCCTGGCCCAGCGTTTTATGCTCGCCGACGAGCCGCTCGACCTGCCGCCACGCGAGCAGCGCCTGCTGACCTGCCTGATGCGCCATACCGGCGAACCGGTCGACAAGGCCCGCCTCGCCGCAGAGGCCTTTGCCGGCGATGCGATGGGCGACAATGCCATCGAAGTGTACGTTCACCGCTTGCGCCGGCGACTCGCCGCCAGCGACGTGGAGCTGCGTACGGTGCGCGGGCTGGGCTATTTGCTGGAGGCCCCATGAGGCCAGCGAAGACGCCATGAAAGCCCAGGTCAGTCTCTACCGGCGCCTGCTCGCCTGGCTCTTGCTGCCCCTGCTCGGATTAGGGACGCTGATGCTGGCACAGGCTTATATCGGCGCTCGCGAGGCCTCGGACCGGGCCTTCGATCGCCTGCTCGAAGCCTCGTCGCTGGCGATCGCCGAGCAGGTCAAATGGCAGGGCGATCGTCTATGGCTCGACCTGCCCCCGGCGGCGCTGCAAATGCTCACCACCGACGCCGAAGAGCGGGTGTTCTACGCCATCTACGATGCCAACGGCGACTACATCACCGGCAATGCCCGGCTACCGCCCGGACCCAGGAGAGATGCCAGCGAACCGCTGCATTACGCCGATATCACCTGGCATGGCCTACCCTTGAGATTGGGCATTCGCTCAGCCCAGATCGATGACTGGAGCCAGCGCGAGCGCTTCGAGGTGCGCGTGGCGCATACCCGCGAAGGTCGCGAGCGGCTGACGCTCTCGCTGTTTCAGGGCAGTCTCGCGCGTCTCGCGCTGATGGCGTTGCTGGCGGTCGGTATCGTCATGCTGGCGATTCGCTCCGCGCTGTCGCCACTGACCCGGCTGCGTCGCGCGATTCGCGAGCGCGACCCACGCACACTGACGCCGCTGGAATTGCCGCTGCCCCGCGAACTCGCCGAACTGCGCGAGAGCCTCAATGAATTGCTTGCCCGCATGCGCCGTGTGCGCGCCAATCAGGAGCGCTTCATCGGCGATGCCTCGCACCAGTTGCGTACACCGCTGGCGGGGCTTTCGGCACGTGCCGAACTGGCATTGCGCCAGTGCGATCCCGAGGCATGGCGCAACGCGCTCCAGGCAATGGGAACGACCAGCACCAATACCGCCCGCCTGGCCACGCAGTTGCTGTCGTTGACCCGCCTGAACAACCCCGAAGCCGCCCTCGAACTTCGCCCGCTGGACCTGGCTGCGATAGCCCGTTCGGCGACCCGCAACGCCCTCGGTGCCTGTCATCGAGCGGGTATCGATCTGGGTGTCGAGGCGCCGGAGACGCCGGTATCGATCGAGGGCATCGACTGGCAACTGGAGGAAGCGCTTGGCAATCTGATCGACAATGCCAGGCGCTATGGCGCCATGCGAATCACCGTACGGGTACTCGACGCGCCCGCTACGCTCGAGGTCGAAGACGATGGGCCCGGCATCACCAGCGATCAGCGGCTCGTCGTGCTGCGCCCTTTTCACCGTGTTCGCCAGGATGGTGCCGGTTCCGGCCTGGGCCTGGCCATCGTCGATGGCATCGCCCGCGCTCATCATGCACGCCTGACCCTGCACGATACCCATCCGGGCAGTGGCCTGCGTGTCAGCCTGACGTTTAGTGGAGTCCGCTCATGAACGCTCGCCTACGAGATGTCCATCCTCCCCGTTCTCATCGGCCAGGGCTACCGTCACGCCGATTTGCGGCATGCCTGGCACGACTGGCACTGGTGTGGGCAGCATCGCTATGGTCGCTCAGCGCGCCAGCCATGGCGCAAAGCGCGCCGGACGCGCAGTTGCATTTACCGCCGCAACCCGGTGCCGAGGCCAGCGCCATCTCGCAACTCGTCATTCACGGCGCTCTGGATCTGCCTCTGATTGCGCCATTGCTGGAGGATTTTCACCGCCGCTACCCGCAGATCGAGCTGACCTATCGCAATTTCACGACGCTGGATATCTATCGCACCTTCATGGCCAACGCCGATGAAGTCGGTACCGATGAGACCACCGCCGATGTGGTGATGTCCTCGGCGATGCCCTGGCAGTACCGCTTGGCCAACGATGGCCATGCCCAGCCGCTACACAGCGAAGCGGCGCGCAATTGGCCCGACTGGGCACGCTGGCGTCAGGAACTGTTCGGTATCACCTTCGAACCCATCGTCATCGTCTATCGACGCGAGTTGGCCGAACGCTTCGGCGCGGTGGAGAGTCACGCCGATCTGCTGGCGCTACTCGAGCGCGAGAGCGCGGCACTGCGCGGCCGCGTCGTCACCTACGACCCGACACGCAGCGGCGTCGGCTACACCTATGCGATCGAGGAAGCGCGGCTTTCGCCACGCTACTGGGAACTGGTCGCGGCGCTCGGCGGCGTCGATGCCGACCTGGTCGGCACCACACGTGAAATGCTCGTCGGCTTGGCAGAAGGCCGCTATCTGATCGGCTACAACCTGCTGGGCAGCTACGCACGCGGCTTCGTTCGCGAGCATCCCGATCTCGTCATTGCGGTGCCCACCGACTATGCACTGGTCATGCAGCGGCTGGCCTTCATTGCCCGCTCGGCCGATCATCCGCGTGCAGCCAGGCTGTTTCTCGATTATCTCCTGAGCGAGGCGGGGCAACGCGTCATCAGCGAGCAGACGCCGCTGGGCGCCGTACATCCCGCCCTGCATGGCGATGGCAGCGCCAGCGCCCTGCGTGCGCGTCTCGGCGAGGCGCTCAGGCCGATCCCTTTGAGCCCGGGCCTGCTGGCCACGCTCGACGACCTGAAACGCGAGGCGTTGCTGTCGCGCTGGACGCGCGAGTTCCAGCAGGGCGCCGCGGCACGAGATACCTACCCACTACCGCAGGCAACGCCATGATCCGGCTCGATCAATTGCTGGTGGCCCAAGGCCTTGTGCGCTCGCGTACCCGTGCCCAACGGTTGATTCGCAATGGCCGGGTCACGCTCGCTGACGCGCCATCGAAACCCCTGACCAAACCCGGCGAGAAACTGCCCGACGATAGCCGCCTGGTGGTCGCCGACGATGCCGAGGAACGCTACGCCTCGCGTGCCGGGCTCAAGCTCGAGGCGCTGATCGAATCCACCGGACTGCGTCTGGATGGCAGGCTGGTGCTCGATATCGGCCAGTCCACCGGCGGTTTCACCGATTGCGCACTGCGTTTCGGCGCCGCGCATGTGATCGGCATCGAGGTCGGCCACGACCAACTCGATGCCGCGTTACGCGACGATGCGCGCGTCACCTGCCTGGAAGGGCTCAACGCCCGCGCAATGGCCAGCGACACGCGGCTGGTCACAGCGCTGGCCGAGCGGGCGCCGCTGCATGCCAGCGTCGCGGTCATGGATGTCTCGTTCATCTCGCAGACGCTAATCCTGCCCGAACTAGGCCGCTTGCTGGAGCCCGGTGCCGAGCTGCTGTCGCTGGTCAAGCCGCAATTCGAGGTCGGCCCCAACGGCGTCGATCAACGCGGTATCGTCAACGACCCGGCGCGTTATGCCGATGTCGAAGCGCGTATCCGCGCCTGTTGTGCCGAACAGGGCTTCATGGTGCTGGCGTGGCGCGACAGCCCGATTCTCGGTGGCGACGGTAACCGCGAGTTCCTGCTGCATGCCAGAAAATGCCAGGTCTGAGTCAATGCCGCCAAGTCGTGCAATCCCGTTACCGACATGGCAATACATTGCCATGAGCATTTGACTTGCAGCCAAGGCGTGGTAGAAACAGACGTTTGATGCCTCATACAGGATGTTCCTTACTATGGCACTGCCGACCCGGCTGCAAGCCACTACCCTGCTATTCACTATATTGGCGCTGGGAATCAGCACGCCCAGCGTCGCCAAGGACGATTCGCAGAACACCACGGATACCGTTAGCGAGGCGACACTGGAGCAGGCCGAAACCCGCCGAGAGCTGGAACAGGAGTCCGAGAGCAATCCGCTGGCAATCACCGTCTACCGGCGCAACTATCTGCTGCCCTGGACCTATAACACCGATCCCAACCAACAGGCCTTCAATGCGATCAGCAGCGAAGGCAACGCCGATAACGCCGAGGTCAAGTTTCAGATCAGTCTCAAGATCAATGTGCTGGAGGACATGTTCGGCGATAACGGCGATCTCTATTTCGCCTATACCCAGCGCAGTTGGTGGCAGGCCTACAATGCGGATGCCTCGTCGCCGTTTCGCGAGACCAATTACGAGCCCGAAGCCTTCGTCAGCTTCGATAACGACCTGACGCTGTTCGGCTGGACCAATACCATCAACCGTATCGGCTACGCCCATCAATCCAACGGCCAGTCTCAGCCCCTGTCACGCAGCTGGAACCGCCTGTACCTCGACATGCTCTTTCAGCGCGGCGATTGGGCGGTGAGCGTAGCGCCGCATTGGCGCATCCCCGAGAGCGACGAAGACGACGACAACCCCAACCTCGACAGCTATATCGGTTATGGCGACATCACCGTGGTGCGTGCGTTCGGCGATCATGAGGTGTCCCTGTTGGTACGCGGCAATCCCGGTAAGCATCACTACGGTGCCCGGCTCGATTACTCCTTCCCGCTGGTCGGCAAGATTCGCGGTTACATCCAGTATTACGACGGTTACGGCGAGAGCCTGATCGATTATGACCAGGACGTTCAGCGTCTGGGGCTGGGCTTCAGTCTGAATACCTTTCTCGCCGGGATTCCGGGTAGCCGTTGATAACAAAAGACACACTGCTATGATGAGATCGTCATTCACCCGTCACAGGAAGACACATCATGGCCATGTTCCCCATTGGACAGCATGACAAAGAAGCCTCTACCGACCAGCTGAAGGAAGACCTGCATAATCTGTCCCGTACCGTTGAGGAACTGATCAGCGCCACGGCAGAAGACTCTCGAAGCAATGTCAAGGAGTTGCGTAAGCGCGCCGAGAAGCGCCTGCACGAGTCGCGTGCGCGTCTCGAGGCACGTGGCGAGAAGTTTTATCTCGATGCCCGCGACAGCGCCGACCTGTGCGATCGCTATGTTCACGAGAACCCCTGGACCAGCATCGGCGTCGGTACCGCGCTGGGTGTCGTAATCGGCATGCTTCTCGGGCGGCGCTGATGACGAGTAGCCAAGGGCCGGCGGAGCGACTGATTTCCGCGGTACGTCGCCTCATCGGCAGCCTGGTCGCGACTGGCGAGACGCGCTTGCGTCTCGCCGTGCTGGAGCTGGAACTCGAGCGCGACCGCATGCTCACGCTGCTGCTGCTGGCCGGCGCCAGTCTGATCCTGCTGTCGTTCGGCATCGGCATGCTGATATTGATGGTGGTCGTTCTCTACTGGGACGACCACCGGCTGCTGGCGCTCGGTCTGTGCGCCGCCGTTCTGCTGATTCTCTCGGCCTTGCTGGCTTTCAAGGCCAAGCGCCTTGCCAGGCAACGTAAGTTGATGGAGTCGACGCTCAACAACCTGGCGCAGGATCGCCAAGCCCTGAGGCCATCGCATGAGTCATCGTAAGCGCCTGCAGAGGCGCGATGAGCTCGAAACGCTGATACTCCAGCAGCGCCTCGACATGGGTATCGCGCTACGCGACTGGCGCGAGGAGACTGCACCCATCGACCGTGGCTGGCATCAATTGATGCAATGGCGCGCGCCGCTCTACGCGCTCGGTGGGTTGATCGCGGTGCGCGGCGTACGCAAGCCGCGTTCCACATCGCGTGCCTTCGGGCGATTGCTGACGGGCATCATGCTCGTCAATCGCGGGCGCATGCTGTATCGCCTGATTCGTAACCAGCGCCACTGACTCGGGGCAAAACGCCAATCCGCTATCGACGCCGGCTTTCGCCGGCGTTTTCGTTTTCGTGAGGGCACGCTCACAGCGCCAATCCACAGGCCATGCCCGACGCCCAGGCCCATTGAAAGTTGTAACCGCCAAGCTCGCCCGTGACATCGAGCACTTCGCCAATGAAGCGCAGCTGAGCCAGCCCATCCACCTCGAACGTCTTCGATGAGATCGCCGCGGTATCCACGCCGCCGAGCGTCACCTCGGCGGTGCGCCAGCCTTCCGTGCCAGCCGGTTTCAAGCGCCAGTCGTTGAGCCGATCGCGCCATGCCTGCAGGCTCGCGTTGGATTGCTCGGCCAGCGTGCCGTCCCCGCCGTGCCACTGTATCAACGCCTGGGCCAGCCGCCTGGGCAAGCGCTCTCCAAGCCAGCTGGAAAGCTGGCGTTTGGGGCTATGCCGGCGCGCTTCGAGCAGCGCCTCGTAGGTGTCGGTAGCGGGCAGCAGATCGATGGCCAGCTCATCGCCGGGTTGCCAATGGCTGGAGATCTGTAGCATGGCCGGCCCGGAGAGCCCGCGATGGGTAAACAGCATCGGCTCGCGATAACGCCCGCCGCGGCAACTGACTGCGACTTCGCAGGCCACGCCGGCCAGCGCCGCGACGCGCTCCTTGAATTGCGAGGTGACCGTGAACGGCACCAGGGCCGCGCGTGTCTCGGTCACCGCCAGCCCGAACTGGTGGGCGATGTCATAACCGAACCCCGTCGCCCCCAGCGTGGGGATCGACAAACCACCGGTGGCGATCACCACCGCGCCGCAATCGATACGCCCCAGCGACGTTTGCAGCTGCATGCCCTCGCCATGGCGTTCGATGCGCGTCACGTCCGTCTTCAGGCGGATATCCACACCCGCCCAATCGCATTCGGTGAGCAGCATGTCGAGTATCGGCCGGGCGGAGTCGACGCAGAACAGCTGCCCCGGCGCTTTTTCGACGTGCTCGATGGCATGACGCTCGACGAGCTCGAGAAAATGCTCGGGACGGTAACGCGCAAGCGCCGAAATGCAAAACTGCGGATTGGCCGAGAAGAAGTTGGCCGGACGAGTATTCAGATTGGTGAAGTTGCAGCGCCCACCGCCGGACATCAGGATTTTCTTGCCGGCCTTGTTGGCATGGTCGAGCACCAGCACCCGCCGCCCGGCATAGCCGGCGGTCAGCGCGCACATCAACCCGGCCGCGCCGGCGCCGATCACGACCACATCGGGGTTGGGGCTCATCATGCTCGCTCCTGGATCGCTTGCTGGGGGCGGGATTCTAGCAGAACCTCGCCCGGCGGGCATGCGAGGAACTTTCGCGTGCCGCTCGGCTCGGCTAAACATTGCCGCTGGCCCGGGGCTATTCTCCAACGCTAGCCATCGTCATACTCTGAAATGACGCTTCCCCCAATCGATTAATGTGACGCTATGATCGGACGACTTCGCTTGACGATGCCGCAGCGCCTCGGTGTCTTGCTGCTGAGCTGTGGCAGTTTCCTGACCGGACCGTCCGTCGTCTGGGCCGACGATGGCACGCCGGTGATCGGTGCGCGCGCCGAAGAACGCCGCTGGGTGGATACCTTGCAGGCACTGGGTACACTGCGCGCCGCCGAGAGCGTCACGTTGTCGTCCACCATTACCGAGGTGGTGGAAGAGATCAGCTTCAGGAGCGGCGACAAGGTCGAAGCGGGCGATCCATTGATTCGCCTGGACGACAGCGAAGTGCAAGCGCAGCTGCGCGCCGCCGAGGCCCTGCGCGACGAGCGCCGCAATATGGTCGAGCGCTCGACCCAGCTACTCGCGCGCAATATGGCGGCACGCGCCGACGTGGAGGATGGCCAGGCGCGCCTGCGCCAATCCGAGGCCGAGATCGATGCCATCGAGGCGCGTCTCGCCGATTATCGGTTGCGCGCGCCCTTCGATGGCGTCGTCGGGTTTCGCAACATCAGCCGGGGCTCGCTGGTCACACCGGGCACCGAACTGGTGACGCTCGATAAGCTCGATATCCTCAAGCTCGATTTCACCCTGCCCGCCGTCAATCTGGCATCGCTTCAGCCTGGTCAGCATTTGACGGCGACGACCGATGCCTATCCCGACATGCGCTTCGAAGGCGAGATTGCCGATATCGCCACGCGAGTCGACCCGGTGACGCGCAGTATCGCCATACGTGCCGAGTTGCCCAATCCCGGCCTGCTACTGCGTCCCGGCATGCTGATGCATGTGGCTCTCGAGCGCACCCCGCGCCAGGCCTTGACGATTCCCGAAGAGGCGCTGATTCCCAGCGGCAACAAGCAATTCGTCCTGGTCATCGATGAAGCCGATGACAATCGTATCATCCGCCGTCATGTGGAAATCGGCGAGCGCCGTTTCGGCCAGGTGGAGATTCTCGGCGGCCTGCAAGCGGGCGATCTGGTGGTCAGCCACGGCGTGCAATTGGTCAGGGACGGCGATCGCGTCGCGCTACTCGGCATCGACGACGAAAACACCAGCGTCTCCGAACTGCTCGAGCGCAGTCGAGTCGACGCAGCTCAGGAAAACTCCTGATGCGTCTCTCGGACATCTCTATTCAGCGTCCGGTTTTTGCCACGGTACTGTCGCTGTTGCTGATCGCCTTCGGCTTGCTGTCGCTGACCCAGTTGCCCCTGCGGGAATATCCAGCCATCGATCCGCCGATCATCAGCATCGATACCAACTACCCCGGTGCATCGGCCAGCGTCGTCGAGACGCGCATCACGCAAGTGCTCGAGGATCGCATTTCGGGGGTCGAGGGCATCGAAGTCATCGAGTCCTCCAGCGAGGATGGCAGTTCGGAGATCACGATCGAGTTCGCCCTGTCGCGCGATATCGAGGCGGCCGCCAACGACATTCGCGATCGTATTTCCGGTTCCGCCAATAACCTGCCCGAGGAGGCCGAGCCGCCCGAGATCGAGAAGGCCGACAGCAGCGAGGATGTCGTGCTGTGGTTGAGTCTGGCCGGCGAGGCGTATTCGATTCCCGAGCTGACCGATTACGCCAACCGCTACCTGGTCGATAGCTTCTCGGTGCAGCCAGGGGTTGCCCGGGTGCGCGTCAGTGGCGATCAGGAATACGCCATGCGCGTGTGGCTCGATCGCAACGCGCTGGCGGCACGCAACCTGAGCGTCGGCGATGTGGAAGACGCCCTGCTCGCCGAGAACGTCGAGCTACCCGCGGGCTCCATCGAGTCCGAGACGCGCCAGTTCGTCGTGCGTCTGCCCCGCAACTTCTCGACGCCCGAGGACTTTCGCTCGCTGGTGCTGGCCGAGGGCGATGCCGGCTACCTGGTACGCCTCGATGATGTCGCCAATGTCGAGATCGGCGCGGTCGAGGCACGCACGCTGTTTCGCGGCAACGGCGTACCCATGGTCGGGCTCGGCATCATGCGCCAATCCACCGCCAACCTGCTGGAGATCTCGCAAGGGGTCAGCGCCGAGATGGAGCGCATCCAGGCCACGCTGCCCGACGGCATGACGCTGCGCATGAATTTCGACTCCTCGATATTCGTGGCCGGTGCCATACACGAGGTCGTGATGACACTGCTGATCGCCATGGCGCTGGTGGTCGTGGTGATCTTCGCGTTCCTCGGCAATATCCGCTCGACGCTGGTGCCGGCGGTCACGGTGCCGATATCGGTGATCGCCACCTTCATCGCCCTGGCGGTATTCGGCTTCACGCTCAATCTATTGACGCTGCTGGCACTGGTACTGGCCATCGGCATGATCGTCGACGATGCCATCATCGTGCTCGAGAACATCCACCGGCGCATGCATGCGTATGGCGAAACGGCACTGGTCGCCGCCTACCGGGGCACGCGCCAGATCGGCTTCGCGGTCATCGCCACCACCATCGTGCTGATCGCGGTCTTCATACCGCTGAGTTTTCTACAGGGCGACATCGGGCGCTTGTTCACGGAGTTCGCCCTCACATTGGCCGCGGCGGTGGCTTTTTCCTGCCTGCTGGCCCTGACCCTGGCACCGATGCTGGCCACCAAGGTTCTCTCCAACACGATGCATGAAAGCCGCCTGGCGCGGGGCGTGCATGCGCTGCTCGACGCCAGCCAACGGCTGTATCGTTTCCTGCTGGTGCGGGTATTGCGCTTACGCTTACTGATGATGGTGGTTTTCGCTGTACTGGTCGGTGCCAGCGCCTGGCTGGCCGGCCAGTTGCCCAGCGAATACACCCCGCGCGAGGATCGCGGCAATTTCTACATTCTGGTCAACGGCCCCGAAGGCGCTAGCTTCGATTACATGATGAATTACATGGACGAGATCGAAGCCCGCATGTTGCCGATGATCGATGCCGGCGAGATCGAGAACGTGGTGGTGCGTGCGCCGCGCGGTTACGGCAGCCTGGAGAGCTTCAACAGCGGCTTCGCGATTATCAGTCTTGCCGACTGGAGCGAACGGCGAAGCGCCTGGCCGATCATGGAGGAAGTCCGTAACCGCTTGACCGGCCTGCCCGGCATTACGTCCTCGGTGATCATGCGCCAGGGTTTCGGTGGCGGTATCGAGAAGCCGGTACAGTTCGTGCTCGGTGGCGGCACCTATGAAAAACTCGAACAGTGGCGCGATGCCATGTTCGCGCATATTCGTGCGAACAATCCCCGATTGATCGGGGTCGACAGCGACTACAAGGAGACCCAACCGCAGCTACGCATCGATATCGACTACGATCGTGCCGCCAGTCTCGGCGTTACCGTCAGTGAGATTGGCCGCACGCTGGAGACCCTGCTCGGCGGGCGTAGCGTGACTCGCTACGTCGATGATGGCGAGGAGTACGATGTGATTCTCGAGGGTCTGCGCGATAACCTGCGCAGTCCGCGTGCACTGGATACGATTCAGGTGCGCTCGGCCCGCAGTGGCGAGTTGATTCCTTTGGCGAGTTTGGTTCAGCTCAGCGATTATGCCGGCTCGGGCACCTTGAACCGCTTCAACCGGATTCGCGCCATCACCATCGAAGCCGACCTGGCCGATGGCTACCCGCTGGGCGAGGCTCTCGATTATTTGGAGCGCACCGCCGATGAGATCCTTCCCCCCGAAGCGCAGACCGACGTCAAGGGCCCCTCGCGGGATTATCGCGAGGCCAGCGGTGCAACGGTCTTCCTGCTTATCCTGGGTGCCGGCGTGGTCTTTCTGGTATTGGCCGCACAGTTCGAGAGTTTCATTCACCCCCTGGTGATCATGCTCACCGTGCCGCTGGCGATGTTCGGTGCACTGCTCGGGCTATGGCTTACCGGCCAGTCGCTGAATATCTATAGCCAGGTCGGCCTGGTGGTATTGGTCGGCCTGGCGGCCAAGAATGGCATTCTGATCGTCGAGTTCGCCAACCAGCTTCGCGACCAGGGTCATGCGTTTCGCGATGCGCTCATCGAAGCCTCGGTAACGCGCCTGCGGCCAATCCTGATGACGGCGGTGACCACCATGGCCGGCGCCATTCCGTTGATCGTATCCGTCGGCGCGGGTGCCGAAACCCGCGCCGTGCTGGGCACTGTGATTCTTTGCGGGGTAGCGGCGGCCACCGTATTCACCCTGTTCATCGTGCCGGTCGCCTACGATCTACTGGCACGCCGTACGGGCTCGCCCGGCGATGTGCGTCGCCAGTTGGAAAAGGAAATGACCGAAACGTCGGCGACGGAGTAAGCGAGGGAAGTAAGCGAGTTGGCGGTTTTTAGCGTGGGTCGGCGCGACGGACTCCTGCTACGCTCATAGACAGAATCGCCAAGGAGGCCGCCATGCTCGAGCTGATCACCGCACCCGCTACCCATGTCGTCGCCATGCGTGCCAGCGGTCGCGTCAACGCGATGGAATTGCAGCGGGCCATCGACGCCATCGAACACGCCAAGCTGGAGCATGCCAAGATCAGCCTGTATGCGGAGATCGATGCCATACGTTGGCTGACGGCAACGGCACTGCTGCGCGATCTCGGTTATGGCCTGACCCAGCTCGGCCAGCTCGATCACTTTCATCGCGCCGCGGCAGTCACCGATCGGCACTGGATGCGCCCCATCGCGATGCTCGAGAACCAGTTGTTCCACCCGCTGGAAGTTCGCGTCTTCCCCAGTGCGGAGAGGCATTCGGCCATGGATTGGGCCTGTGAGCTGCCCGATAAACTGCGCGGAAAAGCCACCACGGCCTGAGCGGCCATCTCTCACGCCCCCACCCTTCGGTGTAACGCGTGCTTGCGGCGTCTGACGACACCGCGAGCTTTTGCGTGTTTCCCTTCCACCGCCCCGTCACGCGCTTGCTGCGACCGCCGTTCATGCGTCTTGGCTGAAACAGCGAATTGCCGTAGAACATAGTTACCTAACGGTTCTCGCCTCACGACATGTCATTCTGGAACGACGATGCTTGCGCTACGCCCTTATCTTCTCCTGCTGCTTACCGTCCTCATCTTTGCCGGCAATATTCTCATCGGCAAGACCTTGACCGAGTTGCCGGCACTCACCATTTCCTGGGCGCGGGTTTTCATCGCACTCCTGGTCATGGTGCCGATCGGCGCTTCCCAGATGTGGCGCGCGCGGCCGATCCTCAAAGCGCACTGGCCATCGCTGCTGGGCCTGGCATTGACCGGTGTGGCCTTCTTCAATGCGCTGATCTATGCCGCCCTGAAAACGACGTCTTCGACCAACGTGGCGATCCTGGAGAGCACCATTCCGGTCGTGACCATCCTGTTCGGCTTCGCCTTTTTCGGCGAGCGCTACCGTATCGTCCAGTGGCTCGGTGTCGCCTTATCGCTGGCCGGCGCCGTGGCGGTCGTTACGCAAGGCGACGCCAATCCGGCGGGCGGCGTGACGATCGGTGATGCCATCATGCTGATCGCGATACTGACCTGGGTCGGCTATTCATTGCTGGTCAAGGAGCACATGGCCAAGTTCCCCCGCTATGGCGGGTTGCTGGCGATGTTGATCATCGCCAATCTGGCATTGGCGCCGCTGGCCATGCTGGAGTGGGTCTGGCACGGTAGCGTTCCGAGCATCGATATCGATCAGGCGCTGGGACTGGCCTATCTGGGTATCTTCCCCTCGGTCATCGCCCTGCTGTTCTACAACAGCGCCATTGGTGACATCGGCCCGACGCAGGCCGCGGTGTTCCTCAATCTGCTGCCCGTGTTCACCATGCTGGGGGCCTGGCTGCTGCTCGGCGAAACGATCACGCCGATCCAGATCGTGGGCAGCCTGGTGGTGATCGGTGGCGTGCTGCTGACCATGCGCGGCCGTCGCGGCGGCTAGCCGGGCCGATGGTAACTATCAATCGTCAGTATCGGCTACCCTGATCCTTGCTCGCTTCAGGACAGCGAAACATAGAAATGGACGACCGGGAGAGGCCATGAGCGCCACCTACCGCACCCAAGGGCCGATCATCACCTCGCTCTTGGATACCGATTGGTACAAGCTCACCATGATGCAGGGAGTGCATCACCGGTACCCCAATGCGCGCGTGAGCTGGGAGTTTCGCTGCCGCAACGCCGAGGATCTCAACGCCTACGTCAGCGACATTCGTGAGCAGATCGACCTGTTGGCGACGCTGCAACTGACCAAGGACGAATCCGCCTTTCTGCGTACCTTCCCCTATCTGTCGCCCGATTTCATTCGCTTTCTGGAGCTGTTCCGCTTTCGCCCCGAGTACGTCGATGTGCACATGGAGGATGACGAGTTGTGCATCGTCATCGACGGGCCATGGTCGCACAGCATTCTGTTCGAAATCGCGATACTGGCAATCATCAGCGAAGTGCGCAATCGCGCCCTGTACCCAAAAGTCGAAATCGATCAGGCTGTGGAGCAGTTGCGCCGCAAACTCGACACCTTGCGCCGCGATTACACGCCCGAGCAACTGGCAAGCTTCAACCTGGCGGATTTCGGTACCCGGCGGCGCCTGTCTCGGTCGGTACAGGAAGCCATCGTTCAGATTCTGGAGGAGGAGTTCCCGGGCAATTTCGTCGGCACCAGCAATGTGGATATCGCCCGGCGCCATGATATCTGCCCCATGGGCACCATGGCGCATGAGTGGATCATGGCGCACCAGCAACTCGGTAGCCGCCTGATCGATAGCCAGCGCGCCGCGCTGGAGGCCTGGGTGCAGGAGTACCGGGGTTATCTGGGTGTCGCCCTGACCGACACCATCACGCTCGATGCCTTTCTGCGCGATTTCGATCTCTACTTCACCAAGCTCTTCGATGGGCTGCGTCACGATAGCGGCGACCCGATGGTCTTCGCCGAAAAGTGCATTCGCCATTACGAGCGGCTGAACATCGACCCGATGTCCAAGACGCTGATCTTCAGCGACGCGCTGACCTTCGACAAGGCCATGCGGATCAAGACGGCGCTGGAAGGACGAATCAGGACCAGCTTCGGTATCGGCACCAGTCTGACCTGCGACGTGCCCGGCGTCCGACCGATGAATATCGTGATCAAGATGGTGTCGTGCAATGGCCAGCCGGTCGCCAAGATTTCCGACGAACCGGGCAAGACCCTATCTCGCGACGCAGGCTATATCGACTACTTGAAGAGTGTGTTTGGGGTTCATCTCACAGACTGAGACATCGGCTAAAACCTGGACGCAAGATCTGCAAAGGAGTGCCAAGGTGTCATATCGACGTCACCAAACGTTGCCAAAAGTCGTCAGCTAGCGAGTTTCGGTTGCCCAGCCAACGCACCAGGATAATATCGAGATGTTCCGATGGCATGTCGGGATAGAACTTGACCAATCGCTCGCTCTCGATGAGCTCCGCGACCATGCTATGCGGCATGCAGGCGATGCCCTGGCCCATCGCCACCATCGGCTTGAGCGCTTCGGAAACCGTCGCCTCGAATACCCGCTTGAGGCGCTGCGGCTCGGGATGCCGGCTCACCTGAGCACGTGAGAGCTCATGCAATTGCGCGGTGCGCGAATAGGTCAGCCAGGGAATCGGTGCGTCGGATCGCTTGCATAGCTCGGCGATCGACGGCGTGCCCACCCAGTAGAGTTCATCCTGGCCCAGGAACATCACCTCGAAGTCGTCACGCTGGAAGTAGCGCTGCGATTCCATGTCGCGATAGAAAAGGATGAAATCGCAACGGCCCGACATCAGGGCCATGTAATAGTTTTCCGTGCTCTTGTGGCCGGTGTCGATGCGCGTATAAAGCGGCGATTCACGGCTGGAATATTGCGAGATCCATTGCGGGAAGAAGTTGCATGCCAGCGTATGCAATGACGCGAAAGTCAGGGGGTGATCGAGCACCTTGACGCTCTGCTCGCATTCATGGGAAAGGCGCACCAGCTCGGCGGCGGTCGGCAACAATGCCTCACCCGCAGCAGTCGGTTTTAGCGGTATCCCCCGCCGGGAGATCAGTGAAGTCCCCAAGTGCGCTTCCAGCAATTGGATACGCCGGCTCAGTGCGGATTGAGAACAGCCACGCAGGCTGGCCGCCGCCGTGAATTTGCCCGTCTCCGCCAGGGCGAGAAAGTCCGCATACCAACTGACATCCATATTAGATTATCCGTATATTCGATGATGCATACCGTTTCTCGGGTCAATCAATGCTATCCCGCGAACGGTGCCATGGGTAACGTTATCCCGCAAATGGTCTGGTTGCCTCTATTTCTGCATTCGATGACTTGATCCATTGAAAAAACGACAACAACAGGAAGGACGGGATTATGCAAAAAATGAATTCTCTTGCGCGGCTGGCACAGGCATCCGTGTTGTTGATGGGTGTGGGATACCTGGGCAGCGCTCAGGCGGGCATCCTGGAAGAGGTGCAAGCTCGCGACACGTTGCGCTGCGGCGTAAGCAGCGACAAGGCCGGATTCTCCTACCTGACGGACGACGGCCAATGGACCGGCATGGATGTGGATCTATGCCGCGCCGTTGCCGCCGCGGTGCTTGGCGATGCCGACAAGGTGGAATACGTGGTGACCACCGCCAAGAACCGGTTCACCGCGCTGGCGTCCGGCGGGATCGACGTACTCTCTCGCTCCACGACATGGACGGCCTCGCGCGACGCCAACCTGGGAGCGGATTTCACGACACCGTGGTTCTACGACGGCCAAGGCTTCATGACCCATGCCGATTATGGCGTGAAGAAGCTGGAAGACCTGGATGGCGCGGTATTTTGCCTCTCGCCTGGAACGACGTCCGAGCAGAACCTGGAAGACAACTTCGGTCGCCGAGGGCTGAGCTATCGCACGGTGGTCATCGAGAAAAGCACCGAGCTGTACAATGCCTTCCAGCAAGGGCGTTGCGATGCGATCACCAATGACGTATCGGGACTCGCCGCTCGCCGCACCCTGTTCCCCAACCCCGATGACTACGTCATGCTCACTGACGTCATCTCCAAGGAACCGCTGGGTGCCTATGTCCCGCAGGGCAATGCCGAGTGGCGGGATATCGTGACCTGGACGGCCTTCGCCCTGATGAATGCCGAAGAGCTGGGCGTGACCTCCGAGAATATCGACGATCTACGCGATAACTCGAAAAATCCCAAGATCGCCCGCCTGTTGGGAACCGATGGACGCATCGGCGAGCGCTTCGGCTTGAGCAATGACTGGGCGTATCAAGCGATCAAGCAAGTCGGCAACTATGCGGAAATCTTCAACCGCAACGTAGGCCCGGACACGCCTTTGAAATTCGAGCGTGGCTTGAACCGCCTATGGAGCGATGGTGGCCTGCTCTACCCCGCGCCGATTCGTTAAATTCCCAAGCCGCCCGACATCGGGCGGCATTTTCGGTACCGCGCCATGTCGATTCAACGCCTGCAAAGCGCACGCGTGCTCAGCGTGCTGCAACAAGGGCTCGTGCTCGCCGCTGTCGCCGCGGTGTTCTACCTGCTCGCGAGCAATGTCAGCGCCAACTTGAATGCCCTGGGCATCGCTTCCGGCTTCGGTTTTCTGGACGAGCGAGCCGGCTATGCCATCAGCTTTCGCCTGATCGACTATAGCCCTGACGATACGTACTTCCGAGCCTATCTGGTGGGGCTGGTCAATACCCTGCTGGTCTCGGTTCTGAGCATTGCACTAGCCACGCTGCTGGGCGTGATACTGGGTGTCTGCCGCGTCTCGGAAAACTGGCTGATCAGTCGCCTGAGCTATTTCGTCGTCGAATTTCTGCGCAATGTGCCGTTGGTGGTGCACCTGATCTGGTGGTACAGCCTTACGCTGGCGCTGCCCAGCGTGCGCCAGGCCATTTCGGTTTTCGATGTCGCCTTTCTCAGCAATCGCGGCCTGGTTCTTCCCTGGGCCGCCGATGGAGCTCTGGTCGGCTGGGCATTGCTGTGCGCGGTGCTTGGCGCCAGCCTGGGTTATATCGCCATGGGCTGGCATTACGCCCGCCTGCCCTGGAAGGGTTTTGGACCACCACGCTGGCCCGCGGTACTGGCCGGCGCCGTATTGCTGCCTCTGGCGGTCTACCTGGTGAGCGGCGCACAGTGGCAATGGAGCGTTCCCGAAGCGCAAGGTTTCGGTTTCAGCGGTGGCGTGACATTGATCCCCGAGTTGCTTGCCCTATGGCTCGCATTATCCGTGTACAGCTCGAGCTACATCGCCGAGATCGTGCGCGGCGCCATTCAATCCGTGCCACGCGGTCAATACGAAGCCGCTCGTGCGATAGGTTTTCGTGAAACGCCGGCCATGATGAAGCTGATCGTACCTCAGGCGATCTATCCGATGATCCCCCAGGTCACCAGCGTCTATCTCAACATCATCAAGAACTCTTCACTGGGCGTCGTGGTGGGCTATATGGAATTGGTCTCCTCCACCGGCGGCACCACCCTCAACCAGACCGGCCAGGCCATTGAGTGCATCCTGCTGGTCATGGCGACGTACTGCGCCTTCAGTTTGCTGACCTCGCTGCTGATGAACATCTACAACTATCGCGTCGGTTTACGCACGCACTGAGGAGAGGCTCTCATGACCACACCATCTTCTCATGCCGAGCCCTTCGGCCAGGCAGCCGCCCCAGCGCTGCCTCGTGCCTGGCGGTGGGCCAGGCAACATCTGTTTCCCAGCCCCGGTCATACCGCGCTGTCGCTAGCCACGCTGGCATTCCTGCTATGGTTCGTGCCAAGCGCGCTGGATTGGCTGATCTTCTCCGCCACGTTCATCGGCGAAAGCCAGGCCGACTGCACCGGCGGCGGCGCCTGCTGGCTGCCGGTCAGTCAGCGCATCGAACTGTTCGTCTATGGATTCTACCCCGACACGCAAGTGTGGCGAGTAAACCTCGCCTTTGCGTTGGCCGTCGGTCTCTTCCTGTTGTTGTACACCAAACGCCTCGATCGACGCTGGATCCTGGCCTACCTGGCGGCACTGCCCTTCGTCATGTGGTGGCTTCTCAAAGGTGGCGCCGGCCTGCCCGAGGTCTCGTCGACCGATTTCGCCGGGATACTCGTTACCGTTTTCCTCGGCGTGGTCGGCATGGTCTTCGCGTTGCCGTTGGGGATTCTACTGGCCCTGGGCCGGCGCTCCAGCAAACCGGTCATCAAGATGCTGTGCGTGCTGTATATCGAGCTGATCCGCTCGGTACCGGTCATCACCCTGCTGTTCATGGCCTCGTTGATGGTCCAGCTGTTCCTGCCGCCGGGCGTCTTTATCGATATTCTCCTGCGTGTGCAGGCCGTGCTGATCCTGTTCACCGCCGCCTACATGGCCGAAACCATTCGCGGAGGCTTGCAGGGCATTCCCAAAGGGCAGTACGAGGCTGCCAAGGCGCTGGGTTTCTCGTATTGGAAGACCATGGGCATGATCATCCTGCCCCAGGTGCTGCGCAATACCATTCCGCCCCTGCTCACCCAGTTCATCGGGCTATTCAAGGAGACCACGCTGGTCATGATCGTCGGCGTGCTGGATATCGTCGGCATCGCCATGAGCACGACGGCGTCACCGGACTGGCTGGGGCTGGAACATGAGGTCTACCTGTTCCTGGCCATGTTCTTCTTCGTCATCTGCTTCGCCCTGTCGCGCTACGCCCGGCATCTCGAAAAACAACTGGAAAAGAGCCGCTCATGAGTGCATTACGCCAACCGGATACCGCGCCCGATCATGTCGTCCGCATCCAGCACCTCGACAAGTGGTACGGTGATTTTCATGCGCTGAAGGATATTTCACAGACGGTGGTCGCCGGAGAGCGCATCGTCATCTGCGGACCCTCGGGCTCGGGCAAGTCGACCCTGATTCGTTGTATCAATCAGTTGGAGCGGCACCAGCGCGGTACGGTCGAGGTACTCGGCGAAATTCTCGACGATAACGTCAAGCGTTTGGAGCGCATTCGCCGCAGTGTGGGGATGTGTTTCCAGCATTTCAATCTGTTCCCGCATCTGACCGTGCTCAAGAACTGTACGCTGCCGCAGACCGCCAATCTGAATGTGCCACAGGAAGAGGCCATCGAGCGCGCCCTGGCGCTACTCGACAAGGTCCAGATGCGCGAACACGCCAACAAGTACCCCGGCCAGCTCTCCGGTGGGCAGCAGCAGCGCATCGCTATCGCACGGGCATTGTGCATGCAGCCACGTATCATGCTCTTCGACGAACCGACCTCGGCGCTCGACCCCGAAATGATTTCCGAGGTGCTCGATGTCATGGTCGATCTCGCCCGGGAGGGCATGACCATGCTTTGCGTCACCCATGAAATGGGCTTCGCCCGCAAGGTCGCCGATCGGGTGATATTCATGGATCACGGCGAAATCGTCGAGGAGGCGCCACCCGAGCGCTTCTTTCATGCGCCTTCATCGCCACGCACCCAACAGTTCCTCAACCAGATTCTTGACCATGGAGTCACACAGGCATGAGCCACCCTATCGCACTGGCGATTCATGGCGGCGCGGGCGTTCTGACGCCTGGCCTGCTAAGCGAAAGCGACGAAAATGACGTGCACGCGGCCCTGTTACGCGCCATAACGGCAGGCCACCGGATTCTGGAAGAAGGCGGCAGCAGCCTCGATGCGGTCGAGGCCTGCGTGATCGAACTGGAAGAATGCCCCTGGTTCAATGCCGGCAAGGGGGCCGTGTTTACCGACGATGGCGATCATGAGCTCGACGCCGCCATCATGGAGGGTATGCACTGCAATGCCGGCGCCATCGCCGGGGTGCGCCACGTGCGCAACCCCATTCGCGGGGCGAGAGCGGTCATGGAACATAGCGAGCATGCCATGCTGATCAGCCAGGGCGCCGATCGTTTCCTGGCCGACCGGCAGCTGCCCCTAGTCAGCAACGACTGGTTCGATACCCCGCTGCGTCGCCGGCAATGGCAGGATCAGAAACAGCAAGGCGGTCCAGTGAATCTCGAACCCGGCCGTACCGAGCATAAATTCGGCACCGTCGGCGCCGTGGCACTGGATCGTAACGGGCATGTCGCCGCCGCCACATCGACGGGAGGCATCACCAACAAGCGTTATGGTCGCGTGGGCGACACGCCACTGATCGGCGCCGGTACCTGGGCCGACGACCGTAGCGCCGCTATCTCGGCCACTGGCCACGGCGAATACTTCATTCGCGCCGCCGTGGCGCACGACATCGCCGCACGCTGCCGTTATCTTGGCGTCGACCTCTTTGAGGCCTGCCGGCAAGTCGTCCATGGGGAATTGAAAGCGTTGGGTGGCCAGGGCGGCGTGATCGCCATAGCACCCGACGGCGAGACACGGCTCGTCTTCAATACCCCCGGCATGTATCGCGCCTGGCGCGACAAGGATGGCCAGCTGCATACCGCCATCCATGCCGAAGATGATCGCATACACCGCGCATAACCGGCCAAGGCGCTCGGTACGCGACGGCCAGCGACAGGCAGGTTTGGCGAGACGCTAGCGCCTCGCCTCTGCCGCTCGCTGTCATTCGCCGAGGTATTTCTCATGCAGCGCAGCGAAGGTGCCGTCCTGCTTGAGCTCTGCCATTGCGGCATTGAAGGATGCGACGAGTTTAGCGTCGCGCGGACGAAACGCGGCGCCGATTCCCGGCCCATAGATCGATTCGGGGCCAGTGATCAGTTCGCCGACACGTTTGAATCGCTCGTCGTCCAGTAGCGTTTCCTGCGCCAGCGGAAACGCGGTGAAGACCAGATCGAGACGCTGCGCATGCATGTCGTTGACGACCGCCCCGGAATCGCCATACCGGCGAATCGTCGCGTCAGGGTAGAACTGGGTCACGTATTCATCCTGAATGGTCCCCTGCTGAACGCCGATAATCGCGCCCGCCAGTTCGCTCTCCGGGTTCCATTCGCCACTCTGCTGGCCCACCCACACCGATGGCACCTGATAGTAGGGATCGGAGAACCGCACCTGCTCGGCGCGCTCATCGGTGATGTTCATCGCCGAGGCGATGAGATCGAACTTGCGCGCCAGCAGCGCGGGGATGATCCCGCTCCACGGCTGCTCGACCCATTCGCACTCGCGCTGCATGCGCTCACAGGCCGCTTCGATGAGTTCCACCTCGAAGCCGGTGATGGTGCCATCGGGTAGCTTGTACTGATAAGGCGCGTAGGGAATATCCACGCCGATACGCAGTGGCTCTTCGTCCGCCAGGGCTACCTGGCTACCTAGCAAGGCCGAGATCAGTGTGCCGATGAACGGTGACATTCGCATTGTCGTTACCTCATTTGTTGTTGTCGCTGAACGTGGAACATCATTGCTGCTGGGTTTGCTCGTGGGTCAGGCCGGCCAATTCACCCAGCGTGACGGAGTGGATCGGCGAGCGAACGTGGTAATGGCCGATGGCGTCGAAAGGCAACTCCAGGCGCGCCGCCAGCAACCGGGTGACGCTCTCGCCGCATTGGCGGCCCTGGCAAGGGCCCATGCCGCAACGCGTGAACGCCTTGAGCTGGTTGGGCCCGGCACCGCCTTGCTCGATCGCCCGATCCAGCGCCACTCGCGTGACGCTTTCGCAACGGCATATCACAGTGTCGCCGGGCTGCCGCCTCAGCCAGTCGGTAGGTAGTCGAAACAACCGCTCCAGCAGGGGCCGCGCGGCAAGATCGCGCCGGCGGGCCTGGATTAGCGCGTGCTTATCCGTTCCGCCGTCGCCCGTCGATTGCTCGATCAGCGACAGCGCCGCCAGCTGCCCTTCCCGTTCGGCATTGAGCGCACCGCCGATGCCGCCGCCGTCTCCGGCGATCCACAGATTGGGCTCTGCCGTCAGCGCGGCATCTCGCTGAGGGAGGAAGCATTGCTGCCCGTGATGCCAGCGATGCTCGAGCCCGAGACTGCGCGCCAACTGAGGCTCGGGCACGACGCCGAAATGGGTCAGCAGGAGATCGGCTGGCTGGGCATGCCATTCGCCGTGCCAGCGAAATTTCACGCGTTCGAGTGCATTGCCGCCGCATGCCTGCAGAGCATCGACACCCTGATGAATGGGGACGCCGGCACGCTTGAGCGCCGTCATCATGCGCAGGCCTTTGGCAAGATAGCGGCGCCCGTGCCAGGCCCGCCGGGGTTGACCCAGAACGCTGGCGTAACGTCTGGCAGGCGAGGTGTCGAGTATCGATCGAGGCGGCCGTCCGGCGCGCAGGTATTGCCAGGCCAGCAGATACAGCAAGGGGCCGCTGCCGGCGAGAGTCGGCGCGCATGACGGCAGCATGGCCCCCTGCTTGAGCAGGATCTGCGCCGCGCCGGCGTTCATGACACCTGGCAACTGCCAGCCGGGGAAAGGCCAGCCACGCTCCATGGCCCCGCTGGCCACGATCAGGCGATCGGTATGCCACTGCTGCGTGGCACCATTCACCAGGACGCCGAGCGAGAATCCCGAGGCCTCGCGACCGGCCCACCACACCCGGCTGTTGGGACGATAATCGATCCCGGCGCGCGCAAAGGCATCGAGCAGACATTGGCCGCGCGTGTAATCGTCGCCCATGATCTCGCGGCCGACCTGCGGCTCGCTGAGCTGACGGTAAATCTGCCCCCCTGGCGAGGCAGCCATGTCGAACACCACCGGGCGATATCCCGCATCGGCCAGACGTACGGCGGCGGCCATGCCCGCCGGGCCGGCGCCGATGATGGCCACTTCGCTGCGATGGGTCTCAATCATGGCCATGTCCCCTCTGGCGCTCGATGCGCATGCCCTCGACGACGCGTTCCAGGCAGCCTTGCCGGTTGCTCTGGCCATCGATGGTGATCAGGCAATCGTGACATACGCCCATCATGCACAGCGGCGCCCTGTCGCTGCCGTCAGCGTGGCGACGATAGCCTCGCCAACCTTCCACCAGCAGCACGGCGCCAGCCACCGATAGCGTTTCAGGCACACGGTGCCGCCTGCCATCGATCCAGATGTCGACGCCCCTGGCCTGCGGGCGCGCCAGAGCGATATCAATACGCTGGAACATCGAAACGCGCTCCCGAGAATTGGGCATAGTCCCGACCGAGACGATCGTCGAGAATCGCTTGCGACAGGGCGCCGGCGTGAAACGCCGCCAGCGTGATGCCACTATGGCAGTTGAGGTTATAAGCGCCGGGATGCGTCGCGGACGCCTCGTAGAGCGGGTAGCCATCCGGCGTCATCACGCGCAGCGCGCCCCAGGCCCGGACCAGGCGCGTATCCTTCAGGGCGGGGTAGATGCGCACCGCTTTCTCGGCCAGCACTTGGATCATTTCCAGCGTCACGCCCTTGTCTAAACCGGCGTCTTCGTGGGTATCACCGATCAGGTAACCGCCACTCGCCGTCTGGCGCAGCTGCGGGGTGGGTAACTGGGGCACGATGGGCTGGCGCTCGGTGATCAACACCTGGCCGCGTACCGGGCGCACCGCGCCGGATAGCCCAAGCATCGGGGCCAGCGTATGCGCGCCGAGCCCGGCTGCGATGACGATGCGCTCCGCCTCGATACTTCCCATGGCCGTTCGCGCACTGAAGCCGGCGCCGAGCGCTCGGATCTCGCTGACCGGCGTGGCGGGACGGATGTCGACACCCAGCGTTCGGCAGGCGGCATACAATGCCCGCAGCAGATACAGCGGATTGCAGTGGCCATCGTGGGGTGACCAGGTGCCGCCATGCACGCCCTCGCCCAGCCCCGGCAAGTGCGCCATGAGCGCAGCGCGATCGAGATACTGCCAGCGGAAATCGCTGGCCAGGCGTGGCGAGGCACCCTGCAGGGCGGTGTACTCGCGGCAACGCGCTGCGGCTTCATCGGCATCGAAGCAGAGATCCACCCCACCACGACATTCGTGCTGGATGTCCACATCGGTACGTGCGGTCAGCTCCGAGGCGAACGCGGGCCAGGCGAGGCAGGAGTCCAGGCTCAGTTCGCCATAGCGCGGCATGCCCACGCCTTTGCCCTGCATCCAGACCAGGCCGGCATTGCCGCGCGAAGCGCGTAGCGCATCGTCGCTCTCGTCGAGTACGCCGACGCGCTGGCCGGCACGCGCCAGCCCATAGGCCACCGCCATGCCTACCACGCCACCGCCAATGATCAGAAAATCCCGCTGCATGCCTGCTCGCTCTCATCGAATGACCATTCGACGATAGCGAGGCTCGGGCTATATGATCCAATATCAATAATTAGCCAGGCCATGCCGACACGTTATGCCCACGCCCCATCTCCGCGATCGCCAGGTCGTCGCATTCAAGCACGTCATGGAGTGCGGAACGGTATCCGCTGCCGCACAACGCATGCTGACCGCCCAACCCGGCGTCACGCGCCTACTCAAGCAGCTCGAGCACGATATCGGTTTCGCTCTCTTCGAACGCATCAAGGGACGCCTGGTGCCGACGCCCGAGGCACGTCTTTTCTACCGCGAAGTGGCCCGCGTATGGACCGGCGTCGATCATCTGCGAGAGACGGCGCGGCGCATCCGCGAACGCGAAATCGGTGGACTGCGCATCAGCGCCATGCCGCTGCTGGGCATGACGTTCGTGCCCGATGTGCTGGCCGATTTCGTGCCGGATCATCCCGACGCCAACATCGAGCTGTCGACCTACCGCTCCGAACAGGTGATCGAGGAGGTGATCACCCAGCGCTGCGATGTGGGTTTCGCCATCGTCGCCGAGAGCGACGATCGTGTGGATCAGGCATTCTTCCGACTCGATAGCCTCTGCGTGTTGCCCGCATGCCATCCGCTCGCCGAGAAGACAGAGATCACGCTGGCGGATCTGGCCGGCGAATGCCTGATCTGTTTCGAGATTCACGATCCACTACGCATGGCGCTGGATCGGCTGCTGGAGCGCGCCGACATTCGTCCGCGTCAGCGCCTGGAAGTCTCTCTGGCCCTGCAAGCGACGAGGCTGGTCGGTCACGGCCTGGGGCTGGCCATTCTCGACCCGATCAGCGCGCGCGCCTTCGGTACCGAGTCACTCGCACTGCGGCCTTTTACGCCGGCTATCGGCGAGGACTTCGCGCTGCTCACGCCGCGGGACCAACCCGGCTCGCGGCTGGCTCAGGACTTCATCGCGCTGTTTCGCCAGCATCATGCCAGGCTAGCCACATGACCTATAACATCGCCACATAGGTCTGCTCAGTATTGGTATTATTCATGATGGGTATGGCTTGGTAGCGTTCGGCTCACCATTTTCATGAGCCAACCGTCATGCCTCAGCGCTATATACGCACGCCCATCATGCACCGCGCCGTCGAAGCCCATGGCTTCGTGTTTTTCGGCGGCATCGTCGCCGACGACATGTCGCTGGACATGGCCGGCCAGACCCGCCAGGTACTCGATAAACTCGCGACCTATCTCGACGCAGCGGGAACCGATAGATCGCTGGTCGTTTCCGCCACGGTGTTCGTCGCCGACCTGAGCCTGAAGCAATCGATGGATCGCGTCTGGACCGACTGGTTCGACCCTGAGCATCTACCGGCACGCGCCACCGTCGGTGTCGCCGATCTCGGCGAGGGCACGTTGCTGGAAGTGACGGCAACGGCCGTGAAGCCCCAGTAAGCGATGTCACGCCAGCGGCGCATGGCGCTACCTCGTGCCGGATTCGACCGCTGACCCAACGAGAAACGCCCTACCGCAATCGCGATAGGGCGCTTGTATTCATCGCGCAGCATCTCTTGGCGCTATCGATATCGGCCTGCTGACATTTCTTCGTACCGCCGCCGAACAGGACGATCAGTTGCTCGCATCGTGAGCCAGGACTGACCCACCCAAGCCTTGCAACACAACTGTGTTTGCGCAAAACTACACAACATGAAAAGCGCAGACGTCATCAAACGATTGGAGGCCGAAGGCTGACAACACGTCGGCGGCAAGGGCGATCACCGCAAGTTCAAGCATCCAGCTACCCCGGCCATGTCGTCGTGCCCCATCCCCGCAAGGACATCGCCACCGGCACGCTGCGCAATATCTATCGTCAAGCTGGCTGGGCCTGGAGGTAACCATGCTCTATCCCGTATACGTTCACAAGGATGCCGACAGCGCCTACGGCATTACCTTTCCCGACTTTCCCGGCTGCTTTTCCGCCGCGGATGACATGGCCGATCTGCCGCGCATGGCCCAAGAGGCTGTCGAAGTGCATTTCGACGGCGAGGATCTGCCCATTCCCGTGCCGTCGGCGCCGGAAGACTGGCAAGCTGACGAACGCTTCCAAGGCGGCTACTGGATGCTGCTCGACATCGACCTGTCGCGGATTAGCACCCGCGCCGTGCGCGTCAATGTCAGTCTGTCCGAATCGCTGGTCGCCCGGATCGACGATTACGCCAAGGCGCGTCACCTCAGCCGCTCCGCATTCCTCGCCCTCGCCGCCCAGCACGAGATGGGGCAGTCGCAGTAGCCTTGGCCCACGGCGCCCAAGCAAAACGACGCCCTCACAGCATCCAGCGTGGCATCGCCGAGTACATTGCTTTTCGCTTACAGTGCAATCGGTTCCCGCCCTACCCATTGCATGGGCTAGGGCGTACTCCTTCGTATCTCAAGTATCGACTCGATGGCGCCGGATCTGCATGCCAAGTATCATAGTGCCCATGTTCGCGTCGGGATGATGCAGCATGTCCACGCCCGCCTCAGCGATGGCCGAGATAAGCCGCATCAGGACTCCTAACATTCTTTTCGTATTTCCCTTGGCTGTTCCGATTGATATCCCCGACCATCCAAAGAACGTTCCCATACGCCAGAAACGACGAAGGGGAACCAAGCTAAGCTTGATTCCCCTTCTAAATTCTTTGGCGGAGAGGGAGGGATTCGAACCCTCGAAGCCTTTCGACTTACACACTTTCCAGGCGTGCTCCTTCGACCACTCGGACACCTCTCCACATTGTCGCCCTCAAGGCGCGTCTGGCACCCTGAGAACGGCGCAGATGGTAGCTAGCTAAGCCCGTGATTGCAAGCCGTTTTTACTGTCAGGACGGCGGCTGGGCCGGTAGAACGGCATAATCGCCCTCGGCTTCAAGGCACAGGGTATCGCCGGTATAGAGCCGTTGGATCAGGGCAATACGCCCTTTGCCATGCGTTTGCAGGCGGGCATCCAGGCGGTCGGGGCCATCGCCATCGCGCGGCACGCATTCCAGACGGTAGTCACCGGTGACCGGGGCGAGAAAGCGCTGGCTGGCCCTGGCGACCACGACATCCTGAAGGCGCCCGTGGGCACGTAGCCATAAGGTCGCCCAACACCAACCGATCAAGGTGGTCTGCGCAGCTAGCGAGCCGCCGAAGCCGGTGCCCTTGTCGTTCAGATTAGGGCCAATTCGTAGCTCCCAGACCAGCGCATCGCCCTGCCACTGCATGCCGTCCAGGCCGAGATGGCCGACCAGCGGGATGGCTTCGGCAAGCCACTGCTGGAACGCGGCCAGGTCATCGCCCTGCCCCACTCCAGGCAACGGCAGGCGCGGATGCGGTACACCGATCTCGCGAGCCACGATCAATCCCAGCGCTCGACGAAATCGGCTGGGTCGCGCTCGGCCAAGCGCTTCAATCGCCCGCCCGGCTGGCCAAGGTAGATGAAGGCGGCGATCTCGTCGTGCTCACCCAAACCCAGCCCCTTGCGCACCACCTTGTCGAAGGCGAAGCTACCGGTACGCCACATGGCGCCCAAGCCCTGCGCATGTGCCGCCAGCAGAATGCCATGCGCGGCGCAGCCGGCGGAGAGAAGCTGTTCGATACGCGGCACCTTGGGCTGATCGGGAACGATCCTGGCGATCACGGCGATGATCATCGGCGCGCGCTTGGGCTTCTTGCGTATCGCGTCCAGCGTGCCCTCGTCGATATGCGGGTTGGCCTGATATTCGGCTTCGGCGAACAGCTCACCGAGGCGGTCGATCCCCTCGCCCGAAAACTCGATGAAGCGCCAGGGCGTCAGTTCCTTGTGATCCGGCGCGCGCAGCGCGGCACGATAGAGCGCATCGAGCTGCTCCCGATCGGGGGCCGGCCCCATCAGCTTGCCCATCGAGTTGCGTTCGTGCAGCAGTGTCATCGCATCCATCGGCTGGCTCCGTTCAAATAAGAATATTTCTCACATTCTACCCAACGCGCTCACTGGCGAGCCAGCCGCAGCGGCTCGGGCGGGCGCTCGCCCGGCGTGGCGCGCCATGGGCTGATGTCGAGCCCGCCGCGCCGCACATAGCGCGCTAGCACCAACAGCTGCTCGGGGCGTATACGCGCCATCAGGTCGGTGAAGATATGCTCGACGCAGTGCTCGTGAAAATCCTGATGCTGACGATAGGACACCAGATAGCGCAGCAGCCCTTCGCGGTCGATCCTGGGTCCACGATAACGAATCAGCACGCTTCCCCAGTCCGGCTGACCAGTGACCGGGCAGTTGGATTTGAGCAGATGCGAATTAAGGCTCTCCTCGACGATTTCGTCACCGGCACGCAGTAGATCCGGGTTGGGTGTGTAATCGCGAATCTCGACATCCAGCCCATCGATGCAATCGCCGGGCAGGCGTCGCGGCATCAATACCTCGTCGTCGACATCCAGCAGAGTGACGCCGACCTCGCCACCGGCGGCCGCGGAGAGATCATGCGCCAGTGTCCGGCGCACCTCGTCGCGATCCGTGAAGCGAGCGTGGTTGAATCCGTTGAGATATAGCTTCCACGATTTGGATTCGATCAGGTTCGGTGAGGTCGCCGGCAAGCGAAAGCGAGCCACCGCGACGACCGGCTTGCCCTTCGGGTCTAGCCACGAGAGCTCGAAGGCATGCCATTCGTCCTCGCCGACGAACGGTAGCGCATCGTCGCTTATCCCCAGCGGCGCACGGTTGGCGGCGCGTGCGATGGGAAACAGCAGCGCCGGATCGTAACGCTCGGGATAGGCGGACTCGCGCCCCAGCGGGGCATTCTTCAAGGTATCGGGTCGATCAATGGCCATGGTCGTTCCTTTAACTGCGGATGCCCTTCCCCCGCTCCAACATCCACAGCGCTAGGAGGAAGGAGGCGACGATGAAGATGCCGATCGCTACCAGCGCGCCCATCACCGGGATATCGGACACCCCGAGAATGCCATAGCGGAAGGCGTTGACCATGTAGAGAATGGGATTGACCATCGACACACCCTGCCAGAAATCCGGCAGCATATCGATGGAGTAAAATACCCCGCCCAGGTAGGTCAGCGGCGTCAGCACGAAGATCGGCACGATGGAAATATCATCGAACTTGTTGGCCATCAGCGCATTGATGAAGCCGCCGATGGAGAATAGCGTGGCGGTCATGATCACCACCCCAAGCGTGATCAGCGGATGACGCAGCGAAAGATCGGTAAAGAACAGCGATACCACGGTAACGATCAATCCCACGCCCAGCCCGCGCGCCATGCCGCCGAATACGAATCCGGCCAGAATCACCCAGTTGGGCATCGGTGATACCATCATCTCCTCGATCGAGCGCTGGAACTTGTTGGAGAAGAACGACGAGGCGACGTTGGAGTAGCTGTTGGTGATCACCGACATCATGATCAGTCCGGGCACGATATAGGCCATGTAACTGAAGCCATCCATCTCGCCGATCCGCGAGCCGATCAGATTGCCGAAGATGATGAAGTACATGGTCATGGTGATCGATGGCGGCAGCAGCGTCTGCGGCCAGATACGCGTGAAGCGGCGCACTTCCTTGATGACCAGGGTCCACAGCGAGACCAGAATCTGCATCGGGTTCATGAATGCTCGGCCTCCCTGGCGGCGCGTTGCGCCTCGGCCTTGGCATTGTCGCCTTCGACCATCGACACGAACAGCTCCTCGAGACGGTTGGCGCGGTTGCGCATCGAAACGACCTCCACACCCTGAGCCGAGAGTTGGGCGAAGGCATCATTGAGGTGCTGGCCCTTCTTGACCGACAACGCCAATTGCCCGCCGTCGACCCGTGCGATATCGAAGCCCTCGACCACCGGCAATTCGTTCGTCGGGTGAGCCAGATCGAGCAGGAACGCCTCGGTATCGAGCTCGGTGAGCAACTGTCGCATCGAGGTGTTCTTGACGATTTCGCCACGGTTGATGATGGCGATATTGCGGCACAGGCTCTCGGCTTCTTCGAGATAGTGCGTGGTGAGGATAATGGTCGTACCCTCTTCACGATTGATGCGCTGCATGTACTCCCACATGCTGCGGCGCAGTTCGATATCGACACCGGCGGTAGGCTCATCGAGAATCAGCAGGCGCGGGCGATGAATCAGGGCGCGAGCGATCATCAGACGACGCTTCATGCCGCCGGAGAGCATGCGTGCCGGGCCGTTGCGCTTATCCCACAGCCCCAGATCCTTGAGCAGTTGGTTGCAACGCGGCCTGGCTTCGCGCATCGGCATGCCGTAGTAGCCCGCCTGGGAATGGACGATATCCTCGACCTTCTCGAACTGACTGAAATTGAACTCTTGCGGCACGACGCCCAGATTGTACTTGGCTTTGGCGAAATCTCGGTCGATGTCGATGCCATAGATCTTCACCTGGCCGGCGGTTTTCTGCACCAGCGAGCAAACGATGCCCAAGGTCGTGGATTTGCCGGCGCCGTTCGGGCCAAGCATTGCAAAGAAATCGCCCTCGGGCACATCCAGATCGATGCCCTTGAGGGCGTTGAAGCCATTGCCGTAGACCTTGGTCAATCCACGGATGGACAGCGCCGGTTCTGCCATCGAACGCACCTGTCGTCAGTCGGTCGCTCACGGCGTTTCGATAACGCCTGAGGAGAAATAAGGGAAAACAGTTACATGCGGCCTACGCAGAAAAATTCAATGCCTGCTAACGGCATACACCGCGAGGGAGCAGAAAAACCGCTGATTGGCATGAGAAATGGGGGGAGGCGAATAGGGAGCGGGAACGTGATTCGATCGGGCTGGCGCTCCAGCTCGCGACCCGTTGGCCTGCTACTCACTTAATGAATACATGGAGCGGGAACGTGATCCGACCGGGCTGGCGCTCCAGCTCGCGACCCGTGCCGCTCAACTATTGATCTAACGAATATTATGGAGCGGGAAACGAGACGTTTACTAAGACCGTAAGCCGTTGTTTCCCAATCACTTTCTTCGCTGGCTTGACTAGCGAAGACCTTAATTGTAGCCTCATTTTTCACCCTCGGCAACAAGTTCGTCCAGAAACTTCCAGTAAGGTCCAAGGACACCTCCTCAGCGCATCGTCCCCACACCTCGTTCATCGCCGGCTACGGTGGTCTCGAACTCACCAATGATCACCTTTCCATATGCTTGGCTAGCTGCGTCGAAAGGCATTCGAGCACGTCACGCAAGTCCGCATAGAGGTCATGCCCGTTGGGCCGAGCCGAGCGCACCAGGCTCATCACCGAAACAGCGCGCTGACCGGCACGCAAGCTACCGACGAACAACTGGTTCGCCCTTTGAAGTGCCACTGGACGAATTTGCCTCTCGACGCGGTTGTTGTCTGGCGGCAGACGCCTGTCGTCGTTAGCGCCTCCCGGCGACCAAGGTTGGACTGCATGGCTCTCGCCGTGCCTGAGCTGTTCGGCACACCGGCTCGCTGCAGAAGCGACCACCCATACCCGTCTGCGCAAGTTGCGCGGGAAGAACCCATACGCTTGTCACTGGGACTGGATGCGCGATTCTTTATCGGTATATCAGGATACCTGGGAACGCATGACAGGCTCGGGATCAGTACGCCTGCCTTGGCATCTAGAAGCCACTGCGCGCCTATTGCGCCCTGTGAAACCGCAGGGGTATCACACCATGACAAATTGCTCTTGATGAGATTGCGGTAACGCATGACGCTGCCAGTGTGAGCGCCATTCTTCGTGTTGATCAGCGACAGGACCGATCAACCTACCACTCACGGATTCTTACACATTGAGCACATGGCGGCTACCACTGACTTGAGCTACTGAAAAGTGCTCAGGGCTCATGAAGAAGCGAGACTCGGGACTCGCTTCATCCACAGACAACTGCCCGGCCATGAGGTTGGCGCCAAAGGAGTCGGCCATGTAGTTCTCCTGGAAGGAGATGGGAGCATGAACCACAATGCACCAGCATCGAAGGTGTTCTATCGTCCGATCGAAGCCTCCCTCCGGTGGGCTGGGCTTCTGCGGTTTGAGCATGTCATCCTCACTTCGGTCTCGTCGTCAAGGAACCTGCCACAGTCGTTGGATTGCCCACGTTGGGGTGAGCTGAGGCTGTATACCGAACGCATCTACGATGGCATCCTCAATGCGGAACTTCCTTTCGGGAGGAACGGCATCACGACGCACGACACCGCGCTGATCGACTCCCCTGATCTCACTGTCCGTCACGTCGATCTGAAGCGTTGGATGCGCCAGCACTACCCCGAACAGCGCCCCGGCTTTCTCTTCTCGCGCAGCGAGCGCATCGCCCATCCCTCCATCTCTCTGGAAACCGGGCAGGCCATGCTGGTCGAGCGCTTGGCCCTCAAATCTGCCCTGGAGCAGTCCAAGCGCCAACTCCGCGAGCTGCAAGACAAGCACGACGCACTGCTCAAACAGTCCAAAATCATCCCGGCCTGCGCGCAGTACCCAATCAGTGATCGGGCCGAAGCCACCTACCTGAACATCATCGGCGGCATATTGGAGCTGATGCTCGGCCAATCGCCCTCGGGCACACCGTACTCCAGCTTCAAAACGCAAGAGGCTGTCGTAAGCGCATTGGTCGCCCATCACCACGGCGTCATGGGGATCGCCGAGCGGACGTTGAACGGCAAGTTCGCCACGGCCAGACGCCGGCTGCATAGCGCCACCCTCTGAGGATTGCCAGCTTGTATGTGCAGTCGCGGAGATTGCATTTGCAATGTCTTTCCGTAGCCATGTCTATTGAATAGAGGTCACGCCAACAAACGCCACTGAGCGTTCAGGAGTGACCACCATGTCGCAAACACCTGTTCTGCCGCCCAACGAGCGCCGCATCCTGCGCTTGGAAGAAGTCGAATCGAAGTCCGGCTTCAAGCGCGCCCACCTCTACAACCTGATGCGCGCGGGCAAGTTCCCCAAGGCGCTGCGCCTGGGTGTGCGCGCCGTCGGCTGGGATTCCATCGAAATCGATCAGTGGATCGCCGAGCGCGTCAACAACCGGGCCTGACCCATTCTCCCGCGGACCTTCCATCCTCACACGGAGAACGCCATGCAGGTTGTATCCATCATTTCAACGAAAGGTGGCGTCGGCAAGACCACCACTGCCGCGAACCTGGGCGGGCTCGTCGCCGACGCGGGGCTGCGCGTGCTGCTGCTCGATCTCGACGTGCAGCCCACCTTGTCGTCCTACTACGAACTGGGACACCGTGCGCCTGGTGGCATCTATGAGCTGCTGGCCTTCAACGAGCGCGACCTCGGCCAGCTCGTGTCCCGCACGATCATTACGGGTCTGGACCTGGTGCTGTCCAACGACCACCGGGGCGAGCTGAGCACCTTGTTGCTGCACGCGCCGGATGGGCGCCTGCGGCTGCGGCACCTGCTGCCCATGCTGGCTCCTCTCTACGACCTGGTGCTGATCGACACCCAGGGCGCGCGTTCGGTGACGCTGGAGATGGCGGTGCTCGCTTCCGATCTCGCGCTGTCACCCGTGACCCCGGAAATCCTCGCCGCCCGCGAACTGCGGCGCGGCACCATGCAGTTGCTGGAGGACATCGCTCCGTACCGGCACCTGGGCATTGAGCCGCCGCCGCTGCATCTGCTCATCAACAGGGTCCACCCGGTGTCGGCGAACGCCCGGCTGATCCAACAGGCCTTGCGCGACCTGTTCCAGGACCACGCCGGCATCCGCGTGCTGACCACCGACGTGCCGGCCATCGAAGCCTATCCGCGCGCCGCGACGCGCGGCCTGCCAGTGCATCGGGTCGAATACCGCCAGCCACCGGGCAGAGTCGCCCCCGCCGCGCTCGACACCATCCGCGGCCTCGCCGGCGAACTGTTCCCGCAATGGCAGCACCGATTTGCCACGGTGTCCGGCCGCCCGCCATTTCCTCTGGATACCGGGAGGCCCCATGGCGAGCGCACATGAACTGGCCCGAGGCCATAAGCGGCTGCGCGCCCTGATCGAATTCGCCGTCGGCGAGGGCTGGCACGTCAAGCGCACGCCGGGCGGCCACCTCAAATTCACCAAGGCCGGCTGCGCCGCGATCTACACCAGTTCGACGGCCAGTGACCACCGGGCCGCCCTCAACGCCCGCGCGCAGATCCGCCGCGCCGAGCGCGAGGCCCGGTCCCCAGTGCAGGGAGGCCGCCATGGCTGAAATGACCTCCCAGCAGATGGCCGGCAAGCTGCTCGCGGCCGGGTTCGAGCGCAGCGGCCCGTCCACCTCGGCCTTGAGCGACCCGATCGCCGACACGCCCATGGTCGTGACCCTGGACCAGTTGCGCCCCTACGACCACGATCCCAGGAAGAAGCGCAACCCGGCCTACGAGGACATCAAGGCGTCCATCCGCGAGCGCGGCCTGGACGCAGCCCCGGCGATCACCCGGCGCCCGGGCGAGGACCACTACATCATTCGCAACGGCGGCAACACGCGCCTGGCGATCCTGCGCGAACTGTGGTCGGAGACCAAGGACGAGCGGTTCTTTCGCATATCGTGCCTGTTCCGGCCGTGGCCCAGCCGCGGCGAAGTCGTCATGCTGACCGGCCACCTGGCCGAGAACGAATTGCGTGGAGGCCTGACGTTCATCGAGCGCGCCCTCGGCGTCGAGAAGGCGCGCGAGTTCTACGAGCAGGAAAGCGGCGCCGCCCTGAGCCAGTCCGAACTGGCACGCCGCCTCGCCGCCGATGGTTTCCCGGTCCAGCAGTCGCACATCAGCCGGATGAACGACGCGGTGCGCTACCTCCTGCCGGCGATCCCGACCGTGCTCTATGGCGGGCTCGGCCGCCACCAGGTCGAACGCCTGTCGGTCATGCGCAAGGCCTGCATGCTCGCGTGGGAGCGCTACGCCAAAGGCCGCACACTACTGGTACAGGACTTCGATGACTTCTTTCAGGAGGTGCTGTCGCAGTTCGACACGCAGGCCGACGAGTTCGCCCCCCAGCGCGTGCAGGACGAGCTGATCGGCCAAATGTCCGAACTGCTCGGCATCGACTACGACGTACTGGCGCTCGACCTCACCGAATCCGAAAGCCGCCATCGCGCCCTGGTCAGCGATCCGACCCCACCAACGGCACCCCCCACGCTGCCTGAGCCTGACACCATGGCACGCCCGCCCGCGGCGCCGGCCCCATCGGCCCCGACGCCGGCAACCACACCTGGGTCGCGCGAGCGCGAGGGCGGCTCAGGGTCGGACGGCTCACCCGCAGGAAGCCCCATGGCTGCTCCTGGTGATCGGCTGCAGGGGCACATCGTTTCGCCTGCACCGACGACGGAGCGGCTGCAATCCATTCAGCGGATGGTCGCCGACGAGCTGGGGGATGCGCTGCCCGATTTCTCGGCCAACGTCTTGCAGTCCATTCCCGTCCAAGCAGGCGGTCTCTACCCGATTTCCGACGTCTGGCACATCGACGCGAGCCTGGACACGCCCGAGCGCCTGCGCATCCACGTCGCGCAGTTCGCCCGCGAGATCGCGGGCGAGGCTCGCCTGGACGAGTGCATCGATGACCGTCCAGACGGCATCGGTTTCGCCTGCCGTGCCCACGCCCAAGACCTGGAGCCGCTGGGCCGTGCCGTCCTGGCGCTGCTGGCATGCATGGCCGGTCAGCAGCCCGCCGACGTCGGCTTGGATAACAGGCAATTCGTCATCGACCTGTCGGCGTTGCTGCACGGACAAGGCGACGCAACCCGGCGACTGAGCGACACCGCACTGGTCAAGCTGTTCCGGCTGCTGCGGCTGGCCCGCCGTCTGCTCGACCTGGACGCCGGCGCTGCGGACCCTGGAACGTGACCGAGGGAGACCAGCATGTCCGCACCACACCCACTCAACCAGGCCGTCATCGCCCAGGCCCTCTATGACCTGCGCAATGGGCAACTGCGCCGCTGCAAGCTGATGGGGTTTGGCGAGGAAGAGCTGGACGCCCTCAAGCATCCCGCGCTGATCAGCGTGCTGGCCAACGCCAACGTCTCGTGGTGCTCGGTGACGGTCAACCGCGAAGTGCTCCGGCGTCTGCTCAGGCAGGCGCAGGATGTGGAGAAGGAGATCGCCACGGTCGATCGCATGCTGCGCCTCGGCGCGAGCACCGAAATGGTCAGCCGCTTCTACGGCCTGACCCACCAGGAAGTGGCGCTTCGCCGCGAAATCCTCGGCCTGCCCAAGCGCAAGGGTCGCCATCCCGTGCTGGACGAGAAGCAGGACACGGAGCTGTGGCGGCAATGGAAGGCCGTGACCAGCAGCAGGAACGTCGATCTCGAAGACGAAACCTCCATCCTCGATGCCGCCATGGACCTCGCCGAAGGCATGTCGCTGCCTCTGTCGGTGGTCTGGGCTTCGATCAAGAGCTGGGTCGATCAAGGATTGGGTTAACCATGGCCGTGGACGACACCGCACCACGTCGTGGCCCCATCGCACTCGCAGACCTGTTCGACGCTGCGCTGAAAGACCTTGTGCCCAAGCCCAACGCCGACGCGCCCCCGCCCACACCTACACCTGTCGCGATGCCCACTGGTCCGGCGTCTGGCGATGCCTTCCTGTTCAGCGGCAACCGGCACGAGACCGTACCGCGACGGCTGTTCCTCGACCGCCGCCTGACGCCGCTGGAGCGCAATGCCTGGCAGGTCTTCCGGCTGATGCTCAACGACGATGGCGTGACGGCGTTCCCGACGTATGAACAGCTTCGGCCCTGGCTGGCGTCGATGCCCTGCGCCGGGCAAGCCTCGCACGAAACCGTGGCGCGAGCACTGACGCTGCTGCGGCTGACTCGATGGCTGAGCCTGGTGCGGCGACGGCGCGACGCCAAGACCGGCCGCATCCTCGGCAACCTCTATGTCCTGCACGACGAGCCGCTGACCCCCTTTGAAGCGATGCAGCTCGACCCGGACTACCTGCAACTCGTCAGCCAAGCGCTCGGCCATTCGGCCAAAGCCGTGCAGATCGTAGGCCTGCACACCCTCAAGGAAATCGGCGAAGACCCGATGCTGGCCGGGCGCACCCTGCCATCGAGGCTGCAAGTCCTGGCCGAACGCCTCGCCAGCCAGGGCGTCGGGGCGCACGAAAGTTATCCACAGGAGGACGCCACGCACGAATCCGAAGAAGGGGCGACGAGCCTTCTTCGGAATCCTGACGATCCCACTTCGGAATCCGAAGCAGGGTCGAAACCCGCGCCAGACGCCTCTCTTCGGAATCCGAAGCAGGCCCGTACAGTACGTAGTAGTCGTATTAATGAAGTACGTACTACCGCGCAGGCACAAGCGCATGCGCGCGCGCTGGGCGACCTGCAATGGCCCAAACGCTTCGCGGAACTGAAGGCAGAGCAGCAGACAGGTGCGAGGGTGGCACTACAGCAGGTCGATGCTGCGCTGAGGCAGGCCGTGCTGGACGAATGGGCTGCACGATGCAGCAACCATGGCATCCGCAATCCTGCAGGGTATCTGTTCGGCATCATCCAGCGGGCCATCCATGGCGAGTTCAACGCCTGGGCCAAGAAGGACGCGCCATCGGCGCCCGTTGCGCCGAACGAGCGGCCGCCACCACCAGCACCGCCACCATCCCAGCCGCAGGGCAAGCCTGTGCCGCCAGAAGTCGCCAGGCAGCACATCGAGCGGCTGCGCAACCTGCTCGCCAGCAAGTGAGCGGGCCTGCAAGGTGGTGAAGTGGATGCCGGTGGCTTCCAGTAGAGCTATCCCCTGGGGATAGTTCCACTGACGGCTACACGTCGAACCGCTGCACGCCAGGCCTCGATCGCCTGCAGCGGGATCGGCCTTGTTCGCGCTGATCCGGGTGTGCAGCGTTCCTTGGCGCTCCATGGCGCTATCCCCAGGGGATAGATCGCGACGCATGCACCCACCGCGCCGTGAACCGGGGACGGGCGGGTTTCGGTTTGTTGACTGACTGCCTTCCGCTACCTGCCGAAGCTGTCCGCTCTTTTCCAACAACGAGCGGACACCATGGCAACCACCAACGAACCCCTGCAACTGAATCTCGGCTCCTTGCGCAGCGCGATGTCGCTGACGCTGCACACGCACCACGCCTCGCGCATCTGGCACGGCCGCGCCGCCGCCGAAGGGCGACCGGGCATCGTCGGCCTGAACGGCTACATCGCCCAGATGAACAAGATGCGGCGCGGCTCGGAGCAGGACGACCCGTACAGCGACTTCTGGATGCTCCGCATCGAGGACAAGCTCGACCAGACCAAGGCCACGCTGCAATCGCTGCGCGAACAGGTGGACCAGGCCCTGGCGAGCGTGCCGCCGGCACTCACCCTGGGCGAAAACCTCAACGTCCAGCCGGTCAAGCTGCCGCTGTTCGTCAATGCGCAGCTCGGCTTTGCCGCCGTGTACCTGCTCGCCGACTACGACGATATCGCCCGCAAGCTGATCCTCGCGCACCACACCGCGCTGATCGATCGCTCGACGCTCGAACGCTGGCTCAACGAAGGCGCGCATGCACTGCGCAGCCTGTTCTCGCTGGCCCAGCAGTACCGCTACTCGGGCTGCACCCGCGACGACTTCGCCGCCAAGAATGCCGCAGCGCGGGCGGCGTTGGAAAAGTTCGGCGAGATGCCGCCGGACGTGCTGGAGGGCACGCGCCGCTCGAAGTTCGCGCCGCCCATCATGCGCCGTGGCCTGCAGCAGCGCGGTGACGGTCCTGCCGCAGCCGCATCGCCCAGCGACGAGGCCGCCGCCCCCGAAGCGACGGCCGGCGAGGACGCGCAGGCATGAGCGACCCAAACCGCGACACCCGCTACTTCCGCCCTCTGCAACAGACAGCCTTCATGCAGTTGGAACACGCAGCCTCTCAAAAAGGCCTTTTAAAGCCCTTTAAGGGTAAAGGGGACTTGGAGGCCTGGGCCAGCCAGTGCTTCGCCATGCGCGACGAGTTGATTGGCTTGGCGCAGCGACAGGTGCTGCAACAAGCCCTCGGGCATCCCTTCCACCTGCTCCCCATCGAACTGGCCCAGCAGACAACTGGCGCAGGCACGGCGTTTCTTCGCTGGCGCAAGCACGACCGCTCGGCCATGGGCGTGGCACTGTGGCAGGAGCTGATGGCGAGTACCAGCACGCCGGTCAACCTGCTGGCCGACTTGCACGCCATCGAGCTGCAGCGCATCACGCTGAACATGCAGATCAGCCTGTTGCACACCTTGGGCAGGCTGGCCCAGGAGTGTGCCAGCAAGGCCACCGAGGCGGAAGACGCTTACCTGCGTCGGCTCAAGTCCATCCCACCCGCACTGCGCGATCAGTGATCGCGCCGGGCAACCCAGCACGCGCTCGTCACCGACCAGGTGCGGGTATTTCAACCACCACGGAGATTGCAACATGAGTACGCATTTTTCTGGCGAGGGCAACATCGGCTCGCCCCCCGAGTACCGGGAGTTCCCCAACGGCAACGACGAGCCCAGCCGCCTTCTGCGCCTGAACGTCTATTTCGACAACCCCATTCCCAAGAAGGATGGCACCTTCGAGGATCGCGGCGGCTTCTGGGCGCCGGTGGAAATCTGGCACCGCGACGCCGCGCACTGGAAGGACCTCTACCAGAAGGGCATGCGCGTGCTGGTCGTCGGCCGGATGGAGCGCGAACCTTGGACGGACAACGAGGATCAGCCGCGCGAGACCTGGCAGATCAACGCGCGCAGCGTCGGCATCCTGCCGTTCCGCATCGAGTCCGTAGCCCTCAGCCCCAGGCAGCAAGAGGCCGCGCAGGATGCGCAGCCGAAACCCCCGGCCGCCCAGGAACCGACCGCGCCGAAGGAGCCGAAGCGCAGGAAGTGATCCGGCATGGGGCGGTGGCAGTCGTCCGTCGCCCCCATGCCCTCGCGAGCTATCCCCAGGGGATAGCTCCATCAACGTCCACCGGCGTCCGTGCGCTCCAAAAAATCGCGGCTCCCGGCCCGCACATCCCCGGCCGAACGCCACTCCCGTCCCCGCCATCCCATCCCGTAAAAGTGGTCGCCACCGCATGCGGCTTGTTTGCTGCTGCCCTTGGTGGTGTTCGGCATCCTCGATTCCCGCAACTCAATGAACCATGGAAATCGGATGGACTGACATGCGGCTGTTCTTGTGCGAGAAGCCCTCCCAGGGCAAAGACATTGGCCGGATTCTCGGCGCGACGCAGCGCGGTGAAGGCTGTCTCAGCGGCTCCGGCGTCACCGTCACCTGGTGCATTGGCCATCTCGTAGAAGCAGCAGCTCCCGAGGTCTATGACGCGGCGCTCAAGCGCTGGTCGCTGGAGCAGTTGCCCATCGTTCCCCAGCAGTGGCGGGTCGAGGTCAAACCGAAGACCGCCACGCAATTCAAGGTCGTCAAAGCGCTTCTGGCGAAGGCGACCCATTTGGTCATCGCCACCGATGCCGACCGCGAGGGAGAGCTGATCGCCCGCGAGATCATCGACCTGTGCGGTTACCGCGGCCCCATCGAACGGCTGTGGTTGTCGGCGCTCAACGATGCGTCGATCCGCACCGCGCTCGGCAAGTTGCGGCCCTCATCCGACACGCTGCCGATGTACTACTCGGCGCTTGCGCGCTCACGCGCCGACTGGCTCGTGGGCATGAACCTCAGCCGGTTGTTCACGGTGCTCGGGCGTCAGGCCGGCTACGACGGCGTGCTGTCCGTCGGGCGCGTGCAGACGCCGACCCTGAAGCTCGTCGTGGACCGCGACCGCGAGATCGCGGCCTTCAAGTCGGTGCCGTTCTGGGCCATCGACGTGTCCCTGTCTGCGGGTGGACAGGCTTTCAGCGCGCAGTGGGTTCCGCCCGATGGCTGCACCGACGACGCTGGCCGCTGCCTGCAACAGCCGGTTGCCCAGCAAGCCGCGCAACAGATCCGCGCTGCGGGTAGCGCTCAGGTGGTGTTTGTCGAGACCGAACACATGCGTGAAGGCCCGCCGCTGCTGTTCGACCTGGGCACCTTGCAGGAGGTCTGTTCCAAACAGCTTGGGCTGGATGTTCAAGAAACCCTGGAGATCGCCCAGTCCCTGTACGAGACCCACAAGGCCACTACGTACCCGCGTTCCGATTCAGGCTACCTGCCCGAAAGCATGTTTGCCGAGGTGCCCACTGTTCTGGACAGCCTGCTCAAGACCGATCCCTCGCTGCGCCCGATCATGGGCCAGCTCGACCGCTCCCAGCGCTCGCGCGCCTGGAACGACGGCAAAGTGACGGCGCACCATGGCATCATTCCCACCTTGGAACCCGCGAACCTCTCGGCCATGAGCGAGAAGGAACTGGCGGTGTACCGGCTGATCCGCGCGCACTACCTGGCGCAGTTCCTCCCTCACCACGAGTTCGACCGCACTGTCGCCAAGCTGTCCTGCGACCAGCAGAAGCTGGTGGCCACCGGAAAACAGGTGATCGTCAAGGGCTGGCGCCTGGTGCTGGCCGAGCCGCAAGCGGACGAGGACGGTGAAGCCACGGCACGCAGCCAGGTACTCCCCGTGCTGCGCGAAGGCATGGCGTGTCAGGTGACCGAGGCCGAGATCAAGGCGCTCAAGACGATGCCGCCCAAGCCTTACACGCAGGGCGAGCTGGTCAAATCCATGAAGGGGGTCGCCAAGCTGGTGACGGACCCGCGCCTGAAGCAGAAGCTCAAGGATACGGTCGGCATCGGCACAGAGGCCACGCGGGCCAACATCATCAGCGGGTTGATCGCCCGCAGCTACCTTGTGAAGAAAGGACGCTCCATTCGCGCATCGGATGCAGCGTTCACCCTGATCGACGCCGTACCCGCGGCGATTGCAGACCCCGGCACGACGGCAGTGTGGGAACAGGCGCTCGACATGATCGAGGCTGGTCAGCTCACCCTGGATGTGTTTATCGGCAAGCAGGCCGCATGGATTTCGCAACTGATCGCGCAGTACGGCAGCACCTCGCTGTCCATCAAGGTTCCCCAGGGACCCGCTTGCCCGCAGTGCGGCGCACCCACGCGCCAGCGCACCGGCAAGACCGGCCCCTTCTGGTCGTGCAGTCGCTACCCCGACTGCAAAGGTACGCTGCCGGTCGAATCCGGCGCGTCCAAACGCGGAGCCTCGCGATCTCTACGCCTTTATGGCAGTAGCGGCCGCAAAGGCTCTTGACCGACCCCGTTCCCCGAGAGCCGTGTCCGCCATCGGCGGCGTGGCCCATGTCCCGCACGCCCTGCGGGACGCCCAGCGCGCAACGCCTTCTCTTGTCCGTGTGCGCGTCCCGCCCGGCCGTCCCCGGCCGCGGGACCTGAAGGTAGCTTCTCCACGAACCATGTCCGGGGTTTCCCGGCGCGTTCTACTGATCTGCATTTTTCCGCTTCTGCGAAGGGTCCCCCGATGGCTTGCCCGCCTGCGAGCCACCCGGAGACCCTTCGTGGTCAGCGGTATTCGATGCCGTGCCCAACGGCGAAAAACTGGGCTCCTTTTGTGCGCGGATGTGCGCCAGAAGATGCCGGCGCCAACCACGACATGCGCCGGGTGCGATTGCTTGATGAGCAGCCGGTTCTAGCGACAACCGGGCCTGCAACAGCCCACGGGTGGTTCTGTCATCCCGAGCCGGAGGCCACTGGGCCTTCGGCGCCTTTCTCCTGCCGATCAACGTCCCGGCCCGGCCACACAGTCCAAGGCCACACAAACAGGAGACCCGACATGAACCCGCAACCTCGCCCCCCACGCGGTGTGCCCCAAACCGCGCCACTGCTGTACGGCAGCGTGTGCAGCGGCATTGAGGCCGTGAGCCTCGCCTGGCAACCTCTCGGCCTCGAAGCCGCATGGTTCGCCGAGATCGAGCCGTTCCCGAGCGCCGTGCTCGCCCACCGTTACCCCCGCGTGCCCAATCTGGGCGACATGACCGCGATCGCCCGCCAGGTGCGTGCCGGCACTGTGCCAGCGCCCGACATCCTGGTCGGCGGCACGCCGTGCCAGTCGTTCAGCGTTGCAGGTAGCCGTCGCGGGCTGGATGACCCGCGCGGTGCCCTTTCCCTTGCCTATGTGGAGCTTGCCAATGCCATCGACCAAACCCGCCAACAAGACAGCCGCCCGGCGGCCACGCTCGTCTGGGAAAACGTCCCAGGCGTACTCAACGACCGCAGCAATGCCTTCGGGCATTTCCTGGGCGCACTGGCCGGAGAAAGCCGTGCGCTCCAGCCGCCAGGGGAAAAATGGGCGTACGCTGGTTGTGTGTCTGGACCCCGCCGCCGCATCGCCTGGCGCGTGCTCGATGCTCAATATTTCGGTGTCGCCCAACGCCGCAAGCGTGTGTTTCTTGTGGCAAGTGGTGGAGATGACCTCGATCCCGCAGAAGTACTTTTTGAGCGCGCAGGCCTGCTCGGGGATTCTTGTGCGGGCAGCGCGCCGTGGCAAGAAGCTGCCTGCACTGCTGAACCTAGTGTTGACCCAGCAGACGGATATGCAGGACTGAAGCAGCCCTGCGGCAAGGTCACGACGACGTTTGGGTTCAGCAATGGGCGTGGCCCGACCGATCTTGCAGCCAGTTTGATGGCTGGCGGCCCGAAGCACGACATCTGCACCGAGACCTACTTGGTGCAATCCGTCGCAGGCAACATCAGCCACACCCTCGACACCGCCAACAACGGCAAGGGCAGCAGCGAGGACGGCACCGGCAAGGGTGTTCCGATCATCGCCTTCATCGCGCAGGGCAGCGGCGCCGATGCCACGCTCGACCTGACACCGACGTTGCGCGCTGGCGGCCATTGCAACAGCCATGCGAACGCCGGGGTCGTGCCCGCCATCGCGTTCGCGCAGAACAACCGCGGTGAAGTGCGCTTCGAGTCGGGCCATGGCCAGGTCGCTTGCACCGTGCTGTCCAACGGCAAGCCGGGCTACGGCGTACCTATGGTGGCCTGCGTGTCTCTGCACGGCCGCGAGCAGGGTCTTGCCGCCGAGCTGGGCGGCAGCGTAGCGGGCGCACTGCGCACCAGCGGCGGCGGCGCGGACAAGCCCTATGTCCTGGCTCCCGACTTCGAGGCGCATTTCCGCTACGACTGGAACGACCCTGGCCCCGGCGACTGGTCGCATTGGCGGGTGCGGCGGCTGATGCCCGTGGAGTGCGAGCGGCTGCAAGGCATGCCCGACGACTACACGCTGATCCCGTACCGCGGCAAGCCCGCTGCAGATGCTCCGCGCTACAAGGCGATCGGCAACTCCATGGCCGTCCCGTGCATGGCGTGGCTGGGCCAGCGCCTGGTGCAGTACCTGCACAAGACGGGCTCGACCGCTTCGGATTGATCGGCGACGCAGCCTGCGGGCCACTCCATTCTCCCTCTTGCATTGCCGATGGTTCGGCAACAGCCCGTAGCCAGGGTGTCAAGGCTGCCGCGGGTTTCACTCACGCCACCCGCCAGTTCGCCTCGGCATCTCACCGGCGAACGCTGCCCACTGGGCATCGATGCCTCATTTCTCCAACCCACGGGATGGCCGCCACGTCCCGTCAGGAGCATGTCGCCACCCGGTCGATCTCAGGACTTCCCCATGGACAACATCACCAAGCAAGACCGCATTACGCTGAAGAACCTCAAGGTGGCCGACTTCGCCAGCGAGGAAACACTGTGCTTCAACGCAACCGTCGTGTTCGACGGTACTCCCATCGCCGAGGCCCGCAACGACGGCCACGGTGGCTCGACGTTCCTCCACGCGCTCAACGGCAAGGCGGGGCTACTGGCGCAGGCCGAAGCCTTCGCCAAGGGCCTGCCGCCTGCGCCGCTTGACCTCGGCCACGAGAGTGAAGACCCTCACTACATCGACATGACGCTCGACTTCCTGGTCGATGAGCTGGCCGACGCCATGCACGCGGAACGCAAGGTGCGAGCCGCATTCAACCGCGACATCGGCAACAAGGTGCTGTTCATCAAGGAAGGCAAACTGCTGTTTATCAAGGGCATCAAGCTCAAAGCCATCGCCGACCGGAAGGCGTACTTCGCTTCGCTGCGCGCCCGGCAGGCCCAGCCCATCGTCATCCTGGCCGAGCTTCCACCCGAGCAGGCATTCGATTTGTGGAAGCAGTATGTCCTGGGCGACAAGCCCGACTGACCCAGCGTCACCGCACCCTCCTGACAGCCCCGCACTCGATGCGGGGCTTCTTTCTTTCGGTCCCCATCAATCGGGTCTGGGCTGGATGCCATTTTCCAACTGACGCAGCGCGGTCCGCGCACGAAGCTGCCCGCATGTTCGCTGATTCGTCAGCACATGCCAGCAGCCAGGGTTTTAGGCTGTCGCGGGTCTCTCCCGCGTTACCCACCAGTCCGCATCGCATCAAGTCTGCGGACGCGCGTCCTCGTGACGTCGATGCCTTTTATCAACCGCGTGCGGGAGCCGCCATCCCGTGAGGGACGAGGCCCCGCTTTTCCAAGGAGCCTATCCATGTCCCAGCAAGCCTCTTTCGGCCAAACCTTCGGGCAATTGGCCTCGACCTACTGCGGCAAGTTCCTGCCGCTCGAAGTCCTGCAAAGCGCCGCCGGCCACTACATCGGCACGCGCGATACCGAAGGCCCCGTTTCGCGGGAATCCCGCGAGTACTTCCGCAGCTATGCCGCGGCTCAACGTGCCCTCGAAAGAGGCGGCTGGTCCCAGCTCGCCGTTCCTTGATCCAAACTGGAGGAATCACGTCATGAACCAGCTACTGCCGCGGGAAGTCGTCGATCAGATCATGCGGGAAGAACAGCATTTCGCCGCCGCGCCTCAAGCCTTTTTCGAGGCATGGAAGCGTGGCGTCGAGATTGCTGGCCCCGAGTGGTTCGGCGACGGCACCCGTGAAGGTCTGAACCAGGCCAAGAGCAAGTGGGATCTGCGTCCCAACATGCTGCGGCTCAACGACGCCCTCGGCGTCCTGAGCAGCGGCGAACGCATGTTCCTGTCTGCCATGGTCAGCTTCTACAACGCGCGTGAGGGCGGTGCCATGCTCAAGCGCTGCCACTTCCACGGGCTGTCGGACTTCGACGGTCTCGACCTGCAACGCCGCAAGGTCATCGCCGACCTGCTCGTGAACTACAACGGTTGGTGAGCCGGTCTCCGGCACACCACTGTCTTTCGTTCCCCCCGAGAGGGACATGCGCCCAAAAGGCCATGTCCCTCAATTTCTTCTCCATCACCCTGCGGATGCCATCGTCCGCATGGGCTGGCTCCGCTTTCTCGAAAGGAGCCACCATGGCGAACAACTACTACGAAGGCACGGGCGTTCTCGTGCTGGAGCGTGTCACCCCCGTCATCAAGGCGCTGTTCGGCGCCTTCGCGCTGAACGAAGGCCATCCCGGCAACGGGCAGGCCTACATCGCCCAGATCGCCGAGACCAATGATCCGCGCTGGACGGATGTGCTGGACGGCCTGGAAGACCTGGCCGCACAACTCGGCATCCCCATGCCCGACGACGAAGAGTTGTCGATTCCACCTCTGCTCGAACGGCTGGCCGCGCACTTCGGTGCCGAGCAGGACGCGGAGCTGGAGAACCTGATCGAGCACCACAAGTTCGAGGACAGCGCCGACCTGGAAGCCTTGCTTCTGATCGCTTCCTGCTTCGATGACGGCCATCGCCTGACCGCCATCCAGTTCGAAGGCTGCTGGCATTGCAGCAGGCCGAGGCTGTTCGAGTTCGGCGGCAACGGCTGCTACCTGAGCCGCGAGGTCCAGGTCTTCAGAACGTCCTCGCAGGCGCTCCAACTCGGCGACCAACTGCGCAAGACGATCCTGTCCGCCGACATCGAAGAGGCCTCGGCATTGATCGCGCTGGAGGCCGCCAACCTGCTCGCAGGCATCAACGACGAGCAGTTCCGCCTGAATGTGCGCCGTCGCGTCGCCGACCGACTGGCCCAGATGCCAACGATCAGCGCCGCCTGACGCATTTTCCATTTTCAACCCACCGGGTCCAATTCCCGGTGGCGGGAATTGGCTCCATTATTCAATCTGGAGAGTTCCCAATGTCCCAGAAACCCAATCCCTTTCACCGTGGCTACTGGAATCTGAAAATCGTCCGCACGCTGTGCATCAGCTACGAGGACGGAAGCCCGCATGTCTGGCGCAACATCCACGCGAGCCAGCAACACCTCTCCGACGAGGAACTGGTTTCATCGTCCTGCATCGTCGCCAACGATTTCGCCGTGGTCAGCGATGGCCGCGAAGCCGTGAACGCCGAGGTACTGGCCGAATGCGATGCCGGTGAAGGCGTCAGCGGCGAAGGTGTGATCGGTGCCGTGGTCTATGCCATCCATGGCGAGGACTTCGACGGCCGCCCAGTCCACGTCGGTGACGCCTATTCGGCCGAGGCCGCGCGGGAAGCGATGCAGCGCCTGAGTTTCGAGACCGGCTACTACAGCCGGTGCTGGGAAATCAGCCGTGAGCACATCACGGTCGATAGCTGGCACTACCTCGCCGGCCTGGCGGACATCGCCACGCCGGAGGCCATGTTGTTCATCGCCTTCCGTGTGCCGTACAGCCCGGCGATCGGCGTCAAGCTGATTTCCACGCCCTGGACGGACCAGAACCTGGAGCACGCCGAGGGCATCACCGCCGAGCAGCTTCGACAGGAGCACCGGAACAAGGGCATGCCGGACGACCTGGCGAACATCCTTGAACTGGCTGGCCAGGCCGATGTGCGCATCCTCATCCTCGATGCAGACGCACCCGCGTTGCTGGGCCTGCCGCTGGCCGAGGGCTAGCAGCCGCGCGACACGCGGGTCTTCCTCTTTGTCCCCTCATGCCAGCCCGTCTCCCCCAAGAGTCGGGCTGGTCCATTTTCATAGGAGCAACCTCATGTTCCCCAACCTCATTTCGCGCGCACCGGACTTCGAGCACCAGCTCGGAGCCTGCGTCAACGCCATGAGCCAGGACGACGCCATCGGCCAGATCCTGGTATTCGAGCGCACGCACGGCACGCTGCACATGCGCCATATCGCCGGCGCCGACTTGGTGGACACCGACATTGACGACTACGAGATGGTCGTCTTCGACGGTGGCAACACCGGCGGCGACACGTGGAAGCATGTGTTCTTCCCGCGTCAGCGCGAACACTACTTCGTGTACCAAGCCTGATCCAACCAGCCCCTTTCGAGGGGCCTTTTTCTTGTCCCCAGCGCGGGAAACCGGGTGCGGCGCAGTGCCGTTTCATGCGGGCGGGTAGCCCGGCCCAGGGCCATCCTTGCCCCCATGTTCGTCGGCGTTGCCGACACATGCCCAGGCAGCCGAGACCTTCGAGGCTGCAAGCACGGGAAACCGCGCTGGTTGTTTCTTCCTACGGACGCACCGCGTCCATCCACCCACAAGGGACCTCTCCCTTGCGGGCGGGGAATCCCTTGTTCTTCCTCAAGGAGATTCCCATGGACCGTTCCCTCATCAAATCCATGATGCCTTCGCTTGTCGCAGGCCATGTGCCCCGCAACGTGCGGTCGTTCAAGTATCGCGTGTTCGATGATCAGCCGCAGTCCTCGACGCTGGGCTTCGCCATCGACCCCCAGCCCTTCGACGGCAAGGTGGTCGCGGCCAGCGACGACGCCATCGTCGTCAAGCTCAAGCCCAGCGAGTTCGCGGTGCTCGACCCCCACCTGGTGACCACCCTTCCCAGCGAAGGCGCCAAGGTGCATGTCCAACCGTATGCCCGCCGCCGCTTCGACGGCCTGCGCGCGGACACCCCGGAAGTAATCACCGAGAAGACCGCGGACGGTGTTCCCTACACCATCACCAGGCACATCCTCGGCTCCGCGCCTGCCAAGCTGCCCATCCCCGAGCCGCAGTGCATGGAACTGGGACAGCTCATCCAGCAGTTGGAGGAAATGCCGGCTCCCGATGGGTTCCGGCGCATCACCCACATGCTGGTCGATGCGGGTGCCCGCGACTTCACCTGGGTCGATCCGAAGCCGTCCAAGATCATCGAGACACCCCCGGCGATCAGCTTCTCGGTTTCGACCTCGAAGTTCGAGGGCCAGGTGACGATCCTCTACGACCGCGGCGGCGACACCTACGCGGTGGAACTGAGCCGCGACGGCGAACTGGTCGATCGGCACGACGAGGTGTATTTCGACATGCTCGGTGAAGTGCTGGAGCGGCTTATCGACGACGGGCACTGGCGTCTGATCGACGTGAGCGTCATCGACGCCAAGGCAACCAAGCGGCGCTACGGCTGACCGCAGCCTACCGGCGACTTGCCCCCATAGGCCTTCCATCCATTCGGGTGGAGGGCCTTTTTCTTCAGGAGATCAACCATGTCACTGCGATTCAAAGGTTCCGACCTGCGCCCCGTGCTGGCCGAGGCCGTTGCCAACCAATGCCGCGTCGTCCTCGCCAAGGACCAGGGCGTGTACTTCCTCGCCGAGCAGGGAGAGCGCCGTCCCGATGGCCGCGTGAAGCTGCTGGCCTATGCCGTCGGCTGCAACCCGGATACCGACCCGTTTGACGGCTGGTGGGAACTGGCGCGTGCCGAGCTGGGTGGCGACGACTTCGGCGAGTTCTTCGATCCGAAGGAAGGCGTCTTCGCCCGCATCCTGCGCGGCATGGACGATCTGATGCTATCCGCCACCACGACGCACCTGTCGCTGGAGGTGGTGCCATCGATGTAGTGCGAATACCACTGTCCCCTCACGGCCCCCTTCATGGGGGCTTCTTTTTTTGCGGCGCTGGCGGCATGGACAAAGGGAAGCGTCCGGATGCCGATTGATTACTGCCGCGCGCGCGAAGCCCGTCCATGCTGCCCCCATGCCTGCTGACGTTGTCAGCGACATGCCAGGCAACCATCGGTCTTCGAGGTTGCCGCGCAGTTTCCACTGCGTGACCGAGCCAGCTCGCACCGCATCCATCCGCGAGCGGCCACCAGTCCTGGTGGCGGATGCTTTCGCCTTATCAACCCACCGCGGGGTTACGCACCTTTCCCCGCATGCGTGGGGCCGGTGTGTCTCCGCTTCATCCCAATGGAGATTCACCATGAGCACCACGTCCAACGAGAAATCGTATTTCGACCTCCACACCTCGGGCATCGGCTACATCCAGCGTGTCCGCGAGGTTCCCGTCCGGGGCGGCCGCCGTGCGCAGCCCTTCCTGGCATGCACCATCGCCGCGCTGGTCGGCTCCGCCAAGGACCCCAGCTACCGCTACTTCGACGTCAAGGTCTCGGGTGCCGAGGCCAAGAAACTGGTCGAGCGCTACATCGGCGTTGACGATCCCAAGCAGCGGCCGCTGGTGCGCTTCCGCCTCGGCGACCTCTGGGGCGATGCGTACATCCGCGACAAGGGTGAGCACAAGGGCCAGGCCGCCGCGTCTCTGAAGGCGCGACTGCTGAAGGCCGAGCCGCTTGACCGGGCCGAACTGGCTTCGATCAAGCTGCACGAGCTGATCACCCGCGGCATCGGCTACCTCAGCCGCCCGAAGGACGTCTCCCCCAAGGATGGCGATCCGTTCCTGTCGTGCTGCGTCGCGGCGCTGGCCGGACCTGTCGGTGAACCGGAATATCGGTACTTCGACACCATCGTCGCCACCCCTGAAGCCGAGCACCTGGTTCGCCGGTGCGTGCAGGCCATCGAAGGGGACCGCAAGGTGCTGATCGCCTTCCGTCTGAACGACATGAAGATCGATCCGTACATCCGCACCAAGGGCGAGCGCGCCGGGGAACCGGGAGCGAGCCTGGAATCGACGCTGGTCCACATCGGTCTCATCAAGATCGACGGCACCCAGGTCTATCCGACGAGCCAGGCGCAAGCCGAGGCGCCGCAAGCCGAGGACGCACCCGCGCCCGAAGCCGAGGTTGCCGCCGACACCGCTGCCGACCAGCCTGTCGAGCCCGCCGTGCGCGAGCCCGCAGGTGAAGTCGAGGAGCAGGAGCCGGCATTGGCTGCTTCGTTCTGATCCGGCATGGCCCCTCACGGGGCCTTGCCTTTTTCCTATTCCCCAAGGAGAACCATCATGGCAGTCACATCGGCGCCCGACCAATCGGGTTCGCCCATCACCGTCCCAGGCCAACTCACGCTGCGCACGATCCGCGGAAGAAACGGCCCTTTCAACGTCGGCCGACTTGTCACCCCCATCGGCAAGTTCGCGGTGAAGGATGCGGAGCTGGAGCAGTACCCCGAAGGCAAGTACGACGGGGAGTTCGTCATCCGCTACATCTTCCCGAAGTCCTATCCCGTCGGCGACGGCATGCGGTTCGAGATCCGTGCCAACCTGGACGGGATGACGCTCAACGGCATCGACAAACTGAGCCGTGACGAGGCACGCAGCTTCACCACCCAGGAAGTCGATCCGCTCGATGAAGAACTGGGCGCGCAGCCTGCGTCAACGCCGGCCAAGCCCGCCAAGGCATCCAGACCCGCCAAGCCCGCATCCGTGCAGGCGTCCGCGGACCCGCTGATCGATACCACGCCTTTTGGTGTGGATGCCCCGCCGCCCGCTGCGGCTGCTGCCCCCGGCAGCACCGAAGATGGCGACGCCGCGCTGTTCGGGCTGCTCTGGCCGCTGGGAGAGTCCGTGAAACTGGATTCGACCATCGACCGCCGCACCCTGCGCGCGCAGATCGCCCGCCTGGGTGAACTGGGCTACGCGCTGGACTTCAAGACGCAGGAGTGGAGCCGCCAGGCCGAACTGCAACCTGCGTGATCGCAGACGCCGCATCCGCGGTGTTCTTGATCCATCCGCCGGGGTTCCTTCCCCATGCGGGGGAGGCTCCGACTTTCTTCTGGAGGTCTCCATCATGTCCACCATCGCTTGCGATGCACCTCATTGCACGCTGGACGAACCCGCGTGGCGCGCTGTCTGCAAGACGGCCGCCGAGCACGCCCAGCGTGGTTGCGGCCTGTCCTGGGATCACTGGGTCACGCTTTTCAGTTCGGAGATCGACGCGCAAGCCAGTCGGTTGCCGGAAACCCAGCGGGCTCAGGCCCTGGAAATCGCGACCCAGGAATGGGACTACGCAACCCCTGCCGAACGGCAGGAAACGCAGGAGTGGAACGCTGCGAACGGCTACTGCTCCCATGGCATCGAACTGGGCTACTGCCCAGCCGGTTGCGGCTCCTAGTCCGCACCGGACTCCATCGCCGCACGCGCGGCATTCCATCACCCGCTGGGGGCTCTCCCCCACGGGGAGGCCTCCGGCTCGATTCTTCAGGAGGCCTTTCATGGGCTGGTATTTCTCCCCCCAATCGCGGTCTGAACTGATCGCGGAACTGATCGCACCGCAAGAGACCGAGCGCGCCAGCGTCAAGGTCATCGCCCACGCGCTGCGCGGCAACGTCCTGTGGTCCGTCACGGAAGTGACGGCCAAGGTCGAAGGCGTGCATCGTCATCTGGCGCCAGGCCAATCCCTGCGCTACATCCGCTGCGATCTTCTCGAACGCAGCGGCGACCAGTGGGGCTACAAGCCACTGGACGAGTCCATGCACCCGTACTACTACACGTGCCCGCTGTCCTATCTGGACCTCGCACCAGAGCAGTCCGCCGACTGGCGTGCAGGCGTTCGCGCCTACCACGCGCGGCGGCGCACACCCACGGCACCTGCGGCACCCACCGCAGCGCTGATGGCCTGAGCCAGGAGGAACCGACATGGACCCGATCCTGGCTGCGCTTCCGCCCTCGCTGTTGAAGCTCGTTGAAGGGAGTTTGTCCAACGACGAAGTTTCTTCCGACGAGGAAATGCTGGAGTACTTCATCAGCAACGGCCTCACCGAGGCACAGGCACGGCAGGCACTGACCCACCGCGACCAGTACCTCAACAACATCTACCTGGAGGGCTTCACGCCAATCACTTCGGTAGATGAGGCGCTTCACTTCAACCCGCACACCCGGCAGTTCGAGCCGGACTGAGCGGCTTTCTTCCACCCCCTGGGGCAGTACTTGCCCCAGCGGGCGGTGCTGTTCCCGTTCATCCGAGGACACCACCATGCCCGAAAACACTTCTTCCACCACGCTGTATCGCATCGACGAATGCTCCGACGTGATGGCCGATGCTTGCGTCGGCGATGACCAGGGCAATCTGATCTTCCTGTCGATCTGGGCGCGCGACACCGCCGTCCAGCAGTTCCTCGCTCGTCTGACCCTCGGGCGCGACGAACAGGGCCTGGACCAGTTCCACGTCATCACCGACCAGGGCGGCAGCGTCCCGGTGTTCGTCAGCAACGTCGATCGTCTGGAAAAGCGCATGACCCGCGCCTACCGGCGAACGCTGTTCGGTTCGCTGTCCAACGTGTGGCTGTTCGACCGCCGCTGCGTCAAGCCCGACAAGGCCAACGCCAGCGCACTGGCATTGCTGCCCAAGGGCAGCGCCCACCGGCTTGACCGCCTGTGGATGCTGGTGCGGGACACCTGCCCACTGCCGCTGCTCGACCACTGGCGCGAAACCGTGCTGGAGCTGCTACAGACCCGCGAGATGCTGGCCCGTCTTCCGTTCGCCCTCGGGTCGCTGGAAGGCCATCGGCTCGCCATCGACGTGCCGGCGCTGACCCTGGCGCTGGGCTCCCTGATCCGCAGTGACGTGCTCACCGCCTATCCGTATCCGGCCAAGATTTGGACGCCGGAAGCGGTAGCGGCTTGACCCGCCCTCGGAGGCACGCCTTGGCGTGCTTCCGTCATTCATCCCCGCCAACCAGGAGACTTCCATGGCTCTCATGTTCCCGCGGCTCGCCCGCAATTTCTCCAAGAACGGGTACTACCCGACCGACGAACCCACGCTCGAAAGAGCCCTCAACGCACTGATGCCCAGCGATGGCCCGATGTGCATCCTCGATCCCTGCGCCGGCGAAGGCGTGGCGATCGCCGAAGCCGCTCATGCTCTCGGGCGCGAGCAAGCCAAGGCGTTCGCCGTCGAGTTCGACGCGGAGCGGGCACGCCATGCCCGCGGCCTGGTCGATCATTGCCTGCACGCGGACCTGATGGACACGATGATCTCAAAGCAGTCGTTCGGGCTGCTCTGGCTCAACCCACCGTATGGCGATCTGTCCAAGGACGTCAACGGCAACATCGGCTATCAGGGCCAGGGCCGTGCCCGCTTCGAGAAGCTCTTCTATCAGCGCAGCCTCTCGCTATTGCAGTATGGCGGCGTGCTGGTCTTCATCGTCCCTGGCTACGTGCTCGACGCCGAGCTGGTCGGCTGGCTGACACGCCACTACACGGACCTACGCATCTACCGAGCGGTGGAAACGCAGTTCAAGCAGGTGGTGATCTTCGGCCGCAGGGTGCGCCAGCGCGAGCTGGCACCCGATGGTCTCAAGGCCGTGCGCAATCTGCTGCTGCAGATCGGGCTTGGTGAAGTCGAAGCCGAGGAACTGCCGAGCGAATGGCCGTTCCTGCCGTACATCGTCCCCGCCAGTCCGGCCGAGCCGGAGCATTTCTTCCGCGTGACGATGGAGCCAGAGCAGTTCGCCGATGAAGTCGGCCGGCTGCAAGGCCTCTGGCCGTCGCAGGACACGCACCTGGGGGCCGCGCAGCAGTCGCTGCGTCCACCGGCGCGTGCCTTGTCCCACTGGCATCTCGCCCTGGCTCTGGCCGCGGGCGCGATCTCGGGGGTTGTGCGCTCCAAGACCGGGCGCGTGCTCGTCGTCAAAGGTGACACCCACAAGGACAAGACGCTCCAGCGGGAATTCACCGAACGCGAAGACGGCTCCATCGCCGAGACCCGCATCCTCACCGACAAGTTCGTGCCCGTCATCCGCGCGTGGGACATGACGCCCGGCTCCGCCACGCGGGGCGAGGTGTTGACCATCCGCTGATCGCTTCTCTACCGCTGACGGTCACCGTCGGCTTCCTCCACCCACCGGGGTCCAGTCGCCCCGAGGGGGCGCCGTGGCCCCTTCATCTTCAAGGAGCCTTTCCATGGCAGCCCAAGCACTTCCCATCGGCCAAGCATCGAGCCGGCGCTTCTTCCCTGGCGAGACCGTCGTGACCTGTGGCGTTGACGCCCTGGTCCAGCAGGGCCGGCTCAACCCGGTGCCGTATCTGCACCGCCACCTCAATGGCGACTGGGGCGACCTCGACGACTACGACAAGCGGCAGAACGATGCCGCGCTGGAGTCCGGCGAGGACCGCCTTTTCTCTTCCTACCAGGTCGCACCCGGCCTGCAGCTTTGGATTATCACCGAATGGGATCGCAGCGTGACCACGCTGCTGCTGCCCAGCGAGTACTGATCTCTCCCAGACGACGGCCGCCTGCCGTCTCTTCATCCCACCACGGGGCATGCCATCGCCCCGCGGGGGTGGTGCATGCCCCATTTTCTTTGGAGCATCACCATGTCCCTCGATCTCGAAACCACTGCCGCTGAAGCCGCGCCCGTACAGGGCGAACTGCTCGATGCGGAATCTTCCCCTCTGACCCTGAGCCTTCAGGATTTCGTCGGCGAGTTCGGCGACGAACTGCTCGACGCCCTCAACAGCGCGAACCCGCCGGTCTATAACGGCCAGCCGCAGGCGCACCGGCAACTCGTCGTCGCCAGCCTCAAGCGCAAGCTGTTTCCGGCCCAGGCCGAAGTCGTCCACGCCGCCGCCGAGCTGCTGATCGACCGTGGCGAACGCGCCGCGATCGTCAATGGCGAAATGGGCTGCGGCAAGACGACCGTCGGCATCGCCACGGCCGCCGTGCTCAACGCCGAAGGCTATCGCCGCACCCTGGTTCTTTCGCCGCCGCACCTTGTTTACAAGTGGCGGCGCGAGATCCAGGAGACGGTGGCAGGCGCCAAGGTGTGGGTGCTCAACGGGCCGGACACGCTCATCAAGCTCATCAAGCTGCGCGAGCAGTTGAATGTCCAGCCCACGGGCCAGGAGTTCTTCGTCTTGGGCCGGGTCAGGATGCGGATGGGGTTCCACTGGAAGCCCGTCTTCACCCAGCGGCGCACCCGTCACGGCAACGTGGCGGCGTGCCCGGACTGCGGCACGGTCATCACCGACCTCGACGGCGAGCCGGTCAATCCGGTCGCGCTCCAAGCCGAGGAATACCGCAGGAAGTGCAGCCATTGCGCCGCCCCCCTGTGGACGCTGATCCGCCCGCGCAGCCTGTCCGGCAGCGACCAGTCCTCGGCCGTGCTGAAAGCCCTCAAGCGCATCCCGACGATCGGGGAAGTCACCGCGCAGAAGCTGATGCAGAAGTTCGGCGAAGGCTTCCTCGCGTCGATGCTGGGCGACAACATCCATGAGTTCATCAACCTCATGGACGGCAACGGCGAACTGGTCTTCTCTGACCGCCAGGCGCATCGCATGGAAAGAGCGATGGCGAACATGGAGTTCGGCTTCGGCGAAGGCGGCTACCAGCCGTCCGAGTTCATCAAGCGCTACCTGCCTCAAGGCACGTTCGACCTGTGCATCGCGGACGAGGCCCACGAGTACAAGAACGGTGGCAGTGCCCAGGGCCAGGCCATGGGCGTGCTGGCGGCGAAGGCTCGCAAGACCTTGCTGCTGACAGGCACGCTGATGGGCGGCTACGGGGACGACCTGTTCTACCTGCTGTTCCGAGCCCTGCCTGGGCGGATGATCGAAGACGGCTACCGCCCGACCACGAGCGGCAGCATGACCTCGGCGGCCATGGCGTTCATGAGGGACCACGGGGTCCTCAAGGACATCTACTCCGAAAGCACCGGCACGGCGCACAAGACGGCCAGGGGCACCAAGGTATCGGTGCGCACGGTCAAGGCTCCCGGCTTCGGGCCGAAAGGGGTCTTGCGGTGCATCCTGCCGTTCACGATCTTCCTCAAGCTCAAGGACATCGGCGGCAACGTCCTGCCGCCGTATGACGAGGAGTTCCGTGAAGTCGCAATGGACACGGCGCAAGCCGCGGCCTACCGCGACCTGGCGGGTCGGCTGACCGCGGAGCTGAAACAGGCTCTGGCGCGACGCGATACGACGCTGCTGGGTGTGGTGCTCAACGTGCTGCTGGCCTGGCCGGACTGCTGCTTCCGGTCGGAAACCGTGGTGCATCCGCGCACGCGCAACACCTTGGCGTTCGTCCCGGCTCAGTTCAACGAGTTTGAGGTGACGCCGAAAGAGCGCGAGCTGATCGACATCTGCAAAGAAGAGAAGGCGCAGGGCCGCAAGGTCCTGGCCTACACGGTCTATACCGGCACGCGCGACACCACGTCGCGCTTGAAGGTGCTGCTGGAGCAGGAAGGTTTTCGGGTGGCGGTGCTGCGCGCAAGCGTGGACGCCAGCCGCCGCGAGGACTGGATCGCCGAGCAACTGGACCGTGGCATCGACGTGCTCATCACCAACCCCGAGCTGGTCAAGACGGGCTTGGACCTGTTGGACTTCCCGACGATCGTTTTCATGCAGTCGGGCTACAACGTGTACTCGCTCCAGCAGGCGGCACGCCGCTCCTGGCGCATCGGACAGAAACAGCCGGTGCGCGTGATCTACCTCGGCTACGCCGGTTCCTCGCAGATGACCTGCCTGGAGCTGATGGCCAAGAAGATCATGGTCTCGCAGTCCACCTCGGGCGACGTGCCCGAATCGGGCCTGGATGTGCTCAACCAGGACGGTGATTCCGTCGAGGTCGCGCTGGCCCGGCAACTGGTCGCCGCCTGATCCCCACGCCAACGCCGGCCTCGCGCCGCCGGCTTTCCATTGTTCCCACCTTGCAGCCACGCCCACGGTCTCCGTGGACGTGGCTGCGCATTTTTCATTCCAAGGAGATTTCCATGAACACCCATACCCAATCCACGCCCGAAAACGTGAAGGCCCGCCTGACGCTGGACGTGACCTGTTTGCTCAACGGCGAGGCCGCGTCGGAAATACTGGCACGGCTGCAACGCATGTGGGTCCGCGCCATCGGCGAGAGGTTGCTAATCGATGAGACCGCCGCGAAGGTGGATGTTTGGTCGATCGAGGTGACCGAGTTGCCCTCGGCGACTAACAGCGATGCGCTCGAAGCCGAGATCGCCGCCTTCATGCAGCAACGCATCGGGGACGGCAACCTCTGTGCAGAGGACATTCCCTTGCGCCTGGCGAGCTATGGCCTGATGGCCCCCGAGGATTTCATCGACGAAATGCGCGAGCGCATGGGCATGGAAGACGACGCCCCCACGGGCCGAGCCGTCATCCCCTCGACCGAACCTGCCGACGGCGGTGAGATCGAGATGCAAGTCGCGGTCGTCTGCATCGGTGCCTCCGGTAGCCCCAACGTGCCGGTCTTCAAGGTCAGGATCACCCAGGAGGAATACGACCTGGGTATCCACTACGACAAGGCCAGGGACCTGGCCGAAGAGGCCCGGTACGAAGGGCCGTTCATCTGCTTCGACGCCGCCGAATATGGCCCCATCCTGTCGGCCGCCCGCGAACTTGGCCTCGTTCCGCAGGTCGTCGTGGTCGATATGACCGACGGCCAGATCCACTCCATCCGCTGCGACAGCGGCGAGATCAAGGTCATCTGCTACGACACCAGCGACACTGACGAGTATTCGGCGGCGGTGGCGAACCGGCCGCTCGGCGAGAACGGGCAGTTCGTGCGCTGCTGGTCGCACACCCAACTGGCACGGGTCGATCCCGGCCTGAAGCTGGCTCGGGATTGATCGGGCGAAGCCCGATGCGTTTTCACAGGCCCCTTCGGGGGCCTTTTCCTTTGGAGGGAGGCTGCCGGGAAATCGGGCGCTGCCTGGTTCGCATTGTTTGCTGCCGCTCGTGGCCCGAGCGGCGATGGTGAGGGCTCGATGTTTCAGGACGACGCGCCATGTGCCCCTCTCCACCTTGGTTTCACCATCCCGAACGCCGTCTGCTGGCGGGTTTTCTCGGCCTGCTTTGGTCGGTGCTGGCTGGCGGCTGCGCGACGACGAGCGCGCCGGTCGCGCCCGACACCATCGAGGAAGTCTCGGCCGCACCCGTACCCGAGGCGCCCGAATACATCCCCGTTGTGCGCTACGGCCGCTACACCCTCGTGGAACTGGCACCGACAGCAGCGCAGCGCGACCTGCTGTTGCAGACCATCGACGTGTCGATGCCCGAGGATGCACGCGCTACGGTCGGCGACGGGCTACGGCATGTGCTCAAGCGCAGCGGTTACGGCTTGTGCCAGACGACGCACGCGGTGATCGAGCTGTACGCACTGCCGCTGCCGGCGGCCCACCTGCACCTCGGCCCCATGACCCTGCGGGATGCGCTGCTCACCCTGGCTGGTTCGGCCTGGGAACTGCACGCGGATGACCGCGCGCGGCAAATCTGCTTCGAGCGGCCCGGCGACAGCATGACCGCCGACAACGTACCCGCGCCGCCTGCCACCGAGGCGGTGCAGACGTTCCCGCTGGCGCCCGCGGCATCGGGAGGCCAGCCATGAACGCCCCGCAGCCCGCCCATCGTTCAACGGCCGCCGTGGTGGTGCAGAGCCTGATGTGGCTCTGGCTGATCGGCCTCAGTGTCCTCGTTGCCCTCGGCTACCAGACGATGAACGACCAGGCCGACCAGGAGCGCCTCGATTCCCGCCTGCAACGCCTCGAAGCGCAGGCAACAGGCCTGGCCGAGACCGTCGAGGCCATCCAGCAGCGTCCAGCCGTCGCCACGGCGGCAGACCTCAAAGACACCCGCCAAATCCTGGAAGCACGCGCGGCCCAGGTCGAGAAATCGCTGAGCGCCTATGCCTCCGCCGACGACCTTCAGGCACTGCGCGCCGAAGTCGAGCAAATCAAGGCGCGGCAGACCGCTGCGCGCGCCGCTGCACCCGCCCAGCCGCGCACCAGGAACAAGCCCACCGCCAAGCCCGAACCGACGCCGCTCCCGTTCCGCATCGTCGGTGCCGAACTGCGTGCCGGCGAGCGCAGCGTGTCCGTCGCGCCGAGCAATGGCGACTTCACGCCCGACCAGCTTCAGGTGCTGCTACCCGGCGATGCGGTCGGCCCGTGGCGCTTGCAGGCCGTCGAGGGCAGCACTGCGGTGTTCCAGGCCGGCGACCAGACCCGCCACGTGGCGATCCCCTGAACGGAGCACACCACATGAAGCCGTCGATCATCCTTTCCGCGCTTCTGCTGGCGTCCACCCAGTTGCCCGCGTGGGCGCAGCAATCCGCCACGGCTCCCGCCCGCAATGCGCAGAGTCAGGAACGCCCGCTGGTCGCCCGCATTCTGGACGACCGGGTGGCGAGCGACTGGGGCCTTCAACCTCAGGAGTGGGCGCGCTATCGCGAACTGATGGACGGTCCACTGGGCATCTATTCGCCCAACCTGGACCCGCTGTCGGCCCTGGGCATCGAGGCGCGTACCGAAGAGGAACGGCGACGCTACGCCGAGCTGCAGGTGCAGGTCGAAGCGCGCCGCGTGGAGAAACTGCTCGCTTATCAGCGGGCCTATGACGAGGCCTGGCAGCGCCTGAACCCCGGGATGCAGCGGGTGAACCTGCCGGACGACAAGCCGGTCGCCGGGGCCACGCGCGGCTCCGGCCGCACGGCAGTGTTCGTGAAAGATAACTGCGTGGCCTGCGGCCAGCTCGTGCAGCGCCTGCAATCCTCGGGCGCCGAATTCGACCTGTACATGGTCGGCAGCCGCCAGGACGACGCGCGCATCCGCGATTGGGCCAAGCGCGCGAACGTCGATCCGGCGCGCGTGCGCAGCGGCAGCATCACGCTCAACCACGACGGCGGCCGCTGGTTGACCTTGGGGGTACCCGGCGACCTGCCGGCGGTCGTGCGCGAGGTGAACGGCCAATGGCAGCGCCAGCCATAGCCGCCCCCCTGCGCACACTGGTGCTCGCCGCTGGCCTATGCGCCTGCGTCGCCCAAGCCCAGGAGGTTCCGCCACCGGCCTACCAGCTCGCCGCGCAGCGCGCAGGCATCCCCTCGACGGTGCTCTACGCCGTGGCCTTGCAGGAGAGTGGCATCCGCCGTAACGGACGCATCGTCCCGTGGCCGTGGTCCCTCAACGTCGCCGGCCAATCACGCCGCTATGCGACCCGCGCCGATGCCTGCGCGGGTTTGCAGCAGGCGATGCGCTCCACGCCGCACACGCGCATCGACGCGGGCCTGGGCCAGATCAACCTCGGCTACCACCAGCAGCGCTACGCCAGCGCCTGCGACCTGCTCGACCCGTACCGGAATCTCGCCATCGCTGCCGAGATCCTGCGCGAGCAACACGCCCCCGGCGAGGACTGGTTGCTGGCGATGGGCCGCTACCACCGCCCCGCGGGTGGCGAGCCCGCCGCCCGCTACCGGCGCAGCGTGTCGCGCCACCTCGCCCGGGTGCAGGGCGCACGCCCAACCGCCGCGGTTCTCGCCGCACGCAAGGAGACATCCCCATGACGACATCCCATCTGGCCTTGCGTGGCCTGCTCGTACTGCTGGCGGGTCTGCCGCTGGCCTCGCTTGCCGGCGAGCCGCTGATCGTGGTCGAAGACCGCGGCGGCGCGTCGGCGCTGCCGTACTACGAAGCCCTGAACCTCCAGCCGCGCACCAACGCACCGGCCCGGCCGCCGATCCCGACGCCCCAGGTTCCCGCCACGCCGGCGGACGAGGCCGCGATGCTGCCGGTGCGCAGCGCCAAGCTCACCCCCGGCACCGTCCCGCGGCGTGTCATCGAGGCTCCGGGTCTGCGGCCTTTCGTTGTCGTCGGCGACGACGAGGCATCTCGGGCCTGGCTGCGCAGCCAGGCAGCCGCGCTGCGCGAGCGCGGCGCGGTCGGTCTGGTGGTCAACGTCGAGACCGTGCAGGGCCTGGCGCGGCTGCGCACCCTGGTGCCCGGCGTACCCCTCGCGCCCATGTCCGGCGACGACCTGGCCGAGCGCCTGGGCCTGCGGCACTACCCGGTGCTGATCACAGCCACCGGCATCGAGCAATGAAGCCATGTCGGGGAAACAGCCGGTCGAGGTACTGCTTCGCCCAGCGGTGGAGCTATACACCGTTGCCGCATGCGCGGGCGCCGCGTTTCTCTCCCTGGTGGCCCCATGGTCGCTCGCGCTGAGCCCGTCCATGGGCGTCGGCAGCGCGCTGGCGTTCGGCGCCTACGGTGCCATCCGCTACCGCGATGCCCGCGTCATCCTGCGCTACCGGCGCAACATCCGCCGCCTGCCGCGCTACGTGATGACCAGCAAGGACGTGCCGGTCAGCCAGCAGCGGCTGTTCGTGGGGCGCGGGTTCCTGTGGGAGCAGAAGCACACCCATAGGCTCATGCAAACGTACCGGCCGGAGTTCCGCCGCTACGTCGAGCCCACACCAGCCTACCGGCTGGCGCGACGGCTGGAAGAACGGCTGGAGTACGCGCCGTTCCCGCTGTCCCGGCTGTCGAAACTCACCGGCTGGGACGTACCTTTCAACCCGGTGCGGCCGTTGCCGCCTGTGGGCGGCCTGCCGCGCCTGCACGGCATCGAACCCGAGGAGATGGACGTCAGCCTGCCGCTGGGCGAGCGCGTCGGCCACTCGCTGGTGCTGGGCACGACGCGCGTCGGCAAGACCCGGCTGGCCGAACTATTCGTGACCCAGGACATCCGGCGCGTGAACGCCGCGGGCGAGCACGAGGTGGTGATCGTCATTGACCCCAAGGGCGATGCCGATCTCCTGAAGCGGATGTACGTCGAGGCTAAGCGCGCCGGCCGCGAAGGCGAGTTCTACGTCTTCCACCTGGGATGGCCGGACATCTCCGCGCGCTACAACGCCGTGGGGCGATTCGGGCGTATATCGGAAGTCGCCACCCGCGTTGCGGGGCAGCTTTCCGGTGAAGGCAACTCGGCCGCCTTCCGAGAGTTTGCGTGGCGGTTCGTCAACATCATTGCCCGCGCCCTGGTGGAGCTGGGACAGCGGCCCGACTACATGCTGATCCAACGGCACGTCATCAACATCGACGCGCTGTTCATCGAGTACGCCCAGCATTACTTCGCCAAGACCGAGCCCAGGGCCTGGGAGGTGATTGTCCAGATCGAGGCCAAGCTCAACGAGAAGAACATCCCGCGCAACATGATCGGGCGCGAGAAGCGCGTGGTGGCGCTGGAGCAGTACCTCTCGCAGGCGCGCAACTACGACCCGGTGCTGGATGGCCTGCGCTCGGCGGTTCGCTACGACAAGACGTACTTCGACAAGATCGTCGCATCGCTGCTGCCGCTGCTGGAGAAGCTCACTAGCGGCAAGATCGCGCAGCTCCTGGCCCCGAACTACTCCGACCTGGCCGACCCGCGCCCGATCTTCGACTGGATGCAGATCATCCGTAAGAGGGCCATCGTCTATGTGGGCCTGGATGCGCTCTCCGACGCCGAGGTCGCCACCGCGGTCGGCAACTCGATGTTCAGCGATCTCGTGTCGGTCGCCGGGCATATCTACAAGCATGGGATCGACGATGGCCTGCCGGGCGCATCGGCCGGTGCGCGCGTGCCGATCAACGTCCATGCCGACGAGTTCAACGAATTGATGGGCGACGAGTTCATCCCGCTGATCAACAAGGGCGGCGGTGCCGGCCTGCAAGTCACTGCGTACACGCAGACCCTGTCGGACATCGAGGCCCGCATCGGCAACCGCGCGAAGGCAGGCCAGGTGATCGGGAATTTCAACAACCTGTTCATGCTGCGCGTGCGCGAGACCGCGACCGCCGAACTGCTGACCCGGCAATTGCCGAAGGTCGAGGTCTATACGACCACCATCGTCAGCGGCGCGACCGACAGCTCGGACATTCGCGGGGCGACGGATTTCACGTCGAACACTCAGGACCGCATCAGCATGTCCAGCGTGCCGATGATCGAGCCGTCGCACGTCGTCGGCCTGCCGAAAGGCCAGTGCTTCGCGTTGCTGCAGGGCGGCCAGCTTTGGAAAGTGCGCATGCCGCTGCCGGCGCCGGACCCGGACGAAGTGATGCCGGCAGACTTGCAGCAACTGGCCGGGTACATGCGCCAGAGCTACAGCGAAGCGACGCAGTGGTGGGAGTTCACCAGTTCCCCCGCCTTGCAGGACACGGGCCTGCCCGACGACCTGCTGGATGACGCCGCTGCGGCCGAACCTCCCGCGGTGGCCATTGCCACCGACGAGGACACCGGCAACAAGGCCTCGCCATGAAGGACGCCGCCTCGACTGCACAACGGGAGCAGAACCAGCGCCAGGGCCTGATCGTCGGCACCATCACCTTGCCGTTCCGGCTGCTCGGGGTGCTGATCGGCTCGCTGCTGTTCTCGATCGTCGTGGAGTGCGTCGGCATGCACCTGTTCTGGAAGGACCAGGGCTGGCGGCACTCGCAGCAGATGTTGCAGTACGAACTGGGGCACCTGTCCAGCCACTTCACGCGCAGCGTCGTCGTGCAGGAGCCGGGGCGCACCGCGCACGAACTGGTGGATACCGGCTACGAATGGGTATTCGTTCGCTCCGGGCTGCTGGAGCGCATGAGCCAGACCGCCGAGCGCGCCCGCGCGCCGAGCCACGGGAGGATCCAGGACGGGGGGCGCAACTTTCGCTACTACATCAGCCAGGTCTATGTCTGGACCGAGAACTACCTGATTGCCGCGGCCTTCACCACCCTCACGTTTCTGGTGCGCCTGCTGGTTCTGGTGCTCACGTTGCCGCTGATCTGCACCGCGGCGTTCGTCGGCCTGATCGACGGTCTTGTGCGGCGGGACGTGCGCCGGTTCGGCGCAGGCCGGGAATCCGGCTTCATCTACCACCGCGCGAAGGCGAGCCTGATGCCGCTGGCCGTGCTGCCGTGGGTCACGTACCTGGCCTTGCCGATCTCTGTGCATCCACTGCTGATCCTGCTGCCCAGCGCAGCCTTGCTGGGACTGGCCGTGAGCCTGACTGCGGGCAGCTTCAAAAAATACTTGTGATGACAGAGAAACCAGATCATTAGGCAACTCATTCAGTATTTCTTATTTATTGAATTTGCTGACCAAGGATTTTCTCGCGATACATATTGGCCAAATGGCGCGCCCTCATGCTCCACTGCTCTGTAATCTTTGGGAAATCTGTTGCGCCGCGCCCATCCATTCCTTGCAATGTAACGTAGCCCTGCCCATCCTGTCCGCGTACAAAAGCTATGTAGTTATATATTGAATCTCGAAATTCAGTGAGAGCATAAAAGAAGGCATCGCCAGCCGGAAGCGCACGAGATAAGTCAATGCGACCTTGGGCATATAAAAAATCATTGACACCCTTCATTCCCCATCCTACCCGATCCAACTCAATGTAAAGATTGTCCACGGCGTCATAATGCACAGATGGAATGTAACCACATGAAAAGTCCCATGTTTCGAGCCAGTCGAGAAAGTCAGACCTGAAATATGAAGGAACAATATTTTGAAGTGTGGCTATGGAATCCGCCATCTGCTGAGGCGTTAATGCGCTCCTGGCAACTTGAAATGCTGATGGGAAAATTCTCTTACAGACATCTTGTGGGATAAAACTAATATCAGAAATTTCACCCCAATAGACCACGTGAACCGGAAAAATCGATCCATCCAGCCTTTTGTGTTGAGTGCCATGGAACTGATGATGATTTATGCTGGTATGGCGATTTGCCGTTGTGAAAATCACATAACAACCAATCGGCTCAGGGAAGGAATCGGTCTTACTCAACTCAGCCGTAACGTCTGTAGAGTTTAGTTGATTAACAAATTTTGCCTGCCCAAACACTGAGTAGCCGCCAACGGCAGGAAAAATGTCAATGCCATGCTGCCTTTGCCCATTTCCGCCGTATCTTCTGAATTGCACGTCATACCTCATATTCCGCGCGACCCAGTCCCTCATGAGGTAGCAGCAAATTTCCTCAAAATCTTGATCAGTTCTAAAGGTCAGTCCTTGCATTTTTATCCTGGATCTTTGTAAGAGCGTTGATATTTTGCCACGCGGCCGGTGGAAATTCCCTTCTTGAATTCTGGCCTGACGACCACTCCCTGAGCGAACTGGACGCACGCTGCCAATCAAACCGATCAGCGCAGTTTCCTATTGTTTGCTGCCTGCAGTCACCCTGAACTCCACCATCGCACTATTCTGATCACACAGGAATGGCGCGATGTTGGCTCCGATCTGGCAGCGCGCCGCGCATCGCGGCGTGCCCATTTTTCTCGTGACGGCCCTGCTGCTGGGTCAGTCCCCGATGGCGTTGGCCGAGTCCCCCGCACAGCGCCAGGAGCTGGTCGCCGCGCTGCGCCAACTCGACGCGCTGGAGCGCACCGTCGCCGACAGCGCCGCGCGTGCCCCCATCCAGCCGGGCGAGCGCTACCACTTCGATTACCCGCGGTTGCTGGCTGACTTGACGCGCGTGCGCGCCGGCATCCAGGCCCATCTCACACCGTCGCGTGCCCAGCCGCGCGACCCCTCCGAACTGGCCAGCGACTACCGCACCGAGCGGTCCGCTTCGCCATCGCCGACGACTACGGAAGCCAAGCCATGAACGGCGCCCAGGTCTCGGCATTTCAAGCCAACAGCGGCATCGCGCCTTCGGCGATGGCGACCGTCCTGGTCGGCGCCGTGTTCGCGGTGCTCCTCGTCTGGGGCGTCTGGGCCATCCGAACGGCCTACGTGGGGTGGTCCGAGAGCCGCCTCAACCAGCGCCAGTTCCTCGGCGTCTGCATCCGCTTCGTCGCGATGTACCTCGTCCTGAGCTTCTTCCTCCTCTCCTGACCTGAAAGGCACGACCATGCAAAACCGCATCCTCCATTCCCGCCTTGCCCAGCGCGCCGCTGTGGCACTGGGCTCCGCCGCGCTGCCCGCGCTGTCGTTCGCGCAAGGCTTGCCGCAGTTGGAAAACCCGACCCGCGGCACCGGCAACGGCATCATGGAAACGATCAGGAACTACGGCTACGACATCATCATGCTCGTAGCCCTCCTGGTCGTGGCGTCGATGTTCATCGGCGTCTGCTACCACGCCTACGGCACCTACGCGGAAATCCACACCGGCCGCAAGACCTGGGGCCAGTTTGGCCTCACCGTCGCGATCGGTGCCGTGCTGCTCGTGATCGGCATCTGGCTGCTCACCGAAGCCACCGGCATCCTGTAAGGCGAGGCCGGTATGTCCGAGCAGCAGCACGTCCGTGCGGACGGGACGGTCACGTTCCTTCCGCATCGGCTCAACCGCCACCCTGTTGTCGTGCGCGGCCTCACCGCCGACGAACTGTGGATCTGCTGCGGCCTGTCCGGCGCCGCCGGCCTGCTGGTCGGCGCGCCGCTGTCCTGGGTGTTCCGCACGATCGCCATCGCGCCGACGTTCGTCGTCCTGGGCGTGGCCCTGGGCGTCTTCATCGGCGGCGGCATCCTGCGCCGGCTCAAGCGCGGGCGCCCCGACACCTGGCTGTACCGGCAACTGCAATGGCGCATCGCCACGCGCCATCCACTGATGGCGGGATGGGTAGGCGGCCACGTGCTGATCTCGCGCTCCGGCTTCTGGTCCACCCGAAGGTCCGTTGCAAGGGGGGCACGATGAGCCGCTTCAAGAACGAGATCACCCACCTGCAGGCGCACATCAAGACGCTTCGCCTGGGTGCTGGTGCGCTGGTCATCGTCGCCCTGGTCATGGGCGGTGGCTGGTGGAGCGCGCCGCGCGACCTGACCATCCACGTCCCGCCCGACCTGCGCTCGGGCAGTACCCGCAAGTGGTGGGAAGTGCCGCCCGAATCGGTCTATGCGTTCACGTTCTACGTGTTCCAGACCCTCAACCGCTGGCCGACGAACGGCGAAGAGGACTATCCGCGCAACCTCCACACGCTCTCGCCGTACCTTACCCCGTCCTGCCAGGCCTTCCTGCGCGCGGACTACGACTACCGCCGTTCCACGGGCGAGCTGCGCCAGCGCGTGCGCGGGATTTATGAGATCCCCGGCCGCGGCTACGGCGACGACCCCACGGCGCGCGTGCGCGTGGTCTCCGACCGCGACTGGGTGGTGACGCTCGACATCACCGCCGACGAGTACTACGGCGCCGAGCAGGTCAAGCGCGCGCTCGTGCGCTACCCGGTGAAGGTCACGCGGGTGGACGTCGATCCCGCCCGCAACCCCTTCGGCCTGGCGCTGGACTGCTACGACGGCGCGCCCCAGCGCATCAGCGCACCGGAGCCGACTCGCCCGGCACCTGGCGGCCTGTCTCCGCAAGCGCCCCAAGGAGGAAACACCCCATGAAGCATCCTGTACTCGTGCTGCTGGGGCTGCTGGCCGTGGCCGCGGCACCCGTCTCCCATGCTGTGGAGATTCTGCGGTGGGAACGCATGCCGCTGGCGGTGCCGCTGAAGGTCGGCCAGGAGCGCATCGTGTTCATCGACCGGAACGTCCGCGTGGGCGTGCCCGCAGGCGTGGGCGAACGCCTGCGCGTGCAGAGCGCAGGTGGCGCGGTGTACCTGCGCGCCAGCGAGCCGATCGAGCCCACGCGGCTGCAATTGCAGGACGCCGACACGGGCGCGCTGATCCTGCTCGACATTGCGGCCGAGCCGCCCAAAGACGGCGAAGCCGAGCTGGAGCCGGTGCGCATCGTCGAGGGCAGCAGCACCCCTGCGCGCTACGGCGATCAGCCAGGCGGTGCCGATGAGGCCCCGGCACGCGCCCAGGACCAAGCAGGTACGCGGGCGACCCGGCGCGAAACCCCGGTTCCGGTCGTCCTGACGCGCTTCGCCGCGCAGAACCTCTACGCGCCGCTGCGCACTGTGGAGTCGCTGCCTGGCGTCATGCGGGTGAACCTGCGCCGTGACCTCGACCTCGGCACGCTGATGCCGACGCTGCCGGTGCGCGCGGTCGCGCTCGCGTCGTGGCGTCTGGAAGACCAGTGGGTCACGGCCGTGCGCCTGACCAACAGCAGCAGCGGCTGGGTCACGCTCGACCCGCGCGTGCTGCAAGGCGATTTCCTCACCGCCACCTTCCAGCACGAAGCGCTCGGACCGCGCGGGACGCCCGAGGACACGACCGTCCTGTACCTGGTGACGCGCGGGCACGGCCTCGCGCAATCGCTGCTGCCGGCGATCCACCGCTTCGACCCGGCCGTGCATCTGCCGCAGCGGGAAGCTGAAGCCGACGATGGCAAGGAGGCCCGCCATGCGCAGTAACGGCTTGCTCAAGTGGCTGATGATCCCGGTCGCCTTGCTGGTGCTGTTCGTTGCCATCCGGCTGTTCTCCGGTGGAAGCACGTCGGCACCGCCCGCCGCGGATGCTGGCTCCAAGCTCACGCCCGAGGAAATGAAGGCGTTGGGCATCGAAGGCGATACCCCGCGCGATACCGTGGCAACGCTCGTCGCCCAGGTGAAACAGTTGCGCACCGAGCTTCAGACCGCGCTGACCGACAACAAGTCGCAGCGCGAGGAAAACCAGCGGCTGCGCCAGCGGGAGAACTCCATTGATCAGCGCATCAATTCGGCCCTCGAATCCGAGCGCTCCAACCTGCGCCGCGACCAGGAACAGGCGGCCAGCGCGCGCCAGCAGACCGAGGGGCTGCTCGCCGACCTGCAGCGGCGCCTGGACAGCATTGGCGGGCGCGGCGGCGGTCACGCTGATCTGCCGGTGGGCCTGGGGCTGCGCGGCGGCGACGAGGCCGGCATGGAAGGCGGCATGCGCTGGGTCGAACCGGACGACGCGAAGAAGGCCGAGGGCCGCAATGGCAGTCGTGGCGCAGGCAGCGGCATGAGCTTCCCGACGAGCTTCGGCCCGGCACAAAGCACACTGGAAACCACCGCGGAAACCGTGGCGAACGCCGGCGCAGGTGCGGCAGGCGTCAAGAGCGCCAAGCCGGTCTATACCGTGCCGACCAACTCGACACTGATGGGCTCCGTGGCGATGACGGCGCTGATTGGGCGCGTGCCGATCGACGGGACGGTGAACGATCCGTACCCCTTCAAGGTGCTGGTCGGGCCGGACAATCTGACTGCCAACGGCATCGACATTCCCGACGTGGCCGGCGCGGTGTTCTCCGGAACCGCATCGGGCGACTGGACGCTCTCGTGCGTGCGCGGCCAGGTTCGCAGCATCACCTTCGTCTTCAACGACGGCACGATCCGCACGATTCCCGAAGACCGCGAAGGCAACCAGCAGAACAACCAGCAGCGCGACGGCCTGGGCTGGATCAGCGACCCGCACGGCATCCCGTGCGTCAGCGGCGAACGGCGCAGCAACGCCCAGCAGTACCTCGGGTCGCAAGCTCTGATCACCGCGGCCGGAGCCGGCGTGGCCTCGCTCATCGAGAGCGACAGCGGCCGCATGTCCTACGTCGGCTCGGACGGCGCCATCGGCACCGTGGGCATCAGCGGCAAGGAAGCAGTCGGCCAGATCCTCGCGGGCGGCGTCCGGGACATGTCGACCTGGGTCAACAAGCTCTACGGACAGGCTTTCGCCGCCGTCTATGTGCAGCCAGGCGCCAAGGTCGCCGTCCACCTCGAAAAGCCGCTGGCCATCGATCACGACCCCGAAGGCCGGCGCGTCGATCACCGTGCAGGAGAAAGCCATGCGCTCGAACTCGATTAAGGGCCTCGCGCTGGCCGCGGCCGTCGCCGTGCTCAGCGGTTGCGCCACCAGCAAGGAAGAACTGCTGACCCATAGCGACCGCACCATGATGGACATCTGGCAGCAGGAAACGGGTGGCGGCGGCAGTGGCACCGGCCAGGTCGCGCGCCGGCAGTTGCTCGACGCGCGCCAGAGCCTGCGCCGGCCGCTGACCGACGCCGATGTGCAGGCTGCGCCCGTCGAGCAGATGCGCTACACGCGCACGGCGCGCAACGAGGTTTATCGCCAGTTCCAGCGCCTGCCCAACCCCGATCTCGTCATGTATGTGTACCCGCACCTGGCGGGCACGGACCCCGTGCCGGTTCCGGGCTACACGACGGTCTTCCCCCTGTACCAGCGCGTGCAGTACGCCATGCCCGGTGAACGGCTGGAGGACTATTGATGCGCTGGGAACTTCCCTGGCCGAAGCTGGCCGCATCCGGCACCGGCGACGAAGAGAAGCCGGACGGCTGGCAGCGCCACGTCGAGGCCTTGCGCCAGGCCGGCGTCCCTGAACCCGGCGCAGCGGTCCAGGGCCGCAGGCCGGCGACGGTAGCCGACGAGCAGGCGCTGTACGACGTCGCGCCGTCGTTCGCGGAACTGCTGCCTTGGGTGGAGTTCTTGCCGCAGTCGAAGTCCATGCTGCTGGAGGATGGGCAGTCGGTCGCTGCCTTCTACGAGCTGGTGCCGCTGGGCACCGAGGGGCGGGAGCCCGGCTGGCTCGCGCATGCCCGCGATGCCTTGGAGAACGCGCTCCAGGACTCGTTCGATGAGCTGGACGAAAACCCCTGGGTACTCCAGCTCTATGCCCAGGACGAGCCCAGCTTCGACCAGTACATGCAGACCCTGCGCGACTACGTGCAGCCGCGTGCCCGCGGCACCGCTTTCACCGAGTTCTACTTGCGCTTCTTCGGCCACCACCTGCGCGCGGTCGCCAAGCCGGGCGGCCTGTTCGAGGACACGGTGGTCACGCGGCTGCGCTGGCGCGGCCAGACGCGGCGGGTGCGCATGGTGATCTATCGCCGTGCAACTGGGCAGGCAAGCCGCCGCGGCCAGACGCCCGAGCAGATGCTGAACATCGTCTGCGACCGCCTGTGCGGCGGCCTGGCGAACGCCGGCATCCAGGCACGGCGCATGGTCGCAGCCGACGTCCACGACTGGCTGCTGCGGTGGTTCAATCCGCGCCCGGCGATGCTTGGACCGAGTGCAGAGGACCGGGAGCGCTTCTACGCGCTGGCGCGCTACCCCGACAGCACCGAAGAAAGCGAGGCCGGCGAAATCGAGCTGGCGAGCGGGCGGGATTTCAGCCAGCGGCTGTTCTTCGGCCAGCCACGCTCCGACGTGGAGCACGGCACCTGGTATTTCGACGGCATGCCGCACCGCGTGCTGATCACCGACCGGCTGCGCATGCCGCCCGGCACCGGACACCTGACCGGCGAGACCCGCAAAGGGGATGCCATCAACACGCTGTTCGACCAGATGCCGGAAGACACCTTGCTGTGTCTCACGATGGTCGCCACGCCGCAGGATGTCCTGGAAGCGGATCTCAACCACCTGGCGAAGAAGGCCGTGGGCGAGACGCTGGCGTCGGAGCAGACGTTGAAGGACGTGCAGGAAGCCCGCTCCCTCATCGGCAGCGCACACAAGCTCTACCGGGGGACGCTGGCATTCTACCTGCGCGGACGCGACGAAGCGGAACTGGACCGGCGCGGCCTGGACCTGGCGAACGTGATGCTCAATGCTGGCTTGCAGCCGGTGCGCGAGGACGACGAGGTGGCGCCGCTCAACAGCTACTTGCGGTGGCTGCCATGCTGCTACAACCCCGGCCAGGATCGGCGCAAGTGGTACACCCAACTGATGTTCGCTCAGCACGCGGCGAACCTGTCGCCGGTGTGGGGCCGCGCTCAAGGTACGGGGCACCCGGGCATCACGATGTTCAACCGCGGTGGCGGGCCGATCACCTTCGACCCGCTCAGCCGCCTGGATCGGCAGATGAACGCCCATCTGTTCCTGTTCGGCCCCACCGGCTCCGGCAAGAGCGCCACGCTCAACAACCTCTTGAATCAGGTCACGGCCATCTACCGACCGCGGCTGTTCATCGTGGAGGCTGGCAACAGCTTCGGCCTGTTCAGCGACTTCGCACGCATGCTCGGGCTGACGGTAAACCGGGTCAAGCTGGCCCCAGGTTCGGGCATCAGCCTCGCGCCATTCGCAGACGCGCGTCGGCTGATCGAGACGCCCAGCGACGTGCAGACGCTCGACGCCGACGCGCTGGATGAAGACCCGCCACCAGATGCCTCGGCCATGGAGGCGGACGAGCAGCGCGACGTGCTCGGCGAACTGGAGATCACGGCGCGGCTGATGATCACGGGCGGAGAGGACAAGGAGGAAGCCCGGATGACGCGGGCTGACCGCTCGCTGATCCGTCAGTGCATCCTCGACGCCGCCGAGCACTGCGTGGCCGACAAACGCACGGTGCTTACGCGCGACGTGCGCAACGCGTTGCGCGCCCGCGGCCAGGACCCGACGCTGCCCGAAATGCGCCGCGTGCGGCTGCTGGAGATGGCGGATGCGATGGACATGTTCTGTCAAGGCACGGACGGCGAAATGTTCGACCGCGACGGCACGCCGTGGCCCGAAGCCGACATCACCTTGGTTGACCTCGCGACATACGCCCGCGAGGGCTACAACGCGCAGCTCTCCATCGCTTACATCAGCCTGATCAGCACGGTGAACAACATCGCCGAGCGCGACCAATACCTGGGACGCCCGATCATCAACGTCACCGACGAAGGCCACATCATCACGAAGAACCCGCTGCTCGCGCCCTACGTCGTGAAAATTACAAAGATGTGGAGGAAATTGGGGGCCTGGTTCTGGCTCGCGACGCAGAACATCGACGACCTGCCGCGCGCCGCGGAGCCCATGCTCAACATGATCGAGTGGTGGATCTGTCTCAGCATGCCGCCCGATGAAGTTGAGAAGATCGCGCGGTTCCGCGAACTCTCGCCCGCGCAGAAGGCGCTGATGCTTTCGGCGCGCAAGGAAGCGGGGAAATTCACCGAAGGCGTCATCCTCTCCAAGAGCATGGAAGTGCTGTTCCGCGCCGTGCCGCCGTCCCTGTACCTCGCCCTCGCGCAGACAGAACCCGAGGAGAAGGCCGAACGCTACCAGCTCATGCAGCAGTACGGCTGCACCGAACTGGAAGCGGCTTTCAAGGTGGCCGAGAAGATCGACCAGGCCCGCGGCATCGAGTCGCCGGCCCTGGAACTGTCGTAAACCGGAGAACGCCATGGAACAGAAACGTCCTTCCATTCCGATGCAGGTCCAGGCGTTCCGCCGTCGCCGCTGGCGGCCTCGCTGGCCCTGGGTATTGGCTGCTGCGCTGGTCGCGCTGCTGCTGATCTGGCTGGTGTCCCGGACGCCCGGCGAATCCTCAGCGCCGTCGCGCGCGCCGGTCAGCACGGCGCAGGTCGCTGGGCCACCCTGGCAGATGGGCAACCCGGAAGGCCGTTTCACGCTGACGCTCTATGCCGACCTGGAATGCCCGTTCTGCCGGGAGTATTTCCCGCAGCTCAAGCGCTGGGTCGGCAACAACACCGACGTGGCGCTGCAATGGCATCACCAGCCGCTGGCCGCGCACGAGCCTGCCGCGTCGGCCGAGGCACGTCTGGCCGAGTGCGCCGCCGAAGCGGGCGGGCATGCGGCGTTCTGGCAGGCGGTCGAATGGGTCTATGCCCACACGCGCAGCGACGGCCAGGGCTTGCCCGATGGCTTGCGTTACCCCGAAACAACGTCAGCCATCGAACAGTGCATGGCTAGCGAGCGCCCCAACGTGGCCATCCGCGCGCAGGCCGCGGAAGCCACCAAGAGCGGCGTGACCGCCACGCCGTCGCTGCGACTGCTCGATCGCCAGACGGGCCAGGCCATCCTGTTGCAGGGGCCGATCGAGGGCGATGCCTTGCTCTCGGCCATGGACCTGCTGGTGGCCGGGGAAATGGCCAGCGACGCGCCGGGTTCGCCCGCCACCCCCACATCCGAAATGCCTGCCGACGTTGTCGGCGACATGCCCAGGTAGCCCTCGGTCTTGAAGGCTACGGCGCGGCTCGCCGCGCTGACCGCTACCCGTTCGCTTTCGCATCCTGGCCGCGAACAATCACCGCCGCGCGGTGATGGATGCACCTTGTTCCGCTGTTTCCATCCCCAGGAGGGCTTGCCCTCCCAGGGTGGCGCCCTCCGCTCACTTTCTGGAGGTCCGCCATGTCTCTCGTCGCCAACGACTCCTGCGTGGAGCCACGTTTTGCCCCCATGTCCCAATCCGATGACTGGATCATCCGGCAAGCCATCGCGCTGCTGGAGCAGCGGGTCTTCAAGAAGGGGCCATCCCTGGAGAGGCCTGCCGCCGTCAAGGACTACCTGCGCCTGAAACTGGCCGCCGAGCCCAATGAAGTCTTCGCCATCGTGTTCCTCAACAGCATGCACGAGGTGCTGGCCTACGAGCCGATGTTCAGAGGCACGATCCATTCGACCTCGGTGCATGCGCGTCCGATCGTGCAGCGTGCCTTGGAACTGAATGCGGCAGCGGTCATTTTTTCTCACCAACACCCTTCGGGCTGCACGGAGCCGTCGAGCGCGGACCGTGCGTTGACCCAAACGCTGAGGGCCGCGTTGTCGCTGATCGACGTGAGGGTGCTGGATCACCTCATCGTCGGCCAGGGCACGCCGTACTCGTTCGCGGAATCCGGCCTGCTGTAGCGACGGCATCGGCTCCCTGATCCACGCGGAGGCTTCGGCCTCCGCTTTTTCATGGGCGCGAGACAAGCAGGTATGCGGGCAGTGCGCGATGCGCATTGTTTGTTGGGGCCGCGTCGGCTTCGCGTTTGACTACTGCTCTGATCAACTTCAAGGGCACGCGACATGACAGCATCCCTTTCCAGGTTCGCGCCGGGCTGGCGAACCCTCGGCCGGGCCGTGGCGCTGCCGGCAGCCCTGGCCGTTTTCAGCCCGGCCACCTTCGCCGCCGACGTGGTGGTCGTCACCGACAGCCGCCACCCGGTCAAGACCATGGGCGGCGAGCGGCTGATCGAGCTGGACGAAGCCCACAGGATTGAAGCGGAGCTTTCCGCGGGACTGCCCACCGACCCCGAACAGGCGACGGCCATCGTCAAGCGCCGGCTGAATGGCGGCGGTGCCGATCTGCAGCGACGCATCGCTTCCGCATACCAAGGCGTTACCGACGCATGGAGCCTCGGCATCACCAGCCTCCCGGCCGTGGTGGTGGACAGGCGCTATGTGGTCTATGGCGAGCCGGATGTGGCTCGCGCTGTCGCGCGCATCGAGCAGCACCGGAGGACCCAGCCGTGACCCGACCATTCGACCTGATGCGCCGCCTGCGCGCTGGCGTGGCTTCGTTGCTGCTGCTCAGCGCCACGGGCAGCTACGCCCTCAATACAGCGACCATCATCGGCTCGGTGGCATCGCCCGATTGCCTCGAATACCGCGTCGTCGGCATCTGCTACTGGCTCTACTGCACATGGACGGGCTGCACCGTGCGCACGTCGATCAAGGTGCGCCACTACATCCCCGATGCAGTGGTGTCGTCGTACTCGAATACCGGAGAAAACCCCTGGGTCGAAGTCCAGGCAATGAGCACGCCCAACCCGTCCGCCCAAGCTGGCGGCGACGGAACGACGAACGAGGATCACGAAAACAGCCTCGCCAAATTCAAGAACGCGGATGTCATCGGTCACCCCGGCGCAGAGGTGTTCAACCAGTTCGTCTCTTCGTCAGGCTACTTCTGTGAGGGCGCGGGCACGGCGTTTATGCCGTACTTGCTCAGCACCCTGGATACGCTGGCCTGGCGCTACAACGTGCCCGAGATGGCCTACCCGGAAGCGCTGATTCCGGGCCGGCGCGAAGTCGGTGCCCGTACCACGATGAATCTCTGGGGCAACGTGTATCCCCGTGGCGGCTTCCTGCACCAGACCGACGACTTCAAGGCCGGCGCAGTGGTGGCCCAGCGTGCGGGCGATGTGGTCACGCGCCGCGGGCAGATCCACGTCTATCAGCCGTTGCTTGCCAACTCCCGTGACGGCTACTGGCCGGCCGGCGCGCTGATGGAGGGCGAGGCCTCGACCGGCAAGTGGCAAGAACTCACGCCCGTCCTGTCCTCGTCCTGCACGGTCTTCCCGCGCAGCGGCTTCCTTACCCAGGCCCAGCAAGGCGACTACGCATGGGCGCTGTGGCGGCCGTATGCCTGCTGCGAGCGCCGGGGCCAGGTGTTCCTGGGCAGCGTCGATTTCCTCTGAGGGGGTGCCATGAAGTTCCGTCCTGCATTCAATCCGTTCTCCCGCCGGGTACGTCGCACGGAGATCGTCCTGGCACTGGCCGGCGCGCTCGCGCTGGGCAGCGGCGTGGCCTGGGGTCAACTGGGATACCAGACCAGCGGCAGCGTCATCGGCGATGACGTCATGTACTCGATCGGTGGCGGCAACGCCGTGTCGATGGGACGTGCAGCCGGCATGCGCTCCATCGGTGTCGGCGTGGGTTGGAACAGCAACTTGATCTGCGGCGACATGAGCATCCAGACCACGTTGAAGAACCAACTTAACGGCATTACCAACGGCTTCCAGCAAATCATGTCGTCGGTGATCCAGAGTGCCACCAGTGCGGTGGCATCGTTGCCCGCACTGATCATCCAGCGGGCCGATCCCGGTCTGTACAACCTGCTCACCAATGGCGTGCTGCAGGCGCGGCTGGATTTCGACCGCAGCAAGCTGACGTGCCGTGCCATGGCCGAGAAGATGGCCGAAACGGCGGGCGGCCAACTCGGCTGGAGCCAGATGGCCGAAGGGCTGGCGCTGCGCGATGCCGTGTCGAGCACGGATGCGGTCTCGGCCATCGAGCAGGCCGAGACGCGCCGCGGCAATGACGGCGTGCCGTGGGTCGGGGGCAGCAACGCGGGCGGCTCCGGCCAGCCCGCGATCAAGGTCGTCGGCGATGTCACCCGCGCTGGCTACAATCTGGTCAACGGCCGCGGCGTGACCGACACCTCGTCCATTGCGCCGGCCAGTTGCAGCAGTCTCTCGTGCCAGACCTGGACCTCGCCGCAGGCTGCCGTCGAGTGGGCCACGCGCGTGCTCGGCGAGAAGGAGCAGCGCACGTGCGATGCCTGCACCAAGACCGAGACGACGCCGGGCGTCGGGCTCACGCCGCTGATCCAGGAGGAGTACGACGCCAAGCTGCAGGCGCTCCAGGACCTGGTAACCAAGGCCAAGAACACGACGCCGGAGAACCTGCGCGAAGCTGGCAGTGCGTCGCTGCCGATCACGCGCGGCGTGATCGAGGCGCTGCGCGACGAGCCCGACCAGCACCTGCTGTCGCAGCGCCTCGCGTCCGAGGTCGCGCTGGCATCCGTGCTGGAGAAAGCGCTGCTGCTGCAGCGCACGCTGCTCACGGGCAAGAAGGAGCCCAACGTCGCGGCGAACGAACTTGCCGTGGAGGCGGTGAACCACGAGAGCGACACGCTCGACCGTGAGATTCGCAACCTCAAGACCGAACTGGAGCTGCGGCGCGAACTGGCGAACAACTCGCCCATGGCGATCATCCAGCGCCACGGCGCGCGCGCGGCCGGTTCGCGCGGCATCTACGAGGGCGATCCTGTGCCGGACCGTCTCGACCAGCTCCAGAAGGGCAATCCGGGGAGTCGGCCATGAGCCCGGCGCGCATGGCCTGGCGGCCGCTGCGCTGGTTGTTCAGCCGGCGCGCGGCGAAGACGCTGCTGTGGCTGGTGCTTATCGTTGCCGCCGCAGTGGGGGCGAACGTCGCGGGCATCAACCTGGTCGGCAGCGTTGCAGGCTGGGAACGGTGGCTGGCGGCCTCCGCAGGGTATTTCTTCATCTGGCGGCTGTGCGTGTACGCGGCAACGGCCTATGGATGGTTCTGGATGCGCCGCCGGGTGCTGGCCCGCGAAGACCAAAGCGGGACAGATGGGCAGGCGCGGCGCCGGCTGATCCGTACCGAGGTCGCCGGCGTCGTCGCCATCGTCGCGCTGGAAGCCAGCCTGTTGATGCAGGCCGCTTGAGGGGAGATCGGGGCCATGACGCTCTTCACGACCGACTATCTGGAGTACTACCTCACCCTCGTGTCCTGGATCGTCAACAACGGTATCTGGGCCGTGCTGGTGTCCAGCGGGGTGTTCGCGCTGCCTTTCGTCGCCATCGTCGTGCAGGAGTGGCTGAAGGCCCGCGCGGAAGGCGCTGACGAGGGCAACAAAGGCGTTCTGAGTGCCGCCCGTATCGAGAACCGGGTGTTCGTCGCGATCGTGGTGGTGATGTTCGCGGGCATTCCGTTCATCGACGTGGACCTCAGCACCATCCAGTACGACAGCTCGCGCTCGGCGCAGTGCCAGGTCAGCGTGCCGCAGCCCACGGAAACCGGCTGGTCGCAGTCCTTCAGCACCATCAACAACCAGTCGGCGAAGGTGCCGGTCTGGTGGGCTTTCATGCACGCGCTCTCGCGCGCCGTCACGAGCGCCTCGGTAGCGGCGATCCCGTGCGGTACGGACCTGCGGCAGATGAGGATGGAGATCGACGCGACCCGCATTGACGACCCGGTACTGGCTCAGGAGGTCGCGGACTTCTCGCGGGATTGCTATGGGCCTGCGCGGGCCAAATTGTTCATGCAGCGCCCGGATCTCGATGAGCAGCAGATGCACGACGTAACCTGGATCGGCTCGCGCTTTTTCACGGACACGGGTGGCTACTACGACAGCTACCGCTCCAGCACGGCGCGCGAGGCATGGCCCTATGACGACACCCGCGATGCAGGCCTCGCGCAGGTTGCCAATGGTGGCGGCTACCCGACCTGCAGGCAGTGGTGGTCAGACGGCAGCAACGGCCTGCGCGCGCGGCTGCTGGGGCAAGTGGACCCGACCCTGCTGAATCGCCTGGCGGGCTGGGCCGGGTTCCTCAGCCGGGCCGAGGTGGACGATTCGGTGATCCGCGCCATCGCGTCACCGCGGCAGCAGAAACTGAACCAGGGCAGCGTCTATACGGACTACGGCGGCCAGATCGACAAGACCCTGCCGAACATCGTGACGCGCGCCACGGGCGACGTGGGGATGGCAGTCGGCGCGATTGCCGCGTTTCCTGCCATGGATGTCGTGCGCCAATCCCTGCCCATGATCCTCGCCTTACTGAAGATGGCGCTGGTCATCTGCATCCCGCTCGTGCTGGTTGTGGGCACCTACGACCTGAAGACGGTCGTCACCGTCAGCGTCGTGCAGTTCGCGCTGTTCTTCACGGACTTCTGGTTCCAGCTCGCACGCTGGATCGATTCAACGATTCTGGACGCGCTTTATGGCTGGGGCTTTGGCTGGAACCGGCCGCACACCAACTTTGACCCGCTGGTAGGGTTGAACAACGCCTTCGGCGACATGCTCCTGATGTTCGTCATGGGCACGATGTTCCTGGTTCTGCCGGGATTCTGGCTGGCGAGCCTTACCTGGGTTGGGATTCGGGCCGGGCACGTCATCCAGGGACTTTCCGATGGCAGCAAGAGCGCCGGCCAAGCTGGCGGCAAGGGTGCCGGGGCGCTCACCGGAGGAAAACTGAAATAGCGCGAGGCCGGTCAGTCGTCGGTGTACAACTCGTGCGACGTGTCGTTGTACAGGTTGGGATCGTAGCCCGGCGTCTTGCGCAGCTCGGTGAGGTCGGTGAAAGGCCACTCGTCCTCATCCGAAGTATTTGCAGCAGCAGCCCATCCCGCCGCCGCAACGCCCAGCATCACGAGTGCAAACCAAAACGCAACGTAGAGCAGCACCCCCAGTACAGCCAGCTTGGCTACCCACACGAGCGCGGTAGCGCCAGCTCGCGGCATGCCCTTGGACACCAACCAGTTCGACGCCCGCCGTTCGCGTCGCGCATAGGCACGCCATCCGCGGCCAAAGGCGCGGCCGAGGCGTTCTGCGGTGCTGGTGCGGGTCGTCGTGTTCATGGTCGTCTCCTGCTGTTGAGGAATGCCTATTCCAGTTTGCTCCACTTCATTCGGTTTGCGGCTTCAATGTGTTTTCTTGCTGCTTCAGGACGCTTCGTCATCCGGCCCCACCGGGCCGGGGTCGGGTTCAACGCCGATGCGGTAGGTAACAACGAAACGCGGCCAGTCCACATGGTCCACCAGGTCGATGTCCTCGATGACGCCAACCTTCGCTCCCGCACGCTCGAACAGGGCGATGCTCTTGGCGGGATAGTTGTTGCGCGACGGATAGAGCACCCCGTCGAACAGCGCCTGGCCATCATCTCCGAGCATCGCATGCACCTGGGCGGACACCCGCTGTGTGTGCGTGTAGTCGCGGCTGGCCAACTGCTCCAGGTTCAGGCCGAAGTAGCCCGCTATGACGCCCTGCGCCGTGAGATCGGCCAGAAACACGTCGTCCATCACGCCTACTGCGCGCACCATCCGGGCTTGGACTTCTTTCAGCGCGATCGAGCGTTGCGTGTCCGCAAGCCACTGGTGCTTGTGAAACACCGACTCCATCAGCGCCGTGGGCAGGTCGCGCCCCAGGTAGAGCACGCCGTAGGCCCCCGCTGGGTCATCGTAGCGATTCGTGCTGCTGCGGCCATAGTACAGCGGGCTGCCCCAATAGACGACGCGGCTCACATGCTGGAGCAGTTCACCGGCATCGATCAGGAACGAAGGCAGCTCGTGGCTCATGGCGGTCTCGCTTCAATGCACCTGGACGCCCAGCACGTTGAACACGGCCTCGGCCACGTCATCGATCGTGCCATGCGTCACCGCATCCACGGGCGAGCGACCACCCAGGCCTTCGAGGGGTTCGGACAGCGCGCGGTAGATCGTCCAGTGGTCGATGCCCTCGACCTCCTGGAGCACGGTTTGGGTCAACTGCTGCTTCACCGGGTCGAGCTGCCAGTCGGGCAGCTTCTGGCCGCGCGGCCCCACGTTCAGCGCCAGCAGCCGACGGGCGAGGATGTCCTTGTAGATTTGCTGGCGCGACTTGTCCGCCAGCTTGGCGAACTCGGCAGGCGGCAGGTTGTCCGGCTGGTTGAAGGCTTCCAGCAGCAAGGCGCGGCCTCGCTGGACATCGGTTTCAGCCGGTGTCCAGCGCGTGTCGGAGCGCAACGCGGCCGCCTTGCGCTGCAAGGCCTGCGCCACCGTTTCACCTTCCAGGTTGGCGGGCAGCGTCACCGCCTCCACGCGCTCGTGGATGAACGCCTGCAACTCAGCCGCGAACGCCGGTGCATCCCGGATTTCGACGGTATCGGCGAAGCGTCGCACATCCTCCACCGTGACTCGCGGCAGCCGGTCGGCAATGAATTCGATCGCAGTGGGCATGGTCAGCTCCCAGGTAGGTTTGAGACAGGATTCACTCTAGTCTCCTTTGTCGCATTTGTCAACTTAGTCGCCCGGGTGGGAGCCTACCTGGCGGTGTAGCGCCCCGGCAGCATAGGCCGGGGCCCAGCGCCAGGTCGCCGTCTAATCCATTCGTGCGGGTTCCGCATTGACGCTGGAGCCGCAGCCCAGGCCCCGCTATACCGAAACGGTTAAAGGCCAAAGGGTCGAAACGGCAAGGGAATGGGGTGCAAGGGGAAAGGCCCTACCTTGAAAAGGCCAAAAGGCCTCCCGCCCGGCCCGCCATCAGGACACCGACATGCTCTCCCTGTTCCAGCGAAAACGGCCCCCGGTCGCTGCCGCGCCGTCGCCAGCACCCGCCACCGACCTCCCGAAAGGGTTGATGCGGCCGGAGTCGGCCGCATCGTTGCTCGCCACCCCGCGCCGGCAGAAGCTGCTGGAACACATCTGGCAGCGCACCTCGCTTTCGCGCAAGCAGTTCGCCTCCCTGTACCGCGCGCCGCTGGAGCGCTACGCCGAGCTGGTCCAGGCCTTCCCGGCTTCCGAAGCGCATCACCATGCCTACCCGGGCGGCATGCTCGACCATGGCCTCGAAATCGTCGCCTACAGCCTAAAGCTGCGGCAGTCCCATCTGCTGCCCATCGGGGCCAGCCCCGAAGACCAGGCGGCGCAGGCCGAAGCCTGGACTGCGGCCGTCGCCTATGCCGCACTGCTCCATGACATCGGCAAGGTGGCCGTCGATCTGCACGTCGAGCTGGCCGACGGCAGCACCTGGCACCCATGGCACGGCCCGCTGCGCCAACCGTACCGCTTCCGCTACCGCGACGACCGCGAGTACCGGCTTCATAGCGCCGCGACAGGCTTGCTGTACCAGCAATTGCTCAATCGCGATCTGCTGGACTGGCTCAGTGGCTATCCATCCTTGTGGGCGCCGCTGCTCTACGTCTTGGCTGGGCAGTACGAGCACGCCGGGGTTCTGGGCGAGCTTGTCGTGCAGGCCGACCGCGCCTCCGTCGCCCAGGAGCTGGGCGGCGATCCCGCGCGCGCCATGGCCGCGCCCAAGCACTCGCTCCAACGCAAGCTGGTCAACGGGCTGCGCTACCTGCTCAAGGAAGAGCTGAAACTGAACCAGCCGGAGGCCTCCGATGGCTGGCTCACCGAGGACGCGCTGTGGCTGGTGAGCAAGACAGTCTCGGACAAGCTGCGCGCGCACCTGCTGTCCCAGGGGGTCGATGGCATCCCCGCGAACAACACGGCCGTGTTCAACGTGCTACAGGATCATGCCATGTTGCAGCCCACCGCCTCCGGCAAGGCCATCTGGCGCGCAACTATTACCAGTGAGAGTGGCTGGTCCCATGCCTTCACGCTCCTGCGCCTGGCCCCGGCGCTGATCTGGGAGCCCTCGGAGCGACCCAGCCCATTTGCGGGAACCGTGACCGTGGACAACGCCGGCGAGGCCGAGGACGGGCCGCGCCCGTCCGCACCCGACGCTGCATTGCTACCTGGAGCAGCGGTGGCAACGGAGAAGGAGCCCGCAGCAAGCAGCCGTCCAGATCAGTCGGGCGGAAGTCACGCCATACCTCCCAGCACGCAGCGCAATCCGGCCGACCCACTGGAAAGCATGCTGGCGATGTTCGAGACAACGCCTGAGCCGGAGCAGTCCGTCGAAGCCCCGCCAGAGGGTGCCGACGATGCAGCGGTGCCGCTCGACCCTCCCGCATCGGCCCCAGGTCCTTCGGCGCCGACCGCCGCGCCTGCGCCGCACGATTTCGCCTCATTTACCGGGCGGCCATCGGGCGAGCATTTCATGGCCTGGCTGAAACAGGCCGTCCAGACCCGCAAGCTCATCATCAATGACGCCAAGGCCCTGGTACATACCGTGTCCGACACGGTTTACCTGATCAGCCCTGGTGTTTTCCAGCGCTACGCACAAGAGCATCCAACCATTGGGCCGCTTGCGAAGGACGCGGCCCTGCAGGACTGGCAGTGGGTGCAGAAGCGCTTTGAAAAACTCGGACTCCACAGGAAACAGCCATCGGGTCTGAACATCAGGACGTGCGAGGTCATGGGACCGCGCAAAACGCGCCAGGTGCATGGCTATTTGCTCGAAGACCCATCGCACATATTCGATGCCGTTCCACCGAACAATCCTTATCTGTCGCTCAAATAGCCGACTAAGAGGGGAAGTGCCACACGTTCTGTTTGAACGGGTGGCAGGCTTCAGTCGATCCGAAGAGGCTCGAACGACTTGACGAGTTGGTCCACCGCCTTGACCTGCCGCAGCAGCGGTTCGAGCGTGTCCAGTGGCAGAGCGCTGGGTCCGTCACAACGTGCATGCGCCGGGTCGGCGTGTGCTTCGAGGAACAAACCGCCAATGCCGACCGCCATGCCGGCCCGCGCGAGTTCGGGCAACTGTTGGCGACGCCCACCCGAAGCCAACGCATCCGCTTCTCGCCGCTGCAGGCTATGGGTTACGTCGAACACCAGTGGCAGGCCACTGCTGGCAACGCTCATTTCGCGGAAGCCCAACATGTCCACGACGAGATTGTCGTAGCCGAACTGCGTGCCACGCTCGCACAGCAGGACGCGCGGGTTGCCAGCCTCGTGCAGTTTGTGGACGACATGCCTGATCTGGCCCGGGCTGAGGAACTGCGGCTTCTTGACATTCACTACCCGACCGGTGCGGGCAATGGCGGCCACCAGATCGGTCTGCCGGGCCAGGAAGGCCGGAACTTGCAGTACGTCGGCAACGGCAGCGACCTGCATGGCCTGCTCAACCTCATGCACGTCGGTCAAGACTGGGCATCCGAACCGCGACTTGACCGCATCGAGGACCCGCAGCCCTTCCTCCAGGCCGACACCTCGGAAAGAATGGATCGACGAGCGATTGGCCTTGTCGAACGACGCCTTGAAAACGAAGGGTATCCCCAGCTTGCGCGTCACCTCCGCGAAGTGCTCAGCCGCAGCCAGGGTCGTATCGAGATCCTCGATGACGTTGATGCCGCCGAACAGCACGAACGGCAGGTCGTTGGCGACTGTGATGCCCTCGGAAATGGCGACGTGCAGGGAGGTGGCTGATGATGTCGATCGCATAAAAATTCCTCTCGTGATGTCAACGACCGCAGGCGAAAGCGCCGAGCGTCGTCGGCGAAGAATGCCTCACGGTCTTGAGCTTTGCGTGCAGACGCGTCCACAACAGCGCTTACAGGGTCCGACCGGGGTCCGCACCGGCGACTCCGCCCGTGACCACGGTCTTCCTTCAGCGGCTCACTGAAGACCGAGCGCCTTCATCAGCCTCGGCTTCTGGCTCGCGAAGGTGCCATAGAAGACCTCGTCGCCGACGATCGTGATCGGGGCCACGCGCACGCCGGTTCGTGACTTGGCCTCCGCGGAAATCTTCGGGTCGGTCAGGTCGCGCTCTTCAAACGCGATGCCCTGCTGGGACAACCACTCCTTTAGTGCCCGGCAGTCCGGGCAAGTTGGAGTGCTATAGATGAGGATGCGCGGGGTGTTGGCTTGGTTCATGGTCGTGCCTTCACTTGCCCCGAGCGACAAGCCAACTCTTCATCATGGCGATCTCGCCTTCCTGCGCGGAGATGACCTCCTGAGCCAACTTGCGGACCTCCGGGTTCTTGCCGTACTGCAGCGCCACCTTGGCCATGTCGATCGCACCCTGGTGGTGCGGGATCATGCCGCGCATGAAGTCCACATCGGCGTCGCCGCTGAAGTCGATCATCATGTCCGCATGCATGCGGTCGTTGCCGGCACGGTAGGCGGCCGTCGAGGCATCGCCCGAGCTGCCGGCCGCCGCCTGCTGGCCGTTGTCGCCCAGCCACTTGTTCATCATGGCGATCTCGCCTTCCTGCACGGTGATGACCTCCTGGGCCAGCTTGTGAACCTCCGGGTCCTTGCCGTACTGCAGCGCCACCTTGGCCATGTCGATCGCGCCCTGGTGGTGCGGGATCATGCCACGCATGAAATCGACGTCGGCGTTGCCAGTGAACTGCGCTCCCATCCCGGCGTGCATCTGGTCGTTCACGGCGCGATACGCGGTCGTGGAAGGACTGTCATTGGCCGAGGCGCTGGAGGGCATCGCGTGCCCTTGGTGACCTCCGCCCGCACTGGCCTGCATCGCTTCACCCGACGGGACGACCACCTTCTTCTGGACGGCCATCAGGCCGGCGGCGACCACGACGGCGCCCGCAATGAACAAGAGGCTGAACTTGTTGACCTTCATGAAAAAACTCCTTGAATGAGGTTGATGGGTTCACTGTAGGGCCTCCCATTGTTGGAAGGTCAAGCCCTTATTTCGCCCGTCACTTGGCGCTGCACGGCGGTGTGCCCATGCCCATTTCAGTTGCAAGTAATTCTCAACAAAGGTAGGATGTTAGGACGTTAATAGCGAGAGTCCAGGATCATGTCCCAGCAACCGAAAGTTCACGACACCAGCGATTTCCCCATCGTCCGCTTCGACGGCGCAAGCATCTACAACGGATACAGCAGCGCCTGGTGCGCGGAAATGGATGAACTCGTCGCCTGCGGAAAGCCCTTCGTGCTTATCTACGTCGCGGGAGGGCCAGAAGAGACTCTCGACGATCGCGCTCAGCGCGGCGTCTGGCTGAAGACTCACAAGGAGACGCTTGGCGGCACATTGCTCGCGCTCATCCACGTCGAACCGGATTCGGATAAGCGAGCCCAGTTGGAGGCCATGCTGCCAAAGCTCGTCCAGGCTTTCGGTACACCGCAGTCCACCCGGGCCACCCACGCCGATGCCGAGGCGCTGGCCCGGTATGTCCTGGCGGGTGGTCGCGTCGAAGATTCGATATGAACAGCACCGTCCGGTCGCTGTAGCGCACCAAGGGCCTATCCATGAGGACCGGCTACCGCGTGCTCTCCGGGAAACAACCCGCGTTCCGATCAACGGGGCCGGCGACCGGCTGCTCGATGGAAAGCGGCATTGCCAGCGCGGGAGTCGCGCTCGGATCAACCCGATTTCTCAAGTGCCGCAATCAGCGGAGCGACCACGTTCCGCACAGCCGCCGCAGCTGCTTCTCCATCCTGGCGCTCGATAGCATCCACGATCGCCTCATGGGTCGCGAGACCCGGCTCGGGCAGTTCCTTGTCCTTCAGCGCAGTCAGCGTGTTCATGCGGACCGAGTTCGCGAAGTAGCGGTACAGCTCAGCCAGCGCGCCGTTGCCGCACATCCCGGCGATCGCGCAGTGGAAAGCCGTATCGGCCTCGGCAAAGGCCGCGCTCGATGCGTGTTGCTCCTGCTCGCCGCGGGCCTTCAACAGTCGGCGCAGCAGCCCAACGTCCGCCTTGGACCGATGCACCGCGGCCAACCTGGCCGCCTCGGTTTCCAGCATGCAGCGCAACGCGAAGTGCTCTCGCAAGCCGGAACGCCCGACACGGCGCATGACCTCGGCCGGATCGATATTGGTTCGCACGTAGGTGCCATCACCCTGGCGGACTTCCAGGACCTGGCCGTGCGAGAGCACGCGAATGGCTTCCCGCACCGTGTTGCGGCCAACCTCCAGCATCTCGGCCAGTTCCTGCTCCCTGGGGATGCGCTCGCCGACCTTCCAGGCGCCTCCCTCGATCTGGCCGCGGATCAGCTCAATCGTCGAATCGACGAGCGAACGCCGCGGCGCCTGTGGGAGTGTGAAGCGGTTATTCATCGCGGTTCTCAAATGACGTAGAGACGGGAGCCCATCGGACCTCGATTGTAGCAACTCAGGCCTTATACATAGGATGATTCTATGTATTTGACAAAAGAGCAATTGCCGACGGCCTGTGCTTCGTTGCGCGCGACATGCGATTTTCCACCACGCCCGTGCGAGCGGGATTTTTTTCAACACCTTTTGGAGTATTTCGACCATGAACAACATGCAGCACGCCCTGTCATTCAGGCCCCTTCGTTCTTCAGACGGCTTGCGCTGCCGTCCGGTGCAGGCTTTGGGAGCGATATTCCTCGGGCTGGTTTCACTCGCCTATAGCGTCACGTCGCAGGCGGCAGATGAGCCAGAGAACGTGAAGGTGGTCCAGCAATACCTTGACGCCTGGAATGGCGGGCGAACCGACGCGATGGAAAAAGTGCTCGATTCCAACGTCGTCTATTTCAATACCAGCAATGAAGCGTCCCGCACTGGGCCTCAAGCCATTACCGAAGTCTCGCAGTTTCTGATGAAAATCCTGCCCGACCGAAAAATGAAAATCCGTTCGCAGCCGGTTGCCTCCGGCGATGGTGTGGCGATCGAGTGGGAATTCACCGCCACCAAGAACAGCAATGGCGGGACGTCGCCCTCCAGTTCGACCATCAGTTATTTCGGCGCGAGCTTCTTCCGTGTTTCGAACGGAAAGATTGTCTATGCCAGCGACTACTACAACCACAACACCATGCAGAAGCAGCTTCAGCAGTAACGTAAATCCGCAAACAGGAAATCACCGACATGTCCCGCTTCATCATGCACAAGCCCTCGGCGCCGCCAGCGCAGCGGTGAGGCAAGCGCTTTTCCTCAATCCAAGGTAATTGCGCTGGTGACTTGATGAATATCTGACACGCCGGTTATCGAGCCTTGTCTCGATGAAATAGAAATCCCGAATGAAACTACCAACCACGAAGCAGGAACTCCTTGACAAGGTTCGCGCCAGCCACCGAAAGCTCGGGGTAGAAGCTGCCACCATTCCCGCCAGCCACTACCGGCACACGGCCATGATCTGGCAGGAGCCGCGCCTGCATACCAACGCTGCGATGGTCCTGGTGGACGTCATCGTCTGGAACACGATGATCCTGCAGTTCGCGCATGATCGGACGCCTGGACCTTCGGCGTCCTTTTACTCGCCGAGTGCGATGGCGCAGCGGGCCGAGCGTCTTTCTGCCGGCTTCCAGCGCCGTTTCGCGGGCAGAGACCTTCGCGAGCTGGAAGCCATGCTCACGGAGGGACAGGACCGGGTGCTCGACTGCGTGGCGCACCATTCGAACGCCTCGCTTTTCGATCCCGCGTTGAGCCCGATGAAGACCCTCGGGCGCAAGATCCAGTTCTTCACCTCCACCGCCTACGACGACGCGCTGTCGAGGCTGCGCCAGTGGAAGCAGGTGCTGTAGCGGCCGAGGCGACCCACTGCGCGGAGCGCCTCTTGCACCGCTCCGATCAGACCGGAGCTGGCAGCGCCGGCTTTCGCGCGGCCTGCCACAGCAGCGGCACCAGGATCAGCGCCAGGGCCGGGAAGATCATCCAGTTGACCGCCTGCCAGCCCGAGCTGTGCAGGATCGATCCCGCGAGGAACGACACGGCCGCCGTGGCGGCGAAGACGAAGAAATCGTTCATGCCCTGCGCCTTGCTGCGCTCGGCCGGGGTGTGGCAATCGGTGACCATCGCCGTCGCGCCGATGAAGCTGAAGTTCCAGCCGATGCCCAGCAGCGCCAGCGAGCCCCAGAAGTGGGACAGGCCGAGCCCGCCCAGGGCCACCACCCCGGAGGCGGCGAGCAGCACCATGCCGACGGCGGTCACGCGCTCCTTGCCGTAGCGCACCATCAGTCGCCCGGTGAAGAAGCTCGGCCCGAACATCGCCAGCAGGTGCCACTGTATTCCTAGGGCGGCGTTGTCCACCGAATGCCCGTGGTTGACCATCGCCACCGGCGCGGCCGTCATCACGAACGCCATCACCCCATAGGACACCACGCCCGCAGCCACGGCCAGCAGATAGCGCGGCATCGCCAAGAGCTGCAGCACCGTCCGACCGCTATCGGCGACTGCTTCGGCCTGGGTCTGGCTCGGCGTGCGCAGCATCAGCAGGATCGGCAAGGCGATCAGCGGCAGCAGCGCCTGGCTGAGGAAGCTGCCAACGTAGGGCGTGCCCGCTACCGCATCGCGCGTGAAGATCACCAACTGCGGCCCGATGATGGCGCCCGCGAGACCGCCCACCATGACCCAGGAAATGGCCTTGGCCTTAAGCGCGTCCTCGGCGGTGACGGCGGCTGCGAAGCAGTAGCCCACAGCAGGAAATCGAACTATGAAACGAATAACCCCTTTCCTTCTGGTCGCAGTACTCGGGGGCACTGAAGCAGGCCAGCGTGTCTACTCATCGCGCATGAATTGCCTGACAACCTTTCAAATTTAGAGAAGATAAATTGAAGTTCTGACGGGAATTTCTCAGTAAAAGAATCCTATCTTTCTCGTCAACAGACTGAACGGCACCCCCTGAGTTTTTATGCATATATTCAAGATCGGCAAATTCTTTAATGATTCACCACAAAAAAGGCGGGAAGCCCATTGAGCGATCCCGCCATAGCAAAAAACTCAAACATGCTCACATCAGGAAACTTTACCCTGAAACGATCCCTTGAAATTTAAGCGCATAGTAATAATAAGATTTAGCCATTAGCCGAATCTTCCAAAGTTGGCGCACTGCTTGCTACGTTTTTAAGCGACTCCGCCATAGTGAAGTACGGAGACCACTGTTTTGCAAGTTGGTCAACCGTAAGTCCTGCGGAGATAATATAGGTTGCAGCTGCAATAACCTCTCCAGCAGATTCGCCTACCATATGAATACCCAGAATCCTTCCTGTCTCACGCTCGGATATCATCTTGATTATCCCTTTGTCGTGACGACTTACAATAGCACGTAGAACAAAGGAAACCGGAATTTCACGAACATCATAGGCAATTTGGGCCGCCTCAGCCTGCATAGGAGTCATGCCGACAGCAGCCATCTCGGGCGACGTGAAAATGACGCGGGGCAAGGCGGTGTAGTCTAGGGACCGAGGCTCGTTGCCCAGAGCATTGCTCGCGGCCACGGTCCCCTGCGCACTAGCGACATACACTAATTGAGCCATACCAGTGACATCGCCCGCTGCCCAGATGCGAGGATTTGAGGTTCGCAGATGTTCGTCCACAATTATTTCGCCTCGATCGCCCCTGGACACATTGACAGCATCCAAGTTGAGTCCTTCAGTTGCCGGACGGCGCCCCGTCGCTATGAGAATCTTATGGGCGAAAATTTGCTGAGTACGTCCTTCGGCGACGACAGTTGCAAGCACCCCGCTCTCGTGTGGTACGACGTTTGTCAGATTGGCGCCAGTATGGAACATGATGCCCTCCGCTGACAGCGCCTGCTCCAGTGCCGCAGAAATCGCGGGATCCTCGAACGGTGCAATTCGAGGAGCTATCTCGACCACTTCAACCTTGCTGCCCAGTCGAGCGAACAATTGACCTTGCTCCAGACCGATCGCATTGCCGCCGACGACCAGCATGGACTCAGGCACCTGCTCAAGGGACATGGCCGAGCCGGAAGTGAGAAAGTCCACCTCACTGAGGCCAGGAATGGAAGGAATGAATGGCGCTGCCCCACTGGCGATCAGTACCTGCTTGGCGTACACCAGGTTTGTGTTTCCGTCTGAGTCCGCGACGACGAGCGCTACGATATCTGGCTCATCTGACGCTACAAAGGTCGCCTTGCCGCGAAATACCGCAATACCTGCATCCTTGGGTGCTTGTACATGGAAAGACTGCCGGAAGTGCCCGATCATTTGATCTTTATCTCTGACAAGCAAAGACAAGTCGACAGGCCCGGCCGAGGTCGCTATACCTGGGAACTTCCCATGCGCAGCAGACATGCGAGCAGAAGCCGCCGCAAGCAACGTCTTTGAAGGAACGCATCCTACATTGAGACAGGTCCCTCCTGCCAACCCCTGTTCGATCATGGCGACTGTTTTGTCGAGCCTACGTGCTTCGTTCGCTGCGGCTCTAGCCGCCGAACCGGAACCTATCGTGACTAGATCATAGATGACGGAGGGCTGTTGTGCGGAAGCCGCTGTTGTCGTGTTCATAAAAGAAGCCTCAAGGAAATTGCAAAGAAAGAGACAGATCGGTCTCCTTGAGGGATTGTAGACAACCCTGTCTCCTTGTGTCAACATGTCGCGTATGAATCCTCACAACGATGAATAACATCATGGACAAAAAAGAACAGTTAGTCGCAACTGCCTTTAACCTTTTTTATAAGTACGGCATTCATGCTGTTGGCATCAATCGGGTACTTGAAGAGTCCGGCATTGCCAAGAAAACGCTATATAACCATTTCTCCAGCAAGGAAGATCTAATTGCTGCGACCGTCGAATATTGTGATCAGCAGTATTTCTCTTGGCTCGATTTGCGTTTGCACGAAGCGACGCCAGGTAGGGACGCCTTGTATGCCATGCTTGATGCTTTTGACGATCTGTTTCAGGGTCTCGATCAATCCAAGCCACTTTTCTTGGGTTGTTATTTCATTAATGTCAGCGCCGAATTCAGCAATCCGGATCATGATATACATAAGCTTTGCGCCCGAAACAAAGAGGCTATGCTGCGATGGATCACACACCACACTTCACTTGTCATAACGTCCAGAGAATCGATAGTTCAAATCTCTGAAACAATTGCTATGTTGCTTGAAGGGGCGATTATTCAGGCTCACGTTCTTGGAGATCTGCACGCTGCTCGCAAAGCCAAAGCCGTGGTTAAACTGCTTCTTGATAAATCTAACTAACTAACTAACTAACTAACTAACTAACTAAATTCATCTGTCCATACAACTCTTTGACCATCAATAAAGGTGGAACGGCAAAGTAGCTTTCCGAAGTTTCAGCAGTGGAGACAAGTCGTGTAGTGCCGGAACGGGCCACTTATCGGCTTCCAGTCCTCGATCAATGCCCCAAGTCAAGTCAGTTGCAACCGTACCGCCCCTGCCACAGCAGCGGCACCAAGATCAGCGCCAAGGCCGGGAAGATCATCCAGTTGACCGCTTGCCAGCCCGAGCTGTGCAGGATCGACCCCGCGAGGAACGACACGGCCGCCGTGGCGGCGAAGACGAAGAAGTCGTTCATGCCCTGCGCCTTGCCCCGCTCGGCCGGGGTGTGGCAGTCGGTGACCATCGCCGTGGCGCCGATGAAACTCAAATTCCAGCCGATGCCCAACAGCGCCAGCGAGCCCCAGAAGTGGGACAGGCCGAGCCCGCCCAGGGCCACCACCCCGGAGGCGGCGAGCAGCACCATGCCGACGGCGGTCACGCGCTCCTTGCCGTAGCGCACCATCAGTCGCCCGGTGAAGAAGCTCGGCCCGAACATCGCCAGCAGGTGCCACTGTATTCCTAGGGCGGCGTTGTCCACCGAATGCCCGTGGTTGACCATCGCCACCGGCGCGGCCGTCATCACGAACGCCATCACCCCATAGGACACCACGCCCGCAGCCACGGCCAGCAGATAGCGCGGCATCGCCAAGAGCTGCAGCACCGTCCGACCGCTATCGGCGACTGCTTCGGCCTGGGTCTGGCTCGGCGTGCGCAGCATCAGCAGGATCGGCAAGGCGATCAGCGGCAGCAGCGCCTGGCTGAGGAAGCTGCCAACGTAGGGCGTGCCCGCTACCGCATCGCGCGTGAAGATCACCAACTGCGGCCCGATGATGGCGCCCGCGAGACCGCCCACCATGACCCAGGAAATGGCCTTGGCCTTAAGCGCGTCCTCGGCGGTGTCGGCGGCTGCGAAGCGGTAGCTCTGCACATACGCGCCGTAGAAGCCCGCCAGGAAGGTGCCGGCGCAGAAGATCCAGAACGAGGCCAGCATGATGCCCAACGCGGCGATCAGGCCCGAGGCCACGCCGAAGCCGACCCCCACCACGTATCCGTTGCGGCGGCCATGGCGCCGCATGATGAAGGCGGCAGGCAAGGTGCCGATGGCAAGACCCAGGCCGAACAGACTCACGGGCAAGGTGATCCAGGCCGAATTCTTGGCAAGCTGCTGGCCGACCAGCCCACCCAGCGACATCACGATGGGCGCGCTGGCGCCGCCGAGCGCCTGCGCGGCGGTGAGAACGCCGATGTTTCGGCGCGTGATGCTCTGGTCGGTCATGGGCGTCTTTCTTATTCGTTTGTCTGGCCGGAAATATTACACGCATGAATATATATTCAGTTATATGGACATGCGATGCTCACGAACCATCGCGAGCCGGTCCATCCTCGGAAGCCCCGGCGGAAGCAGCACCGTGCAGGGCCAATGCGAGCAGGTGCTCTTTCACCTGGATCAGTTGCTCCATGCGTTCCTCAACACAGGCGAGATGGCCTTGGACAGCCTGCCTTAGCAGCTCAGGTTCCAGGAACCCCTCATGTGCCCAACCCAGTAGGCGGCGCACGTCATCCAGGCCGATTCCCGAGGCACGGTAGTTGCGAATCAGGTGAAGCCGTTCGACATGGGCCGGGCCATAGCGCCGATAGTTGTTGCGTGACCGCTCCGGGGCTTGCAACAGGCCCTCCCGCTCGTAGAACCGAATGTTCTCCGGGGGGTGCCCGTCAAGCGCGCAAGTTCACCGATCCTCATCCGGTTCTCCGTGCGCAACGATGGGGAACGCCGCCGTTGCGCATAGCCCTTATCCCGGCGACCGGGCGGATGGTTGCCCGGTGGCGCCCGATTGCACCGTGTGCTCAGTCCAGCCGCCACCCAGCGCCTTGTAGAGGTGGATGAGGTTGTTCAGCCGCGTCAGGCGCGTGCGCACCAGGGTCTGCTGCGCACCGTACTGTGTGCGTTGCGCATCGAGCAAGGTGAGGTTGTCGTCCACGCCTTCCTGGAAGCGTTGCTCGGCTAGTTGGTAGGCTTTCTGGCTAGCCGCTACCAGGAGCTGCTCCGAGCGGATCTGCTCATCAAGCGTGCGCTTGCCCGCCAAGCCGTCAGCCACCTCAGCAAAGGCCGCCTGGATAGACTTCTCGTAGTTGGCGATTTCGATCCTCTTTTGTACCTGTGCCACGTCCAGATTGGCTCGCAACGCGCCGCCGCGGAAGATGGGCAGCGTGATCTGCGGCAGGAAGCTCCAGGCCCGCGAGCCCGAATCGAACAGGCCGTCCAGCGAAGCGCTGGCCGTGCCCGCCGAGCCCGTGAGGCTAATCGTCGGGAAGAACGCGGCCCGCGCCGCGCCGATGTTGGCGTTGGCGCCGATCAGCATCTGCTCGGCGGCGCGGATGTCCGGCCGACGCGCGAGCAGTTCGGACGGCAGGCCGCTCGGCAGGTCGGTCGGCACGATGTCGTCCGGCAGCGCCACGGCCTCGTCAAGCTGCCGGGACAGCTCCGGCGTCAGCGGCTGGCCCAGCAGCAGCACCAGCGCGTTGCGGTCCTTGGCCGCCTGCCGCGTGTAGGCGGCGCGGTTGGCCTCGGCGGTGCGCAGCGCGATCTCCGCGCGGCGCAGGTCGAGCTGCGTGGAATTTCCCGCTTCCACCAGTTGGGTGGTCAGGTCATAGGAGCGCTTCTGTGTGGCGAGGGTGTCGCTCGTCAGGCGCAGCAGTTCCTGGTCGGCGCGCAGCGTGAGGTAGGCGCTGGCCACCTCGGACACCAGGCTCATCTGCGTGGCGATGCGGGTCTCGTCGAGGGCCAGGTAGGACGCCAGCGCCCGGTCGTTGAGGCTGCGGATGCGGCCCCACAGGTCCAGCTCCCAGGCGGCCGTCACCCCGGCCACGTCGTAGCGCCGGAGCACGTCGCTTTGCCCCGTGGTACTGAGGTCGGCCGGTACGCGCTCTGACGCGCCGCGGGCGGAAACGCCCAGGTTCGGCAGCATCTCGGCACGCTGGATACGGTACAGCGCCTGAGCCGCCTCCACGTTGAGCGCGGCTTTGTGCATGTCGCGGTTGTTCTCCAGCGAAATGCCGATCAACTGCTGCAGCAGCGGGTCGCGGAAGAAGTCCCGCCAACCGATCTCGGCCGTGATCGCGTCGTCGGGCGTCGCGGCCGCCAGTTCCACATAGGCCGCGCCCGAGGGATAGGCCGTGTCGATCGGCGCTGCGGGCCGGTCATACTTCGGTGCCATGGAGCAGCCAGCCAGCGCCGCCGCGAGGGCGAGCGGCGCCAGCGTCCTGGCGGGTCGTGTGAATGCGAAAGATGTTTTCATGTCGTATGTCCTCCTGGCCGTCATGCGTGCTGGTCGGTCATGCCGCCACGGGCATGGCGCGCTTCGCGGCGCAGCGCCAGCTTGCGCACCACAACGTAGAACACCGGCGTCAGCACCAGGCCGAATACCGTCACGCCCAGCATGCCGGCGAACACCGCGATGCCCATGGCGTGGCGCATCTCGGCGCCCGCACCGCTGGCCAGCACCAGCGGCACCACGCCAGCGATGAAGGCGAACGACGTCATCAAGATCGGGCGCAGCCGCAAGCGCGCGGCTTCGAGCACGGCTGCCAGCGGATCGGCCCCTTCGCTTTCCTTCGCGCGGGCGAACTCCACGATCAGGATCGCGTTCTTGGCAGCCAGGCCGACCAGCACCACGAAACCGATCTGCGTGAAGATGTTGTTGTCGCCCCCAGAGAGCCAGACGCCGGCGATCGCCGAGAGCAGCGCCATGGGTGCAATCAGCAGCACAGCGAACGGCAGCGACCAACTGTTGTACTGGGCCGCCAGGAACAGGAAGGCGAGCAGCACCGCCAGCGCGAAGATGTAGATCGCCGTGTTGCCAACCCGTTTTTCCTGGAAAGTCAGGTCCGTCCATTCGTAGGTCATACCGTCCGGCAGCGATTCGCTCACGATCTTCTCAATCGCGGCGGTGGCCTGGCCGGACGAGTAGCCCGGCGCTGGCCCGCCGCTGATGTCGGCCGAGGGAAAGCCGTTGTAATGCATCACCCGGTCGGGGCCGGAACTGCGCTCGATGGTCGCGATCGCGCTCAGCGGGATCATGTCGCCCGCTGCATTGCGCACCTTGAGCATGCCTATGTCCTCAGCCTGCATGCGGAACTGCGCATCGGCCTGGGCCATGACCCGGTAGGTGCGACCGAAGCGGTTGAAGTCGTTGACGTAGAGCGAGCCAAGGTTGACCTGCAGGGTGTCGAACACCTCGGTCAGCGATACGCCCTGCGACTTGGCCTTCACCCGGTCGATGTCCACCTGCAACTGCGGCGCATTGGTCTGGAAGCTGGCGAGCATGTTCGCCAGCTCGGGCGCCTGCATGGCCTTGCCCATGATCTGGCCCTGTGCCTGCGCAAGCGCCTCGGGACCCAGGCCCGCCCGGTCCTCGATCTGCAGCTTGAAGCCGCCCATCGAACCCAGGCCCGGCACCGGCGGCGGCGGGAAGATGCCAACGAAGCCGTCCGGGATCTGGCTGAACTTGCCCATGAGCTTGCCCTGGATGGCGAAGGCCGACAGCGACGGGTCCTTGCGCTCATCGAAGGGCTTGAGCATGGCGAACATCAGCGCGGTGTTCGGCTGGTTCACCGGTCCATTGACCGACAGGCCCGGGAAGGCCACCACGCTCTCGACGCCCGGCTCAGCCAGTGCGATCTTGGTCATCTCCTTGACGACCGCCTCGGTGCGATCCAGCGAGGCGCCGGTCGGAAGCTGGGCGATGCCCACGAGATAGTACTTGTCCTGGGCCGGCACGAAGCCCGCAGGCACCTTGTGGAAGCCCAGCCAGGTCAGGCCCAGGAAGCCGACGTAGAGCAGCAGCACGATGGCGCTGCCGCGCACCGCGCGGCGCACGCCCCCGACGTAGGAATTCGAGGCGCGATCGAAGAAGCGGTTGAAGCGGCGGAAGAAGCCGCCGAACACGCCGTCGATGATGCGCGTGAGACGATCGGGCTTGGCCGCGCCGTGGTGCGGCTTGAGCAGGATGGCGGCCAGCGCTGGCGACAGCGTAAGCGAGTTGATCGCCGACAGGATGGTCGAGAACGCGATGGTCAGCGCGAACTGGCGATAGAACTCGCCCTGCAGCCCCGACAGGAACGCCGAGGGGATGAAGACCGCTGCCAGCACCGAGGTGATGGCCAGGATCGGGCCAGTCACTTCATCCATCGCCTTGCGCGCCGCATCCTTGGGCGATTCGCCCAGCGCCATGTGGCGCTCCACGTTCTCCACCACCACGATGGCGTCATCCACCACGATGCCGATGGAGAGCACGAGGCCAAACAGCGACAGCGTGTTCAGCGAGAAGCCGAACATGTGCATCACCGCGAACGTGCCGACCAGCGAGACCGGCACGGCGATCAGTGGAATGATCGACGCGCGCCAAGATTGCAGGAACAGCACCACCACGATCACCACCAGGAGGATGGCCTCCAGCAGCGTGACGGCGACGGACTGGAGCGAGGCGCGCACGAAGACTGTGGGGTCGTAGGCGATCTTGTACTCGATGCCTTCGGGGAACTTGGCCTGCAGCCGCTCCATCGTCGCGCGCACCGCGCTGGACGTGTCCAGGGCATTGGAGCCGGGCGTCATCAGGATTTGCAGGCCGACCGCGTTCTCGCCGTCGAGCTGGCCGCGCATGGTGTAGTTGTCCGAGCCCAGTTCCGTTCCAGGCGTGCGACGTCGCGCAGGCGGGTCACCTGGCCGTTGGCGCCGGCCTTGATCACGATGTCGCCGAACTGCTCTTCGGTGGTCAGGCGCCCCAGCGCATTGACGCTGACCTGGAAGGCGGCCGACGCATTCGGCTGCTGGCCGATCGAGCCGGCTGCGACCTGCACGTTCTGCTCGCGGATGGCGGCGACCACATCGCTGGCGGTCATGCCCCGCGATGCGACCTTCTCGGGGTCGAGCCAGACGCGCATTGCGTACTCGCCTTCACCGCCGATGATCACGTTGGCGATGCCCGGCAGGCGCGCCAGTTCGTCGCGCACGTTGAGCATCGCGTAGTTGGACACGTACAGCGGGTCGTAGCGGTCCCCCGGCGAGAGCATATGCACCACCATGAGAATATCGGGCGCGGTCTTGTCGGTGACCACGCCGATGCGCTGGACCTCGGGCGGCAACCGGGGCAGCGCGCGTGAGACGCGGTTCTGCACCTGGATCTGCGCGACGTCGGGGTCGATGTGCTGCTCGAACGAGATGGTCAGCACCATCCGCCCGTCCGTGGACATCTGGGACTGCATGTACATCATGCCTTCCACGCCGTTGACCGCCTGCTCCAGCGGCGATGCCACGGTGTCGGCGATCACCTGCGGGTTGGCGCCGGGATAGCTGGCGGTGACCTGCACCGTCGGCGGCGTGACCTGGGGGTACTCGCTCAGGGGGAGCTGGAAATAGCTGATCGCGCCCGCGATCAGCATCAGCACCGACAGGACGATGGCGAAGATCGGCCGGTTGATGAAGAAGCGGGGGAAATTCATTTGCGGGCCTCCGCCGAGCCGGCCGCGCCGTCAGCCTTGGCGGGGTCCGCGCCACCGGCCTTGGCAGGCGCCGCAGCGGGAGCCGGAGCGTTTGCCGCAGCCTTGGTCGCGCCGGTCGCGCCGGCGGCCGGTGCCGCGGGCGCCTGCATGGGCACCATGCGCGGCGTGACCGCCATGCCGGGGCGCACGAGGCCCTTGATGATGATCTTCTCACCGGCCTGCAGGCCGCCGTTGATGACGCGCAGCCCGTCCACCACCGGCCCCAGTTCGATGGGCCGGTACTGGGCCTGGTTGTTCTCGCCCACGACCAGCACGTAGTTGCGCCCTTGGTCGGTGCCCACGGCCTGATCGTCGATCAGGACGGCCTCGCGCGCCGCGCCGGTGGACAGCTTGGCCCGGGCGAACATGCCGGGTGCCATGCGCCCATCCGGGTTGGGCACAACGGCGCGCGCGCGGATCGTGCCGGTGCTTCGGTCAATGGTGTTGCCCACGAAGTCGAGCGCGCCCCTGTGCGGGAAACCCTTGTCCGTGGTCAGCCCGACCTGCACGGGCAGCGAAGCCTTGCTACCGGCGCCCGCAGCGGGCCGCGAGCGGCTGACGACGTTGAGATAGGTGGCCTCATCAATGTCGAAGTACACGTGCAACGGGTCGATGGATACGATCGTGGTCAGCAGCGTGGCCGCGCCGGCGCCGCCACCGCTGACCAAGTTGCCCTCGGTCACGAGCACGCGGTCGACGCGCCCGGCGATGGGCGCAGTGACGCGGGCGTAGGACAGGTCCAGCTGAGCCGCAGCAACGGCGGCCTTAGCCGCCTGCACCTGAGCCTGGCGCGCGTTGCGTGCGGAGGCGGCATCGTCATAGGTCTTGCGCGCGACGGCGCCGGTCGCCACCAGGCGCTCGGCGCGGTCAAAGTCGGCCTGGGCCTGGCTGGCCAGCACCTCGGCCTGACGCAGTTGCGCCACGGCCGTGTCGAGCGCAACCTGGAACGGCCTCGGGTCGATCTGGAACAGCAGTTGGCCCTTGCGCACGAGGCTACCTTCGGGAACGCTCACCGCATCGACGGCGCCGCCGACCCGCGAGCGCAGCTCGACGGTCTTGGGCGCGGCCAGGAAGCCGGTGTACTCGGCCGATGGCGCGACCGTGCGGGTAATGACCTCGGCCACGGGCACCTGCGGCGCCATCGGCGCGCCCGCCGGGGGCGCCGCGGCCTTGCCCTCGTCCTTGGCGTCGCGGGCAGCGATCGCTATCCCCCCGACGGCTGCGATGACGCCTGCCACCACAATGATTCTGATTTTTTTACGCATGGAAGTGACCCTTTCTTGGATGCAGGACTCCGGCCCTTCCGAAGCGCTCTGCAGACATTTGTGTGGAGGCTAGGCGTTACAACGACGGCAAGGTCAAGCCCTCTTGTTGCCTCAGCGGGCAGACGGCACGGACAAGGTGGTGGGACGCCCGGCGTCGTCGCCGTGGTTGGCCTCCGGCGCGCCCTTGAAGCGCAGCAGGCGCAGTGCGTTCAGCGTGACCAGGGCCGTGGCGCCGGTGTCGGCCAGCACGGCAACCCACAAGCCGGTGATACCCAACACGGTGGTGACCAGGAACAAGCCCTTGAGGCCAATGGCGAATACGACGTTTTGGTGAATGTTGGCCATCGTCGCCCGCGACAGGGCCACCAGGTGGGCCACGTCCGTGACGCGGCTCTTGAGCAGCGCGGCATCGGCGGTTTCCAGCGCCACGTCCGTGCCGCCGCCCATGGCGATACCCACGTCGGCGGTCGCCAGGGCCGGCGCGTCGTTGATGCCGTCGCCGACCATCGCCACCTTGGCATCACGCTTCATCTCGTTGACCAAGCGCAGCTTGTCCTGCGGCAGCAGCTCGGCCTCCCACTCGATGCCCAGCTTGCCGGCGATCGCCTGCGCGGTGCGGCGGTTGTCGCCGGTCAGCATGACCGAGCGCACGCCCATGGCGTTGAGCTGGGCCACGCCTTCGCGCGCGTCGCGGCGGGGCTCGTCGCGCAGGGCCAGCAGGCCCAGAACGTTCTTGCTGGCTTCGTCGAACAGGACCACCACGGTCTTGCCGCCATCCTCCAGCTTGTCGATTTCCCTGCGGTGCGCGGCTGTCAGCGTGGCCGTCTGTTCCGCATGGGCGGGCGATCCGACAGCGAGCGCACTGCCGTTCACGGTGGCGCGCACCGCCTTGCCGGCAATGGCCGATGCGCCCGTGGCCTGGGGAATCGCCACGTCCAGGCTCTTGGCATGGGCGACAATGGCCTTCGCCAAGGGATGGTTTGAGCCGGACTCGACAGCGGCGGCAAGCGCAAGGACCTGTTGATGCTTGAACAGCCCGAAGGGCAGGACCTCGGTGATGCGCGGCTTGCCCTCGGTCAGCGTGCCAGTCTTGTCGAAGGCAATGGCGCGCACGCGGCCGATGGTTTCCAACGCGTTGCCACCCTTGATCAGCAGGCCCCGTCGCGTGGCCACCGCAAGGCCCGAGGCGATGGCCGCCGGTGTGGAGAGCACCAGCGCACATGGGCAGGCAATCAACAGCAGTGCGAGGCCGCGGTACAGCCAGGTACCCCAGTCGCCACCCATGGCAAGTGGCGGAACCACCACGATCAACGCCGCGATGGCCATGACGGCAGGGGTGTAGTAGCGGCTGAACTTTTCGATGAAGCGAGCCGTGGGCGCCTTGGAGGACTGCGCCTGCTCCACCAGTTGGATGATGCGAGAAATGGTGTTGTCCGATGCCGTCTTCTCGACTTGTACTTCGAGCACGCCATCGACGTTGATGGAGCCGGCGAACACGTCGGCACCGATAGCCTTTTGACGCGGTACGGACTCGCCGGTGATAGGCGACTCGTCCAGGCTGCTTTCACCGCGGAGGATCTTGCCGTCCGCAGGCACCCGGTCACCAGGGCGCACCAGCACGCGGTCGCTCACGCGCAGGGAAGCGGCGGGCACTTCGCGCTGCCCGCCCGCGGCATCGAGCAGTACCGCCGTCTTAGGCACCAGGGAGGCCAGCGCCTTGATGCCGGCGCGCGCGCGGCCGGCGGCCACGCTTTCCAGCAGCTCGCCGATCGCGAACAGGAACACCACGGCAGCAGCTTCCTCGGCCTCGCCTATCACGAGCGCGCCCAGCGAGGCGACGACCATCAGCGTTTCGATAGAGAACGGCGAGCCTGACACAGCCAGCGCGAAGGCTTTGCGAGCGAACGGCAGCACGCCCGCGATCACCGCAGCGGCGAAGATCCATTCAGCGTAGCCAGGAACGAACTGCGCGATCGCGTAGGCCGAGCCCATCAGGCCGCCCAGGCCCAGCACGTGCTTGCCTTTCTTCGTCTGCCACCAGCGCTGATGGCGCGCCGTCGATGCTGCTGCTGGGGCCGCGGGTGCTGAGCCATCATGGCGGCGCACGTCGGAGACGCCGAAGCCCAGGCTCTTGATGGTCTTCTCGATGTGGCCGAGCTGCGTGGGGCCGCCAGACGCGAGCGTCAATTCCAGCGTTTCTGCGGTGAAGTTTATGCGGGCATCGGACACGCCATCCATGCGAGCGAGCGCCGTTTCGATCTTGCCGACGCAACTGGCGCAGTCCATGCCCTCGACGCGCATGGACACGTTGGGGGGCGTGCTGGGTGCTCCACGGGAGGCAGAGGCCGGCGCATGGTCATGCCCGCTGCAGGCCCCGTGATCGTGACCGTGGTCATGGGCATGGCCGTGAGCATGGCCATGCCCATGGTCATCACCGCACGCTTTGCCGTGCGAATGATCGTGCCCGTGGTCGTGGGCATGCCCATGGTCATGGTGGCCGCCGCAGCCGGCGTGGTCATGCGCGTGGGCCGCATGGCACGGTGCAGGTGCTGCGGACATTTCGGACGCGGGCAGTGCCTGCACGTCGAAGCCCAGGGACCGGATTTTCTTGGCAATGTCGCGTGCAGTATTTCGGCTACTTGTGCTGCGCGTCAACGTCAGCGTCTCATTTGTAAAATTAACCTGTACATTTGATACGCCATCAATTCGACCAAGCGCTGTTTCAATCTTGCCGACGCAACTGGCGCAATCCATACCTTCGACCCGAAAGCCCAGTTGTTCGTCCTGCGCTCCTGTGCCGTCCAATGTTTCCAAAGACATATCAATCTCCTGGTTCTCTGAGTAATCGCCGTGGCAGGACGCACAAATCAGCGATCGGAATGTTATGCAAACAAATGAACACTTGTTTGTATGTTTATTCAAAAAAAAGAAAGAATCTCTTTCTGGCTGAACCATCCGACCGCTGCTTTATGCAGCTGCCATTAAGTCATTTTTTGTTGCGCAGCATCTGGTAGGTTTCAAATGCGGTGCGGTAGGCATCACTATAGGTATCAGGCGTCTGCTCACCAGCCCAGAATCCAGCCATTCCCGCAACCTGCCAATCTGCCAAATCACTCTTTACTTGAGCACGAGTCAATGCCACCGGAGCCTTGTAAGCCGCACCCAGCTTGAGCTGGAGATAGCTCTCGTAGGCTTGTTGGTAGGCTTGGGTGTGCGAAGCGGTGGTGATTCCGCGCGAGGTGAACGCGTGCATGCCGGAGATTTTCCACAGTTCCAAATCAGCCATCACTTCAGCACGAGTCTTTCCTGCTGAGGGCGCCTGATACATATCACCTTGGGTCAATTGCAAGTAGCGCTGAAAGGCAGCCTGGTATTGAGGGCTGAACGTATCCGGGCCGCTTTCGCCGCGAGACAACGCTTCCAACCCAGATTGCCTCCAAGCAGCCAGATCCTCCTGGACCTGTTGCCGTGTCATATCTGCGGCGAACGGTTGAGCGTTTACTCCAGCAGCAAAAAGTGCGGAAAGCAGAACAGCAAAGCGAATTTTCTTGGACATGGTCAATACTCCTTGACGTTAAAAATAATGGCGTGGTCCTTACGCCTTTCGGATACCCCGTAGACAAATAATAACACACATGAAGATATGTTCAAGTGTTTATTTTTAGAGTGCTTTTTGCTTGGGGTCTTCTAGGCATTCAGCAAGGCGCGCCGGTGTCTCTCTAGATTAATAGCCAAAAAAAGCCTACCCCTTGAAGGCGTAGGCCGGCGCGCACTCACATGTTCAGTCAATCGTCGTGTCTGTCCTCCGAAATGTGAACCGCCATGTCCTGGAGTACCTGGCTGACGTGCTGGTCGGCAATGCCGTAGAAGATGTGCTTGGCTTGGCGCTCGCCGCGCACGAGGCGCGCGCCGCGCAACAGGCGCAGGTGATGGCTGACCAAGGACTGCGACAGGTCTAGCGAGCCAGCAATGTCGCCCACTGCGACCGATCCGCGCATGCACTGCAACAGGATTTTCAATCGCGATTGGTCGCCCAGCAGGCGGAAGGTCTCTGCCAGAACAGCGACGTCACTTTGCGATAGTGCGAGGACATCAGTGGTCGTGCCGTGGTTAGAGGTCGAACATTGCACAATAGCGGCGCTGGTGGTTTTGCGGGATGTCATGGATTCAAACCCTCAAGTGAACTGCGAACCGTCTAGCACGGCCTCAATGCTTGTGACCGGGAGCGGAGTGGTCATGGTCATGATTGTGCTCACTGTGGTCGTGGCCGCTGTGGTCCTGACGGCCTGTCGTGGGTTGCAGGCTGCAGATGTTCTCGTCAGCCTCCGAGTTCCAGTCGATTCCGACTGTGGCGTGTTCGATGCTGAACTGCTCTCGCAGCACCGCCTCGACGCGCTTGACCACAGCTCGCGCCTCCTCGTCCACGTTGGGTCGAACGTGTAGCGTGGCCATCGTGCGACCGGAAGTGAGTTGCCACACGTGAACATGGCTGACAGCCGCCAGGCCGGGCACAGTGCTCATCAGGCCTTGTTCCACCTTTTCCGGCGAAGCGTCCTCTGGCGCACCCTCCAACAGGATATGGATCGACTTGGCCAGGAGCTTCCAGGCGCTGCGCAGAATCAACGCCGCTACTAGAACCGACAGGATGGGGTCGATCGGAGTCCAGCCGGTGAAGTAGATGACGATCGCTGCAACGATGGCGCCGACAGAGCCGAGCAGGTCACCCATCACGTGGAGGATGGCACCTTTCACATTGACGTGATCGGTTTCGCCGCGGGTCATGATCCACAGCACGAGGACGTTGATCAGTAAGCCGAGCACGGCGACGATCATCATCGGGCCGGCGAGGATGACGGGCGGCGCCTGCAGCCGCTCCCACGCCTCGTAGGCGATCCATGCGACGATCGCGAACAGGGTCACGGCGTTCAGGAAGCCGGCGATGACCTCGAAGCGCAGGTAACCGAATGTGCGTTTGCTGTCGGCTGCGCGGCGACCGAATCGGAAGGCAGCGTAAGCCAGGGCAAGTGCCACGGCGTCGGTCAGCATGTGGCCAGCATCGGCAAGTAGGGCTAGCGAGCCCGACAGCACGCCGCCGACAGCTTCCACGAGCATGAAGCCGAAGATCAGGAAGAAGGAAACCAGAACCTTGCGCTCGTTGGCGCTCGTCACTGTGGGGGTGTGGTCGTGATCATGGTCGTGACCATGGTCATGTGCATTGGATTGGGACATGGGCGCCTCTGCTGGTTGAGTGTTTGACTATGGCGAAATATAACACATGAATATGTGTTCATGTGATATATTTTCGCTCACCCTTCTCAGCCTCCGAAGCCATGCGTTGTGATGCCGCAACGAGAAAATGTGCCTATCCTTTCGGCCAGATACGGTGCAGGTCATCCAGAATCAGCTGGTGATGGTGCCTGCCTTGGTCTGCGTGTGTGCGTAAATGAGGGTGATCCGGCGGCAAGCTGGGGTGGTCATGCGCCACGTCAGAAGGGTCGCTGGCCGGCCACAGCCAGAGCGTCAGCGCCACGCCGGCCAAGCCGACCAGGGACATGACAATGAAGGTCGATGGCAAGCCCATGACCGCGCCGAAGCGGCCGGCAAGTGGGTAGCAGATGAGCCAACAGGCGTGCGACAGCGCGAAGTGTGCCGCGAAGATCGCAGGACGGTCCTCGGCATGGGCCGAGCGGCGCAGAAGACGGCCGGATGGCGTTTGCGCCACGCTGTAGCCAAAGCCGATGATCAACCACAGCGGCAGCAACAATGCATAGCTCGGCAGCAGTGCGCCGATCCCCGTGCCCACGACCAGTACGGTAGCGCCGGTGAGCATCGCGGTTCGGTCGGCCACCTTTTCCAGTAAGGATGGCAGAACGAAGGCTGCCACCATCGAACCGCCTCCGAATGCCGCCAGTGCCGACGCCACTTCGACCTCGCCTAGGCCAAAGCGCGCCTTCACGAGAACCACCGTGTTCACGATCACCATGGCGCCCGCCGCCGAGACGGCCAAGCTGATCGCCAGCAGGCCCCGCAGGCGTGGCGTAGCGAGATAGATGCGTGTGCCGCGGGTCGTGCGATCCCAAATGCCGCGGCGCGGTCCGGGAATAGTTGTGGGCAACCGCACGCTGACCACGAGCGCGGCTGAAACGAGGAAACCGAGCACTGTTCCCGCGAACAGGTTGTGAAAGCTGATGACGGTCAGCAGCGCAGCAGCCAGCATCGGGGAAATCAGGCTTTCCAGGTCATAGGCCAGCCGGGACAGCGACAGCGCCTTCGTGTAGTCCTCTTCATCGGGAAGGATGTCCGGGATAGTGGCTTGGAAAGTCGGCGTGAAGCCGGCGGATGCCGCTTGCAGGACAAAGATCAGCAGATAGATCTGCCAGACCTCGGTGACAAAGGGCAAACAGATCGCGACAACCGCTCGTACCAGGTCCAGCGCTACGAGCAATGACCGTCGCGGGAACTGGTCGGCGAAGGCCTGTGCGACTGGAGCGACTCCCACATAGGCCAGCATCTTGATAGCCAGCGCCGACCCGAGCACCGCACCTGCATCGGCCCCGGCCAGCTCGTAGGCAAGTAGGCCGAGCGCTACCGTCATCAGGCCTGTGCCGACGAGTGCGATCACCTGCGCGGTGAACAGGTGGCGGTAGGTGCGGTTCTTTAGGACGGAGAGCATCGAGAGACCTCAGAGCAGTCTGGTTAGCGCCTTCATTTCGGCTAGAACGGAGTCCTCATCATGAGATAGGCAGTGGTCGATGTGGTCATGGATCAGGACGCGCTTGGCCGCTGTGACGGCGCTCTCCACCGCAGCGAGCTGGCGAGCGATGTCCAGGCAGGTTTCTTCTCCTTCGATCATCCCGATGACGTGTCGCAGATGACCCTCGGCGCGCTTGAGCCGTTTCACGAGATCTGGGTGGCTGGTGTGCTTGTGCATCTCTTTCATGCAGCAATCATATCCCCCCCCGGGGGATATGCTCAAGGAGTCTGCATAGCTGTTTGCGCAGTGGATTAGCCCCACCTCGCCTCTCGATGTCTTGCGCCCGACGCCCTCTCTAAGGCGATTGGTGCTCAAAGGATGTAAGGTTTTCTTTCCCATTCATATGAATAGATATACAATTGTTCATATCTAAGCCAGTGAACAGTGGCTTTTCAACGACAAGCACTTGCTCGGAAAGAGAACACCCAGCCGGGGGTAAGTACTGATGCAACACCGATGGAGAATTGAATGCTTCGCAAAGACATACGCAAGGGATGGATCTGGGCGGTATCCACGCTTTGGGCCGGCACCGTGCTAGCCCAGCCAGTAGCCGCCCCTCACGTCCCATCCAGACCAGACAGCCACATGGTCGCCCAATTGTGGGAGTCAGCTTGGCAGCGGCAGCCAGAAGCCGCTGGAGAAGGCGCCTGGCAGCAGGCCGCCCAAGCACGCCAAGAGACGGCCGGCAGTTGGGTGGCAGGTCCGATGGCGCTGGAAGCCTCCACCAAAACTGATCGGTTCAACAACCGCAACGGACAGCGCGAATATGAAGTCGGGGTGGCTATTCCCCTTTGGATGCCTGGTGAGCGCGCCTCGTCGGCACGCTGGGCGGACGCGGAAAGCCTCGCGCTATCCAGCCGGATGCTGGCCGCCAAGCTACGCACGGCCGGACAGGTTCGCCAGGCATGGTGGGCATGGCAGCGTGCCCAGGCCGAATTGGTGGCGGCGCAGGATCGCACCCGCAGCGCGGACGAGTTGGCGCAAGATGTGGCTCGCCGGGTTCGCGCGGGCGACCTGGCGCAAGCCGACAGAAACCAGGCCGATGGCGCCTTGGCGTCGGCTCGTAGTGCCCTGGCCATTGCTCAGGCCGAAGAAATCACGCAGCGCGAGGCGTTGTTGGCACTGACCGGCATCGAGAGTATCCCGTCGCAGGCCGATTCCGCGCAGCCGGAGCAGTCAGGTGTCCGAGTTCAACCGGCATCGGCACAGCCGTCCGGCGCGTTGTTGGGTAACCACCCTGCGCTGCTGGAACTGCAGCACAAGGCGCTGGCGGCCCGCCGCTCTGCGGAACTGGTGTCCCATCAGAAGTACGCCAACCCCGAACTGACCCTGGCGACCACGCGGGATCGGGGCGGCTACGGCGAACGCTACAACCAGACGATCACGGTGGGTGTGCGCATTCCCTTCGGTACGGGTAGCCGTCATACCGAGCAATTGTCCAGCGCCAATGCGCAGGCACTGGAGGCTGAGTCGGCACTCGCGGCCCAGCGCACCCGGCTACTCTCGGAAATTCGAACTGCCCAATCGCGCGAACTGGCAACCAGCACCCAGATGCAGGCCGCTTCGGAGCGCCAGCGACTAGCCCAACAAACGCGCACCTTCTACCAAAAGTCGTTCGCGATGGGCGAGACGGACATGCCGACACGCCTTCGCATCGAGCAGGAGGCCACCGAGGCCGAGCGCGCGGCGCTGCTCGCCAAGGTGGAGCATGCCGCGGCCATCTCGTCCCTGTTGCAGGCACAAGGCACGCTGCCGCAGCCGACCGAGACTTTCACTGACATCTCCGGCACGCGCTGATCGGCGCGCGCTCAACCATCCTGGAACCTTAGAAATGTCGCAATCCTCTTTCTGGCGTGCAGCTGCCTTGTCCAGCCTCCTGCTTGGCAGTAGCGCAACGTGGGCCGGCGACGGCCATGACCATGGCGAAGCCGCTCCTGCCCCCGCAGCGGCCGCGCTTCCGCGCTTTGCCGCAGTTTCCGATGACTTCGAACTGGTGGGTGTGCTGAACGGCCAGCGTCTCACACTCTACCTCGACCATGCTGCCGACAACCGGCCGGTGACCGATGGCGAGCTGACCCTCGAGCTGGGTGGTCAACAGGTAAAGGTCAGCTCACACGGGGTTGGAGAGTTCGAGGCCGATCTGACTGAGCCGCTATCCGATGGCGAGACCTCAATCATGGCCACTATTACTGCGCAGGGCCAATCGGACCTGTTGACGGGCGTTCTCGATGTTCATAGCGAAGACGCCGAACACGAGCATGCCGTCGCATCCGGCCGTGTGGTCGTACTAGGTGGCGGTGCCGCAGTCCTCGGCGTCGGTGTCCTAGCGTGGGCGCTGCGCAGACGTACACGCACCAACGGTGCACTGCGAGGTGCAGCATGAAGCGCAACTTCCGTTTCCTAATGACGACGGCCATGGCGGCTGCATTGGCTCTGGCTGCTCCCGCGTTCGCTCACGACGGCCATGACCACGGCGACGAAGCGCCGGCTGCGTCTTCCAATGGCCCCCAGCGCCAGCCTGATGGCAGCGTGTTTCTTCCGAAACCGTCGCAACGTCAGATCGGTGTACGCACCCAGCTGATCAAGCAGGAGCCCTTGGCCCGCAGCCATGAACTGGCTGGCAAAGTAATCATGGACCCGACGACAGGCGGCAAGGTCCAGGCAATGGTAATGGGCCGGCTGGTGCCCGGGCCGGATGGTCTGCCGCAGATCGGCCAATCCGTGCGCAAGGGCCAGGTGCTGGCTTACATCGAACCGGCCAGCGGTGTGCTGGAGCGCTCAGGCCAGATGGCCCAGGTTGCCGAGCTGCGTGCGGGCCAAGCGCTCGCGCAGAAGCGCTTGGCCCGGCTGCGCGAGCTGTCGGAGACCGTGCCCCGCAAGGAGATCGAAGCAGCCGAAAGCGAAGTGAACAGCCTGACCGAACGCGCCCGCGCCTTGAGCGGGGGCCTCGCCGGCAGGGACGTACTGAAGGCCCCAGTCAGCGGCGTCATCGCATCCAGCCCCGCAGTTGCCGGGCAGGTCGTGGATGCGCGCGAACTGGTGTTTGAGGTGGTCGATCCGACCCAACTGCGCATCGAGGCGCTTGCCTACGATCCGGCAATGGCACAGAACCTGGCCGGTGCTGCACTCGCAGTAGGCGGTCAGAAGGTGCCGCTGAGCTTCGTCGGTGCCGCCAGCAGCCTGCGCGAGCAGGCCCTGCCCATGCTGTTCAAGGGCACCAGCGAAAGCCTCTCGCGCTTGGCGGTCGGTATGCCGGTGGTGGTCTTCGTGCAAGAGGCGACGACGGTACCTGGCTACCGCGTGCCTTCCGGTGCGCTGATGAAGAACCCTGCCAACCAGAACATCGTCTGGGTCAAAGACCAGGCCGAGCGCTTCGAGCCGCGTGTCGTGAACATCACTCCTTTGGATGGTGCATCCATCGCTGTCACTTCGGGCCTGGCGGACGGCGACCGCGTGGTTGTCGAGGGCGCGTCCCTGATCAATCAAGTTCGTTGAGGGGCACCATTCCATGTTCAAGTGGCTTCTCGAAAATAGCTTACGAAACCGGCTCCTGGTCATCATCGGGGCGCTGGTGCTGATGGCGTATGGCGCGTTCACCCTGACGCGCACGCCGGTAGATGTCTTTCCCGATCTCAACAAGCCGACCGTCACTCTCATGACGGAGGCTGGCGGCATGGCTGCCGAAGAAGTCGAGCAACTCATCACGTTCCCGCTCGAAACGGCCATGAACGGCCTGCCCAGCGTCGAAAGCGTGCGCTCGGTCTCCAGCGCCGGGCTTTCCTTCATCTACGTGACATTTGACTGGAAGACCGACATCTTCCGGGCGCGCCAGATGGTCTCCGAACGCCTGACGTCCATGGAGGAAGGGCTAGCCCCGGGCGTGACGCCCACTATGGGGCCAATCAGCTCAGTGATGGGCGAGATCATGCAGATTGCAATCCCCATCGGTGCCAAGCCCTCAGGGCAGAAGAACGCAGCCCCGCCGCTGTCGGCCATGGACACTCGCGAGTACGCGGACTGGGTGCTACGCCCCCGGCTGATGGCCATACCTGGTGTTGCCCAAGTCATCCCGATCGGAGGCGAGGTCCGTCAGTTCCAGGTCCAGCCCAACACCACGCGTATGTCAGAGCTGGGCGTGACTGCGTCCGATCTGGATGCGGCTCTCAAGGGCTTCTCCGCGAACACTTCCGGCGGCTTCCTGGAGATCAATGGCCGCGAGTACCTGATCCGCAACCTGGGCCGCACGTCCCGACTCGACGACCTGCGTAACCTGCCTCTCGCGGTGCGTGCGGGCCAACCCATCCTGCTCCACCAGGTCGCCGATGTTCAGTTTGCGCCAGCCATCAAGCGCGGCGATGCGGGCTTCGAGGGCCTGCCAGCCGTGATCCTGGGCATCCAAAAGCAGCCCACGGCCGATACGATTGCACTGACCCGCTCGATCGAGTCAGCGTTGGCGGACATGAAGGGCTCACTGCCGGCTGGCATGGCCGAGCCACAGGTGACCTTCCGACAAGCCAACTTCATCGAGGCGTCCATCAGCACGCTGCAAGGCAAGCTCATCGGCGCATCGGTCTTCGTGGCGGTGATCCTGTTCTTCTTCCTGGGCACTTTGCGCCCCCTGGTGATCGCGTTGACCGCGATTCCTGCCTCGATCTTCGTGACCGGGCTGGTGTTCCACTATTTCGGCCTATCAATCAACACCATGACGCTCGGTGGGCTGGCGATCGCCATCGGCGGTCTCGTGGACGATGCTGTGGTCGATGTGGAGAACATCATGCGGCGGCTCAAGGAGGACCGCACCCGCCACCCTGAGAACCGGCTGACGCCCCTGGTCATCGTTGCCAGGGCCTCGATGGAGGTTCGCTCGGCGATTCTCTACGCCACGATGATCATTGTGCTGGTGTTCCTGCCTCTGTTCGCGCTGCCGGGGATGGAGGGGCGCTTGTTCGTGCCGCTGGGCATCGCCTTCATCGTCTCCACGCTGGCCTCGCTGCTGGTCTCTGTGACGGTCACTCCGGTGCTTTCGTACTACCTGCTGCCCAAGATGAGGACGCTGGACCATGGCGACACTCGGCTTCTAGCCTGGTTGAAGACGCGCTATCAGGGCGGCCTGCAGCGGGTCTTGCAGCGGCCGCGTGCCGCCCTTGGCATGGCCGCTGTGGCTGTCACACTGGCTGTCGCCGCGGTGCCATTCTTCCCGACCACGTTCCTGCCCCCGTTCAATGAAGGAACGTTGCTGGTGGGCCTGCGCCTGAATCCCGGTGTGACGCTGGCCGAATCTTCGGCGCTTGCCCAGCAAGCCGAGCTGCTGGTCGCGCAGGTGCCAGAGGTGCAGCACGTGGGCCGGCGCAGCGGACGGGCCGAGCTGGACGAGCATGCCGAAGGCGTGCATGTCAGCGAGCTGGACGTGGGCCTGCTGCCCGCCTCGGAGCTAAAGCGCTCCATGGAGGAGATCACCGCCGACATCCGTTCGCGTCTGGCTCACTTGCCCGGCTCCATCGGCATTGGCCAGCCGATCTCGCACCGCATCGACCACATGTTGTCGGGGGTGCGCTCGCAGATCGCCATCAAGGTGTTCGGCGAGGACCTGGACGTCCTGCGCGGGCAGGCGGATCTGCTGCGCGCCAAGCTGGCCGGAATTCCGGGGCTTGCTGACCTGGAGATCGAAAAGCAGGTCCTTGCGCCGCAGATCAAAATCCGCGTGGATTATGCGGCGGCGGGACGCTACGGCGTGGCCGCACCGCAAATTCTGTCCACGCTACAAAGCCTGGTCGAAGGCGAAAAGATCACCGAGGTCATCGAGGGCAACCGCCGCTTCGCGCTGGTGGTTCGCCTGCCCGAGCAGGCGCGGTCGATTGAGGGCTTGAGCCGCATCCTCATCGACACGCCCATGGGTCGGGTCCCGTTGTCGCGCCTTGCCACCATCGAAGACAGCGACGGCCCCAACCAGGTCAGCCGCGACGATGGCCGTCGGCGCATAGTTTTGTCGGCCAACGCTCAGAGACGGCCGCTGTCCGAAGTAGTGGCCGACATACGCAGCGTCGTCCAAGAAGTGCGCTTGCCCGAAGGCTACTTCATCACGCTGGGCGGCCAGTTCCAGGCACAAGAGGAAGCCTCGCGACTGGTGGGCCTGCTGTCCATCGTCTCCCTGACGCTCATGTTCGTGGTGTTGTACACGCGCTACAAGTCGGTCGCCCTATCGGCGCTCATCATGGTGAACATTCCATTGGCCCTGGTCGGCGCCGTGCTGGGGCTGTGGCTGTCTGGCCAGCCGTTGTCCGTGGCCGCTCTGGTCGGCTTCATCACGCTCGCGGGTATTTCTGTGCGCAACGGCATCCTGAAGGTGAGCCACTACCTCAACCTCATGCGCATGGAGGGCGAGGACTTCGACCAGAAGATGATCGTGCGTGGCTCGCTCGAACGGCTTTCCCCGGTTCTGATGACCGCGCTGGTCACGGCCTTCGCACTGGCCCCGCTGTTGTTCGAGGCGTCACGACCCGGTACTGAGATCCTGCACCCCGTCGCGGTGGTGATCTTCTCGGGGCTGGTCAGCTCCACGCTGCTGGACACCTTCCTTACACCCGCCATGTTCTGGCTGTTCGGCCGCAAGCCTGCCGAACGCCTGCTGGACGACCGCGACGCGGGGGCATTCTGATGCAACGCCTTCTGTCACCCGATTTCAACCACCGTAACCCTATAGGAGCTTTCATGTCTGTTCGATTTCGTTCCCTCACGGCTGGCACCGCCCTCGCCCTGGCATCCGTCACCGCCTTCGCCGCAGGCGACCATGACCACGCGCATGACCACAAGCCGCTGCATGGTGGCGTCGTGACCGAAGTCCGGGACGTGGACTACGAGTTGGTCGTTCAGCCCGCAGCAGCGCAACTCTACCTGCGCGACCACGGCAAGCAGGTCAACGTAAGCAACACCAAAGCCAAGCTCACGCTGTTGACCGGCTCACAAAAGCAGGAGGTGCAACTCACGCCTGCCGCGGACGGAAGCCGCCTCGAAGGCAGCGGGACCTTCGCCGCAGCCAAGGGCACGAAGGCCGTTGTCCAAGTCGAACGTGGGGGCAATACCGCGAGCGCCCGGTTCGTTCTTCCGTAGTGTTCAACGTGATCGTCAGGGAACGAGCTGTAATCTGGCGACCACCTGACAAAAGGCGCGACATAGGCGCTCACTATTTCCTCAAAAACTTTGGAGATGTAAATCATGGACATGCATTTCGACGTCATTGTTATCGGTGCCGGCCCTGGCGGATACATCGCGGCCATTCGCGCTGCCCAATTAGGCATGAAGGTCGCTTGTGTAGATGCCTGGAAGAACAAGGACGGAAAGCCAGCACCTGGCGGTACCTGCAACAACATCGGTTGTATCCCTTCGAAAGCGCTACTGCAGTCGTCAGAGAACTTTGAACAAGCCAAGCACCACTTTGGCACGCACGGCATCTCCACGGGTGATCTGCGCATGGATGTGACCACGATGCTGGAACGTAAGAATCAGGTGGTGAAGTCCAGCAACGAAGGCATCCTTTATCTGTTCCGCAAAAACAAGGTCCAGTTCTTCAACGGCCTGGCGTCTTTCACCAGGACTGTCGATGGTGGCTTCGAGGTGAGCGTCGCCGCCGATGAGGCTGTTACCTTGGTGGGCAAGCAGATCATCGTTGCCACAGGCTCCAACGTGCGGCCGCTCCCCAACCTACCGTTCGATGAGCGGGTCGTGCTCTCCAACGACGGCGCGCTGAACATCGCGGCCGTGCCCAATCGGTTGACCGTCATCGGTGCCGGCGTGATCGGCCTGGAGCTGGGCTCCGTTTGGCGCCGCCTGGGGGCGGATGTCACGATCCTCGAAGGCTTGCCCAGCTTCCTGCCAATCGTCGACCAAGCCATCGCCAAGGAGGCGAAGAAGGCGTTCGACAAGCAAGCCCTGAAGATCGAACTAGGTGCGAAGGTTCGCGAAGTCAATGCAACCGAGGCCGGCGTGACTATTCACTACACCGACAGCCAGGGCCAGACGCAGTCCTTGCAGGCAGACAAAGTGATCGTGGCTATCGGCCGTGTGCCCAACACCGAAGGCCTGAATCCGGCCGCCGTGGGACTCCAACTGGATGAGCGCGGCGCCGTGGTGGTGGACGATGCATGCCGCACCAGTGTGCCCGGCATCTGGGCCATCGGTGACGTGGTGCGTGGCCCGATGTTGGCGCACAAGGCGGAAGAGGAAGGTGTCGCAGTGGCCGAGCGCATTGCCGGCCAGCACGGTCACGTCGATTTCAACACGATCCCCAACGTCATCTACACCAGCCCGGAGATTGCCTGGGTAGGCCGCACCGAGCAGCAGCTCAAAGAGCAGGGCACCGCCTATCGAATCGGTTCCTTCCCGTTCATGGCCAATGGCCGCGCGCGTGCACTGGGCGACACGACGGGCCTCGTCAAGGTGATCGCCGATTCTGCCACGGACGAGATACTCGGCGTGCATGTAGTCGGCCCGCAGGCCAGCGAACTGGTGGCCGAGGCCGTGATCGCCATGGCGTTCAAGGCCAGCAGCGAAGACATCGCCCGCATCTGCTTTGCCCATCCGACCCTCTCCGAGACGTTCAAAGAGGCCTCGCTGGCAGTGGACAAGCGCGCGCTCAACTTCTGATTGATCGGAAGCGGCATCCAAACCGCCTCACCGAACGCAGCTGCGGGCGGTGGGGCGCATATCGCCATGGAACGTAGGCCACGCTGCAACGGCATGCTATGCCCAACAGTTACTCGTCGTTGTGGTCTTCCGCGATGTGGGTGGCCATATCCAGCAGCACCTGGTTCACGTGCTTGTCCGCCACCTCATAGAAGATCTGTTTGGCCTGGCGCACGCCCTTGACCAGGCGAGCACCGCGCAGCAGCCGCAGGTGGTGGCTCACCAGCGACTGCGAGAGTTCGAGGGTTTCAGCGATATCCCCGACCGAGGATGAGCCCTTCATGCAGCACAGCATGATTCTCAGCCGGGACGGGTCACCCAGGAGGCGGAATGTCTCAGCCAAGATGGTCACGTCATTCTGTGACAGCGATTCCAAATTGGCGCTGGGATCCTTCGGTGGGGTACTGAATGGCTTACTTGTATTCATTTTTAAAATATTTCCTAACCTCGAATGGCTGTTTTCGCCCTTCAGAATTAACAAGGCAGCAGCCGCTTAGGCGCGCGCAGCAAAGAACCAGTGCGAGCCTGGCAGGCAAGGCCTCCGCTCCCCGTGCACCGGGTCATTTCTGAAACCTGACAGCATCCGAAAAAGCGCTTGACCTTCCCACGATGGTAAACCCTAAGCTCCCTCCATGTCGAATTTCAACTATGGGAAGCACACCATGAGCATGGCAACAACGAGTAGTGCTGGCGGCCAAGCAGCGGCAATCAGCCTGCCCATCGAGGGCATGACCTGCGCAAGCTGCGTCGGCCGAGTCGAGGCCGCCCTTGCCAAGGTCGAGGGCGTGGCAAGCGTGTCTGTCAATCTCGCCACCGAGCGAGCGGACATTCGCCTGAACCGTGCTGTCGATCGCATGGCGCTGATCCAGGCGATCGAGAAGGTAGGGTACGACGTGCCTCAGGGCACCATCGAGCTGGCGATCGGAGGCATGACCTGCGCTTCGTGCGTGGGCCGCGTCGAGAAGGCGCTCAAGGCGGTGCCGGGCGTCACTGAGGCTGTGGTCAATCTGGCGACCGAGCGCGCTACCGTGCGTGGTGTGGCATCCGTGCAGGATCTAATCGCGGCTGTCGATAAGGTCGGCTACGAGGCCAGCCCTGTCGATACCAGCATGCAGGCCGACGAGGAAGCCGCCGAGAAAAAGGACGCCGAGCGCGCCGAACTCAAGCGCGACCTGACCCTGGCCGCCGTGCTGGCGCTGCCTGTGTTCGTGCTCGAAATGGGCTCGCACATGATTCCCGGCATGCACGAGTGGGTGGCTTCCACCATCGGCATCCAGCAGAGCTGGTATCTGCAGTTCGTGCTGACCCTGCTGGTGCTCGCCATTCCGGGCTGGCGCTTCTACGAGAAGGGCTTCCCGGCGCTGTTCCGCCTGGGTCCCGACATGAACTCGCTGGTCGCGGTCGGCACGGCCGCGGCCTTCGGCTATTCGATGGTCGCCACGTTCGCGCCCAGTCTGCTGCCGGCCGGCACGGTGAACGTGTACTACGAGGCGGCCGCCGTCATCGTGGCGCTGATCCTGCTGGGCCGCTTTCTTGAGGCACGGGCCAAGGGCCGCACCTCCGAGGCCATCAAGCGCCTGGTCGGCCTACAGGCCAAGGAGGCGCACGTGCTGCGCGACGGCCGCATCGTGGACATCCCGATCAACGACGTGGCGCAGGGCGACATCGTGGAAGTGCGCCCCGGCGAGCGCGTGCCGGTCGATGGTGAAGTGACCGAGGGCCGCAGCTTCGTGGACGAGTCGATGATCACCGGCGAGCCGATTCCCGTCGAAAAGGCGGAAGGCAGCACCGTGGTCGGCGGCACCGTCAACCAGAAGGGTGCGCTGACGCTGCGTGCCACCGCCGTGGGCGGTCAGACCATGCTGGCGCAGATCATCCGCATGGTCGAGCAGGCGCAAGGTTCCAAGCTGCCGATCCAGGCCGTGGTGGACAAGGTGACGCTGTGGTTCGTGCCCGCCGTCATGCTGGCCGCCGTGCTGACCTTCCTGGTCTGGCTGGTGTTCGGCCCGTCGCCCGCGCTGTCCTTCGCGCTGGTCAATGCCGTGGCGGTGCTGATCATTGCCTGCCCGTGCGCCATGGGTCTGGCGACGCCGACCTCCATCATGGTCGGCACGGGCCGGGGCGCTGAGATGGGCGTGCTGTTCCGCAAGGGTGAAGCCCTGCAACTGCTCAAGGACGCCAAGGTGGTGGCCGTGGACAAGACCGGCACGCTGACCGAGGGCCGCCCGGTCCTGACCGACCTGGAGATTGCCGACGGCTTTGACCGCAACCAGGTGCTGGCGAAGGTCGCCGCCGTGGAATCGCGCTCGGAGCATCCGATCGCACGCGCCATCGTCGAGTCGGCCGTGGAAGGTGGCATCGCGCTGCCGACGATGACAGACTTCGATTCGGTCACGGGCATGGGCGTGCGCGCCACCGTGGACGGCGCGCGTGTCGAGGTCGGTGCCGATCGCTTCATGCGTGAGCTGGGGTTGGACGTGGGCGGCTTCGCTCGCACGGCCGAGCGCCTAGGCAACGAGGGCAAGTCGCCGCTGTACGCCTCGATCGACGGCCGGCTGGCCGCCATCATCGCGGTGGCCGATCCGATCAAGTCCAGCACGCCCGCGGCCATTGCCGCGCTGCACCAGCTCGGCCTGAAGGTGGCGATGATCACCGGCGACAACGCGCGTACCGCGCAGGCCATCGCCAAGCAACTGGGCATCGACGAGGTGGTGGCCGAAGTGCTGCCCGAGGGCAAGGTCGAAGCCGTGCGCCGGCTGAAAGCCAGCCACGGCCAGATCGCCTACGTGGGCGACGGCATCAACGACGCCCCGGCGCTGGCCGAGGCCGACGTGGGCCTGGCCATCGGCACCGGCACCGACGTGGCGGTGGAGTCGGCCGACGTAGTGCTGATGTCGGGCAACCTGCAGGGCGTGCCCAACGCCATCGCGCTGTCCAAGGCGACCATCGGCAACATCCGCCAGAACCTGTTCTGGGCGTTTGGCTACAACACGGCCCTGATCCCGGTGGCCGCTGGCGTCCTGTACCCCGCATACGGTGTGCTGTTGTCGCCGATCTTCGCGGCTGGCGCGATGGCGCTGTCCAGCGTGTTCGTGCTCGGAAACGCGCTGCGCCTGCGCCGCTTCCAGCCGCCGCTGGCGGCGGATACCGCTCATTGAGAAAGGAGGAACACCATGAACATCGGTGAAGCATCCAAGGCCTCGAAGGTCTCGGCCAAAATGATCCGCTACTACGAGCAAATCGGTCTGATCCCTCCGGCTGACCGCACCGATTCGGGCTACCGCGCCTATACCCAGGACGACGTTCACCGGTTGCATTTCATCCGGCGTTCGCGCGACCTCGGCTTCTCGGTAGCCGAGATCACGGACTTGCTGGGACTGTGGAATGACAAGTCGCGCCAGAGTGCTGATGTAAAGCGTCTGGCCCAGCAACACATCGACGAGTTGGACCGGCGCATCGAGAGCATGCTGGAGATGGCCGCGACGCTCAAGGCGCTGATCCGGTGTTGCGCCGGCGACGAACGGCCCGACTGCCCGATCCTGCACACGCTGGAGCAGCCCGATACCAGTGACAACAAGCCCGAAGCGCGCACTGGCGCAGTGCCGCGCCGCGCGCGAGCCAACGCAGCAGGAAAAAAGCCGCGTGCGCACTGAGCAGCCAGGAGAGATATGCCCAAAATCACAGTCTTGCCCCATCCTGAACTGGCTCCCGAGGGAGCCGAACTGAACGTGCCAGCAGGCACTTCGATCTGCGAGGCCCTGCTGGACAACGGCATCGAGATCGAGCATGCCTGCGACATGAGCTGTGCCTGCACGACCTGTCACTGCATCGTGCGCAAGGGGTTTAATTCTCTAAACGAAGTCGAGGAGTGCGAGGATGATCTGCTCGACCGGGCCTGGGGACTGGAGGCGCAGTCGCGGCTGAGCTGCCAGGCCATCGTTGCGACCGAAGACCTGACCGTCGAGATCCCCAAGTACACGATCAACCATGCCAAGGAGAACCACTAGGAGCCTGCGTGCTGCCTCAGGCGCACCGGCCTGCGGCAGGGTTGCTCTGGCAGATGGAGGACTGACGGCATTGCAGCCAGATAACCAACCCGTGGGCCAGACCAACCCGCGAGCCAGGTGTCTACACTCCCTTTGCACGGTCGTCGGTTAGGCTGGAAAGGTCATCAACGTCCTTAAATCCGTGACGGCCGGCCCATGGAAAGTCACACAGGAGAAGTCCTGCATGTCTGCGCCCAAGCTAGCCACGCTCTACCGAATGGTCATGCCCGGCCATACCTGCCCCTACGGGCTGAAGTCGCTCGATCTGCTCAAACGCAAGGGCTACGAGGTCGAGGACAAACACTTGGCGAGCCGCGAGCAGACGGATGCGTTCAAGAAGGAGCATGGCGTCGAGACCACGCCCCAGGTCTTCATAAACGGGCGGCGCGTGGGCGGCTACGACGACCTACGCAAATTCTTCGGCATGTCCGTGAAGGACAAGAACGCCGTGACCTACACCCCTGTGATCGCGCTGTTCGCCATGGCGGCCGCGATGGCGCTGGCGGCGAGCTGGGCGGCCTTCGGCCAGCTCTGGAGCATTCAGGCGGCAGAGTGGCTCGTGGCCTTTGCCATGTGTCTCCTGGCGCTGCAGAAGCTCAAGGACGTGGACGGCTTCGCGACGATGTTCCTCAACTACGACCTGCTGGCCAAGCGCTGGGTTCGGTATGCCTATTTCTACCCGTTCGCGGAGGCCATCGCAGGCGTCCTGATGGTCGCGGGCGTGGGGATGTGGGTGTCGATTCCGTTGGCGCTGTTCATCGGGACCGTCGGGGCCGTGTCGGTTTTCAAGGCGGTCTATGTCGATCGCCGGGAACTCAAGTGCGCCTGCGTGGGCGGGGACAGCAACGTGCCGCTGGACTTCGTGTCCCTGACCGAGAACCTGATGATGGTGGCGATGGCCCTGTGGATGTGGGCCAAGGTCGCCTACCTTGGGATGCACTGAGCGCCGCGCCAGATATGGCGCAGCGCACGTGCTCGCATCGGCCGTCCTGTGTGCATGCCGGCCACGACGCGGTGTTACTGCGCGCGCGGCGGGAAGCCAGCTTCGCTCAGGGCCGCGGCGATCTGCTCTTGCGAGGCCGAGGTCTGGACCTCGACACGGCGGGTCGGCGGGTCCGTAACGATCTTGGCGTTGGGGTCGATCGTTTGGATCGTTTTCGTCACAGTGCGGGCGCAGCCGCCGCAGGTCATGTCTTCGAGATGGAATTGCATGGAAAACTCCTTTCGGGTTGGGATGCTTAAAGTTTGATCCTTGCCACGGTTGGAAGGTCAAGCGCTATTTGCATCCCCGCCACACCAACCTGCCGAATGTTCATAGGGGCAAGGCCGTGGTGCTCTTCACGCGGTCCAGCACGAAGCTGGTCTTGCAGTCTTGCACGCTGGGGTGCTTGAGCAGCGTATCGAGCACGAAGCGGGAGTAGTGGGCCATATCTCTGACGACCACCCGCAACAGGTAGTCCATGTCGCCGGTCAGCGCGTGGCACTCCACCACCTCGGGCCAGTTCTGAACCGACGCGCGGAACACGTCCATGGGGTTGCGCTTGTGCGAATCAGAGTGCTTTTCGAGGCGCACGTTCAGGTAGGCCGTGAGGGTGAGGCCGATGCGTTCGGGGTGCACCAGGGCCACATAGCCGGCGATGACGCCAGCCTCTTCGAGGCGGCGCACCCGCCTCAGCGTGGCCGAGGACGACAGGCTTGCGTGTTCGGCCAGTTCGTCGAAGGTGGACCTTCCATTGCGTTGCAATGCATCAATAAGGCGTCTATCCGTACCATCAAGGACTATTTCTGTGCTCATTTCTTTCACCACGCAGGAATCAGGCATCAAGAAGTCTATTTGCAATTGATTTTGCAGAAATGATGTGCGGGCTTTTTCTTACCATCTAGGGTGTCCAGATTTCCACCCCAAACCCAAGAGAGACACCCCTGATGACCGACCTTTTTGACAACCCGATGGGCCTGTGCGGCTTTGAATTCGTCGAGTTCGCCTCGCCGACGCCCGGCGTGCTGGAGCCGCTGTTCGAGAAGCTCGGCTTCACCGAGGTGGCCCGGCATCGCTCCAAGGACGTATCGCTCTACCGCCAGGGCGACATCAACTTCATCGTCAACCGCGAGCCTAAAAGCCAGGCGGCGTATTTCGCGGGCGAGCACGGCCCCAGCCCCTGCGGGCTGGCGTTCCGCGTCAAGGATTCGCACAAGGCCTACCACCGCGCGCTGGAGCTGGGCGCGCAGCCGATGGACATTCCCACTGGCCCGATGGAGTTGCGCCTACCGGCGATCAAGGGCATCGGCGGCGCGCCGCTGTACCTGATCGATCGCTTCGAGGACGGCAAGTCCATCTACGACATCGACTTCGAATTCCTACCCGGTGTGGATCGCCGTCCCAAAGGCCACGGCTTCTCGATCGTCGATCACCTCACACACAACGTCTATCGCGGCCGCATGACGTACTGGGCCGACTTCTACACGAAGTTCTTCAACTTCCAGGAGATCCGCTACTTCGACATCAACGGCGAGTACACCGGCCTGGCTTCCAAGGCGATGAGCGCGCCGGACGGCCTGATCCGCATCCCGCTGAACGAGGAAGCACGCCAGGGCGGCGGCCAGATTGAGGAATTCTTGATGCAGTTCAGCGGCGAGGGCATCCAGCACATCGCCCTGCTGTGCGACAACCTACTCGATGCGCTCGACCGCGTGCAGATGGCCGGTATCCCGCTGCTGACCGCCCCCAACGACATCTATTACGCAAACTTGGAAAAGCGCCTGCCCGGCCATGGCCAGCCCGTGCCCGAGTTGCAGGCGCGCGGCATTCTGCTCGACGGCACGACCGAAGGCGGCCAGCCCCGCCTGCTGCTGCAGATATTCTCCGAGCCGCTGCTTGGCCCGGTGTTCTTCGAGTTCATCGAGCGCAAGGGCAACTACCGCGAGGGCTTCGGCGAAGGAAACTTCGGCGCCTTGTTCGAGTCGATGGAACGCGACCAGATCAACCGTGGCTCGTTGGAAATCAACCCGGCCTGATTTGGGCTTTTCCATGAAGGCAGAGCGCCTTCGGTCCTACATCTCGCGAGCCCCTCTGTGGGCTCGCGCTACTTTGGCGTCAGTACGGCCTTAGCCGCTCAAGCATTGAGCGGGTTGGGTTCGGCGTCACGTTCCGAAACAGTTGCTACCACTCTTGACTTGAGTTAATACATGAACATATGTATTCTTATTCAGATACACCGATGGCCTTTTTCCTCGCCCTGAAGAGGGACCCAGCACTACCTCGCCCCCTCTAAGCGCACTTCGGCAGCAATGCGCCGTGGCCAACCCAATGACCAGGATTGCTGAAGGACGTGCCCATGGAACTTCGTCATTTGCGCTGCTTCGTGGCTCTCGCCGAAGAGCTGCATTTCACCCGTGCTGCGGAGCGCTTGCACATCGAGCAGCCGCCGCTGTCCCGCACGATCAAGGAATTGGAAGACGAACTGGGGGTGCTGCTCTTTGACCGCGATCGGCGGGGAACGCGGTTGACGCCAGCGGGTACCACCTTCCTTCAGGACATTCGCCGGCTGTTCACCAACCTGGAGCAGGCACGAGAAAACGTCAGGGCGATCGCCGCAGGCCTAAGAGGCAGCGTGCGCATCGCCATCTCCGATGGCGCCATCGACCCGCGGCTGTCTGCACTTCTTGCCCTGTGCCGCCAGGAGGAGCCGGAGATCGAAATACGGCTCTCCGAGGTCACCCTGGCGGAACAGTTGCGGGGGCTGCGATCCGGCGACTTCGCGATCGGTTTCGCACACACTGCGGACGTCGGCGACGGACTGGTGACGGAGCCCATCTGGCAGGACCCGCTGGTGGTGACCTTGCCGATCCGGCACCCGTTGCTGGCCCACAAGGAAGTGTCGCTACGTGAACTCGTGAGTTACCCGCTGGTGATGTGCGATCCGCAGCTTTGCGAGGGCTACTGCCGCGAATTGACCCGGCTGCTACATCCCCTGGAGCGCGAGTCCACCATCGTTGAGCATGTCTCGTCGCTGGACATGATGCTCACGTTGGTCGGAGCTGGTTACGGCATCGGCTTCGCAACGGCGACCCGAATCGCGGTATGCCAACGTCCCGACGTGGTGATCCGGCCGTTGGCGCTCGATTCGGCCGTCATCATCACCTACCTGCTTCGGCCCGAAGGCGGTAGCGGACTATCCGTTCCCGTAGAGCGCTTCATCGAGCGTTTGCGTTCGCCAAAGAGCGATTAGCTACGGCGCCTGCGCCACACCCGGCGTCACGCATCGCCCTGAAGGTAGAGGTTGCGCTCCGTGGCCGTCATCAGTTCGGCCGAGCTGATCTTGAGAGCCAGGGAAATTTTTAGAATGAGAGCGAGTGTCGGCATGTGCTCGCCGCGCTCAATCTTGCCCATGTGCGAACGCGCGATCCCCGCCAAGCCCGCGAACTCATCCTGAGCAATCCCCTGATCCAGGCGAGCGGCTCGCACCGCTTGCCCGAACGCCAACGCCGGTGCGGACTCATAGGTGGTTACTCCGGCGGGCCGTCCAGGCCGAATAGTGCGCTTCTGCATTCGCAGAAGCGTCATGGAATCACTGATCTTTAACCACGTTAAAGATATCTCTTTAGTATGATGTCGGTAGATCTTTTCGATCCCCTCCCGCCGCCTCTTTGGGGGTATCCATGCATGACGTCATCAGTCCGCCCCCGAATTTCACACTCGCCATAGCGCCAGGTGTACCGTCTTCACGGCTGTCGGCGCTGCTTGCACTGCAGCGAGCGCAGGAGCCGGGCGTCGCGATGGCCGTGCGTGAAGTTTCGGATCAAGAGTTGATGACGGGCCTGCAGGAGGGCCGCTACGACGCGGGACTATCTCTTAGCGGTGCGGGGGATCACCTGACGAGTAGCCGGAGGCTATGGTGCGAAAGCATGGCCGTTGCGATACCACCGCGGTCCCGCTTAGTTAACCAGGCGAAGCTCACCATCTCAGATCTTCAGGATTATCCAATCTATCGCTGGCGGGTGGAGGCTTGCCCCTTGCTGGACGAGAGGTTGGCCTCCCTCATGCCAGTGGACCAAGAGAACATCCTGTCTGCAACTTCATTCGAGATGATGGCGCTGTGGGTCTCATCCGGCTACGGCATCGGCGTATGCGCGCAATCGCGCATCGAGCGTGCCCATCAATGGGGGATCGGCATGCGACCGCTCGCCGATGGCCCCTACAATATCGTGACGTACCTCCAACGGCCCCACGCGCAAGCCGATTCTGCTGCCAAGCGGTTCGAGCGTAGAGCGCTACAGATTGCTGGGGAAGGTGCAAGGTGATGGGCCTACGGCCGGAAGCGTCATCCCGGCCATAGGCTGACCCGTGGATTAGGTTCCCTCGATCACCACAGCGCTGTCCACTAGCCTACGAACGCTCTGCCGCACATCTTCCGGGACGGGCTGCGGGGCGACGGCCTTGGGCACATCCTCGTGATGCTGGTAGTCGCCCATGATGACCCGTACGATCGCCGGCACGTTGGTCGGCGTGACCGCATCGATGGCGGCGCGATCGCCCAGGTCAGGGTGCGGCTGGGTCAGCATGCGGTAAAGTCCCCAAGAATCCGCGTGCGGGCACTGGTTCATGAGCACCTGGGCCAGCCTGTGTTTGAGCGGCACCAGTTGCCAGTCCGGAACACGCTGTCCCCGATTGCCAAGGCTGATAGCCAGCAACTTTCCGGCTTTCAGTTCGCGGTTGATCTGGTCCTTGGACTTCCCGGCCAGCTTGCCGAACAACGGGACCGGCAGGCTGTTCGGCGACTCATAGATAGCCAGCATTTCCTCGCGCTCGCGCTGGATCGCGGACACTTCCGGCTCTGGGACATGCACCGGAGGCGGCGGCAGATGCGACAGTCTCCGGAACGTGATTCCGCCGCTGCTCGAAGTGACGACAATGGGCGTTGCGACAAGGGACTGCACGCCGGGCACAGGGGGCTCGGCCACGATGGGGGCCGCACCCACCGCCTCTTCCACTTCTGCCATCGCAGGCACCCCATCGATGCGGATGGTCAGGTGTGCGCTCGCAGCTTCTACCTCGCCCTGTTCGAGCAGGTCGAGGCGATCGGCCCAGTCCTGCATCATCCGGCGCCTCGGCTCCACGTATTTGGCGTGGTTGTAGGCCGAGCTGACCTTGTTGGGGTCGGAGTGCGATAGCTGTGCATCCACCCAAATTTTCGGATAGCCGATTTCGTTGAGCGCCGTCGAGATGGTGCCGCGGATGCCGTGCCCGGTCAGGCGCCCCTCGTAACCCATGAGCTGCAAGGCCTTGTTCAGCGTATTTTCGCTGATGCGCTTCTTGAGTTCGCTGGTATGAGCCAACAAGTACTTCTGCGCCGGCCGCATCGCGCTCAGAAGATAGCGCACGATCTCGATGGCCTGCAGAGAGAGGGGCACGATGTAGGGCGGCACGTCCTGCGGCCGCTTACCGGCCTTGCGCATTTCGTCCTGGAGCTGCTTGACGAATTGTGGCGGGATGATCCACAAGCCGCGGTCGAGGTCGAACTGCTCAGGCTCGGCCAGCCGCAATTCGCCCGTCCGCACCCCAGTTAACAACAGCAGCCGCACACCAAGCTGGGTCTGCCAGCCGCGGGGGGTGTAGAGCCGAAGCTTCTGAAGGAACTCGGGCATCTCGGGCAGGTGCAGATAGGGATTGTGGGTCACCGGGGGCTTGGGTTCGGCCACCACATCCAGGTCAGCAGCAGGGTTGACCTCCAAGCCCTCGGCAACGACCAAGGCATAGCGGAACATCTGGTTGAACCAGGTGCGAACCTTCTCGGCGGTGGTGAACGCTTTGCGCTTCTCGATCGCCGCCAGAACTCCCAGGAGCTGAGGGCGGCGAATGTCGTAGATCGACATCTTCCCTAAGGCGGGCAGCACGTCCTTGTTGAAGATGCGCAGAATCTGCGACAGGGTGCTCTGGCGGCCTTCCTTGAGTTCCTTGCGGCGATGCTCGACCCAGGCATCAAAAACGTTCCTAAAGGTGTATTCACCCGCCAATTTGGCCGCGTGCCGGCGCTGGTCACGCTCGATTTGCGGATCAACCCCCCTGGCAAGCAGGGCTTGGGCCTTATCCCGCTCGGCGCGGGCCTCGCGCAAGCTGAGGGCAGGATATCCGCCCAGGGACATACGTTTTTGCTTGCCCAGCCAGTAGTAGCGAAACATCCACGACTTACCGCCTGCAGCAGAGACCATCAGGCCCAGGCAGTCATTATCGGAGAGGGTGTAGCGTTTTCCGGTGGTTCTTGCCTGCCGGACGGTCAGATCAGAGAGTGCCATTTCGAGGCTCCTAAGTAATGACTTAGGCCCTATGCTCGTCATGGTTCCCGCTCAGCCCCAGCAACTATCCGGTAGCCGTCCCACCCGTATTCTTGTGCCTCAATTGGTCACTCAAAAACGGTAGCTGTGGGTGGATTTCCGTGGCGCTCGCTGGAATGGAAAAAGGGGCCGAAGCCCCTAATTTCAATGACTTACAGACGTCAGTGGAAGTCTGTAGATCAAAACTTGGAGCGGGAAACGAGATTCGAACTCGCGACCCCAACCTTGGCAAGGTTGTGCT
>NZ_CAMPKE010000011.1 GCF_946887195.1 uncultured Halomonas sp.
ATCGCCATGGCGATGAACACCAGCCAGGCGGCGATGCGTCCGCCGCGCACCACCATGGCATCGAAGGCGTTGCGCGCCGGCTCCGGGGCCTCCTCGGGCGGCTCTCCCGCCGTGGCGGCGACGAGGTCGCCAGCGTCGGGGATCGGATAATCGTCCTTATGAATCTTGGACATGGTTCCTCCACACGGCGTGGGTCACGCCGCGATGGTCAGAAGAAAAGAGAAGGGAGGCGGGGCCGAGCGAATCGGCCCCGCTGATCGAGGGACTATCGGTCAGAGCAGGTCGCGGGATTTCAGGAAGGCCGTCGCGGACTCGTAGACCTTCTGGGTCATCTCGTTGCGACCGGCCCACTCCTTCCACTCCTTCTCGGCCGCCTGGCGGAACTGCTTGCGCTCAGCGGCGGGCAGGTCGAAGGGATGCACGTCGGGATCCGCCTTGAGCTCTCGCAGCGTCTCGATGTCCTGCGCCTGCAGGCTTGCGATCAAATCATAGGCCATGGCGTCGAAAGCGGTTTCCAGGGTGAGTTGCAGGCTCTCCGGCAAGCCGTCCCAGATCTCCTTGTTGATCGAAACGGCGATCATCGGCATGGAGTGAAAGCCCGGGTACAGCGGGTAGGGGGCGAAGTCATGGATGCCCATGGCGTCGTTGTTGGACAGCACCGTGGAGTCGGCGGCATCGATCACGCCTTTTTCGAGCGCGGTATAGACCTCGGAACCGGGCAGGTTGACCGGCGTTGCGCCGATACGCTCGAAGATGTTGTAGACCATGCCCTGCGGCGCGCGGATCTTGAGTCCCTGGAAATCCTCGATGGTCTCGATCGGCACCGTGGAAGGGATCGACTCCAGCGGGAAGGTGGCCGCCGAGATCAGGTGCGTTCCGTACGGCTCGGAGAGTTCGTTGTAGAGCTCCTCGCCGCCGCCATGCTTCATGTACTCCAGGAAATCGTAGGGATCGCTCCAGGCGCCGACCAGATTGCCGAGCATGCCGAACGCCGGATTCTGGCCCGAGAAGTAGCTGGGGTCGGTCATGTGGCCCTGGAGAATGCCGGCGCTGACCGCTTGCAGGGTCTCGGTCGGGCCGACCACCGAGTTGATCGGCATCACCTCGATGTTCACCTGGCCATCGGTCATGACGCCGATTTTCTCGGCCCACTCCTGCTTGATCTTGAAGCTGGGTTCACCGGCGGTTTCCGAGGCTTGAAACTTCCACTCGTACTCGGCCGCCCAGGCAGTGGACGCACCGAGCAGCAGTAGCGAGCTGGTGGCGATGACGATCGGTTTGAGACGGATCATGATTGAGGCTCCATGTGACGTTGTTGTTGTGTCGCAAGCGGGCTGGTGCCCGCGGCATCAATGGCTTTCGCGAGGCACTCCCGCGCCCCGGCAGCCAATCAGGAAGTCCAGATCGGCACCGGTGTCGGCCTGTTGGACGTGATCGATATAGAGTTTCTGGTAACCGCCGTTCATCGTGGGTAACGGCGCTTGCCAGGCTTGGCGACGGCGCTCGAGCTCGGCGTCGTCGACCAACAGATGCAAGCCGCGGCCGGCGACGTCGAGTTCGATTTCGTCGCCGCTTTGTACCAGTGCCAAGGGGCCGCCCACCGAGGATTCCGGCGACACGTGCAGCACCACCGTGCCGAACGCGGTACCCGACATGCGCGCATCGGAAATACGCACCATGTCGCGCACGCCCTGTTCGAGCAGCTTGCTGGGCAGCGGCATGTTGCCGACCTCGGCCATGCCCGGATAGCCCTTGGGCCCGGCGCCCTTGAGCACCATCACGCTGTTGGCATCGATCTCGAGATCGGGATCGTCGATGCGCGCCTTGTAGTCCTCGATGGTCTCGAAGACCACCGCGCGACCGCGATGCTGCATCAGTGTTTCAGTAGCGGCGGAGGGCTTGAGTACCGCACCCTGCGGCGCCAGGTTGCCACGCAGCACGGCAATGCCGCCTTGTTCGGTCAGCGGGTTGTCGCGACGCCGAATCACCTCATGATTGAAGCACTCCGCCTTGGCCAGGTTCTCGCTGACGGTCTTGCCGTTGACGGTCAAGGCATCGCCGTGGAGCAGATCCTCGATCTGCTTCATCAGCGCGGGCAGACCGCCGGCGTAGCAGAAGTCCTCCATCAGGAAGCGGCCCGAGGGCATCAGGTCGAGCAGGCAGGGTACGTCGCGGCCATAGGTATCCCAGTCGTCGAGCGACAGTTCGACGCCCACGCGTCCGGCGATCGCCAGCAGATGGATGACGGCATTGGTCGAGCCGCCGATGGCACCGTTGACGCGAATCGCATTCTCGAAGGCTTGGCGGGTGAGGATTTGCGAGAGTTTCATGTCTTCGCGGACCATCTCGACGATGCGCCGGCCGGTCATCCGCGCCAGGCGCCGGCGGTGCGCGTCGACCGCCGGCCAGGTGGCGTTGCCGGGCAGGGCGACACCCAGCGACTCAGCCATCGAGGCCATGGTCGAGGCGGTGCCCATGGTCATGCAGTGGCCGGGCGAGCGGTGCATGCCGCTTTCGGCGGCGAAGAACTCCTCTTCGCTCATCTGGCCGCCGCGCACGTCCTCGGAGAACTTCCATACATCGGTGCCCGAACCCAGGGTGCGGCCGCGAAAACGTCCGTTGAGCATCGGCCCGCCGGAAATCAGCGCGGTGGGCAGATCGCAACTGGCCGCGCCCATCAGCAGCGACGGGGTGGTCTTGTCGCAGCCGGCCATCAGCACCACGCCATCGATGGGATTGGCGCGAATCGCCTCCTCGACATCCATCGAGGCGAGGTTGCGAAACAGCATGGCGGTGGGGCGCAGATTGGTCTCGCCGCAGGAAAACACCGGGAACTCGAACGGCTGACCGCCGGCCTCGATGACACCGCGCTTGATGTCCTCGGCCAACTCGCGAAAGTGCGCGTTACATGGGGTCAGTTCGGAGAAGGTATTGCAGATACCGATGATCGGACGACCATCGAAGGCGTCGTCGGGCAGCCCGCTGTTCTTCATCCAGCTACGGTGCAGGAAGCCATCGCGGTCGGTGCCGCCGAACCAGGATTGCGAGCGAAGAGGGGTGCGTTTGCCCATGTAGGTGTCCTTGTCGTCTGTCATCGAGGCGGGTACGCCATTTCGTGTATGTCACGAGAATGGTGATATATGTTGAACATATAGAGAATATGTTCAACATATACTTTCGTCGTAAGTGAGCCGGATACCGCTAATCGGGCGGGTCGTTTATCGCTCGATGCAAGGAAGGAAGACTGTCGCGGGCCGGCGCTAGGCGATGTCGAGATCGTGGCCCAGCGATGATTCCGGGGAATCCAGACCCAGCGCCTGGGCAGTGCCGGCGAGTACGGCCTGCGCGGCGAGAAAGGCATCGCGAGGGCGGCGGGCGCGAATGCTCTCCATCAACTGGCGATGGCGCTCGAGACTCTCTTCGGGGTCCGTGGCGCTGACGTTGGACATCGATACCAGCAGGTAGATGGATGGGCGCAGGATATGCGAGAGCTGCGACCAGACGATGTTGTGGGTGGCCTTGAAAATCGCCGCATGGAAGGCGACATCGTAATCGCTGTGCAGGCGTCTTTCATCGGCACAACTGGCGTTGTGCATATTCTGCCCCATACCCTCGAAGGCTTCCTCGATGGCGACCAGGTCGCGTGCCGTGGCGCGCTTGGCGGCGGTCATGGCGACATAGGGCTCGACATCCAGACGAAAGGCCAGAATCTCACGTTGAATCCTGGGGTTGGGGGCGGCGTAGCGAGTCAGCCACTCGGTAACCAGCGGATCGAGAATATTCCATTCGGCGTATTCGCGCACCTTGGAGCCGTGCCCGGAAATACGCTCGATGATGCCGACATCGACCAGCTGGCGAAGATCGCTGCGCACGGCGGAGCGATTGATGGCGAATTGCTCGCACAGCGCGAGCTCCTTGGGTACGAAATCGCCCGGTTGGTAATCGCCGGAGAAGATGGCTTCGGCGAGAGCCTCGGCGACATTCGGCCGAGCGGGCTTGGGTGTTCTTGCGGTCACTAAAGAAATGTCCTGAGAGTTTAGTTATCAAGCTGCCATATGTCGGACATTTCGGCAACGCGGCATGTGCTGGCAACAGCTGCCAGCGCATGCCGGGTGCGAATATCAATCGCGTGACAGACGCTCGCCCAGCGCCTGCATGAACGCCGCACCGGCTTCCAATTGCGCCACATCGATATATTCATCCGGCTGATGCGCCTGGGCGATGCTGCCCGGACCGCAGATCACCGTGGGCAGGCCGGCGCGCTGGAACTGGCCGCCCTCGGTGGCGTAGGCCACGGCTTCGCTTTGGCGCTCGCCGAGTAGCTCATGGCATAGGGCAAGCGCCTCGGCATTGTCGCGATCGGCGAGTGCCGGCACGGTCTCGATCAGCTTCTGGGTGTGGATGGCAACCTGTGGCGCACGCGCCTGAAGCTCACTCTCGAGGCGCTCGCAATACTCGCCGAAGCGCGCGAAGACCGTCTCGAAGCTATCCTGCGGCAGATGGCGGATTTCCCAATCGAAATGACATTCGCGGGCCATGATGTTGATTGCCGTGCCGCCCTGGATCTTGCCGACGTGCAGGCTGGAGTGCGCGACGTTGAAGGCGTCATCGACACGGCCCTCGGCCTGCAGTTCGGCCATGATGTCTTCGATTTTAGTGACCAGCCGGGCGGCGACATGCACCGCGCTGACGCCCTGGTTGACCTGGCTCGAGTGCGCTTCGCGGCCGGTGACCGTGGTGCGCAGGTTGGTGACGCCTTTTTGCGCCACGACCGGCGCCATCAGCGTGGGCTCGCCGACGATCACCGCGGCGGGGCGAGGATGATCGGCCATCAAGCGCTCGATCAGGCGCGGTGCGCCGAGGCAGCCGACCTCTTCATCGTAGGAGAAGGCCAGATAGATCGGTCGCTCGAGATCCTGTGCGACCCAGTTTGGCACCTGGGCCAGGGCGCAGGCGATGAAGCCCTTCATGTCGCAGCTACCGCGCCCGTAGAGGCGCCCGTCGCCCTTGTCGGTCAGGGTGAAGGGATCGCTGGTCCACGGCTGGCCATCGACCGGTACCACGTCGGTATGCCCCGACAGCACCACGCCGCCTTCCACCGCCGGGCCGATACGCGCGAGCAGATTGGCCTTGCTGCCATCGTCGTTCTCGACGCGCTGGCAGGGGATGTCGTACTCGGCCAGGGTAGCCTCGATGAAGCGGATCAGCTCTAGGTTGGATTCGCGCGAGACGGTGGCGAAGCCGATCAGTGTTTCCAGAAATCGTTGAGCGGATCGCATGGGTCGATAACTCCAGAGTCGTTTTGCCATCAGCCTAGCATGGCGACTTGAACGCAAGCAGCGCTTTTGACCGCAAGGCGGCGCTGCACCATCTTGTAATGACGTTTTGACTCTCGAAGGAGCGACCCATGAGCAAGGTGCTGATCATTTACTATTCGAGCTATGGACACATCGAAACGCTGGCCAAGGCCGTCGCCGAAGGCGCGCGTGGCGTTGGCGGTACGCAGGTCGATGTGCGTCGCGTGGCCGAGTTGGTGCCCGACGACGTCGCCGAGCGTTCGGGTTACAAGCGCGATCAGGACGCGCCGCAACTCGACGATCCCAACGAACTCGTCGACTACGATGCGATCATCATCGGCACGCCGACCCGCTATGGCAACATGGCCTCGCAGATGCGCAACTTCTGGGACAAGACCGGTGGTATCTGGGCCCAGGGCAAGCTGGTCGGCAAGATCGGCAGTGCCTTTACCTCCACCGCCAGTCAGCACGGCGGCCAGGAGACCACGCTGACCTCGATCCACAGCATGCTGTTTCATTTGGGCATGGTGGTGGTCGGCGTGCCGTACTCCTGCCCGGCGCTGAGCGAGCTGAATGAGGTATCCGGCGGTACGCCCTATGGCGCCACGACCCTGGCCGGCGGCGATGGCAGCCGCCAACCCAGCGAGAACGAGCTGACCATCGCACGCTTTCAGGGCCAGCACGTGGCCGAGTTGGCGAGCAAGCTGGCATCGTGAGGCGATGAGAATTCCTGTGCCGACCTGACCGCCGTCAACGTCTGCGGTATGTTGAACCTGTCTCTCGGTCACGATGGAACGCCAAACGATGATGGGTAAACATAGCGACTCTCTTTCCATGGCGGCGCCCGATGGGGTTGCGTCTCGCCTTGATGCGCTCGAACGACCGGCCAAGCTGAGCGATCGTGTTTACGCCGATATCGTCGAGCGCATTCTCAAGGGCGATTACGGCGAGGGCGAAAGGCTCCCTTCCGAAGCCGAGCTAGCGCAGATGAATCAGGTGTCGAGGCCGGTCGTGCGCGAGGCGTTGGCGCGGCTCAGAGACGATGGACTGGTGCGCTCGCACCGCGGTGCGGGTAGCTTCGTCAAACGCCGGCCGGATCGGGGGATGCTGGATTTCGCGCCGCTGGAAAGCTTGGCGGATATGCAGCGCTGCTTCGAGTTCCGCGCCGCGCTGGAGGGGGAATCGGCACGCCTGGCGGCGCAGAATGCCGACTCGTCGGCGCTACAGGATATCGAGCGTGCCCTGCAGCGTCTGGAGAAGAGCATCCATGCCGGCGAACTCGGCGTGGATGCCGATTTCGGCTTTCACCTGGCCGTGGCGCGCGCGACCAATAACCGCTTTTTCAGCGATACCCTCCTGTCATTGAAAGCGCAGATCAACTTCGGTCAGAACCTGGCACGCAACCTGGGTCTGCGTCGTCCGGGTCACCACCTGCCCGAGGTACAGGAAGAACATACCCGCATCTTCCATGCCATTCGCGAGGGCGATCCGGAACTCGCCAGCCAGCGCATGCGTCAGCATATCGGCAACTCCCGGCAGCGTGTCTTCGAGGGGTGAACCTCGCCGAATCAGTAAAAAGAATAACCTGAACAACTTGCTGCCTTTGATGGTACTTGGCTGCTCTGTACAGTATTTTTACTGTTATCTGTTTTTTACACTAATTATCAAGTAGATATCTTATTGTTTGGCGGTGGCGCCTATCGATTCCTGGTTTTTTCTGGCCAGCTAGCAAAGCTTTTTTCTTTTGTAATTGACAAATTTTACATGTCTGCTAGCTTCGATTGTCTTCACTTGCCAAGTCATGACAAACCTCGGTTCGTTCATTACAAGGGAATCAACATGAAAATTACCGACATCAAGGAGGCACGAGTATCGATCGCCTCCGAGATTGCCAATGCCTATATTTCCTTCGCCAGGATGGATGTATCGATACTGGCGATCTACACCGATGCGCGTGTCGACGGCCGCCAGGTGGTCGGTTACGGCTTCAATTCGAATGGCCGTTATGCGCAGAGCGGCTTGCTGCGTGAGCGTTTTCTCCCGCGCTTGCGCGAGGCGGCGCCAGCCTCGTTGCTGGATGACAGCGGCAACAATCTGGACCCATTCCGGGTCTGGAATACCGTAATGGCCAATGAGAAGCCCGGTGGCCATGGCGAGCGCTCGGTGGCGGTGGGCATCATCGACATGGCGATATGGGACATCGTCGCCAAGGTCGAGAATCGCCCGCTGGCCGATGTGCTGGCAGAGCGCCATGGCGACGGCACGCCCGATGCGGATGTGTCGGTCTATGCCGCCGGCGGTTACTATTACCCCGACGATGAGCACCATCGGCTGCGCGACGAGATGCGCGGCTATCTCGATATGGGTTATATCGAAACCAAGATGAAGATCGGTGGCGTGCCACTGAGCGAGGATTTGAGGCGCGTCGAGGCGGCGCTGGAGGTGGTGGGCGATCCATCACGTCTGGCGGTCGATGCCAATGGCCGCTTCGATACCGCAACGACGCTGGCATTCGCCGAGGGGCTGGCGCCCTATGGCCTGCGCTGGTTCGAAGAGGCGGGCGATCCCTTGGATTACGCGCTCCAGCATCGACTCTGCGAGCGTTACGCGGGGCCTACGGCAACCGGAGAGAACCTGTTCTCGCATCAGGACGTGCGCAACCTGCTGCGCTACGCCGGCATGCGTGCCGATCGCGATATCCTGCAGATGGACCCGGTGCTCTCCTACGGCCTGGTCGAATACTTGCGCATGCTCGATGAACTGCGCATGCGCGGCTGGTCGCCGCGCCGCTGCATTCCGCATGGCGGGCATCAGTTCGCGCTGAATATCGCCGCCGGGCTGGGGCTGGGTGGCAACGAATCCTACCCGCAGGTGTTCGCGCCGTTCGGTGGCTTCGCCGACTCCACACCCATCGAGAACGGGCGAGTGCGCTTGCCGCGCGTACCGGGCATCGGTTTCGAGGACAAACGCGAATTGATGGCGGTATTCGAACATCACTTCTAGTCGTTTTATCGCATCGCCACGCTGACCCGGCTGGCGCCGTTGCCGGCGGGTTCGACACGTACCTGAAGGGCAATGCGCTCGTGCATTTCCTGAACGTGCGAGATGACGCCGACGCGTCGCCCTTGCGATTGCAGACCGTCGAGGGCGTCCATCGCCAGAGCCAGCGATTGCGGATCGAGACTGCCGAAACCCTCGTCGATGAACAGCGACTCGATGCGCAATTGCCCTGATGCCATCGACGCCAGCCCCAGCGCCAATGCCAGCGAGACCAGGAAGGTCTCGCCGCCGGACAGCGAATGCACCGAGCGCCGTTCATCGCCCATGTCGCCATCGATCACCAGCATGCCCAGTTCACTGCCGCCGCGTATCAGCCGATAGCGACGCGACAGCGTGGCCAGGTGGGCGTTGGCGTGCTCCAGCAGTTGTTCCAGATTGTAGGCTTGGGCGATGCGCCGGAAGGCCTTGCCATCCGCCGAGCCGATCAACTCGCTGATGCTACCCCAGCGGTGCTGCTCGCGACGCGCGTGTTCCAGTTCGGCGAGCAGTTCGCGCTGACGTTCGCGGCGCTGGTCGTCGTCATGCAGGGCATGCACGGCAAGATCGCGTCGATGCTGCGCGGCTTTGCACTGCTGATTTACGCTGGCCTGCTCGGTCGCGATGCGTTCGCCCAGCGCATCGATACGTATCTCGTTATCGGCGCCGAGCGGATCATCGATGTCGCCAAAGCGCTCATGGCGATGATCGATCAGTGCCCGGCGGCGCTCAGCGAGGCTGATCTCGGCGGCATGGCTTTCGCGCTCCGATGCCTGCAAGCGCTGGCGCTGCTGCTGGCGCTCGTCATCGCTTACGATGAGCAGCGCATCCAGCGTGGCATCGCTGAATTCAGGATTCTCGCGCCGCCAGGCATCGAGTGTCGTGCGCAATTCGATCTGCTCCTGGCGTAGTGTCTCCAACCCGCTTTGCCGATGCGCCAGCGCTTGGCGTTGTCGTTGCACTTCACTTTGGCGCTGTTGAGTTTGCGTTTGCGCACGCTGGGCTGCCTCGCGGGCGTTATCCAATTCGCTATCGACGACTTTCTGCCAGGCGCTGGGATCGGCATGCTCACCGAGAGCCTCACGCAGCTGCGCGCCAAGACGTTCGCAGCGTTCATCAAGCGGCGCCAGTTCGGCGTCAAGGGATTCGAGAAGTCGATTGTGCTGTTCGCAGCGGCTGGCCAGCCGGCCGAGTTCGATCTGGTGTTTCTGGAGAGCCTCCCTGAGTGGCGCCAGGCGTTGCAGGGTCGATTCGAGCGTTTTTAGTGCCTGGCGACTTTCTTGCCATTGCCGCTCGGCGCTCTCACGCTGCTCGGCCAGCCAGCTTTCGGCGTGTTCCGCGTGCTCGAGCAATCGCGCGCCTTCGCAGTGCTCGAGCAATCGCGAACGTTGGGTAGCGACTGCGTTGGCGGCGCGCTCTATCACCGGTACCGCCTGCTTGAGCCGGGCTTGTAGCGCACGATATTCGCCCTGTAGATGATGGCGTCGCTCGCTGGCGGCCTCGACGGCCTGGGTGGCCTCATCGAGTTGGCGCCGCTCTTCGCGTTCACTGGCATCGAGCTGCATCTGGGCCGGCTCGGCGGGTGGCGATTCGCGGTAGGGGTGATCGACACCACCGCATACCGGGCAGGGTTGATCGGCGATCAATTGCCGGCGCAATTGGGCCACGCTCTCGCTGCGTGCGGCACGCAATCGATCGATGCTGGCCTTGAGGCGTTCGTGCTCAGCGCTCAGGCGCTCAAAGGTTGCCGCTGCCGTTTTGCCACTCTCCAGCACCTGCGCCTGTTGGCGCTCATCGCTGCCTTGCTGTTCGCGCAACTCGCTCAAGCGGCGCTCGTCATCGCACCATTGTCGCCAGTGCTGCTCCAGCGTTTGCAGCATCAACCGCCGCTGGCCAGCCTGATCCTCGCTGGCTTGCAGGGCGCGTCGGGCGGCAAGCGCGTCGCCATTCTCGCCGAGCTGTTCGCTCAGCGAGGCTTCGAGTTCATCGCACTGACGTTGCTGCTGGGCCTGGGCCTGCTGGGCATCGGCATGACGCCGCTTATCGGCGTGCAGTGTCTCGTCGATCTGCTGGCGGCTGGCCCGCTTTTCGCGACGGCTACGCTCGAAATGATCGAGCTGGTTGGCGCATTCCCGGGCGGCTTCGATCAATGGCTGTGCCGCCTGACGAGCGTGGCTGGCCTTGGCAAGTGCGTCGTCGGCACGGGTTTGGGCCCCAGCGGCATTGGCATGCTCGCCTTCGGCGGCGGTCAGTGCCTGTTGGATGGTTATGAGATGCAGCCCATGTTCGTTGCATTGGCGTTCGAGCGTCGCGGCGCGCAGGAAGCGATGGCGCTGGGGTGCGAGCCGTTCGAGTTGGCGTTCACGCTGGCGAGTGTCTTCAAGAGCCTCGTTGGCATGGCGTGCCTGGGTGTGGCGCTGGCGGGCTTCGTCCAACGCTTGTGACAAGCGACGATCCTGCTGTAACCACTGCCGCTCGACCTGCAGGCGTGCGATATGGGCTTGCGCTTCGGCCAGTGCCCGTTCGCTGTGAGTGGCTTGGCTTTCCAGTTGTGCGCGCTGCTCGGCGTCGGCGGGCGCGGCACCGGCCAGGCGCTGATCGAGCTCGCGCACCGCTTGCTGGGCCTCGCGGGCGCGTCGATAGGCGGCGATCGAGATTTGCGAGTATTCGCCGGTCGCGGTGAGCTTCTCCAGAAGCTCGCTGCGGGCGTTGTCGTCGGCGGTGAGAAAGGCGGCGAATTCACTCTGGGCGAGCAATACCGCGCGGGTGAATTGATCGAAATTCAGCCCCAGGCGCTCGGGCAGCAGGCGGTCGAATTCGCGTTTTTGCGCGGTCAGTAGGCGGTTGTCTTCGAGATCGGTTAGTGACTGCTCGGCGGCTTGCAAGCGGCCATCGTGGCGGTCGCGGGCGCGCCGCACCATCCAGCGCGCCCGGTAACGGCGCTGGTCACGACCGAGAAAATCGACCTCGGCAAAGCCGCTGGCGCAACCCCGGCGCAGCAACGTGCGAACATCCGCGGTGGCCAGCGTGGCATCGCCGACATCGGCCAATTGCGAATCGCGCCCTGGCGCATGGCGCAGCCGTGGGGTATTGCCATATAGCGCCAGGCACAGCGCATCAAGCAGCGTACTCTTGCCGGCGCCGGTCGGGCCGGTGATGGCGAACAGGCCTTGCTCGGCGAGCGGGGCGAGCGTGAAATCGATCTCATGGTGCCCGGCCAGCGAGGCGAGGTTCTCCAGACGAATGGCGAGAATCTTCATGAATCTGCCTCCTCGTCGTCGTGAACCGACTGCAGCAGATGATCGAAATCACCCAGAATCGCCACTGACGGGGCGCTGCCGTAGCGCGCCTGCCAGGCGCGCTCGAACAGCGCGCGGGGGCCGAGGCTATCGAGCGTCACGCGTTTTGACCCATCGCTGCCGCGCGCCTCGGGGAAGCGCGTATGAATGCGCAGCAATCGCAGCGGCTTGGTGTCGAGGGTGGCTTCGATTCTGGCGCGAAGGTCGGGGCAGGGGGCATCAAGCTCGACCCGCACCTCGAGCCATGGCCAGCGTTCGCGGGCGAGCGTTGTGTCTTCCGTGAGGCGCTCGAGTTCGCCGAGTGCGTCGTCGAGCGTTAGCGGCCCCACCCGGCGCAGTTCCACCGCGCGGGGAATGCGCAGCGATTCGGTGCCGGCGAGTCGTTCGCCATCGAGGGTGACCTCGACGACCTGGTGCGGGTAATCGCATTCGGAAAAGTCCATCGGCAGTGGCGAGCCGCTGTAGCGGATGCGCGCCTCACCGACCTGTTGCGGGCGGTGCAGGTGGCCCAGCGCCACGTAAGCGATGTCATCGGGAAACAGGCTCGCCGACAGCGACTCCTCACCGCCGATGACGATGGGCCGTTCGCTATGCTCCGAAACGCTTGCGCCTTGCAGATGGGCATGGCTCATGGCGATCAGCGCCTGGCCGGGCTGGCGCTTGGCGCGCGCCGCCTCGATCAATTCGCGATGCACGCGGGTGATGCCATCGACGTAACCGCCGATATCGCCGCCGGTGACCTCGGCGGGGCGCAGAAACGGTAGCGTCAGACACCAGGCGCCGACATCGCCGCTAGCATCGTGTAGCGGGATCAATAGTCGCCCGGCGTCGAGTCGGCCGTCATCGAGCCAACTCACCCGCCCACGCGCGTGAGCTCGCAGCCGCTGCATCAATGGCGCCGGCAGTTCGATACGCGAACCGCTGTCGTGATTGCCGGCGATCATCACGATTTCGAGCTCGGGCAGGCGCTCATGGGCATCGACGATGAAACCGTAAAGCAACTCCTGAGCGCGTAGCGAGGGATTGACCACATCGAAAACGTCGCCGGCAATCAGCAGCGCATCGGGGCGTCTCGAGTCGAGGGTATCGAGCAGCCAGGCCAGAAAGGCCTGATGCTCGATATGGCGCTCCTGACCGTGAAAAGTCTGGCCGAGATGCCAGTCGGCGGTGTGGATCAGTTTCACGCTTTACTCCTGCGGTCTGTCTGGAAAGTGACTGCGCTTGCCGATACGGCGTTGAAAACAGCCTCAAAATGCTCATTTACCCCATGTAAACTCCGCTCTTTCGGCTTTTTTCGCCTTGTCTCAGCTTCGCTCGCCTACTTTTCAGACAAGACCTCGGATAAGCAACCAGTGTATCGTCCAAGCCCTTCTATGCTGAAACAACAAATTTACGACCGGTAATGTCGATCATGCTCCAACCGCTTCATGACTGGACGCTTTCTCCGCAGCAGGCCATCGATCTGCAACGCCAACTGGCGCCGCGCGCCGAGCGCAGCGATCGCCTCGGCGAGGTTCATTGTATCGCCGGCGTCGATATCGGTTTCGAGGATGGCGGTGAGATCACGCGTGCTGCCGTGGTGGCATTGAGTTGGCCTGAACTGATGCCGATCGAGGAGATCGTGCATCGCGAGCCGACCCGCATGCCCTATATTCCCGGCCTGCTGTCGTTTCGTGAGATTCCCGCCGCGCTGCATGCCTTCGAGCGACTATCGCAGCGCCCCGATCTGGTGATGGTCGATGGCCAGGGTATCGCCCACCCGCGACGCCTGGGGGTGGCTTCCCACCTGGGGCTATGGCTGGATCTGCCGACCATCGGCGTCGCGAAAAAGCGCTTGTGCGGTCGCCATGGCGAGGTGGCCGAGACGCGTGGCGCATGGACGCTGCTGACCGACCGGCGGCGCAAGGAGGACCCTGCCGATGTCGAACTCGATGACGAAGGGCGCGTTACCATTGGCGCCATGCTGCGCAGCCGTGAAGGCGTCAAGCCGATCATCGTCTCGCCCGGCCATCGGGTCGGCCAGGCAACGGCGCTGGAGTGGGTGATCGCCTGCCTGGGACGCACCAAACTTCCCGAGCCGACTCGCCTGGCGGATCGCCTGGCCTCACGGCGTGGCCAACGCTTTGCGAATGAGCGGGCTCAAGGCGATCTGGGGCTCAGTGAATGATTACCTGCGAGCAGGGTGGCAAGCCGCGCCAACCCCAAACGCGCTTCGGGACGTGGCGATAGCAGCGCATGGAGCAATGCCGCATGACGTACCCCGACGATGCCTTCGAGCATTGCCGTCGATGGCGGCTCGGCACCGGCGGCGTGAAGCCGACAATCGCGCAGCGCGCTGCCGGGATTGTAGCGTCGCCCTGCCAGCACCTCGAATAGCACCAGTCCCAGCTGATATACGTCGCTGGCGATCCCCCACTCATCGCCTTGCGCCTGTTCCGGCGTCAGGTACGCTGGCTGCGCGATGGCGAACAGGTCGTCGTCGTGCGGCGGCGCGAGCGTGCTGCGTGCTGTGCCCAAATCGATCAGCGCAACCGCTCCCTCATCGCTCAGCAGAATATTGCGCGGTGCAACGTCGCCATGGGCGAAGCGATCAGGATGACGATGCAGATAGCTCAACACGAGAGAAAGACCGTCAAGTAGCCGGTCGGCAAGGGCGGTTCTTTCATTCGGACATGGCGTGCCCGAGCGCAAGCGGTCGGCTAGTGTCTGACCGGGCAAGTAGCGGTAAATCAGCATGAGGCCATTCGCCGGGTCGGCTTCGGTGGCGATCAGCGATGGCAGCCCCGGGTGATCGAGTTCGGCGAGGATTTCGCATTCGCGGGCGAAACGATGACGCACGCGCGGCTCACGGCAGTAAGGCTCGCGGATGACTTTCACTACGACGTCGGGCGTCATGGAGCCAGCGCGTGAGCCGGAAAAAGCGTTGGCGGTGCCGCCGATTGCCAAGGGCGTCAGGCAGTACATGGTGTGGCATACCTTGGGTATCGCTTACCGTCGCGAATCAATTCGGTTACGTGACGGTCAATTCGCAAAGAATGCCGCACTTGGGCCTTCGACCATGGCATCGTTGACGAACGCCGGGGACTGCATGCGCACCACGGCGGTCGCGGTGATCGGAATACGATTGTCGGCGTAGATTCGGTCGATTTGCGCTTGTAGCGGCCCTGGGGTGCCACCACCGCCCAACGGGTTGTCGAAGCGCTGCATGAATTCGACGATGATCGGGCCGACGAAAGGTACGATCAGTTCATAACCGTACACTACGTGGATCTTGAGCAGGTTGGCATCCTGGATATTGACGCCGCTGGCTGTTCCGACCTGTGGCTCTCCGGCGGTTTGGATGGTTTCGGTGCGACATATCTGGCCTTGTTGATACGGTCCTTGCTCTTGTGGCTTGCCGAGGATCTCGAAGAAGGTCTGGGTTTGCCTGACGAAGCCCTGTTGCTCGCCGCCGAGTTCCCCATCGCTGGCACCAATATTGCCGGCCATGAATGCCGCGCTATTTGCGGCGATTCGATTAGCTAGTAACTGGTAATTGATGTCCTCCTGGTCACTTTCAAACGCATCGTCAATATCGCCGAATATGCCACCGCTGACAGAATTTCCACCCTCGCAGCCGGTTCCATCCTGATTGAAGCCGGGATCGCCACACGCCCAGGCATCCCAGGCGTCCTCGGTTTCATCATCGCCATAATCGAGGCCGCCCGAATCGTCATCTCCGCGCCCGGTGTCGCCGACCGCGACCCTAAGATCGTCTTCGCTGGGGCGATAAGGGCCCGACGTTGAGGCCGACAGTATGTCGGCGCGTTTGGCGACGGAGACGAACTGGCTGATCTGCCAGTCGGGGATCTCACCGCGATAACGATTGGCATACTCGAGTGCCTTGGCTTCGACCCTGTGATAGAGATCGATTACCGCAGCCTCGTCGTTGAAATCCGTCGCATCGATCATGCTGCGAATCTCATCCTTGAATTGCTGGCTGATATGCACTTTGGAGACGTCGCCATCGAATTTTCCGCGGGACCAATAGTCATCGGCCACACCATCGAGTAGCGCCGTTTGTAATTGTCTCTTGGTGGGGATATCAGGGTTTAACGATGCATAGGGATCCTTGACCGTTGGGGTAACCGTGGGCTCGCAAATCTGGACTTGAGTGGTCCCCGCGCCTTTGCCGGTCATGCGATAGAGGCCGATATTGGGAATTCCCATCGCATTGTTGGCTTGGCGCAATTGGCGCGCGAAATCGGTGAATGCCGCTTTCGTGGGGTTGAGAATCGTGATGGCGGCGAAGTCCTCGATATCGTCTTTCGCTACCTCCATCGCCGCGTCGGCCAGGCCTTCTGCTTGCGAGTAATCCGTTGCCACGGCCTGCGCCTGGGCGCGGATCGGGTTGGCCGGGTTCCACCACGCAGCGCCTTGCGGTGCGCTCAATGCGCGGTAGCCGTCTCCTTGCGGCAAGGCGTATGTGAGCAGTTCGGCGCCACCGCCAAGACCGTTACGATTACCGGCAAGCGCGCCATACAAGGGAGCCAGCCCCTCGGCCAGGCCGCGTTCCAACGCCTCGATGTCGGCGTGGTGCAGCGCGCCTTCGCGTGCCGCCATCAGTGCCGCATAGTTGACGGTAACCCGGGCGTGGCCAATCAGAATGAGCTGAAACATGCCGAGTGTCAGAAACAGGATCAGCGGCACACCAATGACGACCAGCTCGACCATCGATGAGCCGTTCATGCGCGAACGGCGCCTGGTTCCAGCGGCTCTTGTCGTTCTCATCGCTTTCACCGCAATGTGTCGTCGGTTGTCGGGGCAACCGCGTCGCCGGGGGCTTGCGCCTGCGGCGAGTCCGTTGATGAAACCTGAGTCACCGCATCGCTCATGCCGCCGAAGCGATCGATCGCCGTGATCAGCTCATCGATCGGCGAGTCCACCAGCGTCGTTTCCGATGCCTCCATAAAGCGCCCAAGGTGACGACGCGCCACGCTCAACTCGACCATCGCCAGGTTGTAATGCACCTGCGGCTGGCGCGGTTCTATCTTGAGCGCCCGCTGATAATAGCCACGCGCGCCGGCCAGATCGCCGAGGCGATAATCGATGTTGCCCAGGCGCACCAGCGCCAGTACGTTGTCGGGCGCGGTGGCTACCAGCTTTTCGTAGTTGGCTCGCGCCGCCTCGAAGTTGCCGAGGGCGTAGGCATCGTTACCTTCACTCCACAGATGCACCAGGTCGGCACTGTTGCCCGAGTCAGGTCCGGTAAGTCCCGCACAGCCACTCAGCAAGACAGTGATCAGCACTGCCGGTACGAGAGACTTGCCGGCGTTAACTTCGAGTTTTGAAATTCGCATAATCATCCAGTTTCTCGCTTGCCAATCGATGCCAGCGGGAGGCGCCTGGCACCATGCTTGCGGCGTTGCGCCAGTAGAGCAGCGCCGATTTGATATCCTTGGTTTCCAGACGATAGCCGGTCAGGTACTGCTCCTTGGCGGCCTGGTCGAGCGCCGCGATGCGACGCGCCGCCTCGGCATCCAATGGCGCGATCGACAGAATGCGCCGATACCAGCGATAAGCGGTCGCGGTGGCGTTCTGGTTATCCGCCTCTCGCGCCCAGCTGCGATAGGCGATGAGCGCGGCAGCGTCCAGTTCCCGCCGGTAGGCGCTGAGCTGTGTGGTGTCGAGGGGGCGTTCGGCAGATGCCAGGCGATCGCGCTGACGAACCATTTCCAGCGGGCGCCCGGCATCGATCGCCGCCAGGCCGCCACGGTAAGCGTTCAGTGCCTGATCCAGTCGCTCGCGCATCGTCTGCAAGCGATCTCCAGCATCGCCCTGTAGCTCGGCGGAGGCTTGGTGTAGCCGCCCGATCGCTTGCTCGCCATTACCGGCGACATAAAGGTCGGTGGCTTCCTCGATCGCGGCCGTTACGGCCAACTGGCGAGCCGATGCTTGCGAATCCGAGGCCGAAGGCTGTGGTTGCGGCTGCGGATTCGAGTCGCTTACCGTGTCGGCGGGCCTTGGTGGCTCGCTTGCCACGGGCGGTGATAATGCGGCAGGCTCGGGTGAATCCCACTGATCGATAGCGCTCGATGTGGGCGGTGGCGTGCTTGGAGTATCGCTGCCCAGGTTCTCGGCAACGCGTGGCGATTCGGACAGCGGCGCAGGGCGGGATGGCTCGACTGGCGACGAGGCGGCGATGGATGGTGGGCTCGGTTTGGCCGAAAGACTGCTGGCGTCATCGGCCGGATCGTTCCAGCTGCCTGCGGCGCTATGATCGGCAATATTCTCGGTTGTCGCCTTTGGCGCGGGGAGCGGCGCTTCGCGCTCGGTCAGATAGCTCCACGCCATGCTGACGATCATCAGCAGCACAATGACCAGTGCGATGGCGCCAATCACCCGTAACCGGTTCTTGCGCTTATTCCGCGATTGCTCCTGCTCGACATCCGCCTCGACGCGAGCGAAGCGTACATGAACCTCGTGCTCACCGAGCATCAACACGTCGCCATCCATCAGGATGACGCTGCGTAGCTCTTTCTCGTTGACGACCAAGGGGACTTCGGAGTGCGCTTTCTCGATGATGAAGGCACTACGCTCATGGCGAAGGCGGGCATAGACGCCGACCGGCCCCGGCCCCTTGAGGGCAAGGTCGCAGGCAGGCGAATTGCCGATCGTCGCCGGGAACTCACCGACCACGGCATGGGCGTTGCTGGCCTTGTCGTGTAGCCGCAGGGCATTGGGCTTGGTTTTTTCACCCGCGCCGGAGGCGTTGGCGGCGATGGCCGATTCGTCATCCGTGGGCGCGGGGGCCAGCGTATCCGTGGTTGGCGTACGCTCGGCGTCTTCCGGTTCGCACACGTTAGCGGGAACACTCGGGCCGCCGGCTTGGCGTTCGTCATCATCGGGTTCAGTGGCACCCAGCGGCGGCGTCGATTCAGCGACCGGCGGTGTTTTCCGGTCGTCGATCTCCCGATCGTCAGTGGGCATGACGCGTCTCCGTTGCGAGGTCTTCATGAGATAGGGAAATGAACTGGAGCCGATCGCCCCGGGTAAGCCCTTGCTTTGCCGCTGCACCGGCTGGCAGCTCTAGCGCGGAGCGGGTTCCGCGCGGCGCAAAACGGGCGCGGCGGGGCTTCAGGTTCGCGGCCACGGCGGTCACCTGGTTCTGGCGGTCGAGAAACACCACATCGATGGCGTAGCGCATGCCCAAGCTATGCACCGAAGCGCAGGGCGATAACCACAAACCCTCGTCGCTGGCGAGACAATCGGTGCCCAACAACCCCTTCAAACGAGCCAACCAGCTCGTTGCGATATGCACACGCGGACAAACGACAACACCGTCAGTGCTGCGTACCATCTGGCTGATTTTCAGTACGCTCATGGCGTTATCCCGTGAATACCGACAGTGCGCCCGACTTCATGAAGCTGACGACGATCGGGAAGAAAATAATGATGAAGGTGAGCGGAAACAGGAACGCGATCAGCGGAAACATCATCTTTACCGGTGCCTGGTTGGCGAGCTTTTCCGCGCGCAGGAAGCGCTCGGAGCGACGCTGCTCGGCCTGGCTTTCCAGCACATCGGCCAAGGGCGAGCCACTCTCCTCGGCCTGATTGACCGCCGCCACGAAATTGCTGAAAGCGCCGAGGTTGATCCTGTCGGCGACCCGGCTCAAAGCCTCCCCGCGCGAGACCCCAGTTTTGAGGTCGCGCATGAAACGCTCCATCTCCGATTTCAGCGGTCCTTCCTGTACCTCCGTCACCGCATATTGCGCGGCGGTGGTGAAGGTCAGGCCGGCGCGCAGCGACAGCACCAGCAAATCGAGAAAGAATGGAAATACCCGCGCAATCTTGTGATGGCGCTTCTTTATCGCATCGCGCAGCGCGATATCGGGATAGAAGAAGCTGATCGGTACCACCATGAACAGCGCAAGGAATCCCAGGCCACTCTCGATATCGGCCTTTATAGAGAAAACGACGAATAGCGCGATGCCGACGATCAAACCCAGCCAGCGGCTGGCGATGAACTCCTCGGGGCGTAACGCATAGCCAAGCCCCGCCATGTTCAACCGATCGCGCACCACGATACGCTGGCTCTCGCTGATCGTGAGCGAGATATAGGGCACGAAGGGCTGCAGGATTGCCAATGCCCAGCGGAACCCGGCGGGAGGACGGTCCTTCCAGGTGTTGTCCGGCCGGGGCGCGATGATGTAGAGCACCGAAATGGTGCCGATCAGCGTTACGACCGCCGCGCCCACCAGAAAGAGGGTGAACCATTTGCTGTAAAGGATGGCGTCAAACATCGATATTCACTATTTTGCGGATGGTCAGGGCCGCCGCGGTCATCAGCACGCTGATCACCAGCACCACGACCCAGCCCATCCAGGTGGTAAACATCAGCATCATTTCGTCGGGACGCTGCAGATACAGCATGTAACCGACGACGATCGGCAGCAGGCCGACCACCCAACCCTGCATGCGTCCCATCGAGGTCAGTGCCTTGATCTTGCCCTCGACCTGGGCCTTGCTCTGTAGCGTGCGCGATAGCGCATCCAGCGAGTCCGCCAGGTTGCCGCCGACCGAGCGCGATATGCTGATCGCCGAGTTGACCAGGCGCAGCTCGTCGCACTTCATGCGAATTTGCACGTCGGTCAGTGCGTCGTTGATGTCGCGGCCCAGCTTGTGCTCGGCGAGTACCAGGCCGAACTCCTGAGCGATCGGATTGGGCTGACGCAGGGCGATCAGTTCGATGGCGCGAATGGCGGTACCGCCGGCACGCAGCGAGCCCGCCATGGCGCGCAGGGCATCCGGCAATTGGTAGACGAACTGGTCGCGGCGGCGCTTGTCGATATAGCGTGTCAGTGCGCTCGGCGAAGCCGCTCCCAGCACCGCGCCCATGATCAAGCCGAGATAGCCGATGGCGATGTAGCCGACGATCATGCCGCCGATGACCGCGCCGCCACTGAGTAGCATCAACTTGCGTGGGTCGAGGAAAACGAAGGAGTTCTGCAGGCCGGCGTCGACCCGCGATAGCACTTTGCCGCGGTAGGTGTCCACGCCGCGCATGCCGTAGATATAGAGCAGGAAGAACCCCATTATCCCAAGCAGGAAGGTGACGATAAGCGCGATGGTCAGTGTCATGGTTCGACCCTCACTCGGCCTTGTCGCTGAAGATTTCCCAATTGAGGGTCAGCCCCGACTCCTTGAGCGCGGTGTAGAAAGTGGGCGCATAGCCACAGCCGACATGCTTGCCGATGATGTTGCCGTCGCTATCGAGTCCTTGCTGCTTGAAACTGAAGATTTCCTGCAAGCCGATGATTTCGCCCTCCATGGTGCCCACTTCGACGATCGAGACGATGCGCCGCTTGCCGTCGCTCATGCGCATTTGCTGGCAGATGATCTCCACCGCCGAGCCGATCTGCTCGCGGATGGCCCGCGAGGGCAGGTCGAGTCCGGACATCATCACCATGGTTTCCAGGCGTGCTAGAACATCGCGCGGGGAATTGGCGTGGGCGGTCGTCATCGAGCCATCGTGACCGGTATTCATCGCCTGCAACATATCGAGTGCCTCGCCACTGCGGCACTCGCCGACCACGATGCGGTCGGGCCGCATGCGCAGGGAGTTCTTGACCAGGTCGCGAATCGTCACGCCACCCTTGCCCTCGACATTGGCGGGGCGTCCTTCCAGTGACACCACATGATTTTGCGAAAGCTGTAGCTCCGCCGAATCCTCGATGGTGAGGATGCGTTCGTTATCGGGGATATAGTCGGAGAGAATATTCAGAGTCGTGGTCTTACCGGAGCCGGTACCGCCCGAGACCACCATGTTGCGGCGGTACTTGACGCACACCTCGAGGAATTCGGCCATGCCGGGGCTGAGCGTTCCACTGTTCACCAGATCCTGCATGTGGAAGCGGTTTTTCGCGAATTTACGAATGGTGAGCGTCGGACCGGCCAGCGCGAGCGGCGGAATGATCGCATTGACACGCGAGCCGTCGGGCAGGCGCGCGTCGATCATCGGCGAGCCTTCGTCGATGCGCCGGCCCAGTGGCGTGACGATGCGCTCGATTACGTTCATCAACGACATTTCGCCACTGAAGCGCGTGGCGACGGCTTCCAGCTTGCCCTTGCGTTCGATATAGATCTGGTTGGGCCCATTGACCATGACCTCGGTCACCGATTCGTCGGCCAGAAAAGGTTCGATGGGGCCATAGCCGATAGCCTCGGCGATAACGCCTTCGAGCAGGCGCTCGCGGTCGACATCGCGGGGGATATGAATCTGGCCGGTATCGAGCAACGCCTGGGCAGCGGCGCGGGTCTCGTTGCGGAGCTCTTCGTGGCTGAGCTGATCGAGTGTGCCGCGCTTGCGCAAATCCAGAAATTCCAGAATCTTGAACTGGATTTCCTGCTTCAGCGCCATGTCTTCGTCGGTCTCTCTTTCTCCGGAGGCATACGTCGAAATGGCATTGGGCTCACGGACGTTACCGGTATGTCCGCCAGGCGGATGTGTGGGCTGGGCATCGTCTACGCTCAAAAAGATTTCATGACCCAGCCGCAGCCGATCCTGCACCGCCAAAGGACCGTAGGATTCCAGCTTTCGATCGCCGTGCCAGCTACCGTTGGTGCTGTTGAGGTCTTCGAACAGAATCCCGCCATCGGCAACGGTCAGCCGGGCATGTCGGCGCGACAGGTAGGGATTGTCGATGCGAATGTCGCAATCCATGGCCTTGCCGAGAATCAGCGCCTCGTGGGGTTTGATCTCGTGCTGCTGCGAGCGACCCGCGCTATCGGTGATGTTGATGAGGTGCATGCCGTTTCCCCGTTCAATCGAAGATGCTGAATCGAGTGGTTTCCATGGAGTCGTTCTCGAGCCGCCGCGCGCGTTGCAATTCGTCCTGGTTACGCGGCGAGTCCGGGCTGACCAGATGCGGCGTGACCACTACCACCAGCTCGGTACGATCGCGCTGAAAATCGCGTGATTTGAACAACTCGCCAATAATCGGAATGTCGCCAAGCCCGGGAACCTTGCTGACGCTCTTGGAGTCTTCGCTACTCAGCAGACCCGAGATCACCAGGGATTGGCCGTCGCGAACGTTCATCTCGGTCTCTGTACGGCGCGTCGTGAAACCCGGCACGTCGCGCACCGTGACGCTGCGATCGATGGAACTGACCTCGACACCGACCTGGGTATTGATGAACCCTTGCGGGTCGGCCACCGGTTGAATCCTGAGGATGATGCCGTACTCCTTGAACGTGACGTTCACCGAGCCATCCTGGTCGAGAATCGGAATCGGGACTTCGCCACCCACCACGAACGAGGCCTCGCCACCGCTGACCACGCTGAGACGTGGCTCGGCGAGCAGGCGTCCATCGCCGTTCTGGGTGAGGATGTTGATAATGGAGTCGAGTTGGGTACTGATGCCGAAAAAACGCTGCGTGCTGGTATCGATGGGCACATTGACGGCGGATTCGAAGGCGGTCAGGCCAAAGATCGGGCCGTTGAGTGTGTCTTCCCAGTCGATACCGATCTCGGTCATCGTCGAACGGCGCACTTCTAGCACCTTGGCCTCGATCAATATAGTGGCTTGCAGGTCCACGACCGGCGCGGTGACCTGGTTGATCACGGTGGGATAGCGCTTCGCCAGGCTCTCGGCGAGCAGGAAGTCCTCGCCTCGTTCAGCATTGCCCAGCAGCAGCATGTCGCCGTTGTCGAGTGGCTGAACGTTGATGCCCCGGGTCTGCTGCAGGATGGTGGTCAAATCCTCGGCCGAGATCTCCGGTGCGCGGTTGACCACCTCGACCTGGTATACAACCTGATCGCCGGCGAAGTCCCAGACGCGCAGGTCGGTTATCCCGACCTGGCTGCCGATCAGCAGCACCTGCTCGGTATCGCGAAACGCCTGTACCTGTACCAGCGCGCCGTTACCCACGGCGACACGGTTGACGTTGGGTGTATCGACGACGCGCGTTTGCCCCACGGTGACGGTCAGCGTCCCGGCCTGCGATACCGCGGCGTAGCTGGCGGTCGACCATAGCCATAGCAGACCGGCAACAACTAGCCACATTCCCCAAATGCCGCGCTTGAAGGTCATGCCTGCGTTCCTGTTTCTATCGATGTCGTGGATCATTTATGAACTCGTGCCGCCGATGATGAGCTGGATGGGCAACGGCGGTGGCGCCGGTGTGGAAGGTGTCGGTGGGAGCGGTGCATCGGGGCTGGCGAATAGCCAGGCGTACTCGTCGCCGAACAGCTTGGCGGGTGTCATCGCTTCATCGAAGGCGGGGGTATCGTCATTGGGTCCACGCAAGCTGGTACTGATCTCACCCACGCGCTGCGCTAGCAATATCTTGCTGGCTTGCTCGGGCGTCACCTGGAACGTCACGTCCTGGTAGCCGCGGTCGTTGGCGCCAATGTAATTCTGACCGGTAGCCAGGATCTTCATATTGGTCAGCAGCGGCACCGTGGCGGGTTGACCGGTCATCTCGCTGTTGGTGGTGAATAACAGGTCGACATGGTCGCCGGGCGAAATCAAACCGCCGACCGAGGACACCGTATTGACCGGAAAAGTGAGGGCGCGTAGACCCTTGGGCACGCGTACCGAGAAGGCGCCGCCACTAAAAGCCGAGATGTGCGAACGCAACAAGGGGTCGCCGGCGCCTACGGGTGATGCCAGTTGCCGCCCTTCGACAGCGGCGAATGCAGCGGGAGAAATCGCATTGGGGTTAAGGAATTTCTTGGGAATCTGACGTACCACCATGTTGGAATAGCCAAGAATATCGCCGGCCTTCATATCGGTCGCCGGCACGACTACATCGACCAACGCGTACTGGCTACGAATGTTCGCTTCGATTTCGGCGACTTTCTGCGTGATATAGCTGTTGGCCAGATACACCGAGGCGACGCCGGCTAGAATCGCCGCGATGGTCAGAATGATGAGGTTACGACCGATCTTCAAAACATGTCTCTCCCATGGCTGATTGTTTGAGCCATATCAGTCATCGCCGCCAGTAGGCGCCGAAATTACATTAACGAAACCGCCGTAATAGGTATTCACTGCATTCAGCACCACATCGGAGGTAAACCAGATCGCCATCAAGGCAATCAATACCACCAGATACTCGGTGATGATGCTGCCACGCGAGTGCTTTCTTTGTTGTCGTCTAATCAGCGTCATTGCCCCTTGATCCAGGTAATGAAGACCAATGTATTGGCTGGGATTTTCCGGTCGTTTCTTTGCAACACCGCCTGGAGTTGCTCGTTTCCTCGTTGAAAAGCCAATAAACGACTTTCCAATGTGTTGGCGTTTTCATACTCCGGCAATGGTGTCCAGTCGGCATCTTCGAGATTTTCACGCAGAGTGTCCGCGACGGTTTCCACGGCTTTTGGACTTATGAATGTCAATGATTCGGCGCGCTTTCCGGCATCGTCGTAACGTTGAACGGAGAGGACTTTTGCCGAATCCGGCAGCGGCAAAGTGGTTTCCTTTTTCGGTATAATGGTGCCGGGAGCCAACGACACCACGATAAAACCCGCTGAACCGTAGGCCGTTTTATTCTTGCCTTGAATGCTGATGAAAAAAGGCCCCATGGCTGCGCCCAAGGTATTCATGCCTTCGGAGTTGAAAATTGCCGCTTGCATCGCTCCGTTACCGTTCAGCCATTGCTTGTAGTTTTTTAGTACCTCATCGATGGAGCGCGAGGATTTGAAGGACTGAATGCTCATCGGCATGCCGTTCTGCACCATACGTGGCGCTATCCAGGCAGTTTGCACCCCTGGAACGTCGCCAATACGTGGCAGCGGAAGATCGAGTGGATCGATCTCGGCTCGAGCGACCGGTAATGGCGCCAATAGCATCGCCAGAAGAAACATCCTGGATAATCGTAAGGCAGTCGTTGGAGATAACCGTAATCTGAAATTAGTCATAATTATCAACACTGATCATTATAGTCTTGGGCTCCCAGGTCAGTACCGTATCCCTCAACTCCACTTTCGCGTTTTCCCGTGTTAGGCAATTCAAAGGGCAGTGCTCGAATATAAGGTAGCATGCCGGTCGATGCATGCAGTTCAGGGTTTCCAGCTTGTGTGAATGAGCTTAAAAAAGGGATGAAGTGCTTGGCAATATCGGGGATGAAGCTGGTCAAATCATCGACGGCTCCATTCGCGTACGTCATATAGCTGAGCATGGGTTTTACATCCAATCCGTGAACTTTTTTGCAGAACACCTCTTCATTCTTGGGTGTCCAGCCATTGGTTAAAATGGCACCCCGAGCATTTAATTGGATATCTTCTCCCATATTGACGCCTAACGCGTTTTCCGAGAAATTAAACAGCCCTGGCCAGTTTCCATATAAGTTGTTCAAGGGCACGTCGATACTGGCGGTGACCAAGGTATCGGAGTTGATATCCAGGCCACGTTCGAAACCAAGCACCGGTACCGAGAAACTACCGGTGAGTATATGGGCGGGCAATTTCTTAGCGGGCCCACCCCAGCTCTCCTCGACGACGCTTGGCGAGAGCCGTTCGGTACCGGTCAGACTTCCCGCTTTTGCATCGGATAAACGCAACAACGCTTGTTCTTCTTCGCTGATACCCCAAGGCACCGGGTTATCATCAGCCGAGCCAGTTGCCGCGTTGGTAGTGGAGCGTTCCGATGAAAGGCTTTGCCGAGGATTGCTCAAGCGTGCGATGCCTTGCATGGCGATTTCACTTGCACCAGCCTGCACGAATTGATGCTCACCCTGTGCCGAGTTGTTCCATTTATTGCTGGAATCGGTCCAGACCGTACGCTCCCAGACCGTATAACGCACCAGCTCATCGGCGAACTGGCGCATTTGTGCATACTTGAACAGGATGACGATACCGGGCACCAGGGCGATGACCAGGGCGCCACAGATGATCACCTCGACCAACGCCTGGCCCTGCTCTTGGCGCTTGCTTCCATATAAAGCACTTCTCGATCGCGTCGTGCGTATCATGAGCCGTGACCTTGAATGCTTAGCCTGCATCGGGTGGTGAGCCATCGATCAGGCGCACCTCCCAGAATGGATTGAATACATTGTCGAATTCGGTGTAGTCGGAGGGACTGGATTTAAGCGCTGTACTCATTTCAAGAAAAGCTGTGAAATAAGGTGTCGATCCGTACCAGTTCTCCAGCCGTTGGCTAGCCGGTGTTTGCGCCAGATAGGGCGTGAAAACATCCAATGGCCCTGCGCGAACCGTTTTGAAATAATCGTTTTGATCGTCGTTTGGCTGGCGGTAGTAGAAAACCTTTGCCGCCGCACTCATCTTTAGATCGGCTATGTTCTGCTCGCTGAGTCCAAAGGCGGTTTTCAAGCCCGACTCATTCATTGGGCGCTCCAGTTCGACTTCGATTTGCATATCAGGGTGAAGGTTGGTAAAAGGCAATTCGGTCAGCATCATATAAGTGGGCACACCTTGGTAGGGTTTGAAGAATTCCTTGGCGGATGCCTCGCCCTGAGCGATGACTTTTAAGCTATAACGGAGATTGGTAATCGCATCAGATGCGCCGAGCGTTACGATTTCGGAAAGAAAAGCAGCACCGATTTCAAAAACATTCGCGAACAACCCGTTCGAGAGTACATCGCCGGCAATCCAGTTGGCGCCGTAAAGCAGACTCTCGTTATCGGGAATGGCGATATCCTTGACGAACTTCCCCATATCAATCGCCTTTCCCCCAGCCGCTATCAGGCCCTTCCTGACCTGTTGCACCGTTTTTTTTGCACCGGCCCCGATGAGTTTTGCCGTCGCTGATCCTCGGCTACCTTCCCTCGATTCGTAATTCCCGCCTCCGCGTGCATTGCGTGCTACTTGGCGATCATTAGCCAAGTTACGGTCTGCCTGTTGTGCAATGGTTCCAGTACTGGATGATTCCTCAAGCTCCGATTCTTCAGGAATCGATGGCAGATTAGGTGGCCTGGACCCTCCTGGATAAGGACCACCATTATGTGGGTACGGATCATCCGTCGGGTTCAGATTACCTGGTGGGTTTAAATTCGGCTTTTTGGGAGGACCAAAAAGCGAGTTGCCCTTGGACGGAACGGCAGCCATGTACAAGGCGGTTTGCCCGAACTTATCGATGGCTGGCTGGGATTGATAAATAGGCGGTAGGCAGACGATAGTCGGCAAGCAGGTTCGCCAGCCTCGGTTGAGCCATATCCACCAGGCATCGTGAGTGGTCAAGCTGGAGAGTACAAAGCTTTTCATCACGCCAAAATTGAAGCTTGCCGATGCGATGTCTTGCGGTGAGGCGCTAATATCCTGACTTGTCCAACCCAATGCTTTTCCGATTGGTTTGGCTAGGCCATCCAGCGCGCTAACCGCTTGCTTTAGGCCGGGTATCGCTTTGAAGATGCCGAAGGGGCTTACATTGACCGTTTTCTGTAATCCATCTTTCGCGTAACGACTCGCCGATTTTACGAAGCCGAAGGCATCCACTCCGGGTCGCATCGGGAAAGCCCAATACAGAAATTCCAAGCTGTTGGTATCGGCGACTTCTATGGTCTCGTCGTAACTTTTGGCGACTTGCGCCATGGTATTGTCTACTATGGAAGGCGTAGCCGCGTGAGTAGCGACTTGCGTGGCGGCATAGAACCAGTTGAGCAGATCGGTTGGCCCTACGGTCATGAATCCTAGCGTGGTGGCGGCTATCTTTAGCGCGTTTCCCGGTCCGTTCCTTTTATCTTTTACAGTATTTCGAAGCTGGTTGGTAATTGATTGGAAACCTGTTTCTCCAGGGCGAGCAGTTGCATTGCCCATGTTCCCCTCGCCGTTGCCCTGGTCTAGACGCTCGGCGCCAGCTTGAGGGTTATTCACCAGTATGTCGGTGACATTCTCGAATGAGTCCAGGCCACTTTCAAAAAAATTCATCATCACAAGGGCGAGGAACTGCCGTGGCTTGCTGACCTGGTTGACAAAGTCACCGATATAGCGGAGGTAGCTTACGTAGCTGACGACATATCCCGCAGCGATGGTATTGGCGACCATCGCTCTGTTGGAATAGGCATAAAAATTCAAGGCGCGTGCGGCTTGGATGGCACCACTATAAGCGGCAGCATCGGCGGCATTGACCAACTGGGTTTTCTCGATGGTGACTCGGCTGGTATTGAAAACCGCGACCAGCGAGACAAGGGTGATAAAGAAGCCGAATAGCATCACCGGCAGGATTTGGCCTCGGCTGCCGCGACGCCCGCTGCCTTTGTCCTTTTTCCCGGTGTGAGTAGCGATGGCGGCCACCTGTTGCTGTCGTTATATCGTTTTTGTTATTACCTATCGCTGACCACCTCTGGGTGGCCAGCGTATTGACTATTATTTAGGGAACTTTGGCTGCTGCACCACCACCACCACCACCACCACCTGCGCCATTCCAGCTATCAAGCGCGGGGGTTCCAGCTGCAACTCCGGGTGCTGCTATTGCTGCAGGCTCCCCTCCAGCAAGCGCGTTTGCCATTGCGGCAAATTGTTGCTGGATTACATTACCGAAAGAGCCCACTACGGCAATGGCTGCCAAGGCAATCAACGCGGTAATGATGATGTATTCCGACATACCTTGGCCAAGCTGGCGCTTGCGTGTTTGAGCGTGTAGTCTGGTAATCATAGCGTGCTACCTCTTTTTATTAAGGAAGTTGTGAGTTGGTCAATTGAATTAACGTTCGAGCTATTTATGCTCAACGTTACCTCTTGCTTTAAGTCTCCTTCGGATTGCCGTTTTTATTCAAATTTCCCTGCGTTTTTCTTCGCTTGCTACGCAAATTTTCATATTAAAATTCGCTACTATTAAAATGTTACATTAACGTAATCTATACTCCATAAACCAGTAGCGGGAAAGAGCCAGGTAAAACAGTTGCGCCATAGAGCACAGTTTTAGCGAATGGCTTACACGCTTGTACGATATCTCTTACAAAAGTGTAACTTCTAAATAAGTATTCGCTAATTAATACGAGTATTCTGGATAGCATCCTTCTATACTTGGTAGCCTATTTCTGAAAACCAGCCGTAAACCGAGGGCGATTTTCCGATATGACGTTTTCCTGCCTGGACCAGACCCGGCGTTGGGTCGAGCATTTCGTGGTGGGGCTCGATATTTGCCCTTTCGCTCGCCGCGAGCTCGAGCGCAATAGCATTCGCTATGTCACGCTATCGGCGGCTTCGTTCGAGCGGGCACTGCTGGGATTGATCGACGAATGTCGGCGACTCGATGCCGATGCCAGCATCGAAACCACGTTGATCGTGCTGACCGATGGCGTCGAGGGCTTCGAGGATTATCTCGATCTGCTGGATCTGGCCGAGGCGCTGCTGGCCGATCAGGGCTATGAGGGCATCTACCAATTGGCCAGTTTCCATCCCGATTACTGCTTCGATGGGGTGGCTGAGGACGATCCCGCTAATTACACCAACCGCTCGCCGTACCCGATGCTGCATTTGTTGCGCGAGGCCGGTGTGGAACAGGCGCTGGTTCGCTTCTCCCATCCCGAGCGGATTCCCGAGCGCAACGTAAAGACGTTGCGGCGTCTGGGCAACCAGGCGCTGGCCGAGCGATTGGCGGATTGCCGGCCCCCAGCGGGGGACAAGTGCTGAGAGCCGCATCGACTGGCCCTATATCGATACGATATTCGATCTCTATCGAACGGTGAGCGGCAACTAGCGTCTATAGTCAGTGATGAAAAGGGTAGCCCGTTTCGGGCTACTCAGAATCGATGCCGGATAAATCGATAAAAGGAGAGGTTATGAGCATCAAGAAGAAAGGATCCGCCGAGTGGCAGGGCAGCCTGAAGCAAGGCAAGGGTACGGTTTCCACCGAAAGCGGTGCGCTCAAGCAAAACCCTTACGGTTTCAATACCCGTTTCGAGGGCCAGGCGGGCACCAATCCGGAGGAGTTGATCGGCGCGGCGCATGCCAGTTGTTACTCGATGGCACTCTCGCTGATTCTGGGCGAGGACGAGTTCGAACCGGAGAGCATCAAGACCGAGGCGACGGTGTCGCTGGAGCAGGATAGTGGGGGCTTCACCATCACCGCCATTCATCTGGCGACCACGGCGCGGATTCCCGGCATCGACCAAGCCAAGTTCGAAGAGGCGGCCAACAAGGCGAAGGAGGGTTGCCCGGTTTCCAAACTGTTCAAGGCCGAGATCACCTTGGACGCTAAACTGGAAGGCTGATTTCGTTCTGCCATCATGAAGCCGGCCGCGCCAAGGGCCGGCTTCGTCGCGTTCGATCAGTGAACTACCGATGCCTGACTGGCGCGCTCGGTGGCGGCACTGACCAAGGCGCGAATCAGGCGCTGCTGGGGGCGATTGAAGATCAGGAATTCAGGGTGCCACTGCACGCCAATCAGAAAGCCATGCTGGCGGCTTTCGATGGCCTGAACCAGGCCGTCCCGGTCGCGAGCGACGATATCGACCCCTTCGCCCGGCTCGTCGATGGCCTGATGATGCAGGCTATTTACCTGACACCAGCTCACGCCGAGAATATCGTGCAATTGGCTGCCTTCGGTCACGTCGACGGTCTTGCGTGGCAGTACCGTGCGACGTTTTCTGACATGCTCGAAGGCGCTGTAGATATCGCCGATCAGCGACCCACCGAGATAGACATTGATGATCTGCGCGCCACGGCAGATGCCCAGTACCGGGCAGCCAGCGGGCACGCAGCGCTCGAGCAACTCGAGTTCCAGCGTGTCGCGCTGCGGATCGACGCGTACGTCGAGCTGCACCTCACCGCCGTATAAATGCGCGCCGATATCGTCGCCACCGCCGATCACCAGGCCATCGAGGCCATCCAGGCCGGGGTTCGCGGGCGATAGCCGCACCGGCTGGCCGCCGGCACGCCACACCGCCAGCCAATCGCACCACCAGGCCAGGCGGCTCTTGTAATCCGAGGTGGTAATTCCGATTCGTGGTCGCGTCATGCGTCGTGCATCCACTCCTTGAGCCGATCCAGCCAGCGCGTGACCGGGGACCGGCGATGGTGATCGATATAAGCCTCGCCGCGCTCCGCCAGGCGTTTTGGGTCGGCGGCCAAGCGTTCGACCTCGACCCAGCGATTCCATTCACAAACCGCGTTCCAGCCGGGCTGCGACAGCTGCGCATTGGGCAGGCGATAGTGGAAAGTCGGACGCGGCTTGACCAGTGAGCCGGTGAGCAACTCGCTGGGGTAATCGGGGCGCAGGTGGGCGAACAGGGGAAACATGTCCAGTTCGCGGTTGCGCGTGGGATTGTCGATCAGATAATCGGCGATCAAGGTGTCGAGATCGGGGTCATAGTCGGGGTCGAGTACCTTGAGCGCATACTCCTTGGGAAAAGGGTTGGCATGCGGCAACACATCGCGGGTGATGTCGATATCGATCTCCTCGCGCAGCCATTCGGCGAGAATCAGATAAGCGCGCAAGTGGGCGAGCAGGGTCGCGGCATCGGTGCCGGGCACTTCGGGATTGAGATGCAGGCCGAAGGCATAGAGTAGGCTATCGCGGGTATCGCGGGCTCCCTGCAGGCGCAGCGCATTGAACAGCGCGTCGAGCTCGTTGAGCGCCAGCCAGGGCAGCGGCGGGCAAACGATTTCGGTCGGCACCACAACGGCCACCGCATCGCCGATCAGTTGGCGCGTGCGATTGTGCAACTCGAGGCGCCAGTGATTCCATTCGTCGTGCTTGGCCTCGGTTTTTTTCACGACCTTGGCGTCCGGGTGCGCATATTTGGCATCCAGCTCGACGGTGAATTCGCCCCACCGGGTTCCAGCCACCTTGAAGCGATGCGGGCTGATCGCTACCGCTTGCCCGCCGAAGTGATCGATCACCAACTGAGCCGCTTTGCCCGGTGCGATGGCGGCGAACTCGATCTCCACGCCGACACGCCGTAAATGGCCTTCACCGGTCCGCGGTTGAGGAGGAGCGTTGGGGTTCACGTGATTCTCCTGCGGGTAGATCGTTTCATTGCAGCGGTTGAAGCCCATATTTTCAACTCCGTTCAGCCATTCGGTAATAATCGCTTTCGTTCTATTCACTGGTGCCCTTACCGCGTTCGATGGCAAGCTGAAAGCCACTGAATCTCAAGGAGTCGTGATGACTGCGCACTGCGTTCCCGTGATTCTTGCCGGTGGCAGCGGCACTCGGTTATGGCCGCTATCGAGACGACTGCGGCCCAAACAGTTTCTTGCACTCGGCGGAATTGACGATACCAGCCTGTTGCAGCGCACCTTGGCGCGCCTCGATGGCTTGGGTGACGAGGAGACGAGCGTTGCCGCGCCGATCGTGGTGTGCGGGGAAGAACACCGCTTTCTCGCCGCCGAGCAGCTACGCCAATCGGGGCTGTATGATGCCACGCTGATGATCGAGCCCGAGGGGCGCAACACCGCACCGAGCCTGACCGTGGCAGCGTTTGAGTCAATGCGCGATGGCCGCGACCCGCTGCTGGTGGTGCTGCCTGCCGATCATGCGATTGCCGACGAAGCCGCGCTGCACGCTGCGCTGAATCAGGCGCTGGCGCTCGCCGGGGCCGGTTGGTTGGTCACGCTGGGAGTCACACCGACACGCGCCGAGACCGGTTATGGTTATTTGCGCCGTGGCGAAGCGATCGTCCTGGGCGGTCATCGTGTCGCTGCCTTCATTGAAAAGCCTGATGCGGCGCGCGCCGAAACCTTTCTTGCCAGCAGCGATTACCTATGGAATAGCGGCGTTTTCGTCTTGCGTGCCAGCGCCTGGCTGGCCGCAGTCGAGCGTTTCGCGCCGATGATTCTCGCCGCCTGTCGCGAGGCTTGGGTGGCGCGGCGCACGGATCTGGATTTCCTGCGTCTCGATCGCGAGGCCTTTCTGGCGTGCCCGGCCGATTCCATTGACTACGCAGTGATGGAGCGTGCCGCTGATATCGCCATGGTGACGCTGGATGCCGGCTGGAACGATCTCGGTGACTGGCAGGCGCTATGGCGCTCGCTACCCCGCGATGCCGACGGTAACAGCGCCCAGGGCGATGTCATGCTGGAAGGGACACGCGGCTGCCTGGTGCAGGCCGATAGCCGCTTGGTGGCGACGTTGGGGGTCGAGAATCTGGTGGTCGTGGAGACCGCCGATGCCGTGCTGGTCGCCGCGCTCGATCACACGCAGCGGATCAAGGCCTTGGTTGCTCGGCTGGATGGCCGCGAAGAGATCGAACAGCACCCGCGCGTACTACGTCCATGGGGCGATTTCCGCCGGCTCGATCGCGGTCGGCGTTTTCAGGTCAAGCATATTACCGTCAAGCCCGGCGAGGGGCTGTCGTTGCAGCGCCATCATCACCGCGCCGAACATTGGGTGGTGGTTGCCGGCACCGCGCGGGTGACCAATGGCGAGCGCAGCTATCTGGTCACCGAGAATCAATCCACCTACGTTCCCATCGGTCAGGTACATTCGCTGGAGAACCCCGGACGCGTGCCACTGGAGCTGATCGAAATCCAGTCCGGCGGCTATCTGGGCGAGGACGACATCGAACGGCTCGCCGATCGCTATGGCCGCGACGCAACGCCCGATGCAATCGACGAGGAGCCGATATGAGCGAGCGCTGGCAGAATCTGACCCGTGTCGAATTGAACGAAGCGCTCGGCGCGGATAGCGTCGCCGTGCTCCCACTGGCGGCCATCGAACAGCACGGCGCGCACTTGCCGCTATCGACCGATCTGGATATCGGCGAAGGCATACTGGCGGCGGCGGTGGCGGCACTGCCCGAAGATTTCCCGCTATTCGAACTGCCGCCGATGGCGGTGGGAGCAAGCCATGAGCACGCCGGCTTTCCCGGCACGCTGAGCCTGCCGCCCGAAGTCGCCATTGCCGTTATCGAAGCGTATGGCGATTCATTGGCGCGCGCCGGCGTGCGTCGGCTGGTGCTGTTCAATAGCCACGGCGGCAACAAGGCGGTGGCCGATATCGCCGCGCTCGAGCTGCGCAAGCGCTGGGGAATGCTGGTGGTCAAGGCCAATTACTTTCGCTTCGCCCCGCCGGCTCAGGCGTTGCCGGTGGATGAGTTGCGTCATGGCCTGCACGGTGGCGCACTGGAAACGGCGATGATGCTGTACCTGGCCCCGCACAAGGTACGACACGAGCATCTCGGTCACCCGCCATCGCGCGGCGAAGCGATGGCGGGGCAGGGCCTGATGCTGGGCCCGGAAGGCGAGGCGGCCTTCGCCTGGCTAGCCGAAGATCTTCACCCCGGCGGCGTGGTCGGCGATGCCAAACTGGCCAATGCCGAACTGGGCGAGCGCCTGGTCAGCCACTATGGCGCGACGCTGGCAACCATTCTCACTGAAACCCGCGCCATGAATATCGACGATTTCGAGGCGGGTTTTCAGAAGTAAGGGCCACTGCCGATTGGTAGGAAACTTAAGCACAGAGTGGTGCATTGCTTGAGGTGCATTGCTTGAGGTGCATAGCGGTTCTGTTGGTGGTTCTCTCAACCAAGGTAGGCTCTATAGTTCGCCACGGGTGATTTGCCGTTTGGTTCTGCGCGCCGCTCGAATTTCCTTGAGCATCTTTGATAGGGGCCGACCAAGATTCCAATAAAGTAAGCGAGCTTGTTCGATCATTGTTCGCGTTGCTAGGGTGTCAAGACCGATAATCTTTCCGAGGTTACTGGGCTACCGCTGGCTCCCCGGATCTTGCCAACAGGCAAGATTCACTCAATTCAGCCAATATTTTCCATAAATATACAGAGCAATCATTGCGGCGAATAGTGTTGCTCCTGTGCAAGCAGGAATTATGGCCCAGCGCCTTAATGAAATAGGTAAATTTCGAATTTCTTCAAGATCGGCTTCGCCATTTTTCGCTATGATTTTTGGGAAAAAAAGCATGCCGCTTATTTGCGCCAATCGATACATGCGTCCCAACGGCCCACCACCCCATATGCGCCGGTTGTTTTCTACTAGCTTACAGTTTTCAAGATAGTTTTCTATTTTTTCAAGCTTTGAGTAAGAGATATATGTCCATAATATTATTTGTAGCCAAATCAAGACGAGTATAATTACATACAGCCACCGGTGATCAAGGCCTTCCATTATTTAGTGGCCTCGTAAATAAGCTTCCCACTCTCTTCTCCCAAAAAATTCCCTACGTTGCTTCCGATTATTCCACCTGCACCAACTACGACTAGACCACAGACAAGACCGCCTACTCCGAAAGTTGCTAGGCCAATCGCACCACAGACGGAGCCTGCAGCCAGACTGGCACCTATCCCTCCCAAGTACCCACCTCCAAACCCACCAATAAACGTCCCGGCCTCGGTGTATTTGACCCGGCTGCATTCGGCTTCTCGCCCGCTGGCGCAGGCTTGCTGAACCTTGGCATACGATGCCACGCCACCCAGCCCCACGCCGATCCAGCCGCCGGCTCGGATGTACTTGGCGGCCCTGGCCACGCCTTCGATGTGGGTCGCGTAGCCGGGAATGCCACTCACGCCACCATCGCGCCAGTGGTGCGTCAGGCTGCGGGTCGAAATGCCGAGCGCGTGGCGCAGCGAGGGGTGGTCGGGAAAGCCGACACTCCGCCGCACCAGCGGCCCCATCGCACTGTTCAGTTGGGTGAAGAGCCGGCGTCGTTGGGCAAGGAACTCCGGGTTGTTGAGGTTGCCATACTCGGCAAAGCTGCGCTGGTGGAGTTGCTCGATACTGAGTAGCGTGCGTTCGACCGTGGTCAGGTGTTTGCCGACCATGGCGGTGGCCGCGCCCACGCCGGCCGAGGAATAGTCGAGAAACGCAGCGATGGCGGCATGGTTCTCGACCATGAACTGGGCGTCTTCATCGCTCAACGAGGCCAGCGCGGCATCGACCCGGGCTGCGGCGTCGCGCAGCCGAGCATCTTCGGCCGTGCATTGCAGGTTGTCGGGATCGCTGAGCGCGGCCATTTGCCCAGGCTTGGCCCATTCGGCGAGATGTGGATTCAGCGCGCGAAATTTGTCGATTGCCTCGGGCTTCGCTCGGCCGAGTAGTTCGACTTCGAGTTCCTGACCCAACATGGGCCGTTCGACGATATGAAAGCCCGGCGCGGCGCTGCTGATGTTGTCAGCGTCGATTGGCGTGGTTGCCATTGCCGAGGAAGCCGTGACCGGCTGGGCATCGCTCGCCACTACTGACGAGGCTGACGTAGCGGAGCGCGCGGTGGCGACCTCATCGGTCGTGTCGGTATCGACGGGCGCGGTTTGCTGAAACCGGAACCCGCCGATCTCGATACTCGTCGGCGAGCCGGTGGTCACGCTCGAACCGGTAATCACCTGACCGCCGCAGGAGGTTTTACTGCCGTTGATCGCGGCGGGGCTGTCTTCGATCTCGAACCAGTCGGCGCCGGTAGTAATCGTTGCCCCGCAGGAGCTCATGTCACCGATGCGCGCCGCCGGGATATCGTCGACGAAGACCGTACGTGCGCCGCTGACGATCTTGTGCGGCCCGCCCTTACAATTGCAGACGACCTTGTCGCCGATTTTTGCCAGTTCCACCGCCGACTCCTTGATATCCGAACGAGAGCAATACCGATGAGTCGCGATTCTACCTGCCAAACGGCGTCGAGCTTGTAAGCCAGAGACGACAGTTTTTGTAGGAAATATCGTAAATCTACCAGCCGACGGCAGAGTTCCAGCCAGTCCCAACCATTCAAAAGCCCTTTGTGGAACTACCCGAACGCCCATCCAGTACACCGTCGAGCAGATGCCCGGCGCGCTTGGATTTGGCATTCAGGTAGCGATAGTTCTCTTCGGTCAGGCTGCCATACAGTGCCTGGCGGTCGGCGACATCAATACCACCTTCGATCAGCGCGGCGATCTTCACCGGATTGTTGGTCAACAGCTGCACGCGGCGAATGTCGAGCGCGGCGAGCATATCCACCGCCACGCCGTAGCGGCGTTCGTCATCGCCGAAGCCCAGTACCTGGTCGGCGTCCACGGTATCGAGCCCCTGATCCTGCAGGGTATAGGCGCGTAGCTTGTTGGCCAGGCCGATGCCGCGCCCCTCCTGCGCCAGATAGAGCAGCACGCCGCCGCCCATCGCACCGATATCGGCGACGGCATTGCGCAATTGCTCACCACAGTCGCAGCGCAAGCTGCCGAACAGATCGCCGGTCAGGCAAGCCGAATGCAGGCGCAGCGGTACCGCGTCGGACCATGTCTCGGACTTGCCGATGAGTACGGCGATATGCTCACGCAGGCCATCGGGCTCACGAAACAGGATGAAGCGGCTCTCGATGGCATCGGCGAGTGGAATGCGTGCCTCGCTGACCCGCTTCAGTAGACCCGAGGCGGCGTCGAAGCAGCGTTCGGCATCGCTGGCCTCTACCGCCAGCAATGAACCGCTCTCGATCAGCGCTTCGATCTTGGCTCGGGATTTACGGGCCACGCGCGCAGTGAGCGCGGCGGGAATCAATAGCGCGCGCCGCATCAGGGCCAGCGCGGCATGATCGGCGCGGCTGGCGGGCACCGCCGGCTGGAAATACTCGCTGGCATCGGCGGCGAAGGCCAGCTCATTGAGCCGCTGCACGTCGAGTGTCGCCAACGAGCAGAGCGGCAATCGTGCGGCGCTGGTATCGACCGTCCTGCCCAGCAGGGCCAGCCGGTGACGGCTCAACACCAGCCCTGGAGCGTCGCCGGCGCTGGCGACCAGCCTATCGAGCGCGCCGTCATCGATGCTTTCGATAGGCTGGACCAGCACATCCTGATCGCCGTCACGCAGCAATACCGGCAAGCCACGGCGAATATCGAAGATGGCGCGTTCGACCTGGTGCATGGTCGTCTCCCTGTCGTGGTTAAGGTTGTTCTCTCGCTGGGCGCTGCGCATGATGTGATTCCTGCCTGTGTTTTTAGGATGAGGATGCATGAGCGAATCTTCCCTGGATATGGCCTGGTCCTGCGTGCGCGACGCCGTGAACGCCGATTGGTCGTCAGTCATGTCGCTGTCCCTGACGTTGGGTGATCATGCGCTGGAAATCCAGCATGGCGGTGCCTGGCATTGCGACGGTCCGATCGATGGCGACGCGCGCAGTCTGCTCGATTGCCTGTTGCCCCTGGTGGCCCGTGCCGAGCCGCTGGCCATCGCCCAGCTCGGGCAAAGCCTGGATGGGCGTATCGCTACGGTGACCGGGGCGTCGCATTACGTGAACGGCATCGAGAGCCGTGTACATCTGCACCGGCTGCGGGCGCTGGTCGATGCCGTGCTGGTCGGAGCGAGCACCGTCGCTGCCGACGACCCCCGACTCAGCGTGAGACTGGTCGCTGGCCGCCATCCGCTGCGGGTGATACTCGATCCGCGCGGCCGGCTTCCTGCCGAGCGGCATGTCTTTCAATCCGCTGAGGCGCCGACCTTGCACCTGGTCGGCGAGGGCGCACCGTCGAACGGCCCGGTGGGGGCGCATGTCGAGCGCATCGCGATGCCACTCGGCGATGGCGGTATCGACGCGGGAATCGAACCGCGCGCCATACTCGAACTGCTTGCCGTGCGCGGGCTCGAGCGGGTGCTGATCGAGGGCGGCGGGCTGACGGTGTCGCGGTTTCTCGAAGCGGGCGTACTGCATCGCTTGCATCTTTTGGTGGCTCCGCTGCTGATCGGCTCGGGGCGTCCCGGACTCTCGCTGACGCCGATCGACACGCTCGATCGTGCGCTGCGCCCCGAGGCGCGGACGTTTACCTGTGGCGACGACACCCTGTTCGACCTGGCGTTTGCCGCCCCCACCGCGACGGCCCGAGCTCTCGGCCCGGCGGCGCAGCAGGAATAACGCGCCGGGCAGGCTGGAGGCCAGTACTAGCAAACCATAAGCCACCGAAATCGCCACGCCCTGAGCGGGCGGCAGACCGGCGCCGACCCAAACCAGTGCCGCGGCGCCTTCGCGCAGGCCCCAACCGGCGATCGATAATGGAATGGCCATGATCATCAGGATAGGTGGAATCAGCGCCATTAGCGTGATGGTAGGGAGTTCGACGCCGATGGCGCGGGCCGCGCAGACGAACACGGCGACATAGCTGGCGACCACAAGTATCGAGCCGAGTATCTGGCGCGGCCACGCCTGCGCACTGAGCAAGCTACGGTAGAGATCGCCGCCGAGACCGTGCAGGGCGCGCGGTGGCCTGCGGTACAGGCGGCGCAGCAGCGCGCTCACCGCGATCAGGCCGATGACGACGACCGACCAGATACTCACCTGGCTGGCGGTTGGCGCATCGACGCCCTGGGTCATGACGCTCGAGAGAGCCGCGCCTATTGGCTCGCGCCATACCGGCGCTAGCAGGGTCATTATCGCCATGATGACGAGTACCAACTGCCCCGAGATGCGCTCGATGATTACCGCACGCAGCGCCGGGCCTCGCTCGCCACTCTCGCGGGCATGGCGCCAGGCGCGGGCGGCGTCGCCCATGACCCCGCCCGGCAGCACCTGATTGAGAAAGGTCGCCAGATAATAGTCGCCCAGCGCCGCGCTCCAGCGCAGCCGAACGTTCAGCAGGCGTGCGGTGAGTCGCCAACGCCATGCCGATATCGCTACCTGTGGCAGTGTCAGTGCCAGGGCCAGCGCGACCCAGCTTGGCGATAGCCGTTCGACTTCGGCGACGATCGTCGCTATGTCCAGCCACGCCAGCAAGCCACCGAGCAGTGTCAGGCTGGCAATCGGACGCAGCCAGGCGCGTGGTCGCCGCCAGGCAGCCAGGGCGTGCCAGCGCAATCGACGCGGCGCGGTCATTTCAGGCCTTCTCGCCGGTGTGGTTGGGCGGGCAAGCGAAAACGTCATCATGACCGACCCAAAGCCCCAGCATGCCGTCATCTAGCGCTCTGCACCGATCGGCAAGCCAGGTCGTGAGTAGCTCATCGGATTGCGGGGCCTGCTCGGCGGCGGCCTGAACCCAGCCGTCGAGCAGCGCCCGAGCGAGGGCGATGTCCTCGGCGTGGCCTGGCAACAACAGCCACGGGCTTGGCGCGCTGGCGATGCGATAACCGCGCCGGGAGAAGGCCGCGATAAGCGCTGCGCCGCCGCCGCCGCCCAACGCCTTGCCGAAGCCTTTGTCGCGTTGCTGGTGAATGTTGACCCAGCGCCGCACCCAGCGGTCTTCGGCGTTGTCCTGGGCTTGGCCATGGCGATCGATGAAGCGCCATTCGCCGTTCACGCTCAAGGTGAACAGTACGGCGGCAGCGCTCGCCTCGCAGGCATCGGCCAGGCGCTCGAGCCAGTCGCGTGAGACCAGGTCGAACAGCGCCGAGGCGCAGATCAGGTCGCTGCCCTCGATAGACGCCGCATTTAGTTCGGTCAGGTTGCGGCAGTCGCCGATCGCTTCGATGGGGTTGCCGCCTGCATCGCGCAACGAGGAGCAGCGAGCGATGGCCTGATCGAGCAGCCGAGGGTCGTGATCGACCAGCCGCCAGCGCTGGTTGGCGGGCAGGCGCGGCGCCAGAAATTGCAGATTGCTGCCACTGCCGCTACCCAGATCCACCAGCGAGAGGGCTCGCTGGGGATGGCGCCGGTGCTTCAGCCACTCGCTGGCGCGTCGCGTCAGCGCGCTGTCCCGCGCGGCATGATCGGCGGATTCGCGCAGGCGCAGCCAGTGGCCATCGAACGTGCTGCCGGGAGCGGGTTGGTTCATGACGATACTCGCTTGACGGTTTCAAGCGACGATGGGTCGGTCAAGGCGTTGGCAAAGGCCATGCCGGCCGCACTCCAGTCCGTGAGGTTTTCGCGAGCCCGGCGAGCGCCGGCACGCAAGCGCTGCCTGAGTTCGGGATCGTCGAACCAGCGACGCAGCGCATCGGCGAGTGCGGTGACATCACCCGGTGGCACCGCAAGGCCGGCGTCGTGCGGCAGGGTATGGGTAAGCGCTCCGCCGGTGGTGGTGATTACCGGCAGGCCGCGGGCGAGTGCCTCGCTGACGACCATGCCATAGCCTTCGTAATGGGAGGGCAGTAAGAACACATCAGCATCGTGATAGGCGGCGCTCAGCGCCTTGGTGTCGCATTCGCCGAGTAGCCGGATTCGGTTGCCGAGACCGTGTTGCAGTAGTTTCGCGGTCAGCGCCCTGGTGTGATTCAAATCGCGGTCTAGTGAGCCGATGCAGTCGCACTGCCAGGCGGGCTCTTTTATCCGTGCCAGCGCGTCGATCAGCACGTCGTGGCCCTTGCGCGGGATGAGGGTGGCCACGCACAGCAGCCGCTGCGCGCCGTCTCGCTCCATACTCGCGCTTTGCGCCAGCGGCGCCGGGTCGACGCCGGGCTCGATGACCGAGATGCGTTCGGCGGCGACGGCGAAGTCGGCCAGCCGCCGGGCGGTGAAGGCACTGGTGGCGATGACTCGCCGCACCGCTGCGAGTGCGCGGGTCTCGCTGATCGTGAAGCGCGCGCGCTGGGCGTCGTCGAGGCCGGTTTCATCGGCCAACGGATGATGCACCAGCGCGGTCAGGTCGAGCCGGCTGCCGTGCCTGGCGACGATCTCGGGCAAGCCGCCCATGGCCAAGCCATCGATCACCACGCGGGCAGCGTCGGGTTGGCCAGCCAGGGCATCGTCAAGAGCCCGGGCGGAAGCGGCGTCAGGCTCCGGGAAGCTGCCGCCGAGTCCGATGACGGCGACCTCCCAGCCCTGGCTTCGTAGCGCGGCGGCGATGCGGGCGTCATAGACGTAGCCGCCGGTGAGCTGGGCGGGGTCGCCGGCGACGATGAGCGTCAGCGAGCGATTCACAGCGCGCCCTCGTAACTGGCCCAGGCAATATGCGATTCGTGCAGTGTCACGCACAGGGCGGTCAAGCCACTGGCCGTATCGCCCAGGCGGCCTGTGCGTATCGCTTCGGCCAGGCGCTCGAAGATGATGCCGGCCATGAATTCGGTCGTGGTATTGCGACCGCGAAACTCGGGGGCGTCGTCGAGGTTGCGAAAATTGAGTTCTGCCAGCACGTCGGCAAGCGCCTTGCCGGCCAGGCCGATATCGACGATCAGGTCATCGTCATCGAGCGCTGGACGCTTGAAGGTGACATCGACCACGTAAGTCGCACCATGTTGGCGTTGGGCGGGGCCGAAGATCTCACCTTGAAAGCTGTGTGCGATCATGAAGTGATCGCGAACGGTCAGACTGTACATGCGCGTCTCCTTGTGCGAGTTGTGTCAATAGCGCAGCCGATGACAGAGCGCGCCGCCCGCCTTGGCGGCGAGTCGTGGCATCAGCGCCGGTAGATCGTGGAAGTCGCTCTCATCGCTGATCAGCGCATCGAGCCTGGCATCGGCCAGTAGGTCGAGAGCTAGCGTCAGTCGGCGCCGGTGATCCCAACGGGCACTGCGTGCGGGCGATACGGTGCCGACTTGGCTCGAGCGCAGCGTCAGGCGCCGGGCGTGGAACGCTTCGCCGAGCGGCAGGCCGACCTCTTGCTGGCCGAACCAGCTCATTTCGATCAGCGTGGCTTCCTGCCCGGTCAGCGCCAACCCGGCGCGCAGGCCTTGAGGCGTGCCGCTGGCATGGATGACCAGGTCGTTATCGCCCTGCGCGGCAGTCGGTGCGCAGAATGGCACATCGAGTGCCTGGGCGAGTTGGGCGCGCCGGGGTTCGACGTCGATCAGCTGTACACGGGTTCCGGGTATGCGGGCACACAGGTAGGCGACCAGCGCACCGACGACGCCGGCACCGATCACCGCGATGCGATCGCCCATGCGCGGGCCGGCGTCCCACAGGCCATTGATTGCGGTTTCCATATTGGCGGCCAGCACGGCGCGTTCGGGCGGTACGCTTTCAGGCAGCATCAGAACGGCCTCGGCGGGCACTACGTAGCGATCCTGGTGGGGGTATAGGCAGAACACATCGCGACCCAGCAGGCCGGCTGGGCCTCGTTCGACCGTGCCGACACTGGCGTAGCCGTATTTGACCGGACCGGGAAAATCGCCGGCCTGGAAGGGCGCACGCATTCGCTCGTATTCGCTGGGCGGGACGCGGCCATTGAAGACCAGCGCCTCGGTACCGCGGCTGATGGCACTGAAGCGAGTACGGATCAGTACACCACTGGTATCCGGCTCTGGCAGGGTTTCCTCGCGCAGTGCACCGCTACCCGGCGCGAGTGTCCAGAACGCCGTGGCGGTCATGGCGGTCATGGTTATCATCCTTGCTGATTGGCGTTGAACTTTCGATCCGGCAAGAGGTCGATTGGTTCAATGGTTGTATAGAAATTGTATAGGAATGGGCCGTCATGGCATATTGGCTCCGGCGAGACAATTCAATAACCGGCAAGCATGTCGATCCCATCTGCCATAGTTAAGGTTGAGCGTGGACGTTGTCACGTCAAGGGATGGCGAGGTGACTCATGAACGACAGTCAAGGAACGCTGACCGCTGGGCTGTGCAGAGCGCGGTCTTCGGCCGTCGTCGAGTTGGGCGTCGGGCTACTCATGCTCGTGCTGCTCATCGAAGGATTATTGTTATGGCTGGCGGCCCCACAGGGATTGCGACTGAGCGCCGGGGTGGTCTATCTGGTCATGGCGGCGCTGATGCTATGGGCATGGCCGCCAGCACGCCGCTGGCTGGGGTGGGCCAATCGAGTCACGCTACTACGCGGCATGCTGGTCGCGATTATCGCCGGAGCGGTGATTTTTCCCGACTTCATAGCGCATCATGCCACCAGTATGGCGATACTGGCCGTGCTGGCGCTGGGTCTCGATGGGCTCGACGGGTGGGTGGCGCGTCTGACTCGCTCGGCAAGCGCGTTCGGCGCACGCTTCGACATGGAAGTGGATGCCTTCTTAATCCTGGTGCTGTGCGCCGCGCTGGTGGCGGTCGATAAGGTCGGTACCTGGGTGCTTGCCATCGGCGCCATGCGCTACGTTTTCGTCGTGGCTGGATACGTCCGGCCATGGCTGTCCCAGGCGTTACCGCACAGCCGGCGGCGCAAGGTGGTTTGTGTCTGGCAGGTGGCGACGCTGCTAGTGGGGTTGTTGCCGATGGTGTCGGCAGGGCAGGCGTCGTCATTGAGCGCAGTGGCGCTGTGTCTGCTGTCGTTGTCGTTCGGTCTCGATGTGCGCTGGCTGGCGCGCCGGCGCAATCCAAGCCTTTCCAGGCATGAGTCCTATCGATAACGTACCGAAAAATCGCGATATTTCTCCTTCGCAAGCTTAGCGTTAGCGAAAACGTTGGGACATCGTCATTATCGGGGTCGTTATCGATCTCACGCCAAGGTATAAAGGAAACACCGTTTTGCTAAGGATGCCGCCATGGCACGCGCCCCTTTCGAGCTTGCCGGTATCCGGGTGGCACCGGGTACCCGCGCCCAGATCGATGTCCCAGTCGCCAAGCTGTATACTCACGCGCCGTTGGATATTCCCGTAGAGATCGTGCACGGTCGTCAGTCCGGCCCGGTCATGCTGGTATGCGGCGCCATCCATGGCGATGAGATCAATGGCGTTGAAATCGTGCGCCGGCTGCTGCGATCCTCGACCATCAAGCGGCTGCGTGGCACCTTGATCGGCGTGCCCATCGTGAATATTTTCGGCTTCGTGCAGCACACTCGCTATTTGCCCGACCGGCGAGATCTCAACCGCTGCTTCCCCGGCAGCGAGGAAGGGTCGCTGGGCTCGCGCGTGGCGGCACTGTTTCGCGAACAGATCGTCGAACAGGCGACGCATATCATCGACCTGCACACCGGCGCGATTCATCGCACCAATCTTCCCCAGGTTCGCGCCCAGCTGACCCCCGGCAGTGAAACCTCGGCGATGGCCGAGGCCTTCGGTGCGCCGGTGATTCTCAATGCCGAACTGCGCGAGGGCAGCCTGCGCGCTTATGCGCAGAGCCGTGGCGTGCCGGTATTGACCTACGAGGCGGGCGAGGCGCTGCGTTTCGATGAGTGGGCGATCGCCCCTGGGGTGCGTGGCGTGCTGCGCGTGATGCGAAGCCTGGGAATGCTGGCACCGAGCCGTCGGCGGTCGCCACCACCGGCCGCCGAGATCGCCAATGGGTCGAGCTGGGCACGCGCGCCGATCGATGGCATTCTCAGGCCGCGTTCGCGGCTGGGTGCGCGGGTCGCCAAGGGGCAGGTATTGGGGGTGGTTGCCGATCCGTTCGGCAATGCGGAGGGCGAGGTGGTGGCCAATGCCGATGGCATCGTCATCGGCATGAGCAACCTACCGCTGGCCAACGAGGGTGAGGCGCTATTTCATGTGGCGCGCTTCGATGCCATCGAGGAGGCCGAGAACGCGGTGGAGTCGTTCCAGTCCGCTTTCGAGCCGACGCTGGAAACCATGTGATATAGGATCATCAGGCAATTGCCGGTTCACGAGGCGATTCGGGAACGAGCCCCAGCGCATCGTCGAAAACCGCTAGCCCGGCGCCATCGCGGTGGGCGTGCTCAGAGAGATGACGGCGAAAGCGGCGCCCGCCCGGGCAGCCCTGAAACAGCCCCAGTAGATGGCGCGTCACATGATTGAGCCGTGCGCCTTCCTCCAGCCGCTTGGCGATATAGGGGCGTAGCGCTCGCGCCGCCGCGTGGCGACTCACCGCCGGGCCGTGCTCACCATAGAAAGCGGCATCCACCTCGGCCAGCAACCACGGGTTCTGATAGGCTTCGCGACCGACCATCACGCTATCGACGTGTTGCAACTGCCCGCGACAATCTTCCAGGGTCTTCAGCCCGCCATTGATACCGATATGCAGCTCCGGATGCGTTGCCTTGAGGCGCTGCACACGTGGGTAATTAAGCGGCGGTACGTCGCGGTTCTGCTTGGGCGAGAGGCCTTGTAGCCACGCCTTGCGAGCATGCACGATGAACGTATCGCAGCCGGCATCGGCGACCTGGGCGATGAAGCGTTCGAGATCGACGTCTTCATCCTGATCGTCGATGCCAATACGGCACTTCACGGTTACCGGGATAGACACCGCATCGCGCATCGCGCGCACGCCAGTGGCGACTTTGTCGGGGTGCGCCATCAAGCAAGCGCCAATCAGGTTGTTCTGTACCCGGTCGCTTGGGCAGCCGACATTGAGATTGACCTCGTCATATCCCCACGCCTCGGCGATCGCCGCGCATTGCGCCAGCTCGAAGGGGTCACTGCCGCCCAATTGCAGCGCCAAGGGGTGCTCGGTCTCGTCGTAACCCAGGAAACGCTCGCGCGGGCTGCCATGCAAAATGGCCCCGGTGGTCACCATTTCGGTGTATAGCAGCGCATGGCGCGTCAGGGTTCGTGCGAAGACTCTGTAGTCACGGGTAGACCAATCCATCATCGGCGCGACAGAGAAGGTGCGATCAAAAAAGGGCATGTCGATGAGCACAAGAGAGGAGGGATTATCATTGCATTCTATCAATACATGGGCGGCGTTTCAGCCCATGCGTGGATCGTCTGGCAGCGCATCGTTGAGGTTGAATCCATCGCCCGCGCGGGTCGATATCGGTAAGAGGCGGCAGTTTCTGCAAGATGATTAACCTGCGTTAATTTAACGCCGCGCGAAGGCTGGCATATTAGCAATGTCGGTGTCGTTGCAGCGCTGGCTTGCCGGCTGTGACGGCCTCGCCCCTCGACGAGCCCCGGCCGCGCGCATGGCCGGGGTCTTTTTATCGAAGGGTTATAGGGATTGGTGACGACCAGTCCGGAGCGAACCGTTCAGCTTCAAAGACGCATGGCTCAAAGCCCATAGTCCTCGGGCTCTTCGCCTTGCTCGCGCAGAAAAGCGGCGATCAGATCCTCTTCGCCATCATGATCGGACCCGCTACTGTAGGCAAATTCGATGAGTTGCTCCTCCGCGAACCCGTCGTACCACTGCATATCCTTGTAGTCGCTGGTGGCATACCAGTCGCTGGCGTCTTCGTAGCTATCGAAAAGCATCGGCATGGATGAGTTCCTTATGCGCAACGTTTTCTGCAACGTAGGTCCGGATAGCCAGCCCCGCAAGCCGTATTATTATTGTGTAATCCCCACCCACCTCAGCGTATCGAGCGTTTCCAGTCGCCAACGGGCGCGTACTTGACCGACCAACTTGAAGGGAAGGGTTTCGGGAGCGACGGTATCCAGGTGTTGCGATTCATCGCTAACGCTGACCTTGCCATTGGTGGTTCGCGATAGGTAACGAATCACCAACTGATCGAAGCGCTCGAGTACATACAGCCCGTCCTTGCCGAAATCCTTGAGTGGCAGGATGGCGGCCAGATCGCCCTCGGCAAGGAAGTCGAAGCGCTCGCCATTGCCTGGCGTCACCAAATGACAGTCACGTGTCAGATGCTGCACCGGCAACCCGCCGAGAAGCGGCAAGAGCGCTTCGCCCTGCCGCAGCCATGGGGCCGGTTGGCGCACTTGCATGTATAGCACCCCGCCTTGGGGAGGCGGGGCAGGCGTGCCATCCAGCAAATCGACAAGTGTGCAATCGAGTGCCTCGGTCAGCGCGAGCAATCGCTCATGGCCTATCTGTTTTATCGTGCCCGATTCCCAGTAGGAAATGGTGACGTCGGAGACGCCGACCCGGCGTGCGAGAGCGGCCTTGCTCAATCTGGCCTGCACTCGTAGCCGTTTTATGCGGGATCCCAATGCGTCCATCGATGCATCTCGCCGTAACATGAACGCGTTAGCATAACTAGACATTGCCGAAGTTTGTTTCGGGTTAGGAATACTCATTCCGCATCGAGAAACGAGGTAACGGCAGGAGGCCGAGCATAGCCTATCGCGTGGTTGATAATATCGTCGTGAATCCTGGTGACAATCAGTCGTGGCACCGGGAATCGCTCGATAAGCACATCATTGCATGGCAACGACATTCCGAAAATATGTCGCACTAACGAGATTTTGTGCAAATTAGCGCATCAACGAGTTTTTTGTTGACTTTTCTTATTTGGCGTGATTGGCGAGAAAAACGCGCCGGCTGCCCAAGGGCAGCCCGTTGGCGCTAAGGGGTGTTGCACTGAAGGCTCCATCGACACGGGCTGCCGTGCGATGGTTCTTCCGGGAAGCGCCAGCGGCGCCGCTCGAAAGAGGCATGCAGTATAGGTAGTCGTGCTTTGCGGAATAAGTGGGTACAATCGAAAACCAGTGTTTCCAGTATGGAAACTTTCTACATGCCGTGCGATAGGAGTGACCTTGGCGACACTGGATGCCTTGAAGGTTTTCGTGGAAGTGGTGCGCGCCAAGGGCTTTACCGCGGCGGCGCGACGTCTGGGAATTTCCAAGTCGCTGGCCTCCAAGCGGGTAGCGGCGCTGGAGGAGGAGCTGGGCGTCAGCCTGCTCAATCGCTCGACCCGCTCATTGCATCTCACCGAGGCCGGGCAGATCTACTACGAGCATGGCCTGCGCATTCGCGATGAGCTGGCTGCTGCCGAAGCGCAGGTACAGTCGGTGACGGCGCGCCCGCGCGGGCAACTCAAGGTCAGTGCACAGGTCAGCTTCGGCTTCATGTATCTGGCGACACCGACCACGGCATTCATGCGCCGTTACCCCGATATCGCGGTGGAGATTCTGCTCGAGGATCAGCGCTTCGAGCCGATCGACGACTCGGTGGATCTGGCCATTCGCATGGGGCCCTTGCCGGCGTCGAGTCTGGTGTCCCGACCGCTGTGCAAGGTGGTCTACGGCTTGTATGCCGCTCCTGAGTACCTGGCGCGCGCCGAGAGGCCGCTGCATCCTCGCGATATCGTCCATCACGATAGCGTGTTCTACGGCAATTACGACCTGGGCGCGCATTGGCGCTTCTCGCTCAATGGCCAGCCCCTGGATATCGAGCCCAGTTCACGATTGGTGATCAATAATCTCCTGGGTGTGGTCGAAGCCGCCAAGGCCGGCTTCGGGCTGGCCTACCTGCCCACGTTCTCGGCGCGCGCCGCCGTGGCCAATGGCGAGCTGGAACCACTACTGCAACCCTATTGGAACGAACACGGCAGCATGCTGGTGCTGTTCCGCTCGCGCAAATACCTTCCCGACAAGACACGCGCTTACCTGGACTTCATAACCGAGTGGTTTCGCGAAAACCTGGTGCTTTGAATTGTCACGGCTGCTGGTCGGGTAGCGAGTGCGTATAATGCCGGGCATTCCCTGAGCCAACGGAACGGATGAGATGACCGTACGCACTCGAATCGCCCCGTCACCTACCGGCGACCCGCATGTCGGCACCGCCTACATTGCGCTGTTCAATCTATGTTTCGCTCGCCAGCATGGTGGCCAGTTCATTCTGCGCATCGAGGACACCGACCGCCAGCGCTCCACCTTGGATTCGGAACGGATGATTCTCGACTCGCTGCGCTGGCTGGGTCTGGAATGGGACGAGGGCCCCGATGTCGGCGGTCCGCATGGCCCATACCGGCAGAGCGAGCGCGGCGACATCTATGCCGAGTACGCACGGCAACTGCTCGACGCCGGTCACGCCTTCAAGTGCTATCGCACCAGCGAGGAGCTCGATGCCTTGCGCGAGGCACGCAAGGCCGACGGCATGCATCTGGCGCTCAAGCCGGCGGACCTGGCGCTGCCGGATGACGAGGTCAAGCGTCGCGAAGCCGAAGGCTGGCCCTACGTGGTGCGCATGCAGGTGCCGGGGGAGGGCACTTGTGTCATCGACGACATGCTACGTGGCGCCATCGAGGTCGACTGGATGCAGGTCGATGCGCAGATCCTGCTCAAGTCCGATGGCATGCCTACCTACCATCTGGCCAACGTGGTCGACGACCATTTGATGGGCATCACCCATGTGCTGCGTGGCGAGGAGTGGATCAACTCGGCGCCCAAGCATCAGCTGCTGTACGACTACTTCGGCTGGGACATGCCGGTACTGTGCCACATGCCGCTACTGCGCAACCCCGACAAATCGAAACTCTCCAAGCGCAAGAACCCGACCTCGATCAACTATTATCGGCGGATGGGTTTCCTGCCGCAGGCGGTAACCAACTACCTGGGTCGGATGGGCTGGTCGATGCCTGATGAGCGCGAGAAGTTTTCCCTCGACGAGATGATGGCGCACTTCGACATCCAGCGCGTGTCGCTGGGTGGGCCGGTCTTCGATCTGGAGAAGTTGACCTGGCTGAACGGCGTCTATATCCGTGAGGATCTCGACGATGCGGCGCTGCTCGAGGCGCTGCGTGGCTGGGCCTTCAACGCGGAGTACGTCGGACGGATATTGCCTCAGGTGCGCCCGCGCATCGAAACGCTAGCCGATGCGATGCCGCTGGCCGGCCACTTCTTCGCCGGGCTGCCGGCCATCGACGAGCGAAGTTTCGCCGACATCAAGCTCGAGCGCGATGAACTGGTCAAGCTGCTGCAGTTCCTGGTCTGGCGACTGGAGGGTGTCGTGCGCTGGGACAAGGAGAGCCTGCTGGCCGAGGCCAAGCTATTGGGCGAGCATTTCAATTTGAAGATGAAAGCGCTTCTGGCGCCGGTGTTCATCGCGATTACCGGTTCGTCGGCGTCGACCTCGGTGATCGATGCCATGGCCATTCTTGGCTCGGATGTGACCCGGGCAAGACTACGCCACGCCATCGACATACTGGGCGGCGTTTCCAAGAAGCAGGCCAAGAAGCTCGAGAAGGAGTATCGCGAGCTGTAATCGAGCCATTCGTCCGGGGCGGGTGCCAGCTGCCTGTCGGCAATCATTGGCTAAAAGTGTTGACGACTCAGGGGTGTATGGATAATATACGCCCCGTTCTCGCGAGAGACATCATTGCGGTTCGGGGCCTTAGCTCAGCTGGGAGAGCGCGACGCTGGCAGCGTCGAGGTCATCGGTTCGATCCCGATAGGCTCCACCAATCTTGCAATTCGCGCATTACGTCCCATTCGTCTAGTGGTCTAGGACACCGCCCTTTCACGGCGGTAACAGGGGTTCGAACCCCCTATGGGACGCCATCTCCGCCTCCTCTTTTCTTGCTGATTTCCTCTCCTCTTTGCGTTGGTGTCAAGATCAATTCGCTGGTATTTCTTTCCGCTTTTCTACTAATTCCCTGTTGACATTAGTGTTCACTTGTCCCCATTCGTGTGCGTAAATCAATGCCTTGTGTATAGCTCGCCCACCGAGCCCCGTGGTTGTGCGTTTCTTGATAAAGTACTTAAAAAACAATGGCTTAGGCATGGTTAAAAAATAGCCAATTTGTAGCCAGGCCGCTTGGCATGGCGATTAGGCGACGTTTTCTAGTGGTTGTGAACAGCTTTATCCACAGAAAGTGTGGAAAAGCGGAAGGGCGACAAAAGCGGGGTTTTTGGGCATGCAAAACATGCTCGAAACTTGCCCGTCAAGCGCTGGTCAGGAGCATTGTCAAGCACTCGAGGAACGGCTGCATAAATGCCTGCACACACGAATCCCTTCGTTGCGCGGTACTGGTGCGTCACTCGGTGAGAATCACCTGACCCACGTTATTCGGCAATTCCTGGGTTGCGCTGCAGGCGCCTGAGCAAGGAGGAGGTGTCCCAGCGCCCGCCCCCCATGGCCTGAATATCGCCATAGAACTGATCCACCAGCGCGGCCACCGGTAGCCTGGCGTCGAGACGGCGCGCCTCGGCGAGACAGATATCCAGATCCTTGCGCATCCAGTCGACGGCGAAGCCATGATCGTAATCATCGGCGATCATGCTGTCGTGGCGATTGATCATCTGCCAGGAGCCGGCCGCGCCTTGCGAGATCACGTCGACGACACGCTTGCGATCCAGCCCGGCGCACTCGGCGAAGTGCAGGCCTTCGGCGAGTCCTTGTACCAGCCCGGCGATGCAGATCTGATTGACCATCTTGGTCATTTGGCCGGCGCCGGACGCTCCCATCAGCGTGACGGCCTTGCCGTAGTGAGCGAGGCTCGCGTGAATGCGCTCGAAGGTCGCTTCCTCGCCGCCGCACATGATGGTCAGCGCGCCATTCACGGCGCCTTGCTGGCCACCGGAAACCGGCGCATCGATGAAGTGACAGGTATGCGTCCGGCAGGCCTGGTCGAGTTCGCGGGCCAGATCGGCGGAGGCGGTGGTGTGGTCGACCAGCACGGCATCGGCATGCGTGCCGGCCAGCGCGCCATCGTCGCCCAACACCACTTGGCGGACATCGTCGTCGTTGCCCACGCAGATCAGCACGAGATCCGCGCCCTCGGCAGCGTCGCGAGGGGTGGCGTGATGGCTGCCGCCATGCTCCTCGACCCAGGCTTCGGCCTTGGCGGCGTTGCGATTGTAAACGCGCATCGTGATGCCGGCGCGAGCCAGGTGGCCGGCCATGGGATAGCCCATTACGCCGAGGCCGATGAAGGCGGCGGTACGAATCGTTTCGCTCATGGGTGCAGTCCTCTCGTTCAATGACATACGATGCTTCGAATGTTCGTTGGGTCAGCATTCTCGGTGGCTAGAACGAAGCGGGCCGCCCATTGGGCGGCCCGTATGCGGCTTAACGGTTTTCAGGATAGTCGCGCTGGGTATGCCCCGTGTAGAGCTGACGCGGGCGACCGATGCGGTAACCGGTGCTGATCATCTCGTTCCAGTGCGAGATCCAGCCGATGGTCCGCGATACGGCGAAGACCACGGTGAACATGTTGGTCGGTACGCCGATCGCCTTGAGGATGATGCCGGAATAGAAGTCGACGTTGGGGTAGAGCTGGCGCTCGATGAAATACTCGTCCTCCAGTGCGATCTGCTCCAGACGCTTGGCGATCTTCAGCTGCGGATCGTCCGCCATGCCCAGTTCGCCGAGCACTTCGTCGCAGGTCTCCTTCATGACCTTGGCGCGCGGGTCGAAGTTGCGATAGACGCGGTGGCCGAAGCCCATCAGGCGGAACGGATCGTCCTTGTCCTTGGCGCGGTCGACGAAGCGCTGGATGTTCTCCTCGGATTCGTCGCCGATCTCGTCGAGCATGTTGAGTACGGCTTCGTTGGCGCCGCCATGCGCCGGACCCCATAGTGCGGCGATACCGGCACTAATGCAGGCGAACGGATTGGCGCCGGTGGAGCCGGCAAGGCGCACCGTGGAGGTGGAGGCATTCTGCTCATGATCGGCATGCAGCATGAAGATGCGATCCATGGCCTTGGCGAATACCGGGTTGATCTTGTACTCCTCGCACGGATTGCCGAACATCATATAGAGGAAGTTTTCGGCATAGCTGAGGTCGTTGCGCGGATAGTTGAACGGCTGGCCGATGTTGTACTTGTGACACATTGCCGCCAGTGTCGGCATCTTGGCGATCAGGCGAATCGCACTGACCCGGCGCTCGTCTTCCTTGGTGATGTCCAGGTTGTCGTGATAGAAGGCCGCCAGGCCGCCAACCACGCCGCACAGGATCGCCATCGGGTGGGCGTCGCGCCGGAAACCCTTGAAGAAATTGGCGAGCTGTTCATGGACCATGGTGTGGTTGCGAATGGTCTTCTCGAAGTTGGCGTACTCCTCCTTGGTGGGCAGCTCGCCGAACAGCAGCAGGTAGCTCAATTCGACGAAGTTGGAGTTATGCGCCAACTGGGCGATGGGGTAGCCGCGGTGCAGTAGCACGCCTTCGCCACCATCGATGTAGGTAATGCCGGACTCGCAGGCGGCGGTGGCGACGAAGCCGGGGTCATAAGTGAAGAAGCCCTCGGCCAAAAGATCGCGTACATCGATGACATCGGGCCCCAGGGTGCCGGAGTAGATCGGAAACTCGACGGCCTTGTCCGACCCTTCTATTGTCAATTGCGCTTTTCTATCAGCCATGATGGCCTCCTCTACTTTATGAAGTGCTAACGTAAGTCGTTGTCTCGCTTGCCTTGTGGGCGGATGCAGGCCAAAAAAGGTTCGCCCACTATAGAATCGCCGAAAGGATTGTCAATTAACCGATGGTTGCCGTGCGTCGCAGCGAACCCGACGCGCTGAGGGATGTTTTTTGTCGGCGACGTTTTTTTCAGCCAAGGTAACGGCTGCATTGTGATGTTACCAAGGGTAACACCAAAGTCCGGTTTTAGCGGTAACGATTTGTCATACTTGCGAGCACGCCCTATAATCCCACCTCGCGCGACTGGCGGGAAAGCAGGTTCGGTCGAGTCGCCTGATCGACCGCCGAGACCCTCCCTCAAACCACCGCCCGCTCGGGCCATGCCCGACCGAATCAAGAGCGGGCCAAGAGAGTGTGTAGAGCCGTGAATAGTAAAAGACCCGTAAATCTCGACCTTTCCACGATAAAATTTCCACTTCCTGCGTTGACCTCGATCACTCACCGTATTACCGGCGTCATTCTCTTCGTTGGGCTGATCTTCGGCTTCTGGGCGCTGGATGCTTCGTTGTCCTCTCCCGAAGGATTCGAGGCCGTGCATCATGCCTTGAGTGAGAATATCCTGGCCAAGCTGATCGCCTGGGGATTGCTGTCCGCGCTGGCTTTTCACTTCGTGGCGGGCATTCGCCATCTACTGATGGATATCGATATCGGCATCGAGTTCAACAACGCCATTCGAATGACGCAAATCACCATGGTGGCAAGCGCGGTTCTGGTGGTTCTGGCAGGAGTCTGGGTATGGTAACCAATATCACTAACTTTGGTCGCAGCGGTCTCTCCGATTGGCTGATCCAGCGGGTCTCGGCGATCATCCTGGCGCTTTACACCCTCTTCATGGTCGGCTATCTGCTGTTCCACCCGGCGCTCGATTATCCCACCTGGAGTGGCCTGTTCGCGCAAACCTGGATGCGGATCTTCTCTCTGCTGGCATTTCTTTCGCTGGCGGCGCATGCCTGGATCGGCCTGTGGACCGTGATTACCGACTACATCAAGCCGACCGGCATCCGTTTTGCCGCTCAAGTCGTCGTGATGCTTGCCATCTTCGTTTTTCTGGTGTGGGGCGTTCAAGTCCTGTGGGGAGCCTGATCCATGTCCAACATGCGTAGCCTGACATTCGATGCAATCATTATCGGCGGCGGCGGCTCGGGTTTGCGTGCCGCGCTCGAACTGGCCAAATCCGGCAAGCAGACGGCGGTGCTCTCCAAGGTGTTCCCGACCCGCTCGCACACCGTTTCCGCCCAGGGTGGCATCACGTGTGCCATCGCCTCCGCCGATCCCAATGACGACTGGCGCTGGCACATGTACGACACCGTCAAGGGCGGTGACTACATCACCGACCAGGATGCCGCGGAGTATATGTGCTCCGAGGGTCCCAAGGCGGTCTTCGAGCTCGAACACATGGGCCTGCCGTTCTCGCGCTTCGACAATGGACGCATCTACCAGCGCCCATTCGGCGGCCAGTCCAAGGATTTCGGCAAGGGTGGCCAGGCTGCGCGGACTTGCGCCGCGGCGGACCGCACCGGCCATGCCTTGTTGCATACGCTTTATCAGAACAATCTGAAAAACAATACCGTATTCCTCAACGAGTGGTATGCGGTGGATCTGGTCAAGAATGCCAATGGCGACGTGGTCGGCTGCATCGCGCTGTGCATCGAGACCGGCGAAGTCGTGCATATCAAATCGAAGGCGACGGTACTGGCGACCGGCGGCTCCGGTCGCATCTACTCATCCACCACCAACGCCCTGATCAACACCGGCGATGGCATCGGCATGGCGCTGCGTGCCGGTTTCCCGGTTCAGGACATCGAGATGTGGCAGTTCCACCCGACCGGCATTTACGGCGCTGGCGTGCTGGTGACCGAGGGCTGTCGCGGTGAAGGCGGCTATCTGATCAACAAGGATGGCGAGCGCTTCATGGAGCGCTATGCACCCAATGCCAAGGATCTGGCCGGCCGCGACGTGGTCGCCCGTTCCATGGTCATGGAGATCCTCGAAGGCCGCGGTTGTGGCGAGAACGGCGATCATGTGCTGCTCAAGCTCGATCACCTCGGCGAAGAGGTGCTCAACAAGCGCCTGCCCGGCATCGTCGAACTGGCCAAGACGTTCGCCCATGTCGATCCGGCCAAGGAGCCGATTCCGGTCGTGCCGACCTGCCACTACATGATGGGTGGCCTGCCGACCAATGTGCACGGTCAGGCGATCATGCCGGATGCCGATGGCAACGATAAGATCGTCAATGGCCTGTTCGCCTGCGGCGAGGCGGCCTGCGTCTCGGTGCACGGCGCCAACCGCCTGGGTGGCAATTCGCTGCTCGACCTGGTGGTATTCGGGCGCGCGGCCGGCATGTTCATCGAAAATGCCCTCAACGAGGGAGTCGACTATCTGGATGCCGTCGAATCCGATGTCGATGCGGCGCTGGCGCGCATGAATCGCTGGAACGAATCCAGTGGCGGCGAATCGGTGCCTGAATTGCGCGCCGCGCTGCAGGAAACCATGCAGCAATCGTTCGGCGTCTTCCGCCAGGAAGATCACATGCAGGAAGGGGTCAAGAAGGTAGCCGAGCTGCGCGAGCGCATCAGTAACGCGCACCTGGGCGACAAATCCAACGCCTTCAACACGGCGCGTATCGAGGCGCTGGAACTCGACAACCTGCTGGAAGTGGCCGAAGCCACCGCTATCTCCGCGCTCGAGCGCAAGGAGAGCCGTGGCGCTCACTCCCGCTACGACTATCCGGACCGGGACGATGTCAACTGGCTGAAGCACTCCATCTATACCCCGCTCGACAAGCAGCTGAGTAAGCGTGATGTGAATTTCTCGCCGAAGACCGTCGATACCTTCGAGCCGAAAATCCGTACTTATTAAGGGGGGTATGACATGTCCATGCTTCAGGTATCCGTTTACCGCTATAACCCCGAAACCGACTCCGCGCCTTATATGCAGGAGTTCCAGGTGGACACCCAGGGCCGTGATCTGATGGTTCTGAATGTGCTCGAAATCATCAAGCAGCAGGATAGTTCCATGGCCTACCGGCGGAGCTGCCGCGAAGGCGTTTGCGGCTCCGATGGGATGAACATGAACGGTACCAACGGCCTGGCTTGCATCACCGCGTTATCCGACGTGGTCGACAAGCTTGGCAAGCTGGTATTGCGCCCGTTGCCCGGTTTGCCGGTGGTGCGCGACCTGGTGGTCGACATGGGGATCTTCTACAAGCAGTACGAGTACATTCAGCCGTACCTGCAGAACGATACCCCGCCGCCGGCCATCGAGCGTCTGCAGTCGCCGGAAGAGCGCGACAAGCTCGACGGCCTCTACGAGTGCATTCTGTGTGCCTGCTGCTCGACGGCCTGCCCGTCGTTCTGGTGGAACCCCGAGAAGTTCGTCGGGCCGGCCGGGTTGCTGCAATCCTATCGATTCCTTGCCGATTCGCGTGACACGGCGACTCGCGAACGCCTGGCCGATCTCGAGGATCCGTTCAGCGTGTTCCGCTGCCGCGGCATCATGAATTGCGTGGCGGTTTGTCCCAAGGGACTCAACCCAACCCGTGCGATTGGCAAGATTCGCGAGTTGCTATTGGCGAATGCCACTTAAATCGCGGCGCGTGGCTTGTTATCATTGGTGGCCGTGCTCTCCTGCTATCGTAACGCAGGGCGAGCCGGCCCGAGTGTCGAGAGCCGGTGCCTGGTGCACCGGCTCTTGACGATCATTGCCGTGGATTCAGCGGACGACGCGTCGTCCCACCGGCAGGGCAATCGTGACGCCGGAGCGACCCGGCGCCGACAACACCCCATCAGTGCAGGGTGACCGAGAGATGCAAGAAGGCATAATGGAGTTGATGTGGCGCACCTCCCATGTGAGCGGCGGCAACGCCCACTATGTGGAAGCGCTCTACGAACAGTACCTCGTCGATCCCAATGCGGTCCCGGATGAATGGCGTAACTACTTCGATACGTTACCCCGCCCGGAAGGCAGCCCCTCCCACGATATTCCGCTAAGCCCGATTCGCGATCAATTCTACCAGTTGGGCCAGAACCGCCGCTCCACCCAGAGCGTGGCCGCCACCGATAGTGGCGAGAGCAAGAAGCAGGTCAAGGTTCTCCAGCTCATCAACGCTTATCGCTTCCGCGGCCATCAGAAGGCCGACATCGATCCGCTCGATCTGCGCAAGCCGGTACCGGTACCGGATCTCGATCTGTCCTTCCATCAGTTATCGAAAGCCGACATGGATACCGAGTTCCAGACCGGTTCCTTCTTTCTCGGCAAGGACAAGGCGCCGCTCAAGGAAATCGTCGATGCGCTGGAGCAGACCTACTGCCGCAGCATCGGCTGCGAGTTCATGCACATCGTCGATACCGAAGAGAAGCGCTGGTTACAGCAGCGTTTCGAGTCGGTGCGCTCGAAGCCGAAGTTCAGCGACGATGTCCGCATGCACGTGCTCGAGCGCCTGACCGCCGCGGAGGGCCTGGAGAGCTATCTGGCGTCCAAGTATCCGGGCACCAAGCGCTTCGGCCTGGAGGGCGGCGAGACGTTCGTGCCGATGATGGACGAGATCATCCAGCGCGTCGGCGGCTATGGCACCAAGGAAGTGGTCATCGGCATGGCCCACCGTGGGCGGCTCAACCTGCTGGTCAACATCCTCGGCAAGAGTCCTTCGGAGCTGATCGAGGAGTTCGATGGCAAGAAGGTCATCGAGAAGGGCTCGGGCGACGTCAAATACCACCAGGGTTTCAGTTCCAACGTGATGACCGCGGGCGGCGAGGTCCATCTGGCGATGGCCTTCAACCCCTCGCACCTGGAAATCGTCTCACCGGTCGTCGAAGGTTCGGTGCGCGCCCGCCAGGATCGCCGCGACGATGTCGAGGGCGACAAGGTACTGCCGATCAACGTCCACGGCGATGCCGCCTTTGCCGGCCAGGGCGTGGTCATGGAAACCTTCCAGATGTCGCAGACGCGCGCCTTCAAGACCGGTGGCACGCTGCATATCGTCATCAACAACCAGGTCGGTTTCACGACATCGCATCCGCAGGACACGCGCTCCACCGAATACTGCACCGATATCGCCAAGATGGTCCAGGCGCCGATCTTCCACGTCAACGGCGACGACGCCGACGCGGTGCTGCATGCCACCCAGGTTGCCGTCGATTATCGCCAGCAATTCCATAAGGACGTGGTCATCGATCTGGTCTGTTATCGCCGCCGCGGCCATAACGAGGCCGACGAACCCTCCGGCACCCAGCCGATGATGTACCAGAAGATCAAGGCGCATAAGAGCTCGCGCGAACTGTATGCGGAGCGCCTGGTGGAAGAGGGTGTGCTCTCCGCCGATCAGGCCAAGGATCTGATCGAAAAATATCGCGAGGATCTATTGGCCGGTAACCACGTCGCCAACGCGCTGGTCAAGGAGCCCAACAAGGAGCTGTTCGTCGACTGGACGGCATATCTCGGTCATGAATGGACCGGCGACGCCGATACCACGCTGGACATGAAGCGCATGCAGCAGTTGGCAGCACGCATGTGCGAGATTCCCGATGGCATTCAGGTTCAGCGTCAGGTTGCCAAGATCTACGAAGACCGTCGCAAGATGCAGGCCGGCGGCATGGCACTCAACTGGGGATTTGCCGAGACGCTGGCCTACGCCACCCTGCTCGATCAGGGGCATCCGATACGTCTGATTGGACAGGACACGGGGCGCGGCACCTTCTCGCACCGTCACGCCGTGGTACACAACCAGAAGGATGGCATCACCTACGTACCGCTGGAGCATATCGGCGACGGCCAGCCACGCTTTACCATTCACGACTCCTTCCTCTCGGAAGAGGCCGTGCTGGCGTTCGAATACGGCTATTCCACTACCATGCCCAATGCGCTGGTCATCTGGGAAGCGCAGTTCGGCGATTTCTTCAACGGCGCTCAGGTGGTGGTCGATCAGTTCATTTCGTCCGGCGAATCGAAGTGGGGTCGGTTGTGTGGGTTGACCCTATTGCTGCCGCATGGCTACGAAGGGCAGGGGCCGGAACACTCCTCGGCGCGCCTCGAGCGCTTCCTGCAATTATGCGCGGAATACAACATGCAGGTCTGCGTACCGACCACGCCGGCGCAGATCTACCATCTGCTGCGTCGTCAGGTGATTCGGCCGATCCGCAAGCCGCTGGTGGTGATGTCGCCGAAGAGCCTGCTGCGTCACAAGGAGGCGACCTCGACCCTGGAAGAGTTGGCTCATGGTCGCTTCGACATGGTGCTGGCCGATGTCGGCAATCTCGATGCCGAGAAGGTCAAGCGCGTGGTGCTGTGTGCGGGCAAGGTCTATTACGATCTGGCCGCCTATCGCAGCGAGAACGAGCGCGAAGATACCGCCATCGTGCGTATCGAACAGCTTTATCCTTTTCCCAAGGAGGAGCTCTATGAGGCGCTCAAGGCCTACACCAACCTCGAGCAGCTGGTGTGGTGTCAGGAAGAGCCGCTCAACCAAGGGGCCTGGTATCAGAGCCAGCATCACATGCGCATAGTCGCCGACATGTTGCAAAACGGCCTGGGTCGCGAATTGAAATTCGCCGGTCGCCCGGCCTCCGCAGCACCGGCCGCCGGCTACATGTCCGTGCACGTCGAACAGCAGCGCCAGCTGGTGGATGACGCCTTCAACGCCTGAGGCGCTTCATCGGGACGAGAGAGAACATACTAAGGAAACGAAATGGCTACCGAGATCAAAGCGCCAAGCTTTCCGGAATCCGTTGCCGAGGGCACGGTTGCTACCTGGCACAAGAAACCCGGAGACAGCGTCGAGCGTGACGAGCTGATCGTCGAAATCGAGACCGATAAGGTCGTCCTCGAAGTGGTGGCACCGGAAGCGGGCACGCTGTCGGAGATCAAGGTCGAGGAGGGCGATACCTGCGATTCGGAGCAGGTGCTGGGCCTGCTCGGCGAGGCCGAGGAGAAAGCCAAGCCCAAGTCGGGCGCCGATGCCGACGCCAAGGCTGAGAGCGATGCCGAGCCTGAACGGAAGACCGAGAAGAAGCCGGCAAAAAAAGCCGACAAGCCGGCCGCCTCTGGCAAGACCTACGATGTCAAGGCGCCGTCCTTTCCCGAGTCCGTCCAGGAAGGCACCGTGGCGACCTGGCACAAGAAGGTCGGCGAAGCGGTCAAGCGCGACGAGGTATTGGCCGACATCGAGACCGACAAGGTGGTGCTCGAAGTCGTTGCACCCGTCGACGGTGCGCTGTCCGAGATCAAGGTCGAAGAGGGCGGGCAGGTTGAATCCGAGGCCGTGCTGGCGATCTTCGCCGAGGGCGCCGGTGGCGATTCGAGCGATGACGAGGCCGACGAGAGTGACCAGAGCGACGATCGGGCCGATGAGGGCGCGGATGAGAAGCTCGGCGACAAGATTCTCGCGCCCGCCGCTCGCAAGATGATTGCCGAGCACGATCTCGATGCCAGCAAGATCGAAGGCACCGGCAAGGGTGGCCGCGTGCTCAAGGAAGACGTCCAGAAGGCGGTGAAGGAGGGTGGCGCCAAGAAAGCGGCGGCCGCCAAGGCGGCAGACAGCGCCAGTCCGGTCAAGGCCGCCGCCACCGCACCGGCAGTCGAGGGCGAGCGCCCCGAGAAGCGCGTGCCGATGAGCCGGTTGCGTCAGACCATCGCCAAGCGCCTGGTTCAGGCCCAGCAGACCGCGGCCATGCTGACCACCTATAACGAGGTGGACATGAGCGCGGTGATGGCGCTGCGTGCGCAGTACAAGGAAACCTTCCAGAAGGCGCACGATACCAAGCTCGGATTCATGGGCTTCTTCGTCAAGGCGTGTTCCGAGGCGCTCAAGCGCTTCCCCGATGTCAACGCCTCCATCGACGGCACCGATATCGTCTACCATGGCTATCAGGACATCGGCGTGGCGGTTTCGACGCCGCGCGGCCTGGTGGTACCGGTGCTACGCGATACCGACAGCATGAAGATCGCCGATGTCGAGAAGACCATCGTCGACTTCGGCAAGCGTGCGCGCGACGGCAAGCTGGGCATCGATGAAATGCAGGGCGGCACCTTCACCATCACCAATGGCGGTATCTTCGGCTCGCTGATGTCGACGCCGATCATCAATCCGCCGCAGACCGCGATTCTGGGGATGCATAAGATTCAGGAGCGCCCCGTGGCGATCGCCGGCAAGGTCGAGGTACGCCCGATGATGTATCTGGCGGTGTCCTACGACCACCGCATGATCGACGGCAAGGACGCGGTACAGTTCCTGGTGACCATCAAGGAATTGCTCGAGGATCCGGCACGTCTGCTGCTGGACGTGTGATTCGCCGCCAAGCCAATCAAGACCAAACAGGAAGATTTCATGGCCGATAAATTCGATGTGATCGTCATTGGCGCTGGCCCTGGCGGCTATGTAGCCGCCATTCGTGCCGCCCAGTTGGGCCTCAAGACCGCTTGTGTCGAGAAGTGGGTCAACAAGCAGGGCAAGACCGTGCACGGCGGTACCTGCCTGAATGTTGGCTGTATTCCATCCAAGGCGCTGCTCGAAGCCTCGCACAAGCTGGTCGAGGCGCAGCACGACTTCGGCGATCTCGGTATCGAGACCGGCGATGTCAAGATGGACGTCAAGAAGATGATGGCGCGCAAGGAGAAGATCGTTACCAATCTGACCGGCGGCATTTCCGGCCTGTTCAAGTCCAACGGCGTCACCGCGCTAGAAGGCAGCGGCAAAGTGCTATCCAACAGCAAGGTCGAGGTGACCGGCAACGATGGCGAGAAATCGACCTTTGAGGCCGACAACATCATCATCGCCGCCGGTTCGGTGCCGGTCGAGATTCCACCGACGCCACTGACCGAAGGGTTGATCGTCGACTCCACCGGTGCACTCGAATTCGACGAGGCGCCCAAGCGGTTGGGCGTGATCGGTGCCGGTGTCATCGGTCTCGAACTGGGCAGCGTATGGAATCGTCTGGGCAGTGAAGTGACCATGCTCGAGGCGATGGACAGCTTCCTGCCGATGGTCGATCAGGCCGTAGCCAAGGAGACCCAGAAACTGCTCAAGAAGCAGGGTCTGGATATCAAGCTCGGCGCACGCGTCACCGGCTCCGAGGTCAAGGGCAAAGAGGTGCTGGTCAAGTACACCGACAGCAAGGGCGAGCAGGAACAGACCTTCGATAAAGTGATCGTCTGTGTCGGTCGTCGCCCCTACACCCAGAATCTGCTCGATGACGACGCCGGCATCAAGCTCGACGAACGTGGCTTCATCTTCGTCGATGATCATTGCCGCACCAGCGTGCCGGGCGTCTATGCCATCGGTGACTGCGTGCGCGGCCAGATGCTGGCGCACAAGGCCTCCGAAGAGGGCATCATGGTGGCCGACATCATCGCCGGCCATAAGGCCGAGATGAACTACGATGCCATCCCCTGCGTCATCTATACCTTCCCCGAAGTCGCTTGGGTCGGTATGAATGAGCAAGAGGCCAAGGCCGAAGGCATCGAAGTCAAGAGCGGGTCTTTTCCGTTTGCCGCCAGTGGCCGCGCGATGGCCAACAATGCCACCGAGGGCATGGCCAAGATCATTGCCGATGCCGAGACCGATCGCATCCTGGGTGTGCATATCGTCGGTCAGCATGCCGGCGAGTTGATCGCCCAGGGCGTGATCGCCATGGAATTCGGCTCCAGCGCCGAAGACCTGGCGCTGACCTGCTATGCGCACCCGACCATGTCCGAGGCGGTGCACGAAGCGGCGCTGGCGGTCGAAGGCCATGCCATCCACATGGCCAATCGCAAGAAGCGTAAATAACCGCATTCACGATGTAAGCACGCGTCCAGCTCCCCGAGACGCGTCGCTCGCGCTTTTGCGCGAGCGAACGGGGATGGCCCGGGTCCGGCTCCATCGAGACGAACCCGCTGGCCATCGTTCGAGTCACATGCAACCAATGGCATGACACGATGAACCTTCATGAATATCAGGGCAAACAGCTGTTTGCCGATTATGGCCTGCCGGTGTCCAAGGGCTTTGCCGTGGACACTCCCGAAGAAGCCGCAACCGCCTGCAAGAAGATCGGTGGTGACAAATGGGTCGTCAAGGCCCAGGTTCACGCTGGTGGTCGCGGTAAGGCCGGCGGCGTCAAGCTGATCAAGAGTCCCGATGAGGCCAAGGCCTTCGCCGAGCAGTGGCTGGGCAAGAACCTGGTGACCTACCAGACTGACGAGAAGGGCCAGCCGGTCGCCAAGATCCTGGTCGAGAACCTCACCGACATCGCCACCGAGCTGTACCTGGGCGCGGTGGTCGACCGCGCGACACGCCGCGTGGTGTTCATGGCCTCCACCGAGGGTGGCGTGGAGATCGAGAAGGTCGCCGAGGAGACGCCCGAGAAGATCCTCAAGGCCGAGATCGATCCGCTGACCGGTGCGCAGCCGTACCAGGCGCGCGAGCTGGCCTTCGCGCTGGGCCTGAAGGGCGACCAGATCAAGCAGTTCACCAAGATATTCCTGGGGCTGTCCAAGCTGTTCCACGACAAGGATCTGGCGCTGCTGGAAGTCAACCCGTTGGTGATCACCGAGCAGGGCAATCTGCACTGCCTCGATGCCAAGATCGGCCTCGACGGCAATGCTTTGTATCGCCATCCCGACCTGCAGGCCATGCGTGATCCGTCGCAGGAAGACGAGCGCGAAGCCAACGCCCAGAAGTGGGAACTCAACTACGTCGCGCTGGAAGGCAATATCGGCTGCATGGTCAATGGCGCGGGTCTGGCCATGGGCACCATGGATATCATCAAGCTCAACGGCGGCCAGCCGGCCAACTTCCTCGATGTCGGCGGCGGCGCCACCAAGGAGCGTGTCGCGGAAGCGTTCAAGATCATCCTCTCCGATGACTCCGTGAAGGCCGTGCTGGTCAACATCTTCGGCGGCATCGTGCGCTGCGACATGATCGCCGAAGGCATCATCGGTGCGGTGGAGCAGGTCGGCGTCAACGTGCCGGTCGTGGTTCGCCTGGAAGGTAACAACGCCGAGCAGGGCGCCGAGAAGCTGGCGTCCAGCGGTCTGAACATCATCGCAGCTACCAGCTTGACCGACGCGGCACAGCAGGTGGTTAAAGCGGCGGAGGGCAAGTAATGAGTATCTTGATCGACAAGAACACCAAGGTCATCTGCCAGGGCTTCACCGGCAGCCAGGGGACCTTCCATTCCGAACAGGCGATCGCCTACGGCACCCAGATGGTCGGCGGTGTAACGCCGGGCAAGGGCGGTCAGGAGCACCTCGGCCTGCCGGTGTTCAACACCGTCAAGGAGGCCATCGAAAAGACTGGCGCCGAGGCCTCGGTCATCTACGTGCCGGCACCGTTCTGCAAGGACTCGATTCTCGAGGCCGCCAATGCCGGCATCAAGTTGATCGTGTGTATCACCGAAGGCATCCCGACGCTCGACATGCTCGATGCCAAGGTCAAGTGCGATGAGTTGGGCGTGCGTCTGATCGGCCCGAACTGCCCGGGCGTGATCACGCCGGGCGAATGCAAGATCGGTATCATGCCGGGCCATATCCATCAGCCCGGTCGCGTCGGCATCGTGTCGCGCTCCGGCACGCTGACCTACGAAGCGGTCAAGCAGACCACCGATCACGGCTTCGGCCAGTCGACCTGTGTGGGTATCGGCGGCGATCCGATCCCGGGCTCCAACTTCATCGACATTCTCGAACTGTTCGAAAAGGACCCGAAGACCGAAGCCATCGTGATGATCGGCGAGATCGGCGGTACCGCCGAGGAAGAGGCGGCCGAGTACATCAAGCAGCACGTCTCCAAGCCGGTGGTTTCCTACATCGCCGGCGTCACCGCGCCGGCCGGCAAGCGCATGGGCCATGCCGGTGCGATCATCGCCGGTGGCAAGGGCACCGCGGATGAGAAGTTCGCTTCTCTCGAAGCGGCGGGCGTGCGTACCGTGCGTTCACTGGCTGAGATCGGCGATGCGCTGAAGGACGTCACCGGCTGGTAAGTCGGTTGCCGTCGATGTGAAAAGGGCACCCTCGAGGTGCCCTTTTTCGTGCGTAGGCGACGGGCTGGATCAGTCCGCCGGGCGTGCCACCAGCGAGCGGGTTTCCTCGCGCGCCTCGGTGAGGGTCACCCGGATGGCATCGCCGAGCTTGAAGCGTTCCGTGCCCTCGATCTGCACGCGTCCCTCCTTGTCGTCGATCGCCACCTTGTCGCGGTCGCTGTGGATCAGCGGCGCGGGTACGAAGGCGCTAGCCCCGTTGGCGATCAGGCGCACACGCATGCCGCCGCGATTGATCGCGATGATCTCGGCATCGAAAGTCCGCTGCTCCTTGGCCGCCGGGGTCAGGTAACGTACGTAGAGCCAGTCCTTGACGTCGCGCTCGGCCATGCGATTGAGCTTGCGGCGCTCGGTGAGCTGTTCGGTGAGCCGGGCACTGGCTTCCGCCGGGGCCTGCTCGCCCTTGAGTACGCGCTTGATCAGGCGGTGGTTGACCATGTCGCCATATTTGCGGATCGGCGAGGTCCAGGTGGCGTAGGCCGGTAGCCCCAGGCCGAAGTGCGGTCCGGGCAGGGCGGACATGCTGGTAAAGCCCTGAAAACGCCGCAGCCGCGCATCCAGCCAGGCATCGTCGCGGCTCTCAAGCGCGCGCTTGAGCTCACGATAGCGCGGCAACTCGAGCAAGGCCTCGCGTTCGATCTCGATCTGCTGCGTGGCGAGAAATTCCAGCGCGGCGTCGGCCTTCTCGGGTTCGAAGGCGCGATGCACATTGAAGATGCCATGCCCAACTTCGGTTGCGAGAAGGTCGGCGCAGCAGGCATTGGCGGCGATCATCGCCTCTTCGATCATGCGATTGGCAATGCGCCGCTGCTCGGTGCGCACATCGAGCACGTTGCCGGCAGCGTCGAGATCGAAGACATAGTCGGGACGATCCTTGAACACCAGCGCATGCTCGGCACGCCAGCCGCTGCGCGCCTCGGTCATGCTGGACAGCGCCTTGAGCTGCTCGCCGATCGCTGTGTCGGGTGTCCAGTCTCCCGTGCCCTCCAGCCAATCGGAGACGTTGTCGTAGATCAGCCGGGCATGCGAGCGGACGGTAGCGGCAAAGAAGCGATAATCGCCGAGGCTGCCGTCGGCAGCGATGTCCAACGTGCAAGCCAGCGCCGGGCGCTCCTCGCCCTCTTTCAATGAGCAGAGATCGTCGGCCAGTACCTCGGGCAGCATAGTGACGTTCTGCCCGGGCAGGTAAACGGTGAAGGCGCGGGTCTGCGCCTCCAGATCGGCAGCGTGCCCCTCGGCGACGTAGGCGGTGGGGTCGGCGATGGCCACGCTCAGGCGCCAGCCGCCCTCGGCGCGTGCCTCGATGTACAACGCATCGTCCATGTCGCGGGTCTTTTCGCCGTCGATGGTGAAGAACGGCGTCGAGGTCAGGTCTTCACGCGCCAGGCCCTCGTCGGCCAGCGGCCAGTCGTCGCCGGCCTGCGGCGAGGCCTGTTCCAGCGCGTGACGCGCCAGGGTGACGCGCCACGGCACCGCCGGGTCGCCGGCCTTGATGATCAACTCGTCGATCTGGGTAAAGAAGCTGTTGTCGTCGGGCTTGAGCGGGTGGCGCACCAGGCGAGCCACCACCCAGTCGCCATCGGCGATACTCTCCTCATCGAGGCTGCGCTTGATGCGTGCCTTGAGCACGTTATTGATCGATGGATGGTCGGGGATCACCGCCAATCGGCCGTCACGCTTCTGCACGCGGGCAATGAAGCGGCTCAGCCCGGCTTCGAGCAGCGTTTCCGGTTCGACGGATTTCTTGTCGCCCTCTTCCTTGAGAGTGGCTTCGACGTGATCGCCATGAATTACCTGCTTCATGGCGGGCGGCGGCACGAAATAGGATTCACCGTCGCTCGTCTCGAGGAAGCCGAAGCCGCGGTCGGTGGCCTTGATTATCCCCTCGACGCGCGGGGTCTGTTGGCGAATCTGTTGCTTGAGCTGTGCGAGCAGCGAGTTGTTCTGCAGCATGAGGAGTCGGTACATTGGCGGGACGAACGGCCACTATACGGATTCGCACCGCCGTCGCCAATCGTCTCGCGGCCGCCTGGCGTCGATTGGCGGTGCCGGGTCAGATCAGCTCCTCGGCGATCGGCCGCCTGCCATCGAGCCGGCCGATCGGGTAATACGTCACGGCGCAATTTGCGGTAGCCTGTGATGATCTTGGTTCATTCAGGACGCCGCATGACACCGCATCTGATCGTCACCGATCTGGACAATACGCTACTCAACGCCGAGCACGATCTCGATCCGCTGACCATCGAGACGTTCCAGGCGCTCGCGGCGCGCGGCCATCATCTGGCCCTGGCGTCGGGGCGCCACTTTCGCGATATCGCCGAGTTTCGCCGCCGGCTGGGGGTCGAGGCCTACATCCTCAGCACCAACGGTGCCCACCTCTACGCACCCGACGATAGCCTGATCGCCGAGCAATGGGTGCCCGCCGAACTGGTGCGTGAGCTGATTCGTCTGCCGCGCGGTGCCGATATCCGTCTCAATCTGTATACCCAAGATGCCTGGCTGATCGATGCGCCGGCGCCGGGACTGCTGGCGCTGCATGCGCGGACCGGCTTTCGCTATCGGGTTGCCGACCTGGAGGCGCACGACGGCAACGGCGTGGGCAAGGTGCTGTGCATTGGCGACCCCGAGGCGCTGGCGGCGCTGGAGCGGAGCATTCGCGATAGCCTGGGCACGCGACTGCACCTGACCTACTCGATGAGCCATTCACTGGAGATCATGGCCGAGGGCGTCAATAAGGGCGCCGCGCTCGAACGCCTGCTGGCGCGGCTGGATATTCCGGCATCGCGCTGCCTGGCCTTTGGCGACAACCTCAACGATGCTGAAATGCTGGCCCTCGCCGGTCGTGGTTTCATCATGGCCGGGGCGCACCCCGAGTTGCCGGGACGCGTACCCCGGGCCGAGCGTATCGGCCATCATCATCAGCATGGTGTCGCCCAGCGACTGCGTGAGTATTTCGCGCTGGATTTGCCAGCCATGTAATGCGAGCCGGCAACCAATAACGCATGACAGGGAGCGTCATCGTGGAATCGCCGAAACAGCGCCGATACCTGAGTGAGTACAGTCGCCGCGTATGGATTGCCGCAGGCGTGGCCGTGGCTGTCCTGGCATTGCTGATGCTGCTCTGGTCGAGCTTCGAGATTTTGCTGATCGGCTTCGCCGGCTTGCTGCTGGCGCTGTTCTTTTCCCTGCCGGCGAACTGGCTGTGTCGCCATAGTTTCCTGTCGCAGCGCTGGTCGCTACTGGTCGTGCTGACCATATCCGCTGGCCTGTTGGCTGCATTCAGCTTGAATTTCGCGCTGAGCATCAGCCAGGAGTTCGCGCAACTGTCCAAGGTACTGCCCGGTGCGCTGGAAGGCCTGGAGCAGTGGCTGCATGGCTGGCCGTTCGGCTCGCAGATCATCGAGCAGATCGAACAGAGTCAGCCCATGCAACGGATTTTCGATAACTGGTCCGCACGGGTTTCGTTACTGTTCACGACCACTTTCGGCATGCTGTTCAATGTCATCGTGATTCTGTTCATCGGCCTGTTCGTGGCGTTCGAGCCAGCGCTCTATCGAGCGGGCCTGATTCGCCTCGTCGCGCCTTCCCGGCGCGGTGGCGCGGTCGACCTGCTCGAGGCCATTGGTCGCAAGATGACCTGGTGGCTCGTGGGCCGGCTCGTCTCCATGACCACGGTGGGCCTGCTGGCCGGTAGCGGACTGTGGCTGTTGGGTATTCCCATGGCGCTCTCGCTGGGTCTACTGGCGGGTCTGCTGTCATTCATCCCCTATCTGGGGCCTATCCTTGGAGCGGTGCCTGCCCTGCTCGTGGCGTTCACGCAGGATGCCACGGCAATGTTGCACGTAGGCCTGCTCTACACCGCTGTCCAGATACTCGAAAGCTATCTCGTCACGCCGCTCGTGCAGCGCGAGGCCGTGAGCATTCCACCCGCGCTGCTGTTGATCGTGCAGGTATGGCTGGGCCTGTTCGCCGGCCTGATGGGGCTGCTACTGGCCGAACCGCTGATCGTCCTGTCCATGGTGATGATTCAGCGGCTCTACGTGCAAGGCTGGCTGGAAAGGAACGATTCGCCGTCCGAGCAGGCAGCGGGGGAAGCCGATGGGCAATGATCGAATCAGTGCTGGGCAGAAGTTTCTTCCAGGCGTCTGAGGCGCTGCCATAGCTCGCTGCGCAGATCGGCGATACGCGGCGCCTCGTTGTCGGCGAAAGGCAGTGGACGGGTCAGCCGTAGTGCGCGCAGGCCAAGCCTGGCCGACAGCAGGCCGACACCGAGCCCTTGACCGGCTCGCGCCGATAGCCTGCTGGCCAGGTTCATCGAGAATAGCTCCATGCTCGCTTCGGAGGCCATTTCGCTGGCACCGGCGAAGGCCATGTTGGCCAATACGCTGCGAAACAGCCGCAGGCGGCTGGCATAGCCGAGTTCCAGACCATAAAGCGCGGCGATACGCTCGAGCATCGCCAGGTTGCGCCACGCCACCAGCATCATGTCGACCAGTGTCAGCGAGCTGATCGAGACCATGATCGCGGTATCGCCGGCCATCCGTGAGATCAAGCGGCGTGCCTCGCGATCGCGCGGCGCAAGCAAGTGATGCGCCAGCAGTTGGCGCGTCTCGGCGCCGTCATGATGCGCTTGATGCGCCTGGAGAAACGCCTGCCAATGCGGGTGATCGCGGTCTAGGCCCATCTGCTCGCGCAGCCGCTCGGCCAAGCGCAGGGCGTCTCGTCCGGTCGTGCTGTCGAGGGTTTGCAGGTTCTGGCGCAGCGCGGCGTGGCGACGCAGCTTGCGCAGCCGCCATAGTTCGCGCGCCAGCGCCGTGCCGCCCAGGCCCAACGCCAGCAGGCCGAGCAGGCTCCAGGCGCCGCTGAGCAGGCTGCCACTGAGTGTCGAGAAGTACAGCGCCTGGCCGGCCTCCAAGGCGCCCAGCGTGAGCGTGCCACCGAGCAGTGTCAGCAGCCCCCAACGACGCTTGCGTGGGCGAGCCAGGCCGCGTGTCAGGGCGGCGTCGCTGTCCTCGGGCGGTCGCTCGTCATCGATTGGCCGGGCCTTCTGGGTGAGCGCATAGGATTCGGAGGGGCGCAGGTCGAGCTCCGGTGCGGTGCGCGGTTCGTCATGGGCGGTATCGAGGGTGAAGCGCTGACGCGGTTGCGGGTCGCTCATGTCAGTTTGTCTCCAATCATCCAGTCGAGCGCGGCGTCCACGCGAATATGCGGTAGACCGTCACCGCGCGCTTCGCGGGAGAGCGGGCGAAAGGCATGGAAGGCGAAGCCCTGCCGGGCCCAGAAATCGCTGCGCGGCAGTCGCGCGGGCACCTCGCCGGGAAACACCAGCGTCTCTTCGCCATCCTGCGTGGTACCGCGCAGCGCGGGCGTCTGCCTGCCTTGGCTCTCGACTTCGTGTGCGCGAGTGGCACGGATCGAAGCCAGCGATAGCGCCTTGACCGGAATGTCGGCGAAACGCAGATCCTTGAGTGGCTCGGCGAGTAGCGCTTCGAGCAGTGACACGAGATTGACGTGCTGCTCGGGCGTCACATGGTCGGCCTTGGTGGCGGCAATCGCCAGGCGGTCGATGCGCGGGGAAAACAGCCGCGAGAGCAGGCTGCGCTTGCCGTAATCGAAGCTCTGCATCAACGTGGCCAGCGCCCGCGAAAGATCCTCGAAGCGCTCCGGTCCGGCATTCAATGCGCCGAGTACGTCGACCAGCACGATCTGACGGTCGAAACGCCGGAAGTGCTCCTGATAGAACGGCTTGACGATATGCTGTTGATAGTAGGCGAAGCGCCGCGCCAGGGTGCGATAGACACTGCTTTCGGGCAGCGCTTCGAGGCGCTGGCGATCGTCCGCGTCGAGGCCCGGCAGCGGGAAGAATTGCAGTACCGGGGCGCCATCGAGATCGCCGGGAAGTAAAAAGCGCCCCGGCTGCAGGTCGGCGAAACCCGCTTCGCGGGCGGCGCGCAGCGACTCGGCATAATGCTGAGCAATGTGCGCCAGTTCACCTTCGTCGGCGGTGGCGGCAGGGTCGAGATCGGCCACGGCATCGAGCCATTCTCCGGCCAGCGCTCGGCGCTCGGGGCTGGCATTGATCTGCTGCGCGGTGCTCCAGCTCAGATAGTCGTGATCGAGTAGCGGCAGATCGAGCAGCCATTCGCCGGGGTAATCGAACAGATCCAGCGTCAGCGTGGCGCTGTCGCGCCCCAGGCCGCCGAGCAATCCGCCGCGCTGCGGTCGATAGCGAATATGCAGACGCAACTCGCTGATGCCGCGGGTCGGCTCGGGCCAGCGCGGTGGGGCATCGTCGAGTGCCAGCATCGCCTGGTCGAACGGAAAGCGCGGCACGCCGAGATCCTGCTGGGCGACGCGCTGGGCACCCAGCAGCCGACCCTCGCGGGCGGCGGGCAGCAGGTCCAGGCGCGCCTCGAGACCGGCATGACGCAATTGATAGACCAGCGAGGTGAGAAAAGCCGTTTTACCGGCGCGTGACAGGCCAGTGACCGCCAGGCGTAGCTGGCGGTCCCGACCGCGTTCGATGAGATTGCTGAGTTCGCGAGCCAGGGTCTGGCGCATCGGCATCCTATCCAAATCGAAAGAATTAAAGCTTCGTCTAGCTCTTGATGTGGGGGCGCGTGGCATGTGTCGCAAGCCGTTGCCAGACCAACGCCGACAGCGGCAGCAGTGCCAGCGGCATTAGCACGGCGTTCAACCCGGCCCAGCCGAGGTTGGCTTCGAGCGGCCCGGCCAGCAGTGCGGTCAGGCTCACCGTCGAAAATACCAGAAACTCGTTGACCGCCTGGGTGCGTGCTTTCTCAGCCGGCCGGTAGCTCTCGGTGAGCAGGCCGGTAGCGGGCAGAAAGGTAAAGTTCCAACCCAGCCCGAGCATGGCCAAGGCCAGATAGAAGCCATATAACTGGGTAGTGAACTGAGCCAGCAGGCCGCAGCCGGCCAGTAGCAGGCAGCCGAGCGCGATCATTGCCGGCGCACCGAAGCGCGCGGTCAGCCGCCCGGTGAAGAACGACGGCAGGTACATCGCCAGTACGTGCCACTGGATGGTGGTGGCGACATGCTCGAAGTGAAAACCGGCGCGCTGCATGGCCAGCGGTGTGGCGGTCATCGCCAGGTTCATCACGCCGTAGCCGATCAGTCCGGCCAGGGCGGCGGTGACGAACACCGGCTGGCGCAGAATCTCGGCCAGCGGTCGAGCCGGACCGTCGTCATGCGTGACCTGCGGCGGCGGCAGCCGAATGAAGAGCAGGATTGCCAGCGCCACGACGTAGAGCAGCCCCAGCCCCAGAAAGCTGCCGAGAAACGGCGTCGCGGTCAGATCGTGACTGGACCGCGCCAGCCACGGGCCGAGAAACGCCGCGAGCACGCCGCCGCCCATGACCATGCCGATGGCGCGATCGCGCAGCGCAGCGGGTGCGGCTTCCACAGCGGCGAAGCGATACAACATGCCGAAGCCGATGCCGACACCGATCAGCCAAGTGCCCAACATGAAGATGACGAACTGCTCGGCGACCAGCGCCCAGGCCGCCACCGCGACACCCACCAGCCCGAGTAGATTGCCGAGTACGAAACCGCGCTTGCGGCCCAGGCGCGCCATGATCAGCGAGGCGGGAATGGTCGCGCACATCAACCCCAGCAGTTGAGTTGCCACCGGCGCGGTGGCCCAGGCCGGCCCCGGTGCGAGCGCGGCACCGATCAGCGGCGAAACGGCAATCAGCAGGATATTGCCGCTGACCAGCAGCGCCTGACACAGCGAGAGAAGGGTAACGGTCAAGGGCATGGGCGGGTCTCCGGGCAAGATCGCTATCAAGCATGTCAGACCGGCAGGGTTATCGCCATAAAACGACGATGCCTCGCAAGAGCGAGGCATCGTTCATCCATCACTCGTCGATTCGCGCTCAGCCGGCGAAGGCCGCATAGATGGCGACGACCAGGATAAGCAGCACGATGCCTGCCGGTATCGCGCCTTTCCACGGGGTGAGGTCGACCTGACCGCTATCCTCGTGTACCCAGGCGGTGGGCCGTGGGCTGAGCTTGCCGAAGATCAGCATCATGGCGATCAACAGCAAAAATACGATAGCCACGAAGTGATAGTTGTTGATGACATTGAGCAGGCCGGTGAACGGTGGCACGAAATACACGACGGCAATGATCAGGCAACCGGCGACCAGAGCGATACTGGCTGCGAATGCCGGCACCCGTTTGGTCAACAGGCCGACCAGCACTACGGCGAGTATCGGGATGAAATACATCGCGTTCATCTTCTGCAGGTAGCCGAACAGGCTCTCCTGGCCAGCCAGCATCGGGGCGATGATCATCGCGGCGATGGCCAGGATCCAGCCGAACACCTTGCTCGAGTTGACCACCTGCTCTTCGCTGGCCTGCTTGTTGATCAAGCCCTTGTAGATGCCGAGGCTGAACAAGGTCGAGGTGCTGTTGAGCGCCGAGTTGAACGACGACAGGATGGCGCCGACCATGACCGCGGCAAAGAAGCCGGTCAGGTAAGGCGGCAGTACATCGAATACCAGATGACCGTAGGCTCTATCGGCGGTGACGCCTTCGCCGGCGTAGAGGTGGTAGGCGATGATGCCCGGTAGTACCAGGTACAGTGGCCCGAGCAGCTTGAACAGGCCGGTCAACAGCACGCCTTTCTGGCCTTCGGCGAGATTCTTGGCGGCGAAGGTACGCTGGATGATTTGCTGGTTAGTGGTCCAGTAGAACAGATTGATCAGGAACACGCCGGTGAACAGGGTGGCGAAGGGCACCTGCGCATCGGGACCGCCGATCGAATTGAGCTTGTCGGGATTGGTCTGCTTGAGCGTTTCCCAGCCGGCAAGGACACCACCGCCATCGCTGACCGCCTGCAAGCCGAAGTAGACGATCATGAAACCGCCGATCAGCAGACCGATGCCGTTCAGGGTATCGGAGACGGCGACGGTGCGCATGCCGCCGAACAGCGCATAGACGGCACCGATCAAGCCGACGCCCCATACCGTTGCCCATAGCAGTACGGTATCCGACTCGATGCCGGTCAGCCCTTGCAGATCGAGCATGCCGCTCAGACCCAGCGCCCCCGAATAGAGAATGATCGGCAGCAGGATCACTGCGTAGGCGACCAGGAAGATAAGGTTGCAGATCAGTTGGGTCGTGTCATCGAAGCGGATTCTCAAGAGTTCGGGAATCGTGGTGATACCGCTGCGCATGAAGCGCGGCAGAAAGAACAGCGCCAATGCCACCAGGGCGACCACCGCGACCACTTCCCAGGCCATGACGCTGAGCCCTTCCGAGAAGGCGGCGCCGTTCAGGCCGACCATCTGCTCGGTGGACAGGTTGGTCATCAGCAGCGAGCCGGCGATCACCGGGAAGGTCAGGCTGCGGCCAGCGAGGAAGAAGCCTTTGCTGGTGCTGTGATCGTCACGATGGGTGATCCACCAGGTGATCAAGGCGACCAACCCGGTGAAAAACAGAAACGAGAATAGAGTGAGGGCATGCATGTTGTTGATGTCCTTTTATGACAGGGGCAGTCACGAACGCTACCGGTTAGCGTCCGCGCTTGCAGGCTCCGCTGCGACTCACGGCTGCCGAGAGTATAGATGCCTGAATCGATTCTTCCATTAGCCATTTGTCGGACATAAGCGGTGCAATGTCGGTTTCGGCAATCGATGGCCTGTCGGGCTTCGGCAGCGCCCGGATGCGGTTGTGGTTGTCTGGGTTTCGGCTAATCTCAGATTACCGAACCGACGTTAAACGTCAGGGAGAGACGATGGCCGAGACCACAGCGCAAGCGGTAATTCACTTCTGGTTCGAAACCCTGGCGCCGCGTCAGTGGTTCGACAAGAGCGAGGAGTTGGACGATCTGATCGCGCAGCGCTTCGGTCCGCTATTGCATCAGGCGATTGCCGGTGAACTGTGGGCCTGGAGACGCTCCCCGCAGGGCCGGTTGGCGGAAATCCTGGTGCTGGATCAGTTCTCGCGCAACATTTACCGGGACGGAGCTGGCGCCTTCGCCCAGGATCCCCAGGCCCTGACCCTTGCGCAGGAAGCGGTGGCCTCCGGGGCCGACGGGCATTTGACCATGCAGCAGAAACCGTTTCTCTACATGCCGTACATGCATAGCGAATCGCTGCTCGTTCATGACGAGGCGCTCAGGTTGTTCGATCAGCCGGGGCTCGAGAACAATCTCGATTTCGAGCGCCGCCACCATACGATCATTGCCCGCTTCGGGCGCTATCCTCACCGCAACGCCCTGCTCGGGCGTACCTCGAGCACCGAGGAATTGGCCTTCCTCAAGGAGCCAGGCTCGTCTTTCTGATTGCCGTTATGGCAAGCTGGGCGAGTCACTATCGACATGGCAAAGGAGTGTAACGATGGGATTCATTCTATGGCTGATCATTGGCGGCCTGGCTGGCTGGATCGCCGGCAATATCATGCGCGGCGGCGGTTTCGGTATTTTCGGGAATATCGCCGTCGGCATTATCGGTGCGCTGATCGGCGGCTTTCTATTCAGCCTGCTGGGGCTTTCGTCGAACGGGTTCATCGGTTCGTTGGTAACGGCCGTCATTGGCGCCGTGGTGTTGCTCTGGGCCGTTGGCAAATTACGCAAGTCCTGAGCGGGCATGCGAGTTTCGGCGTGTCATCGATGTAGTCATCGGGCAGCTCAGCGGGCGGTTGCGTAACGTCCGCTGGACTGACTACCTTTCAGGAGTAATCGACAACTCATAAGAACCGCCCCGTTCGCGCATCATGCAGGCCAGGGAAGATAGGCATGCAGCGTGAACGGCGCCTTGCGAGATGGGTGGGGCGATACCAGCAAACGAGGAGTGTTTGATCATGGCGAAGAATCCCCATACGCGCTCGAATAGCGACGACGCGCACGACACCAATTTCAAGACCGACGAAAACAGTAAATCGGAGAAGCTCGAAACGTTTCGCAGCGACGCCGAAGGGCATGACCTGCGGACCAATCAGGGAACGCGGATTGCCGACAATCACAACTCGCTGAAAGCCGGCGAGCGCGGCCCGACGTTGATGGAAGATTTCATCTTCCGCGAGAAACTCAACCACTTCGACAACGAACGCATCCCCGAGCGCATCGTTCACGCCCGTGGTTCGGCGGCGCACGGCTACTTTCAGCCCTACGAGAATGCTGCCCAATACTCCAAGGCGGGGCTGTTCAAGGATCCTGGCAAGAAGACCCCCGTATTCGTGCGTTTCTCCACGGTCCAGGGGCCGCGAGGCTCGAACGACACCGTGCGCGACGTTCGCGGCTTCGCCACCAAGTTCTATACCGATGAGGGCAACTGGGACCTGGTCGGCAACGATATGCCGGTGTTCTTCATTCAGGATGCGATCAAGTTTCCCGATTTCGTGCATGCGGTGAAGCCCGAGCCGCACAATGAGATACCCCAGGGGCAATCCGCCCACGATACGTTCTGGGATTTCGTCTCGCTGATGCCGGAAACCACGCACACGGTGCTGTGGACCATGTCCGATCGCGCCTTCCCGCGCCATTACCGTGCGATGGAAGGTTTTGGCGTGCATACCTTCCGGCTGATCGATAAGCAAGGCAAGTCGCGCTTCGCCAAGTTCCATTGGAAACCATTGGCGGGCACCTATTCGCTGATTTGGGATGAAGCGCAAAAGCTGTGGGGTCGCGATCCCGATTTCAATCGCCGCGAGATGTGGAACGACATCGAAAACGGTGATTTTCTGGAGTGGGAACTGGGGGTGCAGATCATCGAGGAAGAGGACGAACACACGTTCGATTTCGACATTCTCGACCCCACTAAGCTAATCCCCGAGGAGCAGGTTCCGGTCACGCTGATCGGCAAGATGGTGCTCAACCGTAACCCCGATAACTTCTTCGCCGAGACCGAACAGGTGGCGTTCAATCCGGGCAATATCGTGCCGGGGATCGACTTCAGCAACGACCCGCTGCTGCAGGGTAGGCTGTTCTCCTATCTCGATACGCAGATGCTGCGCCTGGGTGGGCCGAACTTCCATGAAATCCCGATCAATCGGCCTGTATGTCCGTTTCACAACAATCAGCGCGACTCCATGCACCGCCAGACGATCGACAAGGGGCAGGCATCCTACGAGCCCAACTCGATCGATGGCGGCTGGCCCAGCGAAACGCCGCCAGCGCCGGAAGATGGCGGCTTCGAGAGTTACCATGAGCGCATCGAAGCGCACAAGATTCGTGCGCGCAGCGACTCCTTCGGCGATCACTATTCTCAGGCAACGCTATTCTGGAACAGCCAGACCGAGGTCGAAAAAGAGCACATCATCGCTGCCTATACCTTCGAGCTTTCCAAGGTAGGGCGGCCATGGATTCGTGAGCGGGTAATCAAGGAGATTCTGCCCAATATCGATCTCGAGCTGGCGCGCCGGGTCGGCGAGAATCACGGCATCGAGGCGCCGACGCAAAAGCCCGCCCCCGCCGACGAACTGGGCAAGAGCAGGCTCGATGAATCGCCGGCACTAAGCTTGATGGCGCGGTTGCCGGGCAATATCAGATACCGCAAGGTGGCTATTCTCGTCGCCGATGGGGTCGATGCCGATCAGGTCGATGCCATCAAGGCTAAGCTCAAGGCCGAAGGCGCCCAAGGGGTCGTCATCGCACCGAGCATGGCGCCGGTGAAGGGCGTAAGTGGCAATGGCGTTACACCGGATGCCATGCTCAATGGGCTACCTTCGGTGACCGTGGATGCGGTGATCGTTGCGGGTGGCGCGGATAGTGCCCAAGCGTTATCGCAGTCGGGGCTTGGTCTCTACTACGTGCAGGAAGCCTATAAGCATCTCAAGGTGATCGCGGCAATAGGCGAGGGGCAGACACTGCTATCCGCGGCCGGGGTGCCGACTCAGGAGGAGGGTATCGTTCTGGGCGCTACGGTGGACGATATCTTCACAGCGTTCAGCCAGGCGCTGGGCCAGCACCGGGTTTGGTCGCGCGACAACAAGGCCAACATGATGCCGGCCTGACAGCCTACTGTGCTCGACGAGCAGGTATTCAACTCAGCGATGTACAACGCCCCCGCTATCCGGTGATAGCGGGGGCGTTTCATGGTTCCAGTGGCCAGCCAGGCGATCAGGCGCTGGCGGTCTGCTTCTGCCCGATCAATTCGGCGAGTGTCGTCTCGAGGATGCCGAGACCTTCTTCCAGCACCTCGTCTTCGATGGTGACCGGCATCAAGAAACGAATGGTATTGCCGTACATGCCGCAGGAGAGCAGGATCAGGCCGTTCTCGCGGGCCTTCTTGCACAGCGCGCCGGCGAGTTCGGCGTCCGGCGTGTGATCGGCCTTGTCGGTCACCAGTTCGAAGGCCGCCATGGCACCCATGTTGCGGATATTATCGATGCAATCGAACTGCTCCTGCCAGGCAGCGAAACGTTTGGCCAGCTTGTCGCCCAGCGCCTGGCTTTTCTCGAGGATATTCTCTTCTTCGAACACCTCGAATACCGCCAGTGCCGCCGCGCAGGAAACCGGGCTGCCCGTGTAGGTACCACCAAGCGAGTTGCCGCCGGAGGCGTCCATGTGCTTGTCGGTGCCGACGACGGCCGAGATTGGCATGCCGTCCGCCATGCTCTTGGCCATGGTCATGATGTCCGGCTCGACGCCGCTGTGCTCGATTGCGAACATCTTGCCGGTGCGACCGAAGCCACTCTGCACTTCATCGACGATCATCAGGATGCCGTGCTCGTCGCAGATCTCGCGAATGGCTTTCAAGAAGCTCGGCGATGCGGCGTAAAAGCCACCTTCGCCGAGTACCGGTTCGAGAATGATCGCCGCGGTATCCTTGGGGTTGGCGTCGGTTCTCAGCGCCATCTTCAGACCGCGCAGCGCTTCGTCCTCGCTGACGCCGTGATAGGGAACCGGATAGGGTGCGCGGAAGACCGTGCCCGGCATGGGGCCGAAATCGGTCTGGTAAGGGTTGACCTTGCCGTTCATCGCCATGGTCATGAACGTGCGGCCATGATAGCCGCCATCGAAACAGATCACGTTGGTCTTGCCGGTGGCGGCACGTGCGACCTTGACCGCGTTTTCCAGCGCCTCGGCACCGGAGTTGGCCAGCATGACCTTGGCATGGCCGCGCACCGGGGTGATCTGGCTGAGCTTCTCCGCCACTCTTACATAGCCCTCGTAGGGCATGACGGTCTGGCAGGTATGCATCACCTTGTCGAGCTGGGCCTTGACCGCCTCGACCACCTTGGGGTGGCGGTGGCCGATGTTCAGCACGCCGATGCCGCCGGCGAAATCGACAAAGCGCTTGCCGTCGGCATCCCATACCTCGGCGTTCTCGGCGCGTTCGGCAAACTGGGTGGCGGGACTGGCGGCGCCATTGGCGACGTAGCGTTGCTTGAGTTCGTTGAGCTGTGCGTTATTCATGCTGGGACCTCCTTGGTCAATCTAATGGGGTCAAAGACCGCCGACACACACGTACTTTAGTTCGGTGAAATCATCGAGACCGTGGCGCGACCCTTCGCGACCCAATCCCGATTCCTTGACGCCACCGAATGGCGCCAGTTCGGTGGAGAGAATGCCCTCGTTGACAGCCACCATGCCATACTCCAGCCCCTCCATGACATGCCAGATACGCTGATAGTCGCGAGCATAGAAATACGCCGCCAAGCCGAACTCGGTGGCATTGGCCATGGCAATGGCATCCTCATCATGCTCGAAGCGGAACACCGGCGCCAATGGCCCGAAAGTCTCCTCGCGGGCCACGCGCATCGCATCGGTGACATCGGCGATGACCGTGGGTTGGAAGAAGGTACCGCCCAAGGCGTGCGCCTCGCCGCCGCAGACCAGCCGGCCCCCTTTATCGAGGGCATCGCGGATATGCGTTTGTACTTTATCCACCGCGCCCGCGTTGATAAGTGGTCCCTGCACGACGCCTTCTTCCAGGCCGTTGCCCACCTTCAGCTTGCTGACGCGCCTGGCAAGCTTGTCTATGAAAGCGTCGTACACGCCGGCCTGAACCAGCAAGCGATTCGTGCATACGCAGGTCTGCCCCGAGTTGCGAAACTTGGAGGCCACGGCGCCCTCGACCGCGGCATCGAGATCGGCGTCGTCGAAAACGATGAACGGCGCATTGCCGCCCAGCTCCATGGCGGCCTTCTTGACGGTGCCAGCGCATTGCGCCAGCAGTTTCTTGCCGACCGGGGTCGAGCCGGTGAACGACACCTTGCGCACCCGTGGATCGGTGGTCAGTACCTCACCGATCGCCGCCGGCTGCGCGGCAGTGACGACATTCAAAACACCGGCGGGTAGACCGGCGTCGTGTGCCAACCTGGCCAGCGCCAGCGCGGTCAGCGGTGTGGCCTCGGCGGGCTTGATCACCACCGGGCAGCCGGCGGCCAGTGCCGGCGCGCACTTGCGCGTGATCATCGCCAGCGGAAAGTTCCACGGGGTAATGGCGGCGACCACGCCGATCGGCTCGCGGAACACCAGAATGCGCTTGTCGGCGCCGTGGCTGGGCAGCGTTTCGCCAGCCACGCGCTTGGCTTCCTCGGCGTAGTATTCGACGAAGGAGGCGCCGTAGGTCACCTCGCCGAGGGACTCGGCGAGCGGCTTGCCCTGTTCCAGCGTCATCAGCCGGGCCAGTTCGTCGCGGTGCGCAACGATCGCCTCGAACCAGGCGCGCAGCAGGGCGGCACGCTCCTTGGCCGGACGCTTGCGCCAGGCCGGCCAGGCGGCCTCGGCGGCGGCGATGGCCTCACGGGCATCGTCGGGGCCAAGGTCGGGGACCTCGGCGAGCGTCTCGTCATTGGCGGGATTGGTGACGGCGAAGCGTCGCTGGGCGTCACGCCACTCGCCGGCGATGTACGCCTTGGTAACCAGCAGATCGGGCAGTCGTTGTTGCATGGTTATTCTCCGAAGTAGCTAAGAAACCTCTGACAAACTACCTGCGTTGCCACAGCGGCGTTAAAAACAGCTTCAAAGTGCTCATTTATTCGCACATAAACTCGCGTGCGAGCCCAGTCCTTTTTTTCATCTGTTTTTGCCTTGCTGTGACGGCCTCGCTTACGTTTTCAGAGATTCCTTAGCGGCCATCATGTTGAACGAAGTGTGCATTATATAAAACAATTCGCCAAGTCTTTCCACATCGGGTAATCGGGCGCTGGGCGACGATTGGGGCATCGGCGAATCCGGCGCTTTCCGCTACACTATCTCGCCCGTTTTCCGTTCATGTCGGTAGCAAAGAGTCAGAGGTGTGCCTTGGTCGATCCGCTTTATGCCTGGTGGGCTCAGCAATTGGTGTTATGCGGCTGGGCTTTCGAACCCGATCCCACCGCCGTGGAGCCAGCGCTTGCCGGCGAGCGCCTGGTTCGATTGGGCGTGGCCGATCGTGGCGAGCTGGGCTGGCGGTTGCTCGAGGCCTTCCCGCCCGAAGCGCCGGATCCCCAGCGCCAGCTCGCCGCGCTGGAGTTGCTGGCGCTGGCCGTGGCGGCGAACTGGTTGGCACCGCTGCAGGGTCAAGCCTGGGTCCAGCGGCTGGCTCGTACCATCCAGACGCAGTATGGCTCCCTCGACGACTGGTTGAAGGCGCTGCGTGTGGCTCGCCGGGAGGAGGGCTGGACTCACGGCGACGAGGCGTTCGCCTTCGCCAGCGAGGCGTTGGCCAAGCTCGAGCACGATGGCGACGGAATGACCTGGGAGTTGCTTGGCGAATACCTGGCGACACGGCGCGACATGCCGCTATGGCCAGACGGCGACGATGGCCGGCTTTGGCGGTTGCGCGCGGGCTTCGCGCCGGTGCTGGCGCTGCCGGCCAGACACCTGCTGGATTGGCCGGATGCGGCTGCCTGGCTGGGTGACGTGTGGCGAATTCACGATCGTGAGGAGATGATTCGCGTGCTGCTGTGGCTGGCCAGTCAGGGCCATCGCTACGGTTGGGACGTCGATGCCTCGCGCCTGCTGGAGCAAGGCGACATGGCGCGTCAGGCCTGGCTGGCGGGACTTGGTGAACAGCTTGGCGATCAGCGCGAGCAGCGTCGCTACGGGCGCGTGCTATTGTCCTTCATCGAGCGTGGCGAGCCGCTGGAATGGGCTGCCTGGGATTGGCTGCGGCTGGTCGATCTGGCCTATGCCGGATTGGCGCTGGGCTGGCTGGAGGTTGCCGAGGCCGAAACCTTCGCGGCGCATGGCGCGGACCTGCTGACACGGCGCTACAGCGATTGGTCGGCGCTGGCCCAGGCCTATCAGCGGGGGCGCAGTCTCTTCGAGGGCGCCGACCATCTGCGCGATCAGAGCGGCGACTGGTCGCTGCTGCTGCATTCGCCGATCAGTCCATGGCGAGTCCCGCTGCATGAGTTGCTTGACGATGCGCACCGCGAAACATCGCGAGCGGCGATTCGTGCCTGGCGTGGCGACCCCCGCCATTGGGTGTTGGCGTTGGCATCGATACGCGAGCCGGAACTGCTCTATCGCCAGGGGATCGGTATCGCGCCGGACGACGCCCGGCGCCAGGACGCACGGCGCTACCTGACCGAAAGCCTGGGTCTGTTCCCCGACGAAGGCATCCAAGGGCTGGCACGCTATTGGCTGCCGGGTCAGGCTCATCATCTCAACCAACTGGCCGCCGATGCCGCCCATGGTGCGTTGCCGCCGTTGGAAACGCCCTTCGGGCGCCCATCGGCCGATGCCGCTGCGCGGCGCGATGGGCTCAAGCACTGTGTTCGCCATGCCGCGACCATCCACATGGCCGAGAAGTATGCCTTCTATCTGCTGATGGCCGGCGATAGCGGCGACTTCGATGGCGCCGGTCTGGCCGGGCTGGGCGAGTCGCTGCGCGGCGTGCTGTGCCGTTTCTATCCCGATCCACGCCGCCTGCTCGATGCCTGGGTGGCTTGGGAAACCGCCTTGCCCGAGATGCCCGACGACACGCTGGCCCACGAGATTCGCTGGCATCGTGACGACCCGGGCAGTCTCTTTCACTGGCTCGATTGGCACCAGGCCCAGTGGCGAGAGCCGGGAGCGCGGCCGACATTGAGCCGTTTCACCGCGCTTGCGCTGACCGGGCCGCTGAATGCCGGCATGTGGGGCCAGCCACAGCGCGAAGGTGCCGTCGAGAACGAGGCGCTGCAGCAGTGGCTCGACAATCAGTATGGGCTGCATGGCGAGCACGATCTGCGCGATTTCCTCGATTTCCTGCTCGATGTCGGCGACCGTCAGGAGTACCAGATCAACTATGCGCCCTATACGCTCAATCCTGCTCGGCTGGGGGAGGAGATCGCGATTCTCGAATCCGGCGATTGCGGTGAGGAGGAGCGCAATCATCTGCTGCGCCTGCGGCGTGTGCGTGACAACGACGCCGGCTGCAACGACGTCGATATGACGGCCTGGGATCTCGCCCAGGCCGTGGATTTGGCGATTGCCGGATGCAGCCTGGGCTGGCTGGACGGTCCGGCATTCGGTGCCATACTCGATGCCGCGCAGGAGCAGGCCCAGCGCCACTATGGGAACTGGCACGATTACGCGCGGGGACTCTATGCCGGCTATGCCTTTTTCATGGGCGAAACCGGTGAGCGCGAGGCGTTTCTGGTGAGCTTTCGCGAGGGGTTGGTGGCGTGGCTGAGTGGCGCGCCGCCGCTCACGGGTGCCTGGGCGAGTCTGGATTTTCCCGGGGCGCGCCCGCGGCACTGGGCACCGTTGCATATCGATACGTTGCCCGGTGACGCCAAGACCTTGCACTGACACGTTGCTCAGAATCCATCCGGCATTCGGCCAATCCAGGTAATCGCATGACTGCATGCACCTCCGCTGTAGATCGACGCCTGATCGCGGCGTTCATCGGTACTGCACTGGTCACGTTCAGCGTAGCGCTGCATGTGAGTTTCCCTAACATGGGCGGGTCCGGACTGCGCTTGCCATTCAATGCGGCGGTAGCGATGGGCATGGCGCTGATGACCGCGCTGGCGCTGTGGCCGGCGGCTCATGGGTGCATTCGCATCAGCGGTTTTCAGCGCGGCCTATGGCTGATGGTGGCACTGCTGTGGCTACCGCTTGCCTGGTCATGGGACGCGACCGCCGTGAGCGCGCTGCCGCGACTCATAGGGCTGACCACTGGCGCGCTACTGCTACTGGGTCTCGAGCAGCTTGCTTTCGAACGCCGGCATTGGGTGGCGCTGCTATTCGCCATCTATTTCGGCACCTTACTGGAAGCCACTCTGGCCTGGTTTCAATACACGCTGCTCGAGCCGGGCAACTGGATGGGTTTCGACCCCGCCTACGGGCGCCCATGGGGCATTTTTCAGCAGTCCAATGTGCTGGCGTCGTTTCTCGTCACAGGGCTTGCGATCTCGGCGTGGCTGATGGGCGAAGCGTCCAGGCGCTGGTTGCGTGTGACGGCACTGCTGGCGCCGTTGAGCATGCCGGCGATGCTGCTGGTTCTGGTATCGCGCATCGGCTGGCTGGCGAGCCTGGTGGTCATTGTGTTGTCGATAGCCCACTTGTTGGGGCGCGAACGGCGTGTTGCCTACGCCTGGACGCTGGCGCTGCTGACCGGCTGCGCCATCGCTTTAGCGTTGTGGTTAGCGACCGACGATCTGGCGCGCTCCAGCGAAACGTTGGGCAATACCGGCGCGCGCACTCAAGTCTATATGCATGCGCTGCGCATGATTCTCGAGGCGCCCTTGAGTGGCTGGGGCTACGGTGATTTCCAGTATGCCTTCATTCATAGCTTCGCCGATTGGCGCTCGGCTCATCCCGATAACGGTTCGGCGATCTCGGGTAGCTTCGATCATCCACATAACGAGTTGCTGCTATGGGGCGTCGAGGGTGGATTATTGCCGATGCTAGCCCTGGCTGGTATGGCGCTTTGGGTCGCCTGGCGCTTATGGCGGCACGGCCCGCATGGCGAGCGGTTGATGCTGATGGCGCTATTGGCCCCGTTGGCGCTGCACGCCATGACCGAATATCCGTTCTATCATTCGCTGACTCACTGGTTGGTCTTCGTATTGCTACTGGGGCTATTGGTCAGCCGCAGTTGGCCGGCCCGCGAGCGCGCCAACCGCTATACTTTCGGCATTCGTGTCGGTGCTTGGCTGGGCGTGCCTCTGGTATGGCTGTTCATGATCACGCACTTGTACAGCTTGTGGCAGGTTAGCGCCTACCTGCAGAGCGGAGGCAGGGAGGTGCAGCGTTTGACACGGGTCATCAATCCACTGGGGATTCCCGAAACGCTGGATTTCATGTTGATGACCCAACAGCTCGATGCCGCTGCCGGGCTCGGCATGCAGGATCAGGTTCGCGATTACCTGGCATGGGCCGAGCGTACGGCACACCATTATCCAACGCCGGCGCTTTACGCCAATAGGATCGAGGCCTGGCGGATTCTAGGCGATGAGGCGCAAGCCGAGGCGATGCTGGCCAAAGCGGAGTATCTATACCCGAACGATAGGGTGATCGCCGCCGCCGCCAGGCGCTTGAACGCCAGTAGCAAGGCGCCGGCGACCTTTGCGTTGGAACCTTCTCCACCGGGAGCCGCAAGCGACGCTGATTCCGATATCGAAAGCGGTACGTCGACCGTTTATCAGGCGCCTTGATGCGATAAGCGTCGAAACGCCAAACGGCCGGCCGGGCAATGACAGGCGATACCGTTTGCTCTATTATCGAGCGTTCATATGCGGGGGCCTCTCAGGCACCCGCTCGCCATGGCAAGCGAGCCGATGACAGGCCGCTTTGGGAGTGGTACTTCGGGCATCACTCCCACAGCGACATTCCATGCGACGCGGTGTCGGTGGGGTCGGTTCGATGGAGCGAACGAGGTCGCTGATGCTTCGCGTGTCCGCCGTGTGCCTGTTATTGGTCGGCATGTTGAGCGGCTGTGCAGGGGCGCCCCAAACATCACCCGCCGATGCTCGTATGAATGACGCATCGGGCACGTATTCCGAAAATTCTCATCGGTTATCGCCGGTCAACCAACTGGCTGAGCAATTGCGTGATTTCCGGCGTGTTTCGCCACAGCTGATCCGTCAGGCGCTGCTCGCCGAACACCGGCGCTGGGTGGGCACGCCCTACCAGTTGGGCGGTGAAAGCCAGCGTGGTATCGACTGCTCGGCGCTGGTCCAGCAAGTCTTCAGCGAGGCGTTCGCGGTGGAATTGCCGCGTACCACCGGCGGCCAGGTATTGGAAGGCCGGCGCGTCGCGCGCGATGAATTGAACCCCGGCGACCTGGTGTTCTTCCGGCCGCCGGGGCCTTACCGGCATGTTGGCGTCTATGTCGGCGAAGGCCGTTTCCTGCATGCGTCATCGTCTCAGGGCGTGATCATTTCGCGTCTGGATAACGTCTACTGGAACCGTTATTACTGGCAGGCCCGTCGTCCGCTGGCGCGCACCGAACTCGCGCAGCGCGCGATTCAGGTCAATGAGAGCTAATGAGCGAAGCGTCGTTGCATGATCGAAGCCTATAGTCGCGATTGGTGGCGCGCTACCCTGGCGCTGTGTTTGGGGTCGTTTACCGTGTTCGTCAATTTATATGCGGTGCAACCGCTGCTACCGGCGCTGCGCCAGGACTTTGGCATATCGACATTGACGGCCTCGTTGGCGATGGGCGCTTCGACATTGACCCTGGCGGTGTCGTTGTTGATCTATGGCCCACTATCGGATGCCATCGGGCGTGGTGCGATCATGCGCATTACCCTGCTACTTGCCACGCTTTGCTCATTGATACTGCCTTTCGTACCCGACTTCACCACTCTCTTGTTACTGCGCAGCCTGCATGGGTTGGTGCTGGGTGGGCTGCCGGCAGTGGCGATCGCCTGGATGGGCGACGAGTTCGACAACCCGGCATTGATGCTGGCGGTAGGGCTCTACATCAGCGCCAATACGCTGGGCGGCATCGGGGGGCGTGTACTCGGCGGTATCGCCGGCGAGTATGGCGGCTGGCAGGCCAGTTTCCTGAGCGTGGGGCTGCTCAGTCTGGTCTGTCTGGCGGTGTTCTGGCGGCTATTGCCGCCGGCGCGGTGCTTCAAGCCATCGCCGCTGCGTCTTGGCGTGGCCTTGGCCTCGCTGGGCGGGCATCTACGCAACCCATTGTTGCTGGCTGCTTATCTGATCGGTGGGCTCAATTTCTTCATCTTCATCAACCAGTACAGTTACATCACCTTTCGCTTGAGCGATGCGCCATACGATCTATCGACTCAATGGCTGGGAATGATTTTCTTCACCTATCTGGGCGGCACGCTGGGATCGGCATTGTCGGGGCGGGTCTCGCAGCGCCTGTCTCAGCCGGTATGCATGATGCTGGGCATCGCAATCCTGATGATTGGCAGTCTGGTGACGTTGCAGGCGTCATTGACGATGATTCTGCTCGGTCTGGCGATCGGCGCTTTCGGCTTTTTTCTCGCCCATTCGATGGCCTCGAGCTGGGTAGGGCGACAAGCGCTGCATGCTCGCGGCAGCGCCTCCGCGCTCTACCTGGTGTTCTACTACCTGGGCGCCAGCCTGGGAGGGTTCTATCTCGAGCCGTTCTGGCAGGCCGCTGGCTGGTTCGGCGTGATATCGGCCTCCTGGCTGGTGCTGGCCATGACAATGGCAATCGCCGCCTGGCTATGGCGGCGAGAGCGCAGACTCATCGCCAAGGGCAGCAACTAGGCGCCGGTTATTTGCCGGGCAGACCGGCCTGTTCCCCCCAGATTTCCTCCAGACGATCCGTGCGACCGCAGCCGGCCTTGTAGAAATGGTAGCGTACCGGATTCTTTTCATAGTAGTTCTGATGATACTCCTCGGCGTCCCAGAAACGCTCGGCGGGGAGGATCTGCGTGGCGACTTCACGATCGAAGCGTTGCTCGAGTTCGGCCTTGGTCTCTTCGGCCAAGCGTTTCTGCCGCGCGTTATGATAGAAGATAACGCTGCGATATTGGGCACCCGCGTCGCAGAACTGCCGATTTTCGGCGAACGGATCGATGTTGTGCCAGAACGCCTCGAGCAGGGTGGCATAGTCGACCTTGTCGGGATCGTACGCGACGTGCACCGATTCGACGTGTCCGGTACCACCACTGGAAACCTGCTGATAGGTCGGGTTGTCCTGTTCACCGCCGGTATAGCCCGAAGTGGTGGACAGTACCCCGTCGATCTCGTCGTAGGCCTGTTCCACGCACCAGAAGCAGCCCCCGGCGAACGTGGCCTCGCCGCGATTGGATGACGTTTCGTCCTGAGCGGAAGCGAAAGGCGACATGGCCGTTAACGCCAGTGCCATGAGAGGCAGCCAGATGCGCATGAGTGAATCTCCCGGATCGATGAGGGTCTGTGTTGGAGGCGTAATGCGCCATGAGGTTCCATTAGGGAATCTCTGCATAAATGCCTGCACGAACGAATGGCTGTGTTGCGCGGTACGCGAAGGCTCGCCTAACTCCATGTTATGTCTCGCCTTCTGTGTTCCGTGCGCCTTGCCACGCAGCGGCGCCCGCTTCATTCCGTTCGGCGATTTATTCAGCAATTCCTCAGTTGGGGACTGACCCGTTATGATGGGGGCGATGCCGACCCGGTCATGCGCCGTCCCGATTACCTAGGAGCGCCTTTACGTGAGCCGCAAACGCCTGATTATCGTGGCGGCGATCGCCCTCGTGATCGTCGTGTTCTTCGCCAGTGGCGCGTTCGATGCGTTGACGCTTGAAAACTTCCAGCTTCAGCAGGCGCGTTTTCAGACATGGTTTGCCGACGAACCCTGGCTGGTGGCGGGAGGCTTCTTCGCCGCTTATGTGGCGGTGGCAGGGCTGTCGCTACCCGGCGCGACATTGATGACGCTGCTTGCCGGAGCCTTGTTCGGATTGGGCTGGGGCTTGCTGATCGTCTCCTTCGCCAGCGCCATCGGCGCGTCCCTGGCCTTTCTCATCGCACGCTGGTTGGCCCAGAAGCCGCTGGAGCGGCGCTTCTCGCGTCAACTGGCGGGCATCAATCGCGGCATCGAGCGCGAGGGCGCCTTTTACCTGTTCACCTTGCGTTTGGTGCCGATCTTTCCGTTCTTCGTCATCAACCTGGTGATGGGGCTGACCCGCATGCGGGTGCGAACCTTCTACTGGGTGAGCCAGTTGGGCATGCTGCCGGCTACCCTGGTTTATGTGAATGCGGGCCAGGCGTTGGGCGAACTGCAGAGCCTCGGCGGCATTCTTTCGCCGGGGCTGATCGCCTCCTTCGCGCTGATAGGGGTGTTTCCCTTGTTGGCCCGCTGGCTTATCGATTTGGTGAAACGCCGCAGGATGGCGCGGCGCTTCGCCAAGCCACGCGGATTCGATTACGACATCGTGGTGATCGGTGCCGGCTCGGCGGGGCTGGTGGCGAGCTATATCGCCGCTGCGCTCAAGGCGCGGGTGGCGTTAATCGAGCGTGAGCGCATGGGTGGCGACTGCTTGAATACCGGCTGCGTACCCTCTAAGGCGCTGATCCGCGCCTCGCGCGTTGCCCAGACGGTGCGCGAAGGGGCGCGTTACGGTATCGATGCCGGCGAGCCACAGGTCGATTTCGCCCGCGTCATGGATCATGTGCATCGTGCGGTCGATGAGGTCGCGCCGCACGACAGTCGCGAGCGTTACACATCGCTGGGTGTCGAGGTGATCGAGGGCGAAGCGTATCTGCAAACGCCTTGGGAAGTGCGGGTCGGTGAGCGCGTGCTGGCCACAAGGCATGTGATCATCGCCAGCGGGGCGCGCCCGAAAATCCCCGATTTGCCTGGGCTCGATACCATCGATGTGCTGACCTCGGAGAATCTCTGGCGGCTCGAATCGTTGCCCGGCAGATTGCTGATTCTCGGCGGCGGGCCGATCGGCTGCGAGTTGGGCCAGGCATTCGCCAGGCTGGGCAGTCGGGTCACGCTGATACAGCATGGCGACCGGTTGCTGCCCCGAGAAGATGCCGACATTACCGAGGTGCTAACGAAACGACTGCGCGACGAGGGCGTCGAGCTACGTCTGGGAGCCACGGCGCTGCGCATCGAGCCGGGGCCTAGTCATAACGATACCGGCAAGGTTCTGGTCATCGAGCCGACCGATCGGCCGGGTGGCGATACCGAGCGCCTGGTGTTCGATCGCCTGCTGGTGGCGACCGGGCGTCAGGCCAACGTGGCGGGGCTGGGGCTCGAGGCGTTGGGCATCGGCGTCACTGAGCGCGGTACGCTGGACGTGGATGGCACGCTGCGCAGCCTGCATCCCAACATCTGGGCCTGCGGCGATGTCGCCGGGCCCTACCAACTGACCCATGCCAGCGCGCATCAGGCCTGGCATGCCACCGTCAATGCCCTGTTCGGCGAGGTCAAGCGCTTCTCGGTCGATTATCGCAACCTGCCGGCGGTGACCTTCACCCAGCCGGAGGTGGCCCGGGTCGGGCTCAATGAGCGCGAAGCCACGGCGCAGGGCATCGCTTTCGAGATCACCCGCTACGATTTCGCCGAGCTCGACCGTGCAATCGCCGAGGGCGAGACATCGGGTTTCATCAAGGTACTCACGGTGCCGGGCAAGGATCGCATCCTGGGCGCGAGTATCGTCGGCGAGCATGCCGGTGAGTTGCTCGCCGAATTCACCTTGGCGATGACGCGCGGCATCGGCCTGAACAAGCTGCTGGGTACCATTCATCCGTACCCGACCTTCTCGGAGGCGGTCAAGGGCAGTGCCGGGGCATGGAAAAATGCCCACAAGCCCGAGCGGGTGCTGGGTTGGCTCGAGCGCTATTTTGCCTGGCGGCGCCGCGGCGCTGGTCGTTTCTGAAAGGTGTAATCCAATGCTCGATCGCTGGACATCGCACTGGGTACAGCCACCGCTCCGTTACGTGGCGGGGGCGTTGGCGCACCGGCGCATCACGCCGAGCCAAGTGACTATCGCCGGTTTCGCCGTGGGCATGTTGGCTCCGGTGCTGCTGGCCTTCGAGGCGTACCATCCTGCGCTGCTGCTGATCCTTGTCAATCGACTGGCCGATGGGGTGGATGGCGCCCTGGCGCGCCATACCGGTGCCAGCAGCGACGCCGGCGGTTTTCTCGATATCGGGCTCGATTTCATCTTCTATGCCGCGATCGTGGTCGGTTTCGCGCTGGCCGACCCAGCGGCCAATGCGCTGGCGGCGGCGGTATTGCTGTTCGCCTTCGTGGGAACCGGAAGCTCCTTCCTGGCCTTTGCGATCATGGCCGCCAAGCACCGGCTCGAGCGCCCGCATTTCACCCACAAGGCGTTCTTCTATCTCGATGGGCTGACCGAGGGGACCGAGACGATCCTGGCCTTCGTGGCGTTTTGCCTGTGGCCTGGGCAGTTTGCGATACTGGCTTCGATCTTCGCGGGCACCTGCCTGATGACCACGGCGACCCGGTTATGGGGCGGCTATCGAACGCTGAAGGCTTTCGAGGCACAGGGAGATGAGCATGTTGTCAAATAGCTGGCGATTGCTCACAGGCTCGTTTCTGATCGCCATGGCGCCCTTGGCCATGGCCAAGTCGATCATTTTCACGCCAGAGCAGATCGCCGCCTGGCCGACGCGCTCGTTCGCGGGTGAGACGCGCTATTCATTAATGACCGACGCTGGAGAGCCAGTGCTGAAGGCGCGTGCCGCCGGGCAGGCCTCAGCCAAATACCTGGAGCGCGAGATCGATCTGACCGGGACGCCGTACCTGAGCTGGTGCTGGAAAGTATCGGGCATTTATACCGGGCTCGACGAGACGACCGAGGCGGGCGACGACTATCCTGCCCGCGTCTATGTGGTCAACAAGACGGGATGGCTGCCTTGGCAAGTCGAGGCAGTGAATTACGTGTGGTCGAACAATCAGCCGATCGGCACTCAATGGGTGAACGCCTTCACCGATCGCGCCAAATTGCTGGCGCTGCAGAGCGGCGATGCCGAGGCGGGGCAGTGGATCGCCGAGGTGCGTGACGTACGCGAGGACTTCGCTAGGTTGTTCGGTAGCCGGCCCGATGAGTTGGCCGGCGTGGCGCTGATGAGCGATGGCGATAACGCTGGCGGTGATGCAACGGCCTGGTTCAGTGGATTGCGCTTCTCATCATCGCCTGTGGCGCCGGATTGTCCCAGTGAATGACCGGTGCGCCTTGCCGCATGATAGCCAGACATGGGAAAAGGGGTGGCGCACGCCACCCCTCTTCAATGCCGCATGCCATTCACACGCGATACTCAGTGCTGATGACCGCCTTCGCCATGCACATGACCATGCTCGGCTTCTTCAGCTGTGGCTTCGCGTACTTCAGCGATTTCGACGTCGAAGTTCAGCTTCTGACCGGCCAGCGGGTGATTGCCGTCGACCACGACGGTATCGCCCTCGACCTTGGTTACGGTGACCATCAATGGGCCGCCCTGAGTCTGGGCCTGGAACTGCATGCCCGGCTCGACACTCTCGACGCCCTGGAACGATTCGCGCGGCACTTCCTGAACCAGAGATGGCTGGGACTCGCCGTAGCCTTCTTCGGGGCTGACCGCGACCTGCAGCTTATCGCCACTCTCACGACCTTCCAGCTTCTTCTCCAGACCGGGAATGATATTGCCCGCGCCATGGAGGTAGGTCAGTGGTTCGCGACCTTCCGAGCTGTCCAGTACCTCACCGGCATCGTTGGTCAGAGTGTAGTGGAACGCGACAACGGAATTTTGCGCAATCTGCATGTTGAGTAGAACCTTTCGAGTGCATGTCACTATCATGGTAACGCGTCACTTCAGGACTGTCAGGGGCGCAGGGGAATTTTCATACGCCATGCAGCGCACAAGACGGCGGTTGCGCGCCTTTCGGGGCAGGGTTACTCTGCCGCAGAACGCGCTACCTTGAAGATAGGGCGCTGGTATCGATGAGTGAGATGCCGATTTCAGAGGATGGCGCCGCTGAGTGCCTTCGTCGAATGCTCGAATGGCGAGTATATGACCCATGTTGACCGCATGACCCGATTTTCAGGAGCAATGACATGACCGTGACCCTGATCTGGCTGATCGTTTTCGCCGTGATCCTTTTTTTCACGCTAAAGAGCTGGGAGGGTGCGCTGGGCCGCTTCTTCGATCGCAAGATTCCCGCTGCGCTCAGAAGCCATGACGACGATCGCTGGGTGTGGTGTGTGGCAATGGCGGTACTTGGCGCTACCTTGATCGTCAATCCGGTGTCGATGCTGCTGACACTATTGATTCTTGCGCTGATCGTATGGGTAGCGAAAAAACTGGTGGGTTGGGGGATGAGTAAAGCCAAGACGCGCCGCTAGCAATCACTGTATAAATGCCTGCACGGACGAACCGCTGTGTCACGCGGTGCTGGTGCGCCAGCCCGGTCGAGAAAAGCCTAACTGTATGTTATGTCTTTTCTTCTGTGCTCCGGGCTCCTTGCGTTTCATTCCGTTCGTCAATTTATTCAGCGATTTCACCAGTCTTTCGATGTGACCAATAAATCCCCCGCGAGCTTACTCGCGGGGGATTTGTGGTTATTTGGCGAGTGCCGGATATCAGTAAGGCGCCACGCTCAGACTGGCGCCGCTGCCGATTAGGCGCACGCGCTGGCCAATCTGCCAGTTGCGGTCGGCTTTCTGGACCACGATCACGGTGTCGCCGGTATCGCGGCGGATTTCCATCTCCACGGCGTCGACCTTGTTGGCGGCGTTTTCGATCTTGCTGCCGGCGATGCTACCGCCGATGGCGCCAGCCGCCGTGGCGAGAACCTGGCCCGAGCCGCCACCGATCTGATTGCCCAGCAAGCCGCCGATGACGGCACCACCGATCCCACCGAGTGGGCTGCTGTTGTCGGCATCGGCTTGAATCTGCACCGGACGCAGGGCGACGATGGTGCCGTAATTGACGCTCTGACCGGTCTTGGCTTGGCTACCCCGGTAAACGTCACCGGAATACAAATCGCTATTGGCGCAGCCACCGAGAGATAGCAAACCCATGGCCGCGATGGAAAGATAGCGCTTCAGTTTCATACCGAATCTCCAGGCGGGTTATTAGGAAACACCGTTTTATAATGATGAGTCTAACGCCATTGTAAAGCTTTGACCAAGACATTTCGAATCGGTGCCGCGCTGAATTCCGGTAGAAAAGGGGGAAGCTGGGCTTCCCCCTGGGCTCTTATTGTTTTACGAGAACTGGGCTTCTTCGGTGGAGCCGGTCAGCGCGGTGACCGAGGATACGCCGCCCTGGATCACATTGGTCATGTCGTCGAAGTAGCCGGTGCCGACCTCCTGCTGGTGGGCAACGAAGGTATAACCACGGCTGGCCGCCTCGAACTCGGGTTGCTGAACCTTTTCGACGTAGTGCTTCATGCCTTCGCCCTGGGCGTACTCATGGGCCAGGTCGAACATGTTGAACCACATGTTATGAATGCCGGCCAGGGTGATGAACTGATACTTGTAGCCCATGTCGGCGAGTGCCTGCTGGAACCGGGCGATGGTCGCGTCGTCGAGATTCTTCTTCCAGTTGAACGATGGCGAGCAGTTATAAGCCAGCAATTGGTCCGGATACTCCTTGTGAATGGCATCGGCGAAGCGGCGCGCCTCGTCCAGATCCGGCGTTGCCGTCTCGCACCAGATCAGATCGGCATACGGCGCATAGGCCAAGCCACGGGCAATGGCCTGATCGAGGCCGGCCTCGACCCGATAGAAACCTTCGGCGGTGCGCTCGCCGGTGACGAACGGTTTGTCGTAGTCGTCGACATCGGAGGTCAATAGATCGGCGGCATTGGCATCGGTGCGCGCGATGACCAGGGTCGGTACATCGGCGACGTCGGCGGCGAGACGCGCGGCAATCAGCTTTTGCACCGCTTCCTGGGTCGGCACCAGCACTTTGCCGCCCATGTGGCCGCACTTCTTGACCGATGCCAGTTGATCCTCGAAGTGCACGCCGGCGGCACCGGCCTCGATCATTGCGCTCATCAGTTCATAGGCATTGAGTACACCGCCGAAACCGGCCTCGGCATCGGCGACGATCGGTGCGAAGTAGTCGACGAAGCCGGCATCATTTGGATTGACGCCTTTCTGCCATTGGATCTGATCGGCACGCTTGAAGGTGTTATTGATGCGGCTGACCACGGTGGGTACGGAGTTGGCCGGGTAGAGCGACTGATCGGGGTACATGTTGAAGCCGGCGTTATTGTCGGCGGCGACTTGCCAACCCGATAGGTAGATCGCTTCGATGCCAGCCTTGACCTGTTGCATGGCCTGGCCGCCGGTCAGTGCGCCAAGACAATTGACGTAGCCCTTTTTCGCGTCGCCGTTAACCAGACGCCAGAGCTTCTCGGCGCCGCGGCGGGCGATGGTCCTTTCCTCCAGGACGCTACCCCGTAGGCGCACCACATCCTCGGCGGAGTAGGTACGGGTCACCCCTTTCCAGCGCGGATTTTCTGCCCAATCCTTTTCGAGGGCGGCTATCTGCTGCTCACGTGTCTGGGTCATGCTCGGAACCTCTCTGCCAGTGGACGGTGTCATTCGGTCGGTGGTGCCTGAATTGCCTGGTTTTTACTCATGCTGCAATTGCGAAATCGATGGAGTCTTTCAGACGGCCGGCGGTACTTTTCTGGCTCGGGAAGAAAATAAAACGCTTGTTCGATAGCAGCTGGGTTATCGTATTAAAACAATCGTTTTAATCCAGTCGACGAATTCACTATGGCCCGGTGTATAGGGGCTGGCAATTAGCACTTTGGGGCAGGGAGGGTTGTAGCTTGACTACAAAAGAGCGCGTTTCGAGGCGCTTTTGTAGCCAAGTTTCAAGCGGTGGGGGAGTTGAAGAAATTATTCGACCAATATCAATCGCATGCTGCGATGCAAAATTCCGGCATCGAAAAACTCGTCGCCAACGGCCTGGAAGCCCAGCCGCTGATAGAACGCCAAAGCGTGAGTCTGGGCATCCAGCAGTACTTCCCGGTGGCCTTGGGCACGGGCGCAATCGATGGCGGCTTGCATCAGTTGCAGCCCAATGCCCAGCCCACGACCTTCCTCGAGGACGGCGACGCGACCGATATGCCCATCGGGTAGCAGGCGGGCCGTGCCGATGGCATGGCCCCTGCGACAGGCGAGAAAATGCACGCAGTCGGGGTCGCGGCCATCCCACTCCTCGTCTTCGGGTACGGCTTGCTCGTCGATGAACACGAGACGACGTATCTCGCCGGCGGCCGCGCCGAGCGTCGCCCAGTCGCCCTGACGAATGTCGATGTCACTCATCGTTGATCTCCAGGTCGTCGTCGAACGGCCAGCTCAAACTGCCGCGATCGAGCAGGAGCGCCAGTAATTCGGCACTGCCGGGATGCTGGAGCACTTGAGCGTTCACGTTCAGTGCGGCATCGCCGCTGAGCAGCGCGGCCAGGCCGGCATCACAGGCCAGGCCATCGCCATCGACGAAAAGCGTGGCGCGTTTTTCATCATGCTGGCGATAGGCGAAGCGCGAGCCCAGCGTGCGTTCGAGAGTGATGCCGTCTTGTAGCTCGGCAACGAGCTCGGCGATCTCGGTCGGCGATTCGGCGGGGATCAACTGATCGACATACTTGGGCTGCGTCATCACGCGTCCGAACCACTGCTCCAATTGCTCGGGATTATCGAGGCTATCGAGGATCAATCGACGCATCCGCTCGAGCGCCGCATCGTCGATCTCGCCAGGGTGAGATGTTACCTCGCGACCGGCATCGCCATAGCGGCGTGAGTCGGGTAGCTGCTCGCCGAGATAGTCGGCGAACGAGGTGATCGCTTCATCGGCGGAGGGGGCGCGAAAGCCCACCGATATCGTCATGCAGTCGTCGGATTGGCTAACGCCGTGGTGCGCCACGCCCGGTGGCAGATAGAGCATATCACCGGATTCGAGTAGCCAGTCCTGGCCCGCTTGGACCTCGAAGCGTTCGAGCATGCGCAAATCGATGTCGGCAACGATCGGCGCGTCGTCGGCGACGGGGCCGCCGAGCTGCCAGCGTCGTGTGCCGCTGGCCTGGAGCAGGAAGACATCGTACTGATCGACGTGCGGACCGACACTGCCGCCGGGCGGGGCGTAGCTGATCATGATGTCGTCGAGACGCCAGCGCGGTAGAAAACGAAAGTGATCGAGCAGGGCGCTGACTTCGGGTACGTAGTGATCGACGGCTTGTACCAGCAGTGTCCAGTCACGCTCGGGCAGGCGCGCGAAGGTGGCATCGGTGAAAGGCCCGTGGCTGACCCGCCAGGGCTTGGCGACTCCGTCCTCATCGACGCCTTGCTCTTCGATCAGCCGCGCCTCGACGCTATCTTCGCAGGCCAGCCCGGCCAACTCATCGGGAGAGAGCGGCGAGACGAAATCGGGCAGGGCGCCACGAATCAGCAGCGGCTTCTGCTGCCAGTAATTGCGCAGAAACTCGGCGGCGGTCAAGCCACAGAGCAGGGTGAGAGGCGTATCAGAGGACATAAAGACCACCTGTGTCCGGGATATGTTGAACCGCTTGGGCCTCCAGAGTCGCGGCTACCCCGGCGGCAGGCCTGTGCGAGGGCGCTGTAAATACCTCCCTGTACGCTACCGATTCCTTCCCTGGAATCGGACCCTCTTCAGGCCTGCCCCTGGCGCCGCTCACCTTGGTGGGCAGCTCTTTCAGCTTCTAGCTTAAAGCTTGCGAGCTTGCTCGCTGGCGTTGCCGATGTAATTGGCCGGTGTCAGCGCCTTGAGCTGGGCTTTCACGTCACTCGGTAACGCCAGGCTATCGATGAAGGCGGCAAAGCCGGCCTGGTCGATGCGCTTGCCGCGGGTCAGCTCCTTGAGCTTCTCGTAGGGTTTTTCGATGCCGTAGCGACGCATGACCGTCTGAATCGGCTCGGCGAGCACTTCCCAACTGGCGTCGAGATCGTCATTCAAACGTGTCGGGTTGGCCTCGAGCTTGCCGACACCCTTGAGCGTCGCCTGGTAGGCGATCAGACCATAAGCCAAGCCCACGCCGAGGTTGCGCAGCACCGTGGAGTCGGTGAGATCGCGCTGCCAGCGCGAGATCGGCAGTTTCTGCGCCAGGTGGCCGAGCAGCGCGTTGGCCAACCCCAGGTTGCCCTCCGAGTTCTCGAAATCGATGGGATTGACCTTGTGCGGCATGGTCGACGAGCCGATCTCACCGGCCACGGTGCGCTGCTTGAAATAGCCCAGCGAGATATAGCCCCACACGTCGCGATCGAAGTCGATCAGGATGGCATGGAAACGGCAGAAGGCATCGAACAGCTCGGCGATGTAGTCGTGCGGCTCGATCTGCGTGGTGTAAGGGTTGAAAGCCAGCCCCAGGCTTTCGACGAAGGTGCGCGCATTGGCCGCCCAATCGATCTCGGGATAGGTCGCCAGGTGGGCGTTGTAGTTGCCCACCGCGCCGTTGATCTTGCCCATCGGCTCGATGGCTTCGATCTGCTTGAGCTGGCGGCGCAGGCGATAGGCGACGTTGGCCATCTCCTTGCCCAGCGTGGTGGGGCTGGCGGTTTGGCCATGCGTGCGCGAGAGCATCGGCTGCTCGGCATGCTCGTGTGCCAGGCGCTCGATAGAGGTGGTCACCTCGCGCATGACCGGCAATAGCACGCCGAGCCCGCCCTTGAGCATCAGCGCATGCGAGAGATTGTTGATGTCCTCGCTGGTGCAGGCGAAGTGAATGAATTCGGTGACGGCGTTGAGTTCCGGCTGGCCGGCGACCTGCTCCTTGAGGAAGTATTCGACCGCCTTGACGTCATGATTGGTGGTGCGCTCGATCTCCTTGATGCGCTGGGCATTGTCCACCGAGAAACCGGCGATCAGCCTGTCGAGAAAAGCCTTGGCGTCGGTCGAAAGCGCCGGCACTTCGGTGATTTGCGGGTGGGCCGCCAGACACTCCAGCCAGCGCACCTCGACGATGACGCGAGCGCGAATCAGGCCGAACTCACTGAAATGCTCGCGCAGGGATTCGGCTTTGGCGCCGTAGCGGCCATCGACAGGGGAGAGGGCGGTAAGGGAAGAGAGTTGCATGTTCATGTTTTCAGTTCATGTTTCCAGGTCACGTGGTGTCGATGGCACGCCACCTCGTGGCGCCTCGTTTCGATACGATTTCAGAGCAGCCGATCCAGGGTTTTTTTCATCGCCGCACGCTGGAATATCAGCTTCCAGCGCCGCCCACCCTGCTGATGCCAGAGCAGCGCGAAGCGAATGCCGGAAAGCAGCGCGGCACGTACCCGTTCGGGCATCATGCGCTGCTGTAGCAACCCGGGATCGCCCTGGACGACGATGCGCTGGCGGAAGGTGGAAATGGTGTTCTGGTATAGCTCGCCAAGGCTGGCAACGACGTTTTCGTGGGTGTCGTCGAAGTGCTCGGCCTGACCCTGGATACGCGTCAAGCGCTCGCCCAATGTGTTTATCATCGCTGGCTGCTTGCGTAGTTTCTGCATCAGCATCAGCAGCGAAAAGCCATAACGCAACACGGCCGGGTCGGCCCGTTCGCGGCCGACCACGGCATTGAGCACGTCGAGTCCCTGGCGCAGATTGTTGTGATGGCCGCCGTAAATGGCTTCGAAGCTGGTCGGGTCGGTGTCGAGCGTGGCGCGAATCAGCGTCTGCCAGGCGCGCTCGTCGCACTGCCCGGTGCGTGCCAGTTGATCGACCACCGCGGCGGCCTGGAACACCCCGGCCAGAGCGATGGCCTGGCGGGCCGTCGCATCCTTTGGCGCAGGCTGGATCGGAAAGGTATTCATGCGGCCTTTGCCCCTTGCTTCCAGGCGTCGCGAATCACGCCGCCGCCCAGGCAGATATCGCCGTCGTAGAGTACCAGCGATTGCCCCGGCGTCACGGCGCGCTGAGGATCGTCGAAGACCACCTGTACGCCGCCATCGTCGCGCACATGCATGTGGCAGGGTTCATCGGTTTGGCGGTAACGGGTCTTGGCGGTCAGCCTGGCCTCGCTGGCGGGTGGCTCACCGGCGATCCAATCCATGGCTTCGGTGATCAGGGTGTCGGTGTACAGCAGCGGATGCTGCTGGCCCTGCACGGCGATCAGCACGTTGCGTTCCAGATCCTTGCCGGCCACGAACCAGGGCGCATCGGAATAATCGGCCAGGCCGCCGATGCCGAGGCCCTGCCGCTGGCCCAGCGTGTAGTACATCAGGCCCATGTGTTCGCCGATGTCGTCGCCCTCCGGGGTTTCGATGCGTCCCGGCTGGGCCGGCAGGTACTGTTGCAAGAAGTCGCGAAAGCGCCGCTCGCCGATGAAACAGATACCGGTGGAGTCCTTCTTGCGCGCCGTTGCCAGGCCGTGTTGCTCGGCCAGTTCGCGCACGGCGGGTTTTTCCAGCTCGCCGATCGGGAACAGGCTGCGGGCGATGGCGGCCTCGGGCACGGCATGCAGGAAATAGCTCTGATCCTTGTTGACATCCAGGCCCTTGAGCAACAAGGCCCGGCTAGCGCCTTGGCCCCGTCCCCGGCGCACATAGTGGCCGGTGGCGATCTTCTCGGCGCCGAGCATTTCGGCGTAATCGAGGAACACCTTGAACTTGATCTCGCGGTTGCAAAGAATATCGGGATTGGGTGTTCTCCCGGCCCGATACTCGGCCAGGAAATGCTCGAAGACGTTGTCCCAGTACTCGGCGGCGAAATTGGCGGTATGCAGCCGGATGCCGAGCTTCTCGCAGACCGCCTGGGCATCCGCCAGATCCGTCTTGGCGGTGCAGTATTCGCTGCCGTCGTCTTCGTCCCAGTTCTTCATGAACAGGCCTTCGACCCGATAGCCCTGCTCGAGCAGCAGCAGCGCGGCAACGGAGGAGTCGACACCGCCGGACATGCCGACGATGACCTTGCCCGCGGCAGAGGGCTGCACGGTCGTGGTTGAAGTTCGCGTGGCTTGAGAAATGGCCATTCTCGAATGAACGCTCGCAAAAATCGTCATCCGCAAGCGCCATGAACGCTCACGGATGAAAGGCTGAAAGATTGCGCGGGATTATACCGATTATGCTGTCGAGCGTCAGCGTTCACGGATGACATCGAGCGGATAGAGCTTGCCGCCGCGGACATCGCGCAGCCGCTGCATGACCAATGGGCTGCGCAGCCGCCCGGCGCGATCGAGATCGTCGATCTCGTCCAGGGTCAGCCAATGAGCGCCGACGATGCCGGTATCCAACGGGTTGTCGAGCCGGGCCAGCGGCAGGCCGACGAAGCCATGGCTGTGAAAGACCAGCCCATCGCCGGCGGTGAAGACATAAAGCCCCAGGTAGTCGGTGATGGCGACCTGCCAGGCGGCCTCCTCACGGGTCTCGCGCGCTGCGGCCTCGGCCAGGCGTTCGCCGGGCTCCAGATGTCCGGCGGGCTGATTGAATTGGCTGAAAGGCCCGCCCCGGTCCTCCTCGACCAGCAGGTAACGACCGGCGCGTTCGATGACCGAGGCAACGGTAATATGCGGTAACCATCGTTTCATGACTGTTTCCTCATGCGGCGAGCCGGTCGTCTCTGCTGATGCTTCACCGCGGGGGCGTGCAGTGTCTCGCTGCGCCATTCGCCGGGCTGCAGGCCATCCAGGCGCCAGCCGCCAATGGCGACGCGGATCAAGCGCAAGGTCGGGTGGCCGATATGCGCGGTCATGCGGCGCACCTGGCGGTTGCGTCCTTCGCTGATCGTCAGCTCCAGCCAGGTGCAGGGAGCGTTCTCGCGCTGGCGGATCGGCGGCTGGCGAGGAGCGACGGTGGGGTCGCGCAACGGCCTGACCCTGGCTGGGCGCGTCGGTCCATCCTTTAATGTCACGCCCTGGCGCAGGGCGTCAAGTGCCGCCCCGTCCGGCGTGCCCTCGACCTGCACCCAATAGGTCTTGGGCTGCTTGTGTCGCGGATCGCTGATGCGATGAATCAGCGCGCCGTCATCGGTCAGCAGCAACAGCCCCTCGGAGTCATAATCGAGCCGCCCCGCGGCATAGATGCCGGGGACGCCGATGACCTCCGCCAACGTGGCTCGTCCCTGGCTATCGGTGAACTGGGAAAGCATCCGGTAGGGTTTGTGCAACAGATATAGCATGCTCATAAGCTCGATTCTCAACGCCTTCTGTCATGCAGCTTCAGCGCTTATGCGTATGGAGGCTGCACTGGTATACTTCGGCATGGCCGCTGGGACACCGCCGTCACAACCGGGCCGATCGAGTCCAATCCCTGCATGGTGGCCCAAGCACTCGCGAACGTCCTAATCCGGGGATGAGCCGGACAGACGAAGTCCCGGTACGTGCTTCCATGAGCATCCTGAGACATGGCACCGCTCAAGATTCATGCAATTGCTGTGACCAAGAGAGATTAACGCTGATGTCTAAAACGCCGAAGATTATTTATACGCTGACCGATGAGGCACCCGCGCTGGCGACTCATTCGCTGTTGCCGATCATCGATGCCTTCACCGATCCCGCCGGTATCGAGGTGGAGACCCGGGATATCTCGCTGGCTGGCCGGGTCATCTCCCAGTTTCCCGATTACCTGAGTGAAGACCAGCGGCTCGGCGATCATCTGGCCGAGCTCGGTGAGCTGGCCACCATGCCGGAAGCCAACATCATCAAGCTTCCCAATATCAGCGCCTCGACGCCCCAGCTCAAGGCGGCCATCAAGGAGTTGCAGCAGCAGGGCTACAAGCTGCCGGACTATCCCGAAGAGCCCAAAAGCGCCGAAGAGAAAGAGATCAAGGCCCGTTACGACAAGGTCAAGGGCAGTGCGGTCAACCCGGTGCTGCGCGAGGGCAACTCCGATCGTCGCGCGCCGCAATCCGTCAAGGGTTATGCCCGAAAGTATCCTCACCGCATGGGCGAGTGGAGCGCCGATTCCAAATCGCATGTCGCCCACATGAATCACGGCGACTTCTACGGCAGCGAGAAATCCGCCCTGATCGCCGCCGCCGGCGACCTCAAAATCGAGCTGATCGACAAGGATGGCAGCGTCACCACGCTCAAGGAGAGAACGCCCGTGCTGGCCAGTGAGGTGGTCGACGGGGCGAGGATGAGTCGCAACGCGCTGCGCAGCTTCGTCGCCGAGGAGATCGACGACGCCAAGGCCCGCAACGTGCTGTTCTCGCTGCACCTCAAGGCGACCATGATGAAGGTCTCCGATCCGATCATGTTCGGCATGGTGGTCGGCGAGTTCTACGAGGCCGTGCTGGCCAAGCACGCCGATGCCCTCGAGCAGGTCGGTTTCGACCCCAACAACGGTATCGGTGACCTATACGCCTCCATCAAGTCCTTGCCCGAAGACAAGCAGGCCGAGATAGAGGCGGACATTCAGGCTCTCTACGCCGAGCGCCCGCCGCTGGCCATGGTCAATTCCCACAAGGGAATCACCAATCTGCATGTGCCCAGCGACGTGATCATCGATGCCTCGATGCCGGCGATGATCCGCGACTCCGGCAAGATGTGGGGTGCCGACGACCAATTGCACGATGTCAAGGCGGTGATCCCGGATCGCTGCTATGCCGGTATCTACCAAGCCGTGATCGACGACTGCAAGAAGAATGGCGCTTTCGACCCGACCACCATGGGCAGCGTACCCAACGTTGGCCTGATGGCGCAGAAGGCCGAGGAGTACGGCTCCCATGACAAGACCTTCCAGATTCCGGTGGACGGTACCGTTCGCGTTACCGATCAGAGCGGCAAGGTTCTGTTCGAGCACACGGTCGAGACGGGCGATATCTGGCGCATGTGCCAGACCAAGGACGCGCCCATCCGCGATTGGGTCAAGCTGGCCGTTTCCCGCGCTCGCGAGAGTGGCGTCCCGGCGATATTCTGGCTGGACGCCAATCGCGCCCACGACGCACAGCTGATCGAGAAGGTCGAGCGCTACCTGAAGGACCACGACACCGACGGTCTCGACATTCGCATCATGGCCCCCGAGGAAGCCATGCGTTTCTCGCTGGAGCGCATCCGCGCCGGCAAGGACACCATCTCCGTCACCGGTAACGTACTGCGCGACTACCTCACCGACCTGTTCCCGATCATGGAACTCGGCACCAGTGCCAAGATGCTCTCCATCGTCCCGCTGATGAACGGCGGCGGCCTGTTCGAGACCGGCGCCGGCGGCTCCGCGCCCAAGCACGTCCAGCAGTTCCTCGAAGAGAACCATCTGCGCTGGGATTCGCTGGGTGAGTTCCTGGCGCTGGCCGCCTCCCTCGAGCACCTGGGCAGCACCTTCGATAACGCCAGGGCCAAGATTCTGGCGAAGGCCCTCGATCAGGCCAACGGCAAGTTCCTCGATAGCAACAAGTCGCCATCGCGCAAGACCGGCGAACTCGACAATCGCGGCAGCCATTTCTTTCTGGCGCTCTACTGGGCGCAGGCACTGGCGGAGCAGAACGAGGATGCCGATCTCAAGGCCTTGTTCGCGCGCCTGGCCGAGACCCTGGAAGCCAACGAAGCCGCTATCGTGAATGAGCTCAACGAGGTACAGGGCAGGCCCGTGGACATCCATGGCTACTACCATCCGGACCATGAGCTGACGAGCCAGGCGATGCGCCCGAGCCAAACCCTCAATGACGCGCTGGCCATGGTGTCCAAGGGCTGACCGGGAGAGTATCCGGCCGGCTACGATGCCCCTGCTCATGCCCGAGCGGGGGTTTTTTCTTGAGTCCCCTTGCAAGGTTCGCCCACGGGACGCATCTTGCAATGAACCTGAATGTGTTGCGGGCGTCCAATAACTGTTGGCGTCGCGCATGCGATTCGGCTTGTACCGATGGACTACGCCTCTTATGTTCAAGACAGAGAATGCGACGATGACTGCCGTGGCGATGCCTTCCTGGGCGGGGATGACGCGCCCTCCACGGCCACAGGAGGAGAGCGAGGACGACCTGGCGATCAAGCCGGCCGATCCCGAACTCGAGGAGCCACCGCGCTACAAGGTGGTGTTGCATAACGACGACTTTACCCCCATGGAGTTTGTCGTCGAGGTGCTGCAGACCTTCTTCTACATGGATAGCGAAAAGGCCGTCCAGATCATGCTGGCGGTGCACACTCAAGGTAAGGCGACCTGTGGCATCTTTACCCGCGATATCGCGGAAACCAAGAGTCATCTGGTCAACGATTACGCACGAGAATGCCAGCACCCGCTGCTGTGCGATATCGATAGGGCCGACTGACGTTGAGCAACGTGACAGTCTAGGGCTTGCGAAACTGCCCAATGTGCCCGATTGTGAAAGTGCCGACGATGCCCAAGCGGCTAGAAGGGGACTGCCATGCTGAGCAAAGAACTTGAATTGACCCTGAACACGGCCTTCACGGTGGCGCGCTCCAAGCGTCATGAGTTCATGACCGTCGAGCACCTGCTGCTGGCCCTGTTGGACAACGCCTCCGCGGCGGATGTGCTGCGCGCCTGCGGAGCCAACCTGGACAAGTTGCGCTCGGACCTGCAGGACTTCATCAACTCCACCACGCCACTGATTCCCGAGGACCAGGAAGATCGCGAAACACAGCCGACGCTGGGTTTTCAGCGTGTGCTGCAGCGTGCGGTTTTCCACGTTCAATCCTCCGGCAAGTCCGAGGTGACGGGAGCCAACGTGCTGGTGGCGATCTTCTCCGAGCAGGAGAGCCAGGCCGTCTATTTCCTCAAGCAGCAGAACGTGGCGCGAGTCGATGCGGTCAACTATATCGCCCACGGTATTTCCAAGGTTGCCGGCCACGGCCAGAACCCGTCGCCGTCTCAGGACGCCGAGGAGGGCGAGGAAGGAGTGAGCGAAGGCAATGCGCATCCTTTGACCGGTTATGCCACCAATCTCAACGAACAGGCTCGGCTCGGCAAGATCGACCCGCTGATCGGGCGCGACCATGAACTCGAGCGCACCGTGCAGATTCTTGCCCGTCGGCGCAAGAACAATCCCTTGCTGGTGGGCGAAGCCGGTGTCGGCAAGACCGCCATCGCCGAAGGCCTCGCCAAGCGGATCGTCGAAGAGGACGTGCCCGAAGTGATCAGCGACGCCGTGGTCTACTCGCTGGACATGGGCGCGCTGCTTGCCGGCACCAAGTACCGTGGCGATTTCGAGAAACGTTTGAAGAGCCTGCTGGCCGAGCTCAAGAAGCAGCCCAATTCGATTCTGTTCATCGACGAGATTCATACCGTGATCGGCGCCGGCGCGGCATCCGGTGGCGTGATGGACGCCTCCAATCTGCTCAAGCCGCTGCTGTCGTCCGGCGAACTGCGCTGCATCGGTTCGACCACGTTCCAGGAGTTTCGCGGTATCTTCGAGAAGGATCGGGCGCTGGCGCGGCGCTTCCAGAAAGTCGACGTCATGGAGCCATCGGTCGAAGACACCATTCGTATTCTCAAGGGTTTGCGCGGTCGCTTCGAGGAGCATCACCAGCTCAAGTACACCGATTCGGCGCTGGATAGCGCGGTACGTCTGGCGGATCGCTACATCAACGATCGCCACCTGCCGGACAAGGCCATCGACGTGATCGACGAGGCCGGTGCGCATCAGCGCCTGCTGCCGCCCGAAGTGCGGGTGTCGACCATCGATGTCGAGCAGGTCGAGGCGGTGGTCGCCTCGATCGCACGAATTCCGCCGAAAAGCGTATCGAGCTCCGATCGCAAGTTGCTGTCGAATCTCGAGCGCGATCTCAAGATGCTGGTGTTCGGCCAGGACGAAGCCATCCAGAGCCTGTCGGCGGCGATCAAGCTGTCGCGCGCCGGGCTCAAGTCGCCGGACAAGCCGGTGGGCAGCTTCCTGTTCGCCGGGCCGACCGGGGTCGGCAAGACCGAAGTCGCCCGTCAGCTCGCCCAGTTGATGGGCATCGAGCTGGTGCGCTTCGACATGTCCGAGTACATGGAGCGTCACACCGTGTCGCGGCTGATCGGCGCACCGCCAGGTTATGTCGGCTACGATCAGGGTGGGCTGCTCACCGAGGCGATCACCAAGCAACCCCACTGCGTGCTGCTGCTCGACGAGATCGAGAAGGCGCATCCCGAGGTCTTCAACCTGCTGCTGCAGGTCATGGACCATGGCCGCTTGACCGACAACAACGGTCGTGAGGCGGATTTCCGTCACGTGATCGTGATCATGACCTCGAACGCCGGCGCCGAGCAGATCTCGCGGCGCTCGATCGGCTTCCAGTCGCAGGATCACTCCACCGACGGCATGGAGATCATTCGCAAGACCTTCTCGCCGGAGTTCCGTAACCGCCTGGATGGCATCATCCAGTTCCATGGCCTGGCGCCGTCGGTGGTGCGCAGTGTAGTCGACAAGTTCCTGGTCGAACTGCAGGCGCAACTCGACGAGAAGCGCGTGCAACTCGATGTCGACGAACAGGCGCGGACGTGGCTGGCCGAGCAGGGTTACGATCCGGAGATGGGCGCCCGGCCGATGGCGCGCGTGATTCAGGAAAAGCTCAAGAAGCCGCTGGCCGAGATGATCCTGTTCGGCGAGTTGGCCGAACATGGCGGGCTGGTTCACGTGACGGTGGAGGGCGGCGAGTTGCACCTGGCCACGGAAGCGGAGTTGGCTTGATATCGAGCGTTGGTCTGATGCCGAGAGTCGGCCGGGAGCAAGGTGCTTCCCGCTGGCTCCCGGTCAGCCGACTTACCGTGACATGAATGCTTGCGCCCTGTCGATGACGGGGCGTTTTATTGAGGCAGTCGTGTAATCAGGCGGGTTGTCGTCGAGATTTCGCGAATAACGGCAAGTGCGTTTAGCGTGAACGGTAGACGATACGTCCCTTGGATAGATCGTAGGGCGTCAGTTCGACCTTGACCTTGTCACCGGTGAGAATGCGAATGTAGTTTTTACGCATCTTGCCCGAAATATGGGCAGTCACGACATGACCGTTCTCTAGTTCGACACGAAACATGGTGTTGGGCAGGGTGTCGACGACGACACCTTCCATTTCAATATGATCTTCTCGGGCCATATAGGCGGTTCCTCGAATGTGGGGCACGACACATGACAGCGGGCAACCCGCATCGCGTCGCCTTCGCTAATCAAGATAGCCCGATATTGTGCCGCATGCTGTGCGCCAAGGCAAAAAATCAAATCTCAAAGCGGGATACTGCGCCGCCAGTGACGCCCATCGAGGAACTCCAGGGGCTGAAAGGCGCGCTTGTAATTCATCTTGGGCGACTCACGGATCCAGTAACCCAGATAGACATGGGGCAGGCCATGTTCGAGGGCCTTGTCGATCTGGCGGAGTACGGCATACGTGCCCAGCGAGCGGCGCTCGAAAGCGGGGGAGGGATCGAAGAAGGTATAGATGGCCGAGAGCCCATGGCTCAGCAGGTCGATGGCGGCTACGGCGAGCAGTTTACCGTCGAGACGAAACTCCAGCAGCCGCGCATACGGATGATCGAGTGTGAGGAAAGTCCGGTATTGCTCATGGCTGGGCGGATACATGTCGCCATCGGCGTGCCGAGCACGGATATAGCGTGAATAGAGTGCGTAATGCTCGTTGTCGAAGACGGCCGGCCGTTCAACGACGCTCAGATCCGCATTGCGGCGTCCGAGCCGGCGCTGAGTGCGGTTGGGCACGAAATCAGCCACCGGAATGCGTACCGAGATACACGCGCGGCACCCCTCGCAGTGCGGCCGATAGAGATGGCGCCCGCTGCGTCGAAACCCCAATAGCGCCAAGGCATCGTAGACGCCTTGCCCCGGGGATTCCTGAGGATCGAGAAACAGGGTGGTGGCTTCCCGGCCTGGCAAATAGCTACATGCATGGGGCACAGTCAGAAAGAAACGCAAATCCCGCGCCGGCTGTTGGGGAGCGCTACTGCTCACGTTCCTGGCCTCCCGAGTCGCGTGGTATCGATAGCATTGGATCCCAGTCTGGCGCCGGTCGATCCGCATATTGATTAAGGTAGTTGATGAATTGGTCTCGGGCGATACTCCGCGCGCCCAGACTGAGAAGATGCGGCGTCGTCATCTGGCAGTCGATCAGGCCGCCGCCCTGTCGTTCGAGATAGCGTGCGAGATGCACCAGCGCGACCTTGGAGGCATCGCGTTCGAGCGAGAACATCGATTCGCCGAAGAACACGCGCCCGATGGCGACGCCATACAGGCCGCCGACCAGATGGCCATGACGCCGGACCTCGATCGAATGGGCATGGCCCAATTGGTGCAGACGACGATAGGCAGCCTGCATCGATGCGGTGATCCAGGTACCCTCGGCGTCGGCTCGTGGAGCGGCGCAGGCCTCGATGACCGCCGCGAAATCGTTATCGCAGGTGATATCGAAGCCGGCGTTGCGCAGGCGCTTGGCCAGGCTGCGGCGTACACGGATCTCGCCGGAGAACAGCACCAGGCGCGGATCGGGACTCCACCAGAGAATCGGCTGGTCGTCGGCGAACCAGGGGAAGATGCCGCGCCGATAGGCGGCGAGCAGCCAGTCCGGGGTCAATGCCCCACCGGCGGCCAATAGGCCATCGGGCGCATCGAGCGCACTATCGAGGGGTGGAAAGTGAATCGGTTGGGCGGGTAGCCAGGGCAGCATGGAATCCAGTCATCGTATTGAAGGAACCGCAACGGGTGAGTTTGACGCCGTTGCCTGGCGATCACAACGTCTGGCGAATCGGGGCGCGCAAGGCAATCGAAGGGCTGCCCCCTGTGCCATAAGGCTCAGGCTCGGTATGATGTCGTCCTCGTAAAGACAATGTCATGCCCCGTCGGATGCCAAGGGCGAATCGGGCAAGATCGCCTGGCGGAATCCGGTCGGCGAACAGGTGGTAGCAAGGGGGTAGGCCATTTGAGTGTCAAGAAGAAGACCGATGGGCGCCAGCGTACGGCGGCCCAGGCCAAGGAAAAAGCGCGTCGTTTCGGTTTGCGCCTGCAGGGCGTGACCCGCGAAGGGGTCATCATCCTTTTGTTGGCAGCCTGTGTGTTCCTGCTATTGGCCATGTTCAGTTATTCGCCCCAGGATCCGGGTTGGTCGCACAGTGGGCCGGAGCAGGGCGTCGATAACTGGATGGGGCCGATCGGCGCCTGGTTGTCCGACGTTCTCTATTCGCTGTTCGGCGCCAGCGCCTTGTGGTGGCCTGGCATGCTGGGCTTCGCTGCCTGGCGCTTGATGAGCCGCCGCGAGGTGCGCCTGGAGTGGGATGCCACCGCACTGGCGGTGAGGGCCGGTGGCCTGGTGCTGTTGCTGCTTGCCACCACCAGCCTGGGTGCGCTGCACTTCTTCAACCCGGACAGCGGATTACCCTATTCGGCGGGCGGCATTCTCGGCGAGGGGTTGGCCGATGCCCTGGTGCCGCTGGTCGGGCTGCGCGGTGCGACGCTGCTGTCGATCGCGTCGTTTCTGTGTGCGTTTCCACTATTCTCGGGGCTGTCCTGGCTCACGGTAATGGACGAACTGGGATCGTTCGCTCACCGCTCGCTGCGCTGGATGGGTCGGCAGTTCGGTGGCGCGCGTACGCAACTGGCGGTTCGTCGCGAAGCGCGTCTCGATGCTGCCGAGCAGGCAGCGCCACATGAGGACGACGAGAACGCTCCGGTGACTGACAAGACCTCTCGATGGCGCCGCTGGTTTGGACGTGATAAGGGGCCGCAACTCGATCGCTGGGATGCCGAGCCGGCGATGGCCGGCGGTCGACGCGAACCCATGCTGAATGAGTTCGATAATCGGGATTCGGCGTCTGATTCGGTGATGGCGTTGCGCGCCGAGCGTGACGCCGGGGTTTCGATTCCCTGGGATGTGCCGGAGCGTACGCCCTCCGCCAAGCGGCCCGAAGCGGCCTATACCGCGCAGGAGGCGCGTATCCAGGCGGCGTTTTCCGCCTCGCGTAGCGACCCGGCTGTCTCACGCGATGGCCGCCAATCGCCTGCTACGGCGAATGATTCCGCGCTGCGCGCCGATGTGACTCGCCGGCGGATGCCCGAGCCGGGTTCTGTCGATAATGCCCCGGCCAAGGCTAGCCCCACCGAGCATCGCCCGCATGAAGATAGCTTGTCCGAGTCTGGCTTGGCCGACCCTATTCGTCCCGATGACGACGAGCCGATCATCCCCCCTGGCCTGTCGCGTCCGCTCAGTGCCGATTCATCGATAGCGTCGCATGACGAGCCGGTCGATAAGCGCCGCGATCATGCCGCCTCGGCCTCTTCGGCATCGTCGCCGCACTCATCGGCACGCCAGGGACCGCCCGCCATCAACTGGGACGAGTGGGATGAGACCGACGACGAAGCGGATGCCAACGAGCCACGGCTGAGCTGGAGCGATGCGACAGCCGAACCACGCGACGATGCAGTGAAAGAGGACGCTCCGTCTGAATCCGCAGCGGAAGCGATGCCCCCTACGTTGGCAGACGAGACGCCGCGCGTGGTGGGTGCCGATCAGGCTCGGGAAGCGAGCGACGACCCCGATGTCCCGACACTGTGGACGGTAGAGCATTTGCAGAGCCAGCGTCCGGTCATGGACAACCTGCCGGAATCCGGCGGCGAGCTGCCGTCGCTGCGCCTGTTGACCCCGCCCGATCCGGCCCAGCCCAATTACACGCCGCAGCAACTCGTCGATATGGCCGAACTGCTCGAGACCCGCCTGCGCGAGTATGGCGTCAAGGCCGAGGTCGTCGAGACATGGCCGGGGCCAGTCATTACCCGCTTCGAGATCAAGCCGGCGGCCGGGGTCAAGGTTTCCAAGATCAGCAACTTGGCCAAGGATCTGGCGCGTTCGCTGATGGTCAAGAGCGTACGCGTGGTCGAGGTGATCCCCGGCCGGCCCACGGTGGGCATCGAGATCCCCAACCCCAACCGGGCGATGATTCGCCTGCGCGAAGTGATCGATTCCGGCGCCTACCAGCAGGCGGCTTCACCGCTGACGCTGGCGCTGGGCCACGACATCGGCGGCGCTCCGGTGGTCGCCAATCTCGGCAAGATGCCGCACTTGCTGGTGGCCGGCACCACGGGTTCGGGCAAGTCGGTGGGCGTCAACGGCATGCTCATCTCGATGCTGCTCAAGGCCACGCCCGACGACGTGCGCATGATCATGGTCGATCCCAAGATGCTCGAGCTGTCGGTCTATGACGGCATTCCGCACTTGCTGGCGCCGGTGGTGACCGACATGAAGGAAGCTGCCAACAGCCTGCGCTGGTGCGTGGCCGAAATGGAGCGGCGCTACAAGCTGATGGCGGCGATGGGGGTGCGCAACATCGCCGGCTTCAATGCCAAGCTCGACGAAGCCGAACAGGCCGGTGCCCAGGTAGCCGATCCCTTGTGGGAGCCTCAGCCGTGGCAAATGCACGAACAGCCGCCGGTACTCGAAAAGCTGCCCTATATCGTGGTGGTGATCGACGAGTTCGCCGATATGTTCATGATCGTCGGCAAGAAGGTCGAAGAGCTGATCGCGCGTTTGGCGCAGAAGGCACGCGCCGCAGGCATCCATCTGATCCTCGCTACCCAGCGTCCGTCGGTGGACGTGGTCACCGGGTTGATCAAGGCCAATATTCCCACCCGTATGGCGTTTCAGGTGTCGTCGAAGGTCGATTCCCGGACGATTCTCGATCAGGGCGGCGCCGAGGCGCTGCTCGGTCATGGTGACATGCTCTATCTGCCCGCCGGTTCGGGCATGCCGACCCGTGTGCATGGCGCCTTCGTCGACGACGACGAGGTGCATCGGGTGGTCGAGGACTGGAAGCGTCGCGGTGAGCCGGAGTACATCGAGGAGATTCTTACCGGCGGCGTGAGCGCCGAAGCGCTGGCGGGTCTCGAGGCCGATGGCAACGAGGGCGCCGATGCCGAACAGGATGCGCTCTACGATGAAGCGGTCATGTTCGTTACCGAGTCGCGCCGGGCGTCGATTTCGGCCGTACAGCGACGTTTCAAGATCGGTTACAACCGGGCGGCGAGACTGGTCGAGGCCATGGAGGCGGCCGGTGTGGTGTCGTCGATGGGCAATAACGGCAGCCGTGAGGTATTGGCGCCGCCACCGATCGGTGGATAACGTGCAGCTATTAAGGAAGCGTGAGCGGCATTGCAACGGGCCGCTGTGTGTCGAGGTCCATGCAACGAGCCGATCGAACCAAGGAGAAGGCATGAAACCACTCAAGATGCTGGTAGCGCTGGGCGTGGCATTGATAATGCCGCTGACGGCGCAGGCCGATGAAGCGGCGGCGGCACGCCTGACAGACCTGCTGAAGCCGCTGCAGACGTATTCGGCCAGCTTCGAGCAACAGATTCTCGATGGTAGCGGCAACCGCCTGCAGGAAGCGCGGGGGCAGATGTGGCTATCGCGCCCAGGCAAGTTTCGCTGGGAGGTCGAAGCGCCGTATCGCCAGGTCGTGGTTTCCGATGGCGAGAACGTCTATCTGTACGATCCCGATCTCGAGCAGGTCACGGTACAGCCGCTGGATACCCGGGTGACGCACACGCCGGCGCTGTTGCTCTCCGGTAGTGCCGACGAGCTGACCAGCAGTTACAACGTGTCTCGTCAGCAGCAGGGCACCACCGAAACCTTCACGCTGGTGCCCCAGACACCCGATACGCTGTTCGAATCACTCAAGATGACGTTCCAGGGCGAGCAACTGAGCATGCTGCAGATGGCCGGCAGTATTGGCCAGCGCACCGCGATCAGTTTCGACGATATCGAGATCAACCCCGAGCTCGATGCATCGAGCTTCACCTTCGAGATCCCTGAAGGGGCCGATGTGATTCGTGAATCGCGCTAGGCTGAGATAAGTTACGAACTAGCGGGCCGCACAGTGTGCGGCCCGTTTCGCTTAGCTATTTCCATCCTGATGCTCATCCGCCTGGGCATCCAACTCGGCGCGATAATCGAGCATCTGCTTGAAGCGTTTTTCCTGCCCGTATTCGCTGGGTACGAAGAACGTCGCGTGCGGCATGCCCTCGGGCCAGCAATCATGGGCGCTGCCGGCCGGGTAGCCATGCTCCTCGTCGTGCGCATAGCGATAGCCTTCGCCATGACCCAGCGAGGCCATCAGCTTGGTTGGTGCGTTGCGCAGATAGATCGGCACCTCGAGATCGGCATGCTCGGCAACGAAGCGTTTGGCGCCTTTCCAGGCTCGATCGATGGCGTTGCTCTTGGGGGCGACCGCCAGATGGATGGCGGCGTGTGCGATGGCACGTTGGCCCTCGTAGTCGCCCAGTCGTAGATAGGCATCCCAGGCGGCCATGACCAGTGGCAGTGCGCGCGGCTCGGCATTGCCGACATCCTCCGAGGCGATTGCCGCCAGGCGGCGGACCACATCCAGCGGATCGCCGCCGCCCTGCATGAACTGCGCCATGTAGAGAAGCGCCGCATCGGGGCGCGACGAGCGCACCGATTTGTGAATCGCCGAGAGCAGATCGTAGTAATGGTCGCCCTGCTTGTCGAAGGCGCTGGCCCGGTGGCCGATCACTTCGTGCAGGGCCTCCTTGACCAGCCGCTCGCCCCCGTCCTCGGGCTGGGTGAAGTCGCAGGCGGTTTCCAATAGCCCCAGCGCGCGTCGGGCGTCGCCCATGCTGGCGCTGGCGAGTATCTCCAATACCTCGTCGTCGAGGCGAATATCGCGGCTGCCCAAGCCGCGCTCGCTGTCGTCCAGCGCACGGCGCATGACATCGATCAATTCGGCGTCGTCGAGTTTCTTGAGCACATACACACGGGCGCGCGAGAGCAGGGCCGAATTGACCTCGAACGAGGGATTCTCGGTGGTCGCGCCGATCAGCGTCAGCAGGCCCGACTCGACATGCGGCAGCAAAGCATCCTGCTGGCTCTTGTTGAGTCGATGGATTTCATCGAGAAACAGCACGGTTGAGCGTTCCTGGCCCTGTGCGGCGCGTGCACGCTCCACGGCGGCACGGATTTCCTTGACGCCGGCCATCACCGCGGACATATGCTCTAACCGAGCGTTCGATGCCTCGGCGAGAATTTCCGCCAAGGTGGTCTTGCCGACGCCGGGCGGCCCCCACAGGATCATCGAGCGCAGGGTGCCGCTATCGGCCATGTGCCGCAGTGGCTTGCCAGGGCCGACCAGCGCCTGCTGCCCGATATAGTCATCCAGGCTTCGAGGACGCATGCGAAAGGCCAGCGGAGCGCTGTCTTGCTGGGCCTGTTGATTGAATAGATCCATGATTCCCGGCTCGTATGAAAGAAAAAATGCATGTAGCGTGTCAATACAACGGGCGTAAAACCGTGGTAACCACTAGGTTAAACATTTGGGGAACGGCGTGTCCCCTGCCAGGCCCATCTCAAGCAGAGGAGGCTCTCACATGCCCATGCTGACCCAGTTGCGTCGGGATCATGCCAACATGGCGCGGTTGCTGCACGTGTTATCCCTCAAGCACAAGACACTGGACGCCGGCGAGCGTCCCGACTTTCAGTTGATGCGTGAAGTCGTCGACTTCATTCTCGATTATATGAGCGGTTTTACCATACCGCTCGAGCGTGTCTGCGGTGAGCATCTCGTGGCAAAAGCTCCCGAGGCCGCCGATCTGAGCCACCGCCTGGCCAGTGATTACCACGATCTCAACGAGCGCCTCAAGCGGCTATCGCAGGATCTCGACATGATCCTGATGGATGCCGTGCTACCCATGGATCGCTTCGCGGCGGACCTCAAGGCGTATCTGGATAGCCACCGTGCCTATCTGCGCGCCGAGCGTGAAGAGCTATTTCCATTGATCAGCGAGCATTTCGATGATGACGACCTCAAGCGCCTCGCCGAGTCGCTGCCGGAGGGCGCCGAGGCTGAGCTGAATCGCCTGCAGGAAGCGTATCCCGAGCTTTACGGCGAGTTTCGCGATGCTCCCTCGCCCTTTGCCTGATCCCTAGCGTGCCTTGACCGTGGGCAGTTCGTTCCAGCGTGTCGTATAGCGCCGCGAGCGGTAACGGCTATTCATGCGCCATTCGCCATCCTGGCGTTGTACGCCCAGCGTCAGCGCCTCGCGGCCATAGCGCTGGCGAATGGCATCCCAGACCCCCATCAGCGCTTCCTGCCGTTGTGGCTCGGCGCCATCGAGTAGCGATGGCTGGCTAAAGCGGCGGGGGCTGAGTTCGGCGAGCATCACCCCGAGCTTCTGATAGGCACATTCAGGGCGCCACAATCGATCCAGCAACTGCTGGGCGTAGCGGTTGAGGCGTAGCGTATCGGCGCTGGGAAAAGGCAGTGGCGTCCATACGCTGCCGCGCTGTTGGGGGACTGCCTGGTGAGGATTGGTACGCAGAAATATGCCGATGGCACTGGCCGTCAAGTCGTCGCGGCGCAGCTTCTCGCCGGCGCGCTGGCAATGATGGCGTAACGCTTCACCGAGCTGGGTACGATCGTTCACCGAGCGGCCCAGTGAGCGCGAACAGAGAATGCTCCGGCGCGGTGCTTCCAGATCCTGTGGTGCCAGGCAAGAGGTGCCACGCAATTCGCGGGCAGTTCGCGCCACGACCACACTGAAACGGCGGCGTAGCCAATCCTCCGGTGCGTCGCGCAGCGCGGCGGCGGAGTCGATTCCGGCATCATTCAGGCGCAATCCCAGGCGGCTACCGATGCCCCAGATCTTCTTGACGGGCAATTCGCGCAGATGGGCCAGCAACTCCGGTGCCTCAGCATTCGCCCAGGTCCAGACCTGCGGCCGCGTTGGCAGGCGCTTGGCACGATGATTGGCCAATTTGGCCAGCGTTCGGGTCGGGGCGATGCCCAGCGACACCGGCAGGCCGACATCGCGCTCCACCGCGCGGACCAGATCGCGCCCCAGGGCTTCAAGATCGTCGTCCAGCCCGCGCAAATCGAGAAAGCACTCATCGATGGAATAGGGCTCCAGGGCCGGCACCCTGGCCTGCAGCACCTGCTGTACGCGCCCCGAGAGATCGCCATAGAGGCTGTAATTGGGTGACTTGAGCACGATCCGGCGGCGCAGCGCCGGCGGTATCTGATGAGCCGGCGTGCCCATGGCGATACCCAGCGCCTTGAGTTCATCGGAGCGGGCGATCACGCAGCCGTCGTTGTTGGTCAGCACACCCACCGGCACGCCTTCCAGCGAAGGGTCGAACAGCCGCTCGCAGCCCACATAGAAGTTGTTGCAGTCGATCAGCGCGTACATGCTAACCTTGGGCCTCGTCGCCATGTCGGCAATCGTGAACGACATGGCAGACCAACCCCCACAGCCGGCGGTCGTCGCCCTCGTCGTCCAGCGGCAAGCGTGCCTGGCGGGCATCGCTGCCACGCAGCCAGCGGCGGTGACCGCGGCCCTCCAGCTTGCGCAGCGCCAGCTGACCATCGATGACCGCGACGACCCAATGCCCAGGATACGGCGTCTGGGCGCGATCGACGATCAGCAGGTCGCCGTGTGCGAAGCCCTCCGCGGCCAGCGCTTGCCCCTCTACCCGCATGAAGAAGGTCGAGGCCGGATGAGGTATCAACTGCAGGTTGAGATCCAGCGGCGCCTCCCGGTAATCGTCGGCGGGCGATGGAAAGCCGTTGGAGCCGCGCCGCTCGGTATGCTCGGGCGTGATCCGGGTGTGACGGCGTTGTGCGGGCGCGAGGCGCTTGACGCTCATGCGAGAGCCTCCAGTTGCGGGTTGTGAGTCTCGATTTTCGAATACTGTAAAAATAACCAGTAATCGGTGGATCCACAAGCCCTTCGGCGCGCGAGGATCGATGAGCTGAGGTAGAATGCGGCCATCGCAGCCATGCATGCGGCGGAGGAGAGCAATGGACCGGCTACAAGCGATGCGCATTTTCCGTGCCGTGGTCGAGGCCGGTAGTTTCGCCGGCGGCGCGCGCAAGCTGGGGCTGTCCAATGCCATGGTCAGCAAGCAGGTGGCGCGTCTTGAAACGCTGCTTGGCGTGCGCCTGCTGACGCGCACCACGCGGCGTTTGCAATTGACTGCCGAAGGCGAGGGTTATCTCAAGGGCGCGTCGCGACTGCTCGACGAACTGCACGAACTCGAAGCCGGATTGGGCGAGCAGCGCGGCGAGATTCGTGGCCGTTTGCGGCTCTCTGCGCCGCTGGATTTCGGCGTGCTCGAACTGATGCCGGCACTGCAGGCCTTCGAGCAGGCGCACCCGGCGGTCCGGCTCGAGGTGATACTCGAGGATCGCCGGGTCGATCCGCTGGCCGAGGATTTCGATCTGGTGGTACGTATCGGTAATCTCGAGGATTCGAGCCTGATCGCACGGCGACTGATGACGATGCCAATGCATGTCTACGGCGCGCCGAGCTATCTGAAGAGCCATGGCACACCGCGGCATCCCGATGCGCTGCGCGATCACCGCTGCCTGCATTACAGCCTGCAGCGCGAAGGGCCTAGCTGGAGTTTCATGGTCGACGGTAAATTGCAGCGCTTTCGCTTTCACCCGGTGCTGACCTGCAATAACGGCCGGGCGCTGATCGAGGCAGCTGCGCGCGGCATGGGACTGGTCTACAAGCCGGCGTTCCTGGGCGAGCCGGAAGTGACGCGCGGGCGACTGGTACGCGTACTGGAACCTTTCGTGGTAGCGCCGGTGGGTGTGCATCTGCTGTATGCCGAGCGTGAACTGATCCCGGCGCGATTGCAGGCATTGGTCGATGCGCTGCGCGGCTACTTTCACCAGGGTGACCAATGAGCGGCCCGATCCTGCTGTTCGACTCCGGTGTCGGTGGGCTATCGGTAGCGGCAGCGCTACGTGCCCGGCTGCCGAGTGCGGCACTGGCTTACGTTTGCGACAATGCCATGCTGCCTTACGGCACCAAGCCCGATGCCTGGCTGGTGACGCGCATCGCCGATGTCTGCTGCGCAGCGGTCAAGGCAAGTGGCGCCAGCGCCCTGGTCGTCGCCTGCAATACCGCCAGCACCCTGGCGCTGTGCGAATTGCGTGAGCGGCTGAGCATCCCGGTGATCGGTACCGTGCCCGCCATCAAGCCGGCGGTGGCGGCATCGCGCTCGGGTACGTTCGGCTTGCTGGCGACGTCCGCTACCGTGAATCGTCCCTACACCGATGCCTTGATCCAGGAATTCGCCGCGCAGTGCCAGGTGATTCGCGTGGCCGCCGATGCCTTGGTGGCTCAGGCCGAGCGTGCGTTGGCCGGTGAGGCACTGGATTCGCGTGTACTGGCGGCCGGATTGGCACCGTTGTGGGTAGCACCGGCGCTCGATACCGTGGTGCTGGGCTGCACGCACTTTCCGCTACTCGTCGAGCAGCTCGATGCCTGCGCGCCAAGGCCGATTAGCTGGATCGATTCTGGCGACGCCATCGCCCGACGCGTGGCCAGCGTCGTTGCATCGCCGGCGCTCGCCAGCGGGGCGGGAACGGCCTGGGCGACCCTGCCCAGTAGCGGGCTGGCCACGGCATTGGCGCGTTACGGATTTGCCGCGCCGCGTCGGTTGACCGGTATCGCCTTGCCAACGGCATCTTCCGGGGCATTTCGTTGAGTCGGCTTTACCGTCACTTTTGATTGTCATTCATTCCTGGTAGGAAAATTTCGTGGCCGTACCCGTCGTCGAACCGCAACATTATCAGGCCCAGTTGGAGGCCAAGCGCCAGCGCATTACCGAGCGTTTTTCACACCTCGCGCCGCCGCCGCTGGAGGTCTATCCCTCGCCGCCCAGCCATTACCGGCAGCGCTGCGAATTCCGCGTCTGGCACGAGGGCGACGATCTCTTCTACGCCATGTTCGAGGTCGACCCCAATGATCCCAAGAACAAGCGGATCATTCGTCTCGATGAGTATCCGGTAGCGAGCCGGCGCATCAACGAGTTGATGCCACAATTGATCGAGGCGATTCGCGACAATCCCACGCTGCGTCGCAAGCTGTTTCAGGCCGAGTTCCTGACCACGCTCTCCGGCGAGGCGCTGATTACGCTGATTTACCATCGTCAATTGGACGACGATTGGGAGCGCGAGGCCCGCGAACTGCAAGAACGGCTTGGCGCCTGCATCATCGGCCGGGCACGCAAGCAGCGCTTGCTGCTCGAGCGCGATCACGTCTGGGAGCGACTCGACGTCGAGGGACGTGAGTTGGTCTATCAGCAGGTGGAGGGCAGCTTTACCCAGCCCAATGCCGAGATCAATCGCGCGATGCTTGGCTGGGCGCGAGAGGCGACCCGCGACAGCCAGTACGGCGATCTGGTCGAGTTGTATTGCGGTAACGGCAACTTCACCGTGGCGCTGGCCGAAAATTTCCGCCGCGTACTGGCCACCGAGATATCGCGCACCTCGGTGGCCTCGGCCAACGTCAATTTACAGGCCAATGGCATCGACAATGCCGTGGTGGCGAGGATGTCGGCCGAGGAGTTCGCCGAGGCGCTGGCCGGTGAGAAGGGCGGGCGGCGGGTCGCCGACATGGCTCTCGACGACTACGCCTTCACGACCGTGCTGGTCGATCCGCCGCGTGCCGGACTCGATGCGCCAAGCTGCGAGAGCCTGCGCGATTATGCGCGGATCGTCTACATTTCCTGCAATCCCGAAACGTTGGCCGCCAACCTCGAGCAGTTGGCCGATACGCATGTCATTGCGCGTTTCGCGCTGTTCGATCAATTTCCCTGGACCGATCACTGCGAATGCGGCGTGCTGCTCGAGCGGCGCGGTTAGCGGCTGACTGGCGAAAGAGCAACAGGCCCCTATTCGACCTTGGTTGCAGTTGTAAGAAAATGTCAATAGCCGATGCGCAACTGACATGCTCCATGAGGAAAGCGGCATGACGATAGGGCTGGCGAGGTGAGCTAGAGTAAGCTCAGGGCAGCGCGATCGTAATCGCGCCACTGGACATCCTACCGGTCGCAAGCGGCGGCCGGGTGCAGCCGAGGTGATTGATGCAACACGTCGCAATCGATGGCAAGCAGGAATTTCTTGCCCAGCTTCGCGAGCAACTCACGAAGCGCCTTCCACAAGACAAGGTGAAGGCGATTGCCGCTTTCGCCGAGGACTTCTACGCCAGCGCCCCCTTCGAGGATCTCGCCGAACGCCACCTCGACGACATTTACGGCGCGACGCTGACGCTTTGGCACTTCCTGCAGCAGCATGACCCGCGCAAGCCCAAGGTCGGCGTCTCCAATCCCGATTTCGAAAAGCACGGCTGGCAATCGTCGCACACGGTAATCGGTGTGTTGCAGGAGGACATGCCGTTTCTGGTCGATTCGGTGCGCATCGAGCTCAACCGCCGCGGCATCACCGTGCATGCCATCCACAACGCCGTGCTGGCGGTTGCGCGCGACAGTGAGCATCGTCTCGAGCGCGTCACGTCCGTGAAAGCCAAGGATGCCCCGGAGTCGCGTGAATCGCTGATCGTGATCGAGATCGATCGCCACTCCGATTCCGCCGTTCTGGCGGACCTCGAAGCCAGCCTGCTCGAAGTGCTGGTCGACGTGCGCACGGCGGTGAACGATTTCGAGCCGATGCGGAACCAGGTGTGCGCCGCACTCGAGGAACTCAAGGCCCGGCGGCCCGAGCAGGTCGATGCATCCGCTCACGCCGAAGCCGTAGCCTTCCTCGAATGGCTGCTCAACGACAACTTCACCTTCCTCGGTTACGACGAATACGACGTGATCGCGAAGAAAGGCCAGGATGAGCTGCGCCCGGTGAAAGGCAGCGAGTTGGGGGTATTCCGGCTCGGGCAGCCGCGCTATCGCGAGCGGATTCGCAACGACCAGGGTATCGAAGGCGACAATTACGTGTTGAACCCCGAGTTGTTGTCGTTCGCCAAGAGCGCCTATCACTCGCGGGTGCATCGCCCGGCCTATCCCGACTACATCTCCATCGATCGCTACGACGACAAGGGCCGGGTGATCGGTGAGCGCCGCTTCCTGGGGCTCTACGCCTCGACCGTCTACAACGACTCGCCACGCCACGTGCCGGTATTGCGCAAGAAGCTTCAGGCGGTAATGGACGCTTCCGGTTTCAATCCCAAGGGGCACAACGGCAAGTTGTTGATGCAGATCCTCGAGGTCTACCCGCGTGACGATCTGTTCCAGATCGACACCGACGAATTGACCCACACCGCCCTGGGCATTCTCAATATTCGCGAGCGGCGCCGTGTGCGCCTGTTCGTACGCGAGGATCGTTTCGGACGCTTCTACTCCTGCCTGGTGTTCGTACCGCGCGATGTGTTCTCCACCGATCTGCGCGTGCGGGTCCAGAACCTGCTGTGCGACGAACTCGACGCGACCTTTGGCGATTTCAACACCTACCTGTCGGAGTCGGTACTGGCGCGCATCCAGTTCATTCTACGCTTCAACGGCGAGACGCCGGTGGAGTACGACCTGCGCAAGATCGAGAAGAAAATCGCCATGCTGTCGCGTAGCTGGCGCGACGACCTACAGAACGCGATGGTCGAGGGCTTCGGCGAAGAGCAGGCCAATCAACTGATGATGCATTATCACGATGCCTTCCCGGGCAGCTATCGTGACGACTTCACGGCTCGTACGGCCGTCTATGACATTCATCACCTCAATGAGGTCGATCAAGGTGCACCGCTATCGCTGAGTCTCTACCGTCTGGTGGAAGAGGACGAAGACGGCATCAAGATCAAGCTGTTTCATGGCGATCAGCCGATTCCCTTGTCCGATGTGCTGCCGGTCATGGAGAACCTGGGATTGCGCGTGCTCACCGAGCGGCCGTACGGGATTCAGCGCGACGATCGCGAACTCTGGATCCACGACTTCACGCTGGAGTATCACGCCAGCGAGATCGTCAATCTGCAGGAGATGCGCGAGACCTTCACCGAGGCCTTCAAGCGCATCTGGGCCGGCGATGCCGAGAACGACCCGTTCAATCGTCTGATCATCGGCGCCAACCTGACGTGGCGCGAAGTCGCCATGCTGCGTGCCTATGCGCGTTATCTGAAGCAGATTCGCTTTGGCCTGTCGCAGCTCTACATTGCCAATACGCTGGCCAGCCATGCACACATCACTCGTGAACTGGTGACCCTGTTCGAGCTGCGTTTCGACCCCGAACAACAGGATCGCGACAGCGAGATCGATGCCTGCATCGAGCGTCTCAACAAGCAGCTCGACGACGTGGCCAGCCTCAACGACGACCTGTTGCTGCGGCGCTATATCGACCTGATCCAGGCGACCTTGCGCACCAACTATTATCAGACTGGCGCGGATGGCGAGTTCAAGGAGTACATGGCATTCAAGCTCGATCCGACCCAGGTTCCCGAGATGCCCAAGCCGCGACCGAAATACGAGATATTCGTTTACTCGCCGCGTATCGAGGGGGTGCATCTGCGTGGCGGCAAGGTCGCGCGAGGCGGGCTGCGCTGGTCGGATCGCTTCGAGGATTTTCGGACCGAGGTGCTGGGGCTGGTCAAGGCTCAGCAGGTCAAGAACGCGGTCATCGTGCCGGTTGGCGCCAAGGGTGGTTTCGTTTGTAAGCGCATGCCCGAAAACGCCGATCGCGACACCGCGCAGAAAGAGGGTATCGCCTGTTATCGGCTATTCATTCGTGCCCTGCTCGATGTCACCGACAATCTCAAGGATGGCGACATCGTCGTACCGCCAGCCGTGGTGCGTCATGACGACGACGACCCCTACCTGGTGGTCGCCGCCGACAAGGGCACCGCGACCTTCTCCGATATCGCCAACGAGATATCGCTGGAATATGGCCATTGGCTGGGCGATGCGTTCGCCTCGGGTGGGGCCAACGGCTACGATCACAAGAAGATGGGAATCACCGCGCGCGGCGCCTGGGAATCGGTCAAGCGGCACTTTCGCGAGTTGGGCGTCGATACCCAGAAGGACGAATTCAGCGTGGTGGGCATCGGCGATATGGCCGGCGACGTATTCGGCAACGGCATGCTGTCGTCCGACAGGATTCGCCTGCTGGGTGCGTTCAATCACCTGCATATCTTCATCGATCCCAATCCCGACGTGGCCAAATCCCATGCGGAGCGCAAGCGCCTTTACGAGTTGCCGCGTTCGAGCTGGGAGGATTACGATCCCGCGCTGATCTCCGAAGGTGGCGGGGTCTTCAAGCGCAGCGCCAAGTCGATCGCTATCACCAAGCCGATGAAAGAAGCTTTCGGAATCCAGGAGAACAAGCTTTCTCCCAACGATCTGATTCAGGCCATGCTCAAGGCGCCCGTCGATCTGATCTGGAACGGCGGCATAGGCACTTATGTCAAGGCCAGTAGCGAATCGCATGCCGAGGTCGGCGACAAGGCCAACGATGGGCTGCGTGTCGATGGCGACGAGATAAACTGCCGGGTCGTCGGTGAGGGCGGCAACCTGGGCCTGACCCAGCGTGGACGCATGGAGGCCGCAAGGCGCGGAGTGCGGGTCAATACCGACTTCATCGACAATGCCGCTGGGGTCAACTGCTCGGACCACGAGGTCAATATCAAGATTCTGCTCGACGATATCGTCAAGCGTGGCGATATGACCGAAAAGCAGCGCAACCGGCTACTCGCCGAAATGACCGAGGATGTCGCCAAGCTGGTATTGACCAGCAACTATCGCCAATCACTGGCACTGTCGCTGTCCGAGATCATTTCCAAGCAGGGCCTGGGTCCGTATCGGCGCTTCATCAACGAACTCGAGGCGGGCGGTCTGCTCGATCGCGAACTCGAGTTCCTGCCCGATGACGAAACGCTGCTGGAGCGCTCCAATGCCGACGAGGGCCTGACCCTGCCGGAGCTATCGGTGCTGATCTCCTACGCCAAGAGTACGCTCAAGGGCGATTTGATCGCATCCGCCGTGCCCGACGATCCCTACATCCAGTCGCACCTGGAGCGGGCCTTCCCCAGCGTACTGGTGGAGCGCTTTCCCGAGGAGATGTACGAGCACCGCTTGAAGCGCGAAATCGTCGCGACCCAGATCGCCAACGACCTGGTCGATCACATGGGCATCGTCTTCGTGCGGCGCTTGATCGACACCACCGGCGCCAGTCGATCCGATGTCGCACGGGCGTATATCATCGCTCGCGACAGCTTCAATCTGGACAGCCTGTGGCAGCAGATCGAGGCGCTGGACAACAAGGTCGACAGCCAGGTGCAGTACCGTATGATGCTCGATCTGATGCGCCTGCTGCGCCGCGCGACGCGTTGGTTCCTGCGTCACCGTACCGGCCTCGGTACGCAGGAGAACATCGAGCACTTCGCACCGCGTCTGGCGCAATTGCAGGAGAGTATCGGCAAGCGTCTGCGTGGCGATGAGCTTGCCGCCTGGCAGGAGCGCCGCGATGAGCTGGTTGCCGCCAACGTACCCAAGTCGCTTGCCAATGTGATTGCCGGGACCAGCAATCTGTTCGCCGGTTTGGGCATCATCGAAGCCGCCAAGCAGACCGACGAGAAGATTCAGCGCGTCGCCGATATCTACTACGAGATCGGCCATCGCCTCGAGTTGCCGTGGATGAGCGAGCAGGTCAATGCGCTTGTGGTCCGCGATACCTGGCAGGCCCAGGCCCGCGAAACCTTTCGCGACGATCTCGATCGCCAGCAGCTATCGTTGTCGGTGAACGTGCTGAGAATGGACGATGCACCGCGCGAGGTGGAGCCGCGGGTCGAACACTGGCTGCAGCGCCACAGCGCGCTGTATGAGCGCTGGAGCGGCCTGCTCGACGAGGTGCGCGCCGGCACCCAGGGCGGCTTCCCGCTGTTCGCGGTGGCCATCCGGGAGCTGGTCGATCTGGCCGAGAGCAACGGTGGAAACCAATGAGTCGCTGACTGGAGCGTTAAACGACACGGCACCGGGCGGGCTCCGCTCGGTGCCGTGTCGTCACTGAACCGGCCAGCGTGGAATCATGGCGGATTTGATTGTGCGATACAGCCGCGCCGGCATCGCTCGGTCTGGTATGCTGTGCCACGAACCGGTCAATCCCATTCAGAGAGGCCCCATGAAATATCGTGTGTTTTCCCTCGTCGTGACGCTGGGACTCGCTACCACGGCGCCACTGGCACTGGCCCAGAGCGCAGCATTGCAGGATGCGCAGGAAGCGGCTGCCAAGGTCGATATCAGCAAGTACTTGACGTCGCGGACCGATGCGCGCAGCCAGAGCTTCGGTTTCGACGGCACTCACGAGCATGCGTTCACCGTCGATAAGTCGGGCCGCTATGTATTCACCAGTGGAACGATAGCCGGTGAGTCGAACGACTATTATATTCAGGCATCGCTGCTCGACGCCCAGGGCAACGTCATCGCCACTGGCGACGCCCAGGGTCAAAGCGGTGGCTTGCATCTGGTCGAGAATCTCGAGCCGGGCAAATACGTGCTGCGTGTCAAGGCCAACAAGTTCGGTAGCGAATCCACCGGTGGCAACTCGTATACCGTTCAGGTGGCCGGTCTGAGTGCCAGCGGTCAGCGCCTGAGTAGCGATGAGAGCGGTATCGAAGGCGGTTCGGGTATCCTGTTCGATAGCGGCGACGACGATGGCACGACGACGGCCTTCGTCAGCAATGAAGATGCCGTGGCGACAATTGCCGCGCCGAAGCCTGCCGCCGCGGCTGCCGACGACGCTAGCGCCGATAGCGCGCCGCAGGCCGAGGAGGATGCTCCGCGCGCGTTCGACGAGATCGTCGCCGATGTCGATATTCGCTATCAGGGCGAAGTGCTCAGCTTCGATGTGGCCGAGGCCGGCACGGTGTCGATCGCCAGTTCGACGATGATCGGTAGCCAGGACGATTATCGCCTCGAGGCGCGCCTGCTCGATGCCAGCGGCAATGTCGTGGCCAGCGATGCCGGCGAGGGCTTCGAAGGTGACTTCGCCATCGAAACCGTGTTGCAACCGGGGCGTTACACCGTCTGGGTCGATGGCCAGAAGTTCGGTGCCGCCAGGAGTGGCGTCAATAACTACACGCTGCGCGTGCAACAACTCGATACACTCCAGTAAGCGCTAGTCAATAATGCCCCGGCGATGCGGCAGGCCGCGTCGCCGGAGCGTTGCGTCTGCGTTATACTGCGCGGCGCCTTCCTCCCAACGCCGAGACGCACGACGATGTACGCGCTTGCCCGCTCGATTCTATTCCGCCTGGATCCTGAAACCTCTCACGGTTTGTCGTTATCCGCACTGGATGCCACTCATCGGCTGAAGCTGTCTGGCATGCTGGGTGCCGGGCGACGGATCGTCGATCCGGTCGAGGTGATGGGGCTACGCTTTCCCAATCGGGTGGGGCTGGCGGCCGGGCTAGACAAGAACGCCGACCATCTGGATGCACTCGCCGCGCTGGGTTTCGGTTCCATCGAGGTCGGCACGGTGACGCCCGAGCCGCAGGGTGGCAACCCCCGGCCACGGCTGTTTCGCTTGCCCGAAAGAGGCGCGATCATCAATCGCATGGGATTCAACAATGCCGGCATCGATCATCTGATTGCCAACGTGGCCAAGAGTCGCTTCGATGGGGTGATCGGCATCAACATCGGCAAGAACCTGAGCACGCCGGTGGAAAGGGCGGTGGACGATTACCTGATCTGCCTGACCAAGGCGCACGCGCACGCGCATTACATTGCCGTCAATATCTCATCGCCGAATACACCGGGGCTGCGTAATCTGCAGTTCGGCGAGCATCTCGATACGTTATTGGGGGCACTGCGCGGCGAATGTTTGCGTCTCGATCGCGCGACTGGCCGGCGTGTGCCGCTGGCCGTGAAGATAGCTCCCGACATGACGTCCGAAGAGACTGTGTTGGTGGCGCGGGCATTGGCCGCCAATGAGATCGATGCGGTAATCGCCACCAATACCACCATCGCGCGTGATGCGGTCGTTGGCTTGGCGCACGGCGACGAGCAGGGCGGGCTATCCGGAAGACCGGTGTTTGAGGCCTCCAATGCGGTGGTCCGCGAGTTGCGTCGTCAATTGCCCCGGATGCCCATTATCGGTGTCGGTGGGATCGATAGCGCCACGGCGGCCACCGCCAAGCGCGATGCCGGCGCCGATCTGGTACAGCTCTACACGGGGTTCATCTACCGGGGGCCAGGGCTGGTCGGTGAGTGCGCGCAGGCGCTGGCGCGATAACGTAGTTTGCATACCGCAATAGAAAGGCCCACGCATCGGCATGGGCCTTAAGAGCAATCTTTTCACCGAGCGGCGCTCGATGAACGTTCGAATTAGCGCTACAACACCATGGGATTTTTGTGAATACCGGAGACACCTGTCATTCCGTCCCACTGATCCCCTCGACCTTCACGCCAACCGCTCATCCAGTATTCGCGAAGATTGATATCCTGACTAGGACAATCATCACGGGAGCGACCCCCTACACCGGCCTTGTAACCGTGAACATAAGCGCGCTGGAAGCGATCACGTTTCTGTCGTTTCATCGGATGACCTCTTGAGAAGAACCGAAGTTGTACCGAGATTTGCAAAAGCAATGCGAAAGGCATCGCTGTCGCGATTTCTGAAGGTCCGGACAGGAACGCATGCGTTTTTAGTAGCTACTAGGATTAACTTTTAGTCCAATAGGCAGTGGCCTGTCGAGTCGTAATTTGTCACACGAACGTTACCAAATTGAAACCAAAGGAACATAAGGGCATATGACGACGGAGCCTTACTCTCATGGCTGAGTCTCGAATCGCCGAAGACGCGCGTCTATTCGCAACCTGCCCGAAGGGCATCGAGGAACTGCTGGCCAGCGAACTCGTCGCACTGGGCGGCGAAGTTACCAAGACTACCGTGGCAGGCGTGCACTTCAGCGCGCCCCTGTCGGCGGCTTACCGTATCTGCCTATGGTCGCGTCTCGCCAATCGGGTCGTTCTATGCCTGGCTCGCGATGAGGGCATCGAACGCCCCGAGGCTCTCAAGGCAGCCACTCAGCAGATCGATTGGCAGCGGCATCTAGCGTCAGGCGCCAGCTTCGCGGTGGATTTTCACGGCCAATCCGAGCAGATTCGTCATACCCGTTTCGGTGCCCAGACGGTCAAGGACGGCGTCGTTGACGCACTTCGCGAAGCGGGGCGCGAGCGGCCCTGTGTGGAGCTGCGCGAGCCCGATCTGCGCGTTTACGCGCATTTGCACCGTGGCCGGCTGACCTTGGGCATCGACTTTGCCGGAGCCAGCTTGCATCAGCGCGGTTACCGCCGGGAGCAGGGCCATGCACCGCTCAAGGAGAACCTTGCCGCAGCGCTTCTGGTGCGTGCCGACTGGCCGGCGCGTGCCAGGCGTGGCGAGCCATTGATCGACCCGCTGTGCGGTTCGGGTACGCTGTTGATCGAAGCCGCATTGATGGCGGCCGATGTCGCGCCTGGCTTGCAGCGTGAACGTTACGGCTTTCACGGCTGGGCCGGCCATGGCGAGCCGCTCTGGCGTGAACTCAAGCGCGAGGCCGAGGCGCGCGCGAGCCTGGGGCGGCGGCGCATCAAGTCGCGCCTGTACGGGTTCGACCAGAGCCCGCAGGCGCTGGCTGCCGCCAAATCCAATGCCATGCGCGCGGGCATTCCCGCGCTGATCGACTTTCAAGGCGGTGGCGTAACCCAGCTCACACGTCCTGCCGATGCCGAGACGCCGGGGTTGATCCTCACCAATCCGCCTTACGGCGAGCGGCTCGGCGAGTTGCCCGAGCTGGTGCCGCTCTACGCCGCACTGGGCGAGCGCGCGCGCCGTGAGTTCCCCGGCTGGCGCCTGGCACTATTCACCGGCAACCCGGATCTCGGTCATCGTACCGGGCTGCGCGCCGACAAGCAGTACGCGTTCAAGAATGGCGCGCTGGATTGCAAGCTGTTGATGATGACGGTGCCTGATACCGCGGCTGACGCCTCAGGCGATGAGCGCGAGCAAACGGCGGACGCCAAGCCGGCGCGCTCCGAAGGCGCGCAGATGTTTGCCAATCGTCTGGAGAAGAACCGCAAGCGGCTGAAGAAATGGCTCAAGGCCAGTGGCGAAACCTGTTACCGGCTGTACGATGCCGACATGCCGGAATATGCGCTGGCGGTGGATGTTTACGGCGAACGCGTGCATGTGCAGGAGTACGCCCCGCCCAGGACGATCAATCCCAACCAGGCCCAGCGTCGCTTGCTGGATGCGCTGGGGGTGATCCCCGAGGTGCTCGGCGTGCGCCCCGATCGCGTGTATCTCAAGCAGCGCGAGCGGCAGGCCGGCAAGGCCCAGTACCAGAAGCGCGATAGTAGCGGCGAGCGTTTTCAGATACGCGAGGGTAACGCCCTGCTATGGGTCAATCTGCGCGATTATCTGGATACCGGGCTGTTTCTCGATCATCGTCCGGTACGGCGACTGCTGGGCGAGATGGCCGCCGGCAAGCGCTTTCTCAATCTCTTCTGCTATACCGGCACCGCTACGGTGCAGGCGGCCCTGGGCGGCGAGAAGGGTGGTGCCAGCGACAGCGTCAGTGTCGATCTATCGAACAGCTATCTGGACTGGGCGCGCGACAATCTGGCGCTCAACCGGCTCGATACGAGCCGCCATCGGGTGGTACGCGACGATTGCCTGCGCTGGTTGCAAACCGCCAGCAGTGAATTCGACCTGATCTTTCTCGATCCGCCGACCTTCTCCAACTCGAAGAAAATGGACGATACGCTGGATATCCAGCGCGATCATGCCCGCCTGCTGGATCTGGCGATGGCGCGACTGGCGCCCGGCGGTACGCTGGTGTTCTCCAACAATCAGCGGCGTTTTCGTCTGGACGACGCGGTGGCGAGCCGCTACATGGTGGAAGATATCTCGGCGAAGACCTTCGATCCGGACTTTCAACGCCGCCCCGACCTGCATCACTGCTTCCTGATCCGCCATCGGGAGGGTGCATGAGTCATTCGACCCGCTCTTTATTCGGCCAACGCCGCCCCGATCTGCATCACTGCTTTCTGATTCGTCATCGGGAGGGGGTATGAGCCGGCTGACGCTCTACACCACGCTGGGTTGTCATCTGTGTGAGCGGCTCGAGAACGAACTGGCACGCCAGGGTGTGGCGGATATCGAACTCGAGCGCATCGAGATCGCCAACGACGACGCATTGACTCTGCGCTATGGCGTGCGCATTCCGGTACTGGCGGATGCCGATGGAGTGGAACTCGAGCGTGGCTTCGAGGCCGAGCGTTTGGCGGCATGGCTCGATACGCGGGGGCTGTTGGCGCCGGTGGCGAACGAGACCCAGGAGATGGATTCAACACCGCGTGGCGCAAGGCAAATCAGGGGGCGGCGCTTTCTCGGCTGATTCAGTTATCGAGCAGCGAGAGCTGGCGCACCGCATCGCGGCCCTCGGGGCTATCCTCGCGGGCTTCGAGCACTTTATGAAAGCCGCGCGAGGCTTGGATGTGCGCGACATCGTCGAGCCACATCATCGCTTGCTCGTGACTGTCGGCCAATTGATGCTTCAGCCCGCCGAATTGAGTGCCGATCTGGCCCCAGGCGCGAATGAATATCCAGTCGCCGAACATGTCCTGATGGATATGCACGAGCACATAATCATGGTGGCTTTCCCAACGGACGATCACGGCGGCTCCTGGATTGAGATCGGCTTGTCGCGTTCAGCGGCGCGGCCTAAGATGACCAGCGCCGTGCGGTTGCGTCATTGTAACCGCCCGCTGGCCGCGAACAAGGAGCGAACGTCATGCGCATTCTAGTGGATCGCAACATTCCGCTGGCCGATGAGTTCTTCGGTGAACTGGGTGAGATTACCCGCCTGCCGGGCCGTGAGATCACTGCGGATGCGGTACGCGATCGGGATATCCTGATCGTGCGCTCCATCACACGGGTCGATGCCGCCTTGCTGGAAGGTTCGCGGGTGCGTTTCGTCGGTACCTGCACGATCGGCACCGACCATGTCGATCTCGATTATCTCCGCGAGCGCCAGATCGGTTTCGCCAGCGCACCGGGCTGTAATGCCGAATCGGTCGTCGACTACGTGCTCTCGAGTCTGCTGATGTTGACCGACGAAGAGGATTTCTCGCTGAGCCAGCGCCGTGTCGGCATCGTTGGGGTCGGCAACGTCGGTGAACGCCTGCGCCGCCGATTGAGCGAACTGGATGTCGATTGCCTGCTCTGCGATCCGCCGCGTGCCGAGGCCGAGGAGGCAAGCGGGGAGTTCGTCGATATCGACACGTTGATCGAGCAGGCCGATATCATTTGCCTGCATACGCCGCTGACCACCGAGGGCGCTCACCCCACTCGGCATCTCATGAACGCCGAGCGCATCGCGGCGCTCAAGCCAGGCACCTGGTTGATCAATGCCGGGCGTGGCGCCTGTCTGGACAATGCCGCGCTGCGCCAGCGCCTCGAAAGCCAGGACGACCTGCGCACCGTCATCGACGTATGGGAGAACGAGCCGGCAATCGACGAGGCGCTCTACGGCCTGGTCGATATCGCCACACCGCATATCGCCGGGTACAGTCTGGACGGCAAGATGCGCGGCACCGAGCTGATCTATCAGGCGCTGATGCGCCATTACGGCCTGCCCGCGCGGCGCAAGCTGGGCCAGCTCAAGCCCGATCCATGGCTGCGCAAGATCGTGCTCACCGCCTGGGCGCCGCCACTGGAGGCACTGGCGCTGTGCGTGCGCGCCTGCTACGACGTACGCCGCGACATGGTGGGCTTCGAGCGTTACCGGCGCCGCCTGGGCATGGCCGCCGGCTTCGATCGCTACCGTGCCGAATACCCGGCGCGCCGCGAGTTCTCAACGCTGCGAGTCGATCTGAAGAAGAACGCGGGTGAGCTGCGCGATGCCATCGAAGGGTATGGGTTCAAGCTGAAACTGGCCAGCAAGTCATCCTGATCGCGATAATCAGCCGGATTCCGTAATGACGAAGCCCATCTGTGAGATGGGCTTCGTCGTTCATGGCCTGTGCTGATAGCGAGCGCTTACTGCCGGTAGGCCGACTCCTTGAGGGCGCGGATACGCTCGTCCAGCGGTGGGTGGCTGGCGAACAGCCGCTCCATGATCTTGCGGGATTGGCCGGTGGTGATCGCGAAGGCGGTCAACGTATCGGGCATCTGATCGGGCAGTTGCGTCTCGGCCTTGAGGCGGGCGAGAGCGTTGATCATCGCGCCGCTGCCGGCGAGCCGGGCGCCGGCGGAGTCGGCGCGGTACTCGCGAAAGCGCGAGAACCAGGCAACGATGATCGAGGCGATCAGGCCGAAGACGATCTCGGCGACGATCACCACCGCGAAATAGCCCATGAAACCCAGGCCGCCGTTATCGTCGCGGCGCAGGAAGCTGTCGACCAGTTGCGCGACGACGCGCGCGAAGAACATCACGAAGGTGTTGAGCACGCCCTGGATCAGCGCCAGGGTGACCATGTCGCCATTGGCGACATGGCCAATCTCGTGTGCCAGCACCGCACGGATTTCCTCCGGGCGCATGCGATTGAGCAGGCCCGCGGAGACCGCCACCAAGGCATCGTTCCTGTTCCAGCCAGTGGCGAAGGCGTTGGATTGCTGCGCCGGAAAGATACCGACTTCAGGCGTCTTGATGCCGGCTTCGCGCGCCAGCTCGGTAACGGTGTCGACCAGCCACTGCTCGGTGGCGTTGCGCGGCGTATCGATGACCTGGGTGCCGGTACTTTTCTTGGCCATCCATTTGGAGATGAACAGCGAAACCAGCGAGCCGGCCATGCCGAAGACGAAGCAGAAGATCAGTAGGGCGTTCATGTTCAGCCCGTTGGCGTTCAGGTAGGGCTCCACGCCGAGCAGGCGCAGCGTGATGCTGGCGACCAGCACCACCGCCAGGTTGGTGGCCAGAAACAGGATGATACGCATCATGGGGGCGATCCTCGATCGTCGGGAATACCGGTATTCGGATTCTTATTGGCCTCTTAGATACGTCCTCGCCGCTTGGGTTTCAAGGTGTCACGCAATGTTAATCTCAAGCGGCGGACGTTTGCCTGCCGGGCGCGGTCACTGGCGATAGCGACTCAGGAATCGCGCGAAGCGATCCAGTGCGTCGTCGAGCTGATCGGCCCAGGGCAGGGTGACGATGCGCACGTGATCGGGCTCGGGCCAGTTGAAGGCGGTGCCCTGCACCAGCAGAATCTTTTCCTGCAAAAGCAGGTCGAGCACCAGTTTGGCATCGTCCTGGATGTTGAATACCTTGGGATCGAGGCGGGGGAAGGCGTAGAGTGCGCCCTTGGCCTTGACGCACGAGACGCCGGGGATGGCGTTTAGCTTCTCGTGGGTGATATCGCGCTGCGCACGCAGGCGCCCACCCGGCAATACCAGATCGTTGATCGACTGATACCCGCCGAGCGCGGTCTGAATGGCGTGTTGCGCCGGCACGTTGGCGCACAGGCGCATCGAGGCCAGCATGTTGAGACCCTGGATGAAGTCCTCGGCATGCTGCTTGGCCACGTTGCCCGAGAGAATCATCCAGCCGGAGCGGAAGCCGGCACAACGGTAACTCTTCGACAGGCCGTTGAGCGTGACCACCAACTGATCTTCATCGGCCAGCGCGCCGGTGGCGACATGCTCGGCGTCGTCATAGAGGATCTTGTCGTAGATCTCATCGGAGAACACCACCAGGGCGTGCTCGCGGGCGATCGTCAGTAACTCCCTGATCACTTCGGGCGGATAGACGGCGCCGGTGGGATTGTTGGGGTTGATCAGCACGATGGCGCGGGTATGGCTGGTGAGTTTGGCGCGAATATCGGCGATATCCGGCGCCCAGTCGGCCTGCTCGTCGCACAGGTAATGCACCGGCCGGCCGCCGGCAAGATTGGCGGCAGCGGTCCATAGCGGATAGTCGGGCGCCGGAATCAGCACTTCGTCGCCATCGTTGAGCAGCGCCTGCATGGCCATCACGATCAGCTCGGAGACGCCGTTGCCGACGAAGATGTCCTCGATGCCGACACCGGTGATGTCCTTGCGCTGACACTCCTGCATGATCGCCTTGCGCGCCGAATAGAGTCCCTTGGAGTCGCAGTAACCCTGCGCGGTCGGCAGGTTGCGCATCACATCCTGGAGAATTTCCTCGGGTGCCTCGAAGCCGAACGGCGCGGGGTTGCCGATGTTGAGCTTCAAGATGCGCTGGCCTTCGTCCTCGAGACGCCGGGCGTGTTCGAGTACCGGGCCGCGAATGTCGTAGCAGACGTTATCGAGCTTGTGCGATTTCCTGAGCGGGGCTGGGGTGTCCATTAGCATTCCTAGGGCGCGAGCAGCGCATAGCATACCTTGGCGCGATGGGCCTGCCAAAGCGGCGGGCGAACGTCAGGCCGGGCCGCCCGATTCTTCGGCTTCGGCGATTGGCGCGGGGATGTCGATGGGCGTTTCCAGCGTGAGACGGCCCAGCTTGCCATCGCGCAGTTCGTGCAGCAGCACCTCGGCACCCCGATGCAGATCGACTTCGCCGCCGGGGCGCAGGCCGCCGCGCTTGCTGGCGATCTCGCTGACAATGGCCTGGCCATCGAAACCGGCCAGTGCCAGCAGATCGATGTGCCGGGGCCCGTCGACCTCGATCTCGGCGGCGCCGGGTGTGGGTGTATAGGCGGGTAGCGACTTGAGCTTGAAGCGTTCGCTGAGGTGATCGGGGTAGCGCTTGGCCAGCTCGGCGGCGGCAACGATCGCTACCTCGAGATAATCGATGGCCGTGTCGCGGATCGCGCCGCTGGCGGCGAGGCGATAGGCGCTGGCCTGGTTCTCGATCTTCGGCCATAGCACGCCGGGAGTGTCGATCAGCGCGATGCGCCCGTCGATGCGGATTTTCTGCTGGCGCTTGGTGACCGCCGGCTCGTTACCGGTCTTGGCGATCTTGCGCCCGGCGAGCCCGTTGATCAGCGTCGATTTGCCGACGTTGGGGATACCCATGACCATTACCCGCACGTCGCGATCGGCGCGCACTCGGCCAGCCAATTCGTGACATAGTTTGGGAATGCGCTTCAGTTCGCGGGCATTGGTAGTGGTTACCGCCAGCGCGCGGGTATCCGGCTGGGCGTCGAAATGCTCGACCCATTCGATAGTGCGCACAGGGTCGGCAAGATCGGCGCGCGAGAGAATCTTCAATACCGGCTTGTGCTCGGTGAGTTCGGCAAGCATCGGATTGGCGCTGGAGTAGGGCAGGCGGGCGTCGAGCACTTCGAGCACGACGTCGATCTCCGGCAGCGCCTCCTTGATCTGGCGGCGGGCCTTGTTCATGTGTCCCGGGTACCAACCGAGCATTATCGTCACCTTGAGCGGTAGCATGAAAACGGGCGCCTATCCTAGCAGATAGACGCCCGTTACGGCTCGCGTGAGCGAAGCTATTCGCCGGCGTGAAAACCCAGCGCCACTGAGTTGATGCAGTAGCGCAAGCCGGTGGATTCCGGGGGGCCGTCGGGAAAGACGTGGCCGAGATGGGCATCGCAACGCGAGCAGACCACTTCGGTGCGCTGCATGCCATGCGTATTGTCGGCGTGCTCCTCGACGGCGGCCTGGGCCAGCGGGCGATCGAAGCTTGGCCAGCCGCAGCCGGCCTCGAATTTGTGCTCGTTCTCGAACAGTGCGGCACCGCAACAAACGCAGTGGTAGATGCCGTGTTCGCCACTGACGCCGTGGTCGCCGCTGAAAGGCGGCTCGGTGCCTTTTTCGCGCGTCACGCGGTATTGCTCGGGGGTGAGCTGTTCACGCCATTCGGCGTCGCTCTTGTGAAGTTTGTTGCGCATGACGTTCCTCCCGTTTAGCGATACCGGTTTTCACCGGATAATGCCATGAGACAACGAGAACGGGGCGATTTTCCAGTACATTTTGGTGCTCGTTTTCGCGGCATCTCGATCGCCATATCGATGGCTGCGCATGCCGGTTGCCCCCGCGCTTGACACCCGTCATCGCGCTAATTACTATACGCGCCACCTCGACGAGGCAAGGTCTGCGTCCCATTCGTCTAGTGGTCCAGGACACCGCCCTTTCACGGCGGTAACAGGGGTTCGAACCCCCTATGGGACGCCA